>CAVOLL010000003.1:0-18146 GCA_963696745.1 uncultured beta proteobacterium
TCGATCAGATCGCGCACCAATCATTCCAATTGGAAGTGATTCTCGATCGATTCCGGAGCGCTGCGGGTGCTCGTGCGGGCGCCCTGACGCCGGTCGATCCGACAGTTCTGGAGAGGCGATGCGAATCGGCGACATGAACTGGATGCAGGTGGAGCAACACGTCAAGCACGACCAGCGCGCGGTGTTGCCGATCGGCTCGACCGAACAGCACGCCTACCTGAGCCTGTGCGTCGACGTGATCCTGTCCGAGCGGGTCGCGATCGAGGCCGCAGAACCGATCGAGGTGCCGGTCTACCCGACCATCAACTACGGGTTCACGCCGAGTTTCGTCGACTACCCCGGCACGGTGACGCTGCGCCTGTCGACGCTGTGCGCGCTGATGTGCGACATCCTCGACCACATGGTGCGCGCCGGCTTCCGGCAGATCGTCATCGTCAACGGCCATGGCGGCAACGGCCCGGCGCACGGCGCCATGCTCGAATGGCTGGACCGCAATCGCGGCGTGCAGGTCAAGTGGCACAACTGGTGGAATGCGCCGAAGACCATGGCCAAGGTCAAGGAGATCGATCCGAGCTGGCCTCGCACGCGTCGTGGATGGAGAACTTCCCCTGGACGCGGCTGGCCGACGTGCAGATGCCGTCCGAGCGCAAAGCCGATGATCGACTTCGCGAAATACCAGCGCGTCGACCCGGGCGGCAAAGAAGAAGCTGATCGGCGACGGCAATTTCGGCGGCCTGTACCAGCGCAGCGACGACGAGGTGCTGGCGATGTGGGAGGTGGCCGTCGACGAGACCCGCGCGATCATCGCGGACGGCTGGGCCTGAGTCGCGCTGCGCGACCTCGCGCCGCGTCCGCCACCGCAGCCGACGTTCAGCTCGCGCTGACGACGCTGCCGATGCTCGCTTTCATCATCCAGCGCCTGCTGCAGGCAGCGGTCGTGATGCTGGTCATCTCGGCGCTGGTGTTCGTCGGCGTCTACGCGATCGGCAACCCGATCGACGTGATGATCGCGCCCGACGTGACGCAGGAGATCCGCGAGCAGACGATCCGCGCCTACGGTTTCGACCTGCCGCTGTGGCAGCAATACGGCATCTTCCTCGGCCGACTGGTCAGCGGCGACTTCGGCCGCTCCTTCGTCTACAACATGCCGGTGCTCGACCTGATCTTGTCGCGCCTGCCGGCGACCGCTGGAGATCACGCTGGCGGCGGTGCTCGGCGCCACGCTGCTCGGCGTGCCGCTCGGGCATGTACGCCGGCTATCGCGCCGCACGGCGCTGGCGGCGCAAGATCATCATGGGCGTGTCGATGCTCGGGTTTTCGGTGCCCGACGTTCTGGATCGGGCTGATGCTGATCTTCGTCGTTCGCGGTCTACGCTCGGGCTGGCTGCCGGCCGGCGGGCGCGGCGAGACCGTGACGTTGCTCGGCGTGGAGTGGAGTTTTCTCACGGCCAACGGCCTTATCGCACATGCTGCTGCCGGCGATCAACCTGTCGCTGTTCAAGATGGCGCTGATGATCCGGCTCGCGCGCGCCGGCACCCGCGAGGTGATGCTGACCGACACCGTGAAATTCGCGCGCGCCGCCGGGCAGTCCGAGCGCACGATGCTGCGCCGCCACGTGCTGCGGCTGATCTCGATTCCGCTGGTCACGGTGTTCGGACTCGAACTGGGCTCCACGCTCGCCTTCGCGGTGGTCACCGAAACGATCTTCTCCTGGCCCGGCGTCGGCAAGCTGATCATCGATTCGATCAACGCGCTCGACCGCCCGGTGATGGTCGCCTACCTGATGCTGGTCGCGTTGCTGTTCATCATCATCAACCTGCTGGTCGACCTCGCCAACGCCGCGCTCGATCCGCGCATCCGGTGCGCGCGTGCGCTGATGCGCTACAGCGAGCCCGCACGCCGACGGCGATCGACCGAGCCGCTCGCCGCTGCGGCTGTTCTGGTTCGAGTTCCGCGCAGAACCGCGTCGCGGTGGTTTCGCTCGCGATCGTCGTGCTGATCGTGCTGCTGGCGCTGCTCGCGCCGGTGCTCGTCGCCGCAGGATCCCTACGACCTCGCCAGCCTGGTGCTGAGCGACGCGCGCCGGCCGCCGGGCCACGTCGGCCTGACGGGCAACGTCTACCACCTCGGCACCGACGCGCAGGGGCGCGACCTGTATCTCGGCGATCGTCTACGGATTGCGCATCTCGATCCAGGTCGGCGTGATCGCCGGCGCGGTCGCGTTCGTGCTCGGCGTGTCGCTGGGACGCTGAGCGCGGCATTCGCTCGGCGGGCGCACCGAGACGCTGATCATGCGCATCATCGACCTGCAGTTGTCGTTTCCGGCGATCCTGCTGGCGCTGGTGCTCTCGGCCGTGCTCGGCCAGGGCAAGTGGCCAGCTGATCGCGGCGCTGGTCACGGCGCAGTACGCGTACTTCGCGCGCACCGCGCACGGCGCGGCCTCGGTCGAACGCTCCAAGGACTATGTCGAGGCGGCGCTGTCGACGCCGCTGTCGGCGCGGCGCGGGTCGATCTTCCGCCACATCCTGCCCAACTGCATGCCGCCGCTGATCGTCGTGGCCACCGTGCAGGTCGCCAACTCGATCGCGCTCGAGGCCACGCTGTCGTTCCTCGGGCTGGGCATGCCGGCGTACCGAGCCTTCGCTCGGCATGCTGATCGCCAACGGCTTCCAGTACCTGCTGTCGGGCCGCTACTGGATCTCGATCTATCCCGGCATCGCGCTGATCATGCTGATCGTCGCGATCAACCTGGTCGGCGACCAGATCCGCGACCAGCTCAACCCGAGGCTCAAGCGATGAGCGCGCGCGCTGCTCGAGGTGCGCGACCTCGCCGACCGCAGTTCGCGACTCGCACGCCGGCGTCGTCCGCGCGGTCGACGGCGTGTCGTTCGACGTGCACGCCGGCGAGATCGATCGGGCTGGTCGGCGAATCGGGCTCGGGCAAGAGCGTCACCGGCTATTCTCGATGCTCGGGCCTGATCGACCCGCCGGGCCGGATCGTCGGCCGGTTCGGTCCGGCTCGACGGCCAGGAACTGGTCGGCCTGCGCGAGGCCGCGATGCGCGCGTTGCGCGGCCGGCGCATCGCGATGGTGTTCCAGGACCCGATGACCACGCTCAACCCGGTGCTCAAGATCGCCGACGCAGATGGAACTGGCGATCGCGGCGCACGAGCGCGTCTCGAGCGACAGGCAGCTGCGCGCGCGTTCGGTCGCACGCGCTGACCACGGTCGGCATTCCCGACGCCGGAGCGCCGGCTCGACGCCTATCCCGCACGAGTTCTCCGGCGGCATGCGCCAGCGCGTCGCGATCGCGATCGCGTTGCTGAACCGCCCGGCGCTGATCATCTGCGACGAGCCCACCACCGCGCTCGACGTCTCGATCCAGGCGCAGATCCTGATCGAGATGCGCGCGCTGGTGCGCCGAGCTCGGCATCAGCCTGATCTGGATCAGCCACGACCTGGCCACGGTGTCGGTGCTGGCCGCAACGGCATGCTGGTGATGTACGCCGGGCGAATGTCGAGGACGGGCCGACCAGCGAGGTGCTGCTCCGCGCCGCGCCACCCCTACACGCAGGGCCTGATCGACAGTCGCTGCCCTCGCGCGCCGAGCCGGGCAAGGAGCTGCTGCAGATTCCGGGCTCGACGCCGTCGCTGCTCGACCTGCCCGCGGGCTGCGCGTTCACGGCCGCGCTGCGCCTACGCCAGCGACGCCTGCGCCGTCGCGCCCGGCAGACGGTCGCGCCGGCGGCGACGCGCGGCTGGCGTTGCCACCATCCGCTGAACGTGGCGCCGCCATGAACGGCGCCGTCGCCCGCAGCGTGAGCCGCACGAGGCCGCTTCATCGCGGCGACGCATCACGCGCCGCTTCGCGTCTGCGCCGCCGTTGAGCGAGCGCTGGCCGCGGCTCACCGGGCAGCCAGATCGAGACCGCGCGCGCTGCACGCGGTCGACGACGTGTCGCTGTCGATCGAAGGGCGAGATGCTCGGCCTGGTCGGCGAGTCGGGTTGCGGCAAGTCCACGCTCGGGCGGATGATGGCCGGCATCCTGCTCGCCCACCACGGGCGAGGCGCTGCTCGACGGCGAGCCGGTGATGAGCGGGGTCGCGCGCGCAAGACGCACGACGCGCATCCAGATGGTGTTCCAGGACCCGTTCGCGTCGCTCAACCCGCGCATGCGGTCGGCGACACGATCGCCGAAGGGCCGATCGCGCACGGCCTGGTCGCCGCGTCGCGACGCAGCCGCCTACGTCGGTACGTGGCTCGACGCGGTCGGGCCTGGACGCGCGAGTTCGCGCAGCGCTACCCGCACCAGTTCTCGGGCGGGCAGCGCCAGCGCATCGCGATCGCGCGCGCGCTGGCGATGCGGCCCGAGGTGCTGGTCTGCGACGAACCGGTGGCCTCGCTCGACGTCTCGATCCAGGCGCAGATCATCAACCTGTTCCTGCGAGCTGCGCCGCGAGCTCGAGCCTGACGATGCTGTTCATCAGCCACGACCTGAGCGTCGTGCGCCACTCTCGCGACCGGGTCGCGATCATGTACCTGGGCCGGATCGTCGAGACTCGGCGCCACCGAGAGCGTCTACCGCGACGCCGCGCCACCCCTACACGCGCGCGCTGCTCGAGAGCGTGCCGCGGCTGGCTGCTCGACGCCGACACGCCGGTGCGTGTTCAAGGCGATCCAGGGCGAGCTCCCCTCGCCGCGTCGTCGCCGCCGCCCGGTGTGCCACTTCCACCAGCGCTGTCCCGATGCGCAGCCGCGCTGCCGGCAGGAGGCGCCCGCGCTGCGCCGATTCGCGACGAGCGCGCGGTGGCCTGTCATTTTCCGATCGGCATCGTGCGCGCTGCCGCCACGAACTGACGAACTATCGACGCGGCAGGAGACACATGGAACCCTGGCAATGGCCCGAAGACGAGTGGCGCGCACGCGTCGACGCAGGTGCGCGCCGGGCGCAGTCGCTCAAGCCCGCGACACTGGCCCGGCGGGCAGCGCTGCGCGGTCGCGTTGTCGTTCGACAGCGACCACGAGACCAACGAGCTGCGCGACGGCGGCAGGCTCGATCGGTCGGATGTCCTGGGGCCAGTACGGCAGCCGCGTCGGCGTGCCGCGCATCCTGGAACTGCTCGCGCGCGAGTCGGTGCCGGCGACGCTTCTTCGTGCCCGGCGTGTCGGCGCTGCTGCACCCCGACGAACAGCGTCGCGTGTCATCGCCGAGGGCCACGAGATCGGGCTGCACGGCTGGATCCACGAGGTCAACTCGGCGCTGCCCGAGGCCGACGAGCGCGAGCTGCACTTTCGCGCCGCCGACACGCTCGAGCAGATCACCGGCGTGCGCCCGGTCGGCATGCGCACGCCGTCGTGGGATTTCTCGCCGCGCGACGCTGACGATCCAGCGCGAACTGGGCCTGCTCTACGACTCGTCGCTGATGGCCGACGACGACCCCTACGAGCTGCTCGAGAACGGCGAAGCCCACCGGCATCGTCGAGCTGCCGCTCGAGTGGATCCGCGACGACGCGGTCTACTTCAACATGAACCGCTTCACGCGCTGCGCCCGTACACGCCGCCGCCCGCGGTGCTCGACATCTTCCGGCGCGAGTTCGAGGGCGCAGCGGCCGATGGCGGGCTGTTCCTGCTGACGATGCACCCGCACGTGATCGGCTACCGCTCGCGCATCTTCATCCTCGAGGAGCTGATCGCCGCGATGAAGGCGCGCGGCGACGTCTGGTTCGCGACCCACGAGCAGGTGGCGCGACACGTGGGCGCGGCCTTGCGCTAGAGTCCATCGACGAACAAGACCGAGGCCGCGCGACTGCGCGACGCGCCAGGTGGCCGGGCCGGGCTGCGATCAGGCGCCCGCCCGCCCGGTCGCCCTCAGGCGATCGTTCATCGCCGCGGTGAGCGGGCGGCGCAGCCGGTGCCAGACGTACAGCGCGGCGAGCACCGACAGCGTGAGCGCCGGTTGCAGGCCGATCAGTTCGGCGAAGAACCCGACCACCAGGCTTCCAAGGATCGCACCGGCGTTGAGCAGCAGGCCGTGGAACGACATCACGCGGCCGCGCATCCCGCGCGCCGCCTCGTACTGGATGATGGTCTGGATGCCGGCGGCGCGCGCGATCATGCCAACGCCTGCGATGAAAGCCAGCACGACCGCGAGCCACCAGACCGGGTTCCAGGTGAGCGCCACCAGCGCGGCGGTGAGCGACGCCATTCCGGCGAGCACGACCGCGAGCATGCCGCGACGGTGGTCGCGCTGCGCGAGCCACAGCCCGCCGACCATCGAACCGACGCCCACTGCGCTGGTAAGCGTGGCGACCTGCCCGGCGCCGCCCTGGAACAGCGAACTGACCAGCGCCGGCATGAACTCGATGATCGGGCGGCCCAACGAGGCCGAGGCGAGGTGCAGCGCGAGCAGGAGCTTGAGCAGCGGGTCGTTGAACGAGTAACGCAGCCCCGCGCTGAAGTCGTCGACGAAACTGGGTCGCACCTCTTCCGGCGGCGCGTCGGATGCGATCGGCGGAACGCGCGACAGCGCGAGCACGAACAGCCACGACAGCGCGCCGGCGAACAGGAAGCTGGCGCCGACGTCGAACTGCGCGATCATGATCCCGGCGAGTGCCGGGCCGATGAAACCCGCCATCGTGTAGATCACCGCGTTCAGCGTGATCGCGGTCGCGAGGTCTTTCTCCTCGACCAGCGCGCCCACGATGGTCTTGGCCGCCACCTGGTCCATCGAGCCGGCGGCGCCGATCACCACCAGCAGCGGAAACAGCGTGCCGATCGTGAGCATGTCGGTGAAGAACAGCACGGCGACGACCGCCTTGAGCACGCCGTTGATCGTGTGCGCGATCATCAGCACGGTGCGCTTGTCGTGGCGGTCGGCGACCACGCCGGCGAAGGGCGCGAGCATCATCTGCGGCGTGAGCAGCAGGAACACCGCGATGCCGAGCATCGCGGGCGACTGCGTCAGCTCCCAGACCGTCCAGCCGCTGGTGACGCGAAATACCCAGCCGCTGGTGGCCGAGCAGATGCGCCCGGCGAAGTAGTCGCGCAACGGCCGCGTCGCGGCCACGCGCGCGACGCGATAGAGACCGCCGTCGAAGGTGTCGAGCGGCGTCACGAGGATCGGGTCGGTGCGAAGCGGCCGCTGCGACTCAATTCGCCGCCGCCTTCTCGAGCACGACCGCCCACTTCAGGAGTTTCGCAAGCAACGACATCGACACCTCCCCGGCAGGCACGCGCAACGAAGGTGCGCGCATCGGGCGCCATCTTATCGGGATCGATCCGATCCGGCACGGAGGCGGGCACGGGTCCGGGCTCGCCCTTGACTTGTCGTGCCGCCTCACCATAATCGACGCGCAGCCGGGCGACGCGTGTCGCGCGAATCGCCGCGGACAACAAGAGAAAGGGGAGTTCCAATGAACAGCCTATCGTCGGGCGGCAGTCGGGGGAGCGGTGTGCGTGCATGGGTCGCCGCTCTGGGCGTGTTCGCGGCGGGTTCGGCGTTCGCGCAGACCACCGTGAACGCGTACTCGATCTGGCCCGAGAACTGGGCGCGTCCGATGTTCGAGGAGTTCGAGAAGGCCACCGGAATCAAGGTCAACTTCGTGCGGTTCTCGTCGGGCGAGGCGCTGGCGCGCGTCACCGCAGAGAAGAACAACCCGCGCATCGACGTTCTGTTCGGCGGCCCGGTCGAGACGCACTCGGCCGGAATCCGGGAGGGGCTGTTCGAGTCGTACAAGCCGCCTTCGTTCGGCAAGCTCGCCGAGCGTTTTCGCCACGCCGACGGTCAGTGGGTCGCGATCGCCGACGACCCGCTCGTGTTCATGACGAACAACAAGTTCCTCAAGGAGAACAACCTCCAGCCACCGGCGTCCTGGGCCGACCTGCTGCACCCGGCCTACAAGAACATGCTTCAGATGGCCGACGCGCGCACCTCGGGCACCGCGGTCACGCGGATCTTCTCGGTGCTCGAAGTCAACGGTCGCGACGAGACCAAGGCCTTCGACTACCTGAAGAAGCTTCGCCCGAACGTGCAGCTCTACACCAAGAGCGGCGGCGGCGGCACGCTGCCGGTGGGCCTGGCGCAGGCCGGCGGCGGGATCTTCTTCATCGTCGACGCGCTCGACACCAAGGCCAAGGGCTACGACGTCTCGATCAGCTTTCCCAAGGAGGGAATCGGCACGGCCGCCGAGGCGATCGCGCTGATCAAGGGCGCGAAGAACCCCGAGGCCGCGAAGAAGCTGATCGACTGGGCCAGTTCGCCCGCGATGCAGTCGCTGTTCGCGAAATACAAGATCAACTTCCTGCCGGCGCACCCGGAGGTCGCGGTCGAGCCGAGCCTGGCGGCGGTGATCAAGGACGCGAAGATCTTCCCGATCGATGCGGCCTACGCGGGCGCGAACCGCAAGCGCGTGGTCGAGCGCTGGGTGGCCGAAGTCCTGAACCCCTGATCCGCGCGCGTGCCTTCAGTATCGGCTGAGGCGGCGCGCACCGGCGCGCCGTCGCAGCTGCGCCGCGACCCGGTGCTCGCGGCCGCGGTGCTCGTTCTGTGGGTGCTGCTCGGGCTGTTCGTGCTCTTTCCGCTGGCGATGCTGCTCGCGCGCATCGTCTGGGACGGGCAGGCGTTCTCGCTCGCCGGCGTGGGAACGATCCTCACCGATCGCCACCAGGTCCGGGCCTTCGGCAACAGCATGCTGCTCGCGACGCTGGTGGGCGCGCTGGGCACCGCGCTCGGGTTCCTGTTCGCGTTCACCGCGACGCGCGCGCGGCTGCCGCGGTGGGCGCTCACGCTGCTCGACGTCGCGGTGCTGCTGCCGCTGATCTCGCCGCCGTTCACCACCGCGATCGCGATGATCTTCTCGTTCGGCCCGCGCGGGCTGATCACCTACGAGCTGCTCGGCATCAAGGGCTTCACCGTCTACGGCATGGGCAGCACGATGTTCTCCGAGGCGCTCACCTACTTCCCGATCGCCTACCTGGCGCTGCGCCCGATGCTCGCCGCGATCGACCCCAACGTCGAGGCGATGGCCTCGAGCCTGGGCGCATCGCGAATGCGCGTGTTCCGCACCGTGACGCTGCCGCTGTGCCGCCCCGGGCTGGCCAACGCGTTCCTCTTGCTGTTCGCCGCCTCGCTCGCGGACTTCGCCACCCCGCTGATCCTCGCGGGCAACGCGTTCCCGGTGCTGCCCACGCAGGCGTTCCTGCAGATCACGGGGCTATTCGACCTGCGCGGCGGCGCGGTGCTCTCGTTCATGCTGCTGCTGCCCGCGCTCGCGGTGTTCCTGCTGCAGCGCTACTGGGTGAGCCAGACCTTCTACGTGACGATCACCGGCAAGGGCGCCGGGCAGTCGCCGTTCGACGGCGTCGCGCGGCCGGTTCGCTGGGCGCTGGTCGCCGCGTGCATCGCGGTCGCGATCTCGATCCTCTACCTGTACGCGCTGCTGCTCTACGCGTCGCTGGTCGCGGCGCTCGGCGCGGACCACACCTTCACGTTGCGCCACTACGGCGTGATCTTCACCGAGGGCCTGAAGGCGATCCGCGACACGCTGATCATCGCCGGGTTCAGCATGCCGCTGGGCGGGCTCTACGGGATCGTGCTGGGCTACCTGATCGCGCGCCGCGTCTACCCCGGCCGGCGCACGATGGAGGCCGTGTCGATGGTCAACTACGCGTTGCCCGGGACGATCGTCGGCATCGCCTACCTGATCGCGTTCAACGACCCGCCGATCGAACTCGCCGGAACCGCGCTGGTGATCGTCGCCTGCTACGTCTTCCGCTACGGGCCGACCGGGATCCGGACGACGATCGCGATGCTCTCGCAGATCGACCACAGCCTCGAGGAGGCCTCGCGCGGGCTGGGCGCGGCGAGCGCGACCACGTTCCGGCGCGTGACCCTGCCGCTGATCGTGCCGGCGTTCTTCGCGGGGCTGGGCGTGGTCTTCATCCGCTCGATGACCGCGATCAGCGCGACGATCTTCCTCGTCTCCTTGTCGTGGACGCTGATCACGGTGAAGATCCTCGAGAACATGACCGAACTGGCGCTCGGTCCGGCGGCCGCGTTCTCGGTGCTGGTGGTGGTGATCGTGTTCGCGGTGATCGCGGCGATCAGCTTCGTGATGCGCTGGTTCCGCGCGCCCGGCGCGGCGCCGGTCACCAGCCTGCTGGGCGGCTAGGGCGGCGGTCGAACAGGAGAAGCGGGTGGTGGATGCAGTCGGTGTTCGCGTCGAGGGTGTTTCCAAGCGCTTCGCGCATCGCGTCAAGGGCGAGGTCTACGCCGCGCGCGAGGTCACGCTCGACGTGCGCCCGGGCGAGTTCGTCACGATGCTGGGGCCCTCGGGCTGCGGCAAGACGACCACGCTGCGAATCATCGCCGGCTACGAGCACCCGGACGCCGGACGCATCCTGATCGGCGGGCAGGACGTGACCGCGACGCTCGCCAACGAGCGGGGAATCGGTTTCGTGTTCCAGAACTACGCGCTCTTTCCGCACCTGTCGGTGTTCGAGAACGTGGCCTACGGGCTGCGCGTGCGGGGCCACGGCGCGGCGCGACTCGGGCGCGAGGTTTCCGAGGTGCTCGCGCTCGTCGGCCTGTCGGGTTACGAGCGCCAGTTCCCGGCGCAGCTCTCGGGCGGCGAGCAGCAGCGCGTCGCGCTCGCGCGCGCGATCGTGATCCAGCCGCGCGTGCTGCTGTTCGACGAGCCGCTGTCGAACCTGGACGCGACATTGCGCGTGCAGATGCGCCGCGAGATCCGCGAACTGCAGCAGCGCCTCGCGATCACCGCGATCTACGTCACCCACGACCAGGAGGAAGCGATGGCGGTGTCCGATCGCATCGCGGTGATGAGCGCCGGAACGATCGTGCAGGAGGGCAGCGCCGAGGACCTCTACTACCGTCCGGCTTCGCGCTTCGTCGCGCAGTTCATCGGCCGCGTGAACCTGGTGCCGGGGCGGATCGAGTCGCTCGAAGGTGGCAGTGCCGTGGTCGAGGCGCTGGGCGCGCGGGTCGCCGCGAGCGGCGTCGCGCCGGGGATGAAACCCGGAGACCGGGTCGAGCTGATCGTGCGGCCCGAGGCGGTCGTGCTCGCGTCGCCGGGTGCGCTGGCCGCGGGCGGTGCGGGTGCCGCGGCCGGTGCGGCCGGCGCGAACGGCATGGGAGGGGCGCGGCCGGCGCGACAGCGCGCGGCACGGTCACGGCGCGCACCTTTCTCGGCGAGAAGGTCGAGTACGTCGTGCAGTGCGGCGAGCTGACGCTTCAGGCGGTGCGATTCAACGCCGGGCCGGAAACGCTGTTCGACGAAGGCGCCGAGGTGGCGATCGGGATTCCGGCCGGGGGGCTCGCCGCGATCGCGGGCGCCGGGCAATGAACTCGCGTCGCGCGTTGCCGGCGTCGTGGCTGACCGGGGTCGCGGCCGGGTTCGGCGCGCTCGCCGCGGCGTTCGTCGTGCTCGCCCTGTCCGGGATTGCGGCCGCGCCTGCGCGGGCCGCCGAGCAACTGCACGGCGAGAGCGACAGCTTCGCCGCGCCCGGCGTCGCGCTCGCCTGGGCGGTGCTGCGCGGTCCGACCGAGCAGGCGACCCTCGTCGCCACGCGGATCGTGACCGAGCCGGCGCGCTACCCGAGCGTTTCGGTCGACGCGGTCGACCCGTTCACGCGCGAGCGCCGCGAACTCCTTCCGCCGATGCCGGTCGACGCCGGAATCGAGTTGCGGCGGCCACGCTCGGAGGTGGCCGACCACCCGCGCGTGGAGATCCGGTTCCACGCCGCGAGCGGCGCCGGCGGATCGCCCGCGCTCGTCGTCTACTACCTCGGCGTTCCGGACACGACGCCCGAGTTCGCGACCGAGAACGCACTCAGGCGCCACCTCGATGGGCGCATCGACCTGCTGCGCGCGCGGATGCTGCGATGATCGCGGCGGGGGTTTCGCGGTGAACGACACGGTGCGGCGCGCCGAGCTCGCGGCGCGGATCGATCACTCGGTGCTCAAGCCCGAGGCGAGCAGCGCGGACATCGTCGCCGGCGCGCGGCTGGTTCGCGCTCTTGGCGTGGGGTTTTACTGCGTGCAGCCCTCGCGCGTGATGCTGGCCGCGCGCGAACTCGCGGGCGCCGCGACGCGCGTCGTCACGGTAATCGGTTTCCCGCACGGGTGCGACCTGCCCCAGACCAAGGCGAGCGGCGCGGCGCGCGCGATCGAACAGGGCGCCGCCGAGATCGACATGGTGCTGAACTACGCGGCGCTGCTCGATCGCGATGCGCGCGTTGCGTCAGATGACGTCGCCGCGGTGGTGCGAGCCTGCGCGCATGCGCCGCTGAAGGTGATCGTCGAGAGCGCGTTGCTCGACGACGCGCAGCTCGAACTGGCGTGCCGGATCGCGGTCGACGCGGGCGCGGCGTTCGTGAAGACGTCCACCGGGTTTCACCCGGCGGGCGGCGCGTCCGAGCACGCGGTGCGGTCGATGCGACGCGTGGTCGGCGCGTCGATCGGCGTCAAGGCCTCGGGCGGCATTCGCACGCTCGCCGACGCGCTCGCGATGATCTCCGCCGGCGCGAGCCGGATCGGAACCTCGGGCACCGAGGCGATCCTCGGTGCGCTGCCGGATTGACCGCGGCCCGCGCGCGCGCCGGCGAGCGTCTCACTCGGGTTTCTTCGACGCCATCCTCGCCTTCAGGTCGGCGAACGGGTTGAAGGTCGCCCCGGCGCGGGACGCGTCGCCGCCGCTTCGGCCCGCCGAATCCTTGAGCTTCGAGTGCTCGTGCTCGTGGCAGTAGGTGCACAGCAACTCCCAGTTGCTGCCGTCGGGCGGGTTGTCGTCGTGGTTGCCGTTCTTGTGGTGGACCTCGAGCTGCTGCAGGTTGGCGTGGGTGAAGGTGCGCGCGCAGCCGCCGCAGACCCACGGATAGAGCTTGAGCGCGCGCTCGCGGTAGCCGGCGGCGCGCTTGTCGGCCGCGCGGCGCGCGTCGAGGATCGCCTGGTCGATCGGTTTCATCCGCGCACCTTAGCAAGGTGCGCGCGTCGCCGGCAATCCCCGGCGCGCGTGCGCCGGGCATCCGGCGCGCGCACGCCCGCGCACCGGCGCGCCGCGGCCCGCTCGCCGCGGGTCAGGCCGGCACGCGCCTGAGCAGGTACAGGCAGGCGACGAGCGGAACGCCGAGCGCCGCGTAGGCGATCCCGAAGCCGCCGAGCGTCGCTGCGACGACCGCGAAGCCGGGCAGCGCGGCGGTCACGCCGAGGTAGGTGAAGGCGAGCGTGCCGCCGGTGGCGAAGCCCGCCTGCCCGGGCGGTGCGATCCGCGCGACCGCGGCCAGGTAGATGCCGTTCCAGCCGATCGCCGACGCGCCGTACAGACCGACCAGCGCCAGCACGACCAGCTCGGGCGTGTCGCCGTCCAGTAGCGGCATCGACACGCCGCTCGCGATCATCATCAGGCACAGGGCCATCAGCATCGCGCGCGCGCCGAATCGGTGATCGGCGAGCCAGCCCCAGGCCACCCGACCCGCGATCGCCGTACCCTGCGCGACCGAAAGCGCGGCGCCGGCCCCGACCAGCGACCAGCCGAGCTGCGCGGTGAGAAACACGACCAGGTACGAGGTGAGGCAACCCTGCACCGCGGAGAGCACGGCCGAGCACCAGGCGAGCGCGCGCAGCCCCGGGTCCGCCGTGACCATCCGGATCGGCAGCAGCAGCGAGGCAAAAGCGGGCCAGCCGGCGCCGGGCGAGCGATCGACGTCGATCGCCCGGCGCAGCCGCTCGCAGTACGCGGCGCACAGCAGCGCTGCGAGCGCGACCGCCGCGAGCGCGAGCGGCCAGCCGCCCACGAGCGTGAGCGCGGGCGCGGTGAGTCCGGCGATCGCGCCACCGATCGGCACGCCGGTCTGCTTGATCGAGAACACGAGGTTCAGTCGGTGCCCCGGCGTGAGACGGAACAGGATCTGCGAGCTGGCCGGCGTGATCGGCCCGGAGCCGAGCCCGATCACGATCGCGCCCAGGATCGCGAGCGGCAGGTTCGCGGTGCAGATGAGCCCGAGCCCGAGGGCGCTCAGCGCGAGCCCGACCTGACTGGTGCGAATCGCACCCCAGGCGGTGACCAGGTGGCTGGCGGTCACGCTCGAGGCCATCGCCGACAGGAACACAAGCGCGACGTACAAGCCCACCGCCGCGGTGGGCAGCTCCAGCGTTTCGAGCAGTTTCGGCGCGACCACGGTCGGCGCGATCAGCATCGCCGAGGCGACCGACTGCATCGACAGCGTGATCGCCAGCGGGGTCCATCCGGCGATCGGGGGGGTTCGAGTCAACGAATCGGGGGGCTCGCGCGACAGTTCGCACCTCGGTACGGATAGTCGCCATGATAATCGGGGCTGTATCGGTACGCTCCCATCGGTTCCATCGCGCGGTTGCAGACGCGCTCGTTGAACATCGCGGCCACCCCGAGACAGAACGCGCGCCCCCACGCGACGTTGCTGCGCAGCGCCTTCCAGTCCACTCCGGGGACGACCGATTGCGGAAGTTGCAACGAGGTGCCGATGCAGCCGGCCGAAGTTATCGCGAGACGAACTGGCGCAAGTACTCGTTCGCGCGGCGCATGGCGTCGGCGTCGTCCTCGGATCGATAGACCTGAGGGTAGGCGCGCATCACGAACCCGTGGTCCGCCAGCGGGTACTCGACCAGTTGAATCGGCGCACGAACATCGGGTAGCGCGGCGGCGGTGGCCAGCGCACGCGCGCGTTCGATCGTGCAGCAGTTCATGTAGGTGTCGAGAACGCCCGCAAGCACCAGCGTCGGCACGCCGACCGCGGGATTCGAAACGAACGCCTTCGGGTCGTCGATGAGCGAAGTGCTCGGGTAATAGGCAACCGCGGCGGACACGAGTTGCGGCATGCGGTTGGCGGCGGACAGCACGTGCCATCCTCCGAGTGAATAACCGACCAGCGAGGATTTCGACGAGCGCACGTCCGGCCGCGCGAGCGATCGCTTCAGCAGTTCCCGGATTTGCGTGGCCGCGTCCACGCGCAGACCGTTGCTGTCGACTACCAGCACGACCCATCCCAGCTTGGCGAAGGCCTTGGCCTGCTCGAGGTGGGTCAGCGGTCCGTCCGCGCCAGCCAGCAGAACGAGCAGCGGGCCAGACCCGGATGCCGGGAGTTCGACGTGCGCAGGCTCCGGGGCCTGCGCCGCGACCACTGCCGGCAACAGGCACACGGCAGCCAAGAGCACTGCACGCGCGTGCCGCCTCGCACGGTCAAGGATTCGCGCGGGCCGATCGCGGGGCGCCAGGATCTGCGAGAGCGTCATCTCAACCCCTGATAGAACAATCGGAAGCATGTTGAACCCCGGCGCCCGCGCGCGCATTGCGAACCGTCACTTCTCCGAACACGGATCGAGGATTCGGGCTTCCGTTGCGCTCGCCTCACTGTCGATAGGCGTAGTAGCTCTGCGCCACGTCCAGCGCGGCGAGTTGCGGCCCGCCGAGCCAGAGCTGGATGATCTTGCTGTCGCGCAGATACTTCTCGACGTGGTAATCGGGGCTGTAGCCGTACGCTCCCATCAGTTCCATCGCGCGGTTGCAGACGCGCTCGGTGACTTCGCAGGCGTACACCTTGGCCGCGCTCGCGCGGCCGAGCAGGAAGTCGTCGCCGGGATTGCCGAAGCGCTTGCGGTCGTTGAACATCGCGGCCACGCCGAGGTAGAACGCGCGCGCCGACTCGATCGCGATCGCCATCTCGGCGATCATCGCCGCCTGCAGGCTGTGGTTGCGCACCGGCTTGCCGCCGTAGGCGCGCGTGGCCGTGTACTCGATCACCGTCTCGAGCACCGCCTGCGCGTTGCCCAGCGCCATCGGCGCGCTGGTCAGCCGCCCCCACGCGACGTTGCTGCGCAGCAGCTTCCAGTCCACTCCGGGGCCGCCCGCGCGATAGGCCTTCGGGCACGCGCACGTCGTCGAAGCGGATCGACGCGTTGACGTCGGTCACGCGCATGCCCATCTTCTTCTCGGGCTTGCCGAACGACAGGCCCTTCGCGCCCCTTGGCACGTAGATCAGCGCGACGCCGTCCTTGCCGAGCTTCGGGTCGGTCGTGCAGACCACGCAGTAGACGTCGGCCACGCCCGCGCCGCTCGGCCACATCTTCTCGCCGTTGATCACCCACTCGTCGCCGTCCAGGCGCGCGGTGACGCGGATCGTGCGTCCGCCCTCGTTGTCGTCCTCGATGTTGCAGCCCCCGGCCGGCTCGGTGATCGCCAGGCACCCGCAGCGCGGCGTGTCGTCGCAGAACATCGGGATGAACGCGTCCATCACCGCCTGGTTGCGCGCGCCCATCGCGGCCGCCATGCACCAGGGAACGATCAGCGCGTGCAAGCGACACGCCGCTGTCGCCGCGCGAGATCTCCTCGGTGATCGCGCACACGAGCGGCGCCGAGCGGATGCCGAGACCGCCGTAGCTCTCCGAAAAACCGCGCTTCTGGATGCCCAGGCGCACAAGCCCGGCGTAGACGCGCTCGAAGGCCGCGTGGTCCTCGTCGAGTTCGACCCTCGCGGGCATGATCTCCTTGTCGACGAAGCTGCGCACGCCCTCGAGCAGTGCGAGTTCGTCTTCGGCAGTGATGAACGATCCGTAGCTGTGCATGGCGGTCTCCTCCAAGTGGAGTGAAACGCACACCCGCGACGCACGGGAAAAGCTTCACCCGCCCCGCGATCGGCGCAGGGGTGCGTTCATGTCGACGTTCGATAGGTAGATCCGTCCTACTGCGACGCGGCGTTTCGCGCCTTGACCACGATCATCTTCACGAGGCGCGGCAGTGCCGGCGGCAGACCGCTGCGGCCGATCGTCGATCCGGGTCACAATCAGGGTCCAGCCCCACGCACGAACCCGGATGAACATCGCCGACATCCTCGAGCGCCACGCACGCGAGCGCGCGTTCGCGGTCGCGCTGCTCTCCGGGAACCACGCGATCGGCTACGGCGCGCTCGACCGCCTGGTCTGGGTGCTCGCGGCGCGCTACGCGCGAATGGGCTTGCCGCCGGGCGCGGCACTGGCGTTGTCGTTTCGCAGCCAGGCGCTGCACCTGATCGCGTCGCTCGCGGCGTTTCGGGCCGGGATCGCGCACGTCAGCCTCGCCGGCTCGACGCCCGAAGCGCTCGGTCGCGCGACGATCCGGCGCACCGGTGCGGTCGCGGTCGTCGGCGACGACGCGCAGCTGGCAGGACGCTTCGGCCTCCCGGTCGTCGCGGTCGAACTCGACGAGCTGGCTGCGGACCGCTCGGCAATCGAGCGCGGCGTGCGCCGCGAGATGCCCGACGCGCCGGCGCTGTATTCGCCGGGCTCGGGAACCACCGGCGCGCCGCGGATCATTGTCTACACGACACGCGGCCTGGCCGGCCTGCTCGCGCGCGAGGTCGCGATCTGGCCGGTGCGTCGCGGCGAGCGGCTCCTGACGCTGTCGTCGTTCGACTACTTCACCTGCAAACGCCACAGCTTCGCTTTCCTGGCCGGCGGCGGAACCGTGGTATTCGTCGATTCGCCGGCCGCCGTCCTCCAGGCCTGCGACCGCTTCGCGGTCGATCACCTCGCGCTCGTCGTCCAGCAGGCGTGGCAGCTGCTGCGGATGCAGCGCGAGCGGCGCTCGGGCGGACCGCGCCTGCCACGGCTTCGCTCGATGACCGTCGGAGCGTCGCCGGTGTCCGAGCCGCTGCGCCAGCGCCTGCGCACCGAACTGAGCGCCAACAGCTGGATCCGCTACGGCGCGAACGAGTTCGGCCAGGCGACGATCGCGACGCCCGCGATCCAGGACCTGCACCCGGGCAGCGTGGGGCGACCGTGCAAGGGCGTCGAGCTCGAGGTGGTCGACGACGAAGACCGCGCGCTGCCGCCGGGCGAGCGCGGGGTCGTTCGGCTGCGCGCGAAGGGCGGCTTCTCCGGTTACCTGGACGAACCCGAGGCGAGCGCGCGGGCGCTGCGCGACGGCTGGTTCTACCCGGGCGACTTCGGCCGGCTCGCGAGCGACGGCACGCTCGTCTTCGAGGGGCGTGCCGACGACCTGATGATCTTCGACGGCATCAACGTCTATCCGCGCGAGATCGAGGCGGTGCTCGAGCAGCACGCCGCGGTGCGCGAGGCGGTGGCCTTCCCGATCGGCTCGGAAGCCCACCATCAGGTG
>CAVOLL010000004.1:0-8385 GCA_963696745.1 uncultured beta proteobacterium
TGTCACTGATCGCCGTAATGGAGCCACCCGTGATCGGGTCTAATGGAGCCAGTTCAGGTGCTCGATCCGGGCATTTCGGCACCGGGATTCTGACCGGTTTTCGAGCGCATTGGTAGGGCCGTTTTCGGCTTGCTCGGGCGGCCTGGTTTTCGTGCTCACAGCGGCAGCTTTATTTTGTCTTCGTAGACGGCTTTGCGCCGACCTGCCTGGCGTCGGGCCGCGGTCGCGGCCTGCGATGGCTCGGGCCGTCGAGCGTGAGGGTGTAGGCGCCGTGTTGCAGCCGATCGATGGTGGCCGCGCCCAGCAGCTTGTTGTCGGGGAAGGCCTCGTGCCATTCGTCAGGCGCGAGGTTGCTCGTGACCACGATCGGGCGGCGCTCGTATCGCGCCGCGATGAGTTCGTGCAGGTCATCGTCGTGCGGCGAGCGGATGGGCTTGAGGGCGAAGTCGTCGATGACCAGCAGCGTTACCCTGGCGAGCATCTTCATGCGCCGCTCGTAGACGCCCGACAGGCGCGAGCGCTGCAACGCGCCGAGCAACTGCGACTGCGTGGCGAAGTGCACGTCGTGGCCTTGGCGCACGGCCTGGTGTCCGATGGCCTGGGCGAGGTGGCTCTTGCCAGTGCCCACCGGTCCGACGATGTGGATCGGCGCGGCTTCGGCGATAAAGCGGCAGGTGAGCAGGTCGTGGACCAGCGTGCGGTTCAGCCCCGGCATGGCGGCGAAGTCGAACTGTTCGATCGTCCTGGCCGAGTGGAAGGCGGCGCGGCGCAGTCGCAGTGCGAACTTGTGTTGGTCGCGCCGTGCGAGTTCGTCTTGCAGCAGCAGGGTGAGGAACTCGGTGGGAGCGAGTTGCTCGGTGAGCGCCTGACGGTTGCGCGATTGCAGCGAGTCGAGCATGCCCGACAGGCGCAGCGTCTTGAGCATCGGGGTGAGTTCGGTGAACGGATTCATGATGTTCGTGTCCTTAAAGCAGTTCGAGCGAGGGCTGGGTGGCGCGGTGGCGATAAAAGCGCGACCGGCCCTGGTAGACGGGGCTCGGTGCCGGCGCTGGCTCGGGCACGCGCTCGAGGCCTTTGTCGAGCATCAGGCGCACGGTCTTGGCCGAGACGATGTCCACGCCTTCCATGCGCCGGCACGCGGCTTCCAGGCGAGGTGCGCCGAAGTCCTCGGCCAGACGCAACAAACCCTGCACGCCGCGCAGCCGATCGAGCACGCGATCACCGAACATCCGCCGCACCAGCGCCAGGCACGCCGGTCCGATCGCTTCGGCCTGTTCGAGGCAGTAGCGCGGTGTGCGCATCTTCCAGGCCTGTGCCGCCGGCGGCAGGTGATCGTCGTTGGTGAAGCGCGCGCCACGTCGCTTGCCGCGCGGGTGGCTCGTCACGAGCCGGTGCTCGGCGTCGAAGGCCTCGACCATGCTCGCGGTGGCGCGCACCAGCACCCGGGCGCCAATCAACCGGTACGGCACCGAGTACAGGCAGTAGGCGAACTGCACATGGGTGTCGCGATGAACCGTGGCGCGCGCCCACGTGCAGACCTCGGGCGCGCGCGCCGGCAGAGGCTGCAGCGATCCTCGCTCGAGTTCGAACAGCGCCAGCGGCTGCTCGCGCGTGGTGCCGTGGGTACGCCGGCCGGCCTCGTCCATCACCCACTGCCGGGCTTGCCGGTTCAGGTCGTGCAGATCGACGAACTCGCGCAGCGCCAAGAAGTTGCCCTTGACGTATTTGACTCCCGATTCGACGATGCCCTTCTTGGCGGGGTCGGCCGGCGGACATGGGCTCACCAGGAAACCGTACCCCTGTGCGCACTCGGCGTAGGCGCGCTGCACCTCGGGATCCTCGACGACGGCGCGCGTGATCGCGCATTTTGGGTTGTCGATGATCAGCCGCCGCGGCACGCCGCCGAAGTGCCTCAGCGCGTGGTGGTGGCAACGTTGCCAGGTCTCCACCGTCTGGTCGAAGACGAACTCGACGTACTGGTGGCGGCTGAAGCACAGCGTCATCACGAAGAACCACGTGCGCACCAGCGTCGCCGATGCCGGGTCCATCACCATCGGTCCGGCGCCGAAATCCACCTGCGCGGCCTCGCCGGGCGCGAACTCGAGGATCATCGTCGCATCGACGCGCTGGCCCTTGAGCTTGCCGAGGAAACGGCGCACCGAGCTGTAGTGGCCGGCGAAGCCGTGGTTGCGAACCAGCGCCGCGTGGATCGCAACGCCTTGCACGCCCTGAGCGTGCCACTGCTCGATCAGGCCGGCGAAGGGTTCGACGCTGGAGCTCGGCGGCTTGACGATCTGCGCGGATTGCGCCTGCTGGCGCGCACGCAGCGCCTGCAACAACTCGGCCTCGGGTGGCAGCGCAGTTCCGGGATCCAGCCACCGCTCCTGCTCGGCGACGCTGCGCAGGCGCGCAAGCTTGTTGCGTCCCATGACGCCGTCGCGGCTGATCTGGCGATCGCGCTCGCCGCGGCGCATGCGGTACAGCGCCTCTCGATACTCGTGCATCTCGATTCTCCGGTTTGCCATCCTCGCCTGCTCAAAAAAGCGGCAAGTATGGCGGGTTGGGATGAACCGAAATGCCCGGCGCTACACCCTCACGCTGGCTTCATTACGCGATCCGGCAATGGCTCCATTAGGCGATCACGCGCTGGCTCCATTGCGCGATCACGGTCTGGCCCCATTGCCCGATCACGCCCTGGCTCCAATGCCCCGATCACGAAGTGGCTCCAATGGGGCGATCGCTGACAGCACTCGTTACACGGCCTGTTCCGAAGAGAAAGAACGTTGTGAGCAGTATTTGCGGTGGCTCTTTCGTGTCCGGTTGCGTGCCCGTTTGTCCCGTTCACGAATACCGCTGAGCATTTCGCGGTTTGCCGATCTCGGAGGGGATAACGATGTTCAAGCGAATTGTCGCAAGCGCTCTGCTCGCGTTTGCTCTTTGCCCCGCAGCCCGCGCGATTCCGGGCGACGGCGGCGGTGTGTTGAACCAGCAAACGATCAACATCACCAATGTTGACAGCTATTACGCGCAGGTCATGGCCGCGTTCGGCGTGCTCAATACGTTCTTCCTGGTCGATCCGTTGCAGCCGCTGAACGCCGCCTCGCGCGACGGCCTGACCAATCACGCCTTTGGCATCCTCGGCATCGGCTTGGGCGATGTGGCGGGTTTCGATTCGCAGGATATCTACTTGAACACGTTGATCGATGTTCATTCAAGCGTACAGGTGACCGAAGAGCCCGGCACGGTTTTTATTGGCGATCCCGACGATCCCAGCAGTATCTCAGTCATTACGGGTCAACTCAATATCATAACGACCAATACGACTACCGAATCCCGACTTCACGAGCTTTCGTTGACCGGTGACCTCCTCGAAGAACCCGACCCGGGCCCGGGCTCTAGCGTTCCCGAACCGTCCACCATGCTCTTGCTCGCCGGTGGCCTTGTCGCCATGTTCGTTCGAAGACGAGATTAGGTTTTCGAGTTCCCCGAGTTCCCGGTCCTGGAACCAGGCCCGATCCCGAGATCTTCCCGCGTAGTGGTTGAATCAGGACGCGAGAGGTTCGCACCCAAGGCTGCCAGCGCATCGTGAACTCGCGAACGAACCGCAGATTCCGAGTCGCGATCGCCGGCCTCAAGCTCGAGTCGGCCAGTTCGTCGCGGTCGACGAGGATTGCATTACCGAGTTCGAGATGCGCGCCGCGGATTTCGACTACATCCTGCTGCGCTCGAAGACGCATTTCCGCGCCGCCTATCGGTCGATTGCCGCGGCGATCGTGATCATCGACACGCCCGATTGGGGGCCGGCGGACCTGACCCGGCTCGACTACCTGCGGGTGCCTCGGGAGCGCATTCATCCGTTCAACGCGACGCGCTGATCCGATGGTCCTGTAGTTAATGTCATTTCGAGAAACAACGATATAACATTATGATTTAATGCAATAAATATCTGTTCATCGATCGTTTTCCCGAGGAGATGAACCGACGCCGCCCACCGGGTTCGACCGGCCCGCGCGTTCCGGCGCCGAGTGCGCGAGCCCGTGCAACAGAATCCCGTAGAGCTCGGCGACCGCCTCGCGATACGTCAGGCCGGTGTCCGCGAGGAACCGCGGCTCGCCGATCCTGCGCAGCGATGCCGACATCACCTCGGCCACCAGCCGGGGGTCGATGCCGCGAAAGATCCCCCGCTCGACGCAGCGCTCGACCAGCGCGCGCAACCCGTCCATCCGTTCGCGCGTGTGGCACTCCCAGATCGCGTTGGCCGGCGCATATCCGGTGATGTCGCGCATCAGCGTGGTCGAGAGCTTTCGCGCGGCGATGATCGCCGGCGCCAGGTAGGGCTCGAAGGCCCGCTCCGGGGGCAACCCGATCGTTGCCTGCCGCCCCTCCTCCCTGAGCCGCGCCAGGTAGCGCTCGAGTACGCGCAGGAACAGCGCCTCCTTGGTCGGCGCGAGCTGGTAGAAGCTGCGACGCGAGCAGCGTAGCCGGCTCGCCAGCCCGGCCACCGTCACGTCCCGGAATCCCTCGGCGAGGAAGATCGCCTCGAGCGCGTCGAGCAACGCGAGCTGGCGCGGCGACAGGTCCACGGTCCGGGCTTGCGCTTTCATCGCCATCAGAATACGCTGGCGCCGCCGGTACCAAAAGAGATTTCTTGGTACCAACCGGTCGTCGTGACAATCGGCGACGACGTCATTGCCGGAGCGTGGAACAAGCGGATGGGCTATCGGATCGGCATCGACGTCGGCGGCACCTTCACCGACTACCTGCTCCTGGAACCCGGCGGCGGCACGCGGGCGCACAAGGTGCTGTCCACGCCCGACGACCCTTCGCGCGCGGTGCTCCAGGGGCTGGACGAACTGGCGCAGGCCTGCGGCCTCGCGCCGGCCGTGTTCCTCGGGCAGGTCGAGATCATCGTCCACGGCACCACGGTGACCACCAACGCGGTACTCACCGGCAAGTTCGCCCGCACCGGTCTGCTCACCACCTACGGCTTTCGCGACGCGTTGCAGATGCGCCGCGGCGTCAGGGAATCGTTTTACGACAACAAGTTCAGCGCGCCGGCGCCGCTGGTGCCGCGCCGGCTACGCCTGCCGGTGCGCGGGCGCATCACCGCGGACGGTCGCGAACTCGAGCCGCTGTCGCACGACGACCTGGAGGCGGCGATCGCCACCCTCGCCGCCGCCGGGGTCGAGGCGGTCGCGATCTGCTTCATGCACGCGTACGCGAACCCGGCGCACGAGCAGGCCGCCGCCGAACGGGTCTCGCTGCGCCTGCCGCAGGCCTACCTGTCGGTCTCGACCCGCGTGCTGCCGCAAGTACGCTTCTACGAACGCACCAGCACCACCGTGCTGAACGCGGTGGTCGGGCCGATCCTGCGCCGCTACATGGACAACCTGCAAAAGAGGCTCGCGGACGCGGGGTTCGGCGGCGTGTTGCGCGTGATGCAGTCCAACGGCGGCGTCGCCTCGGCCGACACGGTCGCGGCGCTCGCCGCGTCGACGCTGCTCTCCGGGCCGGCCGCCGCGCCCAGCGCCGGGCTGGTCGCGATCGAACCCTACGGCGGGGACCGCTTCATCACGGTCGACATGGGCGGGACGAGCTTCGACGCGGCGATGATCGTCGATGGCGCCCCGTCGATCACCACCACCGGGTCGGTCAGCCGCTTCGCGATGGCGCTGCCGGCGATGGACATCGCGACGATCGGAGCCGGCGGCGGGTCGATCGCCTGGATCGACAACGGGCTGCTGCGCATGGGGCCGCAAAGCGCGGGCGCCGATCCGGGGCCGGCGTGCTACGGCCGGGGGGGCGACGAGGCCACCTGCAGCGACGCGAACCTGGTGCTCGGCTACCTGTCGGCCGAATTCTTCGCCGGCGGGCGGATCCGGCTGGACCCGGACGCCGCGCTCGAGGCGATCTCGAAGCGGGTCGCGCATCCGCTCGGCCTCGCCCCGATCGACGCGGCGCACGGGATGTTCCGGGTGATGAACGTCAACATGGCCTCGGCAATCCGCGAGATCTCGGTGAAGAAAGGCTGGGACCCGCGCGAGTTTCCGCTGGTCTGCGCCGGGGGTGCAGGCGCGATCCACGCGGCGATGATCGGACGCGAATTGGGCATCCGGCGCATCGTCGTTCCGCGCGACGCGTCGATCTTCTGCGCGGCCGGGATGCTGGGCACCGACCTCAAGCATGATTTCGTTCGCAGCCACGCCGCGCTGCTGGGTGTACAGGCCGACGATCGCGAGCGCCCGGTCGCGCTGCTCGAGTCGATGCGCGCCGAGGCCGACGCGATGCTCGCCGCCGAAGGCATCGCGCAGGACAAGCGCCGCCTCGCGCTCTGGCTCGACCTGCGCTACCTGGGGCAGTACCACGAAGTCCCGGTCGAAGTGCCGATCGAGTGGCTGCGTACCGGCGACTGGGAGGCGATACGCGGCGCGTTCCACGACCGCCACGACCGGCTCTACGGCTACGCGCTGCGCGACGAGGCCACTGCAGTGCAGATGGTGAGCCTGCGACTGGCCGCGACCGGCGTGACCGGAAAGCCGATGACCCCGCGCGAGCCGCTCTCGGGCGCGAACGCGAGCCACGCGTTGAAGGGCGAGCGCGCCGTATTTCAGCCCGACACAGGCGCGTTCGCCGACACCCGGGTCTACGACGGCGACCGGCTGCGCCACGGCAATCGGCTCGACGGCCCGGCGATCGTCGAAAAGCAGACGACGACCGTCTTCCTGCCTTCCGGGTTCGCGCTCTCGGTCGACGCGCTCGGGGGGTTCCTTCTCGAGGACCGCACCACGGAGGCTGGACGATGAACGAGCCCGATTCTTCGATCGAAGCGGCGGGCGTCGCCCGGCAGTCCGGCGTGGATCCGATCCAGGCCTCGGTGCTGCACCGCAGGCTGAAGTCGATCACCGAGGAGATGGGCCTGACGCTGCTGCGAACGACGCGCTCGCCGATCCTGAACGAGGCGCGCGACTTCGTCACCGGGCTGTACGACGCGCGCGGACAGATGCTCGAGCAGACCGAGTACATCCCGGTGCTCGCGTTCGCGCTCCAGCCCGCCTGCGAGCACGTGGTCGCGTTCTTCGGCGACGACATCCACGAGGGCGACGTGATCCTGCACAACGACGTCTTCTCGGGCGGCAACCAGAACAACGACGTCGCGGCGTTCCGGCCGGTGTTTCGCGATTCGAAGCTGGTCGCATGGGCCGCGTGCAAGGGACACCAGGCCGACATCGGGGGGTCGCAGGCGGGCGGCTACAACCCCGAGGCGCGCGAGGTCTGGCAGGAGGCGTTGCGCATCCCGCCGGTGAAGGTGATCGAGCGCGGGCGCCTTCGCCGCGACGTCTGGCGGATGATCTTCGCCAACATCCGCTACCCGATCGTCGAGGAGGACATCAAGGCGCAGATCGGCGCGACGCGTATCGGCGAGCGCGGAATGCACGAGCTCTTCGCCCGTTTCGACGCGCCGACCTTCGAGGCGTGCATCGACTACCTGTACGCGGCCTCCGAGCGCATGGTCAGGCGCGAAATCGCCGCGATCCCCGACGGCGTGTACCGCGGCGAGAGCTGGGCCTACTACGACGGCGTGAACGACGGCTCGAAGATGAAGATCGCGCTCTCGGTGACGGTGGCCGGCGAGTCGCTCACTTTCGATTTCACCGGTTCGTCGCCGCAAACGCCCGGTTTCGTCAATGCGCCCTACTCCGCGACCGCGTCGGCGCTGCTGCTCACGCTGCTGATGCTGATCGACCCGGAGGTGCCGCACAACGCCGGCATCCTGCGCCCGATCACGATCATCAATCCCGAGGGCTCGTTCCTGAACGCGGGTTTTCCGGCAGCCACCACCTTCGGCAACTCGATCACCGGGCCGACCTCGGACGCGATCTTCCGCGCGTTCTCGCAGGCCCTGCCCCGGATGGTCACCGCGGGCTGGAACCGGATGATGGGCTTCACGATCACCGGCGAGGACCCGCGTCACGCGCGACCCTACGTCGACATCCTGTTTCTCGCGCTCAAGGGCGGATCGGGCGCGACCTGGGGCGCGGACGGCTACGATCACATCGGGCTGATCAACTGCGCCGGCGGGATTCTCGCGCAGGATTACGAGATGTTCGAGCTGCACGACCCGCACCTGCTGCTGCGCCACGAGTACGCGCCCGACTCGGCCGGCGCCGGACGCTGGCGCGGCGGTCTCGGCGTGCAGACCGAGTTCGTGATCGACGGCGAGAACGTCACCGGGATCGCGTTCGGCGACGGCGTCGAGGAAGCGGCGCGTGCCTTCGGGCTGTTCGGCGGGCGCTCGGGCAGTGTCAACGAACTCGCGCTGACCTACCCCGACGCCAGCGTTCGGCGCCCCAAAGCGAAGGAGATCGTTCGCGGCATTCCGCGCGG
>CAVOLL010000005.1:0-24125 GCA_963696745.1 uncultured beta proteobacterium
CGAAGCGGGCCCGGGAAACATAGCGATTTGACAGGCCCGAGCGGAAATGCGATCATTCCGCTTCTGTGCTGCTTGCGAATGCGAACAGCTTGATCTTTAAAAATCGAACAGCCGATAAGTGTGGGCGTTTGGGCGGAATACGCCAAGCCGGAGGTCCTCGGACCAAAGGCCTCAGAAAATCAAACGCTCACACGGTAAGAAAAGATATCCACTCGATGAAAATCGAGCAGATGTCGATTCCGTTGAGCAGCCAACGCTCGGGCCGGAACGCAAGAACCGGTCAGAAGCAATGGCAAACCAAAGATCGAACTGAAGAGTTTGATCCTGGCTCAGATTGAACGCTGGCGGCATGCCTTACACATGCAAGTCGAACGGTAACGCGGGGGCAACCCTGGCGACGAGTGGCGAACGGGTGAGTAATGCATCGGAACGTACCCAGTAGTGGGGGATAGCTCGGCGAAAGCCGGATTAATACCGCATACGCCCTACGGGTGGAAAGCGGGGGACCGCAAGGCCTCGCGCTATTGGAGCGGCCGATGTCGGATTAGCTAGTTGGTGGGGTAAAAGCCTACCAAGGCGACGATCTGTAGCTGGTCTGAGAGGACGACCAGCCACACTGGGACTGAGACACGGCCCAGACTCCTACGGGAGGCAGCAGTGGGGAATTTTGGACAATGGGGGAAACCCTGATCCAGCAATGCCGCGTGTGTGAAGAAGGCCTTCGGGTTGTAAAGCACTTTTGGCAGGGAACGAAACAGCGCTGGCTAATACCGCGCGCGAATGACGGTACCTGCAGAATAAGCACCGGCTAACTACGTGCCAGCAGCCGCGGTAATACGTAGGGTGCAAGCGTTAATCGGAATTACTGGGCGTAAAGCGTGCGCAGGCGGCTCTGCAAGACAGATGTGAAATCCCCGGGCTTAACCTGGGAACTGCATTTGTGACTGCAGGGCTAGAGTGCGTCAGAGGGAGGTGGAATTCCACGTGTAGCAGTGAAATGCGTAGAGATGTGGAGGAACACCGATGGCGAAGGCAGCCTCCTGGGATGACACTGACGCTCATGCACGAAAGCGTGGGGAGCAAACAGGATTAGATACCCTGGTAGTCCACGCCCTAAACGATGTCGACTAGTTGTCGGGGCTTCATTGACTTGGTAACGCAGCTAACGCGTGAAGTCGACCGCCTGGGGAGTACGGTCGCAAGATTAAAACTCAAAGGAATTGACGGGGACCCGCACAAGCGGTGGATGATGTGGATTAATTCGATGCAACGCGAAAAACCTTACCTACCCTTGACATGTCAGGAACTTTCCAGAGATGGAGGTGCCCGAAAGGGAACCTGAACACAGGTGCTGCATGGCTGTCGTCAGCTCGTGTCGTGAGATGTTGGGTTAAGTCCCGCAACGAGCGCAACCCTTGTCATTAGTTGCTACGCAAGGGCACTCTAGTGAGACTGCCGGTGACAAACCGGAGGAAGGTGGGGATGACGTCAAGTCCTCATGGCCCTTATGTGTAGGGCTTCACACGTCATACAATGGTCGGTACAGAGGGTCGCCAACCCGCGAGGGGGAGCCAATCCCAGAAAACCGATCGTAGTCCGGATTGCAGTCTGCAACTCGACTGCATGAAGTCGGAATCGCTAGTAATCGCGGATCAGCATGTCGCGGTGAATACGTTCCCGGGTCTTGTACACACCGCCCGTCACACCATGGGAGTGGGTTTTACCAGAAGTAGTTAGCCTAACCGCAAGGAGGGCGATTACCACGGTAGGATTCATGACTGGGGTGAAGTCGTAACAAGGTAGCCGTATCGGAAGGTGCGGCTGGATCACCTCCTTTCAGAGAACGCGCTGAAGTTCAGGCGTCCACACTTATCGGCTGTCCGACTGGGTGAATAGCCCTGGGGTCAAGAACACTGGGTCTGTAGCTCAGTTGGTTAGAGCACCGTCTTGATAAGGCGGGGGTCGATGGTTCGAATCCAACCAGACCCACCAGGTAAAACGCGGGCCTGATGCTGGTCACGCGCCTTCGGGGGTGTAGCTCAGCTGGGAGAGCACCTGCTTTGCAAGCAGGAGGTCATCGGTTCGATCCCGTTCACCTCCACCACTTCCGGTGGATGTTCGCCCAAGACAAGGCCCGTGAGGCGTGAAGCGCAAGCGGCAGACTCGTCTGCGCTCTTACCCTTCACTCTTCGAGTGAATCGGCTGTTCTTTAACAATTCGGAAGAAGATATCGTAATCAGTCTTTTTGACTGATTACGGGTTGTGATTGCATACACAACAAACTCAGTTCTCTTAGTTTTCAACCGAGAATTGCGGCAACAAGCGCTAGCTTGATCCTGTCAGCTTCACCGGTTCGCCGGCGAAGCGGCAAAGTTATAGGGTCAAGTGAATAAGTGCATGTGGTGGATGCCTTGGCGATCACAGGCGATGAAGGACGTGGTAGCCTGCGATAAGCTGCGGGGAGCTGGCAAACAAGCTTTGATCCGCAGATTTCCGAATGGGGAAACCCGACCCGCAAGGGTCATCCCACGCTGAATACATAGGCGCGTGGAGGCGAACGCAGCGAACTGAAACATCTAAGTAGCTGCAGGAAAAGAAATCAACCGAGATTCCGAAAGTAGCGGCGAGCGAAATCGGAACAGCCTGTGCGTGATAGCCGAACAGTTAGCGGAACGGTCTGGAAAGTCCGGCCATAGCGGGTGATAGCCCCGTACGCGAAAACCGATCGGTGGTACTGAGCGCACGACAAGTAGGGCGGGACACGTGAAATCCTGTCTGAAGATGGGGGGACCATCCTCCAAGGCTAAATACTCGTGATCGACCGATAGTGAACTAGTACCGTGAGGGAAAGGCGAAAAGAACCCCGGGAGGGGAGTGAAATAGATCCTGAAACCGCATGCATACAAACAGTCGGAGCCCGCAAGGGTGACTGCGTACCTTTTGTATAATGGGTCAGCGACTTACGTTCAGTGGCAAGCTTAACCGTGTAGGGAAGGCGTAGGGAAACCGAGTCCGAATAGGGCGATTCAGTCGCTAGGCGTAGACCCGAAACCAGGTGATCTACCCATGGCCAGGATGAAGGTGCGGTAACACTCACTGGAGGTCCGAACCGACTACTGTTGCAAAAGTAGCGGATGAGCTGTGGGTAGGGGTGAAAGGCTAAACAAACCTGGAGATAGCTGGTTCTCCCCGAAAACTATTTAGGTAGTGCGTCGTGTATTGCTCCAGGGGGTAGAGCACTGTAATGGTTGCGGGGGTCATGATGACTTACCGCGCCATAGCAAACTCCGAATACCTGGAAGTATGAGCACGGCAGACAGTCCTCGGGTGCTAACGTCCGAGGTCGAGAGGGAAACAACCCAGACCGCCAGCTAAGGTCCCCAATATCTGCTAAGTGGGAAACGAAGTGGGAAGGCTAAGACAGTCAGGAGGTTGGCTTAGAAGCAGCCATCCTTTAAAGAAAGCGTAATAGCTCACTGATCGAGTCGTCCTGCGCGGAAGATGTAACGGGGCTAAGCAGATAACCGAAGCTGCGGATTTGCCGCAAGGCAAGTGGTAGGGGAGCGTTCTGTAAGTCTGTGAAGGTGAGTCGAGAGGCTTGCTGGAGATATCAGAAGTGCGAATGCTGACATGAGTAGCGTTAAAGCGGGTGAAAAGCCCGCTCGCCGTAAGCGCAAGGTTTCCTACGCAACGTTCATCGGCGTAGGGTGAGTCGGCCCCTAAGGTGAGGGCGAAAGCCGTAGTCGATGGGAAGCTGGTTAATATTCCAGCACCGACTCTGAGTGCGATGGGGGGACGGATCGTGGAAGAGTTGTCCGGGTGTTGGATGTCCCGGTTCTTGACCTGTAGGTGTCCGGTAGGCAAATCCGCCGGGCGTATACCGAGGGGTCGAGACGAGTGAGCTTGCTCGCGAAGCAATTGGAAGGGGTTCCAGGAAAAGCCTCTAAGCTTCAGCTCAGAGCGACCGTACCGCAAACCGACACTGGTGCGCGAGATGAGTATTCTCAGGCGCTTGAGAGAACTCGGGAGAAGGAACTCGGCAAATTGACACCGTAACTTCGGAAGAAGGTGTGCCTTGGTAGCTTGAGGGAGAACATCCCAAGGGCGAAGAGGTTGCAAAAAATCGGTGGCTGCGACTGTTTATCAAAAACACAGCACTCTGCAAACACGAAAGTGGACGTATAGGGTGTGACGCCTGCCCGGTGCCGGAAGGTTAAGTGATGGGGTGCAAGCTCTTGATCGAAGCCCCGGTAAACGGCGGCCGTAACTATAACGGTCCTAAGGTAGCGAAATTCCTTGTCGGGTAAGTTCCGACCTGCACGAATGGCGTAACGATGGCCACACTGTCTCCTCCCGAGACTCAGCGAAGTTGAAATGTTTGTGATGATGCAATCTACCCGCGGCTAGACGGAAAGACCCCATGAACCTTTACTGTAGCTTTGCATTGGACTGTGAACCGATCTGTGTAGGATAGGTGGGAGGCTTTGAAGCGTGGACGCTAGTCTGCGTGGAGCCAACCTTGAAATACCACCCTGATTTGTTTGCGGTTCTAACCTTGGCCCGTTATCCGGGTCGGGAACAGTGCATGGTAGGCAGTTTGACTGGGGCGGTCTCCTCCTAAAGAGTAACGGAGGAGTTCGAAGGTACGCTTGGTACGGTCGGACATCGTGCCTAAAGTGCAAGGGCAAAAGCGTGCTTAACTGCGAGACTGACAAGTCGAGCAGGTGCGAAAGCAGGACCTAGTGATCCGGTGGTTCTGAATGGAAGGGCCATCGCTCAACGGATAAAAGGTACTCTGGGGATAACAGGCTGATACCGCCCAAGAGTTCATATCGACGGCGGTGTTTGGCACCTCGATGTCGGCTCATCTCATCCTGGGGCTGTAGCCGGTCCCAAGGGTATGGCTGTTCGCCATTTAAAGAGGTACGTGAGCTGGGTTCAAAACGTCGTGAGACAGTTTGGTCCCTATCTGCCGTGGGCGCTGGAGATTTGACGGGGCCTGCTCCTAGTACGAGAGGACCGGAGTGGACGCACCTCTGGTGTACCTGTTGTCACGCCAGTGGCATTGCAGGGTAGCTATGTGCGGAAGAGATAACCGCTGAAAGCATCTAAGCGGGAAACTCGCCTGAAGATGAGATCTCCCTGGGGACTTGATCCCCCTGAAGGGTCGTTCGAGACCAGGACGTTGATAGGCCGGGTGTGGAAGCGTAGTAATACGTTAAGCTAACCGGTACTAATTGCCCGTGAGGCTTGACCCTATAACTTTGCTCGGCAGTCTGGTCGACTGCCTGATAGCTAGCGCTGTCGCAATGTTGTGGATGCAACCTCACAACCCACATGAGGCGTGAAGTTCACGCCATCCGACGATCGTTACCCGCGATCGCTCGGTAAAGATGGTCAGAAAGACCGATACGATTCTTCTTCCCGATTGGCTTGTTTGCCCCTTGGGCATGCAGGCGACAAGTTATGCCTGATGACCATAGCGAGGTGGAACCACCCCTTCCCATCCCGAACAGGACCGTGAAACGCCTCTGCGCCGATGATAGTGAGCATACGCTTGTGAAAGTAGGACATTGTCAGGCAAGTCCGTAGTGCAAAAGGCCAGCGCAAGCTGGCCTTTTGTTTTTCCGGGGCCCGGCGAGCGGCCGGGTCGTCGTCGTGTCGCTGCTTAGCCGGGTTGTTGTCGTGTCCCCGGCTCAGCCGGGTTGTTGTCGTGTCGCCGGCTCAGCCGGTGGGCGATCGTGCCGGTCGCGGCGCGCCCGGGGGTTTGGTGCGCTCCCAGGTCGAGGCGCTCACGCCGCGCTCGCGCAGCTTGTACTTCTGCACCTTGCCGCTTTCGGTGCGCGGCAGGTCGTCCATCAATTCGATGTAGCGCGGCACGGCGAAGTAGGGCAGGCGCTGTTCGCAGTACTGCGCGAGCTCGGCGAGGTCGATGCGCTCGCCCTCCTTGATCACCAGCGCCGCCATCACCTCGTCCTCGGCCAGTTCGGAGCGCACCGGATAGACGGCTGCGCTCGCCACTGCCGCGTGACCAAGCAGCACCTGCTCGACCTCGTACGACGAGATGTTCTCGCCGCGGCGCCGGATCGCGTCCTTGATGCGATCGATGAAGCGAAACGCGCCGTCGGCCTCGCGCACCACGCGGTCGCCGGTGTGGAACCACAGATTGCGCCAGGCGCGCACGGTCTTTTCGGGCATGCCGAAATAGCCGTTCGCGAAGGCGAACGGCTCGTCGGCGCGAAGCAGCAGTTCACCGGCCTCGCCGGCGGGCAGTTCGACGTCGTGCTCGTCGACGACGCGCGCGTCGAAACCCTCGCACAGCCAGCCCATCACTCCGGCGCGCGGCGAGTCGGGCGCGGTGGCGATCGCGAAGTTGGTTTCGGTCGAGCCGTAGCCCTCGAGCAGCAGCGCACCGGTGCGTTCGCGAAACGCCGCCGCGCCGCGGCCGGCACGCCCGGGCCCAGGCCCACGCGCACGCGGTGCGCGCGTTCTGCCGGGCCCGGGGGCTGCGCCAGCAGGATCGGCACCATCGCGCCGAGAACGTAGATGACCGTCGCACCGGCGGCGCGCATCGACGCCCAGAAGCCCGAGGCCGAGAATCGCGCCTCGATCACCACCCGCGCGCCGCTCACCGCGGCCTGCGCGAAGGTGTTCAGCGCGTTGACGTGAAACAGCGGCAGCGTCGTGCCCAGCACGTCGCGCGCGCCGATCCCGAGCACGCGCGCAGTGTTCACGCCCCACCAGTAGTATTGCGCGTGCGGACACACGACGCCCTTGGCCGGACCGGTCGTGCCCGAGGTGTAGAGGATCGAGAGCGTGTCGCCGGGATGAACGACTGCCGGCTCGATCGCGTGTCCCGGATCCGGAAAACGCAGGCAATCCAGCGCGCCGACCCGGGGAGGGGCGTCGCCCGACGCGGCCCCGACGATCCAGACTGCCCGCAAGGCGGTTCGCGACAGATCGACCATCGCGAGCCGGGCGACGAACTCGGCCTCGATCACCAGCAGCCGGGCGCCGCTGTCGGCGAGGCAGTAGTCGATCTGCGGTCCCATCGACGCGGTGTTGATCGGCACCGACACCGCGCCGAGCCAGCCGCAGCCGAGGAAGCACTCGAGGAACTCGACCCGGTTCGAGCACATCAGCGCCACGCGATCGCCGTGCGCGACGCCGGCGTCGCGAAGGCGATCGGCACGACGCGCGGCCGCGTCGGCGGCGTCACGGTGCGCCCACGACGCGCCGGCGATCGAGAGCAGGGGCTTCGCGCCGAACCGCTCGGCCTGGCGCCTGAGCATGACCGGCAGCGTGCGTTCGGGCGGCGGCAGCGGCGTCACCGCGAGATCATCGTCGTCGGTCATCGCCCCGCCTCGACCAGCGCCAGCACACGCAGCGGGCTGCCGCTGCCCTTCTCGATCTTCAGCGGCGGGCAGATCAGCACCGCGCCGGTCGGCGGCAGCAGGTCGAGGTTGCACAGGCACTGCAGCCCGTAGCGCCCCGCGCCGTGCATGTAGTAGTGGCAGGGATACGGCGGGCGCAGGTGGAAGCCCTGGCCGGCGTCGGTGCCGATCGCCTCGGAGCCGAAGCCGAGCACGTCGCGCTGCTCGACCAGGAAGCGCACCGCCTCGGCGCTCGGCCCCGGCGTGTGCTGGCCGGTCTCGTCGAAGTTCTGGTAGGCCTCGGGGTCGCGGCGCTTGGACCAGTCGGTGCGCATCAGCACCCAGGCGCCCGGGCGGGATGCGGCCGTGCGCGCTCTCGAAGCGCTCGATGTCGGCGACGGTCAGCAGGTAGTCGGGGTCGTCGCCGGCCTGCTCGCGAGCAGTCGATCACGCACGCCGGCGCGACGAAGTGCTGCACCGGGATCGTGTCGACCGAGTTGTTCGGCAGGTCGCGGCCCGAGATCCAGTGGATCGGCGCATCGAAGTGGGTGCCGGTGTGTTCGCCGCAGGAGAAGTTGTTCCAGTACCAGCCGGGGCCGCGCTCGTCGTAGCGCGACACCTCCTCGATGCGAAACGGCCAGCACTGGCCCATCTCGGGCGGCAGCGCGATCTGCGGGAACTCCGGCGTCAGCGTCTGCGTCAGGTCGATGACGCGGATGCGGCCGGCTGGCGAGCGCGCTCGCCAGTGCGCCCAGAAGGTCGGTGGCCGCTTGCATCGTTCAGCCGCCCCCGGCCGCGAGTTCGCGTTCGAGCACCTTCGGGTTGTCGCGCCAGCGCTCCAGCCACTCCTGCGCCACGTCGCCGGGGTAGACGTCTTCGACGCCGTCGCGCAGCGCCTTGACGATGGCGTTGGCCAGCGCGGCCGGCGCCACCTTGGGCGGCGGCAGGTGCTGGTTCCATTCGTCGTCGATCGGGCCGGGAAAGACGTTGATCACGCGGATGCCGGCCGGCCGCATCTCGGCGCGCAGGCACTGCGCCAGCGAGTGCGCCGCCGCCTTCGACGCCCAGAAGGTGCCGTGCGGCGGGAAGTTGCGACAGCGCATAGATCGACAGCAGGTTGACCCAGGCGATGGCGTTGCTCCGCCATCGGCCGCGCGGCCCTTGAGCGCCGGGCCGAACTCCTGCGCCAGGCGCAGCAGCCCGAAGTAGTTGATGTCCATCTCGGCGCGCGCCACGTCGGTGCCGCGGCGCGCGGCGATGCCGAAGCTGCGGTGCACCTCGGCGTTGTTGATCACGATGTCGACCTTGCCGCCGATCGCGCCGGCCAGTTCGTTGACCGAGCGTCCGTTGGTCAGGTCCAGCGGCACCAGCGTCACCTGCGGCAGCGCGGCGATGTCCTCGAGGCCGGGCATCTTCTTCCACGGCTCGGCATGGCCGACCCAGACGATGTCGGCACCGGCCTCGACCAGCGCGCGCACGATCGCCTGGCCCGACGGCGGTCTTGCCGTCGGTGACCAGCACCTTGCGGAATTTCGGATCGCTGGTCATCTCGCGCAGCATCTTGTCGTCGGCCATCTGTTCGCTTCCTTCGTCGGGAAATCCGATCAGCACCGCCTGCCCGGCGCGGTCGAGCCGCGCGCCGACCCTGACGCGCGGCGGGCGCGTCGCCGACCTCGCCATGCAGGTGCACCATCAGCGTGGGGCCGGCGTCGAGCTCGCACCAGGCCCAGCCGCCACGGCAGGCGCTCGCGGAAGAACAGGTCGTTGCTGTGGTGCAGCGTGGTCGTGCCGAGCAGCGCGCCTTCGCCGGACTGCGCGCGCCACCTCAGGCGCGCCGACAGGCAGCGGTGGCAGGCCTCGCGCGGCGGGTACTGCACCGCGCCGCAGTCCTGGCACACCTGCAGTTCGAAGCGACCTTCGGCCGCGGCGGCGGTCATGCCCAGCGCGACGCGGCCGCGCGCCCAGGGCGGCAGGTTGATCTGCCGCGTGCGCAGGACCGGGTTCTTGCGCGGGGGCGCATCAACGGCATCGTCACGACGATCTCGCCCAGGATCACCGCGCCGGTGCACAGGCAGCGGTCGTAGGTGACCATGCCGAAGCCGCTGACCAGACCGAGCCGGGCGTCAGGCACCGCGCGCCCGCCGGCCGCGTCGGTGAGCTGGCGGATCGCCTCGACCATGCCCAGAAAGCCGCCCGCCGCGCCGGCCTGGCCGCACGACAGCTGCCCGCCGCTGGTGTTGTTCGGGAAACTGCCGTCGCGGGTCATCGTGTGCGAACGCACGAACGCCGGCCCCTCGCCCTTCTCGCAGAAGCCGAGATCCTCGAACTGCATCATCACGATGACCGGATAGTCGTCGTAGATCTGCACGAAGTCGATGTCGGCGGAGTTGCGCCGGCCTGCGCGTAGAGCTCGTCGCGGTCCACCGCCAGCCGCCGCGCACCATGACCGGATCGTCGCGCGTAGGCGTTGTGGCGCTCGATCGCGCCGCGGACCAGCGACGTGGCGCAGGCCGAGGTCGCGCGCGCGCTCCTCGCTCATCACCAGGAACGCCTCGGCGCCGGCGCAGGGCATCACGCAGTCGAACAGGTGGATCGGGTCGGAGATCGGCCGCGCTGCCATGTACTGCTCGCATCGTCAGCGGCTTCTTGAACATCGCGTTCGGGTTGTCCAGCGCGTTGCTGCGCTGGTCGACGCGCGATCCGGCCGAAGTCCTCGCGTTCGGCGCCGAAGCTGGCGCATGTAGTTCGCGGTGATGAACGCGAAGATCGAATTCGGTCCGCCCGAGCCGTAGGGATAGCTGGCGTCGCGCGCGAAATCGCTGAAGCTGCCCAGCGTGAGTCGGAACGAGTCGACATGGTTGGTGTCGGCCGCCACGCAGGCGACGACGTCGGCGTCGCCCGCCTGCACCGCGCGCGCGGCGCGACGCAACGCACATCACGCCGCGACGCGCCGCCGGTGGGAATGTGATCGAGCCAGCGCGGCGACAGGCCGAGGTGCTGCGTGACGCCGACCGCGGTGTCGGGCGCGAGCGAGAAGCTGCTGATCGACAGGCCGTCGATTCTCTCCTTGGCGATTCCCGAGGCCTCGACCAGCGCGCCCAGCGCCTGGCCGATGAACCAGTGCGCGCTGTGGGTGCAGTAGCGCACGTAGGGCACGGTGACCGGTACGGCGACCGCGACGCCTTCGTAGGAGCTGCGTGCGCTCATCGCGCGTTCGCCGCTTGCATCGTCTGTTGTCCCCCTTCGAACCCGGGCGCGAGTCGATTCGCGCCGATCAGCTTCGGCTCGAGAACCCGAGGTAGGACTCGACCACGCGCGGGTTCTCCGCCAGCGAAGCGGACGGCCCCTCGAGCGCGATCTCGCCGGTCTCGAGCACGTAGCCGTAGTCGGCGATCTGCAGGGCCGCGCGCGCATTCTGCTCGACCAGCAGGATCGACACTCCGGTCTTCCTCAGTTCGGCGATCGCGCGCAGGATGTCGCGCACGATCAGCGGCGCCAGCCCGAGGCTCGGCTCGTCGAGCATCAGCAGGCGCGGTTTGCCCATCAGCGCGCGCCCGAGCGCGAGCATCTGGCGCTCGCCGCCCGAGAGCGTTGCGGCGAGCTGGTCGCGCCGCTCTTTCAGGCGCGGAAAGCGCTGATAGACGTCGGCGAAATCGGAGTCGGCGCCGCGCTCTCCCTGGCGCACCCTCTGGAAAGCGCCCAGTCGCAGGTTGTCCTCGACGGAGAGGCCGCCGAACAGTTCGCGCCGCTCGGGAACGAGCGACATCCCGTTCGCCACACGCGTTTCGATGCGCTGCGCTGCCGAGTTCGGCGCCGAGGTAGCGGACCGTGCCGCTCGAGGGCAACAGGCCCATGATCGCACCGAGCAGCGTCGTCTTGCCCGCGCCGTTCGGTCCGATCACCGTGACGATCGAACCCTGCTCGACGCGCAGAGACGCGCGGTGAACGGCTTCGACCTTGCGATACCCGACGCACAGGCCCTCGACCTCGAGCACCGCGCTCACTCGACGCCTCCGAGGTAGGCTTCGCGCACCGCCGGATTGGCCTGGATCTCGGCCGGCAGGCCCTGCGGCGAGTTTTTCGCCGAAGTCGATCACCACCAGCCGGTCGACCAGATCCATCACGAACTCCATGTCGTGCTCGACCAGCAGGATGCTCATCCCCTCGTCGCGCAGCCTGCGCAGCAGCTCGGCGAGCGCCTGTTTTTCCGCGTATCGCAACCCGGCCGCCGGCTCGTCCATCAGCATCAGCACCGGATCGGCGCACAGCGCGCGCGCGATCTCGACGATGCGCTGCTGGCCCAGCGGCAGGCTCCCGGCCGGTTCGTGCAGGTGATCGCCCAGGCCGACGCGATCGAGCTGGCGCGCGGCTTCGGCCAGCAACCCGCGCTCCTCGGCGCGCTCGGCGTGCAGCATCGCGGCGATCGTTCCGCTCGTGCCGCGCAGGTGCGCGCCGATCGCGACGTTCTCGATCACCGACATCGTGCTCACCAGGTTCACGTGCTGGAAAGTCCGGCTCACCCCGCGGCGCGCGATCTCGCGCTGCGAAGCCCGCTCGACGCGTTCGCCCTGGAAGCATGATCGAACCGGCGTCGCTGTCGAGCACGCCGGTGATCAGGTTGAACACCGTGCTCTTGCCCGCGCCGTTGGGGCCGATCAGCCCGAGGATCTCGCCGCTCTTCATCTCGAACGAGACGTCGTTCACCGCGACCAGTCCGCCGAATCGCTTGACCAGCCCGCTCACCTCGAGCAGCGTGCCGCCGCCCTTCGGTTTGGCGCGCCGCGCGAGCGGCGGCGCGTCGGCCGGCCTGGGCTTCGGCGGTCCGGCGGGAAGGATGCGCGAGAGCGCGGGAGCGAGCCCGTCGCGGGTGCGATGCAGCAGGAACAGCATCAGCACGCCGAACACGACGATCTCGTAGTTGCCGGTGCGCTGGAACATCACCGGCAGCAGGTCTTTCAGCCACTCCTTGAGCATCGTGAGCACCGACGCTCCGATCAGCGCGCCCCAGACCTGGCTCGCGCCGCCGATCACCGCCATGAACAGGTAGTCGATTCCGGCGTTGACGCCGAAGGCGTGCGGGCTGACGAAGCGCAGGAAGTGCGCGTAGAGCCATCCGGACAGACCCGCGAGGAGCGCCGCGTACAGGAACACCACCACCTTGAGCGAAGACGTGTTCACGCCGAAGCTCTCGGCCATCACGCTCCTGAAGCGCAGCGCACGGATCGCCCTGCCGCAACGCGAGTCGAGCAGGTTCTTCGCCGCGACCAGCGCGGCGACGACGAAGACCCAGATCAGGTAGTAGGACGCGTTGCTGGTGTCGAGATCCCAGCCGAACAGCGACACCGGCGGGACGTTGTCGATGCCGCTGTACTGGCCCAGCATCGGAAGGTTGCCGAACAGGTAGTAGATCGCGATTCCCCACGCGATCGTGCTGATCGTAAGATAGTGCCCCGAGAGCCGCAGCGTGATCGCGCCGAGCAGCAGTCCGGCCGCGGCGGTGATCGCAAGCGCGGCGACCAGCGACAGCCAGGGCGAGAGCCCCAGTATCACGGTGAGCGCCGCGGTCGTGTACGCGGCCATGCCGACGAAGGCCTGCTGTCCGAACGAAACGATTCCTGCGACGCCGGTCAGCACGACCAGCCCGAGCGTGACCAGCGTCGCGAGGCCGACGTAGTTGAGCAGCGTGACGTAGAACGGCGGGATCACCAGCGGCGCGATCGCCACCACGACCAGGAAGGCGAGCAGCGCCCCGTGTCTGCGCATCACGCGCATCACTCCTCCTCGTCCTCGACGTGGTGGTGCGACGTGAGCGATCGCCACAGCAGCACCGGAATGATGATCGTGAACACGATCGTCTCCTTGTAGGCGCTCGCCCAGAACGAAGCGAAGGCTTCGAGCAAGCCGACGGCGACCGCGCCGGCGGCCGCCAACGGATACCCGGCCATTCCGCCGAGGATCGCACCGACGAAACCCTTCAGGCCGATCATCAGGCCGGTGTCGTAGTAGATCGTCGCGATAGGCGCGACCAGGATGCCGGAGCCCGCGCCGATGAACGCCGCGACCAGGAAACTGAGGCTTCCGGAGAGCTCGGCCGGAATCCCGACCAGGCTCGCGCCGACGCGATTGATCGCGGTCGCGCGCAGGGCCTTGCCGTAGAGCGTGCGCTCGAAGAACAACCACAGCGCGATCATGCCTAGCACGCTGGCCGAGACCACCCAGATGCTCTGCGCGGAAATATTGAGCACTCCCAGCTTGAACTGCGAATCGGAGAAAGCGGCCGACCTGAGACCCTCGCCGCCGAACATCACCAGTCCGAGCCCCATCAGCATGTAGTGCGCGGCCATCGAGACGATGAACAGCACCAGCACCGATGCGTTGGCGAGCGGCTGGTATGCCACCCGATAGAGGATCGGGCCCAGCGGCACGACCAGTCCGAGCACGATCAGCACCTGAACCCACATGTCGAGCTTGCGCGGCGCGGCCCACCAGGCGAACGCCGCGATCGCGATCGGTACGATCACGTAGAGCAGGACGATTCGCGGAACCCGGCGCAACGCCTTGTCGCGCCATGCCACAGCGAGTTCGAAACTGGCCGCGAGCAGCCCGCCGCACACGAGAACGTAGACCGTCGCGGGAAGCTGCCCGTTCTGCAGAAAACCCATCGACAGCGCCGAGTAGGCGATGAATTCGCCTTGCGGCACGAAGATCACGCGAGTGACCGCGAACACCAGCAGCAGCGCCAGTGCGAGCAGCGCGTAGATGGCGCCGTTGGTGACGCCGTCCTGCACCAGCCAGACGAAGATGTCCGCGGTCATCGCAGTAATACCGTCAGCAGCCTTGCTTCAGCAGCCTCACTTCATCAGTCGCCAGGCGCCGTCCTGCACGCGCACCAGCACCCGGCCGCGCTCGTCGAGGCCGTTGTGGTTCGCGGCGCTCATGTTGTAGACGCCGTGCGTGCCGATCACGTTCTGCACGGTTTCCAGCGCGTCGCGCAGCGCGGCGCGAAACTCGGGCGTTCCGGGCTTGGCCTTCTTCAGCGCGGCAGGAACCGCTGCGTTGAGCAGCGCCACGCCGTCGTAGCTGTAGCCGGCGAAGGCGTTGCGGCTACCGGCGCCGAAGGTCGCCTCGTAGCGCTTGACGAAGTCCAGCGACACCGCCTTGGTCGCGAACGAGTCCGGGAGCTCCTCGGCCACGATCAACGCGCCGGTGGGCGCGACCGCACCCTCGACGCTCTTCTTGCCGGTAAGAATGAACGCCTGGTTCACCGTGCCGTGGTTGTGGTAGATCGGGCCCTTGAAACCGCGCTCCACGAGCGCGATGTGCGGCGTCGCCGCCGGGGATCCGGAGCCGCCGACCACCACCGCGTCGGGTTTCGCGGCCATGACCTTGAGCACCTGGCCGGTGACGCTGGTATCGGCGCGGGCAAAACGCTCGTTGGTCACGATCTTGAAGCCGCCGGCCTTCTCGAGCGAGGTGATCGCGTTGTAGACCAGATCGCCCCAGGTGTCGGAGAACCCGATGAAGCCGACCGTCTTGGCGCCGCCCGCCTTCAACTGCTCGGCCACCGCGCTCATCATCAGTTCGGTGGGCTGCGGCACGACGAAGGTCCACTTGAGCCGGTCGGGCGGGAGCGGAGGCACCGGCGTGAGCGCGATCATCGGGGTCTGCGACTCGGCCGCGACCGCGGTCATCGCGACGGCCGAGGGCACGCCGTTCGAACCCATGATCGCATCGACCTTGTCCTCGGTGACGAACTTGCGGGCGTTCTTGGCGGCGTTGTCCGGTTTGGACTCGTCGTCGAGGATGATGTACTTGACCGGTTCGCCGCCCAGGGTCTTGGGCAGCAGCTGGAATGCGTTCTTGTACGGAACACCGAGCGACGCGCCCGGGCCGGTCGTGCCGAGCGACACGCCGACGGTGATCTCGGCGAGGGCTGGCGTGGCGGTGAGTGCGGTGGTGGTGGCGAGAACTGCGAGCAGCTTGCGTTTCATGGTTTCTCCTTGGTGGGTCGCTTGAGAATCGCGACGGTAAATCCTGAAGACAGGGCGGTCGGTCCGGCGAGTTCAGCCGGTGTCGGGCGGACGCATCATTCCGAGGTACTTCAGCATGCCCAGCATCCGTCCCAGCGCTTCGTTACGATACGTGGCAACGTCGACGCCGGTGAAGTCGTAGAAACCCTTGCCGTCGCGCAGCCCGTTGCGCCCTTCGCGCATGTGCCGATCGACGATCGCGGGCGACGCGTAGCGCGGATCGTCGAGCGCCCGCGCCAGGTAACGGCTCGCGTAGTAGAGGATGTCGTTGCCGCCGAAATCGATGAACTCGACCACACCCATGTTCGCATACCGAAAGCCCAGCCCGTATCGGGTCGCGCGATCGATGTCCTCGGCGCTGGCCACGCCCTGCTCGATCATCCGCGCGGCCTCGTTCATGATCAGCGACTGCAGGCGCGGCACGATGTAGCCCGGCGTTGGCGCGCACATTACCGTCACCTTGCCGATGCCTTCGAGCAGCGCCGACATCGCCTCGCTCGCCTGCGCCGTGGTGCCGGGGTGCGCGCTCAATTCGACCAGCGGGATCAGGTGTGCCGGGTTGAGCCAGTGCGCGTTCAGGAAGCGCTCCGGCGCCGGTGCGAAGGCCGCCAGTTCGGTGACCAGGAAGGTCGACGTGGTCGACGCGAGCAAGGCGTGCGCGGGCATGTGTCGTGCGGCGAACGCGAACGCCTCGCGCTTGGCTTCGATCACTTCGGGCACGCCCTCGAACACGACGTCGGCACGCGCCAGCGCCCCGGGCGCGGCTTCGCGCGCGGCGAAGTGCACACGGCGCAGGATCGCCGCACGCAGCCGGTCGTCGAAGACTCCCCACTGCACCATCGCGGCGAGGGTCGCGTCGATCTCGGCCAGCGCTGCGATCCCGAGCGCTTCGGCCTGCGCGGGCGGGCGGTCCTTGGCGTCGATCAGCCAGACCTCGTGTCCGGCATAGGCGAAGGCGGTCGCGATTCCACGTCCCATCCGCCCGGCGCCGAGCGCGGCGACAATTTCGCGCGACGCGCGCCCGGTGCTCACTGCTCGAAGCCCTGCATCAGCATCTCGCGCAGTTGCGCGACGTCGAGCGTGGCGAGCCCCAGCGCGCCCAGCGTGCGCGGGCCGCGCGACAGGTCCTCGCCGACGATTGCCGATCCGATCGACAGCAGTCCGCGCGCGATCGGGCAGGGCACGCCGGCCCGGTCGGCGACCGAGACGAGGAAGGCCAGGCCGAAGCCGACGTCCTCGCGCATGTAGCGATGCGAGGCGAGGTCGATGTGTTCGCGCCAGTCGCCGCTGTCGACGAGCTTGTCGTGCGTGTTGCCGTACATCCAGCGATCGCTGTTGTAGTGATCCGCCAGCGGGAAGTGCGGCGCCGCGTACCCGAGCGCCTCGCGCAGCGCGATGCGCTCGGCGTCCAGCGCGTCGGTGACCCTGCGCACCGACGGTTGCGTGCCCTCGTCGTGGATGTCGAAGCGCTCGTTGTGCTCCAGGGGACCGGCGTTCATCACGATCAGCGGCGGGTGGATGACCGGGCCGGCGTTCATCAGCGCCCCGGAAAGCGCGTCCTCGACCGGCTCGACCGACGGGTAGGCCTGCGCGACGATCGCCAGCGCGCGGGCGCTGTCGAACGCAGGAAAGACCCCGGTGGGCAGGCGCGTCGCGCGCGTCGTGATCGCCACTTCGGCCGGACCGTGCTTGCGCGCCAGATACGGCAGCGTGCCGCTCTCGGCGAACGCGACATGGGCGCGATTGCCCTCGTCGCGCGCGACCCGCGCCATCACGAAACTGCCGAACGAGCCGGGTGGCATCAGCACAACCTGGTCGTCGACCAGGTGCGGCGCGAGCGCGCGCGCGATGTCGACCTGCGAGAACGCCGGAGTCGGCACGACGATCAATTGCGCGCCGCGCACCGCCTCGCCGATATCGGTCGTCGCGAGCGCGAGCGCGACCTCGCGACGTCCGCGGTAGTCGACGAGCGTGATGCCGCGCGCGGCGAGCACCTGCGCGAACGCGCCGGCGTCGCGTCGCCACATCCGCACCTCGTGTCCTTGCTCGGACAGGTCCGCCGCAGCTGCATGGCTTCCGTGGCCGCCGCCGAGCACCGCAATTCGCATCAGCACTCCCCCCAAGCGCCGGTCGTCGCCGGCGTTTCGTTCATTCTATCGATCGACGGCTGCCGGTCAGGCGGCGACGCCAGCACTGATCAAGTCCCGCACCTGGTCGCCCGAGTAACCCGCTTCGGCCAGCACCCGCGCAGTGTCGGCTCCGTAGCGCGGCGCGAACGAAAGCTCGACGCGCGCGTCCTGCAGGTCGACCGCCATCGGCTGCATGTGCACGACGCGCCCGTCGGGCAGGGTCGTACGGGTGAGTTTGTCGCGCAGCTGCGCAAGTTCGCGCACCTCGCGAATGCCCAGGATGCGCGTCGCCGGGATCGTCGCCGCGCCGAGGTCGGCGAGGATCTCGTCGCAACGGTAGCGCTCGGTGACCCGGGCCATGTCGCGGTGAATCGCCTCGCGCTGTTCGTGCCGTCCTTCGTTGGTGCCGCGGACCTCGTTGGCCACGGTCGCGAACTTCGGGATCGACACCAGGCGTCGCCACTGCGCGTCGCTGCCGATCGCGAGGAACACGTATCCGTCGCTGGTCGGATAGACGTTGGTCGGGATGAACTTGCGATGCTCGTTGCCCACGCGCGTGATCTCGCTGTCCTTGCAGCCGAGGTCGACCAGCGGCAGAACGGTCGTCAGCCAGGAAGCCGCGGCCTGGAGCATCGAGACGTGGATCTGCCTTCCGCGCCCGGTTTCGTGGCGATCGAGCAGCGCCGCGAGCACGTTCGCGTAGACCTCGTCGCCCGCCTTGAGGTCGATCACCGGGATGCCGGCGAGCGTCGGCGGGCCCTTCGGGTCGCCGGTGACTTCCATGTAGCCGGCCATCGCCTGGGTGACGGGGTCGTAGCCCGGCGCGTCCGGATAGTCCGGGCCCATCGCCGATATCGCGGCCCAGATCAGGTCCGGCTTCACCGCGCAGAGCGTCTCCGGGTCGATCCCCAGCGAGCGGTAGCGCGAGGGCACCGTGTTGCAGCAGAAAACGTCGACGTCGAGCTCGACGATCAGGCGCAAGAGCGCCTCGCGTCCGCGCGCGTCCTTGAGGTTGAGCGCGATCGCCTCCTTGCCGACGTTCTGTGCGATGAAGTAGCTGCGGCGATCGTCGTCGGCGACCCGCGACCCGATGTAGCGGTTCGGGTCGCCGGGCAGGCCGCGCCCGCTCGGCGTGGCCTCGAGGCGGATCACCCGCCAGCCGAGTTGCGCGAAGCGCAAGGTCGCGTGCGGCAGCGACAGCGCCTGCTCCATCGACAGGACGGTGCGCCGCTTCATCGCCCGCTTCGCGCCGCGTCGTCGAGATCGAGGCCGATCGCCGCGATGAAGGCGCGCTTGGCGTGTTCGAGGTGGCCGCGCATCGCCGTGGCCGCCGCCTCGCGGTCGCCGTCGCGCAACCCGGCGGCGATCGCCTCGAGCCCCTCGAGGACGATCTGCCGGATCGAGGGATCGCCGAGCGTGAGCGCGCGGATCTGCTGCATGTGGTCGGCGTAGCGGTCGATCACCCTGACCATGTGCGGGTTCGACACCAGCGCGACCCAGGCGTCGCGAAACCGTACGTTGCACTCGCTGAACGCCTGAGCGTCCGCGCGATCGTGCGCGGCGCGCGCCGCGGCGAGCGCCGATTCGATCGCCTCGCGTTCCTTCGGGTCGCCCGCACGCGTTGCGACGCGAGCGATCGCGGCCGGTTCGACCAGGAAGCGCACTTCGTAGATGTCGTCGACGTCGGCGCGCGTGAGCGAGGGAACGGTGAAGCTGCGCCCGCCGGAAACGAGCAACCCCTCGCTGGCCAGACGCGTGAGCGCCGCGCGAACCGGGGTGCGCGACACGCCCAGCCGTGTCGCGAGCGGGGTCTCCTGCAGCGCCTGCCCGGGAAGGATCGCGCCGTCGCGCAGATGCGCGCGAAGGCTCAGGTAGACCTGCTCGGCGAGGCCGACAGGCCGATCGACGGGTTCGAGCGGCTGCGACGACAAAATGTCTCCATGGCGCACGCTGATCGGGCGCTTGTGGATACTGTGTACACAAGACCCGGCGCTGTAAAGTCCTGAGCGTATCGAAACCGCGAAGCAAGCCGCATCGATTGACGGCGATCAAGTGCGGCGCTCGCGGGTCGAAGCGCTCAGCCGCAGGGCGCTCGGCCGGGCGGCGTTCAGCCGGACTGCGTTGCGCCGGACTGCGTTGAGCCGAACAGCGCTCAGCCGAGCAGATCGAGCAGAGTGCGCGCCACCACCTTGGTCGCGCGGCGCAGGTCCTCGAGCACGAGATGCTCGTCGGCGCGCTTGGCGTTGCTCTCGAGCACCGTGCGCGGCCCCGCGCCATAGATCGCCGCCGGTACGCCGTGCGCACCGTACAACCTCACGTCGGTGTACAGCGGCGTGCCCGATTCCGGGATCGGTTCACCGAACACGGCCTCGGCGTGCCTGCGAAGCGCGCGCACGAGCGGCGCGCTTGCCGGATCGGGGCGCAGCGCGTGCGCGAGCAGCAGTCTGCTGACCTGCACGGTGATCCCGTCACAGGTCGCCGCCGCCTCGTCGATCACGCGCCTGATCTCGGCCTCGACCTGCACCGGGTCCTCCTCGGGGATCATCCTGCGGTCGAGCCTGAAACTGACCTTTCCCGGCACGACGTTCGTGTTCGTGCCGCCTTCGATGCGCCCGACGTTCAGGTAGGGGTGGGTGATCCCGGCGACCTTCGAAACGATCGAACGATAGGCGTCGTTGCGCATGTACAGCGCGTTCAGGATCCGGACCGCCCCCTGGAGCGCGTCGACTCCGGACGACGGAATCGCCGCGTGCGCCATCACGCCAAGGACGCTGACCTCCATCTGCAGGCATCCGTTGTGCGCGGTCACGACCTGGTAGCTGAAGCCGGCGGCGATCAGGAAGTCCGGCCGGGTGAGACGCCTCGCGAGCAACCAGCCCGGGCCGAGTTCGCCGCCGAACTCTTCGTCGTAGGTGAAGTGCAGCTCGACCGTGCCGGCGAGCGTCGCACCGAGCGATTCGAGCGCACGCAGCGCGAAGGTGTAGGTGGCGAAATCGGACTTGCTGACCGCGGCGGCGCGCCCGTAGAGTGCGCCGTCGACGATTTCGCCGCCGTAGGGGTCGTGCGTCCAGCCCTCGCCCGGCGGGACGACGTCGCCGTGCGCGTTGAGTGCGACGGTCGGGCCCCGCGCCGAAGCGGCGTCGCACGATCAGGTTCGTGATCGACTCCAGGCCGCATGCCAGGACTTCGGCACGAGGGACCGGGTGTTTCTCCGCTTGCAGGCCGAAACCGGCGAGCAGTCGGGCGGTGTGCTTCGGCGTGCGGCGCGTTGTCGCCCGGCGGCGTGTCGGTTGGCACGCGCACGAGTTCGCGCAGGAACGCCACCTCCTCGTCGAAGTGCGCGTCGACCCAGGCGTCGAGTGCGTCGTAGCTGTTCATTCGGCGTCGATCTCCCCGGCGAGGTCGTCGAGCAGGCGCATCGTCGCCTGGACCGCGAGGTCGAAGTCGTTGCTCGTGCTGCTCTCGAGAGGGTTGTGGCTGATCCCGGCGTTCTCGCCGCGAACGAACAGCATCGCCTGCGGCAGGATCTCGTGCAGTTTCATCGCGTCGTGTCCGGCGCCGCTCGGCATGCGAAACACCGGCAGGCCGAGCGAAGCGACCGCGCCTTCCCAGCGTTGCTGCCATTGCGTCGCGCTCGGCGCGGCGGGTTGGCGCATCGTCTCCTCGACCCCGAACGCGACGCCACGGCGTTCGCAGATCGCGGCGAGTTCGGCGAGCACGTCGGCGACGGCGGCGTCGCGCACCGCGTCGCTGGTGCTGCGCACGTCGAGGCTGAAGGCGCATCGGCCCGGGACGACGTTGACCGAGCCGCCGGGCACCTCGAGCATGCCGACCGTCGCGACCAGGTCGGGCGTCGCGGCGGCGCGTCGCTCGACGAAGAGGATCAACTCCGCGGCGGCGGCGGCGGCGTCGCGCCGCCGATCCATCGGGGTGGTCCCGGCGTGGCTCGCCTCGCCGACGATCTCCGCGCTGTAGCGCACCCCGCCGTTGATCGAGGTGACGACTCCGAGCGGGAGGTCGAGCGCGTTGAGGACCGGGCCCTGCTCGATGTGGACTTCGACGAACCCGAGGTAGAGCGCCCGCTCGCGCGCGAGCGACGCGATTTCGTCGACGTTCAACCCGGCGCTGCGCATCGCCTCGCGCATCGTGACTCCGTCCTTGTCGCACTGATCGAGCCAGCGCCGGTCGAACGATCCGGTGAGCGCCCCGGATCCGAGGAACGCGGCCTTGTAGCGTTGACCTTCCTCCTCGGCAAAGGCGACCACCTCGATGCCGAAGGGCAGCCGCCGTCCGGCGCGATGCAACATATGCACGCAGACCATCGGCACGAGGATGCCCAGGCGCCCGTCGTACTTGCCGGCGTTGCGCACCGTGTCGTAGTGCGATCCGGTCAGCAGGAACCTCGCGTCGCTGTCGGCGGCCAGATAGCGGCCGACCACGTTGCCGAGCGCGTCGATGCGCACGCTGTCGAAGCCGCAGTCCTCGCGCATCCAGCTCGCGATCTGCGCGGCGCACGCCTGGTGTGCCGCGGTGAGGTAGGTGACCGTCAGTTGCCCTTTTTCCAGGAAACCGGGATCGCTGTGCCTGGCGAGTTCCTCGGCCCAGTCCCAGACCAGGTCTCCGGCTTGCGGCTGCACCGCGAAACTGTCCTCGAGGCGGATCTCGGCGATACGGTGGATCGCGCGCAGGCACTCCTCGCGTTCGAACCGGGGGTGGTTGGCGAGCCTGCGCTCGAAGGTGGCGATGATCTGGCCGCGGGACAGGCCTTCGCGTCTCGGTCCGCGCACTGCGAGGATGAACGGGAACCCGAACTTCGCGTTGTATCGGGCGTTCAGTCGCTGCAGCGCGTCGAACTCCTCGGGTGAGCAGCCCGCGAGCCCGGCCTTGCCCTGTTCGTTCGACGATTCGGCGGTCAGCGTGTTCGCGACCATCGCCTTGCCCGCGAGTTCCGGGTGCGCGCGGATCAGCGCGAGCTGTGCCTCGGGTCCGGCGGCGCGGACCACCTCGACGAGCGCGCGCTTGAGCGCGGCGAGCGTCGCGAACGGGCGCGCCTGCCAGGTGCGCTCGGCGATCCACGGCGAGTGCTCGTAGGTGCCCTCGAGCAGGCGAACGAACTCGGATCGGGGAGCGCCATTCAGTCGTTCGAGCGTCAGGCCCATCGAATCACTCCCAGACGAAGGCGCGCCCGGCGTCGAACGGGTGCTGTGACTTCCAGTGCCGCGCGATGTCGATGCGCTTGGCCACCCACACGCGCTCGTGCTTCTCGACGTGATCGAGGAATCTCTGAAGCGCGCGAAACCGCCCCGGGCGACCGAGCAGTCGGCAATGCATGCCCACGCTCATCATCGACGCGCGCGTCTCGCCTTCGGCCCAGTGCAGGTCGAAGGCGTCGCGCAGGTAGTGAAAGAACGGCTCCGCGTGCGAGAAACCCTGCGGCAGCGCGAAGCGCATGTCGTTGGCGTCGAGCGTGTACGGTACGACCAGGTGCGGGGCGAGCGTGCGATCGCTCTTTCTCACCTGCAGCCAGAACGGGAGGTCGTCTCCGTAGTAGTCGCTGTCGTACTCCAGGCTGCCCTGGTCGGCGACCAGCCGGCGCGTGTTCGGGCTGTCGCGACCGGTGTACCAGCCCAGCGCCGGCTTGCCGGTGATCCGCTCGATCGCCCGCAGGCCGGCCTGCATGTGGGTGCGCTCGGTGTCCTCGTCGACCTCCTGATAGCTGATCCAGCGCTGGCCGTGGCAGGCGATCTCGTGCCCGAGTTCGACGAAGGCCGAGGTGACCTCGGGGCAGCGCTCGAGTGCGTCGGACACGGCGAACACCGTGAGCGGCAGCGCGCGACGCTCGAACTCGCGAAGGATTCGCCAGACGCCGACCCGGGAACCGTACTCGTAGACCGACTCGATGCTCAGGTGGCGCGCCGCGTAGCCCGGAGGATCGAACAGCTCCGAGAGGAACTGCTCGCTCGCGCGGTCGCCGTGCAGCACGCTGTTCTCGCCGCCTTCCTCGAAGTTGAGCACGAACTGCAGCGCGACGCGAGCCTCTCCCGGCCAGCGCGGGTGCGGCGGATCGCGGCCATAGCCGCAGAGGTCGCGCGGATAGGGTTTCATCGGCGGTGCAATCGAAGTCGCGACGGGCGTTCAGCTGCCGCGATAGGTCGAGTAACTCCAGGGGGATGCGAGCAGCGGAACATGATAGTGCCCGTCCGGGTCGGCGACGCCGAACTGCAGTGTCACGCGGTCGACGAACGCGGGCTCCGGAAGGCCGGCGATGCGCGCGCGAAAGTAATCGCCCATCTCGAACTCGAGGCGGAATCTCCCGGTGCGAAACTCCTCGCCCGAGAGCAGCGGTTCGTCGGTGCGCCCGTCGGCGTTCGTGCGCAGCTCCTTGACGACGCTCCAGCGACCGTTCTCGAGCACGCTGAGCTCTATGCGCACGCCGGCGGCCGGAACGCCGTTGGCCGTGTCGAGCACATGCGTGGAGAGCCTGCCCATGATCGGTTCCTCCGTTTCACCCGTTGCCGACCGACTGCGACGGGGCAGTCATCGATTGCGTCCGTCGGCGAAGATCGCGGCCAGGTCGGTCGCCGGATCCTCGT
>CAVOLL010000006.1:0-154698 GCA_963696745.1 uncultured beta proteobacterium
ACGCGGGTCGTTGAAATCAGCCCATCTGACGGGGCAACGCTCTGGCGCATTTTGCCGGATACCCTCGAATAGCGCCGGGCCGGCGCAGGCCCCACGCGCCACCACTCAGCTTGCGAGCTGGAAGCCCACGGTCGGTTTTCCCGGCGGGCCGCGCCTCAGCCGGCGCCCGCCGCCGTCAGCAGCCGCGGCAGCGCGCGGCGCGGCGCCCCGCGAAGGAGAAGCTGACGCGTGGCCAGGGCCAGGTTGGTCGCCGTCATCCGCGCCTGGCGAACGGGATCTTCCAGCAGCGCCGCGGTGGCGCGCACATTGGCCTCGGTCACACCGTCCTGCAGCAGCACTACGTCAAAGCCCAGAGGGCCGATGTCGGCGGCATAGACGTCGTAGTTGTTGACCACGACCGGCTTCTGGAAGTAGAAGGTTTCCAGCAGGGCGTTGCCGAAGCCTTCCAGCAGTGACGGATAGGTGACCAGGTCGGCCATGGCGTAGGCGTCGTGGAGACTGTAGATCTTCTCCACCCGCAGGGCCGCGGCGCCGCACTTCGTCAAAGCGGTCGCCGGCGAAGTTAATCGTCACCTCCAGCTGGGCGGCTACATCGCGCAGCCGCTGCTGATAGGCCGGCCCCTCGTCGCCGGCGTGGTGGCTGATCACCAGCTGGGCCGGGCGCCTCAGCCGCTGCAGGAGCTCCAGGGACAGCTCAATGCCTTTGCGTGCTATCACGCGGGTCGGCTGCAGGACGAAGAGCTCGCCGGGCCGCAGCCCGAGCATTGCCCGCATGTCCTGCGCGTAGTCATCGGGATCCCCCGGCGGGTTTTCGAAGTCCATCACGTTGGGAATCAGCGTGGCGCTGACGCCGCGGCGCTGGGCTAGCTGGCGGCGGGCCAGGCTGTTGATGACCAGGTGCTGCATGGACGGCAGATCGGGCGGAAAGGCGGCCTGCAGATAGTCGCCGACGCCGTTGACCAGGAAGCGCCGGCGCTCCCAGCTGAAGTCGTGGTGGTGGGCGATGGCGGGCAGGCCCGTTTCGGCGATGAGTTCGGTCAGGGCCAGGGCGAGGGGGATATTGAGCGGGATGGCCAGGACATTCTGGGGAATGAGCGCGTCAAGGCGAAATTCGGTGACAAAGCGCCAGCAGCGCAGCTTTGAGCGTCTCACGCTGCCGGTGGATCCAGTCCGTGGCCTCCGGCGTACGCCGCGGGGCGTTAAAAAGGGCCGTGTGGAAGGCGAGCACCTCGGGATGGGTGAAGTGGGCCTCGGGGACCAGGTGGGTGCGCGCTGCCGAGCCTGGTCGCTCTCGCCGGCGATCCAACGAGCGCTTTTGGAACGGGTGCTCGCGGAATCCGGCTGGAACAAGAAAAGGGCGGCCCGACGTTTAGGAATCGGACGAAATACCCTGTATGCCAAGCTTAAACGGTATCGGATTTCAAAACCTACTTTGCAATAAGAACTGTGGAAAAGTGTTTTCAAGAAATGCCTGAACCACTTGCACAAGTCACAGTGTATCGGCCGACGAGCTTACATGTATCGAATCGGGACACCATATGTCACTGTTATCACGTAATTAAATGACTAAGCCTTTCTTGTGTTCAGAAACGAAACACCAGGCCCTGCTGTTGATACTTTTTCATCCCTCAAGGTTGCCTTAAGACCTCCTCCACAAAACATTCTATCCGCTGCGTCTGGTTAATTTGCAGTTATATCAGCAGGATTGATGTCTCAGTTTTGAGCCCGTGCTTAGGGTTCCAGTTCTGCCTTGCCTAAGAAATGTGGCACGAGTCTTGTAAGAGGTAGCGGGCAAATCGGAATTCGAGGCATGCGCCATGAAACAGTCTGTAATTGTTTCTGCCGCGGATATTGAGCAAATCAAAGAACTGCGCACTGCCTTGGCCGCCGGGCCCTATCGAATAATTGAATGTGAATCCTGTGCAAACCTTCCCGGCCTGATCGCTGACAGTGGTTCAAGAGTCGTGATCTTGGATCTGGACAGTGCCAGCCTTGACAACAAGTTTGTGAGACGCTTGAAGGCCGATAATCCAGACCTGTCTATCCTCACCCTTTCACGCCAGAAGCTTCACCCTGAACTTCGGGAGGCCATTTCTTCTTATATCCACGCGTGCCTCAGCAAACCCTTAGATGCAGACGAACTCAAATTTTGGCTCAGGAGTATCGCCCACGATACGCTTGAACACGGGAGTCAGTCTCCAAGAGATAGCAGCTCGAGTTGGCCTTGATAGGTCTTTTTCTAAACCAAACACACACAGAGGAGGAGATGTCCCGATGAAGAAACCCCATGAAATCATGGACAGGCGAGAATTCCTGCTTGCCGGGGGCTGGTCGGCGCGGGGACTGCCGCGGCAGCGGTAGTAATCGTGAAGGATCGCTTGCCTGCCGTTCCGCAGGACCCGACAGGGGACGGGACCGTCCGTGAACTGACGGTGCTCGAGAACGTGAAGGCCCAAGAGAATGAAGACCTGCACGTTCGAATGCAGCGAGAACTGGTGACAGCTATGGCCAAGCCCGTGGAAAAGCGGCACTGGGCAATGGTTATCGACACGTGGAAGTGCGTCGGATGCCACGTGTGCACGATCGGATGCGTGGCTGAGAACAACTTCCGCCCGGCGTGGTCTACCGCCCGGTGGTCGAGGGGAGCGGGGAATATCCGAACGGGCAAAGTCGCTTTCTCCCGCGACCGTGCACGCAGTGTGACAACCCATCCTGCGTGCCGGTCTGTCCGGTCAACGCGACGTGGAAGCGAGGAGGGCGTCGTCGTCATTGATTACGCCAAGTGTATCGGTTGCCGGTCCTGCTTGAAGGCGTGCCCCTATGGCGCGCGGACCGCCGACTTCGGCCGATACGATTCCGCCGGCGAGGCCTGTGGCGCTTCAGCGGGAAAAGATCGCTCAATAGAAGGCGCACCGGCCCCTTGGGAGCATGAGACGAACCACGAATATGCCAAGAACTGGAACCGAAAAAATCATGGTTCTCCGGTCGGGAATGCCCGGAAGCGCCACTTTTGCTTGCACCGGCTTGAGGTGGGCCAGCTCCCGATGTGCGTGACTACGTGCATCGGGCGTGCCACGTATTTTGGCGATTCCAACGATCCGAACAGCCTTGTGGTGGGGCTCATTACAAAGAACAACGTGCAGACCCTGCTCACTCATTTGGAAAAAAACAAACCTCAGTGCTACTACATCGTATGAAAGGAGGGCAAAGCGCCATGACAAATGCGACACTTTCCGCCCGAAAATCCGGAACACGGTGCTTCAAGCTCTCCGTGGACCACGATTCTTTGGATCATCTGGATAATCTTATTAGTCGGTGGAGCGATAGGCGTCGTGCAACGGTTCACAGCGGGCCATATGGGTGCGGGATACGGATCGTACGTGCCTTGGGGCTTGTGGATCGGACTCTGATTTTCTCGGAATAGGAATCTCAGGGGGCTCTTTCATAATCGGGGCTGTGGGCTATATCCTTGGGACGCCCGGGTTCAGCAGGCCCGAGGATCTGGTGCACCGCCATTGTGCTGAGTCTCGCAGCGTTGATCCCGGCATTTCTCGGCGTCGGGCTCGATCTGGGACATACGGAACGTCTTTTCAAAGTCCTCACTTCACCTACGTTCACCAGTATGATGGCTTTCAATGCCTGGATGTATAATGTTTTCGTGGTCGTAGCGATAGTGAGCTGGCTGCTTACGTTCAGTAGCACCTCTATTTGGCTGAAGCCGCTGCTGGTGTTCGGCGCATTTTTGTCCATATTGTTCCCGAGCCAAAGCGGTGTTTTCTTCGAGGCGGTGCGGACCAACGAATTTTGGAACAGCCCGATTTTGTCGGTGTTGTTCCTCGCCTCTGCAATTGCTCTGGGCTCGGGTGGACTCCTATTCGTCAGAGTGTTGCTTGGGCGCGGTCCGAGCGGCCAGATCAGTTATGACAACGCGGTGCGTTGGCTACGAATTATTACCGTCCTGGCAATGCTGGTCTACCTCGCATTTGAATTCGCAGAGTATTCCATTGTGTTATGGAACCCGGGACAACAATCCCCGAACGTGCACTTTCTGCTATTTGGCGGGTACTGGCAAGTATTCTGGATCGTTCACCTGTTGCTGGGCGGTACTCATCCCTTTGGCGCTGTTCGCCTCTACGAGAAAGGGAATGTGGGCATTTGCGGCGATTCTCGTGACAGCGGGTTTCGCGGCGGCTCGAATGTGCATCCTGGTTCCGGGTCAGATTAGCGGTCAGATTCCAGGGCTCCAGCAAGCCTTTCAGGACTCCCGTCTTACCTACAGCTACCATCCGACATCGATGGAATACCTGGTTGGATTTTTCATGGTGGCAGTCGGCATGGCAATCTTTTACCTGGGAATGCGATTGAGCAACACTCTGGCTTCCCGTTCGCAACAGCAGGCGTGAGGTGGATGATGAACAACGAAGAGAAAAAGATAACGAGCAGAAGAAGTTTCCTCGCAGGCGGGGCACTCCTGGGCACCGGGCTCCTCGTCTCCGCTCCCAAGGCTTTAGCGGCGCCGACAAATGCCGGAGCCAATGCCGTCATGAACACCGACCGTCCGGACGCGCCGTACGATCTCGCGAAGCCTACCAACATGATCCATTCGGTATGCCTTCAGTGCAACACGGGCTGCGGTATCACATGCAAGCAGCAGAACGGCGTAATCACGAAGATTGACGGTAACCCCTACAATCCGTGGACACTGCTGCCTCATTTGCCTTACAGCACCCATCCGGAAGACGCGGCCCCGGTTGACGGTTCAATCTGTCCCAAGGGCCAGGCAGGGCTTCAGACTGCCTATGATCCATATCGCCTGCGAAAAGTGCTTAAGAGAGCGGGTAAACGTGGGGAGAATAAATGGGTGGCGATACCATTCGAGCAAGCTGTCAAAGAAATCTGCGAAGGCGGGAAGCTCTTTGGCAAAGTCCCTGGCGAAGAAAATCGTGAGGTAGAGGGTCTTGCAAAGCTTCGTGCTCTGACCGATCCCAAGGTCTCCAAAGAGATGGCTGGGGACGTAAAGGCAATCCTGGACGAGAAGGATAAAGATAAAAAGAAAGCGCTGGTCGAACAGTTCAAGAGCAAGCACGCTGCAAACCTGGACAAGCTTATCGATCCGAATCATCCCGATCTAGGGCCTCGTAACAACCAAATCGTGCTTGCCTGGGGCCGGCTCAAAGGAGGACGAGGCGATTTGTACAAGCGCTTTGCAGAGGGCCTCGGCACCACCAATGCACACGGTCACACCACGGTATGTCAAGGTTCTCTGTATTTCACTTGCAAGGCTATCAGCGAACAGTACGTGGGAGGAAAATTCAGCGACGGCAAGAAGTTCTATTGGCAGGCAGACACGGAAAACAGCCGGTTCATCTTTTTTGTGGGCGCCAACCTCTTTGAAGCCAATTACGGCCCTCCCAACAGGGCAGTGCGACTAACCGGCAATCTGGTCAGCGGCTACACCAAAATAGCCGTGGCAGATCCGAGGTTTAGTAAGCTAGCATCCAAAGCGTGGAAATGGCTGCCGCTCAAACCGGGAACCGATGCTGCCCTCGCAGCGGGCATGATCCGGTGGATTCTCGATGACAAACGTTACGACGCTAAATTCCTCTCATGCGCGAACAAGGCGGCAGCCGTGGCCGCGGGCGAAAACAGTTGGTGCAATGCCACGTGGCTGGTGGAGATCAAAGACGGCAAGCCGGGCAAGTTCTGTCAGAGCCGCGGACGTGGGACTGGCTCAGCCCGAGACCCGGAAGACAAAGGACGGCAAGGAATACCAGGAGAAGTTTCTCCTTGCCATGGTTCAGGGTCAGCCGGTAGCCTTCGATCCCAACGACACCAAGAACCAGGTCAATGGGGATCTATTTGTCGACTCGAAATTGCCGGACGGCACCGTTGTAAAGAGCGGGCTTCAAGTGCTCCTCGAAGCTTCCCAAAAGCACACCGTGAAGGAATGGGCCGAATTGGCAGGGGTCAAGGAATCGGACGTGATCGCGGTGGCTCGTGAGCTGACGAGCTACGGGAAACAGGCTGCAGTGGACATCCACCGAGGTCCGGCACAGCACACAAACGGATTCTATAATGTCCTCTCATGGATGACGGTCAACATGTTGCTGGGCAACTTCGACGCCAAAGGCGGAATGATCAAAGCGAGCACCTACGACTACATGGGCAAAGGAAAACTCTATGATCTAAACGCCCATCCCGGGAAAACCGCGTCATTTGGTGTCAGTTCAATTCGTCATGGCCTGGACTACGAGAAGACAACAATTTTCTCCGGTTATCCGGCCAAGCGCAATTGGTACCCTCTGAGTAGTGACATTTACGAAGAGATTATTCCGTCGATTGGAGATGCTTATCCTTACCCGGTGAAAGCCCTTTTTCTGTATATGGGCGCCCCGACCTACTCATTGCCAGCGGGGGATACAAACATCAAGATCCTGTGCGATACTGCGAAGATGCCGCTCTTTGTGGCGAGTGATATCATCATTGGCACGACTTCAATGTACGCCGATTACATCTTACCGGACTTATCCTTTCTGGAACGATGGGAATTCCAGGGGAGCCATCCATCCGTCCCCAATAAGGTACAGCCGGTCAGGCAGCCGGCCATGGCTCCTATCCCTGAAGATTGCACAGTGTACGGCCAACACATGCCGATGAGTTTTGAGGCGATGATACTCGGCATCGCAGAGAAGCTAAAACTTCCTGGATTCGGAGAGGACGCGTTTGGAAAAGGTCTGGACCTGAAGGTACCAGATGACTTCTACCTTAGAGCGCTTGCAAACCTTGCGTTCGGGGAGAAGCCGGACGGTTCCGGGGCTGTTCCCGACGCGGGTGAAGCCGAAATGAAGATCTTCCGGGAAGCTCGCCGATATCTTCCCTCAGGTATCTTTGACGAGGCAAGATGGAAGAAGATCGCCGGGGATAAGAACTGGCCAAAGGTCGTGTACGTGCTCAACCGGGGCGGCAGGTTCGAGGATTGGGCAAAAGGGTGGAAGGGTGACCGTGTCGCACATCCTTACGGAGCATTGCTCAACATGTATCAGGAGAAGACCGCTTCCACTACACATTCAGGAACGGGCAAGAAGAATCCCGGGTTTGCCATCCATGTGCCCATCAGGGATTACCTGGGTCGCGAGCCCGATGAATTGCGCAAGGGATATGACTTGGCCCTGATAACTCACCGGACCATTTCTCAGTGCAAGAGCCGAACTATCGTGGACCAGTGGCTCACGCCGATCATGCCCGAAAATGGCATTCTGGTGAACCCCGAAGATGCAAAACGGCTGGGACTCAAGGACGGAGACCTCGTCAAGGTCGTCAGCGCTACCAATCTATCGGGGGAATGGGATCTGGGCGCAGGAAACAAGAAACCCATGGTCGGGAAAGTTCTGCTTACTCAAACTATGCGTCCGGGAGTGACGAGTTTTGCCTTAGGATTTGGCCACTGGGCAACCGGAGCTGCCGACGTGACCATAAACGGCAACGTTATAAGGAGTGACCCTCGTAGAGCAGCAGGTATTCATGCCAACGCGGCCATGTGGGTGGATCCCGCGCTTAAGAACACCTGCATGGTTGATCCTGTAGGCGGGAGTGTCAGTTTTTACGATACGCACGTGAAGTTGGTCCGGGTGAGCTGATGTTATTCTCTGTCCCGGTGGGCTTAACGCTGTTGCAGGACCTTTGATAAAAGGAGCTACGCAGGGCTTTCATAGGAAAGGACACGGCATGCCGTGTCCTTTCTTGTTGAAATAATGGGCTTTTCTCCTAAGCAGTACATTTATTCGTCGTGCGAAGTGCTTGCTTCTCAATACCGGAATATGGCAGCCAAGTGTCTGTCATCAGGCACATTTTCCGGCTCTACCGCATAGACTGTGCCCCCGTTCAGAAAGGTCTGGATCGCCGCAAAGTCGAGCATATCTTCATCACTCGGTTCGGCTTTGTCGTGCCAGCGAACCGCATCGGCATCAGGGTCGAACGATCCCCAACGCTGCACTCCGATCGCCACAAAGAGCACGTCCACACGACCGTGATAAGCAGCACTGACTATGACTGCGAGGTCCTTGGATGTTTCTGCCGGTACCAGCCAATCGAATGTACTGGTCGACCGCGTCTTGCTGTGTCTTCTGAAAATGAGGCTCAATGATTTTCCAAGCCTGTCCGTGCAACTGCTGAGCAGTCAAGCCCTCAGGGTTTCCTGGGATCCCCTCTTCCAGCAAATGCGAGTATGTGTTGGCCTCTCTGTAAATAGGAAAAAGATACTCAACCCCAGCCAGCACCAAGGGAGCGTGCTCGTTCCCGATCATATCATGCAGACCTTTATCCACCTGCCGAAGATACTGAAGAAGGTTATCCTTGAGGTCATCCGGAGCACCTCCGTGGCCATGAAACGTAGAAGCTCGCTTTCCTGTGCCCCCTCGCATGCGGGTGTGCCACTGAATCAGTTTTTCGGGAGTATCCAGCCGCAAGGCTTCTTCAAGACTCTGCGGGATGCCGTCCAGATCTAACTCGTCGACGCTGTAACGGGTCCCTTGCAGAAGTCTCACCTGGTTTTGACTGAGGGCCAGCACGTAGAACCTCCCATCACCACTTAGGAGAGGAAGTACCGGCTTCAGATGGAACCGATCCGCGACAACCACCAACTCCTCGAAATTGAACGGAAGGCTGTATTGTCGAGCACCTTCTCCGGAAAAGAAGACTGCCAATCCATCACTTTGGTGCGACCAGAACAGACTGTCCTGCACCAGTGCTTGGGCCGGCTGGAGCAATTCCTTGGCGTTCGGGACGCGAAGACCGTTGTGGGTCAACCTGTCCTCGGCTTGCTTGAGCAGATTTTTGAATCGGATCCGATCCTGTTGGGTTTCTGCTCCGCGCCTGTGAGTAGGCATAAAAACGGATACGCAAGGACCTTCGCGTTTCTCCATCAGAGCCTTCAATTCACCTGTGCTCAAAAGGTTCATACTTCATGCCCCTTTCTTGAAATGAAGATCAGCCGATTCAAATCGCCGAGCCGGCAACATCCCCACTTTGACTTCGGGAGACCATTATCCGGCACCCCCTGAACGAATTCCACTTTTGTCGGGATCTTGCCAGCATGGCTTTTACCGAGCCTCTGATCAACAGGGATGAGAGTTAAAATGAGATACCACCAAGAATCGTTGCAAAGCGGATCTCCATGCTACGTCTCAACGATGATTTTTTTGTGGGAAGTTAACATTTGCATTACAGCGAGAGAGACTGGCCTACTATTGGCTGATGTCTTCAGCCGAATCCGCCGCCGTCCGCACCGCATCTTCTTCCTCAGGACATGAAGAGCACAAGTCGTCCCCTCCAGGGGTCACTCGTAACAGGCCCCTCCGCACCGCCTCGCGGTTCGCTATAAGAACATCTATTTCCTCGTCATATTTTTCCTTCTGTTCGGGTCCGGCCTCTTCCAAGTCGGCTCTGAATTGAGCTATCTGATCGTCACACTGCTCCACCACAGCTTCCACTCTACGTTCATATTCTCCTTGTTTTTCCAATTTACCTTCCCCCTTGCGTTCGGAAAAATTAAGTGACCACTTTTCGGCTTAAAATTAACGCTTTTCTCGAGTCCCTCTATTGCCTTTTGATCTTGAAAGGCCGCGACACCTCCAACTTTAGTTTAATGCCCGGTGATGAAGAAGTCAAAAGCGCTTTTCGAAGTGGGACGTTACTCCATGGGCCGGAGATTGTCATTGCGAGCTAAGCGAGCAATCTGCTGCACCGGCAAAGCCTAGATTGCTTTTTCATCGCTGCGCAAGACTCGATTTACGTAACTGAGGGCTTACCTTTCGAAGCTTGCTCTATGCGCCCGTCATGATCGTTGCCACCTCGACTGCAATATTCATGGTCTGTGAGAGTATGCCAAGGCCTTGAAGATCGCGTAGCCGGCTCGCATCATGCCGGCGCCCCTACGAGCAATTACCGATTACTCGCCATGTTGGCAATATTGTATTAACTCAAGGTATTAACTTACGGCGTACCGAGAGGACTACGCTGTAGAGCTTGCCATGAATTCCGAAACTCATCCTGATTATAACCGAGTCCCTTCATAAAAATAATCTTTGGTTTAACAAATCTATATAACACACTATAAATGCCTTTTCTTTTGACATAAGCATGTCAAGTGTGATAATGTCGGGCTGAATCGCGCAACTTGAAATGCCCCCGGCGGTCAATGCATGGCGTCAATCTCTGAAGCATTTTGACGCTTCGTCGTGGCCCTCTATGCCATGGGAGTTGGTATGAAATCTTCATTGTCGCTATATAGAATCGCGTTATTCGCGTGTCTAATTCTCACGGCCAATTACGGCCCAACTTGGGCCGCGGAGCAGGCCAACATCACGTCAGTGCAGGTGGCACCTGACCTCAAGCACATATCGATCAAGTGCGACGGCCCTGTCGGCAAGCACTCGACCTTCGTGATCCAGAAACCCTACAGACTTGTGCTGGATCTGGAGTCTACGGGTTTGGGGAAAATTCCCGCCAAGATTCATGTCGGGCGGAATCCCGTGAACGAAATCCGTCTCGGATACGCAAACTCACGTGCCCGAGTTGTAGTGGATTTCGGCGAGAATCCTGTCCCATCATTCAAGGTTGACAAACAGAGCAATAGTCTCCTGGTAAACCTGGGAGTCAAGGCCGGTGCGTGGCAGCCAAAACCGGCACCCAAACCGGCCGCAAAGTTGCAAAAGGACCCGGTTCAACCTAAAGCCGTGGCTCCAGCTCCTGCCTCTCAAAAGGCCGACAGTTCGACGGTATCAGTCAAGTCCGCTGGTGTCACGGATGATCTCGTCTTTGTTGAATTGGTTCACAAGAAGGACCCGAAGCGCACGTATCGACTGGTGATAGATTTGGACGTGGAAGAGCTTCAGGTTCGGCAGGCCAGCGTCAGTGACGGACAGGGTCACTTGAAGCGGTTCGATCTTGCATCGAGCCAATCCGACAATGAAAGCTCCTCGCCGGCTGTCCAGCCCAGAGTGGGTCCCCGCAGGGCTGCCGGGCCCACAGCGACGCCCTCAGGAGACGTCCCCAAATTCAAGTGGGGCGATCAGCCCGGAGAAAAAAGACAGCCACAGGCCGTAAAGCTGAACGCTGGAGGGCCTTTGCGGGTTGAAACGTTCCAGCCTCGCCCACTCCAACACAAAGTTACGGCTGATGAGGGGTGATGTGTTTGCTCCAACGGAGGGGAAAAACTGTCATTCGCTTTTTCTGCTCGTCCGTACGGCAGCGACTATTGGCAGAAACAAGTCCGGGACTTAATTAATTATCGATCTGAGGAGCAAATTCAGTATGGTGTCCCCGGAATTCACCCGGAATTCACATGCAATCGACGAAACCATTTTGATCTCTCACTAGCTCGAAGTCTGGTCAGCCCGCGGTTACTCGGATGCGATATTCCGCAAATTAGGTCCCATATTTTTCCAGCCAGCAGACGAGTCCCAAGATCGTCCAGATCTGCCTGTTGTTGTCCTTTCTCCCCTGGAGGTGGTCGTCGAGCAACTGGCGGCAATGGTTTTCGTTTAACATGCCTGTAGCCCTCAGTCTCTCGGGAACAAAGAATTCGCCAAGGAATTCCCTGAGTTCGTGCCTGATCCAAAAGGGTAGGGGTGGAGTGAACCCCTTCTTCTTCCCCTTGCGAATCTTGGGCGGCAAAAGATTCCGAGCCGCTCTGCGCAACAGCAGTTTTGTCTGGAGCCCTTTGGATTTGACCCGCGGAGGTATCATCGCCACTCGCTCCACGAGTTCGTGGTCCAGAAGGGGCACCCGCGCCTCAAGGGAATTGGCCATTGTCATGCGATCGACCTTCGCCAGGTTGTCATCCAGGAGAAAGGTTTTGGCATCCACATAGAGGAGCCGATTGAGCGGATCAGCATGCGCCGTCTTGCGGAAATACCGATCAAATATCTCGAAACTATCCCTCATCCCCATCTGTAGCCAATCCGGTTTGCAGAGGTCTCTCTTGTCCTCTTCACTGAAGATCACTTTCCACCAGTAATGGCCTTGCTCCAGCGGAAGGTCGGCTCCTGAAACGAATCTCTTGGCCTTGTAATCGAAGCTGATTCTCTCCATGGACGTGGGCAATGCCATCACCAGCGGATTGATCAGCCTTTCCCGGAGCCACAGCGGGATCATAGTGAAAAGGCGGCTGACTCTGTATGCCACGTGGGTCGGGTATCCGGCAAACACCTCATCTCCGCCGTCGCCTGTGAGAACCACCTTGACATAACGTGCCGCGAGTTGCGAAACCAGGAACGTTGGAATAGCCGAATAGTCCGCGAACGGCTCGTCGAAAGAGTTAAGAAGTTCCGGAATGGATTCAATCATCGACGGATTGGCTTTTTCTTCAAGGTGATCGGTTCCAAGTGTGTCTGCAACGAGCCTGGCTTCTTCCGATTCGTCGTATGATTTATGGTCAAAGCCCATGGTGAATGTTCGGAGAGGCATTTGGAGCTTGCGGGCCATTACCGCGGCCACCATAGTGGAATCGAGTCCCCCGCTTAAGAGTGCACCGATAGGGACGTCAGAAATCATCTGGCGGCGAATTGCAGTTTCAACAAGTTCGAGAATCTCCCCTTCATAATCGCTGCTTGGCGATTCCTCTTCACCATTCGCCGGGAGCGGGATGTCCCAGTATTCGTTGATCTCCAATCCGTCCGGCGAACACGTCAGAACACAAGCTGGTGGGAGCTTTCTGATCGCGGCGAAGGCCGTCGCGGGGGTGGGAACGTACATGAGCGAAAGATAATCGTAGAGCGCCTGATAATCGGGCCTTCTGCTGACGGGGGTCGTCAAAATGGCCTTTATTTCACTGGCGAAATAGAACGCTTGGCCCGGTTCGTATGAGTAGAAGAGCGGTTTGATCCCGAGCCGATCCCGGGCCAGGAAAAGGCGGCGCTGCTTGGAATCCCAGAGCGCAAACGCGAACATGCCGTTCAGGCGAGTGACGCAATCTTTTCCCATTTCCTCATAAAGATGGACTATCACCTCCGTGTCCGAGCGGGTTCGAAAATGGTGCCCCTTCGCTAGGAGTTCAGATCGCAATTCCAGGTAGTTATATATCTCCCCATTAAAGACGATCCACATTGTCTCGTCTTCGTTGGCTATGGGCTGGCGGCCTCCAGGGAGATCAATGATGCTGAGTCGACGCATGCCCAGGCCAACCGGTCCCGACACATAATAGCCTTCGTCATCGGGTCCCCGATGGTTCATGGTCCGATTCATCTGCTGGAGCTGACTACGTTCCAGTTGAGCGCCGGGATCGAGCAGAAATATACCGCAAATTCCGCACATATAGAGGGCTCTATTCGGTGCTTCCAGAGGCGGTTGCAGAACCTGTGAGTTTATTGAAGAGCGTCCGGTGGGACGCTTTTTGCGAAAGGTTGTCCCCCCGGCATGCCTTCAAATACTCTTGAAATCTTGCAAGCACGTCTAGTCGCGATCCTGAAGCCGGAGCAGCGCGAACTGATCCAGGATGAGACCGAAGAAAATGATATTGATACCGCCGGCCAGAAACAAAACAGTCCCGCCTGAGAACTGGGCAAAAAGGATAAGGTTTCGGATAGTAAGGACGATCCCTGCCAGCACCAGCGTCAGGCCGGTAGGGAAGAAAATCTTGTTCGGATTTGCCATGCTTATTATACGAAGAATGAACATAATGAATCGAAAGCCGTCGCGGAATGGTCGGAGTTTACTTTCCGTATGGGCCGGCCGCCGACGGGCTCGAATGGGTACAAAGCTAACATTGTAGCCGGCGGTAATAAAGCTCAGTGTACTCGTGGACGGGAAAGAATAGCCATTCGGATAGATGTGCATGAACTTGGTCGCAATGCTGTGCCGAAAAGCGCGGAAGCCTGAAGTCAAATCCGGAATTTCCTGTTCCGCAAGAAAAGAGGCAAGCTTGCGTAGCACAAAGTTGCCGCTGTTCCTCAAAATCGAACCCTCTTCCATGGTGAAAGACCGGCTTCCCACCACCAGATCATAGGTGTTCAACCCATTCAGCAGCACCGGCAGATCTTCAGGGTCATGTTGCCCGTCGCCGTCAAGAACCGCGACCAACCCGCCGGCAATGGCACGCAACGCGGTCTTGATCGCTGCGCCATTTCCTTTGTTCAGTGGGTGGGAGATCACGTCCGCGCCCGCTTCGTTAGCGGTTACAGCGGTTGAGTCGGAAGAACCATCGTCAATCACCAGGATTCTGGCCTCAGGAACGGTTTTCCTGACTCCCCGTATTACCTCTCCAATGGTCCCTTCCTCGTTAAACGCGGGAATGACTACGGTAATCTGGTTTTCCGGTACCTTCGGTACTGGCCTGTGATCGTGGGTGTTCGTTACTCATGATTCTATGCCTGAAATACCATTATCAGACGTCGGTGTCAAAATCCATTGGAAGACTGCATCGAGTGAGAAGTGGCGATGGTGCCGGTACTTGAAACAGGGAGTTAGCCAAACTGCAATCGTAATTCCATCACGCTGCTTCTTGGACTTCTCGGTCGTAGACACTTTGCAAAAAAAATGGCTCCAGGTAGCCAAGATTATGTTTGACCGGGGTGCCGGTGGACAGGTATGCTCCAAAAGGGGAGGGGATCTCCTTTCTCAGCAACTTGACGAGGCTCTTCTTCGGCGGCAACAGGTCGTGCCAGGCAATCCGGCTTATTTTGGGGGTTGAGGGCAATATAGAAAGGCTAGTCCCTGCCTCGGAGGACCGAAGGATAGGGTTGCACTCTTATAGCTTAATCCCGGTACTTAGCGTTTATGCAGAAATGGTTTGAGGGCTAAAATGGGCTTGGAGATCAAGAACCGATTCACGGATGAAGTGATTTTCAGCGGGGACGCCCTGTCAATAGCGGCTCTACTTGAAGAGGCGGTCGCGAGTGAAGTGGATTTGGCGGAAGCTCACCTCGGGGGGGCAAATCTCTCCAAAGCAAAGCTGGCCGGAGCCAAGCTCGCTCTGGCAGATCTTTCGAAGGCCAACCTGTCGGCATGTGATTTGACCGAGGCCTGGCTTCCCGGCGCTGTAATTTGTTCCGCAGATCTCTACGGGGCAAGCCTCAGGAAAGCCAACCTTTCCGGAGCCGACCTTTCGGATTGCAATTTGCGAAGCGCTGATCTGGGATGGGCACGGCTGACAATGGCCAATCTATCAGAAGCCAATCTAACCCAGGCGAACATGTTCGGAGCTAACCTGACCGGTGCAAACCTTTTCGAGGCAATACTGGACACCGTAAATATGGCCGGAGCCAATTTGGACGGTGCTTCTTTGGTCGGCGCGCATATCAATAAGGCTAATCTTGTTTGGGTCAAGGGAATGGAAGATGAGAGCGCCGAGGAGGACGGTTGAAATTGTGCCTGGTCTGGAACTTACGGATTGAAACAAGCCTGAACGGACTGATCTTGTAACAGCGCCAGTCACCTTGACAGTCCTATCAAACCACTAGCGAATTTACGATGTAATTTCTTGAAGCCACTGTCTCTTCGTAATTTGCCGACAATTCATCAAGCGGTCCGTCTTAACGGCATGGCTGGGTTAACTGGTGGCGGTGCAGGGACTTGAACCCCGGACACTGCGGATATGAGCCGCATGCTCTAACCTGCTGAGCTACACCGCCATACGCCGTTGAAAATAGCATCCGAGATGTCGAAATGTCAAGACGATGGGGGCCAGGTGGCCGCTGTTGCCGACTCCCCAACATTGTGGCATGGCAGTTATTGAAATCTCCTTCCATTCAATGTCTGACAGGGTGGGTAAGGAGGAATTCTTCTTATGCCGCGTAACTATCGCCGGCGAAACGTATCCAATCAGTCTCGCGGAGTAGACATTGTCATTGCTGAGTGAAACGAAGCAATCACCATTGGTGGGACAGTCCCGCTAATCGCGGGATCGCCTGTCAAGAAATGACGGACAGGACGCCCGTCCCACCTAAGAAAGGATTGCTTTCCCGCGGAACGCGGGATTTCACTCTTCGCAATGAGAGGCGCGGTGAAACGCCTCGCACAACTGAAGGCATGCAGCGAGTCGGCCAAAAAAGACTTGACAGCCCGAGAGATTTGTTCGATATTTGAACACGAGCAATAAACAGCGAACACGAAGCATGGAAGACCCTATCCTGGAATATCAAGTGCTTGACGCCGTTCACACGAATGAAGGGCATGTCACCCAGAGGCACATATCGCAAAGAACCGGGCGCAGCGTTGCATCCGTGAACTTTGCTCTGAGGCTTCTGGCAGTCAAAGGGTACATAAAGATATCCGGAGCCAATCCCCGCAACCTACGGTATCACCTCACACCCACGGGAATTCTTCAGAAATCGATCCTCGCATACAACTTTCTGAAACGACAAAGCGCTCTTTATGAAGAAGTTCGCAAGGATGTGTTGGATAAGCTCAAAGGTCTGGCCAAGGAGGGGATTCGGAAGGTAAGCGTATACGGCCGGACCCCTTTCACGGAAGGGGCCATGCTCTATCTTATATCTGAAGGTATCCAGGTGACCGCGGTATATGTGGACTCACTGGACGGGGACGGGCCATTCTTCAACAGGGTCCCTCTCCGGCCCATTTCCGAGTTCGAAGGCGATTGCGAAGTTTTGGTGGTCATGGGGCCGCTGCCTGCCAGCTTTGCAGAGAGTGTGAGCACTAGAACAATCGTGTGCTATCCAACCTCTTGAAGTTTAAGAGCAAGGGTTGATTCATGGGAATTAGTCAATAAATGGCGTGATATCAAGCTGGTTAATTGCTTGAAGTGGGGGCGGAGCTTATGTAAATATCCACGTGCAGAGCACGTGGCTTTCAGGTTGCCCCCCAGAGGGGGGCTGAGCGCTTGCCCCCAGAGGAGGCAAGCTGAGTTGTTGCCGCACCCTGAAATTCAGTCGTATTTCAACGGTAGTTGCTCTTGGTGACACTCTCTATCTTCTTGGTATTTAACGTATTTGCGGATCATTTCCGCATCCGAGACCCACCGTGTCGACGCAGTAGCCCTTGGCCCAGAAATGGTTTCCCCAGTAGGGCTTCTTCTTGAGATACGGGAACTGCTTGAATACACGGATCGCCGTGCGACCCTTGAGTGTGCCCATCAAAGACGAAATCGACACCTTGGGAGGTACCATACATACTACGTGGACATGGTCTGGTTGAACACTCATCTCGACAATCTCGCATCCAAGTTGACCGCAGAAGTCCCGGATGCAGTTGTGAACTTCTTGACCTACCATGCCCTGCAACACTCGGTACCGGTATTTCGGTAACCCACACGACATGATACTGACAATGCCGTATGGCATGTGATAGCTTTCGGAACCTGCTCACCTGCCTCTCCTTACTCGTGGTTGCGGGAACAACTCGAGTATCGATGTAACAGGTGGGCAGTTCTTCGGCAAAGCCTTCAGACTCTGACCAAGTCCACAGGACGTGGGTTTCGTAGACCGAACTTAAACAGTTCATGTCCAACTCAACAGGCTGCAAGTAGGCTGCCATGCGGACCAACGGTAGCCATAGCAAAAGAGCACCTACTTGACTTCAACCAACAGACTTATCTGTTCGGCAATCATACCTGCTCGCGGCGGCTCAAAGGGAATACCTGGCAAAAACCTGAAGCCCGCGGCAGGTAAACCGCTCATTGCATGGACAGTTGAAACTGCCCTCGCGGCCACCTTGCTGGATCGTGTCATTGTCTCCACAGAGTCGCCGGAAATCGCGGATGTTGCTCGTAGGCACGGTGCGGAGGTGCCCTTCATGCGTCCCGCGGACCTCGCGCAGGATGACACCCCCGGAATTGAACCGGTGTTGCACGCTGCCCATTGGCTGAACGAAAATGACGGCTATCGGCCCGATCTGATAATGCTTCTCCAACCGACATCGCCGTTGCGAATCCCCGAAGACATCGACAGAGCCATCGAGCTTATCCGCGAAAAAAAAGCTGACGCAGTGGTCAGCGTGACGCCGGTCGAGGAGCATCCTTACTTGATGAAGCGGATAGATGGCGCCGGTCGCATGACGGATTTCATCAAACTCGAGCAGCCCATAGACCGCCGGCAGGACCTACCCGAAATTTACGTCCTGAACGGAGCTATTTACCTGGCCCGTTATGAGGTCTTGGTGGAACAGAAAACATTCTATACGGACAATACGCTCTCCTTGGTCATGCCTGTCGAACGCTCGCTGGACATCGATACTCCCTGGGACCTTTACTTGGCAGACCTGATTCTAAAGGATCGCCAGGGACATGAAGCCATTTAGCATCGGAAAATTCCGAATAGGGCCCGATGAACGCTGCTTCATCCTCGCCGAAGCTGGAGTCAACCATAATGGAAGTGTTGAGCTGGCAAGACAGTTGGTTTCGGCGGCGCTCGAAGCCGGAGCCGACGCTGTTAAGTTCCAGACATTTCAGGCTGATAAGCTAGTTACACCTGACGCGAAGATGGCTGAGTATCAACGCCGTAGCATACGGGACCATTCAAACCAGTACGACATGCTCAAACAACTGGAGCTGACTCACGAAGAATTCATTGAACTCAAGTCCTATGCCGACTCTAAGGGCGGTATCTTCCTATCCACTCCCCACGATGAAGAGAGCGCAGACTTGCTGGAGAAACTGGACGTACCGTGCTTCAAAATTGCGTCCGGCGATGTTCCGAACCTTGGGTTTCTTCGCCGGGTGGCGCTGAAAGGCAAACCAATCATACTCTCTACTGGTATGGCCTACCTGGGTGAGGTCGAGGCCGCGGTCCGGGCCATCGAGCAGGCAGGCAACAACAATTTGAGCCTCCTTCACTGTGTGTCGGATTATCCTGCTGACCCTGCGTCTTCCAACCTCAGGGCAATGGATACTCTCGCACAGGCTTTTGGCTATCCTGTTGGATTTTCAGATCATACCTTGGGTTTTGAGGTCACTCTGGCAGCCGTGGCCAGGGGCGCACGACTCATCGAGAAGCACCTCACCCTTGACAGAACTATGCCTGGACCGGATCATAAGGCTTCATTGAATCCCGCCGAATTTGCGGCTATGGTCAAGGCTGTTCGTGTGGTCGAGGCCGGCGCTGGGAGATGGCGTAAAGAAGCCGGTATCCTCGGAACTGGACATGAGGGCTGCGGCCAGAAAATCTGTCGTGGCCGCTCGACCAATTCCGGCAGGGCGAGCCATAGTGGCGGAAGATCTGACGCTGCGGCGCAGTGCAGGGGGGCTTGACCCGACGCACATGACCTTAATAATAGGTCGAAAACTCCGGCGTGACGTTGATGTGAATTCGGTAATCAATCTGGATCTGTTGGTTTGAGGCGTATCAATGCCGGCACATGCAGCGGACCTGTGTGTCATATTCGGGGGAGGGGGCCACGCAAAGGTTTTAGTCGAAAGCCTGCGAGCTGGTAATTCCCCATTATCTTTGGTTATTCTCGACCAGGACACTTCCCGCTGGGGTCAACAGGTTTTGGATGTTTCTATTCTCGGAGATGATTCACTGTTGCCGCAAACTCGTCGCGGAAGGGGCGAGGTTTTTCGTAGTAGGTGTCGGAGGGGTGGGAGATAATGGACCTCGGAAGCGGCTATTCGAGCACGGGATTTCCAAGGGCTTGGAGCCTCTAACGATCAAGCATCCTTCCTCAGTCTGTTCACGATGGGCAAAGATCGGAGCGGGCTGCCAATTGTTGCCCGGCTGCATCGTGAACGCCGGCGCAGAACTCGGTCGTAATATAATAGTCAACAGTGGCGCCATAGTTGAGCATGATTGTAGGATCGGTGACCACGTTCACGTTGCCAGTGGCGCTGTGCTTGCCAGCACAGTCACGGTAGGAGCCGGTGCACACATCGGTTGCGGCGCTGCCATTAGACAGTTGATCTCTGTGGGCGAGGGAGCCACTGTCGCTGCCGGAGCTGTCGTAATTAAGGATGTCCCTCCTCACGCGATGGTCGCGGGCGTTCCGGCTCGGCAGACGGAAGTCCAGCGGAAGATTTCACGCTCGTAAACAAGAAGAGGTCTCAGTTCCAGCAGTGAGCCTTCGCATCATACCGCGGCTTGATATCAAAGGCCCAAACCTCGTAAAGGGCATCAACTTTGAGGGCCTCCGTGTACTTGGTAAACCGGAATATTTTGCCAAGCACTATTACGAAAACGGCGCGGATGAACTCATATATGTCGACGCTGTTGCCAGCCTTTACGGCAGAAACAGCCTGAATAACATCATTGAGCGAACGGCCCGGGAGATTTTTGTGCCTATGGTGGTAGGAGGGGGGCTGAGGACTCTGGATGACATACGGGGAATATTGAGGGCTGGAGCGGACAAGGTAGCCATAAATACAGCGGCCGTACAAAGACCTCAACTGATCAGCGAAGCTGCCCGAACCTTTGGTTCATCAACAATAGTCGTGTCAATCGAGGCGATCAGAAAACGCGACGGCACGTACGAGCAATACACAGACTACGGGCGGGAAAGGACCGGTTTGGACGCCTTTGAATGGGCTGTTAAGGCCGTCGAACTCGGCGCTGGAGAGCTGCTGGTGACCTCAATAAATCAGGAAGGGACCGGCAAAGGTTTTGATCTGGAACTCACCAGAAAGATTGCCGAGTCAGTTTCCGTTCCCGTTATAGCAAGCGGAGGAGCAGGAGCTCTGAACCACGTTTCGGACGTGGCGATTCAGGGAAAAGCTGACGGAGTAAGCATCGCTTCGATGTTTCACTATAACTGTGCTAGACATTACCAAGTCAACCGAGACGACTTTCACGAAGAGGGAACATCGAGTTTCTTCGCAAGGGTGCGGCAGGGGCCGAAAATTCAGGATGCTTCTATACCCGAGATCAAAGAGCACCTTAAAAACTCCGGGTTGGATTGCCGCCTTCAATGATCGGACGAGATAAAAACGGTCGTGGACCTCAAGTGGCCATAGTCGATTTCGGCATGGGAAACCTCTTCAGTGTGAAGCATGCCTGCGAGCACGTGAGCATGAAAGCTCTTATCACTCCTGATAAGGGCTAATTTTGTCGGCAGACATGGTGATTTTGCCTGGAGTGGGTGCCTTCGGCGATGCCATGAATGCGCTGCACAAGCTGGATCTGGTCGGACCACTGAAAGATGTGGCCGCCTCCGGAAAACCTATGGTCGGTGTATGCCTCGGTTTACAGTTGCTGATGGCCGAGAGCCAGGAATTCGGCCGGCACAAGGGTTTGGGAATCGTGGAGGGAGCGGTCGTGCGATTCGAGAACCCCTATGGGCCTCGCGGTCCCTTGAAAGTTCCGCACATAGGATGGAATGGCATCTTCAGGCCCGGACACCTTCAAAAGAAAGGGGAGCTCCCAGCGGACACGGAGGACCCCTGGAGCGGACTCCTCTGCACGGTTTGCGGTGACGGAACGTACATGTACTTTGTTCATTCGTTTTATGCTATACCGGAGAACCCAGAGGTAACGCTCTCAACCAGCAAATATGGCAATCTCGAATTTTGTTCGAGCCTCAGGATACGGCAACGTCTTTGCGTTTCAATTCCATCCCGAACGGAGTGGCCCGGACGGGCTGAGAATCTATGAACGACTCAAGGTGTTGCTGCGAAGTGACAGGAATTTGGAGGAGTATGAGAATTCCCGAAGATCTTGAAGCATATTACGGACTTCCAAAGGATGTGTTTTTTGCAAACGGTGTGTGATGTCCAATCAACGGCCCAGTTCTTACCCGGAATTCAGACACAGACCGGATAGAAAGGCGCCCACCTTGCACATCGACTCAGACGGGATATGTGACGCGTGTCGGTACGCAGAAAACAAAGAGCGCACAGATTGGGAAGCAAGAGAACAAGAGCTGCTGAAACTGCTGGACAAACACCGCCGGAACGACGGACACTATGACTGCATTGTGCCTGGCAGCGGGGGCAAAGGATAGCGCATACGCCTCTCATTTGTTGAAATACAAATACGGCATGCATCCCCTTACGGTTACCTGGCCGCCTATACTTTACACTGATTACGGCCTTCACAACTACCTCAACTGGATATCCGTCGGGGGCTTCGACAACATAACTTTTAAGCAGAATGGCAAGGCGTTACGCGGTCGCGCTGCACCAGCCTGGCCCACTCGTCGTGCTGTTGCTGCTCGCTGAGCGTTCGCCAGTCCAGTTCCTGCCACGGCAGCGTGACGCTGCGGCGAACGACCTGCAGCGGCCGGTCGCGCCGCTCCCAGCTGAACAGCGTGCGCATCACCGGGTGTCGAGCGGCGAGCGCCTGCCAGGCGCGTTCGAGCCGCCGCGCGTCGAGCGGGTGCTCGAAACTGCAGTCGTACTGTTCGAAGTACACGCCGGGCCGCGCCTGCTCGAGCGCGTGAAACAGAATCCCCTCCTGCAGTGGCGAGAGGCGATAGATCGCTTCGATGTTCGGGGCGGTCATCGCGCGTCTACTCGGGCGACTCGCCCAGATCGGCGACCAGTTCGTCGAGCTCGGCCTGGTTCAGGCCCGCGCCTGCGAAGTCCTCGGCTGCGAGCGCCGGCGCGGGCGCGTCCAGGCACGCGTCGAGCAGCGAAACGAGCGACTCGATGGTGTCCTGCGCCAGTGCCTCAACGGTCGCGCGCAGGTGCAGGTTCGTGCTGAACGTCCAGTCCATCCGCAGGCAGCCCGCGAACACGACGGCGTTGATCTCGAGCAGGTGAGTGCGCGCCTGCGACGCCCCGCCGGTCGCGACGATCGGCCGCGCCAGGTCGAACAGCCTCGAGCCCGATGCGGCCTGGTCCCACTGACCCATGTAGTTGAACAGCACCTCGGGCTGGGGCAGCCCCCGCAACTTCGCAACGAGCGCCGAATCGGCGCTGAGGTGGCGAAGGATGCCGTAGCCCAGGCCGTTGCCCGGAACGGCGCGCAACTGGCGCTTGACCGAACGCAGTGCCGCGACCGGATCGGCGCCGCGATCATGTTTGAGCCTGACCGGGTAGACCGTAGTGAACCAGCCCACCGTTCGCGTCAGATCGAGTCCGTCGCCGATGTCCTTGCGTCCGTGGCCTTCGAGATCGAATCTCAGGCGATCGCCGCCGGTCCACTGCGAGAGCGTTCCCAGCAGCGCGGCGAGCAGCAGGTCGGGCACCTGCGCGCGCTGTGCCGCCGCGACGTCCTTGAGCAACCTCGCCGTGTCGAAGGCGCCCAACGAGACCGAAACGGTTTCGCTCGACGCGCGAAGGTTGGCCGCACCGTCCGATCGATCGAGCGGAAGTCGCGCGAGGTCGCTGCCGCTCGTGCACCAGAAGTCCTTCTCCGCGCGCAGTTGCGGCGAGTTCGCGCGCGCCGCCAGCGCGTCGGCCCACCTCCTGACCGAGGAAGTCCTTGCCGGCAGGTGCGGCGACTCGTTCGCGCGCAGCTGCCGGGTCGCGGTCGCGAGATCGTCGAGAATGATCCACCACGACACCCCATCGACCACCAGATGGTGGGCGACGAGCAGCAGGCGCGCCGGACGCGTCGCGCCGAGCTGGAAGTACCGCGCCGCGACGACGCGCCCTGATTCGGGGTCGAGGCTCGCGGACAGTTCGTGCATCGCCGCGTCGATCGCGGCATCCTGTCGCGGCGCGTCGAGCTCGGCGAGGTCGACCGTGCCGAAGTCGAAGGCGGGCGCACCGACGGGCTGCAGGATCTGCCGCCACGCGCCCCGCACGCGGGCGAAGCGGCTGCGCAATGCGTCGTGGTGCGCGAGCAGCGCCGCGACGGCACGCTCGATGACGCCCGCTTCGAGCGCGTCGTGGGCGTCGAGCAGCGCGACCTGGCAATAGCGCTGTCCGGCGCCGTCGTTCTCCGCGAGGAATTCCGTCTGTGCCGGCGTCAGCCGCGACGTTCCTTCGACCGGGCCTTGCTCGACCGGGTTCTTCGTCGCGCGAACGGCCACGGTGACCAGTTCGGAGATGGTCGGGTAGTCGAAGATCTGCTGCGGCGTCAGCGCGAGACCGGACTTTGCGGCACGAGCGACGATCTGGATATTGTGGATCGAATCGCCGCCGAGCTCGAAGAAGCTGTCGTGCGTACCGATGCGTTCGACGCCGAGCACCTTCGACCAGATCGCGGCGAGCGTCTTCTCGAGTTCCGTCGTCGGCGCGCGGAACTCTCGCTCGGATTCGGCGCCGCCGATGTCGACCGCGGGCAAGGCGTCGCGATCGAGCTTCCCGTTCGGCGTGAGCGGCAGGCTCTCGAGGCGAACGAAGCTGCGCGGCAGGAACTCCTGCGGCAGGCGCTCGCCCAGCCACTGCCTGAGCTCCTTCGCCGGGATCTCGTCCGCCGACGTGTAGTACGCGACCAGGAACCTGTCCGCGACACGCGCCGGCGCGGACGCGTCCGGATCGAATCCGACCTCGCCGAGGATACGAACGACGTTGCCCTGGTCGATACGGTCGTCGAGTTCGGCGAGTGCGGCATCGCGCTTCTTGTGCCCGAGTCGCACGTCCCAGCTGTAGGGCAGCGCGTAGTTGTGATAGCCGCGCTGGCGCTTGTGGACGTGGATGCCGACTTCGTTGATCAGGCAGTTGGTCGAACGGCCGGTGTCGATCGGCCGTATCCAGCCGCACACGCGTGTCTAGGTATTCGTAGACCTCTTCGAGACTCACGTCGCAGTATCGGTAGAAGTCGACGAAGCGGACTTCCTCGAAGATCTCGTCGCTCCGGAACAGGCTCACGTCGAGCAGCCTCGACACCGCGTCGTCCATCCGGTGGTACGCCTTTCTCGCGTCGACCACGGTGCGCTCGATCGTCTCGGGGTCGTAGACCTGCGCGTCGGAACATCCCCGCGATGCGGGTCTCGAACATCTGGCCCCGGGACAGGCCGGTGAACACGTGCCCGATGCCGCGCTCGTGCGCGAGCGCGGTGGCCAGCGTGTAGATGATCTTGAAGCAACCGTTGCACACGTTGCTGAAGCGCCGCAGGCTGTCGGCGAAGATTTCGTTCATCGCCTCGGTCGAGCCCTCGACGAGTTCCAGGCCGAGTTGCCCGACGATGCGCCGGATGTTGGCCTTCGCACCCTCGGAGATGTATCCGTTGTCGAGCGTGAAGACCAGCGGACGAAGGCCGAGGTCGACGAGCCGGCACAGCGCGTAGGTGCTGTCCTTGCCGCCGCTGAGCAGCATCATCGAATCGTGGCTGCCGCGCGCCTGGGCCTTGATCGTTTCGATTTTCCCGCGCAGTTCGTCGAGCGTGCCGAAGTACGCGCTTGCCTGTTCGCGCTCGCTGTCGTATTCGCGGCAGACGCGGCAGATTCCGGCGTCGTCGATATGCGAGTCCGGGTGCTGCGAGGACAGCCCGCAGCGCGTGCAGTAGCGCGGCGCCGCGTCGACTGCGGCCTCGGTGCCCGCGCCGACCGATGAAGATCTGCAGGCGGTGTTGCACAAGATCATCACCCGCACGATGAAGCTGCTCGCCCGTCGGGGGACGCTCATCGAAGAGCAGGGCCAAACGTACCTGGCCGACAACGACGGCGATTCGGACGAGGCCCGCGTGCTCAGGCCGCTGCAGGCGGCGGCCTGTACTTACCGCATCGCCTTCGGCCCGCGCGCCGGCCAGAAGGTTCTGACGCTGCAAGGCGTGATGCCCAGGGAGACGGACTTCAGCCAGCCGCTGTGTGCCGACATGGAGGGTTTCAGCCTGCACGCCGCGGTGCGCTGCGGCGCCGACGAGCGCCAGGCGCTCGAACAACTGTGCCGCTACATCACCCGCCCGGCGCTGGCCGACGAACGCGTACAAACCAACGCCGCCGGAGAAGTCGTGCTCGAACTCAAGACACCTTGGCGCGACGGCACCACGCACCTGGTGATGTCGCCGCTGGAGTTCATGCAGCGGCTTGCAGCCCTGGTGCCGCGGCCGCGATTGCACCTGATCCGCTTTCACGGCGTGCTGGCCCCGAACGCGAAGCTGCGCTCGCAGGTGGTACCTGATGAATCGCAGCCCGAATCGGCGCAGGCCGCCGGCCCCGAGGCCAGCCTCGCGCACGGCCGGGCGGGCCGAATCGGCTGGGCCAGGCTGCTCAAGCGGGTGTTCGGGATCGACATCGAACACTGCCCGAACTGCGGCGGCGAACTGAAGATCATCGCCGCGATCCTGGAACGAGCGGTGATCGAGAGAATCCTCACGCACCTGGGGCTGCAGGCGCGTGCGCCGCCGCGCGCACCGGCGCGAGAGACGACGGCGCTTCACGCGGCCTGAGCCCCGACCCCGATCCGACGAGCACCGATACGGACGGCCCGCTGCAATGGGCCGGGGGTGGGGCTGCGCGCCACGCCGGCCAATCCATAGACCGAGGCCAGCTTCAGGGCAAACCGCGCACGGGTGCGCCCGGTCAGGCTGGGCTGCCAGGCTTGTCAGGCCGTCGTCGACTCGCCCTGAGCGGGCCTTGCGCGGCTGCGCCGCATCGCCGGGACCGCGATCAGGGTCGCCGGCAGGGCAAAGAGGGCAGCAGGATGGCGTTTGAATTTCCTATGCGCTGCGTCAGTGGTCGCTCAAGCTCGACCTGCAGATCGTCTGGCGCACGGTGCTGCTTGCGTTGCGGGGTGACCCCAAGGCGTACTAGGCGCGCGCAGTAGCGGCTCTTTTCATTCGGCCCTGCCGAATCCATACTCCCGGTGCACTGGGTTCTTGCTGCGCGCCTGGATGTCGCTGCGCAGCGCCTATCAGGTGTTTGCCCGGCTCAAACTGGGGTCGAAGCTCGCGATGAACGAGGTCGTCAAGTCGCACGAACTCCTGCTGAGCGCCATCAGCGGCGACGACGCAGGCTACGCCGAGGCGATGTTTCGCAGCCTGATCATGATCGGGGGTTACAGAACTCTCGGAAAGGAAGTCCCAGCCGGCTTGCATGGGTACATCACGTATTCCGATCGTGGCGCCTCATAGGTCCTGACAGCAAACCGCATCGGTCGGCGCTGCGAGTCCGCGATCGTCGACCTGCCCAGGTCGGCTCGCGGCGACCCCCGGCAGGCGCTCAGGGCATTTTCTTCATCGGCTCGAATCGCGCCTGTTCGCTGCTGCCGTTGGCGAAGGTGACGACGACCACGGCCTTGAGCGTCGGATCGGTCGCGTACTTTCCGACGCCCTTCAGGCGATTGTCCGCGTCGGGGGCGAGCGTGATGCTCGCCTTGCCCGCGCTGCCCAGTAGGGTCGCGGTGCCCTTCGCCCCGGCCGAGGGGACCTTCTGCCCGGCGTGGTCGGTGAGATAGACGAATACCGGGCGCTCGGACGCCGCTCGGGCGTCGCGCTCGACGACCAGCTCGAAGTGGTACACGCCGGCCGCGCGCAGCTGCCCGCCGTGGGGTGTCTTCATCTTGTCGAGCGTGGCGTCGTCGTGCGCGAGCGCCACGCCCGCAGTGAGGGCGATGCCGATCGCGACGATCGCCTTGGCGATTCGAATGGGTGTCATCGTGCAATCCTATCGTGGGCGGGGTGGGTCGGAACGGTGCGGACGAATCAGTAGCTTTCGCCGCCGCGAGTTTCGAGCATGCGTTCCAGCGGCCTGCGCCCCCACAGCCAGAACATCAGCGGCGTGAGGAGGGTGTCGAGCAGGGTGGAGCTGATCAGGCCGCCGAAGATCACGACCGCTACCGGATGCAGCACTTCCTTGCCGGGCGCGTCGGCCGAGATCAGCAGCGGCACCAGCGCGAAGGCAGCGACCAGCGCCGTCATCAGAACCGGCGTCAGTCGCTCGAGCGAGCCACGCACGATCATGTGCCGCCCGAACACCTCGCCTTCGTGCGCGCACAGGTTGATGTAGTGGCTGATCTTCAGGATGCCGTTGCGCGTTGCGATGCCCGGTGAGCGTGATGAAGCCCACCAGCGCCGCCACCGACAGCGGCTGGCCCGAGATCCACAACGCCGACACCGCACCGACCAGCGCGAGCGGGATGTTGCCCATGATGATGCAGCGACAGCACGCGCCGAGCGGTAGCGGCTGTAGAGCACGAGGAAGATCAGCGCCAGCGACACGATCGACAGCAGTGCCGATCAGCCGCGCGGCCTGCTCCTGCGCCTGGAACTGCCCTTCGAGCGCGGTGAAGTAGCCCTCGGGCAGCTCGGCTCGGCAGCCAGCACGGTGCGGATGTCGGCGATCGATCGCCGCCATGTCGCCGGCCGTCGCGTTGGCCGACAGCACGATGCGCCGCTGCGCGTTCTCGCGGCTGATCTGGTTCGGGCCGTCGCCGTCTTCGATCGGTCGCGATCTTCGACAGCGGAACGTGGCCGCCCGGTGTCTCGATCAGGAGCTCGTTCGAGCGCGTGCGCGCCGCGCGCGGACTCGGGCAGCCGCACGACCAGGTCGAAGCGCCTGCTGCCCTCGATGATCTGGGTCACGCGTCTCGCCCTCGATCAGTCTGTTCGAGCGAGCGCAGCAGGTTGCCCGGCGCGACGCCGTAGCGCGCGGCCTGTTCGTAGTCGACGTGCGATCTTGATCTGCGGGATCAGCACCTGCTTCTCGATCTGCAGGTCGGTGACGCCGGGGATCGTCGCCAGCCGCTGGCGCAGGTCGCCGGCGAGTGCCGCGCAGCGTGTCGAGGTCGTCGCCGATAGATCTTGAGCGCGATCTGCGCGCGCACGCCCGAGAGCAGGTGGTCGAGTCGGTGCGAGATCGGCTGGCCGACGTTGCTCACCGCCGGCAGCGTGGCCAGGCGCGTTGCGGATGTCGCCGATGATCTGCTCGCGGCTGCGCTCGGAGGCCTTCAGGTCGACGTCGATCTCGGTGTAGTGCACACCTTCGGCGTGCTCGTCGAGCTCGGCGCGCCCGGTGCGTCGCCCGACCTGCGTCACCTCGGGCACGCGGCTCGACCAGTTGCTCGGCGAGCGTGCCGATGCGGTTGGATTCGGCCAGCGAGGTGCCCGGGTTGAGCAGAACGTTCGATCGGTGAGCGTGCCCTCGTTGAAGGGCGGCAGGAACGAGCGCGCGAAGATACGGGATCGACGCGCCCGCGGCGATCACCGCGACCAGCGCCAGGACGAGCAGTGTGCGGCTGCGATCGAATGACCAGTTCAGCAGCGACGCGTCGCCACTTCTTCAATTGCCTCACCAGAGGGCTGTCGCCGTGGTCGAGCTGCTTCATCCTGCGGAAGGAGGTAGAAGGCCATCACCGGCGTGAGCGTGACCGACACGATCATGCTGGCCAGGATCGAGACGATGTAGGCGATGCCCAGCGGCGTGAACAGGCGTCCCTCGATGCCGGGCAGCGCGAACAGCGGCACGAACACCAGCACGATGATCACCGTCGCGTAGACGATCGCCGAGCGCACTTCCAGCGTCGCCTTCGCGATCACTTCGATTACCGGCTGGCGGCTGGGCGTGCGCGCGGTTGAGTTTGAGCCGCCGCAGCACGTTCTCGACGCCGACCACCGCGTCGTCGACCAGCTCGCCGATCGCGATCGCGAGACCGCCGAGCGTCATCGTGTTGATCGACAGCCCGAAGTAGCGAAACACCAGCGCGGTGACCAGAAGCGAGACCGGGATCGCCGCCAGCGAGATCAGCGTCGTGCGCACGTTGAGCAGGAACAGGAACAGGATCACGGCCACCAGGATCGCGCCGTCGCGCAGCGCCTCCTCGACGTTGCCGATCGAGTGCTCGATGAAGTCGGCCTGCTTGAACAGGAACTGCGGCGCTTCGATCCCCTGCGGAAGGTTCTTCGCGAGTTCGGCCACCGCGTGTTCGATCTCGCGCGTGAGCTTGACGCTGTCGGCCGAGGGTTGCTTCTGCACCGACAGGATGACCGCGGGATTGCCCTTGTAACTCGCGTCGCCGCGCTTGACCGCCGGGGCGAGCCTGACGTCGGCGACCTGCCTGAGCACGATCGGGCGGCCGTCGCGCCAGTCGACGACGATGTTGTTCAGGTCTTCGATGCGCGCGGTGCGTCCGATGTGGCGGATCAGGTACTCACGGCCCTGCGCCTCCATGAACCCGCCGCTCGTGTTGGCGCCGAAGTCCTTTAGCGCGGCTTCGAGCTTTTCGCGTTCGATTCCCAGCGCGCGCATGCTGCGAGGGGATCGAGCTCGACCCGGTACTGCTTGACCTCGCCGCCGATCGGGATCACCTGGGCGACGCCGCTGATCGTGAGCAACCGCGGTCGCATCACCCAGTCGGCGTACTCGCGCACCTGCATCGGGCTGGCACGCGTCGGGTCGATCGGCAGGGCGATCAGCAGGATCTCGCCCATGATCGACGAGATCGGCCCCATCTGCGGCACGATGCCGGTGGGCAGTTGCTCGCGCACCAGGTTCAGTCGTTCCGCGACCTGCTGGCGGTTGCGGTAGATGTCCGTGCCCCATTCGAACTCGACGTAGATGATCGACAGTCCGACACCGGAGACCGAGCGCACGCGCGTCACTCCGGGCATTCCGTTCATGCTCGATTCGATCGGGAAGGTGACCAGTTGCTCGACTTCCTCGGGGGCCATCCCGCCCGATTCGGTGATCAGCGAGATCGTCGGCTTGTTCAGGTCGGGAAAGACGTCGACCGGCATGTCGCGCACGGTGAGTACGCCGTAGATCACCAGCAGCATCGAGACTGCCAGGATGATCAATCGCTGCTTGAGGCTCGCATTGACGATGAAATCGAACACGCAGCGTCCGCCTCAGCGCACCTGGACGAGCAGAGTGGCGCCATCGGTCACCACGCGTTCGCCGTCGTTGATGCCCGAACCGACGGCGGCGTTCGCGCCGTCGAGCGCCTGGAATCGCACGCGGCGTGCGACGAAGCGCTCGGCCGACGCGTGGATCCACGCCACCGTGTCCCCGTTGCCTGCGCGCACGAGCGAGGCCTGCGGGATCACGGCGGCGCTCACCTTGCGAGCGGTCCTGATCACCACCTTGACCGGCTGGCCGACGGTCAGTGGCGGCGTGGATTTCACGACCCGGAACCAAAGGGTCGCCGCCTGGTCGCGCAGTTGCGGCGCCTCGCCGGAGAAGACCAGGTCGACGCTTCGCTGATCGAGGCGCGCGACTGCCGACACGATGCCGTTCGAGGCGATCGCGTCGTAGGCGATCGCCTCGATCGTCAGACGCTGCGGGTCCAGTATCTCGAACAGCGTGTCCTTCGACTCGACCACTTGCCCGCGCACCACACCGACGGCGCTCACGATTCCGCTCGACGGTGCCACGAGCGGCTCGAGCGTCTGAAGGCTCGCACCCACAGCCTGCTTGCGCCGCACGAGTGCCTCGATCTCGACCCGCACCGCGTCGATCTCCTTGCCTGGAATCACACCCTCGAGCTGTTCGTGGCGCGCAAGTCGGGCACGTGCGAGTTCGAGTTGCGCGTCGAACTCGGCCAGTTGCGCCTGCTGGTTCCCGCGTTCGAGGCTGTTCACAGCGGGTCGCAGGTACGCGAGAACCTGGCCTTTGCTCACGCGTTGCCCCGCTACCGGGATCCCGGCCGGGCCCGGTTCGACGCGTCCGGTCTGCGTCGCCATGACGCGCCCTGTGGCGTTCGGGTCGGCGATCACGCGCCCGTTGAGTTCGATCGTCACCGGCACCTGCGCGACCCGCGCGCGCACCGTGCGCAGTCCGAGTTCGTGCTGGACCGATTTCGGAACGAACAGGCTGCCATCGGGCAAACGCTGCGCCGAGGCGCCGGAGAACGCGGGTCCCACCGCTGCCGATCCAGCGCCGGCGGCGGCGGGCTGCTTGTTGTCCTTGCTGTGGTCCTCATCGCCGTGGGCGAAGGCGAGGCCCGCTGAAACGACCAGCGCCAGCATGGTCGCGCCAGCCAGCCCGCAGGCACGCCGGTTCATTGCGTGCTCCCGGCATGGCTGCGGCGATTGCGTCGCTGGCGCATCGCCACCATCGCCAGCGCCGCGATCGCCAACGCGCCAGAGAGGCCCCATACCGCCCATTCGTCACGGCTCGTCGGATTCGCAACTGCGTTCGCCGGCGCAGGCACGTTCAGGCTGACGCTCAGGAGATCGGAGATCTCGCGCGCCTCGACCGACAGCGTCAGCGCGTGCTTTCCTGGAACGCTGAGCGATGCGGGTGCAGCCAACGTGTACACGCCGGGTCCGGCCTGGGTCGCGACCTCCTTGATACCCGCGCCCTCGACCTCTACCCGGGCGTCGCGCACCGGCTCGTTGGTGTCGTAGCGATCGACATAGATCGTGAGCTTGGCGCCATCGAGTACCGCGAGCAGTTCGAGTTGATCGGACTTGTCCTCGGCGCGTAACGCAAGCGGAATCGGAGAGAATGAAGGCGCCGCATGGTCATGGCCCTCGTGCGCTGTTGCGAACGCGGGCGCGGCAATGATCGCGATCGCGACAGTCGGTGCGAACAACGCTTTCAAGGCAACACTCCGATGGCTTGGTTGAGACGGGATCGGGCGGCGGCGATCTCGATCCGCTGTCGTGACGCCTGAGCGGTCGCGACCAGCGCGTCGGCGCGCGCACGCAGAAGGGTCGCGAGATCGAATTCGCCCAGCCGAAAGGCTTTTTCGGCCAGTGCCAGGTTCTCGCCTGCGCGCTGTGCGCGTTCGTTCGCAAGAGCGAGCAGATCGTTGGCCTGCGCGAAGGCGCCGCGCGCGCGCTCGTTCTCGATGCGAACCTGTCGCAGGGCGAGCGCTACCTGCGCCTCGGCCCTGGACGACTCGGCACTGGCCGAAGCGATGCCCTGACGGTAGTGCGGTTCGAAGGAGAGCGGAATCGTGAGCCTGACCCCGATCGCACTGGCGTAGGCTTCGCCGGACTGTCCTCGCTCGCGGATGATCCTCGCGGCGACAGTCGGCGACTCGCGTTCGGCGAAGCGCGCGACGCCGAGTCGCGCGCTCGCAGCGCGTGCCGCTGCGTGGGCACTGGCCAATTGCGGATGCCGCGCGGGTACATCTGGCGTCGGTGCGGGGCGCTCTTCGTCGAGTCGACCCGGCGGGTCGACGCCGGTCAGCGCGGTGAAATCCAGATTGGCGCGGCGCAGTGCCTCGGCCGCCTCATCGTGTTCCTGCTGTGCGGCAAGGCGCTCGCCGCGCGCAAGGTTGACGTCGATCAGCGCCAGATCCCGCGCCGCGTGCCGTCTGAGCACCGCATTCTCGAGCGCTTGCGCGGAATCGAGGCGTTGCGCGGCCGAGTCTCGCGCCTGGCGGCGAAGCGCGACATCCCACCACAGTGCGCGCAATTCGCCGGCGAGCGCGAGTTGCAGGGCGGCGCGACGTGCTTCGAGTTCCAGCGTGCTGGCCTCGGCCTCGCGCTGGCGTACCGAGCGCTGTCCCGCCAGCCAGAGCGGCATGCCGATCTCGATCTCCCATTCATCCCTTCCACGGTTGCCGCTGAGGCGGTCGCTGAGGTTTCCGATCGAGACGGAGGCGGGCCCCGGACTCAGGGCGAGTGCCGCCCGCGCACGCGCGTCGATCTCGGCGCGATGGTCGCCGAACGCGACGGCCTCGGGATGGCGCGTCCAGGCGCCGGCAAAGGCCTCTGCCATTGTTTCGGCGCGTGCCGATGTCGCGGCGGCCGCGACGAACGCCACGAACAGGATTCGCTTCATCTGGGTCTACAGGGGGCTTGTTGGACGGGCGCTGCTCGAGTGCGAGTATCGAAGCCGCATTCCGACAGCCGGACGACGCTACGATGACAGTTGTGTAATACGTCGCGGGCGCGCGACAGCTCGGCCGGCGAGTCATTCCGCGCCGCCGCCTTGTCCTCGAAGCCGCAACGCGTTGCCGACGACCGAGACGGAGCTGAAGCTCATCGCAAGTGCGGCGATCAGCGGCGAGAGCAGCACCCCGGTGAGCGGGTAGAGCACGCCGGCCGCGATCGGCACCCCGAGTCCGTTGTAGGCGAAAGCGAACGCAAGGTTCTGCCACATGTTGCGGACTGTCTCTTGGGAGATTGCGCGAGCCCGAGCGATGCCGCGAAGATCGCCCTTGACCAGCGTCAAGTGTGCCGAGTTCATCGCCACGTCGGTTCCGGCTCCCATCGCGATGCCGACATCCGCGCGCGCGAGCGCCGGTGCGTCGTTGATGCCGTCGCCCGCCATCGCCACCTTTGCACCACCGGCCTGCAGCTTTTCGATCAGCGCGAGTTTGTCCTGCGGCTTGACTTCACCGAGGACTTCGTCGATGCCGAGGCGCGACGCCACCGCCTTTGCGGTCGTCCAGCCGTCTCCGGTGGCCATGATGATGCGCAAGCCCTCATTGCGCAGCGCTGCCAGCGCTTGCGGGGTCGATGCCTTGATCGGGTCGCTGACGGAGATCAATCCGGCGAGCGACCGGTCGATCGCCACGTACATCACGCTCGCACCCTGCGTGCGCAGTCGCTCGGCGGCTGCTTCGAGCGGTGTGCTGTCGACGCTTTCGTCGCGCATCAGCGCGGTGTTCCCGATCGCAACGAGTTGTGCGTCGACCCGGCCGCGCACCCCGATTCCGGACGCCGACTCGAAGGACTCGGGTTCGCCTGGATTCAGCCCGCGGCGCGTCGCCTCTTCGACGATCGCCCTGGCGAGCGGGTGTTCGGCACCCTTGTCCAGCGTGGCCGCGACGCGCAGGACCTCGTCCTCGTCGCGCCCCGGCGCGGCGATCACGCGATCGAAGGCCGGGTGTCCTTCGGTGAGCGTGCCGGTCTTGTCGACGACGAGCGTGTCGATCCGGCGCAGCGCCTCGATCGCGCTCGCGTCGCGAAAGAGAACGCCCTGTGATGCGGCTTTGCCGGTGGCGACCATGATCGACATCGGTGTGGCGAGGCCGAGCGCGCAGGGGCACGCGATGATCAGCACGGCGAGCGCGTTGATCAGGCCGAACACCCAGGAGGGCTCGGGCCCGATCGCGCCCCAGACGAAGAAGGTGAGAACCGCGATCGCGATCACCGCGAGCACGAACCAGCCCGCGACGACGTCGGCGAGCCGCTGCATCGGCGCGCGCGAGCGCTGCGCGGTGGCGACCATCTCGACGATCTGCGCGAGCACCGTCTGCGAACCGATACGTTCGGCGCGCATCTTCAGCGCACCGCCGGCATTGATCGTCGCGCCGATCAGCCGGTCGCCGGTGCGTTTGGTCACCGGCATCGGCTCGCCGGTGATCATCGATTCATCCACCGCGCTGCTCCCATCCTCGACGACGCCGTCGACCGGTACCTTCTCTCCCGGACGCACCCGCAACACGTCGCCGATGTGCACGTTCGCGAGCGGCACGTCTTCCTCGCTGCCGTCGGGCGCGATCCTGCGTGCGGTCTTCGGCGCCAGTCCGAGAAGGGCCTTGATCGCTGCCGAGGTCTTGCCGCGTGCGCGCAGCTCGAGAACCTGGCCGAGGAGCGTCAGGGAGATGATGACCGCGGCAGCCTCGTAGTAGACACCGACGCGTCCAGCAACCACGAAGGACGCCGGGAACCATTGCGGAGCGACGGTTGCTGCGACGCTGTAGGCATAGGCCGAAGCAGTTCCCAGTCCGATCAACGTCCACATGTTCGGGCTGCGTTCGATCACCGAACGGATGCCGCGCTCGAAGAACGGCTTTCCGGACCAGATCACGACAGGCGTAGCCAAGGCGAATTCGATCCATTGCATCGTCTGCGGCGCTGCCAGTTGCAGGTTGTGCCCGGCCATCGCGAGAATCGTCACGATCATGGTGAGCGGGAGCGTCCACCAGAAGCGCCGCGAGAAGTCGCGCAGTTCGGGTTCGTCGGGGTCGTCCAGTGCGGGCAGCACCGGCTCGAGCGCCATTCCGCACTTGGGGCAGGTGCCGGGCCCGGGTTGCCGGATCTCCGGGTGCATCGGGCAGGTGTAGATGCGCTCGCCGGGCGGCTTCGCGCGTGGCTCGGGCGCGTTTTCGCCAGGCGTCGCGTATCGGCTCGCGTGTCCCGCGTGTCCCGCGTGTGCCCGCGTCTGGGGTGCCGAGTGTTTCGGTCGATGATCGTCGTGGCTCACGTCTGCGCTCCGTTTCCCTTTCGAGCATCGGTGCGTCGCCGCGGCGCGGGCCCGCGCACGTGCGCGAACAGGTGGATCAGCGGGCATGCGAGCAGCAGCAGATAGAGCCAAAGCGAGTCGGCCGGCGCAAGATGTTCGCGAAACACATAGAAACCGCCAATGACGAGCGCCATCGCGATGGCGCCGAGCACGGGCATCCAGCGCGACAGACGCTCGCTCGCGGTTCCGGTAGTGTGATCGCCGGTTGGGGTCGTTCCGGCGGAGTCGGTCGCGTTCATGATTCCCTGGCCATGATTCGCGTCAATCTAGCGACGCGGTTCGTCAGGGACCTGACACGGCCATTACATATCTGTCATCGATGAACGTGACAAGTCGATCGCTCAGGTCCCGGCGATCGAAGGTCGCCGGGCGATGACGGTGGCAAAGCGCTTGATCGTGGCGCCCGCGGCTTCGAACGACTCGATACGGTCGTCGAGCAATTCCCATTTCTCCACCGACCGTCGCAGCGCATCCTCCGGAAACAGAAAGTAGCCGCGCTCGGTGTCGAACATGTCCATGTAGGTCGTGCCTTCGATCAGCACGTTCGCGGCGAACAGACCACCGTCGCCGACCGCGTCGATCGCGCGCTGCAACGCCTCCAGTGCCAAGTCGCGAGGAAAGAACATGAACAACCCGATCGCGACCACCGCATCGAAGGGTCCCGGAGGCGTGTACCTGCTCAGGTCGGCAGTGCTCGCGGTGACGCTTGAACCCGGCCCGGCGCGCACGAGCTCGAGGCTGTCGACCGCGGCGGCGCAAGCATCGAGCGCCAGCACCTGCGCGCCGCGCCCGGCCGCGGCGATCGACAGATTGCCCAACCCGCAGCCGAGCTCGAGCACCGTGCCGCCCAGGTAGGGAAGAACGCGTGTCTCGAACGGGTTGAGCGAGAGCTCGCCCGCGGCGGCCTGACGGCGGAACTGCGCGTCGAAGAACGCGATGCTTCGATTCTCGGTGGCGGGTCCCATTTGCTTGTCGAGTCGGTCGGTAGGTTTCAGACGAGGCTGCCTGTCGCATCGAGGTTCGTTCGATCGGAGTTTACCGCCACGCGTGTACCAGACTACGTCTTCCTCCGCCGGTATGTCGCGGCGCGCGTCACGCAACAGGTCGCTGCGACAGGTCGTTAGAATCCGATACTCACCGAACCGACATCAAGCTGATCGAAGATGCGCCTGCTGCTCGCCGAAGACGAAGCCCACGCGGGCCAGTATCTGGTCAAGGGATTGACCGAAGGCGGCTGGGTCGTCGACTGGGTCAAGAACGGGCCCGACGCGTTGCACCACGCGCTCGAGGGCGACTACGACGTAATCGTCCTGGACGTAGGCCTGCCAGGCATGGAGGGATGGGACGTCCTTCGGTCGTTGCGAACGCGGCGACAGACCCCTGTGCTGTTTCTGACGGCGCGCGACCGTGTCGAGGATCGCGTGCGGGGGCTCGACCTGGGGGCCGACGACTATCTGGTCAAACCATTCGCGTTCTCGGAGCTGCTCGCGCGCGTTCGCGCGCTGAGCCGGCGACCCAAAGCATCCGAGACCGAAACGCTGCAACTGTCCGATCTCAGCGTGCATCTGCTGCGCCATCGGGTCGAACGCGCCGGCCAGCGCCTCGACCTGACGGCGAAGGAGTATTCACTGCTCGTCCTGCTATTGCGCCGGCAGGGCGAGACGCTCACGCGCACCGTGATCGCCGAACAGGTCTGGGACATGAACTTCGACAGCGACACCAATGTCGTCGATGTCGCCGTTCGCAGGCTGCGCGCGAAGGTCGACGATCCGTTCGACGAAAAGCTGATCCACACCGTGCGCGGCTTCGGATACGTGCTGGAACGCAGGTCATGACCGTGCATCGCGGCGGCTCGCGAGGGTCGCTCGCCGTTCGGTTGATCGGCCTGTACACCCTCGGCGCTCTGCTTGTGTTCGCATTGCTCGGAACGAGCCTCACGATGATGCTGCGCAGCGAACTTCAGGCGCGCGATCTGACCGAGCTCGACGGAAAGTCGATCGTCGTCGAGCACCATCTGCTCGACGTGCGCACCGGGCACGATCTTTCTCGCAGCCTGTCACGCTTCGTCGACACTTCGGTCGGGCACGACAACCTGCAGCTCGGCGTGATGGTCGGGGGAACCTGGCTCCTGAGGCCCGGTGAAGGCGTAGGCGAGTTGCTCGACGGGCGCAGCCTCGGGTCGATCCCGACCGGTGACGGCTACGCAACGCTCCGAGACGCCGGGCGGACATGGTGGTTGCGCCGCGTCGCGCGCAAGGTCGACGGTCTGGAGGGCGGAGAGGTGCATGCGATCGTCGCGGTCGATGTCACGCACTCGCAGCTCGTACGCGATCGCTTCGGCGTGGCGATGGCGATGATCGGCTCGACCGGGATCCTGCTGATGGCTGCGCTCGCGTGGTGGGCAACGCGAAGCGCGCTAGCGCCGCTCGAGCGCGTCGCGAAGGACGCGCAGCGCGTCACTGCGCAACGCCTGGGAGAGCCGCTTCTGATCGACGAGGCGCCCGAGGAGATCAGGGGCGTCGTGGCCGGAATCAACGCGATGCTGTCGCGTCTGGACGAGTCGTTTCGTTCGCTCGAGCAGTTCAGCGCCGACATCGCGCACGAACTGCGCACGCCTCTGAACAGTATGCTGCTTCGGGTCGAGGTTACGCTGTCGCGCGAACGCCCGGGCACCGAATATCGCGATGCGCTGCACGAGACGATGCAGGAACTCGGGCACCTGCAGAAGATGGTTTCGGACATGCTCTTCATCGCTCGCGCCGAGCGTGGCCTCGCGGCGCTGCAGGTCGACCAGGTGGACTTGCTTGCCGAGGTGCAAAACGTGGTCGAGTACTTCGAGCCGCTGGCTGGCGATCGGCGGCTGTCGACTTCGGTTCAGGGGCAGGCAACGATCAAGGGCGATCGCTCGATGATCCGGCGTGTCGTGACGAACCTGCTGTCGAACGCGGTGCGCTACGCATTGCCGGATTCGACGATCACGGTGAATCTGGCGTCGGACGACGAGGCGGTGCGAATGACGGTGGCGAACCGCTGCGAGCCTCTGACGCAGGAACAGGCCGCGCGGATGTTCGATCGTTTCGCGCGCGGTGAGCGAGCGCGCGAGGATCAGCCCGACGGCGCCGGCCTGGGGCTGGCGATCGTGCGCTCGGTGATGGCGCTCCACGGTGGCGAGGTGGCGGCACGAACCGAAGGCGACGAAATCGCGATCGTCGCCCGATGGCCACGACCGGACGACGCCTCACCGCGGCCCGCGGCCCGAGCGCTCGTCCGCCAACATTGCGAAACGGTCATGTTCTCGCAATGGTGCAGCGCACTGTGCGGAAGCGACGATCGCACGATCGCAACCGATTGAACCGGAGGTTCGAGATGAAAGCAGGCAAGTTCGGGTTGATGGCGCTCGCCGTGACGCTGGTCGCTGTAGCCGCAGTAACGGCGGTTCGCGCGCACGGTCCGCAACAAGGTTTCGGGCCGGGGTATTCGGGCGCGCCGGCGATGATGGGAGGCCCCGGAATGATGGGAGGCCCCGGAATGATGGGCGGCTCCGGAATGATGGGGCAGCCAGGCGACGCCAACTTCGCTGCGCTGACGCCGGAACAGCGTCGCAGGGTCGATGCCGTGCTGCAGCAGTCGCGCAAACGAAGTGCCGGGATCTCGGAGCGAGCGTACGAGCAGATGGCGGCGATGCGTGAACTGCAATTGGCGTCCGAGCGCGACTCCAAGGCGATCGCCGACGCGCACCGCAAGTTGCTCGATGTCCGGCAACAGAGCTTCGAACTGATGCTCGAGACGCGCGATCGGATCGATCCGATCCTCGCCGAAGCGAGGTCGAAGGCGCAGCCGAAGTGAGTGTCGATCGGGGCTTCGTTGGCGAATCACCGACGCGTTCGCGTGAGCGCACGAACTGCAAACTGGAGCAGCGATGATGATGTGGGGTGACTACGGCATGGGCTGGGGCGGCGGCTGGGGCTTGTTCGGGATGATCCACATGGTGCTATGGTGGGTGCTGATCATCGTCCTGATCGTGGTGCTGCTGAAATGGATCGGACGGCGAAGGGGCGGCGCCGGAGGTCGGCCCGCCGACGACAGCGCGATGCGGATCCTGCGCGAGTTGTATGCGCGCGGGGAGATCACCAAGGAAGTATTCGAGCAGAAGAAGCGCGACCTGGGGGCGTGAGGAAATGGGATTCGACACGACGAGACGTGACGCAACGAGACTCGGGGCAACGCCACTCGCGGCAAAGAGACTCGAGGCGACGATTGCGCACTTGAAATCCAGGCGCCTGCTGATCCGGTGGGCAGGCGCGGCGGCGGCCTCGGTCGCGCTGGCTTCGGCGGCGAGCGCACAACTCGCGCCGCCGCTGGTCGAGGTGTGGAAGACGCCGACCTGCGGTTGCTGCAAGGATTGGATTCGTCACATGGAGTCGAACGGCTTCAGGGTCAAGGCGCACGATGTCGCGAGCACCACCGGGATTCGCGAACGGCTCGGACTGCCGCAAACCTACGGGTCGTGTCACACGGCGAGCGTGGGCGGGTATGTCGTCGAAGGGCACGTCCCGGCCGCCGACGTCAAGCGTCTGCTGCGCGAAAAGCCCGCCGCCGTCGGGCTGGCGGTGCCCGGGATGCCGATCGGATCGCCCGGGATGGACGGTCCCGGATACGGCGGGCAAAAGGACCCCTTCGACGTGCTGCTGGTCGGGCGTGACGCGAAGGCGCGCACCTTCCAGGCGCATCACTGAGCGGCTTGGCGACCGAGCGGCCGAGTTGCGGGGCGCGGGGCGCGGCGGCGCGCGCGGCCGCGCGCGCCGCCAACAGGTACTCTCCAGCATGTCCCGTTGCGGCATTGCCATGGAGAGAACGTGAAGGTCAAGCAATCGTATCTGGCGCCAGCGCTGCTGGCAGCCGTCGTGTCCGGCGCATCGCCGCCGGTCGCCGCCGAGTCGATCGGCGAGGTCGACACCGTCTTCAAGTGGATCGGCCCCGACCACAAGATCGTGATCGACGCGCACGACGACCCGAAGGTGTCGGGGGTGAGTTGCTACGTCTCGCGTGCCAAGACCGGCGGGATCAAGGGCGCGCTCGGCCTCGCCGAGGATCGATCCGAGGCGTCGATCGCCTGTCGCCAGGTTGGGCCGATCTCGTTCGCCGCTCCGTTGCCGATCCAGGAGGAGATGTTCAGCGAGCGCATCTCGCTCGTGTTCAAGCGCATGCGCGTGGTGCGGATGGTCGACCGCGCGCGCAACACGCTCGTCTACCTGACCTACTCCGATCGCGTGATCGAGGGCTCGCCGCAGAACAGCGTGACCGCGGTCGCCGTTCCGCGCGCAGACGCCGATTCCGGTGCGTTAGCCGTGATCGGCGCGCGTAGGTCCGATGCGCGCGGCTTCATTCCGATACTCTTCGGGCCGGTGCATACGGGGGCGGACAATCGATGATCTGGGTGCTCGCGATCCTGATGGGGATCGGCTCGTTCATGCTGGCGCGCTACGTGATCCGGCCACGGATCGAGGCGTTCCGGCGCCGCCGCGTCCTGCCGCCGCGCTTCGTCGCGCTCGAGGTTCAGACCAGCGGGCCCGGTGTGGACAAGCACGAAGTGATCGCGATCGCGGCGATCGGCGTGCGACCCGGTGTCGAGGACCATCCCACCATCCACGCGCTGATCAAGCCCGCGAGCCACGTCCCGCGAAAGGCCGCCGAGGCCGCTGGTACCACCGCCGAGGCGCTGCAGACCGAGGGCAAGGCGCCCGACGAGGTGCTCGACGCGCTGCTCGCGTTCGCCGGAAACGACCGGCTGGTGCTGTACAACGCGCCCGGGCAGATGGCGTTCGTGCACCGGCTCGCCGAGCGCCACGGTCGCTCGGTCGACAATCCGGTGTCCGACGCGCTGGCGATGGCGCGCGCGGCCTGGCCGGCGCGCAGCAATTTCAAGCTGAAGGAACTCGCGCGCTCGCTGGGGATCGCGTTGCCGCAGCGCAACCACGCGTTGCACGATTGCGGACTGATCGCAGCGATCTACACCGAAGCGGCGCTGAAACTCAAGCGCACCAACTGAGGCGAATGCGCCGCTAGCGTTTTCACGCCTGCAATCGCTCAGTTCACGACGGGTCCTGTGTCGGACGCTCGTGGCGCTTCGGGCGCGCCTTGATCTGCAGCTCGAGCAGCTTTTCGCGCGATTTCTCCTGCTCGCGATACGCCTGGTCGGCGCCGCTCAGATATGCATTCGGCCATCCGGCGCGCGGCGCGGCGTACCACGCTGCGGCCTGGTGCACGAGGTACGGATTCCACAGGTGCGCGCGCCCGAGCGCGACCAGGTCGGCGCGACGCGTGTGCAGGATCGTGTTCACCTGCGCGGCTTCGGTGATCGCCCCGACCGCCATCGTCGCCATGCGCGGCACGTTGCGGATCGCCTCGGCGAACTCGACCTGGAACATCCGCCCGTACACGGGCTTCTGGTCGGGCACCGTCTGTCCCGCGGACACGTCGATCAGGTCGCAGCCCGCGTCGCGAAACGCCAGCGCGATCGCGAAGGTGTCCTCCTCGGTGATTCCGCCTTCCTTCCAGTCGCACGCCGAGATGCGCACCGACATCGGCCGATCCGCCGGCCAGGCCGCGCGCATCGCGCGAAACACCGCGAGCGGGAAGCGCATCCGGTTCTCGATCGAGCCGCCGTGGGCGTCGGTGCGCGTGTTGGTGAGCGGGGAGAGGAACGACGCGAACAGGTAGCCGTGCGCGCAGTGCAACTCGAGCATGTCGAATCCGGCGCGCGCACCGCGCCCGGTCGCGGCGACGAATTCGGCCTCGATCGCCGCCATCTGCGCCTCGTCGAGTTCGGCCGGCACCGGACTGATGCCCTCGAAATACGGGATCGGCGAGGCCGACACGACCGGCCAGTTCTGTTCGCCACGCGCGATCGGCTGGTCGGCGTCTTCCCAGCCGAGCTGGGTCGAGCCCTTGCGCCCGGAATGGCCGAGTTGCAGGCAGAACTTCGCCTGCGAGTTCGAGTGCACGAAATCGACGATCCGCTTCCAGCGCCGCTCGTGTTCGTCGCTCCACATGCCGGTGCACCCGAGGCTGATTCGCGCCTGCGGCGAGGGACAGGTCATCTCGGTGAAGATCAACCCCATCCCGCCCATCGCGTGCGAGCCGTAGTGCACGGAGTGCCAGTCGGTGGTGTTGCCCTCGGCGTCGGCCGAGTACTGCGCCATCGGCGACATGACCGCGCGATTGGGCACGGTCATCGAGCGCAACGTGAACGGGGTGAACATCGGGGTCGGGCGCGTCAGGCGCACGTCGACCCCGGTTTCGCGCAGGTAGCGCGCGTACCACTCGTCGTCGGCAGCGCGCACGAAGCGCGGGTCGCGCAGGATCAGGTTGTCGTAGGTGACCGATTTGGCGCGGCACATCACGACCATCGCGAACTGCATCGGGTCCATGTCGAACGAGCGGTTCATCCGCTCGAACCACGCGAGCGAGACGTCGGCGTTGTGCTGGATCACCTGGCACGCGGTGCGCCGCGCTTCGTCGTAGGCGCGAAACGCGTCGCCGACGTCGCGCTCGCCGTGCGCGAGAACGCCGTCGGAGAGTGCGATCGCGCATTCCATCGCGAGCTTGGAGCCCGAACCGATCGAGTAGTGCGCCGAGGCTTTTGCGTCGCCGAGGATCACGATCTTTCCGTGATGCCAGTTCTCGCAGAAGATGCGCGGAAACTGGCGCCAGTTCGAGCGGTTGAGCAGCAGCTGGTGGCCCTGCAGTTCGGCGGCGTAGAGCTTCTCGAGCTTTTCCTTCGACCCGTTCTCGTCGAACTCGGTGAAGCCGTGGCCGTTCCAGCACTCGTCGCTCATCTCGAAGATCCAGGTCGAGGCGTCGGCCGCGTACTGGTAGGTATGCGCGCAGATCACCCCGTGCTCGGTCTCGCGGAAGAAGTAGTTGAACTCGCCCATCGGGCGGGTCGAACCCATCCAGCAGAAGCGGTTCGACTTCACCGCCTTGCTGGGCTTGAACGCGTCGCGGTAGTGCTCGCGGATCGGCGAGTTGATGCCGTCGGCCGCCAGGATCATGTCCGAGTCGGCGAAGCGCGTCTCGAGGTCCTCGGGCGCGATGCGGACTTCGAAGTGAAGTCCGACGCCCACCTCGCGACAGCGCTGCTGCAGGATACGCAGCAACGTGAAGCGCGAGGTACCGCAGAATCCGTTGCCGGCGCAGCGGATTTCCTGACCCTTGTAATGGATCGCCACGTCGTCCCAGTAGGCGAATTCGTCGCGGATCCGTTCGTACGACGCAGGGTCGCGCGACAGGAACTCGTCGAGGGTGTCGTCCGAGAACACGACGCCGAATCCGAAGGTGTCGTCGGCGCGGTTCTGCTCGTAGACGTCGATCGTCCAGTCCGGCCGTGCCTTTCGGGTGAGCAATGCGAAGTACAGGCCCCCCGGGCCGCCCCCGATCACGGTGATCTTCATTCCCAAGCCTTCCTCGAATCGAATTCGCTGGTTCATCAAGCCGCGCAGTCGTGGATTCTAGGGCATCGTGGCGAACGCGCCGCCGGGCGCGAGGTGCGCGCGCCGCGCCTTGCTAGACTGCGCCCCATGGAAAACGTCATTCAGGCCATCACGATCTACGCGATCCCGGTGCTGTTCGCGATCACGTTGCACGAGGCGGCCCACGGCTACGTCGCGCGCATCTTCGGCGACCAGACCGCGTTCGTCGCCGGGCGGATCACGCTCAATCCGCTCAAGCACATCGATCCGGTGGGCACCGTGCTGGTGCCGATCGGCATCCTTCTTCTGTCCTCGCTCGGTGGCGGCGGATTCCTGTTCGGGTGGGCGAAACCGGTGCCGGTCGACATCGGCAGCCTGCGCCGCCCGAAGCAGGACATGGTGTGGGTCGCCGCGGCCGGCCCGGCGGCGAACCTGGCGATGGCGATCGGCTGGGCGCTGGTGCTCAAGCTGCAGGTCTCGACGCGGATTCGGCGACGCCTTCTTCGTCGAGATGGCCAAGGCGGGTATCTTCGTGAACATCGGGCTGATGGCGCTCAACCTGTTGCCGGTTCCGCCGCTCGACGGCGGGCGCATCGCGGTGGGACTGCTGCCCAACCGGCTGGCCTACAAGTACTCTCGCCTCGAGCCCTACGGCCTGTTCGTCGTGCTGTTCCTGCTCGCCTCGGGCACGCTGGGGTTCTTCCTCAAGCCGTTCTACCTGTTCGGGCTCGCGGTGGTGGAGCTGTTCATCTGAGCATGACGCAGAGTATTCCGGACGCCGCCGCCCCCCGACTCACCGCACGGCGGGTGGGGATCGACACATACCGCGAGAACGTCGTCTACCTCAATCGCGAATGCGGCGTGGTGCGTGCCGAGGGGTTCCAGGCGCTTTCGAAGATCGACATCTCGGCCAACGGCAATGGGCGCAAGATCTCGGCCGTGGTCAATGTCGTCGACGACGCGCGCATCGTCGAACCGGGTGAGGTGGGTCTTTCCGAACAGGCTTTCGAGCAGCTCGGCGCGCCCGAAGGTGCGCAGGTCTCGATCGCGCACGCCGAGCCGCCGGCGTCGCTGCAGTTCCTGCGGCGCAAGATCGGCGGCGAGCGGCTCGAACGCGAGCAGTGGTTCGCGATCATGCGCGACATCGCGCAGCGCCGCTACGCGAAGATCGAACTCGCGGCCTTCGTGGTCGCGACTTCGCAGTTCGAGCTCGACCGCGACGAAGTCGTGCAGCTCACCGAGGCGATGATCGCCGCCGGGCGCTCGCTCGACTGGCGCGAGCGCCCGGTGGTGGACAAACACTGCATCGGCGGGATACCGGGCAATCGCACCTCGATGCTGGTCGTTCCGATCGTGGCCGCACACGGCATCCTGATCCCGAAGACCTCGAGCCGGGCGATCACCTCGCCAGCCGGTACCGCGGACACGATGGAGGTTCTCGCGCGCGTCGACCTCGGCTTCGATCGGATGTCCGAGATCGCGCGCACGCTGCGCGGCTGCCTCGCCTGGGGCGGAACCGCCGACCTCTCGCCGGCCGACGACGTGCTGATCTCGGTCGAGCGTCCGCTGGCGATCGATTCGCCGGGCCAGATGGTCGCGTCGATCCTTTCGAAGAAGCGGGCGGCGGGCTCGACGCACATGGTGCTCGACATCCCGGTCGGACCGAGCGCCAAGGTGCGCTCGATGTCCGACGCGCAGCGCCTGAAGAAGCTGTTCGAGTACGTCGCGCGGCACGTCGGGCCTCACGCTCGAGGCGGTGATCACCGACGGGCGCCAGCCGATCGGCAACGGCGTCGGCCCGGTGCTCGAAGCGCGCGACGTGATGCAGGTGCTCGACCTCGAACCGGCTGCGCCGAGCGGACCTGCGCCAGAAGGCGCTTCGCCTCGCCGGACGCGTGATCGAGTTCGACCCGGACGTGCGCGGCGGCGACGGGTTCACCGATCGCGCGCGACATCCTCGATTCGGGCAGGGCGCTCGGCGAAGATGAACGAGATGATCGACGCGCAGGGTCGGCGCGCCGATCCTCCGGCGCTCGGCGCGCTGTCGTTCGAGGTCTGCTCCGACGAGGCCGGTGTGGTCACCGCGATCGACAACCTGCAGATCGCGACGATCGCGCGGCTCGCCGGCGCTCCGAAGGTGGCCGGCGCGGGAATCGACCTGCTGCGCAAGCTCGGCGATCCGGTCGCGGCAGGGCAGGTGCTGTATCGCGTCTACGCCGACTACCCGGCTGACCTTTCGTTCGCGCGGCGGCTGTGCGATCGCGCCAGCGGTTACTCGGTGGGCGACGCGCAGGCCATTCCCCGCCCGTTCGTCGAGTTCTGATTCGTCCGATGAGTTCCGAACCCGACGCCGCGCCTGATGCTGCGCCCGACGCCGCGCTTGACGCCGCGTCCGATGCTCCGCCCGACGCCGTGCCGTCTCGCGTCCTGCACTTCGAGCGCGATACCGTCGCGGCGCGCGCGCTCGCCGCGCAGCTAGGCGTACCGGCCGTTGCGATCGAACTGCACCGCTTCCCCGATGGTGAGCTTCGGCTCGCGCTGCGCGCAACCGCTCGGCGAGTCGGTCGCCCTGTACGCGACGCTCGACGATCCGAACGAGAAGCTGGTCGCGCTGATGCTCGCGGCGCGGACCGCGCGCGAGCTCGGCGTGCGCACGCTCGCGCTGGTCGCGCCGTACCTTTGCTACATGCGCCAGGACGTCGCCTTCGCGCCAGGGCAGGCCGTCAGCCAGCGCATCGTAGGGCGTTTCCTGGCCGATCTGTTCGACGCGGTGGTCACGGTCGACCCACACCTGCATCGCGTCGCTTCGCTGAGCGATGCTGTTCCGGCCAGGCGCGCGCTCGCGCTTTCCGCGGCCCACCTGATCGGCGAGTTCGTGCGCGCGCGTGACGCGAACGCGTTGCTTGTCGGACCCGACGCGGAGTCTCTCGCCTGGGTCGGCGCGGCCGGCCGGCACGCGGCGCTGGAATTCGCCGTGTGCCGGAAGTTGCGCCGCGGCGATCGCGACGTCGAAGTGAGGTTGCCCGATCTCAGGTTCGACGGACGCGCGGCGGTGATCGTCGACGACGTGGCGAGCACCGGGCACACCGTGGCCGCGGCCGCGGCCGCGTTGCTCGCGGCCGGCGCGGCGAGCGTCGACGTTGTCGTCACCCATGCGCTGTTCGTCGGCGACGCGATCGAGACGATGCGTGCGGCGGGCGTGCGCGAAATCTGGAGCAGCGACGCGATCGCCCACCCGAGCAACCGGATCGCGCTCGCACCGCTGCTGGCGGCGGCGCTTCGCGAGCGCAGCGCACGGTAGCGGCGCGACACCGGCACACTCACCGCAAGCCAACCGCAAGCCAACCGCAAGCCAACCGCAAGCCAACCGCAAGCCAACCGCAAGCTCACCGCACGCGACGAATCGAGGGCCCATGCACGACACCACCACTGCCAGCGAGCGCGATTCGGCGATCGCGAACGCGACGCGCTACTTCGACGACGGGCGATTCGTCGCCGAACTCGCGCGACGCGTCGCGTACCGCACGACCAGCCAGGAGGCGGACAGCCAGCCGGCGCTGCGCGCCTATCTCGCCGACGAGATCGCGCCGTCGCTCGAATCACTCGGCTACCAGTGCTCGATCCACGACAACCCGCGCCCGGAATACGGCCCGTTGCTGATCGCGCGCCGCATCGAAGACCCGGCGCTGCCCACCGTGCTCACCTACGGGCACGGCGACGTCGTGCGCGGCCAGGACGAATCGTGGCGTGCCGGCCTGTCGCCGTGGAAGCTCGTGTGCGAGGGCGAGCGGATCTACGGCCGCGGCACGGCCGACAACAAGGGCCAGCACACGATCAACCTCGCGGCGATCGCGACCGTGCTCGCGACGCGCGGATCGCTCGGCTTCAATTCGACCGTGCTGATCGAGACCAGCGAGGAAACCGGTTCGCCCGGTCTGGCCGAGTTCTGCACCGCGCAGCGCGAACGGCTGCGCGCCGACGTCCTGATCGGTTCGGACGGCCCGCGCCTCAGGCCCGGGCAACCGACGATCTTCGGCGGCACGCGCGGCGTGATCAACTTCGAACTGAGCCTCGTCCTGCGCGAGGGCGCGCACCACTCGGGCAACTGGGGAGGGCTGATCGCCAATCCGGGCATCGTGCTGGCGCACGCGCTGGCGTCGATCACCGACCGCCGCGGGCAGATCAGGGTGCCCGAGTGGCGACCCACGACGCTGAGCGAGTCGGTGCGCCAAGCGATCGCCGCGTGCGAGGTCGATGGCGGCGAGGACGGCCCGAAGATCGACCCCGACTGGGGCGAGGCGTCGCTCACGCCGGGCGAACGGGTGTTCGGCTGGAACAGCTTCGAGGTGCTCGCGTTCCGTACCGGGAACCCCGATCGCCCGGTCAACGCGATTCCGCACTCGGCGATCGCCTATTGCCAGTTGCGTTTCGTGGTCGGAACCGACCCCGACGACATCCTTCCGGCGCTCGAGCGCCACCTCGCGCGCGAACGATTCACCGGCATCCGGGTTGCGCCCTCGCGCGCGACGACGATGGCCGCGACTCGACTCGATCCGGACGATCCGTGGGCGCGGTGGGCGCTCGCGTCGCTCGAGCGCACGCTGGGCAAGCCGGCGGTGCTGCTGCCCAACCTCGGCGGAACGCTGCCCAACGACGTGTTCGCCGGCATCCTCGCGATGCCGACGATCTGGGTGCCGCACTCCTACGCGTCGTGCTCGCAGCACGCGCCCGACGAGCACATGCTCGCGCCGCTCGCGCGCGAAGGTCTGCGGATGATGACCGGGCTGTACTGGGACGTCGGCGCGCCGGGCGTGCCGGCCCGCCGGCCGTAGCGCACGGGCGCCGCCGCGCTCGCTTTGCGCGACACGATCCACGTTGGCGACGCGATTCACATCGGCGCTCGCCGTCAGCAATCCTCGTGAAAACGCCGGCTGCTTGTAGACTCGCGCCATGACGTTGAGCATGCGATCGGTGGCAAGAGCCTTCCTGCTGGCATCGGCGCTGCTTTGCGCGTCGCAGTTCGCCGTCGCGCAGGACAAACCCCGCGTCGTCCATGTGGCCCCGATCGAGGGGATCATCGACCTCGGCCTGGCCCCTTTCGTGAAACGCGTGCTCGACGACGCGACGGCCGCCGGCGCCGCCGCGGTCGTGCTCGAGATCAACACCTTCGGCGGCCGCGTCGACGCCGCTGTGCAGATCCGCGACGCGCTGCTCGACAGCCGTGTGAAGACGATCGCCTTCGTCAACAAGCGCGCGATCTCCGCCGGCGCGCTGATCGGTCTGGCTGCCGAGCACATCGTGATGACCGGCGGCAGCACGATTGGCGCCGCAACACCGGTGCTTGCCGGAGCGCCCGGCGCCGGTTCGCAGCCGGTGTCCGAGAAGACGGTGTCCTACGTCAGGAAGGAGTTTCGCGCCACCGCCGAGAGCCGCAAGCGCCCGCCGCTGATCGCCGAAGCGATGGTCGACGCCGACGTCGCGATCCGCGGCCTGATCGAGAAAGGCAAGCTCCTCACGCTCACGACCGACGAGGCGCTCAAGCACAAGGTCGCCGATTTCCGTGCCGACACGCTGGAGGACGCGCTCGAGAAACTTGGCCTGGGCGGGGCGGAGATCCGCCGCGCCACGCCCAACTGGGCCGAGAACGTCGTGCGCTTCCTGACCCATCCGGTGGTCAGTTCGCTGCTGATCACCGTCGCGATGCTGGGCATCATCATCGAGCTGCGCACGCCCGGCTTTGGCATTCCCGGCGCACTGGGCGTGTCGAGCCTCGCGCTCTTCCTGTGGGGGCACTGGCTCGTGCAACTCGCCGGCTGGGAGGAGTTGATGCTTGCGCTGGCCGGCGTCGCGCTGCTGCTGCTGGAGCTGTTCGTGATACCGGGCTTCGGGATCGCGGGGATTCTGGGGATTCTCGCGATCCTCGGTGGGCTCGTGCTCAGCATGGTGGGGCCAGGCGACACCGCGCAATTCATCATGCAGGCACTCACGCGTGTCGTTTTCGCGCTATTGTTCGCCTTGCTCGCGAGCCTTCTCCTGTTGCGCCTGCTGCCGCGGCTGCCCTTCGGGTCGCGGCTGATCCTCAAGCGCGGGCTTTCATCGGCCCAGGGCTACGCATCCGCTCCCGAGACCGACCTGCTCTGGATGGGCAAGTCGGGACGGGCGTCGACGCCGCTGCATCCGTCCGGCATCGCAGAGATCGAAGGCCACCGTATCGACGTGGTGTCCGAGGGCGATCTGATCGAAGCCGGGCAGTCCATCGAAGTGATCCGCGTCGACGGCAACAGGATCGTCGTGCGGCAAATAACCATAATCAACGAGGGGAAAGACACATGATCGGCATCGAAAGCCTCGCGGGCGGGCTCGGCCTGCTCATTCTGATACTGGGGGCGATCGCCTTCATCCTGTACCTGGTGCCGATCCCGTTGTGGATCGCGGCCTGGGCTTCGGGCGCCTACGTGGGCCTGTTCACGCTGATCGGAATGCGGCTGCGTCGCGTGCCGCCCGGCACGGTCGTCACCGGTCGCATCAGTTCGGTGAAAGCGGGACTCGACATATCGATCAACGACCTCGAAGCGCACTTCCTCGCGGGCGGCAACGTCGTGCGCGTGGTCAACGCGATGATTTCGGCCGACAAGGCCAACATCCCGCTTCCCTTCAAGCGCGCGGCGGCGATCGACCTCGCCGGACGCAACGTGCTCGAAGCGGTGCAGATGTCGGTGCTCCCGAAGGTGATCGAGACGCCTCGGATCGCCGCGGTGGCGAAGGACGGGATCCAGTTGATCGTGGTCTCGCGCGTCACGGTGCGCACCAACATCGACCGGCTGGTGGGCGGCGCGGGCGAGGAGACGATCATCGCGCGCGTGGGCGAAGGCATGGTGAGCACGATCGGTTCGGCGGCGAACCACAAGAGCGTGCTCGAGAACCCCGACCACATCTCCAAGCACATCCTGAGCAAGGGGCTGGACGCGGGAACGGCCTACGAGATCCTCTCGATCGACATCGCCGACGTCGACGTGGGCGCGAACATCGGCGCGAAGCTGCAGATCGACCAGGCCAACGCCGACAAGCAGATCGCGCAGGCCAAGGCCGAGGAGCGCCGCGCGATGGCGGTCGCGCTCGAGCAGGAGATGCGCGCGCGCGTGGTCGAAGCCGAGGCCGAAGTGCCGCGCGCGATGGCCGAGGCCTTTCGTCAGGGCAACCTCGGCATCATGGACTACTACCGGATGAAGAACCTGCAGGCCGACACCGACATGCGCGAGGTGATCGCCGGGGACCCGGGCGACACGTCCGAAACGCCGAAGAAGTAAGCCGCCATGGGCAAGTCCGAACTCCTCATCTACGTCGTCATCCTCGTCGCGGTGGTGGCGTTCAACTACGTCATGCAGATGCTGGCGAAACGCGCGCGCGCGATGCAGGAGCGGCAGCAGGCGCAGGACCCGCAGCAGGAGCCGGCCCGGCAGTATCCGGGCGACGACGACGAACTCGACGTTGCGTGGGGGCGCAGCGAGCAGGCAACCCTTCCCGCCGCCGTGACCCAACCGGCGGAGGCGCAGTCGGCACAGTCTGCGCGGCATGTCGACGCCGTCGTCCCGGCACGCGCACGCGCGCCGCGTCGAACGGCGACGAGCGCGCTGTTGCGCTCCCGGCAGGACCTGCGCCACGCGATCATCGTGATGACGGTGCTCGGGCCGTGCCGCGCGCTCGAGCCCTACGACCCCTCACCCGGGAAGATGTAGGGGCCGGTGCCCGGACAGGCGCGGCTCAGTCAGAGAAGTTCAGGGGTTCGGATCGAAAGTACGGCGAATGAGCCTGACGCGCGACCCGATGCCGGCCGAACGCGTGGCGCCGCGCTGAAATGCTGCGCGCCGCGCTCAGGTTGTGCGCTTTTGTCGGCGAGACCACACTCGAGCAACTTGGCAAGATCCACCAACTGCTGGCGCTCGCGTCGGCGGTGGTCATCGCGGCCTTCCAGCCGTCGTCGTGGCGGCGCAGCGTTCGCACCGCTCTGGCCAGGAGCGTGGTCTCGTCGGGCGTGGAAGCAATCGCGATCGTCTGTGTGCTCGGCGCCGCGCTCGGCGTGCTGGTGGTCGTGCAGTATCAGGTGTGGATCGGGGGAATCGTCCAGACGCGGTGGCTGGGCTCGGTCTGGGCCGCCGTCGTGGTGCGCGAACTGGGGCCGCTGCTCGTCAATCTCGTCGTGATCGCGCGCAGCGGAAGCGCGATAACCGCGGAACTCGCGCTGATCCACGTCACCGGCGAGGATCGAGTCGTCGAGGGTCAGGGGCTCGACCCGGTGACCTACCTGGTCTTCCCGAGGGTGCTCGGCCTGCTCGTCGCAACAGGGTGCCTGACGCTGATCTTCGTCGCCGTTTCTTTCCTCAGCGTGTACGTTGGCGGCGAGTGGATCGACGCTAAGACCGGCAGCCTCCTGGATTTCACCCGCGACACGCTCGACGCGCTTTCACCCGCCGACGTCGCGAACCTGCTCCTGAAGAGCCTTCTTCCGGCGCTGCTCACCGGCTGCATCTGCTGCGCGGAAGGACTGGGGGCCGACGACACCACCGCCGACGTCCCGCGCGCGTCGAGGATCGCGGTGCAGCGCTCGATCATCGCGTTGTTCATCGTCGGCGCGCTGATCTCGGTCGCGGCGTACCTTTAGGTATCAATCGCATCGAAGCGAACGTCGCGAACGAACGTGAGTGCGCGGCGTCGAGTGCGGAGGGTCGATGGGCAACGTGGTTCTCGAGTTCGAGCAGGTCGCAGTCGAGTCGGGGCATCTCTACGACTCGGCGATCTGGGAGGTCACGTTCAGGCTGGAGCGATCCCAGCTCGCGCTGGTGCACCTCGAGGGAACCCACCCGCGGATTCCCCTCGCCGATGCGGCGCAAGGGCTGGTCGACCCGACGCAGGGAGGCGTTTCGTTTCTCGGCAAGAGGTGGCCGGCGTACGGTCACGACGAGAAACTGGCGGCGCGCGCGATGATCGGCCGCGTGTTCGACGAACCCGGCTGGATCAGCGCTCTGGACATGGACGAGAACATCATGCTGTCGCAATCGCACCATACACGCAGGCCCGAAGCCGAAATTCGCGACGAAGCCTCCGCGCTCGCGCGTCAGTTCTCGCTGCCGGGGCTTCCGCAGGGCAAGCCCTACGGCATGCGCGCGACCGATCTTCGCCGTGCGGCGTGCGTGCGCGCGCTGCTCGGCGCGCCCGACCTGCTGATCCTCGAGCGCCCGACCGCGGGGGTCTACCCTGCGATCATGCCCGCACTGATGGCGGGATTGCGCGCGGCCCAGAAGCGTGGCGCCGCGATCCTCTGGACCACCGACGAGTGGGATGTCTGGAACGACCCGGGCATCAAGCCGACGTTTCGTTGCAAGATGACAGGCTCGCAGATGTCTGTGCTGCCAGGAGGCTAGATCGTGCCGAAACCCCTGAAGGTGAGGCGAGCCAACGAGATCGTGGGCCTGTTCGTGCTGCTGGCACTGGCGATCGCGCTGGCCGCAGCGCTGTTCGGGCCGAGGACGCAGCGCTGGTTCACGCCGAGCCAGACGCTGGCGATCCACTTGCCGCCGGAAGGATCGCTGGGACTGCGCAAGGGTGGCGACGTGCTGATCCTGGGTTCGGTGGTGGGGTCGGTTGAAGACATCATCGTGACCGACGCCGGCAACATGGAAGCGGAGGTCAACATCCGCGGCAACTTCATCCGCTTCGTGCGCAAGGACTCCAAGGCGATCATTCGCAAGCCGCTGGGAATCGGCGACGCTTCGATCGAGATCACGCGCGGCTACGGCGACCCGCTTCCCGCGCGCGGCGGATTCCTCGAGAGCGTCGCCGACAAGGGGCCCACCGAGTTCATGGAAGAAACGCTCGCGGCCATTCGCGACGAGGCGATGCCTGCAATCAAGGAACTGCGGGGGACGGTCGTCGAGTACGGCAAGCTCGCCTCCGAACTGCGCTCCGACCGGGCCGCCGCGCTCAAGGTGATGCAGCGCCTCGACCGCGTCGGCGCGGCGCTGGAAAAAGGCGAAGGGCTGGCGGGCATGCTGCTGTTCGACCCGCGACCCGCTGCACAGCTTCGGGCAGCGCTGCCCAGGATCAACGCGGCACTCGACGAACTGCACGCAACGCTGCGCAACGCGCGCGCGCTCTCGGCGACGTTTCCGCAGATAGGGCAGGACGTCGAGGCGAGCGCGGCCAATTTGCGCGCGTCGAGCGCGGACGCGAAGCGCTTCGCGGCTGCGCTGTCCGAACTCTCGGCCGCGCTGCCGAAAGTCGCCGCCGTGCTCCCGGAACTCGCCGCTGCGCTCCCCGAACTCGAGCGCTCGATCCGGCAGAGCACCGACGCCGCACCGGGCGTGCTGCTGCAGGCGCAGGAAGCATTGCGCCAGATCCAGCGCCTGACCGAAGCCTTGCAGCGCCATTGGCTGATCAGGGGCTCGATGGAGCAACCGCAGAGCGGGACACGAATCGACAGCGACCGCGTCGGGACCGAGCGATGAGCTACGCGCATGCGCCAAACCGCACGCATCTGGCGCGCCGACGCGACGGCACACGCGGCGCGCGCGTCGCCGCGATCCGTGCGCTCGGCGTTGGCTTGCTCATTGCCGTTGCCGTTACCGTCGCCGCGTGCTCGTCGCCGGGGTCGTCGCCGGGCTCGCAGCGCGACGGCCCCGGCGGGCCCGCCGGCGACCGCGAGGTGAGCGAGGCCTCGTCCGCGGCACGGCTGGCCTACGAGCGCGGCAACTTCGCGCAGGCGCGCACGCTCTACCGCCGCGCGCTCACGCGCGCCGAGGCCATCGGCTCGGGCACGCAGGCCGCGGATGCCGCGTACAACACCGCCATGGCCGAGATCGGCCTGCGCAACTACGACGCGGCCGAGCAACTGCTTCGGCAAGCCGAATACGACGCGACCCGCGTTGCTGCCGATACCTCCGAGATCCGGTTGATGCGCGCCAAGGTCGCCTACCTGCAGCAGCGGCCGGCGCAAGCACTCGCCTTCGCGAACGACGTCGTCGCGTCCTCGGCGCCGCCGCGCATCGTCGTGCAGGCGCGCACGCTGCGTGGGCAGGTGTACGCTGACGCCGGCGACCTGCCCGCGGCGAAGTTTGAACTGCAGGCGCTGACGGCATTGGGCCGATCCGCGAACGGCGCATTCGCGCCGGCCGGCGAAGCCGACATCCACAAGCTCGAGGGCACGATCGCCCGCCGCGAAGGCGCGATCGACGCCGCGGCGCGATTGTTCGAGCGCGAGGCGGAGTTGCTGCGCGTCGCGCGTCGCTACCGCGATATGGGGCACGCGCTAGCGCGCGCGGCCGAAGCGTACCGAAGCGCCGGCCGCCACGCGCAGGCGGCGCAGAACTATTACCTCGCGGGGCGCAGCCTCGCGGGGCAAGACGCGTACGACGCTGGAAAGACTTTCGCCGCTGCCAGCTTGTCTGCGGCCGAAGCGGCAGGCGACGAAGCGGCGCGCGCCCGGGCGCGGCAACTGCTCGAACGGATCAGCCGGCGCGCCGCCCCATGAGCATGTAGGTGGCGACCTCGCCCTGCCCCTGCACGTAGAACTCGCCGCGCGACTCGAAGATGTATTTGTCCTCGAGCAGCTCGTAGGTGGACTTGCTCACCTGGATCCCGCCCGCGATGCCGGACATCTCGATCTGGCTCGCGAGGTTCACCGCGGGACCCCACAGGTCATAGGCGAGCTTCGTGACGCCCACCACTCCCGCGATCGCCGGCCCGGTGTGGATGCCGATGCGCGCGCTGAACGCTTCCTTCGCTCCGGTGTCGATCGCCGCGATCTCGCGCTGCATGCTCAGCGCCGTCTCGGCGATCGCCTCGGCGCAGTCCGCGTACGTTTCGGTCACGCCGCAAACCGCCATGTAGGTGTCGCCGATCGTCTTGATCTTCTGCACCCCGTGCTCGTCGGCGAGCCGATCGAACAGCGAGAAGACCTTGTTGAGCAGCTCGATGAATTCCCTGGGCGGGCGCGACCCGGCGATGTGCCAGAAATCGCTCACGTGCGCGAACAGGATCGTGACGCCGGGATACTCGTCGGCGATCAGCCCCGGCGGCTCGTTCTTCAGGCGCTCGGCGATCGGCTTCGGGAAAAGACTCAGCAGCAGCCGCTCGGAGCGTTCCCGTTCGGCGTGCAGGCTCTCGAGCAACTCGGACTTGGCCTTGTTCTCGCGCTCGGCCTCGCGCTTGGCGCGGCGCAGCTGCAGCAGCGTGACGACCTGTCGGCCCAGCACCTTCAACGCTTCGCGCTGCGACGCGTCGAGCGTGCGCGGCACCCGGTCGATCACACACAGCGTTCCCATCGCGTTGCCAGTCGGCGTGACGAGCGGAGTTCCCGCATAGAAGCGGATGTTCGGATCCGAAGTCACCAGCGGATTGTCGGCGAATCGGTCGTCCTCGAGCGCGTCCGGAACGATCATCAATTCGGGCTCGAGGATCGCGTGCGCGCAAAACGCCACGTCGCGCGGCGTTTCGGGCGCTTCGAGGCCGACGCGCGACTTGAAGTACTGTCGGTGCGCGTCGACGAGCGAAACCAGCGCGATCGGCGTCCCGCAGATGTGCGAAGCCAATTGCACCAGGTCGTCGTAGGCGGATTCCGCCTCGGTGTCGAGCACTTCGTACCCGAGCAGTTCCTCGATCCGCTCGTCTTCGTCGGGTGGCAGGGGTGCCTTCTTCATCGATTGTTCTCGCGACGTTGTGCTGCCCGCGGCATCCGCTCGAGGGTGCCGGGACACTTCAGGACTTGGCGTCCGCGTCCGCGAACACCTTCTTCGCCGTGCGAAAGCTGTCGACTGCTGCCGGCGCGCCGCAGTACACGGCCACCTGCAGCAGGATCTCCTTGATCTCGTCGCGGCTCACTCCGTTGCGCAGGGCGCCGCGCAGATGGATCTCGAGTTCGTGCGGGCGGTTCAGCGCGCTGATCATCGCCAGGTTGATCATGCTGCGCGTCTTGAAGTCCAGCCCGCCCGGTCGCCCCCAGCTAGCGCCCCAGGCGTGCTCGGTCAGGTATTCCTGCAGGTCCTTCGAGAACGCGTCGGCGTTGGCGAATGCCTTGTCGACGTAGTCCTCGCCCAGAACTTTTTTTCGTGCGGCGAGTCCGCGTTTCCAGGTGTCCGATTTTCCGCTCTGGTCCATTGCTCGTTCCTCCGGTGTAGTGGGTGACTTTCAGTCGGCGCGCGAGGACCCGGCGAGGCGCCCGCCATCGACCACGATCGTCTGGCTGGTGACGACCGCGACTTCTTCGCCCAGATCGAACAGCGACATTCGAAACGCTCCCTGTTGCATCGCGAATCATAACCATGCCCGGCTGCGTTAACCTACGCGCGTCATGGTGAACTCCGCCTCCGAAAACTCGAAACGCGACGCGATCACCGACGTCGCGGGAGTGAGGGTGGGGCACTTCACCAACGCCGACGGCCCGACCGGATGTACGGTCGTGCTCGCCGCGGACGGCGCCGTCGCGGCGGTCGACGTACGCGGCGCGGCACCCGGCACGCGCGAAACCGAGCTGCTCGCGCCGGCGAACCTGGTCGAGCAGGTGCACGCGGTGCTCCTCTCTGGCGGCAGCGCGTTCGGGCTCGACGCGGCCGGTGGCGTGGCGCGCTGGCTCGAGGAGCGCGGCCTCGGGTTTCGCGCCGGGCCGGCAATCGTTCCTATCGTCCCGGCGGCGATACTGTTCGACCTGGCCTACGGCGATCACCGGATCCGCCCCGACGCGAGTTCGGGCTACTCGGCCTGCGAACGGGCGAGCGATCGCCCTCCGGCCGAAGGCTCGGTCGGTGCCGGCGCCGGTGCGACGGTGGGCAAGCTGTTTGGCTTCGAGCGTTCGATGAAGGGCGGCATCGCCAGCGCGTCGGTGCATGTGGGGGGATTCACGGTGGGCGCGATCGTCGCGGTCAACGCGATGGGCGACGTCGTCGATTGGCCTTCCGGCGAGCCGATCGCGGGAGCGCGCGGCGCCGACGGGCGAGGACTGGTCGGAACCTCGCGAGCGATACTCGCCGGCGAGGTTCCGACGATGATCGATCCGGGAACCGCGACGACGATCGGCGTGATCGCCACCGACGCGCGGCTCACCAAGGCGCAGGCGCAGCGCGTCGCGTGGATGGGGCACGACGGTCTGGCGCGGGCAATCGATCCGGTGCACACGATGTTCGACGGCGACACGCTGTTCGCGCTGGCGACGGGCCGCGCCGGGCGGCAGGGCGACCCGACCCTGATCGGCATCGCCGCGGCCGACGTCGTGGCGCGCGCGGTGCGCCGCGCGGTGCGCGCGGCGCGTGGCTTCGCTTCGGTCGCGTCGATCCCGGCCATCTGCGAACTGCAACAGACCGAAGCTCGCGCCTCGGCCACGGCGCGCGCCAGCAAGAGATCACGAACGAGGACCTCCGGATGACAGCGATTCACGACCTGAGCGCGGCCGAACTGTCGGCCGCATACGCGCGCGGCGACCTCTCTCCGGTGCAGGCGACGCAGGCCGCGCTTGCGCGCATCGACGCCTGGGAGCCGGCGATCAACGCGATGTACCTGGTGCATCGGGACAGCGCGCTCGCCGCGGCACGCGAGTCCGAGCGGCGCTGGCGCGACGGACGGCAACGATCGCCACTCGAAGGCGTGCCGATCACGATCAAGGAGAACATCTACACCCGTGGGGATCCGGCGCCGGTGGGCTCGGCCGCGAGCGACCTCAGCCCGAAGAAGGCCGACGCGCCGCCCTCGGCGCGGGTTCGCGAGGCCGGATGCGTGATCCTCGGCAAGACGACGATGCCCGACTACGGGATGCTCTCGGCCGGCATCTCGTCGATCCACGGCATCACCCGCAACCCGTGGCGGCTCGATCGCAACACCTCGGGTTCGTCTTCCGGCGCGGCCGCTGCAGTGGTCGCCGGCTACGGGCCGCTGCACCTGGGCACCGACATTGGCGGATCGGTGCGCCTGCCGGCGACGCACGGCGGGTTCTTCGCACTCAAACCCAGCCTCGGGCGCATACCGGTCGATCCGCCCTACATGGGCCGTGCCGCCGGGCCGATGACCAGGACCGTGCGCGATGCGGCACTGCTGCTGGCCGAGACTTCGCGCCCGGATGAGCGCGATTTCATGTGCCTGCCCTACCAGGCGATCGACTACGCCGCCGCGCTCGAAGGGCGCGACGCAAAGGGCCTGCGCGTCGGCTTTCTGCCCGACATGCGGGTCGGGATGGCGGTGCACCCGGAGGTGCGCGCCGCCGCGCAGGCCGCCGCCGCCGCGTTGGCCGACGCCGGGGCGATCGTCGAGGAGATCCCGAGCTTCATGACCGCGGAGATGCTCGACGGGATGCAGGTCTTCTTCGAGGCGCGCTCGTACAACGAGGTGCGTTCGATGTCCGAGGAGGTGCTCGCGAAGATCCACCCGTTCATCGTCGAGTGGTGCACCTGGCGCGCCAGCGCGTTCAGCGGTTCGGACGTGATGAGCGGGTACGCGCAGGTCATGCTGATGCGCGAGGCGGCGGTGCGTGCGGTCGCTCCCTACGACTGCGTTCTGTCGCCGACGTCGCCGATTCCGCCTTACGAGGCCGAACTGCCTTGCCCCGGCGACGACCCGCACGACGCGCTGCCGCACATCGCGTTCACCGTCGCCTACAACATGAGCGAGCAACCGGCCGCGTCGCTGAACTGGTCGTACACCGGCGACGGGCTGCCGCTGGGCGTGCAGGTGATCGGGCAACGCTTCGACGACCTGGGCGTGTTGCGGATCTCGCGACTGATCGAGGGTCTGCGACCGACGCAGCGCCCCTGGCCCGAACCGGCCTAGCGCGCGCGGGCGACGGCGAGCGCACCGATGTCGCCACTCGCGCCGCTTGCCTGGGTCGGGCGGCACGCCCGCTGGGCGCTGCCGCTTGGCGTGTTCGTCGGGATCGTCTTCCCGGGGCTCGCCGCGCTGATGCGCCCGCTGGTCGAGGCGGCTGTGGTCGGCACCCTCACCGGCGCCTTGCTCAGGCTCGACTGGGGCGCGCTCGCGCGGGTGGCGCGCGCGCCGGCGTCGTCACTGTGGCTGGGGTCGTGGTTGCTCGTCGGGTCGCCGCTGCTGGTCTGGGGCGCGACCTCGCTCGTCGGCGCCGGCGCCGAACTGCAGCGCGTGCTCGTGCTGCAGGCAGCGGCGCCGCCGATCGGTTCGGCCGCGGTGTTCGCGATGTTCGTCGGGCTCACCGGCGCACTGTCGGTGGTCGGCACGGTGCTGACGACGCTCGCGCTGCCGGTCACGCTCTCCGCGCTGGTCGCGCGTGCTGTTGCCCGAGGCGGGGTTGCAGGTCGATCTGGTGGCGTTCTTCCTGCGCGCGAGCGGCTTCGTCGCGGCGCCGTTCGCGATCGCGTGGACGCTTCGCAGGGTGCTCGGCGCGCGGTGGCTGGCGCGCAACGACGAGTTGCTCGCCGGCGTCAACGTCGTCGTGCTGGTCGTGTTCGCGATCGCGGTGATGGACGGCGTCGCGGCGCGGATGCTGGACGATCCGGGCTGGATCGCGTTGCTGCTCGCGCTCGCCTGCGGCGCCGCGGTGGTGTTCCACCTGGCTGGCTACGCGTTGCTGCGATCGCGCGGCGTCGAACAGGCCTACGAGGCCGCGCTGATCTTCGGAAACCGCAACATGGGCCTGATGCTCGCGATCACTGCGGGCACCGCCGGCGAAGTCTTCTCGCTGTACGTCGGGATCGCACAGATCCCGATGTACTTCGCGCCGCTGCTGCTCACGCCGTTGCTGCGTCGCGCGCGTCGCCGATGAACTCCTCGCGCAGCAGGCCGAGCGCCTGCTGCACCGGGCGATCCGAGAACGAGAACAGCACGCACTCGTCGGTCGCTTCGAGTTCGAGCGTGAACCACGGCGGCACGACGAAATGGTCCTTCGGCGAGAACTCGAACGAGAATTCGCGTTCGCCGCGCGTGATGCGCGCGCAGCCGTTTCCCTCGACCACCGAGTAGACGCTGCCGTCGGTCGCGCGATGCCCTTTGCCGCGAAAGCCGCACGGGAGCAGTTGCAGGCAGGTCCCGATCGTCGGCATCGCCCAGCCGCCGTCGATCGGGTTCACGTAGCGCATCTTCACGCCGACCCACGGGTCGATCTCGTCGTGGCGGGCGAGCCGCGCGAGCGAATCGCGCGAGCGCTCGAAGGGGTAGCTGAAGATCGGCGAGGTCCGGCCACGGTGCGTGTGGCGAACCGGGAGCAGGTTGTTCGCGTAGCGCGCGGCGCTGTCACCCTCTTCGCGCAGCACCGGCTGCGCGCGCTCGCCGAGGTTCTCGGCGAAGGTCGCGCCGAACATCCGGATGATCGGGATGTCGAGCCCGTCGAGCCAGACCACCGGTTCGGCCTGCTCGCCGACACCGTCGTTGCCGTGGTCGTGCCAGGTCCACGACGGCGTGATGATGAAGTCGCCCGGATACATCGTCGCGCGTTCGCCCTGCACCGAGGTATAGGCGCCGCGTCCGTCGACGATGAAGCGCAACGCCGACTGGGTGTGGCGGTGACACGGCGCGATCTCGTGCGGGAGGATCAACTGCAACCCCGCGTACAGGCTCGGGGTGATCAGCGACTGGCCGCGCATCGCGGGATTCTCGAGGATCAGCACGCGGCGCACCGCCTCCTCGGCGCTGATCAGCGTACCGGACTCCATCAGGAACGGCCGGACCTGCGGCCAGCGCCAGATCGCCGGGTCGCACGGCGCACTCGGCTCGCCCGGGACCAGCGCGTGCAGCACCTCCCACAACGGCGTCATTCCCTGCTTGCCGATTCGCTGGTAGAAATCGGAACGCGCGTCCATCGGTGGGTTCCCTCGATCGGTCCGTCGGCGGCGATCGCCGGTCCCGATCGAGGTTAGCACGTCGCTCTCGGCGATTCGCGCAGCAGGCGCCACCCGCCCCAGACGCCGATCAGCGACGCCGCGGCGCAGGCGACGAACACCGGCGTGTAGGACCCGTAGCGGTCGAAGGCCGCGCCGGCGGCGACCGGCCCCGCGAGGTTTCCGACCGCGGCGGCCGAGTAGAGAACGCCCATCACGGCGGACACCGCGCGCCCGCCGAACAGGTCCATGCAGATCGGGGGCAGCAGCGAGACGATGCCGCCCTGGAACAGGCCGAAGCCGACCGCGAACACGGCGAGCAGCGTGTAGCCCGGGGCGCCCCACCACAGCAGGTAGCTCGCGATCATCAGCACCTGCATCAGGACGAGCGTGCGCACCAGTCCGACCCTGTCGGCCAGCGCTCCGATCGCGAAGCGCCCGATCAGGCTGCCCACACCGATCAGTCCGACCAGCGCCACTGCGCGTGCCGCGTCCACGCCGATGTCGCGCGCGTGCGCCGAGAGATGCGCGAAGGGCGTGAACATCGTCGGCGCGGTGGCGAAGGTCGCCAGGTAGAGCCACCAGAACTGTGGCGTGTGAAGCGCTTCGCGCAACGTCATTCCGGCGAGCGCCGAGTGAGCGGCGGTGCGCGACCCGTCGCTCGGCGGGCCGCCGTCCGGACCGACGCCGCGCCGAGCCGGGTTCTTCTCCATCAGCCACGCGGCGCTCACACCGGTCACGCCGATCACCAATGCCATCACGCGCAGCCCGGAGCGCCACTGCAGTTCGGCGATCAGCCACGCCGCGGCGAGCGGAACGATCAGCGTTCCGGCGCCGATTCCGGCGCTCGCGATGCCGGCGGCGAGACCGCGGCGGCGCACGAACCAGGGCATCACCGAACCCATCGCCGGGGTGTACACCAGCGCCACGCCGAGTCCGACGCCGACGCCGAACGCGAGGTAGACGACAGCGAGACTGGTCGCGAAACTCGCCGCGAACAGCCCGCTCGCGAGCACCGCCATCCCGGCCGTGCAGGTCGCGCGCGGCCCGAGTCGATCGGAGAGCGCGCCGGCCGGCGCGCCGAGCACGAAGTAGAGCAATCCGGAGAGCCCGAACACCAGCGCGACGTCGGCGCGGTCGGCTTCGAACTCGGCGGCGAACGACGCAAAGTAAGCGGCGAACGAGTACGCGGTGCCGAAGATCAGCAACAGGCAGACGAACGCGGCGGCGACGACGATCCAGCCGTAGAAGAGCGGTGCGCGAGACGTGGTGGCCATCGGTCCCGGAGTTGACCATCGCGCCGAGCGAGCGTCAACGTGGTGGCGCTTGTCGCTCGCCCGGCGCCGGCGCACGATATGCACGGTTGCCCGAAGCGAGGCCGGCGATGAAACCGATCGAAGCAAAGGTGTTCGCGTTCCTGGTCGCCCTGTCTTTGGCGAGTGCGGCCGCGCTCGCGCAACAGGTGCGCTACTTTCCGGTGCCGCCTGGCTCGCGCCCGCACGACGTCGCGCCGGCACCCGACGGGGGCGTCTGGTACACGGCGCAAGGCAGCGGCGAACTCGGCCGTCTCGATCCGGCCACCGGGCGCACCGAACACGTCGCGCTCGGCAACGGCTCTTCGCCGCACGGGGTGATCGTCGGTCCGGACGGCGCGGCCTGGGTCACCGACAGCGGATTGAACGCGGTGCTTCGCGTCGACCCGCGCTCGCGTGCGATCCGCCGCTTCGCGCTACCCGAGGGCACGCCCAACGCGAACCTGAATACGGCCGCCTTCGATCGACGCGGCCTGCTGTGGTTCACCGGGCAGTCGGGTTACTACGGCAGCGTGAACCCGGCCACGGCGCAGGTGCGCGTGTGGCGCGCGCCGCGCGGGCGTGGGCCGTACGGGATCGCGGCGACACCGGCGGGCGAGATCTACTACGCCTCGCTCGCGGGCAACCACATCGCGCGGATCGACACCACGAGCGGCGAGGCTACCGTGATCGAGCCGCCGACCCCGCGCCAGGGCGCGCGCAGGGTCTGGTCCGATTCGAAGGGGCGGATCTGGGTGAGCGAGTGGAACTCCGGCAATCTGAGCAGCTTCGATCCGGCGAGCGGCGCGTGGCGCAAATGGATGCCGCCGGGCGATTCGCCCAGAACCTATTCGGTGTACGTCGACGATCGCGACAAGGTCTGGATCACCGACTTCAACGCCAACGCGATCCTTCGCTTCGACCCGCTCACCGAGGCCTTCGAGCGCTTTCCCAGCGACCGATCGGGCGCGGCCGTGCGACAGATGCTCGGGCGTGCCGGCGAGGCCTGGGGAGCCGAGTCCGGGACGGACCGGCTCGTGGTCGTGACTACGCGCTAGCGCGCGGTGCCATCGTGCCGAAGTCGCTGGCGCAGATTCGCTGAACCATCCAGCCGAGCACGCGTTCGCTGCACGCTTCGTCGATCACGGGCGCGTAGTCGTCCTCGGACTGGGTGTCGTACCAGCCCTGGGCGTTGCACTCGGCTTCGAGCAGTTCGATCGGTTCGGCAATCGCATTCATGGCGGCGCGCTCCTTTTCGAGTCTGATCGTCGGCCGCCCGCGCCTGCGCACAGGGGTCGGGGCGACCGGCAGACGATCGCGCCCGACGCACGGCACGCAGGGTGCTTGACAGTGTTGCTCGCCATGCACGCGCCCGACGTTGCTATCCTCGGGGCGACACGATCCACGGGTCGTGGCGGATTTCACGACAACGAACACGAAGGACCTCGAATGCGCGTATTTCAGATCCAGGACGACTGGGGATTCGATCACCTGCGGCTCGCGACGCGGCCCGAACCGAAACCCGGGCCCGGGCAGGTGCTGCTGCGGATGAAGGCGGCGTCGCTGAACTACCGCGACCTGTTCGTGCTCGACCGCGGTTATGGCGGCTTTACCGGAACGCTGCCGCTGGTCCCGCTGTCGGACGGCGTGGGCGAGGTGATCGAGGTTGGTACCGGAGTGACCCGGGTGGCGGTCGGCGATCGCGCCTGCCCGATGTTCTTCCAGAACTGGATCGGCGGAGAACCCGATCTGGCCCGGTTGACCGGTTCGCTCGGCGGTCCGATCGACGGTGCGATGGCCGAACTGATGTGCGTGCCCGAGCAGGGACTGGCGAAAGTGCCCGCGCACCTCGACGACGAACAGGCGGCGACGCTACCTTGCGCCGCGCTCACCGCCTGGACCGCACTCGCGGTATGCAGCACGACGCGTCCGGGCGAACGCGTCCTGGTGCAGGGGTCGGGCGGAGTGGCGTTGTTCGCGCTGAGCTTCGCGAAGTCGATGGGCGCGCACGTGACGGTCATCTCGTCGAGCGACGAGAAGATCGAGCGGCTGCGCAAGATGGGCGCCGACGCGACGATCAACTACCGCGCGCACCCGGAATGGTCGAAGCCGGCACGCGAGATCACCGGCGGGCGCGGTTTCGATCACATCCTGGAGCTGGGCGGCGAGAAGACACTGCCGCAGTCGCTGCGCTGCGTTCGTCCGGGCGGGGTGCTGTCGATGATCGGCGTGCTCTCGGGGTCGTCGATGTCCACCGCGCTCGGCCTGGTCATCACGCGGCAGGTCCGAATGCAGGGCGTCACGGTGGGCCACCGCGACGGCTTCGAGGCGATGGTGCGCGCAATCGAGCAGCACACGATCGAACCGGTGGTCGATCGTGTATTCGAGTTCGACGCGCTCAAGGAGGGCCTGAGTTATCTGAAGAGCGGCGCGCACTTCGGCAAGGTGTGCATTCGCCACGGCGCCTGAGCGACGCCGCGCTCGCGGCCCACTGTCCGGTTATTTCTTCGCGCCCGCCTTTTTCGCCGCAGGTGCCTTGGCTGCGGGCGCCTTCGCCGCGGGGGCTTTCTTCGCGTCCGCCTTCATGGCCTTCGCCGTGTAGACCAGTTCGTCCTTGCAACCGGCTTCGGTCTGGCCGAGAACGAAGCGCTCGACCTGCCCGCCGATCAGCAGAATCCGCGCCTTGGCGCGATGGTTGATCTCGTAGACGCAGCCCTTGCCCGAGGGGCGCAGCGAGATCGTCGCGCTGACCTCGACCGGTTGCCCGATCACCTCGAGGTGATAGCTGGCCTGCATGCCGCCATCGTCGTCGTCGCTCCATTTCTCCTCGATGACGATGGTCTGCACCGGGTTGAACAGCTTCGACAGAAAGGAAGGCAACTCGCGCTTCACCTGGCGTTTCATCGTGACCGTATGCCCGCCCGCGGACTTCTTCACCTTGCAACTGGCCGAGATCTCGCCCAGCTCGAGGCAGCGCTCCTCGAGAAACTTCGGGTCGGTGAGCGCCGCGTAGACCGTTTCGATCGGGGCGCTGAACTTTTCTTGCATCGTCTGACTCCGGTGGGGGCTTCGTGCCGCGCGATGCGGCGGCTCCGGCGCGCACGCGCAGCGTGATTAAAAGGGGCCGGTGACCCCGCTGTCAACCGGCTACAGCGAATACTCGCCGACCCAGCGACCGTCGCGGTAGTCGATCGAGACCGAGCGCGGCGAGAACCTGCGCACGACCGCGTTGTCGATCTCGGTTTCCGGTTGCCGGCCAAGGCGCCGTGCGCTCTCGAGCGAACAGGCGGTCGATGTCACGACGCGAAAGTACAGCGCGAGGCGATCGTCGACCCACGCCAGACGATGCGCCCCGGCGTCGCCGCGCACGTGGACGGCCTTCTTCACCAGGCACGAGAAGTAGAGCTCCAGTTCCAGCAGAAGCGGCTCGCTGCGCTCGTTCAGCGCGCGCTCGGCCGCCGCCGACCAGCGCACATCGACCGGGTGTCCATTGATCCGGGTGTTCGCACGGCGCGCCGGGAGTCTCGTGTCCACTGTGTCCGTCGTTGTCGTCACCCCTATTTCCCCTTGCCCACCGATGCCGTTTCGCGTGGCCAGCGTATTCTTTATACCCTGTTCCGGTCGAATCGAACCGGACGTCCCTCCACGTTGTCGCAACCATGATCAACCGCCCGCACTCCGTCGCAGTCTCGCCGAACGAGGTGGAGATCACCGCGGTGCGCGCGCAGGGAGCCGGCGGGCAGAACGTGAACAAGGTCGCGAGCGCGATCCACCTGCGCTTCGACATCGCCGCGTCTTCGCTGCCCGACGACGTCAAGCGCAGGATGCTCGCGCTTCGCGATCAGCGGATCTCGCGAGAAGGCGTGCTGGTGCTCAAGGCGCAGCGCTTTCGCAACCAGGAAGGCAACCGCGATGACGCGCTGCGACGCCTCCAGGACCTGGTCGACCGGGTCGCGAGACCGCCGCTGTTGCGCAGGCCGACCAAGCCGACGCGAGGTTCGCAGCTTCGTCGTGTCGAGCAGAAGACTGCGCGCGGCAAGCTCAAGGCGTCGCGCGCGCGGGTCCGGCCGCCCGACTGAGCCGGCGCCTCGTGCCGGGCGTGTCTGCCGTGCCCGCTGTGCCCGCTGCGCCCGGTGTGTCCGCCGTGTCCGGGCAGTTCGCGATGGCTTGATCGACGTCTGGGAAAGAGGGCAAATCGGCTATTGACTGACGATGTGTACGGGATACAATGCACCGTATCCAATCACCCAGAAGGGTGAGAAACCCCAGATCAGGACGCTTCTTCGTCAGGGACCCGATGGCCACTTCGCTCAAGCCGATCGCGAGACCTCAGGGTCTGGGAGACCAGGTCTACGAGACCTTGCGCAAGCATCTGCGCGAAGGCCTGCTGCGCGCCGGCGATCGGCTCACCGAAATCGATCTGGCGACCCGACTCGAGGTGTCGCGCACGCCGGTGCGCGAAGCGCTCGCGCGCCTCGCGAGCGAAGGCCTGGTCGACTCCGAGGGCAGGGGGTACTCGGTACCCACCTTCGGCGAGCGCGACGCCGACGAAATCTACGAGGTGCGCTTCCTGCTCGAACCCGCTGCGATCCGACAGGTCGTCGAGTCGGGAGCGCATTCGGCATCGGGGGCGCACTCGGGTCTGCGCGCACTGCGCGACGCTCTGGCCGATGCCGGGCAGGCGCAGAACGCGGGCGACGGGGCGGGCTTCGTGGCAGCGAACACGCGGTTTCGCGAAGCCTGGCTCGAGATGGTTCCCAACAGACGACTGGTGCGCGCGATCGAGTTGTACGACGCGCATGTGCGCTATCTCAGGACCGCGACGCTGGGCGGCGAGTCGGTGCGCGCGGTCGTGCTGAGCGGCATGCAGCAACTGCTCGAGGCTCTCGAGGCCGGGCAGGCCGACGCGGCTGCCGATGCGATCGGCGCGATCCTCGGCGAGGCCAAGCACTATTTCCGCGAAAGCGCGGGCTTCGTGGCAAAGAAACAGGCGATCAACGCCTGATCAGGACGGAGAAGCAGATGGAGAATATCGTCGGGAAGAACTACCCCCCATTCACCGTCGCGGTCGACCGGCAATGGATCGCAGCGTTCGCCGACGCGATCGGAGACCCGAGCCCGATCTATCGCGACGAGGCGGCGGCGCATGCGCAGGGCTACGCCGGGATACCGGCCCCGCCCACCTTCGGGTTCGCCGTCGTGATGAAGGCGAACCAGTCGTTCATGGTGCTCGACGAGCTCGGTGTTCCGAAGACCCGCGCGATGCATGCCGAACAGGGATTCGAATACGCGGCGCCGATCCTCGCGGGCGACGTGATCACCGGCCGCCAGCGAGTCGCCGAGCAGTACGACAAGAAGGGCGGTGCGCTCACCTTCCTGGTTTCCGAATTCGACCTTCGCAACCAGCGCGACGAAACGGTCGTCACGCTGCGCACGACGGTCGTTGTACGCAACGTGCAGGAGAAAGCGTGATGCCGCGCTTCGATCAATTACAGGTAGGCGACCCGATTCCGGCGCTCGACAAGGCCGCTTTCACCCAGGACCAGCTCTCGTCCTACGCGCAGGCGGGCGCCGATGACAACCCGATCCACGTCGACGCCGCGCAGGCGCGCGCGGCCGGCCTGCCCGGGGTGATCGCGCACGGGATGCTGACGATGGGCTTTCTGGGTCAGGCGTTGACCGACTGGGCCGGGCAGCGCGCGATCCGCTCGCTGTCGGTTCGTTTCGCCGCGATTGCGATGCTGGGCGACACGGTGAACTGCACCGGCGTGATCAGCGACAAGCGCGAGGAGGCGGGCGAGCGCCGCGTCGAGGTCGAACTCGCGGCGGTCAATCAGAAAGGCGAGCGCCTGCAGACCGGACGCGCGGTCGTCGCGCTCGATTGAGAGGAACACGATGGGCTATTCGGCACAGATCCCCTACGGTGCATATTGGAGCACCCCGTTCGCGCGCTGGCAGGGCGCGTTCTCGCACCTGAACAGCGTCGAGTTCGCGGCGCGCGTTGCCGGCGCCGAACTGGCGCGGCGCAAGATCGCTCCCGAGGCGCTCGACCACGGTGTTCTCGGCCTGTCGGTGCCGCAAAAGCACGCCTTCTACGGCCTTCCCTGGCTGGCAGGAATGGCCGGCCTCGGGCACCTCGCCGGACCGACCCTGATGCAGGCCTGCGCCACCGGTGCGCGCGTGCTCCTGGCCGCGGCACAGGAGGTCGAATCGGGGCTTTCGTCGGCCGCGCTGGCGGTCACCTGCGACCGAACCTCGAACGGACCGCACCTGTACTACCCGAATCCGAAAGGCCCGGGCGGCACCGGCGCCGCGGAGAACTGGGTGATGGACAACTTCGGTTGCGATCCGCTCGGACCGCACTCGATGCTGCAGACCGCCGAGAACGTGGCGAGTGCGCACCGGATCTCGAGTGCCGAACAGCACGAGGTCGTGCTGCGACGCGAAGCGCAGTATCGCGACGCGCTGGCCGACGACAGCGCCTTTCTGAGGCGTTTCATGACCTTGCCCTTCGAGGTCCCGGACGCAGCGTTCAGGCGCACGGTCGCCAAGCTCGACGGCGACGAGGGCGTGTCGACGTCGACTCCCGAGGGACTGGCCAAGCTGCGCCCGGTGATGGAGGGCGGATCGGTCACCTTCGGTGGGCAGACCCACCCGGCCGACGGAAACGCGGCGATCATCGTCGCGTCTGCCGCGCGGGCGCGCGAACTCTCCACCGACCCGAAGATCGTCGTGCGCATCCTCGGCTTCGGTCAGGCGCGCGCCGCGCTCGCGCAGATGCCCACCGCGACGGTGCCGGCCGCGCGCCGCGCGCTCGAACAGGCGGGCCGGTCGATCGCGCAGCTCGACGCGATCAAGACGCACAACCCGTTCGCGCTCAACGACATCTATTTCGCGCGCGAGACCGGGGCGAAACTCGAGACGATGAACAACTTCGGTTGCTCGCTGGTGTGGGGGCATCCTCAGGCGCCGATGGGCACGCGCGCGATCATCGAACTGATCGAGGAGCTGGCCCTGCGCGGCGGAGGCTGCGGGCTGTTCACCGGATGCGCCGCGGGCGACAGCTCGATGGCGGTCGTTCTGGAGGTGGCGGACGCTTGACTCGCCACGCGGCGCAGACCGCGGGCGAACGCAACAGGGGGCGGCCAACGCGACACACTCGTGCGACGGATTTGGCCATGAACGTAGCGGACTGGATCGAAGGATGGGCGCGGCTCACGCCGCAGGCCACTGCATTGCGTTTCGAACACGACGCGATCTCGTATCCGGATCTCGCGTGCCGCGCGCGCGGCGCTGCCGCGGCGCTGAGCGCTGCGGGCGTAGGACGCGGCGACCGCGTCGCCTACCTCGGGCTCAACTCCCCGGCTCTGCTGGCGCTGCTGTTTGCCTGCGCCCGACTCGGTGCGGTGTTCGTTCCGATGAACTGGCGGCTCGCCGCACCCGAGCACACGATGACGCTGCAGGACTGCACCCCGACGGTTCTGGTGCTCGACCCGGCTTTCGAACGCGAAGCCTCGGCGATCGAGTGCAGCGCCGCGGTCACGCTGGTGTGCGATCCGCACTGCGAATGGCTCGGTTCCTACGCCGACGATGCGCTGCCCGCGAACGACGCCGGAGATCGCGATGCGCTGCTGCTCAGCTACACGTCGGGATCGACCGGGCGACCGAAGGGCGTCGTGCTCAGCCACGAAGCGCTGCTGTACAACGCGATCAACAGCACGCACATGCACGCGCTGCGTGCTTCGGACGTCGTGCTCACCTCGCTTCCGCTGTTTCACGTCGGCGGGCTGAACAACCAGACGCTGCCCGCGCTGCACGCCGGCGCCTGCGTCGTGCTGCACGCGAAGTTCGATCCGGACGCGGCCTTCGACGCGATCCGCGACGAGGGCGTCACGTTGACCTGCCTGGTGCCCGCGCAACTCGACATGATGATGGCCAGCGAGCGCTGGGCGAGCGCCGATTGGAGCCGATTGCGGATGATCGCCACCGGTTCGACCCTGATCCCGACGCGCGTGAGCGACGCGGTCCACGCCAAGGGAGTGGCGCTGGTGCAGATCTACGGCGCGACCGAGACCTGTCCGATTGCCACCTTCCTGCCCGCGCACGACGCGATGCGCCTGCCGGGCTCTGCCGGCAAGGCGGCGGTGCACTGCGAGGTGCGCGTCGCCACCGAAAGCGGCGCCCAATGCGGCTGCGGCGAGGTCGGCGAGATCCTGGTTCGCGGGCCGAACGTGATGAGCGGCTACTGGGGAATGCCCGAGTCCAGCGCGCAGGCGCTGCGCGACGGCTGGTACCACACGGGCGACGCCGGTTACTTCGATGCCGAGGGGTTCCTTCACGTGACCGGAAGGCTCAAGGACGTCGTGATCAGCGGCGGCGAGAACGTCTATCCGGCCGAGATCGAGAATCTGCTGGTCGAGCATCCCGAGGTGTGCGAGGCGGCGGTGGTCGGCCAGCCGGACGAGCGTTGGGGCGAAATCGTGGTCGCGGTGGTGGTCAGGCGCGCCGGCAGCACGCTCGACGAAGCGGGGGTGCGCGAATCGCTGCGCGATCGGGTCGCGCGCTACAAACATCCGCGGCGCGTGGTCTTCGTCGATGCGTTGCCGCGCACGGCGCTGGGCAAGGTCAGGAAAGAAGACGTACGACGGATCGTGGTCGAGACCACTTCGGAATCGACGCCGCGCCCGCCAGCGGGCGAAGCAGCTGGCGCGCAACGCGACAGTGCAATGGAGAACGGCAAATGGCATTGAAAATCGGAATCGACGTCGGGGGAACATTCACCGACTTCGTCGTGACACGCGACGGAGCGGAACCGGCGATCTTCAAGACCCTGTCGACGCCGCGCGATCCGTCGATCGCCGTGGTCGAGGGACTCGAACTGATCGCCGGCGCACAGGAACCCGCGCAGACGCTGGCGCAGTTCGCGCCGACGGTCGATACGATCGTGCACGGAACCACCGTGACCACGAACGCCACGCTCACGCACACCGGTGCGAAGTCGGCGCTGATCACGACCGAAGGCGTGCGCGACGCCCTCGAGATGCGCCGCGGCATCCGCGAGGAGCAGTACAACAACCGCTTCACGAACGTCACCCCGCTCGTGCCGCGCTATCTCCGCGCCGGCGTTCCCGGGCGGCTCGACCGCGGCGGGCGCGAACTTCAGCCGCTCGACACCGCGGCGGTGCGTTCGGCGATCGAGCTGTTCCGGGCCGAAGGCGTGCAGGCGGTGTCGATCTGCTTCATGAATTCGTTCGCCAACGACGCGCACGAGGCCGAGGCCGCGCGCCTGGTCAAGGAGCTGCTGCCCGACGTCTACCTGAGCGTGTCGAGCGAGTTGCTGCCGTCGATCCGCTTCTACGAACGGGTGAGCACGACGGCGCTGAACTCCTACGTCGGTCCGAAGCTCAACCACTACCTCGACCAGCTCGTCGGGCGATTGCACGGGATCGGCTTCGGCGGGCTGTTGCTGATCATGCAGAGCAACGGGGGCGTGATCGCCCCCGAGCTCGCGCGCCAGAAAGCCGCGCTCACGCTGCTCTCGGGCCCGGCTGGCGGGCCAGGCGCGGGCCTGTTCTACGCGGCGGCACACGAGCGCGATCGCTGCATCACGACCGACATGGGCGGCACGAGTTTCGAGGCCTCGGTCGCGGTGGGCGCGCCGCTGCTCGTGAACGACGGCGAGATCGCGCGCCACAAGATCGCCTTGCCGATGCTCGACATCCACACGATCGGCGCCGGCGGCGGATCGATCGGGTGGATCGACGAAGGCGGGCTGCTCAGGGTCGGACCGCAGAGCGCCGGCGCCGACCCGGGACCTGCCTGCTACGGAAAGGGCGGCGAGCTGCCCACCACCACCGACGCGAACGTCGTGCTCGGCTACCTCGCGCCCGGGTTCTTCGCCGGCGGAATGATGCAACTCGACGCCGAGGCCGCGCGCGAGGCGGTCTCGCGTCACATCGCCGCGCCGATGGGGTTGTCGGTCGAAGACGCGGCGGCCGGCATGTACAGGGTGGCGTGCAACAACATGGCGCAGGCAATCCGCGAGGTCACGATCAAGCGCGGTTTCGATCCGCGCGAGTTCGCGCTGGTGACCGGTGGCGGCGCCGGACCGATCCACTCCTGCCTGATCAGCGAGGAGCTCGAGATGCCGATGCAGCTCGTGCCGCGAGAGTCGTCGGTGCTGTGCGCGTTCGGAATGCTGATGACCGACCTCAAGCACGACTTCGTGCGCACCTTTGTCTCACGGCTCGACGCGCTCGACTGGGCCGCGCTCACCGAACTGGTCGACGCGATGATCGCCGAGGGCGATCGCCAGCTCGACGCCGAGCGCATCTCGGCCGATCGCCGCGAACAACGCATCAGTTTCGATTGCCGCTATATCAAGCAGTACCACGAGGTGTCGTACACGGTGCCGCGCGCGGATCTGGCGGCGCGCGACGCAAGCGTGATCGCCTCGGGTTTTCACGCCGAGCACAACCGCCTGTACGGTTACTCGCTCGAGGAGGAAGGCTCTCCGGTCGAGGTCATCAACGTGCGCGTGCAGTCGATCGGTCGCGTGTCCAAGCCGAAGTACCGCAAGGACGCGTATGCCGGCGCCGATCCGTCGGCGGCGATGAAAGGCACGCGCAGCGCGTACATGCCGGGAACGCGGCAGTTCATCGACGTCCCCGTTTACGACGGCCACGCGTTGCGCTACGGCAACCAGGTGACCGGACCGGCGATCATCGAGCAGCAGACCACCACGATCATCGTCACCGAGTCATTCGACTGCATCGTCGACGCGCTCGGGTCGTTCGCGATCTATCGCAAGGGCAGAACCGACCTCGTGGCCGCGTGCCTGCGGGGCGAGGAGGCATTGGCATGACCCACGAAATCGACCAGATCCTGCTGTCCGTGTATGCGCGGACCTTCAAGTCGATCACCGACGAGATGAGCATCTCGATGGAGAAGACGACGCGCTCGCCGATCCTGTGCGAGGCGAAGGACTACGTGACCGGGTTGTACGACGGACAGGGCAACATGCTCGAGCAGACCGAGAACCTCCCGATTCTCGCGTTCTCGCTCGCGCCGGTGTGCAAGTACCTGTGCGAGTACTTCGGCGACGACCTGCATCCGGGCGACGTGATCTTCCACAACGACGTGTTCTCGCTCGGAAACCAGAACAACGACGTCGCGGTCTTCAAGCCGGTGTTCCTCGACGGCAAGCTGGTCGCGTGGACGGCGGTCAAGGGGCACCAGGCCGACATCGGCGGAAACGTGCGCGGCGGCTACAACCCGAACGCGGTCGAGGTCTGGCAGGAGGCGCTGCGGATTCCGCCGGTCAAGGTCTACTCGAAGGGAAAGCTGCGCAAGGACGTCTGGAACCTTATCTTCGCCAACATCCGCCTGGACATCGTCCAGCACGACATGAAGGCCGAGATCGGCGCGTGCACGGTGGGCGAGCGGCGCGTGCTCGAACTGCTCGGCAAGTACGGTCTCGAGAGTTTCGAGGCGCACAAGCTCGCGCTGTTCGACGCGACGCGCCGGATGATGCAGGCCGAGATCGGGCGCATTCCGAACGGGAGCTACAGCGGCGAGGGCGAGGTCTACTACGACGGCCGCCACGAAGGCAGCCGGTTCACGATCCGCGTCGACATCGAGGTGCGCGACGAGTCGATCCGCTTCGACTACTCGCGCACCGACGCGCAGACCAACGGCTTCGTCAACGGCACCTTCACCTCGTCGGCCTCGGCCACGATCCTCACGCTGCTGCAGATGGTCAACCCCGACATCCCGCACAACGAGGGCATGGTCCAGCCGATCGAGATCGTGATTCCGGAGGGAACGATCCTCAACGCGTCCTATCCGAAGGCGACCACCTTCGGCAATCACCTGTGTCCGCCGAACGCCGACGCGATCATCCGCGCGCTCGCCCCGGCGATGCCCGACCGGGTCACCGCGGGCTGGAACAACCTGCTGTGCTCGCTCACCACCGGCACCGACCCGGCCAACGGCGACACCTACGTCGACATCGGGTTCATGGGCCTCAAGGGCGGCTCGGGCGCGATGCGCGGCACCGACGGATACGACCACATCGGCATGATCGACGCGTCCGGGGGGGTTCTCGACCAGGACTACGAGATGTTCGAGCAGCAGACTCCGCACCGGCTGATCCGCCACGAATACCTCACCGATTCGGCCGGCGCCGGGCAATGGCGCGGCGGCCTCGGCGTGGAGACGATGTTCGAGATCGGATCGGACGACACGCAACTCGTGACCTTTGGCGACGGCGACTTCGAGCCGGCGTTCGGGTTGTTCGGCGGCGGCGAGGGGACGCTCAACTTCATCCGCCTGACCTACCCCGACGGCAGCGTCGTCGTGCCCAGGAACAAGGACCTGATCACCGGCGTGCCGCGCGGCACGCTCTATCACCAGCAAGCCGGCGGCGGCGGCGGGTACGGCGACCCGAAGTTGCGCGACCGCGCGGCGCTCGCGCGCGAGGTGCGCGACGGTGTGATCACCGCGGCGCGTGCGCGCGAGAGCTACGGTTTCTCGCCCGGTCAGCCCGCGGCCTCGGGCGGCGACGAGTGAGAGACCGATGGACTTCGAACTGAACGAACAGCAGCGCGCGGTGCGCGACGCATTCGCGCGTTTCTGCGACGAGCGCATCGCCCCGCAAGCCGAGTCGCTCGACGAGGCCGGCGAGTATCCGCGGGCGCTGATCGGCGAGCTCGGCGAGCTCGGCCTGTTCGGGATGCGCTACCCGGAGGAGGTCGGCGGCAGCGGCATGCAGCTCGCCGAGTTCGCGATCGCGCTCGAGGAGATCGCCCGCGGGTCGATGTCGCTCGCCGGTGCGGCTGCGATGCAGTCGCTGATGGGAACGAAGTTCCTGCAGATGCTGGGCAACGAGGACATCGTCGAGCGACTGTTCAAGCCGGCGATGCGCGGCGAACGGATCGGCGCGATCTGCATGACCGAGCCCGACGCGGGTTCCGACCTGGGGAGCATCTCGACGCTCGCGCGCAAGGTCGACGGCGGCTACCGGATTTCGGGTCGCAAGACCTGGGTGACCGCGGCGCCGGTGGCGGACTTCTTCACCGTGTTCGCCCGAGCCGGGGAGGAGCGAAAGCTCACGATCTTCCTCGTCGAGAAGGAGTTCGCGGGTGTCGTGCCCGGGCGCGCGATCCACAAGATGGGCGTGCGCGCGCTGCCCACCTCGGAGCTCTCGTTCGACGAGTGCTTCGTTCCCGACAGCCATCGACTCTCGCGCGAGGAGGGCGACGGCGAGGCGCACCTTCGCAAGACGCTCGCCGAAATCAGGATCATCACGGGCGCGATGGCGCTCGGTGCGGCGCGTGGAGCGCTCGCGGCGTCGATCGAGTACGCGGGCCAGAGAAAGCAGTTCGGCAAGGCGATCAACCGGTTCCAGGCGATCCAGTTCAAGCTCGCCGAGATGGCGACCGAACTCGAGGCCGCGACGCAGATGGTGCGCTATGCCGCCTGGCTGCACGGCGCCGGTCGCCCGCACCACAAGGAAGCGGCGATGGCAAAGCTGTTCGCCACCGAGGCGGCGGCTACGATCTGCGACCAGGCCGCGCGGGTCTTCGCGTCGCTACGGTTTCGCGATGGAGTACCCGGTGCAGCGTTACCTGCGCGACGTGCGCTTCACGCTGATCGGGGGCGGGACGAGCGAGATCCTCAAGCTGATCATCGCGAAGGAGGTGTGCGCGTGAGCAACAATACTGAAGGGAGAACGTGGTGAGCGGAGATCGGAAAATCAGGGTCGTGCTGGCCAAGCCGGGGCTCGACGGTCACGACCAGGGCGCCAAGGTGGTGGCGCGCGCGATGATGGCGGCGGGCTTCGAGGTGACCTACACCGGGTTGCGCCAGACCCCGGAACAGGTGGTCGAGGCGGCGCGCAAGGCCGACGCCGACGTGATCGCGCTCTCGAGCATGGCCGGGTCGCACCTGCAGTTCTGCACGCGCCTCAAGCCGCTGCTCGAGCAGGCCGGGTTCGGCGATCGGCTGTGGATCATCGGAGGCAACCTTCCCACGCACGATCACGAGGCCCTTCGCGGGCTGGGGTTTCGAGGGGTGTTCCAGAGCGGAACCCGACTCGACGACATCTGTCGGTTCATAGAGGTGAACGCGAAATGAAACGAGAAGACCAGGCATTGAAAGGCGCGGGACGCGCCGTGAAAAACGAATCAGGCATCGAGATCAAGCCGCTGTACACGGCTTCCGATGTTGAGGCGAGCGGCGGACTCGCGATGCTCGGTGCGCCGGGCGAGTTCCCGTTCACGCGCGGCATCCATCCGCTGATGTACCGCAAGCGCCCCTGGACGATGCGCCAGTACACCGGGTTCTCCAACGCCGCCGACACCAATGCGCGCTTCAAGTACCTGATCGAGAACGGTCAAACCGGGCTGAACGTCGCGTTCGACCTGCCCACGCAGTGCGGGCTCGATTCGGACGACCCGCTCGCCGACGGCGAGGTCGGTCGCGTGGGCATGGCGATCGACACGCTGCGCGACTTCGAGATCGCGTTCGACGGCATCGACTTGGAGGCGATCACCGTTTCGCTCACGATCAACGGCGCCGCGGCGATCCTGATCGCGATGTACCTGGCAATGGCCGAGAAGCGCGGCTACGACCTCAGCAAACTGCGCGGCACGGCGCAAAACGACATCCTCAAGGAGTTCGTCGGTCGCGGCACCTGGGTCTACCCGGTCGAACCTTCGATCAGGCTGGTGGGCGACACGATCGAGTACTGCGCCGAGCACGCCCCGAAGTACAGCCCGGTCTCGGTGTGCGGCTATCACATCCGCGAGTCAGGCGCGACGCCCGCGCAGGAGATGGCCTACGCGTTTTGCATCGCGCGCGCCTATGCCGACGATGTGGTCGCGCGCGGCGTTCCGGTCGACGAGTTCGCCGGCAGGCTGTCGTTCAACTTCAACCTGTTCGGCAACATCTTCGAGCAGGTCTGCAAGTTCCGCGCCGGTCGCGGGCTGTGGGCGAAGATCGTGAGCGAGCAGTACGGCGCGAAGGAACCGGGGTCGATGTGGCTGCGCATGATCGCCGGCGGCGGCGGCGGCGGGCTGACCTTCGAGCAGCCCGAACTGAACATCGTGCGCGGCGCCTACTACGCGCTGATCTCGGCGCTCTCGGGCGCGCAGACCATGGCGCTGTGCTGCTTCGACGAGGCGTACACGATCCCGAGCGAGTACGCGCAGCGCGTGTCGCTGCGAACGATGCAGTTGCTGATCGAGGAGATGGGGCTGACCGACACGGTCGATCCGCTGGGCGGGTCGTTCTACGTCGAGACGCTCACCAACCAGATGCGCGACGAGATCGAACGCGAGATCGCCGAGGTCGACGCCGCCGGGGGGATCGTCAAACTGATCTCCGAAGGAATCGTCCAGGCCAAGGTTTCCGAGCAGGCCTATAGGCACCAGGTCGAGATCGACAGCGGCGCGTTTCCGAAGGTGGGCGTGAACCGCTACCGGATGGAAGACGAGCCGGTGCGCGAGATGGAGTTCCACCCCCACGACACCGCCGGCGCGCAGGCGCAGGTCGACAGCCTGAACCGGGTGCGCGCCGAACGCGACGAAGCGAAGGTGCGCGCCGGTCTCGCGCGCATCGCGGCCGACGCGCGCGAGGGCGTGAACCTGATGCCGGCGATCGTCGACGCGGTCAAGGAGTACGCGAGCGTGGGAGAGATCACGCGCGAACTGGTCGGTGTTTTCGGCCGCTACAGCGAACCGATCCGGTTCTGAGCAACGGTGAGGAGAAGCACGAGATGTCGGCAGTAACCCAGCAATACGACGCTCCGGGCTCGATCGAGGAGGCCGCGCGGATGATGGCCGCGGGCGCGGTGAGCCTGCTCGCCGGCGGCACCGACCTGATGCCGCAAAGCCGCTCCGGGCGCGTGACGCTCGCCCCGGCGCTGCTCAGCCTTCGTCGCATCGCGCAGATGCGCGGCCTGAGCGACGAGGGCGATTCGGTGCGCATCGGCGCGACGACCACCCTCGCGGCGCTCGCGCGCGATCCGCTCGCCAAGGCGCAGTTACCGTTGCTGGTCGAGGCGGTCGACCACTTCGCGAGCGCGCAGATCCGCAACGCGGCGACGATCGGGGGCAACGTCTGCAACGCCTCGCCGGCGGGCGACATGATCGTCCCGCTGCTCGTGCTCGACGCGACGGTGGAACTGGTCGCGTTTCGCGACGGCGCGTTGGCCTCGCGGCGGGTTGCCCTGGACGGATTCTTCACCGGGCCCGGGCGCACCGTGCGCGCGCCCGACGAGCTGCTGGTCGCGCTTCACGTGCCCAAACCCGCCGCGGGCGCCTTCGCGCGCTTTCACAAGTTCGGCGTGCGACCGGCGCTGGACATCTCGGCGATCGCGATCTCGATCGCCGGTGTGCTCCGCGACGGCGTGCTGCGCGACGTCCGGGTCGCGTTCGGGGCGCTCGGGCCCACGCCGCTGCGCGGTCGCGCCACCGAGGCCGCTCTCGAGGGGCACGCGCTCGACGAAGCGACGATCGCGAAGGCGGCCCGCGCCGCGCGCGACGAAGTCCATCCGATCTCCGACGTGCGGGCTTCGGCCTGGTACCGCGCCGAGATGGTCGAGAACATGACGAGGAGGTTATTGCAAGATGTCCGATAGAACCACGATAAACTTTCGCCTCAACGGCGTGACTACGCGCGCGCGCGTTTCCGCGACGGCCAGCGCGCTCGAGATGCTGCGCGACGACCTGGGCCTGACCGGGACGAAATACGGCTGCGGCGAAGGCGAGTGCGGCGCGTGCTCGATCCTGGTCGACGGCGAGTCGAGCAACGCGTGCCTGCTGTTCGCGGTCGATTGCGACGGGCGCCAACTCACGACCATCGAGGGGTTGGCGAGCGACCCGATCGGCGCCAGGGTGCAGCAGGCCTTCGTCGACGCGGGAGCCGTGCAGTGCGGCTTCTGCACGCCCGGAATGGTCGTGCAGGCCACCGACATCCTGCGTCGCGAGCCGCACCCGAGCCGCGAGTGCATCAGCCGCGGTATCGAGGGCAACCTTTGCCGCTGCACCGGCTACGTGAAGATCGTCGACGCGATCGAAGCGGTCGCCCTCGCCCGCGATCCCGCACAGGAGCCAGCGCAATGAGAACCGCGATCCAGGACACCGTCGAAGTGCGCTCGCTGATCGGCCAGCGCATCACCAAGCTCGATGCGCCGCAAAAGGCCAGCGGGGCGACCCGCTACATCCACGACCTCGACGTCCCCGGGCAGTTGCACGCGAAGATCCTGCGTTCGAGCCGGGTGCACGCACGCATCGTTCGGATCGACACCACCCGCGCGCGCGCGCTCGACGGCGTTCACGCGGTGATCACCGCGGCCGACATCCCGGACCAGCGCCCGATCGGCGTCGCGAAAGACCACCTGCCGCTCAAGACCGATCGCGTGCGCAGCCTGCGCGACGAGATCGCCGCGGTCGCGGCCGACTCGCCCGAGATCGCCGAACAGGCACTCGCGCTGATCGAGGTCGAGTACGAGGATCTCCCGGTGCTGTCCGACCCGCGGCAGGCGCTCGCCGAGGGCGCGCCGCTGATCCACCCGCCGATCGCGCTCAAGGGCACCGGCGCCGCGGCGCCCGGGGCGAAGCCCGATCCGCACGCGGCGATGGTCGCCTACGCGGGGCGCGCCGACAACGTGGCGATGATCTTCGACTACGAGCAGGGCGACGTCGCCGAGGGCGAGCGCGAGTCCGAGGTTGTGGTCGAGGACACGTTCAAGCTGCACTACGTGACCCACTGCTGCATGGGCGTGTCGGGGATCATCGCCGAGTTCGAACCCTCGGGAAATCTGCTGATGTACTCGAACACGCAGGTGCCGTTCCTGCACAAGCGCGAGTTCGCCGAGATCCTGAACATGGACCCGAGCCGGATCCGGATCATCCAGCCGCCGATCGGCGGGGGCTTCGGCAGCAAGCTCGACATCTATCCGTTCGAGCCGATCTGCGTGTTCCTCGCGCGCATCACGCGCCGGCCGGTGAAGCTGGTGTTCACCCGCGAAGAGGAGTTCCTCGCCTCGCCCACGCGCCAGCCGGTGATCCTGCGCCTGCGCAGCGGGTGCAAGGGCGACGGAACGCTGACGTTTCGCACCGTCGAGACGCTGCACGACAACGGGGCGTACACCTCGTGGGGCGCGACGACGCCGTTCGTGATGATGCAGACGATCTCCTCGCTGTATCGCGTTCCGCACTGCCTCTATCACACCAAGGCGGTGTACACGAACAACCCCTACGCGGGGTCGTTTCGCGGCTACGGCAACCTGCAGGCGACCTTCGCGGTCGAGCAGCAGATGGACCAGATGGCCGACGCGCTGGGAATCGACCCGCTCGAGTTCCGGATGCGCAACGCGCAGGATCCGGGCGAAGTCACGCCGCAAGGCATGCACTTCAAGACCTGCGGCCTGAAGCAGTGCCTGACGACCGCAGCCGAACACAGCGGCTACGTCGACAAGCGCCGCCGCTACGCGGGCGAGCGCGGCGCGCCTGGTGCGATCAAGCGCGGCGTCGGGATCGCGTCGATGCTGCACGTCGGCGGCGGCGCGAAGATCTACCCTTCGGACGGCTGCGGCACGATCCTCAAGCTCGACGACTTCGGCTCGGTCACGCTGATCACCGGCGCGTCCGAGATCGGCCAGGGATCGGAGACCGTGCTCGCGCAGCTGGTGTGCGAGGAACTGGGGCTTCCGATGAGCGCGGTGCGGGTCGTGAACAACGACACCGAGATCACGCCCTGGGACGTCGGTGTGCACGCGAGCCGCACCACCTTCATCGCCGGCAACTCGGCGATCGGTGCGGCGCGCAAGGCGCGCGAGAAGATCCTCGCCGCCGCCGCCGGACAGGTGCAGCGCGCCCCCGAGACGCTCGACCTGCGGGGCGGACAGATCGTCGACGCCGCCACCGGCGAGGCGCTCTCGTCGCTCGCGCGCCTGCTGCGCTCGCTGCACTTCAGCGAGCGTGCAGAACTGGTCATGACCACGTTCTACTACGAGCCACCTTCGAAGCACCAGGACCGCAAGTTCAAGGGCGACGTGTCGGCCGCGTACGCCTGGGCGACGCAGGTCACCGAGGTCGAGGTCGACTGCGACACCGGCGTCGTGCGCCTGCTCAAGGTCACCGGCGCGCACGACGTCGGCAGGGTGCTCAACCGGCTCGGCATCGAAGGGCAGATCGAGGGCGGAATCGTGATGGGTCAGGGTTACGCGCTGACCGAGGAGATGCAGATCGAGGGTGGCGTGCTGAAGAATCCCGCCTTTCGCGACTACAAGCTTGTGACCGCTCCCGAGATCCCCGAGATGGACATCCATTTCATCGAGACGATGGACGGCGAGGGACCCAAGGGAGCGAAGGGGGTGGGCGAGGCACCGGCGATCTGCATCGCCGCGGCGGTCGCCAACGCGATCGAGAACGCCACCGGCGTGCGCATCACCGAGTTGCCTTTCACGCCGGAGCGCGTCTACCGCGCGCTGCGCGCCGCTTCGGGTTCCGCCGCGCAGTCTCAGTCTCCTGCTCAGGCGCAGGAGCCGGCGCAGGCGGCGGTGCCGGTGCAGTGAAACCGCGAACGGTCGTTTCGCTCGAGCAGGCGCTCAGCCTGCCCTACGCGACCTTGCGTTTCGCGCAGTTGGGCTGGCGCGTGATTCGCATCGAGTCCACGCCCACCGAGCAGGGGCTGCCGGGAGACCCGAATCGGTACATCGGCCAGAAGGTGTGCGACGACGATCGACGCAGCTACTTCATCGCCCCGAACGTGGGCAAGGAAGCGATCGCGCTCAACCTGAAGGATCCGCGTGGGCAGGCGACGCTGGCCCGGATCCTCACCGCGCTCGACGTCGACGTGTTCTGCTGCAACACGGTCCCCCGGCGTTACGCGCAGCTCGGCATCGACTACGAGAGGCTTTCGGCGATTCGACCCGGGCTGATCTGGGCCGGGATCTCGGCGATGGGGCCGGAGTTCCCCGACGCGCCCGGCTACGATCCGGTGATCCAGGCGATGGCCGGCTACATGGAACTCACCGGGCAGAGCGACGGGCCGCCGACGCTGTCGGGCGTGCCGCTGGTCGATCTGAAGGCGGGCGACGAGGTCTACGCCAACGTGATGATGGCGCTCGCCGAGCGCGCCGAGAGCGGTCGCGGCACCCGGATCGACGTGTCGATGCTGCAGGCTGCGTCGTCGTGGCTGATCACCGTCTTGCCGCTGCTCGATTTCGACTGCGATCGGTCCGAGGTCACGCGCTCGGGCAACGAGCATCGCAAGTTCATCCCGACCAACGTCTACCCGACGCGCGACGGCTTCGTGTACGTCGCGATCGGGTCGGACGTTCAGTGGCGCCGCCTGTGCGCGCTGCCGGGCTTCGAATCGCTCGCGAGCGAGCAACGCGCCACGAACGCGGGGCGCACGCAAGACCGGCTCGCGCTGTACGCCGACTTCAGTCGCGTGACCGGCGGTTTTTCCACCTCCGACCTGGCGCGCGTCTTCACGGCCGCGACGATTCCGCACGCGGTGATCAACGACCTGCCCGCGGTGCGCGCGTTGCCGGCGCTGGCCGAGCGCCTGACGCTGACAACCCGACCAGACGGCCGGGCGCTGCGCATGCCGCCGCCGGCGGTTCAGACCAGCCAGGGCGTGCGCGAGCTGCGCTTCGCACCGAAGTACGGCGAGCACACCCGCGCGGTGCTCGGCGAGGCTGGAATCGACGACGCGCAGATCGACGAGATGCTCGCCAGCGGGGTGATTTCAGATGGCGCGCGCAGCGCGCGCGCTTCGGCGCAGTGATTTCCAACGAATCGTCAGACAAGGAGAGGTAATGGGCAAGCTCGACGGAAAGGTCGCCCTGGTTTCGGGGTCGGGTCGCGGAATCGGACGCGCGATCGCGCTCAAGCTCGCGGCCGAGGGTGCGCGCGTCGTGGTCAACGATCTCGACGAGGCACCCGCCACCGAGACGCTGGAGCAAATCCGGGCGGCCGGGTCCGACGGCGAGATCTGCCTTGGCGACGTGACCGCCCCGGGGTTCGCCGAGCGTTTCGTCGGCACGGCGATCGAGCGTTTCGGCGGAATCGACATCATCGTCAACAACGCCGGATACGCGTGGGACGGAGTGGTGCAGAAGGTGAGCGACGAGCAGTGGCAGGCGATGCTCGACGTCCACGCGACCGCGCCGTTTCGCATCCTTCGCGCCGCGTCGGACTTCATCCGCGAGGCGGCCAAGCGCGAGAAGCAGCAAGGCACGACATTCAACCGCAAGGTTGTGAACATCTCGTCGATCGCGGGGCTGTTCGGCAACGCCGGCCAGGTCGGTTACTCGGCGGGCAAGGCCGCGGTGATCGGCGTGACGCGCGCGCTGGCCAAGGAGTGGGGGCGCTACAACGTCAACGTCAACTGCGTCGCCTTCGGCCTGATCCAGACGCGGATGACCGCGCCGATCGGCTCGGAGCAGTCGGTCGCTACGGTCGGCGAGCGCGAGGTGAAGATGGGAATCAAGCCCGAATTCCTCGCGTTCATGAACCAGATGATTCCGCTCGGCCGCGGCGGAACGCCGGAGGAGGCAGCGGGTGCGGTGTACCTGATGTGTATTCCCGAGTCCGACTACGTGAGCGGCGAGGTGCTGCTCGCGAGCGGCGGATTCGTAATGTGACGAGCCGCGCCAACGCCCGGCGCGTGCGCCGGGCCGCGCGGCACTGGAGGTGAAGGTGGTCGATACTGGCGTGACGCTCGCAGACAAGTACGCGCTGCAACAGGGGCGTGTATTCGCGACTTGCATGCAGGCGCTCGCGCGACTGCCGATGATGCAAAAGGCGCGCGACGTCGCCGCCGGGCTGAACACCGCCGGTTTCGTCTCGGGTTATCGTGGTTCTCCTCTGGGCGGACTGGACCGCGCGATGGTCGACGCACGCGAGCACCTCGTTCGCAGCGACGTGCGCTTCCTGCCCGGCGTGAATGAGGAACTCGCGGCGACTTCGGTCTGGGGCACGCAGCAGTTGCACCTGTTTCCCAAGCCCGAGCGCGACGGCGTGTTCGCGATGTGGTACGGCAAGGGCCCGGGCGTCGACCGCTGCAGCGACGTCTTCAAGCACGCCAACCACGCCGGAACGTCGCGCCACGGCGGCGTGCTCGCGGTCGCCGGCGACGATCACGCGGCGCGTTCGTCGGCGGTCGCGCACCAGAGCGAGCATCTGTTCGCCGCCTGCGCGATGCCGGTGCTCGCGCCGTCCAACGTGCAGGAGTGCATCGACTTCGGACTGCATGGCTGGGCGATGTCGCGCTACAGCGGTCTGTGGGTCGCGCTCAAGCTCTCGTCGGAGGTCGCCGAGAGCTCCGCGGTGCTCGACGTCGACCCACAGCGCGTTTCTATCTCGATTCCGACCGACTTCGCGCTGCCGCCCGACGGCGTTCACCTGCGCTGGCCCGATCCGCAGCTCGCGCAGGAGCAGCGCATCCAGCAGTACAAGGTCTACGCCGCGCTCGCTTACTGCCGCGAGAATCGGCTCAACCGCATCACGATCGAGCCGGCGCGCGCCCGATTCGGAATCGTCAGCTGCGGCAAGGCATACCAGGACGTCCTGCAGGCGCTCGAGCTGCTCGGTATCGACGAGGGCGTCGCCGGGGAGATCGGCTTGCGCCTGTACAAGGTCGGGATGGTCTGGCCGCTCGAGGCTCGTGGCGTGCGCGAGTTCGCCGAAGGTCTCGAGGAGATCCTCGTCGTCGAGGAAAAGCGCCCTCTGATCGAGTACCAGATCAAGGAGGAGCTCTACAACTGGCGCGACGACGTGCGTCCGAAGGTGATCGGAAAGTTCGACGAGCGTGGCGAGTGGTCGCCACTGGTCATGGAAGACGGCACGATGCGCCATGCGCAGTGGCTGCTGCCGCCCACCGGCGAGCTCACCCCTGCGGGAATCGCGCGCGCGATCGCGCGGCGCATCGGTCGCTTCTACCGCAGCGACTCGATCGACGCGCGCATCGCGTTTCTCGAGAGAATCGAAGTCGAACTCGCGAAACCGCGCCACACGATGGCGCGCCCTCCCTACTTCTGTCCGGGCTGTCCGCACAACACCTCGACCCGCGTGCCCGAAGACAGCTGCGCACTGGGCGGGGTCGGCTGCCACCTGATGGCGACCTGGATGGACCGGCGCACGATGACCGTCTCGCAGATGGGAGGCGAGGGCGCCGCATGGATCGGCGCGTCGCCGTTCTCCGGCACCAGCCACGTGTTCGCGAACATGGGCGACGGCACCTACTTCCACTCCGGGATCCTCGCGGTGCGCGCGGCGGTCGCGGCCGACGTGTCGATCACCTTCAAGCTGTTGTTCAACGACGCGGTGGCGATGACCGGCGGCCAGCCGCTCGACGGCACGCTGACCGTGCCTCAGCTCACTCGCCAGCTGGTCGACGAGGGCGTCACGAAAGTGGTCGTCGTCGCCGACGACCCCTCGCGCTACCCGCGCGGCGCCGCATTCGCGCCCGGCGTGCAGGTGCACGGGCGCGAGGAACTCGACCGGATCCAGCAGGAGCTCGTAGCACACGTCGGGGTTTCGGCGCTGGTCTACGACCAGGCCTGCGCCGCACAGGCCCGTCGTGGCCGCGCGCGCGGCACGAGTCCCGTGCCGCAGCGCCGGGTGTTCATCAACGAGATGTTGTGCGAAGGCTGCGCCGATTGCGCGGCAGTGTCGAACTGCGTCGCGGTGGTTCCGGTCGAGACCGATTTCGGACGCAAGTCGGCGATCGACCAGGCAGCGTGCAACCTCGACCTCAGTTGCCTTGCCGGCGCGTGTCCGGCGCTGGTCACGGTCGAAGGCGGGCGCAGGCGACGCGCCACGCCGCTCACCGGACTGCTCGACGAGGCTTTCGAATCGCTCGCCGCGCCCGAGCTCCCGCCGGCGAGCGAACCGTTCGCGATCCTGGTGGCGGGGATCGGCGGCACGGGCGTGGTCACGATCGGCGCATTGCTGGGAATGGCGGCGCACCTCGACGCGAAGAGCGCGACGGTGCTCGACATGACGGGGCTCTCGCAGAAAGGCGGCGCGGTCGTCTCGCACGTGCGGATCTGCGACGATCCGACGCGGCTTCACGCGACCCGGATCGCCACCGGCGAGGCCGATCTCGTGCTCGGCTGCGACCTCGCCGTGACCGCCGGCAGCGAGTCGCTCTCGAAGATCGACGCCGCCAGGACGCGGGTCGTGGTGAACACCGCGCGCGGCCCGATCGCCGAGTACATCCGCAATCCGGCCTTCGAGCATCCCCAGGGCGAGATGGTGCACGCGATCGAAGCGTCGGTCGCACCGACCGCGCTCGACCGGGTCGACGCGGCGGGGCTGGTCGCGCGGCTTTGCGGCGATACCCAGTACACGAACATGTTTATGCTCGGCTTCGCCTGGCAAAAGGGGGCGATCCCGCTGACGCTCGCCGCGCTGCGTCGCGCGATCGAACTGAACGGCGTCGCGGTGCGCGAGAATCTCTCGGCGCTCGAGTGGGGCCGGATCGCGGCCAGCCGGCCCGCGACGCTCGCCGCGATCGGCGTGCCCGCGCACGATGCGCGCGACACCCGCGATGCGCCGGGTGCGAAACTCGATGCGGCGATCGATCGCTACGCCGGCGTGGTGCGCGCGTCGCAGGGCGCGGCGGGCGAGGCGCGCTACCGGGCGCTTCTCGAACGGGTGAGGGCGCGAGAGAATGAGGTCGTGCCAGCGTCCGGCGCGTTGCTGGGCGCGGTGGCGCGCGGCTATTTCAGGCTGCTTGCATGCAAGGACGAATACGAAGTGGCGCGGCTGTACCGCGATCCCGCGTTCCGGCGCGGGATCGCGGAAGCGTTCGAGGGCGACTATCGCATCCGCTATCACTTCTCGCTCCCGTTTCTCGATCGTTCCGCCGGCGCCGGCGGGCGACCCCGCAAGCGCTCGATCCCCTGGTGGATCGCCGAGCCGGCGCTGGCGTTGCTCGCGCGCGCCCGCGGTCTGCGCCAGACCGTGTTCGACCCGCTCGCGCGCCAGGCCGAGAGTCGCGCGAATCGGGCGCTCGTGCAGGCCTACGAGGAGGACGTCGCCGTCCTGATCGCCAATCTCTCGCCGGAGAACCACGAAATCGCCGTCGAAATCGCCGCGCTCGCCGACACGGTGCGCGGCTTCGGATCGGTTCGCAGCGCCAATGCGAAGCGGGCGCAGGCGAGGCGCGAGCCGCTGATGCGCAGCTTCGCCGCGTCGCGCCTGCCGGTGGAAGAATCGGCGCACGCCGACTGATCCCGGCAGCGGTTCACGCGCGGCGCGCGCGCCGGCACCGCGGCGTGCGCGAATGACGATCGACTTCCTCGTGTCGGTTCGCGCGCCGCTGTGGCGCGCCGCCTTCCGGCCGTTCTACCTGCTCGGACTGGCGTACGCGGTGCTGGTGATGGTGATCGCAGCGGTCGGCTATCTCGGGCTGTTCCCGAGCGCGTTCGCGCATCCGCTGCGATGGTGGCACGGCCACGAGATGGTGTTCGGTTTCGCGACGGCGATGGTGGTCGGAACGCTGCTCACTGCGCTGCCGAGCTGGGCCGGCACGCCCGAGATCCAGGACGCGCGCCTCGCGCTGCTCGCCGCGCTCTGGCTCGCCGGGCGCATCGCGATCGCTCTCGCCCCGGTGCTGCCCGCATGGACCGTCGCGCTCGCCGACCTGGCGTTGATCGTCGTGCTGGCGACGATGCTTGTGCCCCAGGTCCTCGCGCTGGACGATCACCGCTACCGGCTCGTGTTTCTCGTGCTCGCCGGGCTGTTCGTCGGAAACCTGCTGTTTCACGCCGGATTGCGCGACCCGCAGTGGCAACTCTCCGAGCGCGGGCTGCGGCTCGCGATCGATGCGATCGCTCTGATCTTCGTTCTCAAGTCGGGCGTGCTGACGCCGGCCTTCACCGAGAACGCGCTGCGCGAGCGCGGATCGCTCGCGAGTGTCGCGGCGCCGCCGCAGGTGCACGTCGTCGCGGTGGCGAGCGTTCTCGCCACCGGGATGCTTGACGCGATCGCTGCGCCCGTGCAGTGGGTCGGCGCGGCGGCGCTTGCGGCGTTCGCGGCCAACGCAGTTCGGCTCGCCTACTGGCGCAGCGTGCAGATCGTGCGCGTTCCGCTCGTCCTCGTCATGCACCTCGCCTACGCCTGGTTCGTGTTCTCGTACGGCCTGCGCGCGCTGTCGACGGTGTCGCCCGCCATCGCGCCGGATGCGTGGCTGCACGCCTTCACGATCGGCGCGGTGGGGTTGATGTCGATCGGGCTGATGGTGCGCGTGGTCTTGCGCCACACCGGGCGCCCGTTGCACGTGCCGCCGATCGCGTTGTGTGCCTGGGCGGCGATGCTGTGCGCCGCCGTGCTTCGCGTCGGCGCGGGCTGGAGCGACGCGCTCGTCTGGTGGGCGACAGGCTCGGCGATCGCCTGGTCGATCGCATTCGGACTGTGCCTGGTCGGCTTCGGCCCGATGCTGTGGCGCCCGAGTCTTCCGCGTGCCTCAGGCGCCGGTATCGGACCCGGCAAGGGCAGCTAGCGCGGTGTCCACCGCGAGCGTGACGCAGAGGTGTCGGCTGCGATAGGCCGCGACCGGAGCGAACACGGCGAGTTCGGGCCAGCCCTCGAGGCTCGCTTCGCCGCCGCTGAGCAGCCGCGCGAGGGCGTCGCGCAACTGTGCGATCTGTTGCACGGGTTGCCCCGGCGCGCGCAGGCCGAGCATCGAGGCCGACGCCTGGCACAGCAGGCAACCGCGCACCCGATGCCGCAGCGCGACGATACGCGCGCCCTCGATCTTCGCCTCGATCGTGACGCGGTCGCCGCAAAGCGGGTTGTCGCGCGTGGCGCTGGCGTCGGGCGCGGCGAGTTCGCCCTCGCCGTGCGCATCGCGCGCGAGAGCCTTGATCTGTGCGTCGTACAGATCGCCGTTCACTCGGGACCCGTCCCGGCGCGCCGCGTCGGTCACTGCCCGGCGCCGCGATAGCGCACCTGGATCACCTGCGAGAGGATAGCGACGGCGATTTCGGCTGGCGCGCGACCGCCCAGATCGATGCCGATCGGCGCGTGGATGCGCGCCGCGCGATCGCCCAGTCCGAGGGCGGTCAGGCGTTCGACTCGTGCGGCGTGCGTCTTGCGGCTGCCCAGTGCACCGATGTAGAAGGCGGGGCTGACGAGCGCGGTCGCGAGCGCCGGGTCGTCGATCTTCGGATCGTGACTGAGCGTGACGAAAGCGGTGCGCGTATCGGGCGCCATTCGCGCAAGCGCCTCGTCCGGCCACTCGACCACGAGCTCGACGCGCGGGAAGCGTTCCGGCCGCGCGAACGCGCTGCGAGGGTCGATCACCGTCACCGCGAAGCCGGCAATCGCCGCCATCGGCGCAAGCGCCTGCGCGACGTGAACCGCGCCGACGATCAGCATGCGCGGCTTGGGCGCATAGACGCGTACGAACAGCCCGGCGTCGCCGGCGAGCGGCGCGCTTCGATCGTAGGCGAGCATCGCGCCAATCTGCGCGAGCGCGTCGGGGCCGGGGTCGAGTTCTCCCTCGAGCAGCGTGCCGTCGAACAGCGCCTGTGCTCCGTCGCCCAGGCGGGTGACCAGTGCGCACGGTGTGCCGGCCGCCCGCACCGACAGCAGGCGCTCGAACAACTCGCGCTTCATTCGACGCGCTCGACCGGGTCGCGCTTCATTCGACACGCCCGAACAACTCGCGCTTCATTCGACGCGCTCGACGAAGACCTCGACGTCGCCACCGCATGCGAGTCCGACCTCCCACGCCCGTTCGTCGCTGACACCGAATTTGAGCACGCGGTGGCGACCCGAAGCGATCGCGTCGAGCGCTTCGGCGATCACCGCGCCCTCGATGCAACCGCCCGACACCGAACCGACGAATGCGCCGTCTTCGTCCACCGCGAGCTGGCTGCCCGCCTGCCGTGGCGACGACCCCCAGGTGCGCACCACGGTGGCCAGCCCGACGCCACGTCCCTGGCCGCGCCAGGCCGCCGCCGCCGCGAGCGGATCTTCGACTGCGTCGGCTGTCGCGACGCCCTGTTCACGCCCTTCGGACACCCCTGTTCTCCGGTTTCTTTCCTCGCGGACCAGTCTAGGCCGGACTCGTGCCGAAGGGCAATAGCAGGGCGCGTCGGTCCGATCGCCAGGGATCGGCGCGCCCGATCACGCGCTCCGCTCGAGCCAGTCCGGCACGGGCAGGCCCTTCGTGCGCAGGAACTGCGGATTGAACAGCTTCGACTGGTAGCGTGCCCCGCCGTCGCAGAGGATCGTCACGACCGTGTGCCCGGGGCCGAGATCGCGCGCCAGGCGGATCGCGGCCGCGACGTTGATGCCACTCGACCCACCGACCCAGAGGCCTTCCTCGCGCAACAGGCCGAACACGATCGGCAGCGCCTCTTCATCGGGGATCCGGTAGGCGTCGTCCACCGGCGCTCCTTCGACGTTCTTCGTCACGCGCCCCAGACCGATGCCCTCGGTGATCGAACTGCCCTCGCTCGCGAGTTCGCCGTGCTTGAACCACTCGTACATCGCGGCGCCCATCGGGTCGGCGGCAGCGATCACGACCTTGGGATTTCGCTCCTTCAGTGCGATGCCCACGCCGGCGAGCGTGCCGCCGGTGCCGATCGCGCAGGTGAATCCGTCGACCCGCGCATCGGTCTGCCGCCAGATCTCCGGTCCGGTCGACGCGGCGTGCCCGTCGCGGTTCGCCAGGTTGTCCCATTGGTTGGCGTAGACCACGCCCGCGGCTTCGCTCGTCGCGAGTTCTTCGGCCAGTCGCGACGCCTGGTGCACGTAGTTGTTCGGATCGCTGAACGGAACCGCCGGCACCTCGCGCAGGTCGGCGCCGCACACCCGCAGGACGTCCTTCTTCTCCTGGCTCTGCGTGTTCGGCATCACGATCACGGTGCGGTAGCCGCGCGCGTTCGCGACCAGCGTCAGCCCGATCCCGGTGTTCCCTGCCGTGCCTTCGACGATCACGCCGCCGGGTCGGATCGCACCGCGCTTCTCGGCGTCGAGGATCATGTACAGCGCCGCACGATCCTTGACCGAGCCGCCGGGATTGAGGAACTCGGCCTTCGCGAGGATGTTGCATCGGGTGAGTTCGGATGCCCTGCGCAGCCGGATCAACGGGGTGTTTCCCACCGTACCCGCGAAGCCGTCGCGTATCTCGCCCATCGGTCCCTCCTTCGGCGTCATCGTCGCACCATTCTAGGACCGGGCGAGCGCGTGCGATGATCGGGGCGCAGATCCGTGCCAACGTTGCGAGGAACACGACCCGATGCACTATGAAACCAGCCAGCGCGCGCCTGGACTCGCGCATGAACCGTTCAAGGCGCTCGCGGTGCCGCGACCGATCGGATGGATCTCGACGCTCAGTCGCGAGGGCGTGCGCAATCTCGCTCCCTACAGCTTCTTCAACGGAATCAGCGACCGACCGCCGATCGTGATGTTCTCCTCGGGAGGGCACAAGGACACTCTGGCGAACATCGAGCAGACCGGAGAATTCTGCTGCTCGATCGCCACCTGGGAGCTGCGCGACGCGATGAACCTGAGCTCGGCCACCGTGGCGCGCGGTGTCGACGAGTTCGAGCTCGCCGGGGTCACCCCGGTGGCGTCGCGCTTCGTCGCGCCGCCGCGCGTGGGCGAGAGCCCCGCCGCGCTCGAATGCAAGCTGTGGAAGACGATCAAGCTGCCAGGCCCCGATTGGCGCGCCGACCCCGACGCGACTGAAGGCCAGGTCTATACGGTCGTGTTCGGCATGGTGGTGGGCGTGTACATCGACGATCGCTACATTCGCGACGGCCTCGTCGATACGGCGGCGATGCGCCCATTGGCACGACTGGGCTACATGGACTACGCGGTGGTGACGCCGGAAACGGTTTTCTCGCTCAATCGTCCGACCGTGGAACCCGACGGGCGCTCGGCGAGCGCAAAGCCGGGCCCGTGGGACGGCGTGTACCGATAGTGTCCGGGCACCAGGCGCGCTTCGTGCGCTGGTTGCGCTGGCCGGTGCGGGTCGTGGTGCTCGTCGCGGTCCTGCTCGTCGGGCCGCTCGCGGTGCTCGCGTTCGGCGGGCTGGATTTCGATACGCACTGGAGCGCGGCGAGCGATTCCGGATCCGGACAGTCGCGAAACGCGGCCAACGAATCGCAGGCGGTGGTGCAGGTGTTCGGCGCGCGCACCTATCGCTGGCGCGGCGCCTTCGCGATCCACACCTGGATCGCCACCAAGCGCGCGCGCGAGGCGCGCTACACGATTCGCCACGTGATCGGCTGGAACCTGTACCGCGGCCGCTCGGCGATCACGGTGTCGCAGCGCGAGGTCGCCGATTTCTACTGGTTCAACGCGCGACCGCAACTGCTCGCCGAGCGCCGCGGACCCGACGCCGAAGCGCTGATCGACCGGATCGACGATGCCGTGCGCATGTATCCGTATGCAGATCGCTACTCGGCGTGGCCGGGGCCGAACAGCAACACGTTCACGGCCTTCGTCGCGCGTCGCGTGCCGGAACTGAGGCTCGACCTTCCTCCGACCGCGATCGGCAAGGATTTCCTGGCCGATGGAGCGCTCGTCGCGCGCGTGCCCAGCGGGACCGGCTGGCAGCTGTCGTTGTTTGGCGTGTTGGGCGCGAGCATTGGGCGCGTCGAGGGACTGGAACTGAACGTCCTCGGCCTCTCGTTCGGCGTGGACGCGGACGATCTCGTGTTGCGCCTTCCGGGTTTCGGGCGCGTCGGATTCGCGCCGCGATCAGCGGTGCCTGAACAGGAACAGACCGAACAACGCGGCAAGCAGCGCCAGTGAGGCGATCGGATTGTCGGTGGCGAGCTCGTAGAGCTTGTCCGCGGCGAGTCGCACGCCTTCGAACGCTGCCGAGAACAAGCCCTGTGCGCCGGAGGTCGCGCCTGCGAGCAAACCGTATTCGAGCATTCCTCGTGCCTCGGGTGGATCGGCATCGGTGCGATCCGGATACCCGACAGTATCGGGCAGCTTCGGCGTCGATGCGCACCGCTGCTGCAACGGGGCTAGCCCAATTGGTCGAAGTGCGGCCTCGGCGCGTACGGCCTCGGCGCGTCGGCCTCAGCGCGTCGGCCTCAGCGCGTCGGCGCGCGCGGCGGCGCGAGGTCGGCGCCGCCGATCCTCGCGAGCAGCCAGCGCATCGTCGCCGGGAAGTCCAGCCCGCGTATTCCGCCGACCGAAACCGGGTGGATCGGCTCGATCGCGCTCGCGCGCGCACCGACGGCGAACTGGAACGTGTACGCCGGTTCGATTCCCATGCGCAGGTCGCTGATCACGACGCGCCCGTCGCGCGTTTCGACCCTGAAGAATCCCTGGCTGAACTCGGCGATCGTCCTCAGCGCCGGCAGCTCGCGCGCTCGTTCGTAGAGGCTCGCGTCGCGGGCAAAACGTTCGAAGCGGATCGCGCGTCCACGATCAAGCAGCGAGTAGAAGCCCTCGTCGTAGCTTTCGGCCCGCATCACCAGCACCCGCCACAGCACCGTGTTGAACGGAGCGGCGGTGACGAGCACGCGTTGCGCCGGTGCGCCGTCGCGCCGCGCGAGGTCGTTCGCGACCGCGTCGCGCACTTGCCACTGCGCCACCGCGCTCCACGCGAGGTAGAGCGTCGAGAGCGCCAGCCCCGCGGTGTTCCATCCCAGTCGGCGGTACGAGCGCGACGCCCCGGCGACGAGCAGTCCGGCGATCAACGGGAGCGTGTAGAGCGGATCGATGATGAAGATCGATCCGAGAGCGAAGGGGTGGTCGGTGAAGGGCAGCCCGATTCGGGTTCCGTAGACGGTCGTTGCGTCGAGCAGCGTGTGCGTGACCAGAACCAGCCAGACCGCGAGCAGCCAGCGGGGGAAGACTCGGCGAAACGGGGCCGAGGCGCGGTCGGTCCAGGCGATCGCCGCGGCGATCGGTGGCGTCGCGAGCGTCTGCCAGAAGATCGCGTGGGTCTCGGAGCGGTGCAACGTCATGTTGCTCACCGGATCGCCGTGGTCGATGAACGCGTCGAGGTCGGGCAGCGTGCCGCACACGCCGCCCCATAGCGCCGCGCGCCACAACGCGACGCGCCGGCCCATCACGGCGACGCCCACCGCTGCGCCGAGCGCGAACTGGGTCACCGAGTCCATCGCACCTCAGCCCGAACCGATCGCACGCCCCGCGCGCGTGCCGGCCGTGCCCGTGTCGTCGTGCCGCGCCGTCGCTCGGCTCACGCCGCGTCCAGCGCCTCGAGCAACGCGGGAAAGGTGTCGACGACGAGGTCGTGGTGCGCGCTCGGGGTCGGGTCCGGCGGACCGGCGGGCCCCCATTCGTCGGGGCGGCGCACGAAGGCCGTCTTGAAACCCACCGCCTTCGCGGCATCAAGATCGAAGTTGTGGCACGCCACCATGCAGCACTGCGCCGGGTCGAGCTGCAGGTAGCGGGCGGCCGTCTCGTACGCCTGCGGCAGCACCTTGTACTTGCCGATTCCTTCGCACGAGATCACGGCATCCCAGCTCAGCGCGTTGCGCCGTGCCGTATCGATGATGATGCGAAAGCTCAGGATCGTGAACGACGCGCAGATGAAGCGCTCGCGCAGCCTTGGCAGGGTCGCCGGGAAATCGGGCCAGCATTCGAGGTTGTGCACGGTATCCCACCAGATCGCGCGACGTTCCTGCTCGGTGGCCGCGTCGAGTCCGTTCTCGACTAGGATCTCGTCGAGCGCCATTCGGTGACCGCCGTCGAAGTTGTACGCCGGGAGCGTGTTTTCGCCCAGGTTCACCATTTTCTTGAGCGAGCGCGCGCGCATGTCGTTCGCCAGTGCGTGCCAGTCTCGTTCGACGCCGTGGCGCGCACCGAGCGCGGCGAGGGCGCCGTGAAAGCCGGTGTGCCAGTCGAGAATGGTGCCGCCGGTGTCGAACGTGAGTGCCTTGACTCCCTTGATGCCCATGCCTTGGCTCCTACTGAGGGTTGCTGCGACCCGTGCCCCGCGAATCGCACCAAGCTTAACCGCAACGCGCATCCGCGGCTGTCGGGGTCGAACAGAGCAAGGTAGCATTGCGCCGATGCGCCTGACCCGGGCGCGCACGCCTGGCCGCCCGGACCTGCACGCCTGGCCCGAGCTCGCACGCATGGGGAGATCGAACGCGATGACGACACCGGCAGCAACGATCGCACCACGGTCGCCCGCCATCGCGGGTCGAGCCGATCGGGCAATGAGACGATGAATCCTGCGCGCGGCGTTGAATTCCAATGCGAGAAGCAGCCGGCGAGCGCTTCGCGCGGCATGGTCGTCACCAATCACCCGCTCGCTTCGTCTGCCGGCGCGCAGATGCTGCTCGAAGGCGGCAACGCGATCGACGCGGCGGTCGCCGCGCTGTTCGCGCTCACCGTCGTCGAACCGATGATGGTCGGAGTGCTGGGCGGCGGACTCGCGCACGTGCGCACCGCCGACGGCGAACATAAGGTGATCGACGGCTTGAGCACCGCGCCGGCAGCAGCGCGCGAGGACATGTACGAGGCGTTGTCGACCGAACTGGCGACGTATCGCGACACGCGCGACCAGGCGAATCTCGTGGGGCCGCTGGCGATCGCGGTGCCCGGGGCGCTGCGCGCCTGGTGCGAACTGCTCGATCGGCACGGCACGATGCGACTGCCCGACGTGATCGAGCCGGCGATCCGCTACGCGCGTCGTGGTTTCGTCGTGACGCCGTATCTGTCGACCTGCGTCGCCGACAACGTGGCGAACCTCGCGCGCGACGCCGGCCTGGCGCGGTTGTTCCTGCCCGGCGCGGCGCCGATCGCGGCGGGCAGCCGATTGGTGCGCGGCGACTACGCGGCTTCGCTCGAGGAGATCGTGCGACTGGGGCCGGGCGCACTGTACGACGGACCGCTGGGAGAGGCACTCGAGCGCGACCTCGCGGCGCGCGGCGGGATCGTATCGCGCGCCGATCTCGCCGGCTACGCGGTCAGGCAGCGCGAAGTCGTCCGCGGCAGCTATCGCGGCTTCGAGATCGTCGGGCCGCCGCCGCCATCGTCCTCTGGCGTGCACATCGTGCAGATGCTCAACATTCTCGAAGGCTTCGACGTGGGTTCGCTCGGCTTCGGTTCGGCGTCGTCGATCCACCTGCTGGCCGAGGCCCTGTCGATCGCATTCGCCGATCGCGCGGTGGCCACCGCCGATCCGGATTTCGTCGATGTGCCGGTTGCGACGCTGACGTCCAAGAGCTACGCGGCCGAGCGTCGCGCAGCGATCGACCCGGCACGCGCGCAGTCGTGGCGTGCCGGGTTGCCGCGTGCCGAGTCGGCCGACACCACGCACGTGACGGTGGCCGACGCGTCGGGCAACGTGGTTTGCAGTACGCAAACGATCAACAGCCTGTTCGGCGCCTGCGTCCAGATCGCCGGCACCGGAATGCTGGCGAACAACTACATGTTCAACTTCGACCCGCATCCCGGCAACGCGCTTTCGATCGCCCCTGGAAAACGCGTCTTCACGTCGATGGCGCCGATGATGGTCCTCGAGGGCGATCGGCTGCGCTACGCGCTCGGACTGCCCGGCGGATTGCGCATCTTTCCCTCGGCGCTGCAGGCGATCGTGAACCTGATCGATCACCGGATGAGCCTGCAGGAAGCGGTCGAAGCGCCGCGCGTGTGGACCGAGGGCGGGGTGCTCGAACTCGAACCGGCGATCGCCGACGCGGTCGCCGAAGCGCTGGTCGCGATGGGCCACAGGATCGTGCGCGTGCCACGCGTCGCCGGCGGCATGAACGCGATCGAGTTCGCGGCCAACGGCACGTTGCACGGCGCGGCCTGCTGGCGCGCCGACGGCACGCCGGTGGGCATCGCCGGAGGGCTGGCGCGCAACGGCGTCGGTTTCTCGATCGCCTGAAGCTCCTGGCGCCGCGCCATGATGGTTGTCGGCGCAGCAATACGCGACGCCGCAATACGCCGCGCCGCAGTACGATGCGCTCCTGTTCAATGCGTTGCGGGACAACCCGATGGCAGCCGATACGATTTACTCGATCGTCGTACTGGACCCGATGGCTCCCGCCTCGATCGAGCGGCTCAGGGGGTTGATGCCGGCGGGTTTTCGGCTCGATTGCGCCACCGCGCGCGGCGACGATCACATGAAGGAGATCATCGCCGAGGCGGACTTCGCGATCTCGGGGCAGGTCGCCGTGTCGGGCGAGGTGCTGCGCGCGGCCCGGCGCCTGCGCCTGCTGCACAAGTGGGGCGTGGGTGTGGACAACATCGATCTCGAGGCCGCGCGCGAGTGCGCGATCAAGGTCGCGCGCACCACCGGCAGCAACGCCGTCCCGGTGGCCGAGTTCACGCTCGGGTTGATGGTCTGCGCGATGCGCGGCCTGGCCGCCGGTCACGCCGAGCTGCAAAAGGGCGTGTGGCGCGGTTTTCCGCTGCCTCGCGACCCGTTCATGATCTCCGGCAAGACGGTGGGGATCGTCGGCTTCGGGGCGATTGGGCAGCGCGTCGCGCGACTGCTGGCGGGTTTCGGTTGCCGGATCCTGTACACGAAGCGAAGCCCGCTCCCGGCGGATGAGGAACGGGCGCTGGGTGTCGAGTTCGCCGAGGTGCCCCGCCTGCTCGCCGAGTCCGACATCGTGTCGCTGCATTGCCCGCTCACACCGCAGACCGCGGGCCTGATCGATCGCGCGGCCTTGCAGTCGATGAAGCGCACCGCGGTGCTGGTCAACGTCGCGCGCGGCGGGATCGTCGTCGAGGACGACCTGCGCTGGGCGCTCGAGAACCGCGTGATCCACGCGGCGGCGACCGACGTCTACGAGACCGAGCCGCTTGCGCCCGACTCGCCGCTGATCGGACTCGACAACCTCGTCACGACGCCGCACCTCGCGGCGCTGGCCGCTGACAACTTCGCTCCGACGGTCAATCGAATGTTCGCCAATTTCGTGCGCGTCGCGCGCGGCGAGCCGGTTCCGGCGAACGAAATGGTAGTGGGTTGACGTAACGAGACTGCGCGCCTTGCGCGGCGCGGGCCGAGCGTGCAATCATGGGTTGGGGCCGACCCGATCAGGATCGGGGCGAGCGCTCGAATCGAAGCGGCAAATCGAGGCGACAAGTCAAGGCAACAAGAGGAGACCACACGATGAAATCAGGATTGCTCGCAGTCATCACCCTGGCGCTCGCGCTGATGGGTGCCCCCGCCCATTCGCAGACCGTGTGGAGAATGGCCACCAAGATGCCGCCCGACGGACCCGAGGGCAAGGTGTTCCAGTATTTCGCCGACCAGGCGGAAAAGCACTCTGGCGGGCAGGTCAAGATCCAGGTCTATCCGAACGAGCAGCTGGGCAAGGAAGCTGCCGTGCTCGAGCAGTTGAAACTCGGTACCGTGCACCTCTATGTCGAAGGTTCGACCTTCATGACGAAATGGGTTCCCGACATCCGCTGGACGTCGGCGGCGTTCCTGTTCAAGGACCGCGACCACTGGATTCGCTTCATGGAGTCGCCCACCGTGCAGGGCTGGTTCGGGCAGGCCAAGTCGCAGGCCGGGATCGGCATTCTCGGCGACCTGACCGGCGTCTTGCGCGGACCCTATCGCGTGCTGCTCACGCAAAAACCGCTCAAGTCGATCGGCGACCTGAGCGCGGTCAAGCTGCGCATGGCGAACTCGAAGACCGGTGTGGACCAGTGGAAGCACATGGGCACCGAGGTGCGCGTGCTCGGCTGGGCCGAGACCTACGAATCGATCAGCCGCGGCGTGGTGAACGCGGTGACCAGCCCGATTGCGCTGGTCGAGAGCATGAAGTTCTACGAAGTCGCCCCGCACATCACGCGCACCGATGAGTACTGGCAGTCGATCGCGTTCATGATGAACCAGAAGGCGTTCGACGCGCTGCCCAAGGCACACCAGGAAGCTCTGCTCAAGGCGCACAAGGAAACCGCCGCGTACAGCGTGAAGCTGATGAACGAGGTGGTCGACGAGTCGCTCGCGCGGATGAAAGCGAAGGGCGCCACCTACACCGAGATCAGCATGGATCCGTTCGTCGCCCGGATGCAGGACTACTACAAGGCGGCGGAAGCCAAGGGCGAACTGCCCAAGGGATTCCTCGAAGTGGTGCAGGCGGCGCGCTGATCGCCGATGCTGTCGCAAGCCGCGCGCGCGCTCCGCCTCGGGTTGGCCGGAGCCGAGAAGATCTTTTTCGTCCTGGCCAACGCGTGCCTGCTGGCGATGCTGCTGATCAACGTCGTCAACATCGCCTGGCGCGGCGTGCTCGATGAAAGCCTGAACTTCGTCTGGCCCTGGACGGGGTTGCTGTTCGTGTGGATGAGCTTCTTCGGTTTTTTCATCGTCTATCGACGCGCCAAGGACATCACGGTCGACTATTTCGTCGATCTCGCCGGCCCGAAGGCGCGGCACCTGACGCGCGTGCTGTCGGACCTGATCATCGTCGCGCTGATGGTGCTGCTGGTCGTCGAGGCGCCGCGCACGCTCGAGAGCCAGGTCGGCGACATGGAGTTGATCGAGATGCAGCGCTACTGGATGAGCGTGCCGTTGTTCGCGTCGGCGGCGCTGGTCGGGTTGCACTTCCTGCTCGATCTGATCGACGCAGCGCTCGGCGTGCCGGAAGCGCGCAAGAACTTCGACGTGCCCGAGTAGGCGGCAAACATGGCGCTGGCGCTTTTCGTCGGTTTCACGGTGCTGATGCTGTTGCGCGTCCCGGTCGCGATGGCGATCGGCGGCGCGGTGGTGCTCACGCTGATCTACGCCGGCTTCGGCGACGGGCTGTACATCGTTCCGCAGCAGATCCTCGAGGGCGTCGACAACCCTTCGCTGATCGCGGTGCCGTTCTTCATCCTCGCCGGCAACCTGATGAATGTCAGCGGAATGACCGATCGGATCTTCAACTTCGCGATGGCACTCGTCGGGCACATGCGCGCGGGCCTGGCGCAGGTGAACGTGCTCGCTTCGATGGTGTTCGCCGGCGTCAACGGCACGGCGGTGGGGGACATCGCCGGACTCGGGCAGATCGAAGTCAAGGCGATGCGCGATCGCGGCTATCCGGCCGATTTCGCCGCCGCGCTCACGGTGGCGTCGTCGGTGGTCGGCCCGTTGATCCCGCCCTCGGTCGGGCTGGTCGTCTACGCGTACCTGTCGAGCACCTCGGTCGCGCGCATGTTCCTTGCGGGTCTGGTGCCCGGCGTGCTGGTGGGCGTGGCGCTGATGGTGTTCAATCGCGTTTACGCTGCGCGCTTCGACATCCCGGTGGAACCGCGCGCGAGCGCCCGGCAGGTGCTGGTCGCGGCGCGCGACGGCCTCACCGCTCTGGTGGCGCCCGGAATCATCCTCACCGCGATCATCACCGGGTACACCACGGCCACCGAAGCCGGCGTACTGGCGTGCACCTACGCGCTGCTCATCGGCGCGATCTACCGCCAGCTCAGCTTCGCGTTGCTGTGGAAGGCGCTTTCGGACACGATGATGATGACCTCGGTGGTGATGGTCATCATCGGCTTCTCGACCGTGATGGGCTGGTTGCTGGCGATCGAGCAGGCGCCGCAGCAACTGGCCCAGGCAATGCTTTCGATCACCGACTCGCGACCGGTGTTCCTCGCGCTGCTGGTGTCGTTCTTCCTGATCATCGGGTGCTTCGTCGAGGGGGTGCCGGCCAAGCTGATCCTCGTGCCCACCCTGCTGCCGCTGATCGATTCGTACGGAATCGATCGCGTGCACTTCGGGATCATGGTGCAACTGGCGCTGCTGATCGGCATCGCGACCCCGCCGATGGGAATCGGCGTCTACGTCATCTCCGAAGTCGCGCGGGTACCGTTCGAACGCGTGACGATGGCGGTGCTGCCGCTGTTGGTGCCGCTGATCGTCATGTTGCTCCTGCTTACCTACATCCCCGAGATCTCCCTGACGCTTCCGAACCTGATCATGGGCAAGGAGTAGGGGTTCGAGGCCCACCGAGGAAACCGCCGCCATGTCCTTCGTCGTTCGAGACCTGCCCAGGCAGGTCGATGCCCGTGTGATCGAGAAACTTGCACGCGCCGAGACAGCCACCATCGGTCACATTCGCCACCAAGGCTTCGCTGATCGCCGCATCCAGTGCATCGAGGCGGGATTGCGCGTGGCGGGGACGGCGGTCACCCTCGCGATTCCCGGTCAGGACTCCACGCTGCTGCACCATGTGCTCGGCCTGCTGCGCCCGGGTGACGTGCTGGTGATCGACCGCCTCGGCGACGACAAGCACGCCTGCCTCGGCGGCGGTGTCGCCGTCGCGGCGAAGGCCTCGGGCGCGCTGGCGGCGATCGTCGACGGGCCGTGCACCGATTTTTCCGAGATCCGTGCCGAACGCTTCCCGGTCTGGTGCAAGGGACCGGCGCCGATCACCACGCGGCTCTATGGCATCGGCGGAGCGTTCAACACACCGGTGAACTGCGGCGGCGTGGTAGTGAACCCGGGCGACGCGGTGCTCGCCGACGAGAGCGGAGTCCTGTTCCTGCCGCCCGACGCGGCCGAGGCGGCAGCCGATTGGGCGCTCGCGAAGATGCTGACCGAGCCGAAGACGCACGAAAGACTGCGCGCCGGGGAGAAACTCGGCGACATCACCGGCGCGACCAAGATCGTGCTGGCCAAATTGTCGGCAAACTCGTCAGCCTGACCCTTTTTCGCGTGCGCGATTTCTTGCGTTTTCTCAATGCCCGCCCAATCGAGGTCTGCTTAAATCTCCGGTGCGGAGGCGCTTCGTCTTCGTGGCGATCGACTATGTGTGAGATCCGTATCAACACCAATGGTGGCTGGTTCGCCCCCGCCCGATACGGGCGAGAACTGCCGGTTGGTCGGCGCTCTTAGGGGAAAAGTTATGAAACTCGTCGCCCTGACCGTTCTGTCGGCGTTGCTGGCAAGCCTCGGCGTCGCGGCGCCGCAGGCGATCGCGCAGCCGCGCGCACTCTCTCAGGAGGCGTCGATCGCTCGCGGTGCGCGGCTGTACGAGAACTGGGCGCACGAGTCCGGGGAACGCGAAGAGGTGATTCCCCATCCGGTGTTCGCGACGAAGAGCGTTCGCGTCGCGCCGGCAGACACCTGGCGCTGCGTGGAGTGCCACGGCTGGGACTACAAGGGCAACCATGGCTTCACCAGTATCCGCAAGCGCGACGGCACCAAAGCTGCCGACGTCATCACCCTCCTGAAGGGCAGCAAGCACCTTTTCGCAGGGCACATGCAGGAGGCCGATTTCGTCGATCTCGCCAACTTCGTGACGCATGGCCAGGTCGACATGGACGCCTTGATCGAGTCGGCGCGCCGTCTGAATACCGCCGGTGCGGCCGCATTCGAGAACATCTTCGCCACCACCTGCGCCAATTGCCACGGCACCGACGGGAACCGGCAGCGCGGAGTGGCGCAGATTGGCGAAACGGCACGGAAGCAGCCCGGCAAGGTCTTGCACATCGTGCTCAACGGCCACGCCGGCGGCAACATGCCTGCGCTGCGCGCCTTCGGGACCAGCATGGCGGTGGGAATGCTGGCGTATGCGCGCACGCTTCCGGCACCGAACCTGGCGGCCTCGATCACCAACGGTGGCCGGCTCTACGACGACTGGCAATGGGCAACCGGCAACCGGCAAGCTCTGTCGCACCCTGCATACCCCGAGAAGTCCTACTACGCCAACGTTCCCTCGATGACGTGGCGCTGCAAGGAGTGTCACGGCGCGGACTACAAGGGCAAGGACGGGCAGTTCGCCTCCGGCAACCATGCCACCGGCATCAAGGGAATTCGTGCGATGGCGGGCGGTGATCCGCAGTTGACGATGGCGATTCTGCGCAACAGCACTCACCGTTTCAGTTCGATCCTGAAATACCGAGACATCCAGGACCTGGCCAATTTCGTGACGCGCGGGCAGGTCGACATGGACAAGTTCGTCGATCCGACGACCGGAAAGGGGCGAGGGGACGCCAAGCGCGGCGAGACTTACTATCAGACGATGTGCATAGGGTGCCACGGCAGGGACGGGCGATTTACCGCGAAGCGCTTCCTCGGAAACCGCGTCAGATCGGATCCGTGGGGAGCTCTTCATTCGATGCTCAACGGGCATCCCGACGACAACATGCCGGCATTGCGCGAGATCGACGAGAAGATCGTCACCGATATCCTGACCTATGCGCAGAGCCTGCAGGAAAGACGTTAGCGCGCAGTGCCTGTACGATCGGAAGCAGCATGTCCACGCCTGACCATTGGCAAGGGTATATCTATAAGGGGTATATCTATAACTACTTCGCTGGAGTCGTCATGAAGAACAAACCCTCCCTTCTGTTCGCCCTTCCTCTTGCTTTCGCACTCGCCGGACTCGCTCCGGCGCACGCCGCGCCCGACGCTGACGGCGCGCAGGGGCTGATGAAGGCCAACAAGTGCACCAAGTGCCACTCCGCCGACAAGGAGAAGTCGGGTCCATCGCTGAAGAAGATCGCCGCCAAGTACAAGGGCAAGGCCGACGGCGAAGAGAAGATCATCAAAGCCATGACCACCGGTCCCAAGGTGAAGCTCGACGACGGCTCACAGGAAGAGCACACCGTGATCAAGACCAAGGACGCCGGCGAGCTGAAGAACCTGGCGCAGTGGATCCTGTCGAACTGACCTAGTTCACCTGGCCGGGCTTCACCGGCCAGGTCTTCACCGGGAAATTGGTTATGCGTTCCAGCAAGCTTGCTGCGTGCCTAGTTGCGGTCGCGGTCCTGGTCGCCGCGAGCCTGACTGGCGTGGCGGCGGCTGCGACCCCGAGCGCCGGCGACGCGCCAACCGACTTGAGCAACGCGAGTTGCCTGTCCTGCCACGACGGGAAGAAGAAGAAGATCGAGGTGCGCCGGGCGGATGGCGAGATGCGGGCGCTCCATCAGGTCGACCCGGCGAAGTTCGGCAAGGGCGTGCACGCGAGCCTGGAGTGCGTGAGCTGCCATCGCGAGATCAACGACAGCGCCGCCCCGCACAGCAAGAGCCTTGGCGAGAAGAGGCCGGATTGCGCATCGTGCCATCTGGAGATCGCGAAGAATCCGACGAACTTCAAGACCGCCCGCGAGCGGCGCATGATGCGCATCGTCGCCGAGAACATAGAAGCCTACTCGGCGTCGTCGCACGCGCGACCCGAAGGCAGCATTCCGGGCAAGGTCAACGCGTCGTGCAGCGATTGCCACAATACGCACACCTTCGACGTGCCGCCGCGCGATTCGCCGGCGCGTGCCGAATTCCGGCTCGGCGTGTCGGACATGTGCGGCACCTGCCACGACGCTCACCTCGACGAGTGGGCCGAATCGGTGCACGGCAGAGAGGTGAAGGAAAAGCAGAACCCGAAATCAGCGAACTGCGCCGATTGCCACACCGCGCACAGCGTGGGCAAGCCTCGCTCGAGCGCCGTCAAGCTCGCGATCACCGAGAGTTGCGGAAACTGCCACGAAGACGCGTACAAGTCGTACCGCGCGACCTATCACGGCCAGGTGGCCACGCTCGGTTACTCGCATACCGCGAAGTGCTTCGATTGCCACAGCAGCCACGACATCGAGCCGTCGACGAATCCGGTCGCGAGGATGCACCTCGACAACCGGCTCAAGGCTTGTCAGAAATGCCACAGCGGAGACAAGGACATCCCGCTGGCCACCGCAGGGTTCGTGAGCTACAGCCCGCACGCGAGCAACGATTTCGCGAAATATCCGCAGATCTGGATCGCCAACTTCATCATGGTCAACCTGTTGGTGGGGACCTTCGGGTTCTTCTGGTTGCACACGATCCTGTGGTTCTTCCGGGAGTACAAGGAGCGTCGTAAACGCGCAACGCAACCGCACGTGAGAGTCGACGTCTTGCCCGACGTTCCCGCAGGTTTGCAGGGAAAGCATTTCCGGCGCTTCAGCCGCACCTGGCGAATCGCGCACCTGCTGTTCGCGATCAGCCTGATGCTCCTGACGCTCACCGGCATCTCGCTGTTCTATCCTGAAGCACCGTGGGCGAAACCGCTGATCAACCTGCTCGGCGGCCCGCAGGTGGCGGGAACCATGCACCGCGTGTTCGCGGTGATCTTCGCCGGCGTGTTCTTCTGGCACATCGTCTATGTCGGATTGAAGATCGGCCGCGACTGGAAGAACTTCAAGGTCTTCGGCCCGACTTCGCTGATTCCGGGGCTGCAGGATCTCAAGGACATCGTCGCGATGTTCAAGTGGTTCTTCGGTCTTGGACCACGCCCGGTTTTCGATCGCTGGACGTACTGGGAGAAGTTCGACTACTGGGCGCCGTTCTGGGGCGTGACGATCATCGGAGTGAGTGGCCTGATGTTGTGGGTGCCGCACTTCACCGCGCAGTATCTGCCGGGGTGGGTCTTCAATGTGGCGACCATCTTCCACAGCGAGGAGGCGTTCCTCGCGGTGGTGTTCCTGTTCACCGTGCACTTCTTCAACAACCACTTCCGGCCCGACAAGTTCCCGCTCGACATCGTGATGTTCACCGGTACCTTCACGCTCGAGGAGTTCAAGCACGAACATCCGCTGGAGTACAAGCGGCTATCGGAGTCGGGCGAGCTGGAGAAGCACCTGGTCGACCCGCCTTCGGGCACGATGGTGAAGGCTTCGAAGCTGCTTGGATTCGTGCTGATCGTGTGCGGACTCTCCCTGTTGACGATGGTCGGTATCGGCTTCTTCACGAGCTTCTGAGGCGAGTCCTCACCCGGACTCATGCAGGATCACGCGTTGGCTTGCGTGAGTTCCGGGTCGAAGCGCGGTTTCGCGAAGGCGCCTATCATTGGTTGTACCAGTTCGAAGAAAACCCTCTTCGATCTCGCAACCCTAGGGAGCAATCCGATATGCCCAAGAAAGCCACGGAATCCGGCGTCTATCGCGTCACCGAAATCATCGGCACCAGCACCGAGTCGTGGGAGAAGGCCGCGAAGAACGCCGTCGAGACGGCCGCGAAGTCGCTGCGCGATTTGCGCGTCGCTGAGATCAGCAAGCTAGACATGAAAATGGAGGGCGGAAAGGTCGTCGCTTACCGTGCGCGCGTGCAGCTCTCCTTCAAGTACGACGCCTAGCCGAACGGCGCAGGCGCGAGCAGTTGCCCCCAGCCGCGCCGACGCCCCGATCGTTTCGGTGCGCGGGGTCGAGAAGACCTATGCCGGCGGGGTGGTGGCGCTCAAGCGCATCGACCTCGACATCAGGCGCGGAGAGATCTTCGCCTTGCTCGGGCCCAACGGCGCGGGCAAGACCACGCTGATCGGCATCGTCTGCGGCATCGTCAAGGCCAGCGCGGGAACGGTCGTCGCCGACGGGCACGACACGGTGAGCGACTATCGCGCGGCGCGCGCCGCGATCGGCCTCGTGCCGCAGGAACTGCACACCGACGCCTTCGAGACGGTGTGGGCGACCGTGCGTTTCAGCCGCGGCCTGTTCGGCAAGGGGCCCGATCCTGCGCACCTCGAGAAGGTACTGCGCGATCTCTCGTTGTGGGACAAGCGCGACGCGAAGGTCATGACGCTTTCGGGCGGCATGAAGCGTCGGCTGCTCATCGCCAAGGCGCTGTCGCACGACCCGAAGATCCTCTTCCTCGACGAGCCGAGCGCGGGGGTCGACGTCGAACTGCGCCACGGCATGTGGCGGATGGTGCGCGAGCTGCGCGAGCGCGGCACGACGATCATCCTGACCACCCACTACATCGAAGAGGCCGAGGACATGGCCGACCGAATCGGCGTCATCGACAAAGGCGAGCTGATCCTGGTCGAGGAAAAGCACGCCCTGATGCGCAAGCTCGGAAAGAAGCAACTGATCCTGACGCTGCCGCAAGCATTGGCCCGGATCCCGCAGCAGCTCGCGCGCTGGTCTCTGGAGTTGTCCGACTCGGGTCACACGCTGACCTACACCTACGACCCACACAAGGAAGAGGCTGGCATGTCGGGGCTGCTGCGCGCACTCGGCGAGAACGGCGTCGAGTTCAAGGACCTGCGCACCAGAGAGAACTCGCTCGAGGAGATCTTCGTCAGCCTGGTGCGCAGACCGGCCGGGGAGGGAGCGTGAACCGTCGCAGTATCGGGGCGATCTACCGTTTCGAGATGGCGCGCACTTTTCGCACCGTGGCGCAGAGCGTCGCGTCTCCGGTGCTGTCGACGTCGCTCTACTTCATCGTGTTCGGTGCGGCGATCGGCTCGCGCATGGGTGACATCGACGGAGTCAGCTACGGAGCGTTCATCATCCCGGGGCTGGTGATGCTGTCGCTGCTCAACGAAAGCATCTCGAACGCCTCGTTCGGCATCTACATGCCGAAGTGGTCGGGAACGATCTACGAACTGCTCAGCGCCCCGGTGTCGTGGCTCGAGGTGGTGATCGGCTACGTCGGCGCGGCCGCGACCAAGTCGGTGATGCTCGGGCTGTTGATCCTGGCCACCGCGCGGCTGTTCGTGCCCTACGAGATCGCGCACCCGATCTGGATGTTCGCCTTCCTGGCGCTGATCGCGGTCACGTTCAGCCTGTTCGGTTTCCTGATCGGCCTCTGGGCCGACGATTTCCAGAAGCTGCAGCTCGTCCCGCTGATGGTCGTGACGCCGCTGACTTTCCTGGGCGGCGCGTTCTACTCGATCAACATGCTGCCACCGCTGTGGCAGACGGTGACACTGTTCAACCCGGTCGTGTACCTGATCAGCGGGTTTCGCTGGAGCTTCTACGGCGTTTCGGACGTGCACATCGCGGTGAGCACCGGCATGACGCTGACGTTCCTCGCGATCTGCCTGGTGCTGGTGTGGTGGCTGTTCCGCAGCGGCTACAAGCTGCGGAACTGAGCCATCGCGCATCGCTCAGGCGAGGTGCTTCCTGAAGTGCGCCACCGTGCGCTCCCACGACAGTTTGGCCGCCGCCTCGACGTAGCGTGGCGTCGAGTTGTTGTGAAAGCCGTGCTGCGTTCCCGGGTAGGTGTGCACCTCGTAGGGCACGCCGGCGGCCTTGAGCGCCGCCTCGAAGGCGGGGTAGGTGGCGTTGACGCGTTCGTCGTTTTCGGCGAGGTGGCACACCAGAGGCGACTTGATTCTCGCCACACTGGCCGTGTCGGCCGCGACGCCGTAGTACGGAACGCCTGCGTGCATGTCCGGCCCGAGGGCAGCGGCCAGGTAATTGACGACGCCGCCGCCGTAGCAGAAACCGGTGACCCCCAGCTTTCCGGTGGACATCTTGTGCGCCTTCAGGAACCGCGCGCTGTTCAGGAAGTCGGTGCGCAGCTTCGCCTGGTCCAGACCCGCTTGCAGCGTGCGCCCGTCGTCGTCGTTGCCGGGGTAGCCCCCCACCGGGAACAGGCCGTCGGGCGCGAGCGCGAGAAAGCCGTCCACCGCGACGCGCCGTGCGACGTCTTCGATATAAGGGTTCAGCCCACGGTTCTCGTGTATGACGAGGACGACCGGAAACGGTCCCGCGCCGGCGGGCTGCACCAGATAGCCGCGCATCGTGCCGGAGTTGCCCCCGGGCGAGGGATAGCTGACGTGGCTCGCGTTCATGCGCGGATCGGTCGACGACACGGTCTGCGCCTGTGCGTAGCGCGGCAGGAGGGCCTGCGCCATCGCGAGCCCCGACCCGCCGACGATCGCGAGCGCCGCCGCGCGGCTGAGGAACTCGCGCCGGTCGATCCTGCCGTGACAGTATTCGTCGTACAGGTCGTAGACGCGCTGGTCGATCTCCTGTTGTGTGATGCCTTGCGCCGCGGGGCGCCCCGCGAGTTGCGGTTCGTCGCTCATTGATCGTCTCCTGGTTGATGGCTCTGCTCTGCTGTAGTTCGCAGCTTGCAGATTGCGAATTGCGAATTGCGGATTGCAGATAGCAGATTGCAGATAGCGGATAGCAACTTGCAGACTGGAGATTGCAATTTGCAGATTGCAGGGTCGCACAATTGGCGCGATCGCGCAGGCAGTCGTCGCAACCGCGCCGGCGTCGGCCGCGTTCGGGTTCGATGGCCGATTCGCGGACCGGTCTTGAATCGGCGCCGTGCGCCCCAAGATCAGGACCATGACACGAGCCGATCCGACACAGTGGATGTGGGCGCAGGCCTGCGACATGGTCGAGCGCGCCGAGCGCATGCATCGGCAGTTCTTCCGCCTTGCCGCCTCCGAGCGCGCGCAGGCGATCTGGGAGCCGCCGGTCAACGTGTTCGAGGACGCATCGGAGGTGCTCGTCGTCGTGGCCTTGCCTGGCGTCGCGGCCGACCGCGTCCGGGTGACGACCGAAGCGGGCGAACTCGTCGTGCGCGCCGAAACCACCGTCGCGTTCTCCGGGTCGCGCCGCGTGGTGCGTCGGCTCGAAATCCCCTACGGGTACTTCGAGCGGCGCATCCGCCTGCCCGAGGTGCGGCTCGAAACCGAAAGCTGCGAGATGCTCGACGGCTGCCTGGTCCTGCGGCTGAGAAAGATCGGCCGGACGGAGGGCGCATGAGCGAACCGAACGACACGGGAATCCGGGCTGCGAGCCCCGATGACAGCGCGCGTGCGCAGACCGCCACGCCCGGGCTCGGGGCCGACGGCGCGAGCGAATCGCGAACGCTTCCCGACGACGCGCTGATCATCGTGCCGGTGCGCAACGTCGTGCTGTTCCCAGGCACGGTGTTTCCGCTCACCATCGGGCGCGAACGCTCGCGTGCCGCGGCGCACGAGGCCGCCAGTCAACAGCGTCCGCTCGGGGTCCTGCTCCAGAGCAGGCCGGAAGTGGACGAGCCGGGACCGGACGAACTGCACCGGATCGGCACGACGGCGAACGTGCTGCGCTACGTCACCGGCGCCGACGGTGCCCATCACGCGATCTGCCAGGGAGTGAAACGCTTCCGGGTGCTGCGCTTCCTCGACGGTTTCCCGTTCGTCGCGGCGCAGGTGGAGTACATCGAAGAGAGCGGGCGCGCGGACGCCGACGTCGAGGGGCGCGCGCACACGCTGCGGCAATTGGCCGCCGAGATCCTGCAGCTGCTGCCGCAGGTGCCCGAAGAGGTGGTGGCGGCGCTGCACAATGTCGAGGGCGCGGGGCGGCTTGCGGACTTCATCGCCGGGCTGATGGACATCGGCTCCGGGGAAAAGCAGGCGTTGCTGGAGACGACCGACCTGAAGGCGCGGCTCGACCAGCTGCTCGCGTTGCTGGCACATCGGATCGAGGTGCTGAAGGTCTCGCGCGAGATCGCCGAGCGCACCAAGGGTTCGCTCGACGACAGCCAGCGCAAACACCTGCTGCGCGAGCAGATGCGCACGATTCAGAAGGAACTCGGCGAGGGAGACGAAGGTGCCGCCGAGATCGCCGAGATCGACCGCGCGATCGCCGAAGCTAAGATGCCCGAGGAAGTGGAAAAGCAGGCGCGCAAGGAACTCAAGCGGCTCGAACGGATGCCCGAAGGTGCCGGCGAGTACTCGATGGTTCGTACCTACCTCGACTGGCTGACCGAGTTGCCATGGGGTGCCGATCCGCAGGCCGGGATCGACATCGCGCAGGCGCGGCGCATCCTCGAAGACGACCATTTCGGCCTGGAAAAGATCAAGAAGCGCATCCTCGAGTACCTGGCGGTGCGCAAGCTCAATCCCACGGGCCGCAGCCCGATCCTGTGCTTCTCGGGTCCGCCCGGGGTGGGAAAGACCTCGCTGGGACAGAGCATCGCGAAAGCCACGGGTCGCGAGTTCGTGCGCCTGAGCCTGGGGGGCGTGCACGACGAGGCCGAGATCCGTGGTCACAGGCGCACCTACGTCGGCTCGCTGCCCGGCAACATCATCCAGAGCCTGCGAAAGGCCGGTACGCGCAACTGCGTGATGATGCTCGACGAAGTCGACAAGCTCGGCGCGGGCGGCTTTCACGGAGACCCTGCGTCGGCCCTGCTCGAGGTGCTCGACCCCGAGCAGAACGCGAGCTTTCGCGACAATTACCTGGGCGTGCCCTTCGACCTGTCGGGGGTGATGTTCATATGCACCGCGAACGTGCTCGACACGATACCGGGGCCGCTGCGCGACCGGATGGAGATCATCCAGCTCCAGGGCTACACGACACAGGAAAAGCTGCAGATCGCGCGGCGTTACCTCGTCGCGCGCCAGCTCGAGGCAACCGGCCTGAGGCCCGAGCAGTGCGCGATCGGCGACGAGGCGTTGACGGCGATCATCGACGACTACACGCGAGAGGCCGGCGTGCGCAACCTGGAACGCGAGATCGGGAAGGTGTTTCGCAATGCGGCTGTGCGCATCGCCGAAGGCGGCGCGCAGGCGGTAACGGCGGGCGTCGACGACCTCGCCGCGATCCTCGGTCCGCGCAGGTTCGAAGCGGAGGTCGCAATGCGAGCTGGCGTGTCGGGCGTCGCGACAGGTCTCGCGTGGACCCCGGTCGGTGGCGACATCCTGTTCATCGAGGCCACCCGCATGCCCGGCACGGGAAAACTGATCCTTACCGGTCAGCTCGGCGATGTCATGAAGGAAAGCGCGCAAGCTGCCCTGTCTCTGGTCAAGGCGCGCTCTCTAGAGCTCGGCATCGAGCCGCAAGCGCTCGAGAAATCGGACATCCACGTCCACGTCCCTGCGGGCGCGACGCCGAAGGACGGCCCCAGCGCGGGCCTTGCGATATTCATCGCGCTCGCGTCGCTGCTCACGGGTCAGCTCGTGCGCGGCGACGTCGCGATGACCGGTGAGATCAGCCTGCGCGGGCTCGTCCTGCCGATCGGCGGCGTCAAGGAAAAGGTCCTGGCCGCGTTGCGCGCCGGTATCGGCACCGTGATGCTGCCCTCGCGCAATCGCCGCGACCTCGACGACATCCCGGCCGAAGCGCGCGACAAGCTCTCGATCGTGTGGGTTGAGCGGGTCGACGACGCAGTGGCCGTCGCGCTTTCGCGAGCGCCGTCCGCGGTGGCGACCGCCTGAGTGCTCCCGATCGGCCGGCGGGCGCAAGGCGGTCGATCGACCCGCAGGGTGCTCGGCGCGAGCCTGTATGATCACCGATGTCGTCCGGCTGGCTGACCGACATCCACACGTCCGTTCAATCGCCTCGCACGCCCATTCCATCGCCTCGCATGCCCGTTCCCTCGCTTCGCATGGCCATCACTTCGCTCCGCCTTTCCGACCCGCTTGAATCGCCGCCAGAGCGCGCGGCGCGCCGTCGACTGCTCGCCGGCGCAACGGTGATGCTGGCGGTCCGGTCGGCCTTGCTCGCGACCCCATCGGCCTTGCTCGCGGCCCCGTCGGCGTCGCGTGCGGCCCCGTCGGCGTTGCGTGCAGCGCCATCGGCGTTGCCCGCTTCGTCCCCGATCGCCGCACCGCGTGACTCGTTCCCCGGCGACGGTTCGTCGCGCGCCCTCTCGTTTCGCCACACGCACACCGGCGAATCGCTGTCGCTCGCCTACGCGAACGGCGGGGCCTATCTTGCCGACGCACTTGCGCGCCTGAGCTGGTTCCTACGCGACTTCCGCAGCGGCGAGTCACACGCGATCGATCCGCAGCTGCTCGATCGACTGCACCAGTTGTCCGGTTTGACCGGCACCAGGGCCCCGTTCGAGGTCATCTCCGCCTACCGCTCCCCGGGGACCAACGAAGCTTTGCGTCGGCGCGGCAGAGGCGTTGCCAGCCGCAGCCTGCACCTGGAAGGGCGCGCGATCGACGTTCGCCTGGCCGACGTTTCGCTCGACGATCTGCGCGATGCCGCGACCTCGCTGCGCGTGGGTGGCGTCGGGTACTACCCGCAGTCGCGCTTCGTTCACCTCGACACCGGGCGCACGCGCCGCTGGTGATCTGCCGGCGGCGCCGAAGCAATGGCGTCGCAGTTGCCGCGAAAGTGCCCACGAGAGGCGCCAACGAGGGAGCGTTGAGCGGCGGGGTCGGCTAACGCGATCGCGTGCCGTGAGCGTCCTTGCGCAGCGCATCGAGCAGCTTGCGGTCGTGGCCGTAGATGTCGGCGAGGAACAGCGCACGCCCGTCGGGGTCCGCGATCGCGGTCGTGTAGTAGACGATGACCGGAAGCGGTTTCGCGAGCGACACCGTGCGGTTCACGCCCGAGTTCATCGCGGCTTCGATCTGTTGCGGCGTCCACTGCGGGTTCGCACCGAGCACGAACCGAGCGAGAGCGCCAGGGTCGCGCACCCGCACGCAGCCGTGGCTGAAGTCGCGCCGGGTGCGCTCGAACAGCTCCCGTGCCGGCGTCGCGTGCAGGTAGATGCTCATCGTGTTCGGCAGCACGAACTTGACGCCGCCCAGCGCGTTGCGCGGACCCGGACGCTGGCGCAGTCGCGCCTCGCCCGAGCGAAGCGCCGCGATGCTCGCGCTGTCGATCGCCGTGTACGCCCGGCCGTCGCGGCGGGTACTCACGACCTCCATGTCCTCGCGGCTGGCATAGGCCGGATCCTTTTCCAGCCTCGGCAGCAACTCGTTGCGCAGGATGCTGGGCGGCACGTTCCAGTAGGGGCTGAACTCGACGTAGCGCATCTCGCCGATGAACACCGGGGTCTCGGTGCGCATCGCGCGCCCCACGATGACCGGCATCGACAGGTTCGCGGAGTGCGACTCGGCCGTGTCGGCGAAACCCCAGAGCTGAAAGGAGGGAATGTTGATCGCGATCAACGGGCCGGGCGGCAGCGTAGGTAGCCAGCGCAGCCGCTCGAGAGAGAGGGTGATCTGATCGACTCGTGCCGCGAGCGGCACGGTCAGCGCGGCGAACGTGTTCCTGCCCAGAACTCCGTCACGTTGCAGGCCGTGGCGTGCCTGGAATCGCCGCACGGCATCGGCGAGAGCGGCGGTGAACAGGTCGTCGTTCGCGGCCGCCGATGCTGCAGGCGGAGTTGCAGCCGGTACCGCCGCCGGTACCGCCGCCGGTTCGGCCGCCGCTTCGGCCGCCAGATCTCCGAATCGGATCAGCTTTGCGCGCAGTGCCGCGACGCCGGCGTAGCTGTCGCCGACCGAGACCTTGCTCTGCGGCGACGCCAACGCAGGCAGCGCGATCGCCGGTTGCGCAGCGAGCGCGCGATATTGCGCCAGCAGGCGCTTGAGCCGCATGTATTGCTCGAACGCCGGCTCGGCTTCGTCGATCGTCTGGGCGAGCCGGTCGCGCGCGACCGACTCGCGCAGCCGCGCGACGAAAGTCGCTTCCTTCGCCGGCGCGCGATAGTGTGGTGCGACCTCTTGTGGACGCACCTGGCCAAAGCGCAGATCGGAAAGGAAACGCAGGATGGTAGTCGTCAATGCGAGGTCCACGCGGGCCACGGCGTCGCGGTCCCGGGTGTTGCCGCGCAGCGCTTCGACCTGGCGCTCCAGCGAGCCGGGGCCGTAGCTCTCTGGCGCCAGACCACGATCGGCGGCCTCGTGCAGCGCTCGCAGCGCCACGCCGATCGCGGGGCGCGGCCCGTCGGCGGTGAACCAGACGGGCTCGGGGCTCGCGGGTGGATAGACCTGTTCGATCCAGGCACGGCTGACCTGCGCAGTGGCGTCGGCGGACGCGTCGCGTACTCGCGGTCGACGAACGTGACAACGTGGCGAACGCGCCTCGAGGCGCTCGACCGCGGGCGATCGCGTCGAGGCGCCGCGGACGGACGATCGCAGTGCGCACGCCGGTGCCGCTGGGCCACAAGGTCGCGCTCGCGCCGATCGCCGCCGGTGCGCAGATCATCAAGTACGGCGAGGCGATCGGGCAGGCGTGCGTCGCCGTCGCCGCGGGCGAGCACGTGCACACGCACAACGTGGCGAGCCCGTTCGATGATTGGCTGTCGGCGCGCGAATCGTCTCGTGGGGCGTCGATGACGCCGCTGCTCGGATACCGTCGCCGCGGCGGAAGCTTCGGCGTGCGCAACCACGTGCTCGTGCTCTCGACGGTGACTTGCGCCAACCGCGTCGTGCAGCGCATCGGCGTCGAGTTCCCCGACGTTGTATGCATCGAACATGCAACCGGCTGCATGGCGCTCGACGACGACCGCGAGATCGCGCACCGGGTGTTGCTTGGGCTTGCGCGCAACCCGAACGTGGGCGCGGTCTGTTTCGTCGGATTGGGCTGCGAGCAGACCTCGGCGCGAGTCCTTCGCGAGCAGATCGCGGATGAGAAGCCCGCCGAAGGTATCTCGATCCAGTCCTGCGGCGGCAGCGATCCGGCGCTCGAGCGTTGCCGTTCGTTCGTGGTCGAGGCCTCGCGCACGCTTGCGGCGCAGGCTCGCGAGCCATTCGGTGGCGCCGATCTCAGCGATCGCCACCAAATGCGGTGGGTCGGACTGGACCTCGGCGCTGGCCTCGAACCCGGCAGTCGGCGTCGTTTCCGACCGGGTCGCGCGCGCCGGGGGGATCTCGATGATGGGCGAAAGTGCCGGCTGGTTCGGCGCCGACCACGTGCTGCTCGAACGCGCTCGCGAAGAGCGCGTACGCGACGACATCCTGCGGGTCATGCGTCGGCTCTACGACCATGCGCTGAACCGCGGCAAGCGGATCGACGAGGCGAATCCGTCGCCGGGCAATATGGCCGGCGGGCTCACGACCTTGACCGAGAAGGCACTCGGGGGTGTTCGCAAGAGCGGCGACAGTCCGATCGAGGGCATCCTCGCGCCCGGTGAGGCGCCGCGCGGCAAAGGCCTGTGGCTGCTCGACAATCCCAGCCTCGATCCGGCGTCGGTGGCCGGCATGGCGGCGGCAGGCGCGCAGATCGTTCTGTTCACCACCGGGCGGGGTACACCGATCGGCTCGCCGATCTGCCCGGTGATCAAGATCTGCGCGTCGAGTGAAGGAACGAAGAACCTGCCCGGTCACATCGATCTCGACATCACCGACATCGTCGAATCCGGCGCCAGCATCGACAGTGGCGCCGACCGAATCGAGAGGCTGATGTTTGCCGTGGCCAGCGGCGAAAGGACCTGCGCCGAGGCGATGGGGCACCGCGAGTTCGTGATGCCGCAGATGGGTGTGCTGTGAGCGCCGGCAAGCCGCTGACGGGCGTCAGAGTGCTCGACTTCACTCGCATCTATGCGGGGCCGTACTGCACGATGCTTCTCGGCGACCACGGCGCCGATGTGGTGAAGGTCGAAATGCCGGAAGGTGACCCCCTGCGCCATCAGGGCCCGCCGTTTCACCACGACGACGGGATGAGCTTCCTGGCCGCGAATCGCAACAAACGCTCGATCGTGCTCGACCTCAAGAACGAACGGGATCGACAGCGCGCTGCGGATCTCGCTGCACGTGCCGATGTCGTCGTCGAGAACTACCGCCCGGCCGTGATGGACCGGTTCGGGCTCGGATACGAGACCCTGTCGAGCGTCAATCCCCGGCTGATCTACGCATCGCTGTCGGGAATGGGCGGCGACGGGCCGTCAAGCGAAAAAGGCGCCTTCGATCTGACGGTGCAGGCCGAAGGCGGCTTCATGAGCATCACAGGCGAGCGCGGTGGCAGGCCGATCAAACTTGGAACGTCGGTATTCGACCTCGTGTGCGGCCTGAATGCGTACAGCGCGATCGCGCTTGCGCTGTACAGCCGACGGACCACGGGCGTCGGTCAACGCATCGAGACCAGCCTGCTCGAGAGCGAAGTCGCTTTCCTGGTCGATGCGGCGATGGAATATCTGGTGTCGGGTCACGTCCGCGGAAGGTGGGGCTCCGAGCATTCGCAGATCGTTCCGTACAAGGTGTTCGATACCGCCGACGGAATGGTGGTGATCGGCGCTGGCTACGAGGCGGTGTTCCGTGCGTTCATGCGGGTGATCGGGCGAGAGGACCTGCTGGAGGAGCCGCGCTTTCGTACGCTGGCTGCGCGCGTCGAGAACCGCGACGCCGTCTACGAGGTGCTCGACGCCGAGGTGCGTCGGCACGCGACGGCCGATCTCGTCGAGCGTCTCGAACGCGCCGGTGTTCCGTGCGCGCCGGTCAACGACATGCGACAAGTCTTCGAGCATCCGCAGGTGCTGCACCGTGGAATGCTCAGATACCTCGACCACCCGGCCTACGGTCGGATTCCGACGCTCGGGCCTGCCGTCAAGTACTCGGGCTTCGACGTCACCAATGACTGGAGCGCACCGCCGCTCAAGGGCGAGCACACCGAGCAGGTGCTGCACGACTGGTTGGGCGAAGCGGCACCCGCGCGGTAGCGGCAATCCAGATAGCGGAGCCGAATGCGATGATTTTCGAACCTTCGCCCGACGACACGCAGGCGATCGACGGCCTGCGCCGGATGCTCGAGCGCGAGATCGCGCCGATCGCGGCACGCCATCGCGACGAGGTCTTTCCGAAGCAGACCGCGCACGAAGTTCTTGCGCGGCTCGTGGAGCACGGTATCGGCGGTGGTTGGGTGCCGGAGGAGGGCGGCGGGCTGGGCCTTGGATTCGTCTCGAGTGGCCTGCTGTACGAGGAGCTCTCGCGCGTGACCCCCGACGCAGCCGGGATGGCATATGTACACGAGGGCGCCGCGCTCAAGCTGTTCCGCGGCGGGTCGGTCGAGTTGCAGCGCAAGTACCTCCCGGGGCTCGTCTCCGGAAAGCTGATCGGCTGCTCTGCTGTGACCGAGCCTGGAGGCGGATCAAACGTACGCAACATGAAGACCCGCGCGCAGCGCAGCGGCAATGGCTTCGTCGTCAACGGCGAAAAGACCTTCATCTCGAACGCGCCGATCGCCGACGTGATCATGCTCACCGCGCGCACCGGCGAGCAGCAGTACTCGGTGTTCCTCGTCGATCCGCGCGAGCACCGGATCGAGACGCGCGAGATCGCCAAGCTGGGACTGAACAGCTGGTCGCTGGGCCAGGTCTTCTTCAACGAGACCTGGATCGCCGACGAGTACCTGATCGGCGGTGTTGGCGAGGGCCTGCGGCAAACCATGAAAGGATTCGAGCGGGCGCGCATCTTCGTGGCGATCCTGGCGCTGGGGATCGCGCAGGCCGCGCTCGACGAGAGCCTGCGCTACGCGCGCGAGCGCGAGCAGTTCGGCCGCTTGATCGGTGAGCACCAGCTGGTCCAGGCGATGGTCGCCGACATGGCGATCGAGCTCCACGCGGCGCGTCTGCTGGTGTATCGCGGCCTTGCGCTGCTCGAGAGGGGCGAGCGCTGCAACCTCGAGGCCGCGATGGCCAAGATCTACGCGACCGAAGCGGCGGTGCGGATCACCTCGAAGGCGATCCAGATTCACGGCGCCTACGGGTTGACGACGGAGTTCCCGCTCGAGCGTCACTTTCGCAACGCGCGGATGCTGACCATGCCCGACGGCACCACGCAGATCAACCAGCTGGTGATCGGGCGCGAGTTGCTTGGCTTGAACGCCTTCGGCGGCTGAGCGGCGGCGCGCCCGCGACCGCGCCCTCAGCCTCGCGGGTCCAGGATCGCGCCCGCGTCGCGCAGCTTCTGCTGAAGCGTCTGCGACCGCCACTGAGCGAATCGCACCAGCGCCCGATACGCTCATCGCCGCGGCGGTGCCGGCTGCTTCGCCCATCGCGACGCAGGGTCCGGCGACGCGCACCGAAGCGTGCGCCGAGTGTTCGGCCGACAGGTTGCGCCCGGCCACGAGCAGGTTGTCGAAGCCGGCGACCACCAGGCATCCCCAAGGTACGCCATACCACTCGCCCTCGGGCAGGAACTCCCAATTCGTGTCGCGACCCTTGCCGTGCAGTTCCAGCGGCCAGGACGAGCACGCGACCCGGTCTTCGGGCTTCGCGCAACTGCGCACGTGCTGCTCGGTGAGCACGCTGTCGCCACGCACCAGGCGCGTCTCGCGCACGCCCACTCTAGAACCGATGTCGATCACGCGGGCGCGCGCGTAGCCCGGAACGTAACGGCGAAACACCTCCTCGTACAGCTTCACCTGCTGGCGCCCGACCCGCTCGGCCTCGCTGAGCTGCTCCGGATCGACCAGCAGGAATGGCTCGCCGTCGGGATTCGCGAGTTTGGTGACGTTCAGATGAACGACTCCTTCGAGCGGGTTCATATGCACGCCGGTTGCCGTACGCGGCAGCGGGTACCCGTCGGCGACCGCTTGCTCCAGGAACGCGCGAATCTGCGGGCGCGTCAGTGCGCCCGCGACGGAGGTGTCCACGCCCCCGAGCCGAAACATCGTCGACGCGTACTGGGTGATGCCCGCATCGCCCAATGCGAAGTCTGCCCCCGCCCTGGCTGCGACGTCGGCATCGCCCGATGCGTCGACGACAACCCGCGGCGCGATCGCCGAGCGCCCGCCCTTGTTCTCGACGATCACCGCGGTCACGCGCGCGCCGTCGGTCAGCGTCTCGACCGCACTCGTATGGAGCATGACCCGCACGCCGTGCGCGGCCACCATCTCGTCGGCGACCAACTTCAGGCTCGCCGATTCGTAAGGAACTCCGAGGATGCGTCCGTGGCGTTGTGGCGGCAGCACCGCGTCGCGTGCGGCGAGCCGATCCTCGAGGTCCAGGTAGAGGCCTCCGACGACCCGCGCGAGCCGGTCGTCATCGACGATCATGTGGGTGCCGCAAAAACCCCCGAGGGTGACCAGCGTCAGCGTGCCGCCGAGGCATCCCCACGCCTCGATCAGCATCGTTCGCGCGCCGCCGCGCGCCGCCGCGCAGGCCGCCGCGATCCCCGCTGCGCCGCCGCCCACTACGAGGACGTCCGGCTCGGCGACTACCGGAATCTCGCGCTGGGGTTCGACGATCGTTCGTCGCATCGAGATGCGCTCCTTGTCGATCGCTGTGCTCAGGGCTCGATGAGCACCGCGCCGCGCGAGATCGGTTGTACCGTACGCGCGTAGATCGACAGCCAGCCGCGCTCTTCGGCCGGCGTCACCGTCGGGCCGCGCTCGCGCCGCTGCGCCAGTTCGGTCTCGCCGACCATCAGCGTCACGATCCGATGCTCGATGTCCACCACGATCGGATCGCCGTCTTCGACGAACGCGATCAGTCCGCCGATCGCCGCCTCTGGCGAGACCATCCCGATCGCTATACCGCGATTCAGGCCTGAAAGTTGCCCGTCGGTGAGCACTACCACGTCGCTACGCCTCCCGGCGCCTTCGATCGCCGCGACGAAGCCTGAAGCGAGCGCCATGCCAGGACCGCCGCGTGCGCCCATTCCGCGCAACACCGCCACGGTGCCGGGCACGATGCGGCCCTCGCCGAGCGCCCGTAGCGCCGCCTCCTGCGAGTCGAACACGAGCGCCGTTCCCTCGAACCGAGACGCCTTGTCGCCGGCATCGCCGAGCTTGAGGAGCGCGCCTTCGGTCGCGAGGTTGCCTCGCATCACGACCACCGACGCCGCGCGCGAGATCGGATCGTCGATCGTACGCACGACCGGGCCGGGCTCGGGGGCCGCGGCGATCTCCTCGGCCCAGTTGCGCCCCGACATCGTCAAGCACTCGCCGTGGATCAGCGATCGCAACCGCGTCATGACCGCGCGCGCACCGCCCGCGGCTTCGAGCTCCTCGATGCGGGTCTCGCCGTTGGGCCGTACCGCGCACAGCAGCGGTACGCGCTTCCCGGCGCTGTCGTAGAGGTCGTAGATCTGCACCGGACAGCGTGCTTCGATCGCAATCGCCTGCAGGTGCCGCGCGAGGTTGATCGAAGCCGACAGCGCGAGGCCTGCCATCACCGCGTTCTCGAACGCCTGCTGGGTCAGGAGGCGGCTCGGCCTCAGGTCCTCCCACACCGCTTCGACCACACGCCGGCCGGCCGCGCGCGCGAACTCGAACATGCGCTCGCTGTTGGCCTTCACCGGAGTGCTGCCAGGCAGCGCGAGCCCGAGCGACTCGGCGGCGATGTGCATGGTGTTGGCGGTGCCCATCCCGGCACACACGCCTGGACCACCGACCGCCACGTCGCACATCTGGCCAAGTCTGGCCACGCTCAGCTCGCCGGTGGCGACCCGGCCCACGCTTTCGTAAACGTCCTCGATGTCGACCGCGCAACCGTCGAGCGTGCCGTGCGCCTGATAGCCGCAAGGAACGATCAGCGTGGGGACGTCGAGGCGCGCTGCGGCCATCATCTGCCCCGGGGCGGTCTTGTCGCACGACGCAAGGCAGACCATGCCGTCGAGCTGCGCGCCCTCGACCTGCACCTCGATGTCGTTGACCAGCAGGTCACGGCTGGGAAGGATGTAGCGCCCCTGCTTGCCTGCGCTGGTCACGAAGTCGCTCGGAGCGCAGGTGCGGATTTCGAACGCCAGCCCGCCGGCTTCGCGCACTGCTTGCTTGACTGCGGCCGCGATGCCGTCGAGATGGCTGAAGCAGCTAGACAACTCCGACGACGAGTTGACCACCGCGATCTTGGGTTTGCGCATGTCTTCGTCGCTCAACCCGAGCGCGCGCCACTGCGCGCGTCGCACAGCCCAGCGCGGCGAGCCTTCTTCGAAGTTACTGCGAAGCTTTCGTGTCGTCATTGCGCGTCCTGCGGGTGCCGATTCGGGCGACGGTGGCAGTTCCTGGTCGGTCCGATCCCGACTTCGGAAACGGGTGGCGGGCGGTCGATCCCCGGATTACAAGGTCATTCGGGAAGCAGCGCCGCTCGGCGGGTCTGCCCGGCTCGGCAATGCGCCCGAGCAGCAGCTCGATGCCGCAGGAGATCATCTCGTTCATTGGCTGGCGCACCGTCGTCAGGTCGTACGCGTCCCACGAGGCCAGTTCGATGTCGTCGTAACCGACGATCCACACGTCGTCGGGCACTTTCAGTCCCAGGTGCCTCGCGCCGTCGATCGCGCCGGCGGCGAGCACGTCGTTCACGCAGAAGATCGAATCGGGGCGGGTTCCGAGCTCGAGCAGCCGGATCGCCGCCTCGCGCCCGCTCGCGTGGCTGAACGTCTCGGAGCGTCGATAGTACTGCGGCAACAGCGCGATTCCGGTGCTCGCCAACCCGGAGAGAAAACCGTTCTCGCGATCGCGAATCGTGCTGGCGCGCGGAATGCCTCCGATCAGCGCGATCCCGCGGCGACCGCAGCGCACCATGTACGTGGCGACCCGCTCGCCGCCGAAGGCGTTGTCGCTCGAGACCTGGTCGGCGGGCGAACTGTCGACGGTCCGATTGATCAGCACGACCGGCGCTTCGGGGGAGTGCACTTCTCTCAGGAATTGCGATTCAGCGGTGGCAGCGGTGAGAATCACGCCGTCGACGATTCCCTGGCGCAGCGCGCGCACCGCGGGCTGGTCGTCACCTTGCCCCGCGTCCCAGACGATCATCCGCCGCCCCAGCTGTGCGAGCTGGGCGCCGATTGTCTCGAGCATCGCCGGATAGAGCTGGTAGGACAACCGTGCGACGACCACGCCGATCGAGTCGGTGCGCCCGCCCCTGATCGAGCGCGCGGCAGCGTTTGGTTCGTACTTGGTGCTGGCGAGCACCCGCAGCACCTTCTCTCGCGTGGCCGGGCGAACGCGCGGGTCGTTGCGCAAGACACGCGAAACGGTAGCCTGCGAGACGCCAGCCAGGCGAGCAACCTCGTGGCTGGTCACCGCGCGATTCACACGATGCCCTCTTTGCGCAGCTCGGCGATACGCTCGGGGCCGATGCCCAGCAGCTCGCCGAGCACGTGGTCGGTGTGCTGGCCGAGTACGGGCGGCGCCTCTTCGTACTCGATCGCGGTTCGCGAAAATCGGATCGGATTCGCCACCTGCGCGAGCTTGCCCGCCTCCAGATGCGGCAGGTCCATGCGCAGTGCACGATGGACGACCTGGGGATCGGCGAACACGCGATCGAGCGTATTGATCGGGCCGCACGGGACGCCCACTGCCTCGAGCGTCTCGAGCCACTCGTCGTTGGACCGGGCACGCAGCGCCGCCGCGACGAGTGCGACCAGTTCGTCGCGATGCGCCAGCCGCGAACGGTTGTTCACGAAACGGGGGTCATCGTTCAACTCGGCGAGCCCGGCCGCCACACAGAAGCGCTGGAACTGGCGGTCGTTTCCGATCGCGAGGATCAGGTCGCCGTCCTTGGTCGGAAACGTCTGATACGGCGCGAGGTTCGGATGCGCGTTACCCCATCGTCGAGGCAGATCGCCCGATACCAGGTAGTTGAGGTTCTGGTTGGCCAACCACGAGACCTGCGTGTCGAGCAGCGCCATGTCGATGTACTGCCCCAGGCCACTCGAGCGGCGCTCGTAGAGTGCCGATACGATTGCGAGTGCCGAATACATGCCGGTCATCATATCTGCGATCGGCACGCCACACTTCTGCGGACCGCCCCCGGGCAGATCGTCGCGTTCGCCGGTCACGCTCATCAGGCCGCCCATCGCCTGGATCATGAAGTCGTAGCCGGCACGTTCGCGGTAGGGGCCGGTCTGCCCGAATCCGGTGATCGAACAATAGACGAGTCCGGGGTTGAGCGGCGACAGAGACTCCCAGTCGAGGCCGTAGCGCTTCATGTCCCCGACCTTGAAGTTTTCGATCACCACGTCGCAGATCGCCGCCAGCGAGCGCACGAGCTGCTGCCCCTCGGGTTTGGCAATGTCGAGCGTGATCGACTTCTTGCCGCGATTGGCCGCCATGAAATACGCCGAGTCGCTGGTCTCGCTACCATCGGGGCGCGTGACGAAGGGTGGCCCCCAGGCGCGCGTGTCGTCTCCAGCGCCCGGCCGCTCGACCTTGATCACCTGGGCGCCGAGGTCGGCCAGGGCCTGCGTGCACCACGGCCCGGCGAGAATGCGACTCAGGTCGAGTACGCGCAGGCCGATTAGAGGTCCGGACATATGACGACGGCCCTCAGGGATCGATCAGTATGCCCGGATTGAGCACTGCACGCGGGTCGAGAACACGCTTGGCCGCGCGTAGCGTCTCGGCAAACAGCGGCGGGCGTTCCTGGTCGTACCAGGTCCTGTGATCGCGTCCGAGCGCATGGTGATGCGTGGTCGTACCGCCCGCGTCGACCATCGCCTGTGTGGCCGCCGACTTGATCGCCCAGAACTGCTCGACCAACTTCGCCTTGTCTCCCAGCGCGTGCCAGGTGAAATACGGCGCCGGTCCGTCCGGGTACACGTGCGTAAAGCGCACGGTGCAGGTTCCGTCGCGCCCGGTGACGTCGCGGATCGCGCGCAGCGTCGCCGCCTTGACTCTAGCCTGGAAGTCGAGATACCGATCCCAGGTGATGCAACTTTCGTTCGTGTCGCGCATCACGCCGCGCGCGATCGCGTGCTGGCGCAGAAACGGCCCGCGCAGGAACTTGTCACGCCAGCTGCCGGCCGCACCGGCGCGCTGCGAATCGCTGTCGGCGAGTGCCTGCGTGTCCCACTGCCCACCGTAGTCGGCGCATAGCTCGAGCGCACGGTCCATCGAGGCGTCCAGCGGACTGTCAGCGCCTTCGAAGGTGAGGATCAGGATGTCGTGCCTGCCGTCGCCAGCCTCGGTGAAAGCGGCTTCGCCGCGTTCGATCAGCCGCGCGTTGGCGGGGTAGAGACGAGCCTGCGAGATCGCGCGCACCGCGTCGACCGCGCGTTCGTAGTTGTCGAAGCGAACGGTGGTCGCCTTGCGGAAGGTCGGGCGCCGGTGCAGCCGCACCCAAGCCTCGGTGATGATGCCGAGTGCGCCTTCCGAGCCGAGAAACAATCGGTCAGGATTCGGGCCGGCCCCTGAAGTCGGCAGCCGGCGTGAGGCGACGACGCCGGCCGGCGTCACGACGCGAAGGCTCTCGACGTGATCGTCGATCTGACTGTAGACGGTCGCATAGTGACCGGCAGCGCGCGTCGCGATCCAGCCGCCGAGCGACGAGAACTCCCAGGCCTGCAGGAAGAAGCGCATCGTCAGCCCAGATGGCTTGAGTTGCTGCTCCATCGAGGGACCGAGCACTCCGGCCTGGATCCGCGCCGCCTGCGAGACCGAATCGATCTCGAGCACTCGGTCCAGGTGGCTCATGTCGATGCTCACGACGCCACGGTAGCGATCGTCAGCCGGCGGGTTGACTCCGCCGACGACACTCGAGCCGCCGCCGAACGGAATCGCCGCGATGTCGTTGGCGCTGCACCAGTCGAGCGCGGCAACCACGTCGTTCTCGTTGCGCGGGCGGGCGACCCAGTCGGGCGGGTTGGAGAAATCGCGCCGGTGGATCATCCGCGCCAGATCGTGCACCGAGCGACCGTAGCTGTGGAACAATCGCTCGTGCTTGTCGTCGGACATGAACCCGAGCAGGCTCGAGGGTGGCTGCACCCGAGGCGCGCGCAGTTCGATCTCGGACTCCCGGGGCATCGGCATCGGGTCGAAGCGGTCCACGCCGAACAGCGTCGACCAGGTCTTCTCGAACCAGCCAAGTTCTTCGTCGCCGACCGTATCGTCGTCGTATCCCCAGCCGTAGAAACTGCGCTTTCTGTCGCTCATCCTATCCTCCCGCTCGCAGCCTCCAGCATTGCTTGAGGCGTACTGATTGTTTACGAATTAACGGTTTACAAACAGGAAATCCGAGGGTAGTCTTGCACGAAAGGACTACGTAGTCATTATGGACTGTCATCGAGACGAGGTCAATTCCGTGCAAGCGTCAAGCGGCGCGCGAGGGCCGACGCAGGATGCCGCGCCAGAACCCTTCGTGGATGTGCTTGCTCATCGCCTCGCGAGCTGCGGCCAGGTCGCGCGCGGTTATCGCGCGCAGGATCGCCTGATGTTCGTTGTGCGAACGTCGGCAACGACGCAGGTCCGAAAAATAGACGCGGCGCCGAACGATCGAGAGTCGGTAGAACGAATGCACGATCTGGACGAAGACCGGGTTGTGACTGGCCGCGACCACGCCCAGGTGAAACGCTTCGTCCAGGTCGATGATGCTGCGCTTTTCCGCCAGCTCACGCCGCGACTGCTCGACGATCGAGGCAAGATGCTCGAGGTCCGCAGCGGTGTGGCGCTCGCACGCAAGTTCGATCGCCTGCAACTCGAGCAGGTTACGAACTTCCATCGAATGCATGATCGTGTCGCGATCGAGTGGCAGGCCGTGGTCGCTGCGCAGCACGACGCTCTCGAAGCTCGGGTACGCATTCGGGCCGGTCAGGTAGATACCGGAGTTCGGTCTTCGCGCAATCAGCCGCATCGCCTCGAGTGTGGCGAGCGACTCGCGCAGCGCCGGGCGGCTCACCTTCAGCTGGCTCGCGAGATCGCGCTCGGAGGGCAGACGTTCGCCCGCGGACAGGCCGAGTTTCTCGATGAACCGCAGAACCTGACCGGTAACCGCCGGAGCGCCGTTGGCCGGCGCCAACGCGCCCGCTTCACGCGGCTCGACCGATTCGCGATCGGAGCTGGAAAAGGTGCGCCGTGCGGACATGGGAATGGAAGCGAGGGCTCGAGCTCCGAGGATACTACCCCGGCGCGCTTGCATCGCGAGCCCTTGGGCTGCAGACATTGGAGAGACACCGCGCGACCCTGTTCACGGCCGTGAGACGGCACCAGGGACGCAGCGTTTTTTGAGGCAAGTGATACAACGGAGGTAGTGATGCTCAATTGGAAGAAGCCCCTCGTTGCCGGCGCGCTGCTGTCGTCGTGCATTCTGACGGCCACCGGCGTATCGGCCGCGCCGTACAAGACCACCGCGGGGCAGCAGACCGTGGCAGCCGGTTCGATCGGCGGGTCGTGGTTCGTCATCAGCACGGCGCTGTTCGACCTGTACAGCAAGAACGTCGAGAACCTCACCTACAACATCGTGCCCGGCGGCGGCGTGAGCAATCCGATTTCGATCCAGGGTGGCAAGGCGACGATCGGCATGGGCTACACGACCAACCTGTTCGCCGCCTACAACGGCTTGCCGCCGAACAAGGAGAAGATGCCCGACATCAGGGCGATCTTCAGCCTGAATGTCTCGAGCTTGCTGCACCCGTTCATCCTCGCGTCGGCGCCGGTCAAGTCGTTCGAGGAGATCGTCGCGCGCAAGTACCCGCTCAAGGTCGACACCGGCTCGCGTGGTACCGGTGGTGAACTCGCCGCCCAGCGAGCCATGGCCGCGATGGGCGCCTCCTACGAGAACATCAAGAGTTGGGGAGGCTCGGTGACGCATTCGGCCTATCGCGAGGCTGCCGGGCGGATGGTGGACGGTCACATCGATTCGTTCGTCAACGACGACATCATCAACAGCCCCACCTATGTGGAACTCGTGGTGTCGCGCGCGATGCGCATCATGCCGTTGTCGCAACAAGCGATCGACTCGCTCGCGAGCTCGTTCGGCTACGGAAAGGCGGTGATTCCGGCGAACACCTACAAGGGGCAGACCAGCGACATACCGACGATCTCGCAGACCCACGCGCTGTTCGCGCACAAGAACGTACCCGACGACCTGGTCTACGCGATGACCAAGCTCGCCTTCGAGAACAAGGCAGCGCTGGTCGCGGTCCACCCGATCTTCAGCAGCATGGATCCGGTGATGGGCTCGAAGGGCCTGCCGATTCCGCTGCACCCCGGCGCCGAGCGCTACTACCGCGAGATCGGTGCGATCAAGTAGTAGTGGGCTCTTGATGCAGCAACCGCCGGGGCGGGTTGCCGCCACGGAAAACGACGGATGGCGCCGGACAAAACCGGCGCCATCCGTCGATCGACGGTCGTACCGCGGGAACGGCAATGGATCAGCAGCCTGATATCGAGATGAGCGGCCAGCGCGAGCCGCGCGGCCTTGCCGGCCTCGTGCTGCGATGGTATTCGATCGGGATCATCCTGTTTCACCTGTACGCCGCGCAGTTCGGCGCCCCCGAAGTCCTGATCTTCCTGCCCACGCACGTTGCGATGTACGTCGGGCTCGTGTTCCTCGCATACCCGATCCGCAAGGGCCTGCGCAACGAATTCATCCCTTGGTATGACTGGCTGTTGTGCCTGGCTTCGTGGGTGCCAGCGCTCTACATCTTCACGCACTACGAGCACGTCGTCACGCGGCTGCCCTACGTCGACGCGATGACGTCCGTCGAGATCGCGATGGGGATAGCTGCAGTGCTGCTGACGCTCGAGGCCTGCCGGCGCTCGATCGGCGTGACCCTTGCGGTGCTGTTCGCGTTCTTCCTGACGCACGCACTGTTCGGCCAGTTCTTTCCAGGCCCGCTCAGGCAGACACCGGTAGAGTTCGAGCGCCTGCTCGACCACCTCTACATGGGATCGTCCGGCCTGTACGGCTCGGTAACCGGCATCTCGGCGACCTTCGTCCTGATGTTCGTACTTCTCGGAGCGGTGCTCGAGCGTTCGGGCGGGGGCGCGCTTTTCATGAACCTCGCCGTCGGGTTGATGGGCGGATTCCGTGGCGGCACCGGCAAGGCGGCCGTGGCCGCGAGCGGGCTGTTCGGCAGCATCTCCGGCTCCGCTGTCGCGAACGTCTACGCCACCGGCACCTTCACCATTCCGCTGATGAAGCGTACCGGTTTCCATCCCGCGTTCGCTGCCGGTGTCGAGGCCGTCGCCTCGTCGAGCGGGCAGCTGGTGCCGCCGATCATGGGCTCGGCGGCGTTCCTGATCGCGGATTTCACGCGTATGCAGTACCTGGACGTCGCGGTGGCAGCGACGCTTCCGGCGTTCCTCTACCTGTTCGCCGTCATGGTGATGGTGCACATCGAGTCGGTGAAGTTCGGGCTCCCGGCCATGTCGCGCGAGGCCGTGCTGCAGGCGCGCGGCGACGTGAAGCTGCACGTGCACATGCTGTTGGTGCTGGTCATCGTCGTCGCGATGCTGGTGGATCGACGCACGCCGTTCTTCGCCGCCTACGTCGGAGTGCTCGCAACGCTGGTGCTGGCCCAATTCCGTCAGTCCACGCGCCTGAATGTTCGCGGAATACTCGATGCCTTCGAGATGGGCGCGCGCAGAATCATGCCGGTAGCTGCTGCGCTCTTCGTCGCCGCGATGGTGGTCGGCACGATCGAGCTGACCGGGTTGGGATTGCGCTTCACGTCTTTGCTGCTCAGTATCACCCACGGAAGCCTGCTGCTGACCCTCATCCTCGTAATGCTTAGCTGCGTGATCCTCGGTATGGGGCTGCCCACCGCGGCGGCCTATTTGATCGTGGCGCTCTTTGGCGCGCCCGCCCTGATCAAACTGGGCGTTGACCCGCTGGCGGCGCACATGTTCGTCTTCTACTACGCGATCCTGTCGGCGATCACCCCGCCGGTGGCGATCGCCGCCTACGCTGCCGCGACCATCGCGGGCTGTCCGATGCAAAAGGCCGGATGGAACGCGATGAAGATCGGCGCCGCCGTGTACATCGTTCCGTTCGTCATGGCCTACCACCCGAGCCTGCTGCTGAAGGGCTCGCCGTTCGACATCGTGCTGGCGTTCTTCACCAGCGTCGTTGGCGTGCTCGCTCTCGCCGCCGGTGTGCAGGGCTTCGGCGTGCGGCGCCTCACCGTCGTCGAGCGGATCCTCTGCCTGAGCGCTGCGGGTTTGCTCTTCTGGGGCGGCTGGGTCACCGATCTGGGGGGCGTCGTGCTGTTCGGCCTGGCGGCGCTATCGCAAGCTCTCAGGAAGATCGCCCCGCCGAGCGCGAGCGAGACGAAGACCCACGTCTGAGAGGTTCGACTGAGGGAATGATCCGCTCACCCGGGACGGGAAACTGCCGTCCGCCGCCGGGTTTGCGATCGTCTCAGCGTAGGTAGGGGTAGTAGCTCTGCGCCACGTCGAGTCGCGCAAGCTGCGGACCGCCCAGCCACAGCTGAATGACCTTGCTGTCGCGCAGGTACTTTTCGACGTGATAGCTCGGACTGTAGCCGTACGATCCCATCAGTTCCATCGCGCGGTTGCAGACCATCTCGGTGACGTCGCAGGCGTAGACCTTTGCCGCGCTGGCGCGGCCCATCAGGAATTCGTCGCCGGGATTTCCGAAGCGCTTGCGGTCGTTGAACATCGCCGCCACCGAGAGATAGAACGCGCGCGCGGACTCGATGGCGATCGCCATCTCGGCGATCATCGATGCCTGCAGGCTGTGGTTGCGCACCGGCTTGCCGCCGTACGACCTCGTTCCCGTGTACTCGACGACCGTTTCGAGCACGGCTTGCGCGTTGCCGAGCGACATCGGCGCGCTGGTGAGCCGTCCCCAGGCGATGTTGCTCCTGAACAGTTTCCAGTCCAGCCCCGGCGAACCCGCACGGTACTGCTTCGGGACGCGAACGTCGTCGAAGTAGATGGCCGCGTTGACGTCGGTCACGCGCATGCCCATCTTTTTCTCCGGCTCGCCGAACGAAAGGCCCGGAGTGCCTTTCGGCACGTAGATCAGCGCGACGCCGTCTTCGCCGAGTTTCGTGTCGGTCGTGCAGACCACGCAATAGATGTCGGCAATTCCCGCGCCGCTCGGCCACATTTTCTCCCCGTTGATGACCCATTCGTCGCCGTCGAGGCGTGCGGTGGTTCGAATCGTGAGTCCGTGCTCGCCGCTGTCCTCGACGTTGCAGCCGCCGGCAGGTTCGGTGATCGCAAGGCATCCACATCTGGGCGTGTCGTCGCAGAACATCGGAACGAAGCTGTCCATCACCGTTTCGTTGCGCGCGCCGATCGCTGCCGCCATCGACCACGGCACGATCAGGCAGTGCAGCGACACTCCGCTGTCGCCGCGCGAGATCTCCTCGGTCAAAGCGCATACGACCGGGGCGGAGCGGATGCCCAATCCGCCGTGGCGCTCCGAGAAGCCCCTTCGCTGAATGCCGAGCTCGACCAGGCCGCGATAGACCCGCTCGAAGGCCTCGTAGTCTTCGTCCAGTTGAGTACGAACGGGCATCATCTCCCTGTCCACGAAGGTGCGCACGCTTTCCAGCAGCGCGAGTTCCTCGTCCGAAGTGACAAAGGCTCCGTACCTGTGCATGGTGATTCCTCCTGAGAAGGGGCGGCGAACGCGGCCCGGTGCCAGGCGCAGCGCGCTCGGCGCGCGCTGATCCGAAGCTTCGGGGCGCGGGGCTCGACTACTCGTTGCCGACGCAGCGATCCGAGCCTCGGGAAACCACCCTGCGTCGCGCAACCGTCATCCGCCCGAACGAGTCGGCGCGAACGCGGCGAGTCTCGTCGCGGCATCGACGATCGCGGCCTCGCCCGGGATGAATGCGTTCTCGAGCGTCAAGCTGTGCGGCACCGGCAAGTGAGGGGGAGCGAGCCGCGTCACTGGCGCAACCAGCCGCTCGAACACGTGCTCCGAAAGGATCGCCGCCACTTCCGCACCGAATCCGCCGGTCTTCCATGGCTCGTGGACGATGAGCGCGCGACGCGTCTTCGTCACCGATTCAACGATCAGTTCGGTGTCCAGCGGAAGGATCGTCCGGAGATCGACGACCTCCGCCTCGATTCCCGATTTCGCGAGTTCGTCTGCAGCGGCGAGTGCACGCTTGACCATCAGTCCTGCCGCGATGATCGTCAGGTCGCGCCCCTGTCGCTTGATGTCGGCCTTGCCGATCGGCAGCAGATACTCGCCGTCCGGCACCTCCTCGCGCAGACCGTGCATCAGGCTCATGTGCTCGCAGAAGATCACCGGGTTGTCGTCCCGGACAGCCGACTTGATCAGTCCCTTGGCGTCATACGGCGTCGTTGGCATGACGATCTTGAGTCCCGGCAAGTGCGAAAACAGCGACGTAAAGTCTTCCTGGTGCCCGCGGTGCGGACTGACGCCGAACTTGGTACGCATGACCAGGGGCGCCCGCAAAATACCGTCGGTCTTGTAGTAGATGCCTGCATCGGACGCGAACGGTCCCATTGCCAGTGTCGTGAACTCGGAGAACATCAGCTCGAAGACGGGGCGTTTGCCGCGCAGCGCAGCGCCGAAGCAGGCGGCAGTGATGACCTCCTCCGAGATCGGGGCGTCGATGACGCGCCCCGTATGTCCATAGCGCTCCCAGATCCCCTTGAACGACTGGAGCGGGCCTCCCAGGGGGCCGATGTCCTGCCCCATGAAGAAGACGTTCGGATCTCGATCGAACTCTTCGGACAGTCCCTGGACGATCGCTTCCACCATGGTGAGTCGGGGCATTGGAATTCTCTCAGTTCGCGTAGGCGGTTAAATGGGGTATGACGACCGCGGGATCCGGCATCGGGTCTTCTCGCGCCGCCGCGGCTGCGCGGTCGACCTCGCGCACGACTTCGTCATGAAGCGTGCGGATCTCGGTGTCCGACATGATCCCGTCCGCAACGAGGGTTTTGCTCAGCCTTGCAATCGGATCGCGCTGCTTCCAGATCTCGGCCTCTTCGGCGCTCCTGTAAAGCGAACGGTCGCCAACGAAATGCCCCTGCTGACGATAGGTCAGCGCATGCACGAATGCGGGCCCGGCACCGTCGCGGGCGCGCGCGATCGCTTCGCCGACGGCGCCGTACACCTGCATGACATCGTTCCCGTCGACGTCTGTCGCCGGCATCCCGAACGCGGCCGCCCTCGCCGCGACGTCGCCCCCCGCGATGGCGCGCGCCGCCGGCATCGACACGGCATACTGGTTGTTCTGGCACACGAAGATCACGGGCAATTTCATCATTGCGGCGAGGTTCAACGATTCGTAGAGAATGCCGGCGTTGGCAGTGCCGTCGCCGAACGTGACCACGGTCACTTCCCTGCTGGCGTCGAGACGGGCCGCGAGGGCCGAGCCCGTCGCGTATCCGATGCTGGCGCCCAGCGTGCCGGAGAACATACCGAAGAAGTTCGGCGCAAAGGCGCCACAGAAGTCCCCGCGCTGTCGACCCCGCGTGGGGCCCGTGCTCCGGCCCAGGACACCCGCGATCAACACGCGGATGTCGGCGCCGCGAGTGATCGACGCCACAAGAGCGCCGCGATAGTGGGGGACGGCTACGTCGTCCTTGTCGAGGGCGGAAAACGTTCCGACGATGACCGCCTCCTCCCCGATCGACGGGTGCAGGTGGCTTTCGATCTCGACGATCGCACGCTCGGTCTCGCGCCCGAGGAGCATCCGTCGCAGCAGGTCGCGGTGGATCGCGTTTGTCATCTGGTGTGCTCTCCTTTGTTCATTGCTCGATGGTGCCGCAACGCCATCCGCTATCTCCCGGCCAGGAAGTTTGGCAAGGCCGTGCTCAACGCCGGGAAGGCGACAAGAAACACCAGCAGGCTCGCGAGCGCCACGATGAACACCGCGAGTTCCCGAATGACTTCTTTCGACGATGCGTGCGCCTGCGCAGCGGTCAGGTAGATCAGGAAACCGACCGGGGGCGTCAGCAGGCCGAGCGAGGTCGCGAACACTGCGACGACCCCAAGTTGAATCAGATCGATCCCGACGAGGCGTGCGACCGGCATGAACATCGGCACGAACACGAGCAGTATCGTCACTGGGTCGAGCAGGCAGCCAGCAACGAGCAGAAAGATCGCGATCAGCATCAGGATGACAAGCGGTTCGCCCGATATCGCCATGAGTGCCTCGGCGAGCCCCTGCGCCAGATTCATGTTCCCCATGATCCACATGAAGGTTCCGGCGACGGAAAGTACGATCAGCACCCGGCACGACTCCATCCCCGCGCGGCAGACCGCTCGCCACAGGCCGGCGAGGCTGATCTCGCGGTAGAGAAGGCTGATCGCGGCGGCATAGAGGGCTGCCAGAGCGCCGATCTCGGTGACCGTCGCGACGCCGCTCACCACGCCAGCCACGACGAGCAGTGGTAGCAGCAGCGCGGGGGTTGTGTGGACGATCGCGCGCGTCACGATTCGCCAACCCGGCCATTGCGAAGAAGGGTAGTTCCTGCGCACACCGATCACGACCGTGGCCGCAAGCAGGAAGCCGCCCATGAGCAGCCCGGGAACGATCCCGGCAAGGAAGAGTTCACTCACCGACGTCTGGCTGAAGAACGCGTACAGAACGAACGGAATCGACGGCGGAATGATCGGCCCTATCGTGGCCGCGGCAGCCGTGATCGCCGCAGCGTACGGACCCGGGTAGCCGGCCTGTTTCATTGCCGGGATCATCAACGATCCGACCGCGGATGCGTCCGCGACGGCCGAGCCCGATATTCCGGCGAAGACCATCGAGACAAGCACGTTGACGTGGCTCAGGCCGCCCCGAATATGGCCGGCGACCGCAGTGGCGACACTGACCAGCCGGCGGCCCATTCCGCCGGCATTGAGGATCTCGCCAACCAGGAAAAAAAACGGAATCGCGAGCAGGCCGTAGTTGTCGATCCCCTGAAGGAAGCCCTGTGCGACGATCTCGAGCGGCAACTTCGGCCAGTAGGCAGCCCCGTAGGCGACGATCGACAGCGCGAGACACAGAAACACCGGTATCCCGAGTGCCATCGCGGCCAGCATCGTCCCCAGCAGGATCGCAAACTCGCCGGGCATCAGCGCGCGCCCCGCATCAGGTTGCGCACGAGCGAAAACGCTGCGGCGGCAACCAGCAAAATCAGTCCGAAGCTGATCGGGTACAGCTTGAAGCCGTAGTCGAGATCGAACACCGGCAGGGCGAGCACCGAAAACGCTGCGATCGTGTCCAGGCTCGCATAGGCGGCGATCGATCCCACGACGATCATCGCGGCATCGGCGACGATCGCACCGGTTCGCGTACGCGCGATCGGCAGGACGTCGAGCACGAGGTGCTCTCTCGAAAGCCACAACGCCGGCGCAGCGACCCAGATCATCGCGACGAACGCGATCACCGAAATCTCCTCGACCCAGAACAGGCTGCTGGAGAAAACGTAACGCAGCACCACCTGAGCGACCGCGAGGCCGCAGAACGACAGAAGGCACAACCCGACGAAACCGCGTGCGATGCGATACGCGACGCCTGTCACGCCGTCGGATGGTGGAAGCGAGCCGGAGGGTTCGTTCTCCATGGTCTCCCCACTTTTTCTGGTCTTGAGAGCGATGAACATAGTATCATTCGTTAGTAGTTATGATGTGTCGCGCGTGACTGCATCATCGGGAAGAACGACGAGGTCGAGGGGCGACGAAGCAGGTTGTTCCTTGCGCCGGCAGGTGAGGCGCTCTGTGATCAGGCATTGCCGCCGCTCAGACGCCGGGAAGCGATGGTCGGCAACGGTCTCGCCGCCGCCGATATGAAAGAGTTCAGGAGCGTTCTGGCCAGGATCATTGGGAGTGTGCGCAACTGGCCAGCTATCGTCCGAATGCGCGCAACAATGAAACGGTCCCTCGACAATAGGAGATTCGACAGATGAAGACGGTCAGTTTGCTGTCCATGCTTGCGACTGTGGTACTGGTGGCTACACCTGTGTCATCACACGCGGAGAAGTTCCGCCTCGGCCACGTCGGTCCGACCGGCGGGCTCTACGATCAGGTGGCGACCAGTCTCGCGGCGAAGCTCGCGAAGTCGAGCGACGGGAAGGACTCCATCGAGGTGTTGCCGAACGGGGTGCTCGGCGCACAGCCGCAGATGCTCTCGCAGCTCAGCGCCGGCTCGCTGGATTTCTGGGTCGTCGATACGCCGGCGATCACGATCGCCCCGGCAGGGCGCGACTACCAGGCGCTCCTGGCGCCGTTTCTCTTCGACAACCAGGCCCAGTTTCGCCGCTTCATGCAAAGCCCGGTGGCCGAGGAAATGGCGGAGAAAGTGAGGCTCGCGGTGGGCATCCGCCACCTCGCGGTAGGCGCCGATCAGGCGCCGCGTGCGCTGTCCACACGCAAGACCGTTGTGATGAAGCCGGCGGACCTGTCCGGATTGAAGATCCGCGTGCCGGAAACCCCGTTTCTCGTCGGTGCCTGGAAGGCCTGGGGTGCCAGTCCGACCCCGGTCAAGGCGACTGAGTTGTTCTCGTCGCTTCAGTCTGGATTGGTGGACGGCCAGGAGAACGGCCTGGGCGTTTTCCTCGATCTCAGCCTGAACGAGGCGCAGGGATATTTCATTCAGTTGGACTACGTCCGTTCCGGCATCTCGATCTTCATGAGCGAAAAGACCTGGGCGCGGTTGTCGCCCGAGAGCCGCGAGCGAATCGCGAAGGCCGCGAGCGAGGTCGGCGCCGACAGCGCGTCGAAGTACGACTCCATCATGGAGGGACTGCGGCAAAAAGCGAAGGCGAAGGGAACGAATATCGTCGATCCCGACATCGGCGCGTTTCGCGCAGCCTGGCTCAAGATCCTTCCGGAATTCGACGGGAAGGCATGGCCGAAGGGCATGATCGAGCGGATTCGCGCCGCACGCTAGCCAGCCGCGGTCCAGCCGCGATGACCAACAGACTTGCGGGCAAGATCGCTCTGGTAATCGGAGCCGGATCGAGCGGCGTCGGCTGGGGCAACGGGAAGGCCGCCGCCGTCGCCTTCGCGCGCGAAGGCGCCACCGTTGTCGCGACCGACCTGCATCTCGATGCCGCCGAAGAGACAGCTGCCATCATCCGCGCGGAAGGCGGCGAGAGCATCGCCTTGGCTGCAGATGCGACCGATCCGGCGGCGGTGAATCGCGCAGTTGTAGCGATCCTCGAAGCATACGGGCGCATCGACATCCTCCACAACAATGTCGGCATCGGCGTTGTCGGAGGCATGGCGGACACGGATCTTGCTCAGTGGCGGAGTATCTTCGATACCAACGTGACGTCCGCCTTCCTCACGTGCAAATGCGTATTGCCCGTTTTGGAACGCCAGGGAGGCGGGGCGATCATCAACGTATCGTCAATCGGTAGCCTGGGCATCGCGCGCGTGCCGCTGACCGCCTACGGCATGTCCAAGGCAGCCCTGAACTTCCTGACCCGCGCCATCGCCGTCGAGTACGCGGGGAGGGGCATTCGCGCCAATGCAATTCTGCCCGGGCTCATCGACACACCTATGGTGCGGGGTTCGGCAGAGATGCTGGCGCAGTTTGCCAACGAGGAAGAAATGCTCCGGGTACGACACGCACAATCGCCGACCGGGCGCATGGGAGAGCCTTGGGACGTCGCGGCCGCCGCGGTCTTCCTTGCCTCTGACGAAGCGAAGTACATCAACGGCGTCGTTCTTCCCGTCGACGGTGGTCTGAGCTGCCGCATGGGATAGAGAGGGGGCTTTGAGAGGAAACGCCAGGGACATGCCGCCCGCGGCTGCACGGGTCATGCGCGCGGGGCTTGGAGCCGCGTCAACATCATGGCCACCATGGTCTTCGCCGGCGTCTCCGGATCGGCGCTTGCGGACTTGCGAATCAAGTCCAAACCCGACGGTGTGATGTAGTCGATGTGCCACCGGGGCAGCCGGGCGGGATATTCATTGAGCAAAGTCATTGACCAGCCCGGACCGCAAGTGCCAACGTAGGATTGTTGCTGAAGGCCGTCGTTAGACGCTTTCGTATTGCAGCGAGGGCTCGCGCTGGCCCGCTTGCCATCGAAACGGATGGCAAGAGCGAGTTCTGGTCGACGCCTGTCGCCCTCGCGATCGTGGAGGGTCATCATGAGATTTCACCCAGGGATTCAACGTCAGGCCAGCGCGCCACGAAAGGGCAGTGCGCCTACTGTGGTCATTGGCCTGCTGCTGGCGGCCATGACGTTGTCGGCGGCGGCGGCGACCACCGAGCGCCGCGGTCGTTCCGGCAGCGAAGTCGTGACGACGATCTGCGCGACATGCCACACGAAGGGCGAGAACGGAGCGCCCAGGATCGGCGACAAGGCGGCCTGGGCCGCGCGCGCTTCCCAGGGCCTGACGTCGCTCACCGCGCACGCGTTGCAAGGCATTCGCGACATGCCGTCGCACGGCGGCAATCAGGGGCTCAGCGACGTCGAGGTCGAGCGCGCGATCATTCGAATGGTCAACCTGTCCGGCGGCAACTGGGTCGAGCCGCTCAATCCCGCGACGCCCGCTCTCGCGCGCACTGGCGAGCAGACTGTGCGGCAACACTGCGCGCAGTGCCACAAGGATGGATTGGGCGGCGCGCCGAAGATCGGCGATCGCCCCGCCTGGGCACCGCGGATGCGGGGCGGGATGGACGCATTGGTCGCGTCGGCCGTACACGGTCACGGTGGGATGCCGCCGCGCGGCGGCGTCGCCGAACTGGGCGACGCGGATATTCGCGACGCAGTGCTCCACATGTACAGGTTCGGAATCGCGAAGTCGCCGGAGCCGGCTGGCACACGGATCATCAAGGCCACCGCCACCGACGCTCCTTTTCACAAGGTCGTCGCGGGAACCGATGTCTATCTGGGCATCATGAAGGTGCGGGCGACGGGTTCGGGGCCGATGAGCGCAGGCGCTGCGGGCGGCGACGACCAATACCATTTGAACGTTTCGGTCTTCGACGCAAAGACCCGCAGTGTCGTCGCCGACGCCCGGATCGAACTGCGCGTCGCTGATCGGATAAGGTCGGAAACCAAGATGCTGGAACCGCTGGTCGCGAACAACTTCACGAGCTACGGCGCGAGCTTCCGCATGCTGCGCTCGACCCCTTATACGATCACCGCTCAGATCCGGCGCCCGGGATTCGACGGGGTGGCCGAAGCGCAATTCGAGTATCGGCCGCCCAATTGAACCACGCAACTCAAGACGATGGCCCGAATCCTGATCGTCTACGCAACGATCGACGGTCAGACCCGCAAGATCTGCGAGCGGTTGCGTTCGGTCGTCGAAGCTGACCGTCATCAGGTCACGCTGCTGCCGATCGATGAGGCCGGCAGCGTCGACGCGTCAGCGTTCGACAAGATCGTCGTCGGCGCCAGCATCCGATACGGCAGGCACAGCAGGCGAATCGTCGAGTTCGTCAACGAACACGCGCGCGTTCTGGACGCCAGGCCGAATGCATTCTTCTCGGTCAACATCGTCGCCAGAAAACCGCAGAAGAGCCGGCCCGAAACCAACCCCTACCTGCGCAAGTTCGTCGGCCAGATACGCTGGCGCCCGAAAGAGCTCGAGGTGTTCGCCGGCAAGCTCGACTATCCGCGCTACGGATTCTTCGATCGTTTGATCATTCGGCTGATCATGGCGATCACCGGCGGGCCGACCGATCCCGCCACGGTGGTCGAGTACACCGACTGGCAGCGGGTCGACGCGTTCGCGCACCGAGTCGCAAGCATGTGATCGGAGCCCCGGTGCGTCGCCGGGAGTTCCTGCTTCTGAACGGTACTGAAACGGGTCCAGGGTCACACGACATGTCAGTCTAGTTCCCAGGAAAAATCGAACTGGGGTTGTCCCGGAAGGAGTCGATGAACAGCCGCCGCAGGGCGAGCCACTCGCCGGGCGCGGGACACGTGAACGTCGCACTGGCACCGTACTTCTTGCCGTTTTGTCCGATGTGAAATTTCAACCCACCCATCAGTCCGGTCGGGTCCGAGCCCGGCGGATTGAAGAACGTGACGGTGGCATCGCCGCAGCGCGCGGTGCCGACCACCTGCATGATCTGCCGCCACAGCTGTTCGCTCGTCTTGGCATTGGCGTTCGGCTTCTTCGCGACCGAAAAGCCGAGACCACCCGTCACAGGACACGCCGCCGTACATTGCGCGCCACCGACGGCGCTCACCAAGCCGCCATCGTCGCCGGTCATCACCTTCCAACCCTTGGGAATATCGAAGTCGCACGGCAGCGCGGCGGCGGAAAACATCTCGGCGGCCTGGACCTGACAGCTGCAACACGCGGCGCTCGATGCATCGGCTGCATCCGCGCGACCGATCAGCAGCGTTGTCAGCGTCAGTGCGAGACTCAACGACACCGCGAGTCGGGCCGCTCCTTTGCTCTCTACGTGCTCGGCTGCACAGACTGTCGTTCTCACTATGTCCTCTGCGGATGTGCGTGGGCGGAAGCATATAGGACACTGCGGTAGAAGACCCGCGATGTAACCCGCCGTGGCGATTGAGCCTTGCGAACATCGCAGCACCCCAGCAGCATGTGTGCAGCCGGCGTGCATACGGTATTCGAAGGCAGCACCTGCGCCACTAAATCGCCCGCCCGGCGCTGGCCGACGAACGGGTGTGGTGTTCCGGCTGGGATTCTTAAGTTATTGATTTGTTGGTGATTTTCGGGGCGCTCGTTGCGTGACTTTGCAGCACTGTGCACCACGGATCAGAACTGAACGCCGCAAAACTCCCGCAGGGTTTTGGGGCGAGACCCGCTAGCTTTCGCATAGCGGGTCCCGCTGCTCGGGGGCTCGCTTGGTGAAAATTCGCGGAACGTTTGCCGCCGCGCGGAGTAAGGCGCATCGCGCTTCTCTCCAACAGGCTCACGCCCTGAGCCCTGCGGTCGGTAGATTGGGTCGTCCGTCTTGTAGGAGGCCGACATGGACCCGACCCTCGACCTGCCGCGCACCCGCCATGCCTCAGCTCGAATGCGCCAGCGGGGCATCCCGCCGTTTGCCTTGGAGTGCCTGCTGGACTTTGGCCGCGCCGTCCACGACCACCGTGGCGCCGAACTGATCCTCTTCGACAAACGAGCGCGCCAGGCGTGCCAGCGACGGCTGGATCCGACGACGTACCGGCGACTGGAGCGGCACTTCCGGGTTTATGCGGTGCGCGGCCCCGACGGCGCTCTCGTGACCGTCGGGCACCGGTTTCAGCACCTCTCTCGCTCGTAACCCTTCCCGACAGGAAAACCGACGAACCATGAACACGATCGAACAAACGCTGTCTTCGCTCTCGCTGGGTGCACCGCAGTCTCATCGCAACCTGGCCTTGCTGGTGGACGGAGAGGAGTTCAAGGGTGCGCGCCAGAACCGGATTCTGAACATCACGATCCTGGTCGGGGTCGGCCAGAAACTGGTGATTCCGGTGTCTTGTGTGGAGCGCGGCCGCTGGTCGTATTCGAAGCGGCACTTCGATGCGAGTGACCGGGTGCTCTTCTCGAAGGCACGTGCAGCGAAGCACCGCACCGTGAGCGAGTCGATGGTCCGGGATGGCATGGCGCGAGCCGATCAAGCGAAAATCTGGGCGGACATCGACGAGCGCTTCGGCGACGCCGACAAGCAGTCGCGCACCGCTGCAATGTCGGACCTCTACGATGCGGAAGGCGACAAACTCGCCGGCTACGAGCAGGCCTTCCGCTGGCAGGATGGGCAGGTCGGCGCGGTCTTTGCGATCGACGGCAAGCCGATGGCGGTGGAGGTCTTCGATGCGCCGGACACCTTCCGCAAGTTCTTGCGCAAGGCGATGGCCAGCTTCGCGATGGACGCGGTGACGAGCCGGCAACCGATCGAGAAGAAGCCGTCGTTGGCGCAGGTGCGGGAGTTCCTCGCCCAGATGCAGTCGGCTGCGATCGAGCGGTTCCCTGCAGTGGGGGAAGGTGAAGATCTGCGGATCAAGGCCGATGAGCAACGCGTGGACAACCGCGACCTTGCCCCTTTTCGGCTATTGAGGCCGGCTTCTCGAATAGCGACAATGCACAAGTGCAGGAATCAATCCGACAACGTGCGCGTCTGCAGAACGCGTGCGTCTCAGCATTGCCGCGTCAGCGGTCCCATCAAGATGCCGCAAGGGTATCTACGCAGTGATTCGGCTCGCCGCTAGCTAGAGCATCAAGATGGCAGATCTGATACCTGGAAACACATCGACCAGCTTTGGCCTCAACAGCGTCTATGGACAGTATCGGAGCGCCATTGACACCTTCGGGGATACCGACTGGTTCCGCGTCGCTCTGACCGCGGGCTTCGGATATAGAATATGGCTCGAAGGATGGTACTCGGGCAATGGCACCCTGTCTGATCCGTATCTCGGAATCCACGGATCGACGGGCGTCGCTTTGGGGTGGAACGACGACGTTTCTGCGTTCACTCTCGATTCCTACTACTACGCAGTCCCCACCGGTTCTGGCACTTACTTTCTCAGTGCCGGGGAGTCCGGGCACAACGGCACCGGAACCTATCGAATCACGATTGCGCGCGATGAGCTGAACGACATCAGCACAGCGGCGTCGGTTTCGCCGGGTGGATACGTAACTGGAGCGATCGACTTCTACGGTGACGTCGATTCGTTCCGAGTGACCTTGACTGCGGGCCAGACATACGTCTTCAGCCTCAAGGGGATCGATTCCGGCGGCGGCACGCTGTCTGATCCGTATCTCACGTTGGCCAACTCATCCGGCACCACGATCCGATCGGACGATGACTCGGGGGTCGGGTACGACAGCCGAATTGTGTTCACGCCAACGTCCTCGGGTACACATTTCCTGAGTGCCGAGGCGGCAGCGGGAGTGGCGCTCGGCACATATTCGCTCGAAGCGACGACCGTATCTCAAGTCACGGTTGGCGGCGGGGCTACCTTTGGCGCACTTTCGACCGCTGGCGAAGCAGACTTCTTCAGAGTCGTCGCACCGTCTTCGTCGGTTGTTGCGCTGAACTTCGCGCCGTCGACATCAGTTCCCGGCGGCGCGTTCCAGGTTCGCGTCTACGATTCCGCCGGTGTTCTCGTGTCGGGTGCAGCGCCCGGCGCAGATCAGACGATCAAGTTTGGTGCGCCGAGCGGCGGCACCTACCTCGTGGAGGTCACCAAGGGCACTTCGCATACATCCGCCCAATACAGCATCTCCGCCTCGTCCAAGGCAATTGGTTTCGCCTCTCAACCGGCTACGTCGCTCTTGCCGTTTTCGTTCGATTCGGTGGTCGACGGCATTACCCACGGTTACAAGTGGAATCTGGACGCTTCGAGAACCCTTACCTGGGCCACAGCGGATCATCGCGATGGGTACTGGCTTGACCCAGGCTACACGCAGCTGCAGATAGCGCAGATGCTGGCGGGGTTTGCCGCTGTCGCCAACATACGGTTCGAAGGCGTCGGTCACTACGCAAGCGTTGAGGCGGCGCGTCTGGCGGGAGCCGATATCGTAGTCGCGCCGGATGCCGGATTCGAGTTCTTTAGCTCACCCTCGCAATGGGCTCGAGCGTTCTTCCCAGGCGTTGCGTCCGATTTGTACTACATCGGTGCTGCGGGAGATGTCTGGCTGAATACATTCAGCCCCGCGAACGATCTGACGTACGAACCTGGTTCCGCCGGGTTCTTCCTCGGGTTACACGAACTCGGTCACGCGCTCGGATTGAAGCACCCACACGATGGCGGTGGTACCGGGCGCCCGACCTTTGGTCAGCTAGGAATACCTGAACTCGACCGTGACTGGGCCACGGTCATGTCTTACGACGATGACTATGCATGGAACTTGCGTTTCTGGGACCCTGCGACGCCGATGCTCTTCGACGTTATCGGTATGCAAGCGCTCTACGGCCCCAACACTGTAAGCAACGCTGGGAATTCAACGTACGAGCTGCACCCAAACGCCCGGTATCAGACGATCTGGGACCCATCCGGAACGGATCTGGTCTCAGCGGGGAATTCAGGCGTTGGTTGGCAGGTACTTCTTCCTGAACTGACAATCTCTACTTTGGTGCCGATACGGATCGGCCTTGTAACGCCTCTGGCGGAACTCGGGCTTGTACCAACATCGCTCTACTGGTTGCTGGGGGATATCGAGAATGCGGTCGGGTCGCAATACGATGATTCGATCGTTGGCAGCTCGATTGCCAATTCGATCAGCGGACTTGGAGGGGCGGACTATATCGAAGGTGGTGCTGGCAACGATACCTTGACCGGCGGGACCGGAAGCGATCTCTTCTACTTCATGCCTTCCGGCGACGGTATCGACACGATTACCGACTTTTCTGTCGGTGACGTTGTTGTTGTCGAAGGGGCGTTCTTCACCGGCGCGGTTACTGTTGGCAACGGAGTCGCGCTTGGCTTGAACCAGGTTCAAGCGCTGTCCGCTCCGAGCATGACCACGCTGTATTTCGGTACTGACGGTTCCGCCGGCGCCGATCTTCAGATCATCCTGAATGGCGCGTACAGCGCGCCTCAGTTCCGCCTTTCCGGCGATACGGTCTCGTACGTCGCCCAATCTGCGTTGCCGACACTCGCGATAGCAGCGACCAACGCTGCGCTTTACGAAGGAAACGTCGGCATCACCAACTTCACCTTCACCGTGAGTCGCGTCGGCGACACTGGTGGTTTCTCGTCGGCGAACTGGACGGTAACTGGAGCAATGGTCACCGGATCGGACTTCCCTGGTGGCGTGTTCCCTTCGGGCGCGGTGAGCTTTGCTTCGGGCGAGGCCATAAAGCTGATTACTGTGCCGGTTGTCGGCGATACGCAAGAGGAGACCGACGAGGCCTTCACCATCGCACTTTCAAACGCCGGCGGCGCAACAATTGCTACGGCAACCGCCAGCGGTTTGATCAAGAACGACGATACGGGTGCTCTCATCATTGGTACCAGCGGGGCTGACGTTCTCTCGGGAACATCGGGAGACGACGTACTGCGCGGGCATGAGGGCAACGATACGTTGGCTGGTCGGGGTGGGAACGACTCCCTCGACGGAGGCGCGGGCACCGACACCGCCACGTACGCCGGCGCGCGTGCGAACTTCACCGTCGCCAAGCAGGGCAACACGTACACCGTCACCGACAACACCGGCGCAGAGGGAACCGACGCGCTCACGTCGATCGAGAAGTTGCAGTTCGCCGACAAGCCCTTCGATCTGGTGAACCCGCCGCGGGTCGGCGTTCCGGACTACGGCAAGGACGGCGGATTCCTGTTCGACGCGGTGTTCTACCTGTTGGGCAACCCGGAACTGGTCCCGTCGGTGAGCCTGGGCAACGCGCTGCAACACTACACGTCGACCGGAGCGCGTCAGGACAAGGCGCCCAACAGCTGGTTCAGCGCAGACTACTACTCGAACAAGTGGGCCGATCTGCGCCCGCTGCAGCTCGACGACGCCACGCTGTTCGCACATTACAACTTGTACGGTGTGTGGGAAGGGCGTTCCGGCGGACCGAAGTTCGAACTGTTCAACGGCAACCGCTACCTTGCCGAGAACCCCGATGTCGCTGCGTACGTCGACGCGAACGTGCAGGACTTCCTCGGCAGCCGCAGCAACGGCGCGATCGCGCACTTCGTCATCTTCGGTGCTGATGAACAGCGCGCCGCCTATGATTTTGTTGGGCAGAGTATCGACATGGGGTACGTCGTCTAGGCGCGCGACCGATGGTTGTTCTCGTCGAAATCGTCGGCGTGTGCCGAATGTCCCATGGTATGAAGGAACGCTAGGCGTACTGATCTGTTTTGGGGAGTTGCTTCGTCCGGGGTTGTTTCTGAGTTGGATATCGACGTCGAGGGTCGAAACACAAGTCAATTGGCAAGCCCATGTCTTCTTGCACACTATACGTCATAGACGTATAGTGTGCCAATGCTCTCCTTCGTCGAGACGCGGATCTTCACGAAGCTCGTCTACGAGTACCTGACGGACGCCGAGTACGCCGCGCTTCAGCATCACTTGGCTGAGCTGCCCGAAAGCGGTGCCGTAGTCCCGGGATCCGGTGGTGTTCGGAAAATCCGCGAGGAGATCGAAGATGACTAAAGTGAAACGCGATATCGGGGCCGAGATTCTCGAGGGTATCCAGCAACTCAAGGCCGGAAAGAAAGGAAGAGTCTTGGCATATCCGTCGGTGGCGTCCATTCGCGAGCGAACGGGTCTGTCGCAGGTGCAATTTGCGCGCCTGATCGGTGTGTCTGTGCGGACGTTGCAGGAATGGGAGCAGGGGCGTCGCGCACCGTCGGGCCCGGCTCGGACGCTGCTATTGGTGGCGGACCGCAATCCTAAGGCATTGCTCGAGGTTGCCGCTTAAGGTGTTGCTCCAAGGGCCAAGCCGCCGAATGGCGCCGGGGCCTTGAGCGTCGACGTTATGTGAATCTATGGCGCTGAACGACCTTGAGAAGAAGAGGGCGGAGCAAGCCCTGGCGTCGTTCATGCGGAAACGACGTCCGCCGGCTCACATTCGAAACGAGCTCGATCTCGGCTATCGAGTTGGTGGGCGGTTCGTCGAGATATTCGAGATTCGGCCGCAGTGGAACGATCCGAGCAAGACGCTGGAGCATCCGGTGGCGAAGGCAACATACGTGCGAACTCGGGAGGTATGGAAGGTGTACTGGATGCGTGCTGATCTGAAGTGGCATCTCTACGAACCTGCGCCACAGGTTGGGTCTCTCGAGATGTTCTTGGCCGTGGTTCACGAGGATAGGTATTCGTGCTTCTTCGGGTAGCGCTCGCACATAGCTTGTTGCTCGCGCTCGCACATAGCTTGTTGCTCGAGCAGACCGGCCATCAGCGGCGCCAACAGTGTGATCAAGCGAAGGTGTCGCGGCGCTGTCGAAGGCGGGCCATACGGGCATGAGCCGGTTCTAGCGCCAACATCCCTCCGCTGTACCCCGGCCCGGGAACGAAAGCGGGCCTCCGACTGGAGACCCGCATGGATACTGGCGCGCCCGGCAGGATTCGAACCCACGACCCCCTGGTTCGTAGCCAGGTACTCTATCCAACTGAGCTACGGGCGCACAGCCTCGAAATATAGCACGGATCGGGGGGTCCGATCCTCGCCTGGCGGTCGATCGGTGACGCTCGTCGCGAGCGCCTCAGTTGCCACGCCCGGCGAGGGCGGTGCGCATCAGGTCGGCCATCGTCCTCGCGCCCAGTTTCTGCATCAGGTTGGCGCGGTGCGCTTCGACCGTCTTGATGCTGATCGTCAGGTCGTCGGCGATCTGCTTGTTCAGGCGGCCCGCCACGATCAGGTCCAGGACCTGTTGTTCGCGTGCGGTCAGCCGTGCGAGTCGCTCGGCGGCTTCGCGGTCTGCGTTCGCGCTGGCGCGCTCTGCGTCGCATCTTTTGAGGCACTGTCGCACCAGCGCGCACAACTGCTCTTCGCTGAACGGCTTCTCGATGAAGTCGACCGCGCCCTTCTTCACGCAGTTCACCGCCATCGGGACGTCGCCGTGTCCGGTGATGAACACCTGTGGCACGCGGATGTCCATCCGGATCAGTTCGTCCTGCAGTTCGAGCCCGGACATGCCCGGCATTCGCACGTCGAGCAGCAGGCAACCCGCGTCTTCGAGGCGCGCGGGCAGGCGCGCCAGCGTGAGCAGCTGATCCGCGCTCGGAAGCGCGACCACTTCAAAACCGTTCGCCTCGAGCAACCACCGCAGCGAGTCGCGCACCGCCTCGTCGTCGTCGACGACGTAGACCGCGCGCCCATTGCCCGAATCGGTGCTCGCCTCGTCTGCCTCCATCGATCCCTCGCGTGTTCCTCGTCGTCGGTTCAGGCCGCGCGGGTCATTGCCTGCGACTCGGCCGCCGGCAAGGTGAACCGGAACTCGCAACCGCCGGTCGCGTTCGTCTCGACCCAGAGCCGGCCGCGATGTGCTTCGATGATCGAGCGGCAGATGTTCAGGCCCATTCCCATCCCTTCGGACTTCGTCGTGAAGAACGGCTCGAACAGTCGCGACTGCGCCTCGGTCGAAAGCCCGGGGCCGGTGTCGGAGACGCAGAACTCCACCTGGGCGTCACGCCGGACGGCCAGCACGCGAAGCGTGCGCCGGCGCGTTCCGCGCATCGCGTCGATCGCATTTTTTGCGAGGTTCAGCAGCACCTGTTCGATCAGGATCGGATCGGCGTAGACCGGGGCGATCGCCGGATCGATCTCGACCTCGATGTGCACTCCGCGGCGGCGCGCGTCGATTTCGGCCAGTCCGATCGCCTCGGCGACGATTTCGGAGACACGGCACCACCTGCGCTCGGGTTCGCTGCGCTTGACGAAAGCGCGAATCCTCTGGATCACCGTTCCGGCGCGCTCGGCCTGCGCCGCGGCCTTGGACAGCGCGTCCAGCGCTTCGCCCGGGTCGATCGCCAGCGCGGCGGACTGGCGGGCGCGGATTCGCGCGCTCAGGCCCATGCAGTAGTTGAGGATCGCGGTCAGCGGCTGGTTCAGTTCGTGCGCCAGCGACGACGCCATCTCCCCCATCGTCACCAGTCGCGCGCTGCGCTGCAGCTTTTCCTCCTGCTCGCGGTGCTGCTCCTCGGCTTCGTGGCGACGCGTGACCTCGGTCGCCACGACAAGGCGCGCCTGCCGACCGTCGACCCAGCGGATCAGCCGGGGTCTGAGGTCGAACCAGCGCCCGCTGGCCGGAAGGAGCAGTTCGCGCACTTCGCCCTCGCCAAGCGGCGGGGTCGACGCGGCGACCACCGCGCAGAGGTCGTCGCTGTCGCCGAACATCTGCCGGCACAGGCTGTTGGTGAACAACGGCGTGTCGTCGTTCGCGGCGTTCTCGCCCGACCCCTCGGACCGCGCGACTGGCAGCGCGAGGACCAGAACCGCCGCGTCGAGCTCGTCGAGCACCTTGGTGAAACGCTCGTGCGCCGCGGCGAGTTCCTCGCGCACGCGGCGCGGTTCGGTGATGTCGGTGACCGAAGTCATCCATCCGGTCTGTTCGCCCTGACCGTCGATCAACGGCGAGACGTACATCCGCGCGTCGAAGGTCGATCCGTCCTTGCGCCGCACGTGAACCTCGAAGCCCGACTGCGGCGCCTGGCCGGCGAGCACCATGTCCAGGTTGCTCATGTGGGGCGTTTCGCGTTCGTTCGGCCAATAGGGATACGGTGGCAAAGTGCCGATCAGCTCGTCGCGACGAAAACCGATCATCTCGCAGAACGCGCGATTCACGTAGGTGATCCGTCCGTTCATGTCGAACGCGCGCATTCCGGTGAGGATCGACTCCTCCATCGCCTGCCTGAACGCGGTTTCGGCGCGCAACGCCGCCTCGGCGGCCTTGCGCTCGGTGACGTCGTGCGCGACGGCGTACCAGGTCGTCGACCCGGGGTCGGGGTCGCGGCGCATCGACCAGTGCAACCAGCGCCAGCCGTTCGCGTCGGCGAGTCGAGCCTCGACGCTCACTCTCGTGTCGGCGCTTCGATCGCGAACCCGAAGCGCTTCGGAGACCTGTTCCCTGTCGTCCGGATGCACCAAGTCGAACAGGTTCGCGTTGCCGAGTTCGGCACCGACCAGCGCGTCGAACGCCGGGTTCGCGCGATGTAGTCGACCCGAAGAGTCGAGCACGCACATCAGATCCTGTGACAGTCTGAACAGGCGGTCGCGTTCGGCTTCGGCGAGGATCCGCCGACGCGCATGGCGCCAGAGGAGAATCAGGCTCAGCAGGCTCGCCGCCGACAGGGCGAACACCGCGAGCATCAGGTTGTGTTCGATCCGGTGCGGCTGCGCGTCCAGCGCGTCGGCGCGCAGGCGCACGCCATGCCCCGGCGGATCGAGGATCGGCGCGTAGCCGAGTCGCGACGGCGCGCCCGAAGCCGACTGCGGACCGACGATCACGTTGCCCACGCCCGCCGTGATCGCGAGCCGGTAGTTCGGCCTCACGTCTGGCGGAAGCGCGTCGCCGAGCATCCGGTTCAGCGAGTAGCCGACGACCAGCGCGCCGGCGACGCCCGTGTCTCGCAGCATCGGCGCGTACATCTCGAACACCATCTCGTCGTCGAAGGCGTTAAACGGCGCGGTATAGGTGGGCCGGCGCAGTTCTCTCGCACGCTCGAAGGCGTCGACCCCCTCCGATTCGAGGACCTGGTCGCGTTCGGTGCGAAACGGGATCGAAGCAACTCCCCGCGTGGCGAGCGTCCATCGCACGCGTCTGTCCGGTCCGACTGCGCTCACGTAGAGCGCGTCGTGATTGCGGCGCAGAAAGTCGCGGATCGCCTCGAACGACAACCCGGTCGGCGGCGCGATCGCGGACACTTCGACCGCCGCCGACACCATCGCGTCGTGATTCTCGCGCAACCGCAACTCGATCGCCTGCTGCGCGGCGTCGACGTCGCGATAGAGGGCTTGACGCTGCCGATCGTCGGCGGCCTCGTTCAGATACCAGAAGAAACTGACGACGATCGCGACGAACAGCACGAGCCCGAAGACATGCGCGAGCGTGAACCATTTGATCGCGCGTAGCTCGACGCTGGGAGCTGGGGGCTGTTGGCGGTCGCTCATTGGATGCGCGCTTTGCGGTCCAGTGTATGGTCAGCGGGGCAGGGCGTCCATTGTCGCCCAATGAGCCCGATGGAATTCCATAATGTGGAATCAATACGCATAAGATGAAAATTCCTCTTGTCTTTCGAAAAAGCCCTATCTAAAATCGGCCCAGAATCGGACTCGATACCAGCTCACGAGAAGCAGCGGTTTCACAGGAGACAGCGAATGTCGGCAATCCCCCACACGCCCCCAGCGGCCAATGATCCGCACGACGTGGACCCGACCGAAACCGGCGAATGGCTGGACGCGCTCGAAGCGGTGATCGATCGCGAAGGACCGGATCGCGCCCACTACCTGATCGAGTCGTTGACCGAGATGGCGCGCCGCTCCGGCACCTTCATTCCCTACTCGGCCAACACCGCCTACATCAACACGATACCGCTGCATCTCGAGGAGCGTTCGCCCGGCAACCCCGAGTACGAAGAGCGCATCCGTTCGTTCATCCGCTGGAACGCGATGGCGATGGTCGTGCGCGCGAACCGCGTGAGTCCGCCCGACGGTGGCGATCTGGGCGGGCACATCGCTTCGTTCGCCTCGATCGCGACGATGATCGGCGCGGGGATGAATCACTTCTGGCACGCACCGAGCGAGGGGCACGGCGGCGACCTGGTCTACTTCCAGGGGCACTCCGCGCCCGGGTTGTACGGGCGCGCATTCCTCGAAGGCCGGCTCACCGAGGACCAACTCGATCACTTCCGCCAGGAGGTCGAGGGCAAGGGTCTCCCGTCGTATCCGCACCCGAAGCTGATGCCCGATTTCTGGCAGTTCCCGACGGTCTCGATGGGGCTCGGCCCGCTGATGGCGATCTATCAGGCGCGGTTCCTCAAGTATCTGCACGCGCGCGGAATCGCCGACACGGCCAATCGCAAGGTCTGGGTGTTCTGCGGCGACGGCGAGATGGACGAACCGGAATCGCTCGGCGCGATCTCGCTCGCTGCGCGCGAGAAGCTCGACAATCTGATCTTCGTGATCAACTGCAACCTGCAGCGCCTCGACGGTCCGGTGCGCGGCAACGGCAAGATCATCCAGGAGCTCGAAGGCGAGTTCCGCGGCTCGGGCTGGAACGTGCTCAAGCTGCTGTGGGGTTCGTACTGGGACCCGCTGCTCGCGCGCGACAAGGACGGAATCCTGCAGCGCGTGATGGAAGAGACCGTCGACGGCGAGTACCAGGCCTACAAGGGCAACGACGGCGCGTTCGTGCGGCGCAACTTCTTCGGCAAGCACCCCAAGCTGCTGGAGATGGTTTCGCGCATGAGCGACGAAGACATCTGGCGGTTGAACCGCGGCGGGCACGACCCGCACAAGGTCTACGCGACGTTCTCGGCAGCGTTCAAGCACACCGGCCAGCCGACGGTGGTGCTGGTCAAGACCGTCAAGGGCTACGGCATGGGCAGGGTCGGCGAGGCCAAGAACCCGACGCACCAGTTGAAGAAGCTCGACGTCGAGGCGATTCGCGAGTTTCGCGATCGCTTCAACATCCCGATTCCGGACGACAAGCTCGCCGAGGTGCCGTTCTACAAACCGGGCGACGACACTCCCGAGATGCAGTACATGCACGAGCGGCGCAAGGCGCTCGGCGGATTTGTTCCGCAGCGCCGGCGGGTGAGCGGCGAGTCGCTGGCCGTTCCCGCACTCAGCGCGTTGCAGGCGGTACTCGAACCCACTGCCGAAGGTCGCGAGATCTCCACGACACAGGCATTCGTGCGCATCCTCACGGCGCTGTTGCGCGACAAGACGCTCGGTCCGCGGGTCGTCCCGATCGTTCCCGACGAGGCGCGCACGTTCGGCATGGAGGGGATGTTCCGCCAGTTGGGCATCTACGCGCCCGAAGGCCAGAAGTACACCCCGATCGACAAGGACCAGGTGATGTACTACCGCGAGGACGCCAAGGGGCAGATCCTCGAGGAGGGGATCAACGAGGCCGGTGCGTTCAGTTCCTGGGTGGCTGCGGCGACCTCGTACTCGACCAACGACCGCATCATGGTTCCCTTTTACATCTACTACTCGATGTTCGGGTTCCAGCGCGTCGGCGATCTCGCGTGGGCCGCGGGCGACATGCAGGCGCGCGGTTTCCTGCTCGGTGGCACTGCCGGGCGCACGACGCTCAACGGTGAGGGCCTGCAGCACGAGGACGGCCACAGCCACATCCTCTCGTCGACGATCCCGAACTGCGTCTCGTACGATCCGACCTACGCGCACGAACTCGCGGTGATCATTCACGACGGCCTCAAGCGCATGGTCGAGCGGCAGGAGAACGTCTACTACTACCTGACGGTGATGAACGAGAACTATCCGCACCCCGGCCTGACGCCGGGCGACGAGGAGGGGATCGTTCGCGGCATGTACCTGCTGCGCAAGGGGGCGCCCAACACCCTGCGGGTTCAGTTGCTGGGTTCCGGAACGATCCTGCGCGAGGTGATCGCGGCGGCCGAGATGCTCGAGGCCGACTGGAACGTGGGTGCCGACGTCTGGAGCGTGACGAGTTTCACCGAGTTGCGCCGCGACGGAATGGACTGCGAGCGCGAGAACCTGCTGCACCCGAGCGCGAAGGACAAGCTCGCCTACGTCACGCAGCAACTCGCCCCGCATCCGGGGCCGGTGGTCGCATCGACCGACTACATGAAGCTGTACGCGGAGCAGATCAGGGCGTTTCTGCCCAAGGGCCGCAGCTACCACGTACTGGGCACCGACGGCTTCGGCCGATCCGACTTTCGCGCCAAGCTGCGCGCGCACTTCGAGGTCGACCGACGTTTCGTCGTACTCGCCGCGCTGCGGGCGTTGGTGGCCGAGGGCACGGTGCCCAGGAAGAGCCTTGTGCAGGCGATCAAGAAATACGGGATCGATTCCGACAAGCCGAACCCGCACCACGCCTGAGGCGCACGCGAGATGAGCCAGACAACTGAAGTGAAGGTTCCTGACATCGGCGACTTCAAGGAAGTCGAGGTGATCGAGGTGTTGGTCAAGTCCGGCGACACCGTCAGCCCCGAGCAGTCGCTGGTGACGGTCGAGTCGGACAAGGCGTCGATGGAGATCCCCAGTTCGGCCGGCGGTGTCGTGCGAGAGCTGAAGGTGAAGGTGGGCGACAAGGTATCCGAGGGCAGCGTGCTGCTGTTGCTCGACGCGCAGGCCACGCAGGCAGCGCAGCCACGCAGGCCACGCAGGCAGCGCCGGCCGCGCAGGCCGCGCAGGCCGCGCAGGCCGCAGCCGGAGCGCCGCCGTCCGCGACGCCCGCAGCGGCCGCAGCGCGGCAACCGCAGACGCGGCGCGGCGCCGGGCGCTCCGGTCGAGATCAGGGTGCCCGACATCGGAGATTTCGCGGAAGTCGAGGTGATCGAGATCCTGGTCAAACCGGGCGACACGGTCAGCGCCGAGCAGTCGCTGATCACGGTGGAATCGGACAAGGCGTCGATGGAGATTCCGAGTTCGAGCGCGGGCGTCGTTCGCGAATTGAAGGTCAAGCTGGGCGACAAGGTCGCGATGGGCACGCCGATCGTGTTGCTCGCTGCTGCGGGCGGCGCTCCCGCTATATCGGCGGCGACGCCCGCGGCGGGGGCGGCGCCTGGCGCAGCGGCACCGGCTACGCCTGAAGACACTGCGTCATCGATCGCCGCTTCGTCGGTCGCCGCTTCGTCGGTTGCCGCGTCGACGCCTGCCCCTGCAGCTGCGCCACCGGCCGGGCCGGCGCCCTTTGCCGCGCACGTGGTCAAGGCGCACGCGTCGCCGTCGGTGCGGCGCTTCGCGCGCGAACTGGGCGTCGACGTGTCGCTGGTGCGCGGTACCG
>CAVOLL010000007.1:0-14015 GCA_963696745.1 uncultured beta proteobacterium
GGACGCGAACCGAGATGAGTGATTCGGCAATCGCGCGCATCCGCGATCTGTTCGATCGCCTGGGCGATCGCGCCTACTCCGGCGAACCGGTGACGCAACTCGAGCACGCGCTGCAAAGCGCCGCGCTGGCGCAGGCCGCGGGCGCGTCCGAGGCGCTGGTCGCGGCCGCACTGCTGCACGACGTCGGCCATCTCGCCAACGACCAGGGCGAAACGCCCACCGAGCGCGGCGTGGACGACCTGCACCAGTTCCACGGCGCGAAGTTCCTGCGCGAAGCCTTCGGACGCGACGTCACCGAACCGGTGCGCCTGCACGTCGAGGCCAAACGCTACCTGTGCGCGACGCGGGCGCAGTACTACGAGAATCTGAGCGCCGACTCCAAGCGCAGCATGGCGCTGCAGGGCGGGATGCCCGACGCGGCCGAGGTGGAGCAGTTCAGCGCGAACGCGTACGCGCAGGACGCGGTCAACCTGCGGCTCTGGGACGATCAGGCGAAGGTGGCAGGCATGGTCACGCCAACGCTGGACGACTACCTGCCGCTGCTGGAGCGTATGGCGCGCAACCGCTGAAGCGGCGCCGCGCGACCGGGACGAAGCGCTACTTCGCCGCTCTACTTCACCGTCTTGCGCAAACTCGGCAACCCGATCCCGGTCGCATCGAACCCGCCGTCCACCGCGATCGTCTGGCCGTTGATGTAGCCCGCTTGCGGGCTGCACAGAAACCAGATCGTCGCGGCGATCTCGTCTTCGGTGCCGTAGCGCGCGAGCGGAATCGCGTCGTGGTAGTCGGCGCGGATCTCGGCGCTGTGCACGGCCTGGGCCATCGCGGTGTTCACCGGGCCGGGCGCGACTGCGTTGACGCGAATGCCCGCGTCTCCAAGTTCGGCCGCCTGCTGTTTGGTGAGGTGGATCAACCCCGCCTTGCTGGTGCCGTAGGCCACGCGCAGCGTGCTCGCACGCAAGCCCGAAATCGACGCGATGTTCACCACGCTCCCGCCGCCGCCGCGCAGCATGACCGGCGCGCACGACTGCGTGCACAGAAACGGCCCTGTGAGGTTCACCGCGAGCACACGCTCCCACTCCGCGGCCGTGGTCTGCAGGATCGGCTTGAACACCGCGGTGCCGGCGTTGTTCACCAGTGCGTCGATGCGGCCGAAGCGCTCATCCAGACGCGCCACCGCGCGCGCGACCTGGTCGGCGAACGCGACGTCGCACTCCAGCGCGAGCGTGCGTTCGGGCGCATCAATCGCGGCCATCGCAATGGAGAGTTGCGGCGCGTCGATGTCGAGCAGCCCGACGCGCCAGCCTTCGGCGAGAAAGCGCCGCGCGGTGGCCAGGCCGATCCCGCGCGCCGCGCCGGTAACGAGTGCGACGCGCGCGGCATCGCCTGCAGCTCTTGTATTCATCGCGCGATTGTAGGCCGCGCACGCCTCACGATCGCTGCCCGCCGGCGCCTCACCCCTGCCACACCGCCCAGCCTTTCTCGCGCAATTCCTGCGCGAGCTCGCGCTCCATCTCGAGCGCGGCGCGATACGGCATCGGGTTGAACACCGCGTAGACCTCGGGCAGCAGGCGAAGTCCGTACTTCTTCGCGAATCGGTTCGCGCGCACGCCGGCCTTGTGGTTCTCGAAGCGCTTTTCCGGCGGCAAGCCCGTGCAGCCGACGTACACGCACGGCATGAAGCGATCGAAGCGCGGATTGGCGGCGACGAAACGCGCTTCGTAGAGCACGTCCTTGTGCAGTTCGATCACGTAGACGCTGTGGTGATGGCGTGCGCGTGGCATCGGCGCGCATCGTAGCAGGCAGCGCTGGCGCAGCCGACGATCAGTCGATACACGCATAGAATGAGTCGCTCTGAAACGGAAAGCAAAACAAGGAGACCCCTCATGGCTCACTACGTCGAAGCATTCGTCATTCCGGTACCCACGAAGAACCTCGCCGCGTACCGCAAACTCGCGCGCAAGTTCGCGAAACGCTGGATCGAACTGGGCGCGATCTCGGTGGTCGAATGCGCCGCCGACGACGCCAAGCCCGGCAAGCGCACGTCGTTTCCGCAAAGCGTCAAGGCCAAGGCTGACGAGACCGTGGTGATGTCGTGGGTGGCGTTCGCCTCGCGCGCGCAGCGCAACAGCGTCAACAAGAAGTTCATGAGCGACCCAAAGGCCAACGCGCTGATGGGCGAGGGAATGAAACTGTTCGACGGCAAGCGCATGTTCTGGGGCGGCTTCAAGACCATCGTCGAGATGTGACCCGCACGCTCGCGCGGTGAATCGCGCCCGCGTCACGCCCGCCCGCATCGCCGCGTCGTGAACGGCCTGGCGCTCGCGGCCGTCCTGTCGCTCGGAACGATCGTATCGAACTCGTTCGCGAGGTTTGCCTACGCGCTCGTCTTGCCCGCGATGCGCGACGAGCTGGGCTGGAGCTATTCGCAGGCGGGCGCACTCAATACCGCGAACGCGATCGGCTATCTCGCCGGCGCGATACTCACGCGGGTGCTGGTCAACCGCGTTGGCAATCGCGCGCTGTTCATCGCGGGCTTGCCGATCACCGCGCTCGCGCTGCTGGGCACGGGGCTCACCGCAGACTTCGCGCTGCTCTCGGTGTTTCGCGTGATCGCGGGCGTTGGCGGTGCGGCCGTGTTCATCTGCGGCGGCGCGCTCTCGGGCAACATCTTTCCCGACGACCCGCGTCGCGCGACGCTCGCGATCACGGTGTTCTTCGCCGGATCGGGCGTCGGGCTGATCGCCTGCGGCGTGGCGATTCCGCTGATGCTCGATGCCGGCGGCAACGCCACCTGGCCGCTGCCCTGGCAAGCGATGGGCATCGCGTCGATCGCGATCGCGATCGCATCTTCGATCGCGGCGATGCGCATCGAAGAACCGTCCGCACTCGGGCGCGGAACCGCCCACGCGGCGCACGCCGCGCGCTGGCCGCATGCGGCGTTCATCGCCGCCTTCGTCGCGTACGCGGCGTTCGCCCTGGGCTACATCGGCTACATGACCTTCGTGATCGCGTGGATGCGCGAGAACGGCGCGAGCACGACGAGCGTGGTGCTGGTGTGGAGCCTGCTCGGCCTGGCGACGGTGGTCGCGCCGTGGATCTGGCGCGTGCCCTTCGAGCGCTGGCGCGGTGGCAAGCCGATGGCGAGCGTGCTCGCGGTGCTCGCCGCAGGTGCGTGGCTGCCGCTGATCTCGGCGTCGTTGCCGGTGATGCTCGCCTCGGCCGCGCTATTCGGTAGCGCGATGTTCTCGATCCCGGCCTCGGTGAACACGCTGGTCAAGCACAGCCTCGCCAAGCCCGCTTGGGGTTCGGCGATGGCCACGTTCACGATCGTGTTCGCAGCCGGGCAGATCGTGGGGCCGACGGTGACAGGGTGGTTGGCCGACGTGTACGGCTCGCTGCGACCCGGGCTGGGCTTGTCGGTGGGGGTGCTGTTCGCGGGAGCGGCGGTGGCGCTGGCGCAGCGTGAGGTGAGCGCTCGCTGAAAGCTGGGCTGCGGGTTGGCTTCTGTTTACCGTGATCGCGGTCAACGCGCTTGCGGAACATACGTCAATGACGTATGGTCGCGGTATGCTCACTTTCGTCGAGACGCCGCTTTTCTCGAAGCTTGTCTACGACTACCTCAACGACGAGGAGTACGGGGAGTTACAGCAACACCTTGCCGAGCAACCGGAAAGCGGGGCTGTCGTACCCGGCTCTGGTGGCGTCAGGAAGCTCCGTTGGGGCGCGACCGGCAGGGGCAAGCGCGGGGGCGTTCGCGTCATCTACTTCGCTCGCGTGGCGAAGGGTGTGATCTGGATGCTGACCATTTACGCCAAGAATGAGGCTGCGAGCATCCCGGCCGGAATTCTTCGCAAGATTCGAGAGGAAATTGAAGATGCCTAAAGCCAAGCGAGATATCGGAGCTGAGGTCCTTGAGGGAATCAGGCAAATCAAGGACGGGAAGACGGGAAGGGTTCTTTCCCTCCCGTCCATTGTGTCGATTCGAAACCGAACCGGGTTGTCGCAGACAAGGTTTGCTCAACTGATCGGCGTATCGGTGCGCACGCTGCAGGAGTGGGAGCAGGGTCGGCGTGCACCCTCCGGGCCGGCCCGCACGTTGCTCATGGTCGCAGACCAGAATCCGAAGGCGTTGCTCGACATTGCCGCTTGAAATGCCGCGCGCAGCGCGAGGTACGTGCACCAGCCCCCTGAGATCCGCGAACAAATCGTGAGACCCGGTTGCCGGATTTCTGACAAGAGCGCATTGTGACCACGGTCGCACTCCGCGCCTACCTCGCGTGAATCCGGTCGCAACTAACCCACACAAGGAGATGCAATGATCACGTTCTATCGCAGCGCAGTCATCCTTCCGGGCAAGACGCCGAAGGCCATCGAGTTCGCCAAGGAGATCGCGGCGCTGATCAAGAAGCTCAGCGGGGTCGACGTGAACGTCGGCATGCCGGTGGGCGGGAACCCGAACCGTATCGGCTGGTCGTCGTCCTACGAGAGTCTCGCGCAGATGGAGGCGGCGATGACGAAAATGACCACCAGCAAGAAGTACTGGGACACGCTGGGCAAGACTTCGGAGCTGTTCGTCGCCGGTTCGGTCAACGACGAGATCTGGCGTGGCGTCTGAGCCCGACCGGAAAGGCGCGCGCGATGTCGCGCGCGCCGACTCGGAGTCGCTCCCCGAAGTGAACGTGCGCGAGGCCTGGCAGATCCAGCAAGTTCAAGCCGCGCTCGTTGAGGCTGACACTGGCGACTTTGCCGACGAAAAAGAGGTCGAAGCGGTCGCGTCGAAGTGGAGACCGCGCGAGAACGGTAGCCAGAACCCGGCGGGACAGCGCATCCGCGCCAATTCGCGCGGATCGCTTCGCGCGCCAGACTACCCCGCCCGCTTCCCCGACCGCACGAAGATCACCAGCATCAGGATCGCGGACAGGAACACCAGGTTCGACGCCGTTCCCAGCAGCGGACCGAGCGCCTCTTCGGTCGCGACGCCGCCGAACATCAGGAACAGCCCCGCGCCGATGCCAACCGCGCCCAGGTGATGCAGCGCGAGCTGCGCCACGGCGAGCTTGGACGGCGCATCGTCGATCCACAAGCGGTAGATCGACGAGTACAAGAGCGAGAGCACGAACCCGATCAACAGGATGTGTGCGTGCGTGACCTTCTGGGTGTGATTGCCAGAGGCGCCCATGTAGACGCCGATTCCCAGCCCGACGACGATGAAGCAAAGACCAAAGAGCGTGTGCAGACGCGCGACCTTGTGCATGGTGGTTCTCCTGGTGGTGTGCCCCGATGGGGCGTTCTTGTTTTAGTGCACCGGGAGTATGGATTCGGCCGCGCCGAATGAAAAGCTAGCCCCTGATTCAGCTACACCCGCTCCGGTCGCCGGCGTCGCGATCGTCCGACGCGTTCAACCCGCCTCGTTCCAGTGCACCATTGGCAGCCCGGCCACCGGCGAGCGGAAGCTCGGGATCGTGCTGCCCATCAGGCTGCCCAGATAAACGGTGCGCAGGTCGGCGCCACCGAAGGTGACGCTCGCCATCCAGGGCGCGAGCGTGCCGCGCGCGCGCATCATGTCGTCTGCCGTGGCGCTGCCTTCGTTCATCTTCTTCACGAGGTTCGCCGATGCGGCCGGGTCGCCGTCGTCGAGCAGCACCAGCGTGTCGCCCTGGGGCGTGATCGCGATCAGGCGGTCGACCATGACCAGCGTGCACCACAGGTTGCCGAAGGCGTCGAACGCGATGCCGTCGGGCGGGCCGCCCAGGTGATTCGGGCCGTACACCTCGCGCCGCGCGAGCGCCACCCCGCCGGCTGACTCCACCAGGCGCATCCGGCTCACGCACGGTCCGGTGGTCTCGACGATGTACAGCCACTCCTCGCGCGCGTCGAGGCGAATCTCGTTGGTGAAGAAGAAACCGTCGGCGACCACGCGCAGGCCGTGTTCGTCCAGCACCGCGACGTAGCCGTCGCGCACGCGGCTCGCCGCGGCCTTGGTCCACGGGTTCACGCGCGTGGACACCGTGATCCAGACGCGGTTCTTCGAGTCGCGCAGCACGAAGTTGACCTTGCCGATCGCCTGGCCGTCGATGCGATCGTGCAGCGTTCGTGTGGCGCCGTCGCGCGTCATCACTTCGAGCGCGTCGGTGCCGAAGTTCGCGATCAGGATGTCGCCGTTGGCCGCGAACGCGAGCCCGTTGGGCAGCGTGCCCTCGGTGAACTTGCTCTCCATGGCCTCGGTGCTGCCGGCGTCGTGGCTGCCGAAGCGCTCGCTCGCGCGCTGGCCGACGAAGCGCTGCGTGCCGTCGGGCGCGATGCGCATCACGCCGCCGCGCGCGTCGGCCGACCACAGCGTGCCGTCGCGTTCGGCGAGAATGCACTCGGGGCGTTGCAGCTCGTGCCCCACATTGACAATGCGATCGCGCGGCACCTGGAAACCGGTGAGCGGGTTCTCGTGCATGGTCCTCCCCTTTCGTTGCCGCACAGCTTACCCGCAGGCGTGCTGTCGGCCTTTCGCGCCGACCCTGGGACAAGAACCGGAGAGAAGATCGCATGACCCGAAAACACCGCCTCTCCCCGCTCGCCGTGCTCGTTGCCGCGCAGTGCCTGCTGGCGCCCGCCGCTTCGGCGGCCAGCTACTCGTTCGCCTGCATCACGCCTTCGACGGCGTCTGCGAACTGCACGGCCGGCGCGAACCAGATGTCGGTGGACGTGGGCAGTGCGGGAACGCTGCTCGGGTTCCCGCTGGTGTCGTTCACCTTCGCGAACTCCGGCCCGGCCGCGTCGTCGATCGCCGAAATCTACTTCGACGACGGCAGCCGCAACCCGCCGGGCGAGGTGCTCGGCGCGTTGATCTCGCTGGACAACGGCCCGTCGGTGAAGTTGAAGCCGTGGACATCGAGCCCCGGCGACCTGCCCGGCGGCAACGCGATCACGCCCGCGTTCGACGTGACCCGCACCTTCGTCGCCGACGCGGGAGCGAAAGCGCCGTTCAATGGCGTGAACCCCGGCGAGTGGGTGTCGATGACCTTCCTGATCCGGCCCGGCGTTTCCTACGCCGGCGTGATCGACGCGCTCGAGACGCCCGATCCGGTGACCTGAGACGCTTCGCGGCTTTCGCTACCGGTACGACCCCGGCACCATCAGTGTCGGCCGCCCCGGCTGTGCAGGGCGGGCGATAGGCTAGGCCCAGAAAGCATCGACGGCCGAGTCGCCGGTCGATCCGATCAGGGACGTCTCGGGGGCGGTCGGTGCAGTCGGCGCAGTCGGCGCAGTCGGCGCGACCAGAATCGGATCGGCGTTCGTCGCGCCGCCGGACATCAAGGCGTCGGGCGCCGGCTGCACGGTCAGCGTCGCGGTGTAGACGTTGCTGCCACCGCGGTGGTCGCCCACCGCGTAGGCGAAGCTCGCGGTGCCCGACCAGTTCCATTCGGGGGTAAACCAGTAGGTGCCGTCGGCCAGCACGCCCGCGTTGCCGTGCGTGACCGGCGACGCCAGCCAGTAGCCGACCGGGTCGCCGTCGGCGTCGCTGGCCGGGGCGAGCTGGCCCACCGCGGCGGCGTTCACCTCGCAGGCGATCGCGGTGTCGGCCGCGATCGGCGCGGCGTTCGTGAGCAGCCGCTCCCCGTCGGCGAAGCTCGCGCGCTCCACGCCGGTGAGCGTGTCCACGCCGGAATCGCCCGCACGCGCGCCGAGCGTGATCGTCTCGCCGGCAAACCACAGCAGGTAGTCGGAGAAGGCGCGTTCGTAGACCGCGGTGTCCTCTCCCGGGCCGCCGTCGAGCACGTCGTCGCCCGGGCCGCCGGACAGGGTGTCGTTGCCGTCGCCTCCCAGCAGCAGGTCGTTGCCCGCGCCGCCTCGAAGCGTGTCGTCGCCGGCGCCGCCTTCGAGCCGATTCGCGGCCGCGTTGCCGATGAGCGTGTCGGCACTGCCGCCGCCGGTGGCGTTTTCGATCAATGCGCCGAACGCGATCGCCACGGTGTGCGGGTTGGTCCACGAGTTCGTGAAGGTCTCGTCCCAGTAGCGCAGCGGCTCGCCCAGCTGGCTGAACTCGCCGGCGCGCAGGTCGATCAGCGCGCCCTGCGTGGTGGCGTTCCAGGCGATCGTGTCCGCGCCGCCCGCGTCCCAGATCGTTTCGAAGTACTGCTCGCCCTGTGTGTAGACGTAGACGTCGTCGCCGGTGCGGTGCGTGGCGTTCGCTCCGTACAGGTGCTGGACGGCGAGGATGTCGTAGAGCATCGGCGTGGCGGGCTCGAACTCCACCCACGACAGCGGCGCGCCGGCGAACGCGGTGTAGGTCATCAGCGAGCGCGCGTAGCCGTCTTCGGCCCAGGGCAGCTTCGCGCCCTGCTCGAACGGGTGTTTCAGGCCCAGCGCGTGACCGATCTCGTGCAGCAGCGTGGAGAACTCGTAGCTGCCGGGCGACCAGTCTTGCGACCAGGGCGCGGCGCTGTTCAGCCACACGTCGCCCGAGTTCGCGGTGGCGCCCGGCGCGTACGCGAGCGACTGCAGGTCGGCTGCGCGCACCGTCCAGGCGAAGCGCAGCTCGCCCACCGCCCCCGGCGTCTCGATCAGTTCCACCGGAGCCAGGTTCGCCACGCCGGCCCATTCGGCGAGCGCGGCGCGCACCGCGTCGCGCTGCGGCTCGGTGAGCGCGGCCAGCCCGATCCAGGGCTCGCCGCCCGAGTTGCGCTGGCCGTATTCGTCCGCGGCGCTGTCCCAGGTGGAGCCGGGTCCGGCGAAGCTGTAGCTGAGGGCGAGCGGCTGGCCCGGCGCGGGAGGGGCCCAGGTCTTCGCCTCGAGCAGCGCGTCGATGCGGATGTCGCCGCTGCGGGTGGAGGGCGCGGTGGCGAGGCCGCTGGCGTAGGGGCTGGGCATCTTGCGGTGTGCGGTCGGGTGGTCCCTGGCGAGGGCGTGTCTGTCGGCGGGCGCGCGTTTCGCGACCGGTCAGGGGGGATATCGGACCGCGCGGCGGCGCGCGCGAGGTAACGAAGGATCGGCGGCGCGGAGCGGCCGACGAAGGTGCCGGTGGGGCGCCGGCTTGCGCGGGCGTGGTGCGCCGGCCAGGGCGGCACGGGGCGTCGGCAGGAGGCCGGTGCGCCGACCCGCGCGCGGCGAAGCTTCCGGTGCGCCTACCCGGCGGCGTGCCAGAGCGCCGCGAAGAAGTGGCAGGCGCTTCCGGCCATCACGAACAGGTGCCAGGCGAAGTGCGCGTAGCGCAGCCGCGAATCGAACAGGTACACGATCGCGCCCGCCGTGTACGCGAGCCCGCCGGCGATCAGCCACGCCAGCCCGGCCGCCGACATGCGCTCGGCGAGCGGCACCACCGCCACCAGCGCGACCCAGCCCATCGCGACGTACAGCACGGTCGACCACAGTGGGTGACGCAGCCGGTGGAAGAGCTTTGCCGCCACGCCGATCGCCGCCGCGCCCCAGACCACCCCGAACAGCGTCCAGCCCCAGGGCCCGCGCAGCACGCCCAGCACGAACGGCATGTAGCTGCCCGCGATGAACAGGTAGATCGCGGCGTGGTCCATGCGGCCGAGCCAGTGCTTGGCGCGCCCGGCGGGCGCCGCGTGGTAGATCGACGAGACCAGGTACAGCACGATCATCGTCGCGCAGAACACGCTCGCGCCCACGACGTCGGCCGCGCCGCCGCGCTCGGCCGCGAAGTGAACCAGGATCGGCAGCGTGGCCACCGCGAGCAGGAACCCGACGCCGTGGCTGATCGCGTTGGCCAGTTCCTCGCCCCAGGACTGCGCGCGCGCTTGGGCGGTATGCATGGCGCGATCTTACCCGCGATGCGCGGCGCGAAAAGCGCGGCGCGATCAAGGCGCGCGGTGCGCGCGTCGTGGTACAAGATCGGCTCCATGCGCAACGCAAGATCCGGCCCCGATTCCGGACCGCCGCTTCGTCGCGGCCTCGTGCCGCACTGACGTGACGGCGCTGCTCGCGGCCGTGTTCCTCGCGGTGCCCGCGGTGGCACTGGTGCTGGTGCATCGCTACGCCTGGGCCGCGAAGCTCGGCACGATCGTGCTGTGCTATCTGGGCGGTCTCGTCGCGGGCAACTTCGGACTGGTGCCGCAGGCCGCCGCGCCGGTGCAGAAAACGCTCGCCGAGGCGACGATCGCGCTGGCGCTGCCGATGATCCTGTTCACCGTGGACCTGCGCGCCTGGTCGCGCATCGCCGGCCGCGCGCTGGTGTCGATGGCGCTGGCCACCGTGTCGATCGTCGTCGTGGCGGCGGCGCTGTTCGTGGCGTATCGCGCGATCGGCGCGCCGGCGCCGCACGAACTGGCCGGCCTCGCGGTGGGCGTGTACACGGGCGGCACGCCCAACCTCGCCGCGATCAAGGCCGCGCTCGGCGTGGACGACGCGCGCTTCGTGCTGTTCAATGCCTTCGACACGATGGCGAGCGCCGCCTACCTGATGCTGATGATGTCGGTGATGCCCGCGCTCGCGGCGCGCTGGCTGGGGGTGCGCGCGGTTGTGGGCGAGGGCGGGGCGGGCAACGCGGCCACGGCGGGTACTACGGCGGGTACTACGGCGGGCGAGCCGCCCGCGTCGAACCCCTTCGACGAGAGCTACGGCGCGCTGCTCTCCTGGCGCGGCGCGCTGCGCGTGCTGCAGTGCCTGGCCGTGGCCGGCGTGGTGGTCGGTGTCTCGGTGGCGATCGGCGGCGCGATCGGCGGGGCCGACGCCACCGCGGTGGTGATCGCGCTGCTCGCCACGCTCGGGCTCGCGGCCTCGCTGATCGGCCCGGTGCGCCGGCTGGCCGAGTCGTACAAGGTCGGGATGTACCTGATCTACGTGTTCAGTTTCACCGTCGCGTCCACCGCGCGGCTCGACACGGTGCGCGCGGCCGATCTCGCGCTCTTCGCCTTCGTCGCGATCGCGGTGTTCGCGACCCTCGCGCTGCACCTGCTGCTGTGCCGGCTCGCGCGCGTCGACGCCGAGACGTTCCTCGTGACCTCGGTCTCGGCGATCTGTTCGCCCGCCTTCGTGCCGCTGGTCGCGCGCGGGCTTCGCGACCGCACGATGCTCGCGGCCGGGATCGGCACCGGGATCATCGGCTACGCGCTGGGCACCCAGCTCGGCATCGCGGTCGCGCTGCTGTTGAGGAGCCACGCTTGAACGAGACTTCGCTCTCCGGGGACCGCTTTCACCCCGATGGCCGCCTTCCCGCCGAGGGCCGCCCTCGCGACGACGTGCTGCGCGAGCTGCGCGGCTTCGGCGCGGACGACCCCGACTATCGTCACGGCAGGCTGTGGAGCCTGGTCTACTGGCTGGACGAGGACTACGAGCGCTTCCTCGGCGAGGCCTACCAGTCGTTCGCCTCGGCCAATGCGCTGAACCCGGGCGCGTTCAGGAGCCTGAAGCGCTTCGAGAGCGAGATTATTGCCGCGGTGGCCGGGCTGCTGCACGGCGACGACCAGGTCTGCGGCGTGCTCACCTCGGGCGGCACCGAGAGCTGCCTGCTCGCCGCGAAGACCTACCGCGACGTCGCGCGCGCCAAACGCGGCGTGAAGCGCCCGTCGATGATCGTTCCGGCCTCCGCGCACGTGGCCTGGTTCAAGGCCGCCGAGTATTTCGGGATCGAAGCGAAGCGGCTCGCGCTCGACGACAGCCTGCGCGCCGACGCGTCGCGGCTCGAGGCGATGATCGACCGCGACACGGTGATGATCCTGGGCTCGGCGCCCGGCTACCCGCACGGAACGATCGACCCGATCGCCGCGATGGGCGAGATCGCCGCGCGCCGTGGCGTGCCGATGCACGTCGACGCGTGCGTCGGCGGCTTCATCCTTCCGTTCATGGAAATGAATGGGCACGCGCTGCCCGACTGGGACTATCGCGTGCCCGGCGTCACCTCGATCTCGGCCGACGTCCACAAGTACGGCTACGCCGCCAAGGGCGCGTCCACGATCACCTACCGCAACCTCGAGTGGCTCAGCCACCAGATCTTCGTCTGCCAGGACTGGCCGGGCGGCGTGTTCGCCTCGCCCGCGTTGCTCGGCACGCGACCGGGCGGCGCCTACGCCGCGGCCTGGGCCGCGATGCAACACCACGGTGTGTCGGGCTACCGCGAGCTCGCGCGGCGCGCGATCGAGGCCTTCGAGCGCATTCGCGACGGCGTGCGCGCGATGCCCGAGCTGCGCGTGTTGGGCGAACCGAGCGGGCCGCTGATCGCCTACGGTTCGCGCGACCCCGACGTGGCGATCTACGCGGTGGGCGACCGGATGGACGCGCGCGGCTGGCACGTGAACCGCGTGCAGTTTCCCGAAGGCCTGCACGCGATGGTCACCGCGCAGCACCTGGACGTGGTCGAGCGCTACCTCGCCGACCTGGCCGCGGCGGTGGCCGAGGTGAAGGCCGACCCCTCGCTCGCCTCGAAGGGCAGCGCGGCCACCTATGGGATGCTCGCCAATGTGCCGCTGCGCGGCATGGTGCGCGAGCGCGTGCTCGAGATGTTCGCGGGCCAGTACGCGCGCGGCGGCGCGCCGCTCGATCTGGGCGGCACGGATTCGGCGCCCGGTCCGGTTGGCGCGGGTTCGTGGGTGGACCGCCTCGCGCTTCGCTACGCGAACTGGAAGCGGCGCCGGCAGACGCGCTGAGCGCGCCGGTCGCGGTGCCGCCGGTGCGCGTTGCCGCCGGCGCGCGGGCGCCGATGCGCGCCGCGGCCGAACGCGGACCAAGCGGAACACGACCAATCCGTGGCACGCGCAAGTCGCGGCAACCCAGACGCCGAGGGCTGCAGGCGTCTGCGGTCAGTCGTCGACCGGCTCGGCGATCAGCACTTCAGCCGGGATTCCCAACTCGCGATGCAGCCGCCTGATCATCGCCAAAGTAAGCGGCCGCTTGCGATTGAGAACCTCGTACACACGATTGCTCCTGCCGATGATCGGCTCGAGGTCCTTCACCGTGAGCCCGCCCTGCTCGATGCGGAACTTGATCGCCTCGACCGGATCGGGTGGGTCGATCGGATGGTGTGCGGCTTCGTATGCCTGAACAAGCGTGGCGAGAACGTCCAGGCGATCGCCTTCGCGCGTGCCTGGCGCGGGATCGCGATCCACGAGCGCAGACACGGCCTTGAGCGCGGCCTTGTAGTCTGACTTGGTGCGAAGCGGGCGGATGTTCATCGTTGGTTCGGTTTCGTTTCAGGTCTGTTCGACGGTCTGTGCGTCGACTGCGTCGTAGTCATCGTGCGTTCCCACGAACTTCACGTAAACGACCTGCAGTCGATAAGCGATCGCCACGATGAGCCGGTAATCGTTTCCCTTGACGTTGAACACGACGCGACGGTTCTTCAGGACGCTCGCACTTCGAAACTGCCGTTTGAGATCGGCCGGTTGCTTCCACGAGGCCTGTCGAACTTCGTCGCACCAAGCCCTAAGCGGTTGCTCGGCGTCGGGATGGCGCCCCCAGAAGGAGCGCAGAGTCGAGACGGCGATCACCCGCATCGGACGCAGACTAGTCCCATGTTGGGACTAAAGCAATGCACCCTGTGGATTAAGTCCCTGGAATCGCGAGTTCCGGATTTCGAGTTCTCCCGGTTCAACGAACGCGCAAAGCGGCCTTTTTCACTCCACGACCGTTCGGGGCAACATAGCGTTCAACCCCCCAACGGAGACGAACGGCCATGTCTGCCAATCCCATCTATCTGGCGCCCGGCCAGGGCGAGACGGCGCTTGCCTCGCCTGCCCGACCACCTGCGGCACTGGCAGCGAGACCACCGGCATCGCGATCGTCGACCTGAAGTCGGTGGGCCTGAATACGGGCGTCGCATCGCCGTTCCTGAAGCCGACGCTTGCGCTGATCGATCCGACCACGACCGAGACGCTGCCCGGCGGCGTGGTCGCCGCCTGCGGCTTCGACGTGCTCACGCACGCCTGCGAGTCGTACACGGCACGGCCTTTCACCAGCAGGCCCAGGCCCGCGCATCCGAGCCGGCGGCCCCCGCACCAGGGGTCGACGCCGTACAACGACATCGGCGCGATCGCCGCCATTCGCCTCGACGCTGGCCGGACTAC
>CAVOLL010000008.1:0-425606 GCA_963696745.1 uncultured beta proteobacterium
GCCGGAAGCAGCGGATCGTGCACGACGACGTCCGGGCCTACGTGAAAGATGCCGTCGCTCGCGCGTCGGGCGTAGCGGTCGCCGCGCCGCAGCCGGCAGGCGACGGCGGCGCGGGATTGGGGCTGATCCCCTGGCCGAAGGTCGACTTCGCCAAATACGGTCCGATCGAGGCGAAGGCGTTGTCGCGGATCAGGAAGATCTCGGGCGCGAACCTGCACCGCAACTGGGTGATGATCCCGCACGTCACGAACAACGAAGACGCCGACATCACCGAGCTCGAAGAGTTCCGCGTGCAGTTGAACAAGGAGAACGCCAAGAGCGGCGTGAAGGTGACGATGCTGGCGTTCCTGATCAAGGCCTGCGTCGCCGGTCTCAAGCGCTTTCCCGAGTTCAACGCCTCGCTCGACGGTGACAACCTCGTCTACAAGCAGTACTGGCACGTCGGTTTCGCGGCCGACACGCCCAACGGGCTGGTGGTGCCGGTGATCAAGGACGCTGACAAGAAAGGCGTGATCGCGATTGCGAAGGAGATGGGCGAGCTCTCGGCCAAGGCGCGCCAAGGCAAGCTCGGCCCGGCCGACATGCAGGGCGGATGCTTCTCGATCTCGAGCCTCGGCGGCATCGGCGGCACCTACTTCACGCCGATCATCAACGCGCCAGAAGTGGCGATACTGGGCGTGTGCCGCTCCTCGATGAAGCCGGTGTGGGACGGCAAGGCCTTCGCGCCGCGGCTGATCCTCCCGCTTTCTCTGTCCTACGATCATCGGGTGATCGACGGCGCCGCGGCGGCGCGATTCAACGCGTATCTGGCGCAGCTGCTCGGCGACTTTCGCCGCGCGATGCTCTGACGCGGTCGCGATGACCACCATCGTCGTCGTGCGCAAGGCGGGGCAGATCGCGATCGCGTCGGATTCGTTGGTCACGTTCGGAGAACTGCGCCTGTCGGGCGACTACGAAGCCAACGAGAAGATCATCAAGGTCGGCGACTCGTACATCGGACTTGCGGGAAGCACCGCGCATTTCTCGGTGGTTCGCCGCCTGCTCGAGTCGACCGACCACCTGGAGCTGCACTCGCGCGACGAGGTGTTCGACACTTTCCTTCGCGCGCACACGCAGCTCAAGGAAAAGTACTTCCTCAACCCGAAGGAGGACGAGGACGATCCCTACGAGTCCTCGCAGATCACTGCGGTGATCGCCAACCCCAGCGGCATCTACGGTGTGTACTCGCTGCGTGAAGTGTTCACGTTCGAGCGGTTCTGGGGGATCGGCTCGGGGCGCAATTTTGCGCTCGGCGCGATGCACGCCAGCTACGAACGCCTGCGCTCGGCGCGCGCGATCGCGCTGGTGGGTATCCTCGCCGGCACCGAATTCGACAAGAACTCCAGCGGCCCGACCAGGGTCTTCAGTTTCGCCGAGAAGGCAGGCCAATGAGCAAGACAATCGAAGTGAGGATTCCCGACATCGGGGATTTCAAGGACGTCGAGGTGATCGAAGTCCTGGTCAAGCCCGGCGAGAAGATCGCCCCCGAGCAGTCGCTGATCACGGTGGAGTCGGACAAGGCCTCGATGGAGATCCCGAGCTCGGCGGGCGGCGTCGTGCGCGAACTGAAGGTGAAGATCGGCGACAAGGTTTCGGAGGGTACGGTGCTGCTCGTGCTCGACGCGGACGCGCAGGCCGCGGCGGCGCCCGAAGCCGTCGCCGCACCCGCCGCACCCGCCGCACCCGCTGCACCCGCCGCCGCACCCGCCGCTGCACCCGCCGCCGCACCCGCCGCGGTCACGCGCTCTGCACCGGCCCCGGCCCCGGCCGGCGCACCCGCCTATGGCGGCAAGGTCGATCTGCAATGCGAGATGCTGGTGCTCGGCGCCGGGCCCGGAGGCTATTCGGCCGCGTTTCGCAGCGCCGACCTCGGCATGAAGGCGGTGCTGGTCGAGCGCTACGCCGCGCTCGGGGGCGTGTGCCTGAACGTGGGGTGCATTCCGTCGAAGGCGCTGTTGCACAACGCCGCGGTGATCGACGAGGCGCGTGCGCTTTCGGCGCACGGGATCAGCTTCGGCGAGCCGAAGATCGACCTGGACAAGCTGCGCGGCTACAAGGAGAAGGTCGTCGGCAAGCTCACCGGCGGCCTGGCCGGAATGGCCAAGGCGCGCAAGGTCGAGATCGTGCGCGGGTACGGAAGCTTTCTGGACGCACACCACCTCGAGGTCGAGATCACCAGCGGCGACGCGCAGGACAAGACCGGCGAGAAGAAGGTCGTGCGCTTCGAGCGCGCGATCATCGCGGCGGGCAGCCAGGCGGTGCGACTGCCGTTCCTTCCCGACGACCCGCGCGTGGTCGACTCCACCGGTGCGTTGCAGCTGCGAGCGGTTCCCAGGCGCATGCTGGTGATCGGCGGCGGAATCATCGGACTGGAGATGGGAACCGTCTATTCGACCCTCGGCGCACGCCTCGATGTCGTCGAGATGCTCGACGGCCTGATGGCCGGCGCCGATCGCGATCTGGTCAAGGTCTGGCAGAAGTTCAACGAGAAGCGCTTCGATCGGCTGATGCTGCGCACGAAGACGGTGAAGGCCGAGGCGAAGGCCAAGGGCATCAAGGTCTGGTTCGAAGGCGAGAATGCACCGTCCGAGCCGCAGCTCTACGATCTGGTGCTGAGCGCGGTCGGGCGCAGCCCGAACGGGCTCAAGATCGGCGCCGAGCGTGCCGGCGTCGCGGTCGACGCGCGCGGCTTCATCGCAGTCGACAGGCAGATGCGCACCAACGTCGCGCACATCCACGCGATCGGCGACATCGTCGGACAGCCGATGCTCGCGCACAAGGCCGTGCACGAGGCACATGTCGCGGCCGAGGCGGCCGCATCGCTCAAGAGCTTCTTCGACGCTAGTGTGATTCCGTCGGTGGCGTACACCGACCCCGAACTCGCCTGGGTCGGCCTGACCGAGGACGAAGCCAGGGCGAACGGCGTGAAGGTCGGGAAGGCGGTCTTCCCCTGGGCCGCGTCGGGACGGGCCATCGCCAATGGCCGTGACGAGGGCTTTACCAAGCTGCTGTTCGACGTGGACACGCACCGGATCGTCGGTGGCGGGATCGTCGGCACACACGCCGGCGACATGATCGGCGAGGTGGCGCTAGCGATCGAGATGGGCGCCGATGCGACCGACATCGGCAAGACGATTCACCCGCACCCGACGCTGGGCGAGTCGATCGGGATGGCGGCCGAGGTCTTCGAAGGCGTCTGCACCGATCTGCCGCCCGTGCGCAAGAAGAAGTAGCCTGCCGGGCAGAGCCGAGCGCCGGGCAGAGCCGAGCGCCGGGCGGAGTAGAACGCCGTGCGGCCCGTTTGTGTCCACTAGGGGCTTACCCTAGTTCGGCGATTCGGCCGGCTGTGCCAGATCCTGTAAGGTTAGAATTCCTGGCGCGGTCGGATCCGCCACGCGCTCGGGTCCGTCACACGGTCGGGCTCGTCAGAACGCGCCACGCACTGAGAACGATTACAGCGGACGCTTCTTTCGAGAAGCGATTCGCGCGCTGCGCTGAAGGCATTCCGACCGGCGCGTTGCGAGCCACGGGGGACAGGTCTTGGATGTACTGCTTCGAATTTCGCGGTCGATCGACGCTGTGAACAGCGCGGTCGGTCGAACCGTGTACTGGCTGATCCTGGTCGCGGTAGTGGTGAGCGCGACCAACGCGACGCTGCGCTTCACGGTGAACATCGCGTCGAACGCGTGGCTCGAGTTGCAATGGTACCTGTTCTCGGCGGTGTTCCTGCTGTGCGCGGGCTACACCTACCTGCACAAGGCGCACGTTCGCATCGACCTGGTCGCGGGGCGATTCAGCTTTCGCACGCAGGCGTGGATCGACGTGGTCGGGATCGTTCTGTTCATGTTGCCGCCGTGTGCGCTGATCCTTTGGCACGGCTGGGACGCGTACCTGCTGTCGTGGGCGACGAACGAGCAGTCCACCGATGCCGGTGGGCTGGCGCGCTGGCCGGTGAAGTTGCTGATCCCGGTCGGGTTCGCGCTGCTGATCGCGCAGGCGATCTCGGAACTGATCAAGCGCATCGCGTTTCTCAGGGGACTGATCGAGTGGAGCCCGCCGGGGCACCAGACCGAGGAACCGGCCTCGGCTGGCGGCCAGTAAGAACGACAAGAACAGGCGCAGATCAGGATGCAATTCACGCACGAGATGATGGCGCCGGTGATGTTCGCCGGCCTGGCGGTGATGCTGCTGACCGGTTTTCCGGTGGCCTTCGCGCTGGCCGCGAACGGGATGCTGTTCGCGTTCATCGGTTTCGAGATGGGCTTGCTGCAACCGGAGTTGCTGCAGGCGCTGCCGCAGAGGCTGTTCGGGATCATGGGCAACCAGGTGTTGCTGGCGATTCCGTTTTTCACGTTCATGGGGATCATCCTCGAACGCTCGGGGATGGCAGAGGACTTGCTCGACACGATCGGGCAGTTGTTCGGCAAGGTGCGCGGCGGGATCGCGTACGCGGTGATCTTCGTGGGAGCGCTGCTCGCGGCCACGACCGGGGTGCTGGCGGCGTCGGTGATCGCGATGGGGCTGATTTCACTGCCGGTGATGCTGCGCTACGGCTACGACGGGCGCATCGCGGCGGGTGTGATCTGCGCGTCGGGCACGCTCGCGCAGGTGCTGCCGCCGTCGCTTGTGCTGATCGTCATGGCCGACGTGATCGGGGTGTCGGTGGGCGAGATGTACCTGGGATCGATCCTGCCCGGATTGATGCTGGTGGGAATGCTCGCGGTCTTCATCTTCCTGGTGACGCTGTTCAAGCCGAAGATGCTGCCGGCTCTGCCGGCCGAGTATCGCAGGCTGCGCGGAGGGCCACTGTACCGGCACGCGCTCGTCGTGATGGTGCCTCCGCTGGTGCTGATCTTCCTGGTGCTGGGCACGATCTTCGCGGGCGTCGCGACGCCGACCGAGGGCGGGGCGATGGGCGCGATGGGTGCGCTGGGGCTCGCGCTGGCCAAGCGCCGCCTCGACTGGAGACTGCTCAGGCAGGCGAGCCACTCGACCGCATTGCTGAGTTCGTTCGTGATGTTCATCCTGATCGGCTCGACCGTGTTCGCGCTCACCTTCAGGGCGGTGGACGGCGACCTCTGGGTCGAGCACCTGTTCCTGCAGATCCCGGGCGGGCAGCTCGGCTTCATCATCGTCGTGAACATCATCATCTTCCTGCTCGGGTTCTTCATCGACTTCTTCGAGATCGCGTTCATCGTGCTGCCGCTGCTCGCGCCGGTGGCCGACAAGATCGGGCTCGACCTGGTGTGGTTCGGCGTGATGATCGGGATGAACATGCAGACCTCGTTCCTCACCCCGCCATTCGGATTCGCGCTCTTTTACCTGCGAAGCGTCGCGCCCAAGGAGATCTCGACGATCCAGATCTACAAGGGCGTCGTTCCGTTCGTGATCGTCCAGTTGCTCGCGCTCGTGCTGGTGATCTCGTTTCCGGCGCTCGTCTATACGCTGACCGGCGGCAAAAAGGTGGTCGATACGACCGGGGTGAAGATCGAGATCCCGAAGAACGACTACACCACCGGCGGCGGCGGCGGAATCTACGGCGCTCCGGCCAGTCCCTACGCGCCCGAACCGACGAAGTAGCGGTCGAGGAAACGGCGGCATCGCCTGCGCCGCGGCGCGACGATCGACGTGCTGCGCGTGCTTCGCGTGCGCCCGCCTGCGCGTCGCGCGTGCCCGGGTCTCAGCCGCGCGACACGAGCGCGTCGTCGAAGATCGCGACTGCGCGCGTCCATCCGGCCGAAGCCCCGCGAATCTTGTGCGGAAAGCACGATATGAAGAAGCCCGAAGCGGGTAGCGCCTCGAGATTGTGCAGTTTCTCGAGGTGGCAGTAGCCGATGTCGCGCCCGGCCTTGTGGCCTTCCCAGATCAGCGTCGCGTCGTGCGACTGGCCGTACTTCTTCGCCGTGTGCACGAAGGGCGCGTCCCAGCTCCAGGCGTCGGTGCCGGTGAGTCGGACGCCGCGTTCGAGCAGGTACATCGTGGCTTCGTAGCCCATTCCGCAACCCGACGCGACGTAGTCGGGTTGCCCGTAGCGCATGCCGGCGCGCGTGTTCACGACGACGATCTCCAGCGGCTGGAGTTCGTGCCCGATGCGGGCGAGCTCGGCTTCGACGTCTGCGGCGGTAACGACGTAACCGTCGCCGAAACCGCGGAAGTCGAGCTTCACCCCGGGCTGGAAGCACCACTCGAGCGGGACCTGGTCGATCGCGATCGCCGGCTTCTTCACGCCGAGCGCCTTGTCCATCGTCGAGTGGAAGTGGTAGGGCGCGTCGAGGTGCGTTCCGTTGTGCGTCGACAGGCTCACCGTCTCCACTGCCCAGCCCTCGCCGTCGGGGAGGTCTTCCTTGCGCAGTCCGGGGAAGAACGGTTCGATCTGCGAGAAAGTGTTCTCGTGGGTGAAATACTGGATCTTCGGAGCGAACGCCGGAGGGTCGCTCAGAACGTCATTCTCCAGGTAGATCGACAGGTCCACGAAGGTTCGGCTCATCGTCATTGCTCCGGAAATCGTTGCGTTACTGCCAATCGGAACGCCGGAACGAAAAAGGGCCGCGGTCGCCCGCGGCCCTCCCGCCCCGAAGTCGCGCTTCGATCAGCGGCGAATCGTACCCATGTACGAGTCGTAACCGCCCTCGTTCAGGCGCAGCCACGCGGTGGATTCCGCGAGGAAGCGGTTTTGGTGATCGAGCAGCTTCTTGAATGTCGGGTTCTTCGCGCTGGTTTCTGCGTAAAGATCCTGGCACGCCTTGTAGCAGACGTCCATCACCGACTTCGGGAACGCGGCGACTTTCGTTCCGCCCGCGATCAGCCGCTTCAGAGCGGCCGGGTTGCGTGCGTCGTAGCGTGCCATCATTTCGGCGTTGGCCTCGTGCGAAGCGACTTCGAGCATCGACTGGTATTCCTTGGGGATGGAATCCCAGGCCTTCTTGCCGACGATCAGGTTCAGCGCCGGACCCGGCTCCCACCAGCCCGGGTAGTAGAAGAACTTCGAGACCTTCTGGAAGCCCAGCTTCTCGTCGTCGTAGGGACCGACCCACTCGGCAGCGTCGATCGTGCCGCGCTCGAGCGCCTGGTAGATCTCGCCGCCGGCAATCTGCTGCGGAACCACGCCGAGCTTCACGAGCGCCTGACCGGCGAATCCGCCGATGCGGAACTTCAGCCCCTTCAGGTCGTCGGGCGACCTGATCTCCTTGTTGAACCAACCGCCCATCTGCACGCCGGTGTTCCCCGCGAGATGCGCGATCACGCCTTGCTTGTCCAGGAATTCCTTCTGCATCAGTTCCCGGCCGCCACTCTCGAGCCACCAGGCGTTGTGCTGGCGAAAGTTCAGGCCGAAGGGCACGCAGGTGCCGAAGGTCCAGGTCGGATCCTTGCCGACGTAATAGTACAAAGCGGTGTGGCCGCATTCGACCGTGTTGTTCATGACCGCGTCGGCCACCTGCAGGCCCGGGACGATCTCGCCGCCGGCAAAAGGCCGGATGTTGAACTTGCCGCCCGACATCTGGGCGACGCGCTTCGCGATCGTCTCGGCGCCGCCGTACAGCGTGTCGAGCGATTTCGGGAAGCTCGACGCGAGGCGCCAGTTGAGCGTGGGTTGGGCGTGGATGATCGCGGGGGCGGCGAGGGTCGTCGTCGCCGCTGCGCCAACCGCGGCCTTCTTGAGCATTTCACGTCGTAGCATTGTGTCTCCTGGTTTGAGTTTATGGATTCGGAACATTTTAGTGTAGCGCAACGAATCGGACCCGCCGTTCGGGGGAAACCCTTAGCCCACGGGGCGTTGGCGGCCGCGACCCGGTCAACCCGCGAGCGTGGCGCGCGAACGCGCGATCGCCGCGCGCACCTGCGCCGGCGCCGTGCCGCCGACGTGGTCGCGAGCCGAGACCGAGCCCTCGAGCGTGAGCGCCGCGGTCACGTCAGCTTCGACCAGCGGCGCGAACACGCGCAGCTCGTCGAGCGACAGGGCGGACAGATCGACGCCGCGCTCGGCGGCGTGGCGCACGGCGCGCGCCACCGCCTCGTGGGCGTCGCGAAACGCGAGGCCCTTGCGCACCAGGTAGTCGGCGAGGTCGGTCGCGGTGGAGAAGCCTTCGGCGGCGGCAGCGCGCATCCGATCAGCGCGAACCTCGATTCCGCGCACCATGTCGGCGAAGATCGTGAGCGTCGCCGTCAGCGTGTCGACCGTGTCGAACAGCGGCTCCTTGTCCTCCTGGTTGTCCTTGTTGTAGGCCAGCGGCTGGCCCTTCATCAGCGTGAGCAGCGCCGTGAGCGCACCGTAGACGCGGCCGGTCTTGCCGCGCGCGAGCTCGGGCACGTCGGGGTTCTTCTTCTGCGGCATGATCGACGAGCCGGTGCAGAAGCGATCTGGCAGGTCGATGAAAGCGATGCGCGGCGACATCCACAGCACCAGTTCCTCGCTCAGCCTCGAGACGTGCATCATGATCAGGCTCGCGGCAGCGCAGAACTCGATCGCGAAATCGCGGTCCGAGACGGCGTCGAGCGAGTTCTCGCACACGCCCTCGAAGCCGAGCGCGCGCGCGACGCGCTCGCGGTCGATCGGGTAGCTGGTGCCGGCGAGCGCGGCCGCGCCGAGCGGGAGCCGATTCACGCGCCGACGGCAGTCCACAAGACGCTCGTCGTCGCGACCGAACATCTCCGAGTAGGCGTGCAGGTGATGGCCGAAAGTGACTGGCTGAGCGACCTGCAGGTGCGTGAATCCGGGCATGATCGTTTCGGCGTTCAGCTCGGCGACGTCGAGCAAGGCGACGCGCAGATTGCGCAGCAGCGCGCGAATCTCGTCGATCGACGCGCGCAGCCAGAGCCGGATGTCGGTGGCGACCTGGTCGTTGCGCGAGCGCGCGGTGTGCAGCCGCTTGCCCGAGTCGCCGGCGAGATCGGTCAGACGCTTCTCGATGTTCAGGTGCACGTCCTCGAGGTCGATCGACCAGCGGAACTCGCCGCGCTCGATCTCGAGTCGGATACGCGCCATCGCGTTGCTGATCATCTCCAGGTCGTGCTCGGCCAGCACGCCGACCGAGTGCAGCATCTCGGCGTGCGCGAGCGAGCCCTCGATGTCGTGCATGGCGAGTCGGCGGTCGAACTCCACCGACGCGGTGTAGCGCTTGACGAGCTCCGAGACCGGCTCGGAGAATCTCGCCGACCAGGCGCTGGCCTTTCGTGAGAATTGATCTGTCATAATCGATCGGATTATAAGGGCCGGCCGGGATTCGCCCCGGCAAGAAAATGAACGAAACCAAGCCCGAATCGGCCGCAGGCGCCGGCTCCGCCCCGCGGGTCGCCGAACACGAGCTGCTCGCCCGGGCCCGGCGCACCAGCGACGGAGCCTCTTCACCGGTACTTCCCGATTGCTGCAACTGGGGAACGATCCTCAGGCTGGCGCTGGCGTTCAACGCGGCCGCGGTGCTGGTCGCGCTCGCGATGGGAGCCGCGGCCGGAGACCCGATCGCGCGCTTCTTCGAGCTCGCGGTGCTGGTCGAACCGGCGCTTTTCGGTTCGCTGGCGACGCTTTGCGTCGTGCGGCGCTGGGTCAACGGGCAGCGCCGCGTGCTGCAGTGGGCGGTGGGGCTCTCGCTTCCCGCGCTGATCGCGACCCTCGCGTATCTGGCGAGCGCCGACGAACCGGGCTTCGCGAGCGCCGCGACCGCGGCGCTTTGCGCCTTCTCGCTCGCCTGGCTCGCGATCGAATTCCTGCGGCTGCGCGCGCTGTCGCTCTCGCCTTCGCTCGCGGAGGCGCGCCTGCAGGCGCTACAGGCTCGGATCCGTCCGCATTTCCTGTTCAACAGCCTGAACACCGTGCTCGGGTTGATGCGCTCCGAGCCGCGTCGCGCCGAGCGCACGCTGGAGGATCTGTCCGATCTCTTTCGGGTGTTCATGCGCGACACGCGCGAGCTGGTTGCGCTCGACGAGGAGATCGCAACCTGCCGGCAGTATCTCGCGATCGAACAGCTCCGGATCGGCGATCGCCTGCAGGTGCGCTGGCAGCTCGACGAGATGCCCGGCGACGCGCTGCTGCCGCCGCTGCTGCTGCAGCCGCTTCTCGAGAACGCGGTGCACCATGGAGTCGAGCCCCGGCTCGAGTCGGGCGAGGTCCGCATCGAAATCACCCGGGCAGGCGAGCGCGTGCGGGTCGAGATCGTCAATCCAGCCTCCGAGGCGCCACCGTCGCGTCCTGGCAACCAGATGGCGCTGTCGAATGTCAAAGAGAGGCTGGCCCTGCTGTACGATATGGAGGCCGAGCTGAAGACCACGGTCGAGCAAGGCTTGTTTCGGTTGCTGCTCGAGTTCCCCTATCGAAAGGAAAGGCGACGCCGCGATGTCCGACGCCATTTCAATACTGATCGTTGACGACGAGCCGATCGCGCGCAGCCGCTTGCGCGAACAACTCGCCGATATAGCGCCCGAGTTCCCGCACCGGATCGTCGGCGAGGCCGCCAACGCGCCCGAGGCGCTCTCGCGCATCGAGGCTTCGAGCCCGCAGATCGTGCTGCTCGACGTGCAGATGCCCGGAATGACCGGCATCGAACTCGCGCGACACATCTCGGCGCGGGCCGCGGCGACCGAGTCGCCCAAGCCGATGCCGCTGGTGATCTTCGTCACGGCCTTCGAGGAATTCGCGGTCGAGGCCTTCGAGGTGCGGGCGATCGACTACCTGCTCAAGCCGGTGCGCGCCCAGCGTCTTCTGGAGGCACTGCGCCGCGCCGCGACGCGCCTGCCATCGGACCAGATCCAGGCGATCGACCAGCTCGCGCGCGCGACCAACACCAGACGGCGCCACCTCTCGGTGCACGAGCGCGGCCGGGTGATCCTGGTGCCGCTCGAGCAGGTCGTCTACCTGAAGGCCGAGCTCAAGTACATTACCGTGCGCACCCGCGAGCGCGAGTTCCTGATCGAGGAGTCGCTCACCTCGCTCGAGGACGAGTTCTCCGATCGTTTCGTGCGCATTCACCGCAACGCACTGGTCGCGCGGCCGTCGATCGCCGGATTCGAGCGCGTGACGCCCGACGCCGAGGAGGATGCCGGCGATCCCTACTGGCAGGTGGTGCTGCGCGACGTGAACGAGCGATTGCCGGTGAGCCGGCGGCAATGGTCGACGGTGAAGAACCTGGTCACCTGAGCACCGCGCCTGCTCTTGAGCAAGAACCCCGATTCTCCCGGCGTCCTGCGGATCGCATCGCGCGAGAGCAGGCTTGCGATGTGGCAGGCGCGCCACGTCCAGACGCTGCTGCGCGCGCGCTACCCGGACTGCGAGGTGTCGATCGTCGGAATGACGACCGAAGGCGACCGCGTGCTCGACCGCGCGCTCTCGGAGATCGGCGGCAAGGGGCTGTTCACCAAGGAGCTCGAGGTCGCGCTTCTGGACGCAAGGGCCGATCTCGCGGTGCACTCGCTCAAGGACGTGCCGATGGAACTCGGGCCCGAGTTCGCGCTCGCCGCGGTGCTCGAGCGCGAGGATCCCCGCGACGCGTTCGTCTCGGCGAGGTATTCCTCGCCGCCGGAGCTTCCGGCGGGCGCGCGGCTCGGCACCTCCAGCCTGCGCCGGGCGGCGCAGTTTCGCCGCAACTTTCCCTCGCTCGACGTGCAGCCGCTGCGCGGAAACCTCGACACACGGCTCGCGAAGCTCGATCGGGGCGAGTACGACGCGATCGTGCTCGCGGCCGCAGGCCTGAAGCGGCTCGGTCTGGGGCACCGGATCCGCGCCGTGGTCGAGCCGACGATGTGCCTTCCGGCGGCCGGGCAGGGGGCGCTCGGCATCGAGACGCTCGCGCGTCGCGAAGACGTCGTCGCCTGGCTCGCGCCGCTGGTCGACGAGGCGACGCTCTGGCAGGTGAGCGCCGAGCGTACCGTTTCGCGCGCGCTCGGCGGAAGTTGCAGGGTCCCGCTCGCGGCGTACTGCGAACCGACACCAGAGGGGGGGCTCAGGATGCGCGCATGCATCGCGAGCCTGGACGGAACGACGCTGCTCACGGCCGAGGCCACGGTACTGCACGCGAACGCCGCGTCGGCGGGCGAACTCGGCGACACGGTCGCCGCAGCGTTGCTCGCGCAGGGCGCGCAGGCATTCGTTCCCGCCCGGTGACGCGGGTCGTCCTCACGCTGCCCAGTCCTCGCGCCGACCGGCTCGCCGCGCGATTGGCCGAACGCGGCCACGAAGTCGTTTCGCTGTCGTTTCGCAGGCTCGTTTCCGAAGGCGATTCCCCCGAAGTGCGCCGCACCTTTGCCCGGCTCGAGGACTTCGACTGGGTCGTGTTCGTCAGTCCGGGTGCGATCGCGGCCGCGTCACCGGCGCTGCCGGATCCCTGGCCAGTCGCGGTCGGCGTCGCGGTCGTGGGCCCGGGAAGCACGCAGGCATTGCGCGACGCGGGGATCGACACGCGGCTCGTGCGCTGCGTCGTGCCCGAGCGCGCGCCATTCGACGCCGACGCGCTGATGCGGCTCGCCCCGTTTGACGCGCCCGAGGGCAGGCGCGTGCTGGTCGTCGCCGGCGACCGCGGGCGCAGCGACTGGATCGCCGCGCTCGGCGCCCGGGGCGCGCGGGTCGATCGGCTGCGGGCCTACCGCAACGAAGACTGCGCGCCGGACGCCCGGTCGATCATGGTCGTCGGCGAGTGGGCCGCGCGTTCGCATCGGGCGAGCTTCGTATTCACTTCGGTCGACACCGTCGACGCACTCGCGCGGCTCGCTGCGGTGCAGGCTTTCTGGCCCTGGGCGTCCAGGCAACCGGCGTTCGTCTCGCACCCGCGGATCGCCGCCGCGCTCGCCGCTGCGGGTTGGCACGACAGGCGCACGATCGATCCGGGTGAGCGGGCGCTGTTCGCCGCGCTAGAATCGGCCTGATGAAACCGACCCAGGACAACAACGAGCCCGTGCCCGACCCGGCGTCGCCCAGGACCGAGGCCGATCCGCCGCGGCGGCGGCCCGCGACTTCGAAGCTCGTACAGGAGCCGGAAACCGCGCCCGAGCCGAAGCCCGAGCCGAAGCCCGAGTCGACGCCCGAGTCGACGCCCGAGTCGACGCCCGAGTCGAGCGCCCGAGCCGACCGCCGAGCCGGCGTCGGATCCGCGACCGGTGGCGAAGCCCGAGCCGGCGAGCGGATCGCGGTCGCGCGTTTCGCGGGTGATCGCGGTCGTCGCGATCGTGCTGGCGATCATTGCCCTGGTCGGCACCGGTTATCAGTGGCAGCGTGCCGACGGCGTTACGCGCGAGGCCGCGCGCAGGCTCAAGGAATCCGACGAGCGCATCGTGCAACTCGACGCGCTGGTGCGCCAGTCGCAGGAACACACGCGCGAGCTCCAGGCACGTTCGGCCATCCTGGAGGCCAAGCTCACCGAAGCGTTGGGCCAGCAATCGCAGCTCGAGCGCATGTACAAGGACATCGCGCAGGAGAGCATCACGGTCACGCTGGCCGATGTCGAGAACGCGGTGTCGATTGCCTCGCAACAGCTGGTCGTCAGTGGCAACGTGCGCGGCGCGCTGCTCGCGATGCAGGACGCCGACGGACGCCTGAAGCGAATCAAGCAGCCCGACGCGGTGGGGCTGCGCCGGCTGATCGCGGCCGACATCGAACGACTCAAGGCCGTTCCGAACGTCGACGTCGTCGCCCTTGCGCTGCGACTCGATTCGGTCGCGGCCAGCGTCGCGAAGCTGCCGCTGCTCGCGAGCATCACGTCGCCGCCGCCGCAGCCGCCTGCGGCTCAGCAATCGCCGGGCACCAGCTTCTCGTTCGAGCGGCTCGCGAGCACCGGACGCCAGGGGTGGGAGTCGCTGCTCGCCGAGCTCGGGCAGCTGTTTCGCGTCAATCGCGTCGACGCGCCCGACGCGCTGCTGCTCGCGCCGCAACAGCAGTACTTCGTTCGCGAGAACCTCAGGCTCACGCTTCTGTCTGCGCGTCTGGGCTTGCTGGCGCATTCGGAGCCGCTGCTGCGCGCCGACCTCGATCGCGCGATCGGGTGGTTGAACAGCTACTACGATCGCGACAGCAAGGCGGTGGTCAACGCGATCGACACGCTGCGGCAACTGCGCGCAAGTCGCGTTCAGGCCGAACTGCCGTCGCTCGGTGACACGCTGAGCGCGGTGCGCAGCGCGCGCGCCGCGCGCGATCCGAACTCGTAGGCGCCGTCGCGATGGGACGCCTGATCTGGCTGCTGCTGATCGTCTCGGTTGCGGTGGGGCTTGCGCTGGTGATGCGCTTCAATCACGGCAACGTCGCGGTGCTGTGGCCGCCGTACCGGGTCGACGTGTCGGTCAACGTCGCGGTGCTCGTGCTGCTCGCGGTCTTTCTCGCGCTGCACCTGCTGATGCTCGCGCTGGGCAAGGCGTTGAACCTGCCGACCCGGGTGCGGGAGTACCGCCAGCGACGCAGGCAAGACGCCTCGCGCAAGGCGCTTCGCGACGGACTGCTCGCGCTGTTCGAGGGGCGTTTCGGCAAGGCCGAGAAGCTCGCGGAGAAGGCGCGCGACGACGAGGAGATGGCCGGAACGGCCGCGCTGGTGGCGGCGCGCGCGGCGCACCGGATGCGCGAGACCGAGCGCCGCGACCAATGGCTGGCGCGCGCGCGCGACGAAGGTCGCAGCGAACAGGCCGAACTGACCACGGCGGCCGAGTTCGCGCTCGACGAACAGGACGCCGGAACCGCGGTGGCGGCGATCGAGCGCCTGCACGCCGGCAGTTCGCGCCACATCCATTCGTTGCGCCTCGCGCTTCGCGCCTACGAACTCGGCGGGCACTGGGATCGGTTGCTGCAGGTCCTGCGCGTGCTCGAGAAGCGCAAAGCGTTGCCGGAGGCGGCGATTCGCGGCTATCGGGTTCGCGCGTGCCGCGCGTTGTTCGAACGCGAGACCGGCGCCGATCCGACCGGTGTTCGCGAGCGCTGGCGCGCGCTCAAGAGCGCGGATCGTGCCTTGCCCGAGGTCGTTGCCGCGGCGGCCGAGGCCTTCGCACGGGCCGGCGATCCGGGACAGGCGCGCAAGCTGATCGAAGACGCGATGAAGTCGGCGTACTCGCCGCTGCTCGTGCGCCCGTACGTGGCGATCGACGATTCGGCGACGCGCGAGCGCATCGAGCAAGCCGAGCGCTGGCTGGAGAAGTACGGACCCGATCCGGCGCTGCTGCTCGCGCTCGGTCGACTGTGCGCGCGCGAATCGCTCTGGGGCAAGGCGAAGGAGTTCCTGCAGCGCCACCTCGCAACGGGCGAAAACGCGGCCGCGCATCTTGCGCTCGCCGAGCTCGCCGACGCGACCGGCCAGGTCAGCGACGCGGCGACGCACTATCGTGCCGCGGCGCGTCTCGACGGATCGTCCGGCGCCTGAGCCCTCGCTTCGGGCGATCGAAGCGGCAAGTCAGACGCAGCGACCGCCGTCGACCTCCAGACACGCCCCGGTGATGAACTCGGCCTCGTCCGAGGCCAGGTAGAGCGCCGCATTGGCGATGTCGCGCGGCTGCGACAGGCGCCCGAGCGGGATCGACGCGACGAACTTTGCGCGCATCTCGGGGGTGTCCTCGCCCATGAAGGTCGCAAGCAGCGGCGTCTCTCCCGCCACCGGGTTGATCACATTCACGCGGATCCGGTGCGGTGCGAGTTCCACCGCCATCGCTTTGGAGATCGTGATCGCCGCTCCCTTGGTTCCGTTGTACCAGACCAGGCCGGGCCGCGGTCGCACGCCGGCGGTCGACGCGATGTTCACGAACACCCCGCCGCCGTGTTCCTTCATGTACGGCACCATGTGTCGCGCGGTCCAGTAAAGGCTCTTGACGTTGACTGCGAACACGCGGTCGAACTCGTCCTCTTCGACGGTGAGCATCGACTGGTTCCGATGCGAGACGCCGGCGTTGTTGACGACGATGTCCAGCGCGCCGTAGGCCGCGAGCGTCGCTTCGAGCAGTGCGCCGACTTCGTCGCCGCTGGACACGTTGGCCGCGACGAACCGCGCCTCACCTCCGGCGGCGCGGATCGCCGCCGCCACCTTCTCGCCACTCGCGGCGTTCACGTCATTGACGATCAGCCGTGCGCCCTCGGCCGCGAAGCGCTCGGCGATGCCCTGTCCGAATCCCGATCCCGCGCCCGTGACGATCGCCACCTTTGCGTCGAGTCTTGCCATCGTTCTGTCTCCCTGGGGTGTGCGTCGAGTCAGTCGTGCTTGATCGCGACCGTCTTGAGCGTGGTGAAACCGTACAGCGCCTCGAAGCCCTTCTCGCGGCCGTAGCCGCTGCGCTTGACTCCGCCGAAGGGCAACTCCACGCCGCCGCCCGCGCCGTAGTTGTTGATGAAAACCTGTCCCGCGCGAATCGCGCGTGCCATCCGCATCTGGCGCGCGCCGTCGCGCGTCCACACGCCTGCGACCAGTCCGTAGGGGGTGTCGTTGGCCAGCGCGAGTGCCTGCGCCTCGTCGTCGAACACGGTCGCGACCAGCACCGGACCGAAGATCTCGTCCTGGAACAGCCGGTCGCGCGCGCCCACTCCGTCGAGCAGCACCGGTGCCTGGTAGAAGCCCCCGCGCGGAACGTCGTCGAGCACCGCTCCCTGGGCGACCAGCCGGGCGCCGCCCGCGCCGGACTCGTCCAGATAGGCGCGGACCCGGCCGAGCTGCCTGGCCGAGATCAGCGGTCCGACGTCCAGGTCGAGCGTGGCCGGTCCCGCGCGAAGCGCGGCGAATCGCCCGGCGAGCGCCTCGACCACACGCGCGTGGATGCTGCGCTCGATCAGCACCCGGCTGCCCGCCGAGCAGGTCTGGCCGCAGTTCTGCACGATCGCGTTGACCAGTACCGGCAACGCCGCCTCGAGGTCGGCGTCGGCGAACACGATCTGCGGCGACTTTCCGCCGAGTTCGAGCGTGACCGGGCAGTGGTGCGCGGCCGCCGCCTCGGCCACGCGCCGCCCGGTCTCGGGCGAACCGGTGAACGAGATGTGGTCGATTCCGGGGTGTTCGGCGAGCGCCTGCCCGGCGCGCGGGCCGAGCCCGGTGACGATGTTCAGCGCGCCCGGCGGCAATCCCGCCTCGGCTGCAAGCTCCGCGGTGCGCAGCAGCGACAGGCAGGCGTCCTCCGCGGGCTTGACGACGCAGGCGTTGCCCACCGCGAGCGCCGCGCCGACCGAGCGCCCGAAGATCTGCATCGGGTAGTTCCACGGAATGATGTGCCCGGTCACGCCGTGCGGCTCGCGCAGCGTGAGCACCGTGTAGCCGTTCTGGTAGGGCAGCGTCTCGCCGTGCAACTTGTCGGCAGCGCCGCCGTAGTACTCGAAGTAGCGCGCCAGCGCGATCGCATCGGCGCGTGCCTGCTTGAGGGGCTTGCCGGTGTCGGCCGATTCGATCGCCGCGAGCGTTTCGCGGTGGGTCTCGACCAGCGCGGCCAGACGCATCAGGATGCGCCCGCGCTCGACCGCGGTCGAGCGGCCCCAGGCGCCATCGGCCGCGCGTCGTGCCGCGGCGACCGCCGCGTCGACATCGGCGCGACCTCCCCCGGCGATCGTCGTGAAGACCTCGCCGGTCGACGGATCGATCACGTCGATCGGGTCGCCGTCGCGCGCCGCTACGTGGGCGTTGTCGATGAACAGTGCATTCGAACGAGGCAGGTCCAGCATCGATCGCTCCGGAGTTCGATCGGCGGTTGCGGCCGCGGCGCGGCGCGTGACGCGATCGGGTGTGTCCGAGTGGAATTCTAGACGAGCGTTGCCCGGGCGAGGCCGCGCGCCGCTACAATCGTGCCGATTGCTTCATCGCGCGACTCCGCGCCGGCGGATGCGCCCAAGCGCGGGCAAACAGGACGACAGCAAAGATGAACCTCGACCGAGTCGACTCCGGGCGGGATGTCCCGAACGACTTCAACGTCATCGTCGAGATCCCGATGAACGCCGACCCGATCAAGTACGAGGTCGACAAGGAGACTGGCGCGCTGTTCGTCGACCGCTTCATCGGCACGGCGATGCACTATCCCTGCAACTACGGCTACATCCCGCACACGATTTCGGACGACGGCGACCCGGTCGACGTGCTGGTGATCACGCCCTACGCGCTCTCTCCGGGCGTGGTGGTGCGTTGCCGCCCGCTGGGCGTGTTGAAAATGAGCGACGAGGCCGGCGGCGACGCGAAACTGCTCGCGGTGCCGATCGACAAGATCCTTCCCTGGTACCGACACTGGCGCAAGCCCGAGGACATCGCGCGCGAGCGACTCGAGCAGATCCGCCATTTCTTCGAGCACTACAAGGACCTCGAACCCGGCAAGTGGGTGGAGGTGACCGGGTGGGGCGGCCCGCAGGATGCGATCGACGAGATCCTCTCGGGAATCGAGCGCTACAAGGCGGCGAAGGTCAAGCCGAAGTTCTGACAAGCCGCCCTCGCGGGTCCGGCACCGGTCACTTTGCGCGACGAAACGGCGTGCGTTCGCGCAGTTCGTCCGCGTAGTGCGCGACCATTTCGGTCTCGCGCTCGAGGAAGCGTTCGACCGCGTCGGCGAACGCGGGTTCGGCGAGCCAGTGCGCCGAGCAGGTCGGTTCGGGAACGAAGCCGCGCGCCATCTTGTGCTCGCCCTGCGCGCCGCCTTCTATCACCGCGATCCCGAGTTCGATCGCGATCTCGATCGCCTGGTAATACGCCGTCTCGAAGTGCAGCATCGGCTGCGGCTCGACGGTGCCCCAATAGCGCCCGTAGAGTCGATCGGCGTCGCGCACCAGCAGGCTCGTCGCGACCGGGCGGCCGGCGCGATATGCGCACACCATGATCAGGTTCTCGGGCATCGATTCTCCGATTCGCGTGAAGAACTCGCTCGCGAGGTAGGGCGTCGCGCCGTGCGCCGCATAGGTCGAGGCGTAGCAGTGACTGAAGAACGCCCAGTGCGCCTGCGTGATCGACTCGCCGTGAAGGCGCTCGAACTTCACGCCGCTTTCCCTCACCTTGCGGCGCTCGGCGCGGATCTTCTTGCGCTTGGGTTGGGTCAGCGACGCGAGGAAGGCCTCGAAGTCGGCGAAACCGCGGTTGTGCCAGTGGAACTGGACGTTCTCGCGAACCATCATGCCGCGATCGCGCAGCAGGTCGCGCTCGCGCGCGACCGGGTACAGGACGTGCAGCGACGAAACTCCGGCCCGTTTGGCGTGCGCGAGCGCAGCGTCGGCGAGCGCGGCGCGGGCGGCCTCGTCGACTGCGAGCAATCGTGGTCCGGTGACCGGGGTGAAAGGGATCGCGCCGACCAGCTTCGGGTAGTAGTCCAGCCCGTGGCGCCGGTACACGTCGGCCCATGCCCAGTCGAACACGTACTCGCCCCACGAGTGGAACTTGCGATAGAGCGGCATCGCCGCGCACAGCGTTGCACCGGCCGCAGTCGAGGATTCGATCGCGAGGAACTCGGGTTCCCATCCGCTGTCCGAGCCGACGCAGCCGGTGCGCTGCAGCGCGTCGAGGAACTCGAAGCGCAGGAAGGCCGGCAGAGCGCCGCCGCTGCTGCGCCGAACGAGGTCGTTCCACGCCGCGACCCCGACCGGCGCGGGGTCGCGAAGGACCCGCGTGCGATAATTCGTCGCTGTCGTGCCAACGGTTTTCATGACCATGCCTGTTCGTATCGCGGCCGCCCAGATCAACCAGACCGTCGGCGATTTCGACGGAAACGCCGGACGCATCATCGACGCGGCCAAGGCCGCCGCGGCTCAGGGCGCGAGCGTTCTTGTCACGCCCGAGTTGTCACTGTGCGGCTATCCACCCGAGGACCTGCTGCTTCGCGCTGCATTCTATGACAGGTGCGACGCCGCGCTCGCCAAGGTGCAGGCCGAGACCGCGTCGCTCGAAGTTCACGTGCTCGTCGGAATGCCGGTGCGACGCAACGGGTTGCGCTACAACGCGGCAATGCTGCTGCATCGCGGCGCGGTGGTGGGCGAGTACGCCAAGCACGATCTTCCCAACTACGACGTCTTCGACGAGCAGCGCTATTTCGAGCCGGCGAGTCGTCCGCTCGTTTTCGAGGTGGCTGGGGTGCGCTTCGGGGTCGTGATCTGCGAGGACTTCTGGTACCGGCACGCTCCCGAGATGGCGCGCGCCTCGGGCGCGCAGGTGCTGCTCGCGCTCAACGCGTCGCCGTTTCACATCGACAAGCACGTCGGTCGAATCGACATCGCGCGCGAGAATGTGTCGCTGTTGTCGATGCCGATCGTCGCCGCGAACATGGTCGGCGGGCAGGACGAACTGGTGTTCGACGGCCTGTCTTTCGCACTCGATCGCCACGGCGCGGTGGTCGCGCAGTCCAGGGCCTTCGAGACCGATCTGCTGGTCGTCGACGTGATCGAGCGCGACGGGGTCGCCGACCTCGCGGGGGCGGGCGCGCCACAGCGAATGCCGCTCGAGGAGCAGATCTACTCGGCGCTGGTGCTCGGCGTGCGCGACTACCTCGGCAAGAACGGTTTTCCAGGCGCGATCGTCGGTCTGTCGGGCGGGATCGATTCGGCGCTCACGCTCGCGGTCGCGGTCGACGCGCTCGGCGCCGATCGCGTGCGGGCGGTGATGATGCCCTCGCGCTACACCGCCGAGATCTCCTGGGTCGACGCTCGCGAGATGGCGCGGCGCGTGGGGGTGCGCTACGACGAGATTCCGATCGCCCCGATGGTCGACGCGTTCGGTCAAAGCCTGGCCGAGGAATTCCGCGGGCTCGCCCAGGACACGACCGAGGAGAACATTCAGGCGCGCGTGCGCGGCACGCTGCTGATGGCGCTGTCGAACAAGTTCGGGTCGATCGTGCTAACCACGGGCAACAAGAGCGAGATGGCGGTCGGCTACTGTACGCTGTACGGCGACATGGCGGGGGGCTTCGCGGTGATCAAGGACATCGCCAAGACCATGGTCTACCGTCTGTCGAACTACCGCAACGGCGTGTCCGAGGTCATTCCCGAGCGGATCATCACGCGCCCGCCGAGCGCGGAGTTGCGCGAAGGGCAGCTCGATCAGGACTCGCTTCCATCCTACGAGGTGCTCGACGGCATCATGCAGATGTACATGGAAGACAACCGCAGCATCGCGCAGATCGCCGCCGCTGGGTATCCGCCCGAAGCGATCGAGCGGGTCGTGCGTCTGATCCGCATCAGCGAATACAAGCGTCGCCAGGCGCCGATCGGGATTCGCGTCACGCGGCGCGCGTTCGGGCGCGACTGGCGCTATCCGATCACATCGAAATTCCGCGACTAGCGAATCGCGCGTTCAGGAGAAGACATGAAGCGGATCACCGCGATCATCAAACCGTTCAAGCTGGACGAAGTGCGCGAGGCACTCGCGGAGGTCGGCGTCACCGGTCTGACCGTCACCGAGTGCAAGGGCTTCGGCCGCCAGAAGGGGCACACCGAGCTGTATCGGGGCGCCGAGTACGTGGTCGACTTCCTTCCGAAGGTCAAGATCGAGGTGATCCTGCCGGAGAAGGGTGTCGAGGCGGCGATCGAAGCGGTGTGCAAGGCGGCGCGCACCGGGCGGATCGGCGACGGCAAGATCTTCGTTTCGAAGGTCGACGAGGTGATCCGAATCCGCACCGGGGAGACCGGCGAGCAGGCAGTCTGAAAGGGGCGCGCAGGTGAGGCGCTCCGCCTGGCCCGCGGTCCCGGCGCGGTTCCTGGGCGCGCAGCGTACGCCGTTTCCGGTGAGCGCCACGTACCAGGTGCGTCCCGACCTGTACAAACTCGACGCCGCGGCGCGCGACACGCACGGGCATGAAGACGCGCTGCCTGGCGCGCGTGCGTCGCGCACCGCGCAAGACGAACTCGCGCTCGACGCGGTCGGCTTGCTGCGCGCCGATCTTGCCGCGCCGCGTTTCCTGCGCGAGAAGCTCGCGCTGCTCGAAGACCGCGCGCATCCGCTGGTGCTCGTGGCGCCGGCGTGCGATCGCGAGGCGACCGAGGCGGCGCTGCGCCAGGCGATCGCGATGCTCTCGGCCGCGCATCCGGAACTCGTCGCCGTGGGCGACGATCGCGAGGCCGATGGCCGCGGCGTCGATGGCCGCGCGTCGATGATCGCGGGGTCGATGATCGCGGGGTCGATGATCGCGTCGATGGCGTTGACTTCGCACTGAGCGGACTCGGGCTGCGCGACGATGCCGATCGCGCGTCCCGTGTGATCGCTTTGCGCGAGGACGCGGCCGAAGTCGCCGCACGGATCGCGTTGCTGGCGCCGCCGCGGCGCACGCTTGCCGCGCTGGCGCTGTCGATCCAGGAGGACCTCGTACTGATGGCGATCACGCCCGACGGATTCGTCGCCGAGGCGATGAGCGTTGCGTTCGCCAGCGGCTGGGACCCGTTGCGCAAGATCGGCCGCACCCTGTTCGAGATCCACGGACCGGTGGCCGAAGGCGAAGCGTTGCGGGCCGCCTCGGACAATCTCGCGCGTGCGATGGTGGGAAAGGGGCCGTTCGTGCGCTACGTCTGGACGATCTCGGACAGCGACGCGCTCGCGCGGGCGCCTGGTCATCGGATTGCCGCCGAATCGATCGACTCGCTCTGGTTTCGCTGCGAACGCCAGGTGACGTTGCCGCTCGTGGACTTCGACCGCTCGCTGTTCCTGATCCGGGTGTTCGTCGCTCCGCTGTCCGCAATCGCCTGCGACGAGCAGCGCCGAGCACTCGTCGCGCGCGCGCTGGAATCGATGGGAGAGGAACTGGTGCGCTACAAGGGCCTGGAGGCGGTGCGTGCAATGGTTCGCGCGTGCTGGGGTGGCGGGAGTTGATGGCACCCGAACGTTTCGATCTCGCGATCGTCGGCGCGGGCGCCGCCGGGATGTTTTGCGCCGGTGTCGCCGCGCAGCGCGGCCGGCGAGTCGTGCTGATCGACCACGCATCGCGACTGGGCGAGAAGATCCGCATCTCCGGGGGAGGGCGGTGCAACTTCACCAACGTCGATGCTGCTCGCGTCGAACGCTACGCGAGCGAGCAACCGCTGTTTGCCGCGCACGCGTTGCGCGGCTACGGTCCGCAATCCTTCGTCGAACTGGTTCGCCGCTACCGCATCGGGTATCACGAGAAGCACCGCGGACAACTGTTCTGCGACGGCTCGAGCGAACAGGTCGTCGCGATGCTGCGCGCCGAGTGCGACGCGGGAGGTGTGCACTGGCGTGCGCCATGCGCGCTCGAATCGCTCGCGCTGTTCGAGCACGGTACGGCGACCGCCGGCGAGAGCGGGGGCGAGCGAGGCAACGGTCGCGAGCGAGGCAACGGACGCGAGTTCGTCCTGCGCACCGACACCGGGGTGGTGCGGGCGAGCGCGCTGGTCGTCGCGACCGGCGGCCTGTCGATCCCGAAGATCGGCGCGAGCGACCTGGGCTACCGGATCGCGCGCCAGTTCGGCGTCGGGGTGATCGCGCCGCGGCCGGCGCTGGTACCGCTGTGCTTCGAGTCGAGCGCTTGGGGTCCGTTCTCCGAACTCTCCGGACTGGCGCTGGAAGTTCGTATTCGCGTCCCCGCCGATCGCGCGGCGCCGCAGTTCGTCGAAGACCTGCTCTTCACGCACCGTGGCCTGTCCGGCCCCGCCGCGCTTCAGGTCTCCACGTACTGGCGAGAAGGCGGCGAGATCGAGATCGACCTTGCGCCGGGCGAGGAAGTGGAGAAGTCGTTGGCCGAGGCGCGCGGCGCTGGACGGCGAAAGATCGGCGGCGTCCTGGCCGGGCACCTGCCCCGGCGCCTGGCCTCGACCTGGCTGGCACAGATCGCGCAGGCAGGCATTTCGACCGAGACCCGGGTCGCCGAGGCTGGAAAGCGCGCTCTGGCGGGCTTGACCGAGGCGCTGCATCATTGGCGGCTCAAGCCCTCGGGTAGCGAGGGCTATCGAAAGGCCGAAGTCACCGCCGGCGGCGTGGACACCGCCGCGCTCGACCCGCGCACGATGCAGGTTCGCGCGGTTCCCGGTCTGTACTTCATCGGCGAAGTGGTGGACGTGACAGGATGGCTGGGTGGCTACAACTTTCAGTGGGCGTGGGCGTCGGCCTACGCCGCCGCGATGGCGTTGAGCGAATGAGCGTACCGACATCGTCCCCTCGCGCGCGGGTTGAGGTCGTGCTGCTCGCGGCCGGGTCGTCGACGCGGATGCGCGGGCCCAACAAGCTGATGGCGCGACTCGACGGCGTGCCGCTCGTGTGTCGTGCGCTCGAGACGCTGCGCGACGCGGGGCTCGCCTCGCCGATCGTGGTGCTCGGGCACGACGCGAAACGGATCGCCGGGCTGCTCGAGACGTGCGACGCGGCGCGCGGTGCGCGCCTGATCGAGCACCACGGCCACGCGAGCGGGCAGCAAGGATCGGTCGTCGCCGGCCTCGCGGCGGTCGACCCCGAGGCGTCGGCGGTGATGATCATGCCGGCGGACATGCCGCTGTTGCGCGCGAGCGACCTGCTCGCGCTGATCGCGGCCTTCGATGCGCGAGACGCGGGCTGCGAAGCGCTGGTGCCGTTCCTGGGAGAGCTTCGCGGCAATCCGGTCGTGGTCGCGCCGCGGGCAGTCGCGTCGGTGCTCGCCGCACCCGAAGGCGGAATGCGCCGCTACATCGACCAACACCCGCAGCGCGTCCGGCGATTCGCCGCGCCGAACGACCATTACACTGTCGACGTCGACACCCCCGAAGCGATGGGGGAGATCGCAAGGCGCACCGCAATGCGCCTGGATTGGCCACAGGGGTAGCGAATGGACAGCATCGATCGCGAAGTTCTCGAGCGCACGCTCGAGTGGGTCCACGGCGGGCACCGGGTAGGGCTGGTGACGGTGATCGAGACCTGGGGATCGGCCCCGAGGCCGCCGGGCGCGCTGCTCGCGGTGCGCGACGACGGGCTCGTCGTCGGTTCGGTCTCGGGTGGTTGCGTCGAGGACGACATGATCGCACGCGTGCGCAGCTCGGGCCAGCCCGAGTCGGCAACGCTCGTGAGTTACGGCGTGACGCGCGAGGAGGCAGCGCGTTTCGGACTGCCCTGCGGCGGTACGCTCAGGATGGTGCACGAGCCGGTGGGCGACCCGGGCTGGATCGTCGCGCTGCTCGAGCGGATCGCGAAGCACCAGCTGGTCACGCGCGAACTCGAACTCGCGAGCGGAACGGTGACGCTGCACGCAGCGGCCCGCGGCGACACGCTTCGCTTCGACGGCGAGCGGATGTGGTCGGTGTTCGGCCCGCGCTTCCGATTGCTGGTGATCGGCGCCGGGCAGCTGTCGCGCGTGCTGGCGCAGATGGCGCAGGCGCTCGACTTCGAGGTCTTCGTCTGCGATCCGCGCGAGGAGTACTTCAGCACGCTTGACCTTCCCGACGTCGGTTACCTGCCGGGCATGCCCGACGACGTCGTCTGCGAACTCAAGCCCGACGCGCACACGGCGATCGTCGCGCTGACCCACGACCCGAAGCTCGACGACATGGCGCTGATCGAAGCGCTGAACTCGCCGGCGTTCTATGTCGGCGCGCTGGGCTCGCGCGCCAACAACGCGAAACGACGCGAACGTCTCGCGCTGTTCGAACTCTCCGACGCGCAGATCGCGCGTTTGCACGGGCCGATCGGGCTGCACATCGGCAGCCGCACGCCGGCCGAGATCGCGGTGTCGATCCTGGCCGAGATCGTCTCGGTGAGAAACGGGGTCGCGCCGACGCAGAAGAAGGCGGCCGAGCGTGGCGCGACTGCGCGCGGTGCGCTCGAGCTGCCGGTGGGCTCAACCGCCGGGGCGTAGCAGCACGATCAGCGCGCCGGCGCCGCCGTCGGTGGGCCGCGCCTGGCAGAAGGCGAGCACCTCGTCGCGCTGCACCAGCCAGCGCGGCACTTTGTCCTTGAGTACCGGCTCCTTTCGCGCCGAGCCGAGGCCCTTGCCGTGGATCACGCGCAGGCAGCGCAGTCCGCGCCGATGCGCGCTCGCGACGAACTCCGCGAGCGCCTCGCGCGCCTCGTCGACTCGAAGTCCGTGCAGGTCGAGTTGCCGCTGCACGACCCAGTGCCCGCGGCGCAATCGGCCCGGCACGTCATGGCCGACGCCGTCGCGGCGGAACGACAACGCGGCATCGGTCTCGAGCAGGCGCTCGATGTCGATCTCGTCGGAGATCGACTCGGCGAGCGCGGCGCGCTCGTCGAGTTCGCGCTGCCGCGGCCGAGGCGCGACCGCCCGATCGGGGTGCTCGAAACGATCGTCGCGCGCGAGCGGGCGCGCGTCGGCGACGGCGTCGCGAAACGCGCGCGCCTCGCGCTCGCGCAGGGCGCGCTCGTCGCGGTCGCGGCGTTCCTGCTCGCGCTGCGCCTCGGCCCGCGCCTTGAGGGCGTCGCGCAGCGCGCGCAGGTCCGAGAGCGCCTTCATCTGCCGCCTCAGTTCGGGCCGTCGGATTCCAGGAAGCGCTGCGCGTCGAGCGCCGCCATGCAGCCGGTACCGGCACTGGTGATCGCCTGCCGGTAGACGTGGTCCTGCACGTCGCCCGCGGCGAACACGCCCGCGACGCTGGTGGCGGTGGCCAGCCCGTCGAGCCCGCCGCGCGTGACGATGTAGCCGCTTTTCATCTCGAGCTGTCCGGCGAACAGTTCGGTGTTCGGTGTGTGGCCGATCGCCACGAACACGCCGTGCAGCGCCAGTTCGGAGGTCGTGTTCGTGCGGTTGTCGCGCAGGCGAACGCCGGTCACGCCGGACTCGTCGCCCAGCACTTCATCGAGTTCGTGGAACCATCGCGCCTCGACGTTTCCGTCGCGCGTCTTCGCGAGCAGCTTGTCGATCATGATCGGCTCGGCGCGCAGCTGGTCGCGGCGATGCACGAGGGTGACCTTGCGCGCGATGTTCGACAGGTACAGCGCTTCCTCCACGGCGGTGTTGCCGCCGCCGATCACCGCGACGTCCTGGCCGCGGTAGAAGAAGCCGTCGCAGGTCGCGCAGGCCGACACTCCCTTGCCCATGAACGTCTGCTCCGAGGGCAGTCCCAGGTACCGGGCCGAGGCGCCGGTCGCGATGACCAGCGCGTCGGCTGTGTACTGGCCCGAGTCGCCGGCAAGGTGAAACGGGCGCTCGCCCAGTCGCACCGTGTGGATGTGGTCGAACACGATCTGCGTGCCGAAGCGCTCGGCGTGCGCCTGGAACCGCGCCATCAGTTCGGGCCCCTGAACGCCCTGCGCGTCGGCAGGCCAGTTGTCGACGTCGGTCGTGGTCATCAATTGGCCGCCCTGCGCCAATCCGGTGATCAGCACCGGTTGGAGATTGGCGCGCGCGGCGTAGACGGCGGCGGTATATCCGGCCGGGCCGGAGCCGAGGATCAGGACGCGGCAGTGCTTGTTGGTGCTCATTGAGGTTCCAAACGTTGTAAAAGACTCAGGAAATCATAAGCTTAGGGGGCAAACTTCAGGCATTTTTTGATTTGTAGCCCCGAATGTGCGAAATTATAGGCAATCCACCGGACAGAGGTCGGTATGGCGCACGAGGAAAACAAGGCATTCCTGCGGCGGGTTCCGCTGTTCTCGGGCCTGACCGAGTCCCAGCTGGACACGCTCGCGGCCGGCAGCGCGCGACGCAGCTATCCGAAGGGACGGACCGTCGTGTCCGAGGGCGAGCCATCGCAGTCGATGTACATCCAGCTCGCTGGACGCGCCAAGGTGCAACGTTCCGACTCCGAAGGCAAGGAGGTGATTCTCGCTGTGCTCGGCGCCGGGGAATTCTTCGGCGAGATGAGCCTGATCGACGATGCACCCCGTTCGGCGAGCGTGATCACGCTCGAGCCGTGCGAGTTCATGGCGGTGAGCAAGGACGCGTTCAAGGCCATGCTGTTGCAGAGTCCGGAGGTGGCGATGAACGTGATGCGCGGCATCGTGCGCAGGTTGCGCGACGCCGACAAGAAGATCGAGACGCTCGCGCTGCTCGACGTCTACGGTCGCGTCGCGCGGGTGTTGCTCGATTTCTCGGAGAACGTCGGCGGCGAGCGCATCGTGAAGAACAAGATGCCGCGCCAGGAGATCGCGAAGATGATCGGCGCATCGCGCGAGATGGTGTCGCGCGTGATGAAGGGCCTGGAAACGGACGGCTACATCGTCACGTTGCCCGAGGGCAAGTTGCAGCTTCGCGAGAAGCTCAGCTCCTACATCAGTTGACGCAGGGTTTGCAGTGAGCCGATCGGCGGTCGCGGTAGCGGCGTCGGGTCGACGATCCGCCGCCAGCGGATTCGCCCTTCCCGAACGCGCCGCCGAACTGCTGCGCGAGGCGGGCTGGATCGCGCGAATCGCGCTCGGCGTGTTCCTGTTGCTGATCCTGCTGACCTACGATCGGGCCGATCCCGGCTGGTCGCACGCGGTACAGGTGGATCGCATCGCCAACGCCGGCGGTCGCGTCGGCGCCTGGTTCGCCGACCTGTTGCTGTACCTGTTCGGCCTGTCCTCCTACCTGCTCGTGATGCTGTGCCTCGCGAGCGTCATCCGCGGCTATCGTCGGCTGCGCCCCGCGGCAGGGCGCGAATCGCAGCCCGACGACGTCGAACGATTCGCCTGGGAGCGATGGCTCGGCTTCGGGCTGCTGTTCCTGGGCTGCGTCGCGGTCGAATCGTCGCGTATGTACGGGGTCGGAGCAGCGCTTCCGCTCGCTCCGGGCGGGATCGTTGGCGAACTGATCAGCGGACCGCTGTTCGCCGGATTCGGCGCCACCGGCGGCACGCTCGTGCTGTTCGTCGCGATCGCCGCCGGTTTCAGCCTGTGGGCCGGGCAATCCTGGCTGACGATCTTCGAGCACGTCGGCCTCGCGATCGAACTCGTCTGGCACGGCGTCGTGCGCACGGTCTCGGCGCGACGCGACCGGCGGATCGGCGAGGTCGCCGCCACCGAGCGCGAAGGACAGGTGGTGGTCAAGCGCCGCATCCTGGGAGACGACGCCGAACCGGTGCGAATCGAACCGGCACTGGCACGCATCGAACCCTCGCCGCGCGTCGCCGCCGAGGCGCAGGTCGCGCTGTTTTCCGACCTGCCGGCCGACACGCAACTGCCGCCGCTCGCGCTGCTCGATGCGCCCGCGCTGGCGCAGGAGGCCGTCTCGCAGGAGACCCTCGAGTACACCTCGCGCCTGATCGAGAAGAAGCTCGCCGACTTCAACGTCTCGGCGAACGTCATCGCGGCCTATCCGGGGCCGGTGATCACGCGCTACGAAATCGAGCCGGCGACCGGCGTCAAGGGCAGCCAGGTCGTGAACCTCGCGAAGGACCTCGCGCGCGCGCTGTCGCTGGTGTCGATCCGGGTCGTCGAGACCATTCCGGGCAAGAGCCTGATGGGGCTCGAGCTTCCCAATCCGCGCAGGCAGGCGGTGCGCCTGTCCGAGATCGTCGGTTCCAAGGTCTATTCGGACGGCGCATCGGCGCTCACGCTCGCGCTCGGCAAGGACATCGCGGGCAACCCGATGGTGGCCGACCTTGCGAAGATGCCGCACCTGCTCGTGGCCGGCACGACCGGATCGGGCAAGTCGGTCGGCATCAACGCGATGCTGCTGTCGCTGCTGTACAAGGCCGACCCGTCGCAGGTGCGGATGATCATGATCGACCCGAAGATGCTCGAGATGAGCGTCTACGAGGGCATCCCGCACCTTCTCGCGCCGGTGGTCACCGACATGCGCCAGGCGGGCAACGCGCTGAACTGGTGCGTGGCCGAGATGGAACGGCGCTATCGCCTGATGAGCCGTCTCGGCGTGCGCAACCTCTCCGGGTACAACGCCAGGATCGCCGACGGCGAGCGGCGCGAGAAACCGATCCCGAACCCGTTCTCGCTCACGCCCGATGCGCCCGAACCGCTTGGCCGACTGCCGCAGATCGTCGTGGTGATCGACGAGCTGGCCGACCTGATGATGGTGGTGGGCAAGAAGGTCGAGGAGCTGGTCGCACGACTGGCGCAAAAGGCGCGCGCCGCGGGCATCCACCTGATCCTCGCCACACAGCGCCCGTCGGTGGACGTGATCACCGGACTGATCAAGGCGAACATCCCGACACGAATCGCGTTCCAGGTGTCGTCGAAGATCGATTCGCGCACCATCCTCGACCAGATGGGCGCCGAGTCGCTGCTGGGGCAGGGCGACATGCTGTTCCTGCCGCCGGGACACGGCATCCCGGTGCGCATCCACGGCGCGTACGTCGCCGACGACGAAGTCCATCGCGTCGTCGGGCACTGGAAATCGCTCGCCGAACCGCAGTACGTCGAGGGAATCCTCGAGGGCGGCGTGCCGGAGGAGGCCGACACGGGAAGCGCGGTCGGCTTCGGCGGGCTGCAACAGACGCTGGCCGAGGCCGGGGTCGAGGGCGAATCCGATCCGCTCTACGACCAGGCGGTCGGGGTGGTGCTCAAGCACAAGCGCGCGTCGATTTCTCTGGTGCAGCGCCACCTGCGCATCGGCTACAACCGGGCAGCGCGCCTGCTCGAGCAGATGGAGAAATCGGGCCTGGTCTCCGCGATGGCGACCAACGGCAACCGCGACATCCTGGTGCCAAGTCGGGACGACGACTGAGGCGAGGTCATCCGCGGGGCGCGTCGCGGCGTTGAACGAGACGACGGTGCCGATCCCCGGCGCCGCGACTGCGTAAAATGGCCCCAATGCAGATAATCGATCAGCCGCTGACGATGGACGTGCGACGCGCGGCATTCGCACCTTTCGCGTGGTTCGCGCAACGCGCGCGATCCGCCGCATTGCCGTGTTTCTCGCGGTTCTTCGCGTTCGTGTTCGTGCTCTCGGTGCTTCTGCTCGGCGCGCTCGCCCCGACAGGTGCCGTCGCGCAGACTGCGGGCGCGTTGGCGCAGCTCAAGCACTTCGTGACCGAGACGCGCTCGGCGCGCGGCGAGTTCACCCAGCGCAGCCAGCGCGGGCGCAGCGACGCGGCCGACACCTCGAGCGGGCGCTTCGCCTTCGTGCGCCCCGGGCAGTTTCGCTGGGAAGTCGCCAAGCCCTTCGAGCAACTGATGGTGGCCGACGGCGAACGGCTCTATTTCCTCGATCGCGACCTGAACCAGGTCACCGAGCGCAAGCTCGCCGATTCGCTCGGTGCGAGCCCGGCGGCGATCCTGTTCGGATCGGACGATCTCGAGCGCAACTTCACGCTGCGCGAGGCGGGCGAGCGCGGCGGTCTCGCCTGGCTCGAAGCGTTGCCGCGTGTTGCCGACGCCGGATTCGAGCGCATCGCGATCGGGTTTCGCGACAACGTTCCCGAGGCGATGGACGTCAAGGACGCTTTCGGGCGCACCACGCGCTTCTCGTTTCGCGCGATCGAGCGCAATCCAAAGCTCGATCCGGCGCAGTTCCGATTCGTCGCCCCGGTCGGCGCCGACGTGATCCGGCAATGATCGCGGCGCCCGCCCGTGTCGGAGATACGCGCGAGGCGATCGACACGCCGGCGCTGTTGGTCGATCTCGAGGCCTTCGAGCACAACGTCGCCGCCGTGCAGGCGCAGGTGAACGCGGGCGGCGCGAGGCTGCGCCCGCACGGAAAGGCGCACCGTTGTTCGACGATCGCGAAACTGCAGATCGCCGCGGGCGCGTCTGGTGTCTGCTGCCAGAAGGCCGGCGAGGCGGAGGTGTTCGTCGCGGCCGGGGTCGCCGACGTGCTGGTGAGCAATGTCGTGGTCGGCATGTCCAAGGCGCGCAGGCTTGCCGCGCTGGGTCCGCGCGCGCGCGTCGCAGTCTGCGTCGACGGCCTGTTGCAGGTCGAGCAGATCGCTGCGGCGGTGAAGGAAATCGATTCGCAGCTGGAGGTCCTGATCGAGATCGACGTGGGCAATCGCCGTTGTGGCGTCGATTCGGCGCCCGAAGCGGTCGCGCTCGCGCGCGCGATCGCCGCGCACGCGCCGTGGCTCTCGTTTCGCGGTCTGCAGGCCTACCACGGCAAGGCGCAGCATCTGCGCAGCACCGGAGAACGCGCCGTCGCGACCGGGCAGGCGGCGGCACAGGCGGCGCTGATCGCGTCGGCGCTGCGCGCCGACGGGCACGTCTGCGCCGAGATCACCGGCGGCGGCACCGGCACCTATCCCTACGAACTGGCTTCGGGCGTCTACACCGAGGTCCAGCCGGGTTCGTACGCACTGATGGACCTGGACTACGCGGCGAACCAGCACGACCCAGATGCGCCGAAAATGGCGCACGCGCTGAGCCTGCTCGCGACGGTGATCACGGTGCGCGCCGGGCACGCAGTGCTCGATTGCGGACACAAGAGTGTGGCGCTCGACAGCGGCCTGCCGCGCGTCGAACTGGCCGGGTGGCGCGTGCGCGGCCTGGCCGACGAGCACACGGTGATCGAGAAGAGCGGCGAAGCCGAAGCGCTCGCCGTCGGGCAGAAGGTGCGGATGCTGCCTGGACACTGCGACCCGACCGTGAACCTGCACGACTGGATCGTGGCGATGCGCGGCGAGCACGTCGAGGCGCTTTGGCCGGTCGACGCGCGCGGCGCTTCGTTCTGAGGGCGGCGCAATGTCGCAACGCTCGCAACCCTCGCAGCTTTCGCAACGTTCGCAACGCCGCCGCGACACGCGCACGATCGTCGTCGTCGGCGTAGCGCACGGCAGCTCGCATTTCGGGCAACTGCTGCTCGCACCGCTGTTTCCGTGGATTCGCGACGCCTTCTCGCTCAGCTACGCCGAGCTCGGGCTGCTGCTGACGGTGTTCTACGTCGTGTCGGGCGTGTTCCAGGCGGGGGCGGGCTTTCTGGTCGATCGCGTGGGCGCGGTGCGCGTGCTGCTCGGCTCGCTCGCGCTGTTCATGGTCTCGGCTCTGGGGCTCGCGGCGAGCGACAGCTACGGCGCACTGCTCGTGTTCTCCGCGATCGGCGGGCTGGCGAATTCGCCGTTTCATCCGATCGATTTCTCGATCCTCAATGCGCGCGTCGCGCCGACGCGTCTGGGCCATGCCTACGCGGTGCACGGGGTGACCGGCAACCTTGGCTGGGGACTGGCGCCGCTCTTTCTAGTACCGATCGCCGCCACGCTCGGCTGGCGTTACGCGCTCGCCGCCTCGTCGCTGCTGTTCGCCGCTGTCTGGCTGCTGGCCTGGTTTCACCGCGTCGAGTTGTCGGGCAGCCCGGCCAGCGACGAGTTGCAGCCCGACCCCGCAGAGCCGCCCGAGCCGCGCGCAGCCGAGCCGCGCGCTGCCGAGCCGCACGCGGCCGCCGTCGCGCATCCGCCACGCCAGGCGCCGCGCCAGCCGTCGCACCAGGTGTCGCGCCCGGGTGCGGAAGGGGCCTCCGGTTTCGCGTTCCTGCGACTGCCGGAGGTGTGGATGAGTTTCGGCTTCTTCTTTGCCGCCGCGGGGGCGTTGTCGGGGGTGCAGGCCTTCGCGCCGGAGGCGGCGCGGCAGTTGCACGCGGTGCCGCTCGCGCTGGTCGCGATATGCCTGAGCTCTTACATGGTCGCAGGCGCGGGCGGGATGATCGTCGGCGGATTCCTCGCGGCCGATCCACTGCGTGTCGAGCGGATGATCTTGCTCGGTTTCGGCTCCGCGTCGGTGTTCGCCGTTCTGGTCGGGGTCGTGAGCTGGCCCGGGTGGATGGTGCCGGTGCTATTCGCGCTGATCGGATTCGGCACCGGCACGGCCGGCCCGTCGCGCGACTTGCTGGTGCGCCGCGCAGCGCCGCCGGGCGCCACCGGCAGGGTTTACGGGATGGTGTACTCGGGACTGGACGCCGGCGCGGCGGTCGCACCGGCGATCTTCGGTGCGCTGATGGATTCGGGGCGTCCCGCGGGGGTGTGGATCGGCATCGCCGCGTTCCAGGGCTTGATCATCCTCGCCGCCCTCAGGGTCGGTCGCGTCACCAGCGCGCGCGCCTCGGCCGCGGTCGGCTGAACGCGCCGTCCACGGTCGAGCCCGCGGAACGCATCGTGAACCAGACCCCGCTCGCCGAGACGATGCGCCCGCACGCGCTCGACGAGGTGATCGGGCAGTCGCACCTGCTCGGCCCGGGCAAGCCGCTACGCGTCGCGTTCGAAACCGGGCGGGCGCACTCGATGCTGTTGTGGGGGCCGCCGGGCGTGGGCAAGACCACGCTCGCGCGCCTGATGGCGGACGCCTTCGACGCGCAGTTCATCGCGATCTCGGCGGTGCTGGGCGGCGTGCGCGAGATTCGCGAGGCGGTCGCGGCGGCCGAGCTCGCGCGCGCGCAGGGCCGCGCGACGATCCTCTTCGTCGACGAGGTGCATCGCTTCAACAAGGCGCAACAGGATGCCTTCCTGCCGCACGTCGAGAGCGGACTGCTCACGTTCATCGGCGCCACCACCGAAAATCCGTCGTTCGAAGTCAACGGAGCGTTGCTGTCGCGCGCGCGCGTCTACGTGCTGCGTCCGCTCGCCGCCGACGACCTGCGCGAGCTGTTCGATCGCGTTCTCGAGCACCTCGGCGAGACCGCGGCGTCGTTCGACGACGATGCGCGCGAACGCCTGATCGCTTCGGCCGACGGCGACGCGCGCCGACTGTTCAACGCGATCGAAGTGGTGATGCAGGCTGCCGTCGCGCAGCGCCTCGAGCACGTCGACGCCGCATTTCTCGAGACCGCGCTCAGCCAGGACCTGCGCCGATTCGACAAGTCGGGCGACGCCTTCTACGACCAGATCTCGGCGCTGCACAAGACCGTACGCGGCTCGCACCCCGACGCCGCCCTGTACTGGATGTGCCGGATGCTCGACGGCGGCGCCGATCCGCGCTATCTGGCGCGGCGCATCGTGCGCATGGCGAGCGAGGAGGTCGGTCTTGCCGATCCGCGCGCGCTGCGCATCGCGCTCGACGCGGCCGAGGTCTACGAACGGCTCGGTTCGCCCGAGGGCGAGCTCGCGCTCGCGCAGGCCGTGGTCTACCTGGCGTGTGCCGCGAAGTCCAACGCCGCCTACGTCGCCTACAACGAGGCGCGCGAGTTCGTGCGCGCACGAGGATCGGACCCGGTGCCGGTGCACCTGCGCAATGCGCCGACCAAGCTGATGAAGTCCCTCGGCCACGGGCGCGAGTACCGCTACGCGCACGACGAACCCGAGGGCTACGCCGCGGGCGAGCGCTACATGCCCGAGGGCGTCGACGAACCGGGTTTCTACCGCCCGACCGATCGCGGCCTCGAAGCGCGCATCCGCGACAAGCTCGCCTGGCTGCGATCGCTCGACGAGGCGCCCTGATAACATCACGACCCCATGCTAGACATCCAGCTCCTTCGCAAGGATATCGACGCGGTCGCGACGCGTCTGGCCGCTCGCGGGTTCGCGCTCGAGGCAGACGCTTTTCGCGCGCTCGAGGCCGAGCGCAAGGCGATCCAGATCCGCACCGAAGACCTGCAGGCACGGCGCAACGCGCTCTCGAAGAGCATCGGCGCGATGAAATCGCGCGGCGAGGACACCTCGGCAGTGATGACCGAGGTCGCCGGGCTGGGCGACGAACTCAAGCTCGCGGCCGAACACAACGAGACGATCCTCGCGCGCCAGAACGACTGGCTGCTCTCGTTGCCGAACCTGCCGCACGAATCGGTGCCGGCGGGCGGTTCGGCCGACGACAACGTCGAGGTGCGCCGCTGGGGCGAACCACCGGCGATGGACTTCGCGGCGCGCGATCACGTCGACGTGGGCGCCGCGCTTGGGCTCGATCTCCAGGCCGGGGCGAAGCTCTCGGGCGCGAGGTTTTCCGTCATGCGCGGGCAGGTCGCGCGGCTGCATCGCGCGCTGGCGCAGTACATGCTCGACCTGCACACCGCCGAGCACGGCTACACCGAGTGCTACACACCGTACATCGTCAATGCCGAGACCCTGCGCGGCACCGGGCAACTGCCGAAGTTCGGCGACGATCTGTTCTCGGTGACCAGAGGCGGGGCCGAGGGCGAACACGAACCGCTCTACCTGATCCCGACCTCCGAGGTTTCGCTGACCAACCTGGTGCGGGGCGAAATCCTCGCACCCGACGCGCTGCCGATGCGCCTGACCGCGCACACGCCGTGCTTTCGTTCCGAAGCGGGCTCGTACGGCAAGGACACGCGCGGGATGATCCGCCAGCACCAGTTCGACAAGGTCGAGATGGTGCAGATCGTCGAGCCGGAGACGTCGTATGCCACGCTGGAGGAAATGGTCGGGCACGCCGAGCGCGTGCTCCAGGGTCTGGACCTGCCGTATCGGGTGATGCTGCTGTGCGCCGGCGACATGGGTGCGGGCGCTTCCAAGACCTACGACCTCGAGGTCTGGCTGCCGGCGCAGAACACGTACCGCGAGATCTCGTCGGTGTCGAACTGCGAGGCGTTCCAGGCGCGCCGGATGCAGGCGCGTTATCGCAACGCTCAGGGCAAGACGGAGCTGGTTCACACGTTGAACGGCTCCGGCCTCGCGGTGGGCAGGACGCTGGTCGCGGTGCTGGAGAATTTCCAGAACGCCGACGGCTCGGTCACGGTGCCGCTGGCGCTACGTCGCTACATGGGCGCAGTCGACCGACTCGTTCCCTGAGCGCGTGCCGGCCCCACGCGGCCGGCGCGCGCTCTTCGCTCGTGGTTTTTCGCTTGCGGCTCTTCGCTCGTGGTCTTTCGGTCGTGGTCTTTCGCTCGTGCCTAGGCTTTGATGTCCAGGTCCGTGGTCTTGGCGCGCTCTACGCCCGCCTTGGTCATGTCTTTCCACGCGGCCGCGAGCGAGCCGTTCGCGTCGATGCCTCGGCACGCGTCCTCGAGCACCACCGCCTTGAACCCGGCAGCGCGCGCGTCGACGGCGGTCCAGGCCACGCAGAAGTCGGTGGCCAGGCCTGCGACGAACACGCGTTTGATCCCGCGCGCCTTCAGGTAGCCCGCCAAACCGGTCTGCGTCTTCTTGTCCGCTTCGAGGAATGCCGAGTAACTGTCGACGTCCTGGTTGTAACCCTTGCGGATCACGAGCTGCGCGGTGGGTAGCGAAAGATCCTTGTGCAGTGCCGCGCCTTCGGTGCCCTGGACGCAATGCTCGGGCCAGAGCACCTGCGTACCGTACTTGAGCTTCACGGTCTCGAAGGGCTTCTTCCCGGCATGTTGCGAGGCGAACGATATGTGCGCCGGCGTATGCCAGTCCTGCGTCACGACGATGTTCGCGAAGCCCTTGGCGATCTGGTTGATCAACGGCACCACCTCGTCGCCATTCTTGACTTCCAGGCTTCCTCCCTTGGTGAAGCAGTTCTGCACGTCGATGACCAGCAAAACGTCGCTCTTGCCGATCTGGTACTTGCCCGCGGCGCGCAGCGCGCCAGGCACGAACATCGTCGCGGCGAGCGACGCACCGCCCAACATCAGAGACCTCTTGTTCGAGTCCATTGCCATCCTCCCGTCTGAAAATCGATAACGCTACCCGCGCACCGGGCGGTTCGCAAGGGCCCGAATGGGCACGCGGCTTTGGTATACTCGCGGGCTTCGATCCGATCCCGGAGAGGTGGCAGAGTGGTCGAATGCGCCGGACTCGAAATCCGGTTTACGGTTTCACCGTAACGTGGGTTCGAATCCCACCCTCTCCGCCAGCGACCTCATGTTTGCGGACGTGGCCGACGCCGCGGCGCATCACCGGGGAATGATCAGCACCTGACCGGCGTAGATCAGGTCCGGATTCGTCGCCAGGAAATCATTCTCTTTCTGGATGTCGGTCCAGCGATTGCCATTGCGATAGAAATACGCGGCAATCGACGAAAGGGAATCGGCGGCCTGCACCGTGTAAATGCCACGGGCTCCGGTAAGGCGGGCGACCTCATTCTGGGCCTCCTCGAATGCCGCGCGTGTACGGGACAGTTCGTCTTTCCTGGCCGCGTCGGTAGCTGTCAGACTGGAATGTTCCTTGAGCAGCGTCTGGTAGGAGCGATTGAGTTCCGCCGAACGCGCCCGAGCGTCCACCAGCGTCTGTTTGGTCGACCCCAGTTCGCGCGACAGATTGGCGCCGGTAGCGGCTGCCGCCTTCGCCTGATCCTGAGCCGTTGTCAGTCTTTGCGCGATACCCTCCTTTTGGGTGTTCAGCGCCTGCAGTTTTTGCTGCGCATCTTGACGGGCCTGCCGCAATTGCTTGAGTTCCGCCTGCCTGGCCAGATCCGTGGTTTCGAGTTGCGCATGTTTCTGCTGCAACTGATCGAATGCCATTGTGCGTTGCACGGCAGTGTCCTGCGCTTTGCCCAGCGCCTGCCGGACCGACGCCAGTTCGGCTTTCACCTTCTCGCCGGCCACGTTGGCCGACTTCAACTGCTCCTGGGCCTGCGTCAGCTTTTGCGTCGTCGCTGTCTTCTCGGCATTCGACGCCTGCAGGCTCTTTTGTGTGTCCTGCTGCAACTGCTGCGACTTCTTCAGTTCCAGCTGTCGCGACGCGTCGGCAGTCTCCAGTTGCGCATGCTTTTTCTGCAGTTGCTCGAACGCCGCAGTTTGCTCCGCGGCCAGGGATCGAGCCTCGTCGAGGGTCTTCTTTGTCGACGCGAGTTCGCGCGACACGTCGTCCCTGGCGCTGGCAAACGCCTTGGCCTGTTCCTGTGTTTGCGCAAGCATTTGCCCCTGCGTCGCCATGTCGGCAACCAGCGTCTGATGTTGCTGCTGCGATTCGGCGGCGGACGCCGTGAGTTTCTGCACCTCGGCGACCTGCTCATCACGGCTGCTTTGCAGCGTTTTCGTTTCGGCGTCCAGTGCGCCGATCCGTTCCCGCTGCGACTGCGATTCGGTCTTCAGGCCATCACGCTCGGCCTCGAGCGCGCGGTGGACTTCGCGCAGTTGCGCCATCTCGGTTTTCAACTCCGAGTGGACGACCCAGAGCGAAGCTGCGGCGATCGCCAACACCGCAATGATGACCCAGAGAACCGCTGTCGTGCGCTTTTTCGAGTCCATGTGCAACCCCTTTCTGGCCAGATGTGGCGGTGGCGGCGACGGACCTGAACCTGCACTGCCGAGCGCCGTCGGCCATTTGCATCATACGAACTGGCGCGGCCTCGTCAATTGCGCGTCAGCGCGCCGACGAGCAGGATCACGTCAGGGATTCAGAATGCAGCTGCCCACCACATCCGCGCTCCAGCGCGCCTGCATGGCCTCCTTGAACTGCGCGATCGCCGCGTCGCGGACCCTGGTTGATCGGCGTGTGTTGCGCGCGCCTTGGGCGTTTTGGTGCGTCTTGCGTGGCGCTGCTGTGGACGCTGAAGCCAAGGGGTGCGCAAGCTGCCAAAAAGCTAACCTGTACCATCGGTACGAATCCCGAAACGGGCAAGATTTCTCGGTGGAACGGTGTTGGGATCTTGCGATGAGAATGTTGGATACCCAACAACCTAACCAGGTGGTCGAGATAGGTTGGGTTCACGCCGCGGCATCGTGGGGAATTGGGAGAAGTCGCGGTATTCGCGCTCCCTACGCTCTCGCATTCGCGCAAATGAATACGCGGAATGCTCGGCTCCGTATGTACGCTGTCATACATACGCGAGGCCGAGTCCGAGTCTGCGGCACAAACAGCGCTCTGTTGCGCAAGGATTTGTCATGCTCATGCAATCTGTCCTGCGTCGGGCTTTCGCCTTCGCGGCCGGCGTCGCCATTCTGTCCTTCGGCGGCTTGGCCAGCGCCGATCCGCCTTCGCGCGTCGCACGTCTCGGCTACATGAGCGGTACGGTCAGTTTCTCACCCGCCGGCGAGAACGATTGGGTGCGAGCCACGATCAACCGGCCGTTGAGTCCCGGCGACCGCCTGTGGGCGGATGCGGGCGCGCGAACCGAAATCCAGGTCGGCGGCGCAATGATCCGCATGAACGCCGCTACCGGCGTGTCCATCGTGAATCTCGATGACCAAATTGCCCAGTTGAAGCTGACGCGTGGCACCGTGAACCTACGCGTGCGCCGACTCGAGCCCAACCAGGTCTTCGAGGTCGACACGCCGAATCTCGCCTTTGTCGTTCGGCAGCCAGGCGAATATCGGATCGAGGTGGATCCCGACGAAGATTCGACGACGATCGTCGTGCGCGAAGGCGAGGGCGCGGTGTACGGCGAAAACGCATCGTATGCGATCGATTCCCGGCAACCGTATCGCTTCTGGGGGACCGACCTGCGCGATTACGAGCATGTCGACGCGCCGCGTTTCGACGAATTCGATCGCTGGTCGGGCGAACGCGATCGCCGCTACGACAACTCGGTCTCCGCCCGCTATGTATCGCGAGACGTGGTCGGCTATCAGGATCTCGATTCAAACGGTACTTGGCGTGTCGACGCGACCTACGGCAACGTCTGGGTCCCGAACCGGGTGGCGGCCGGGTGGGCACCCTATCGCGACGGCCACTGGGCATGGGTCGACCCGTGGGGCTGGACATGGATCGACGACGCGCCGTGGGGTTTCGCCGTGTCGCATTACGGACGCTGGACGAATCTCAGCGGAACGTGGGGCTGGGTGCCGGGTCCCGTGCGCAGCCGTGCCTACTATGCCCCGGCGCTGGTCGTATTCGTGGGCGGCGCCAACTTCCAGTTGGCGATTTCCAGCGGCAACGTCGGTGGCGTCGCGTGGTTTCCCCTCGGGCCGCGCGAGGTCTATCGCCCGGCGTATCGGGTGAGCCGCGGCTATTTCGAGAACGTCAACCGCAGCAACACCGTCGTCAACAACACGGTCATCAACAACACCTACAACCAGGTAAACGTGACCAACGTGGTCTATGCCAATCGGCGAGTGCCGGGAGCCGTCGTCGCGGTACCGTCGACGGCGTTTGTACAGTCGCAGCCGGTCTCGCGAGCGTCGGTACGGGTATCGCAGGAAATTGTCGTCCGCGCACCGGTCGGGGTCGTGCCGCATGTAGCCCCGACAGAGACAAGCGTTCGCGGCGCCGCCGCCCAGGGTGACAAGCCGCCGGCGCGCGCTTTCGAGCGGCCAGTTGTCGCCCATACTGCACCGCCCGCGGCACGTGTCGGCTTCGCGGAGCAACAGCCAGCAGCAACAGCTGACAGCGAGGCCGGGCAAGCCGCTCGATGAAGCCGCACGCCGTGAACTGAACACCTGCAGTGGCCGCGCCGGCGCCTGCCGTCAAACTGGCCGCGCCGACGCAGGAAGCGCCGCCGACGCTGCGTCCGCCGCAAGCTGCGGCACGTGATACCCGGCCCGGTGATGCGCGCGGAAGATCGGATGAGCGAAGGGCTCCCACGGCGCCGCAAGGAGCCGTGCAGCCCCAGGTCGCGCCGCCGTCCGCACCGGCAGCACTGCAACGAGCGAACCCCGAGCCTGCTCGTGCCGCGAAGCAGGCCGAACGACGCCCGCCTGTCGCTGCGCCCGAGTCATCCCAACCGCAGCGAGATGCGGCGCAAAAGGCGCAGCCGCGAGGTCAAGAGCGCCGACCTGCCGCAGGCAGGCCGACCGACAAGAAAGAAAGACAGTGACGAGCGGAAGCGCGAAGAACCGGGGCGCATTGCAGACGCGCAAGCTGATCCGCTACCACCGCGGTGCGGTCGCCGTCCTCGACCGCGCCGGCATGGAAGTCGCTTCGTGCAGCTGTTATCGGGCCGATCAAACGTCGTACGTCAGATCGTTCGGCGCCGTGTGAGTGCTTGCGCCGATCGCTTGCGCCGCAAACAGCGACTCGACGCCGAAAAGAGCGTACTATTCGTCAGCTGTCGCTTGAGTCTCTGTCCTCCTCCGGTTTTCTCTGGCTCGTTGTCTGGTTTGTTCAGACAACGGCTCATCTGGTTCCCTCAGGTTCACGTCTCTTGATCGTTGGCTCGCCGCGGGGCGTTTCCTGCGGCTGATTTGTTATGACATCTACCTATCAAGGAACGTCAAGATGGAAGCAGGTACCGTTAAATGGTTCAACGATGCAAAGGGTTTCGGATTCATCACGCCCGACACCGGAGGCAAGGACTTGTTCGCGCACATCTCGGAAATCCAGGCGAGTGGCTTCAAGTCGCTGGCCGAGGGTCAGCGAGTTGAGTTCGTCGTGAAGCAGGGCACAAAAGGCCCGCAGGCAGCGGAAATTCGCGCTGCCGAGTAAGCCCTCAGCGCGAGCAAGAATACCGCGGCCTCGTGCCGCGGTTTTTTTTTGAGCGCCGTCGACGGCGCGCGGGCACCTTCCACCGTCGCCATCTTCTTGCCGTTGCGAATGCTACTTTGCGAACACGGCGCTGAAGAATTTGGAGGCTTCGGCCCTGGACTGCAACGCCGCTTCGGCGTCATATGCAAAGGGAATGTTGAACTGCTTGCCCTTCTCGGTCGCATCCGGGTCGGTGTACGAATGCCGCGCACCTGGGTAGCTGATGTAGTGAAGTTCGACGCTGGCGTCGGCCATCTCCTTCTTGAATGCATCGACCGCGTCCGGCTTGATCATTGGATCGGCGCCCCCGTTCATGATCAGCATCTTCGACGTGATTCTTCCCGCATCGGTTGGCGTCAGTGCGCTGCCAAGCAGTGACACGTAAAACCCCGCGACGCCTTTGAGGTCAGAGCCGGCGCGGGCCATGTCGAGTGCAAACGCACCGCCCGCCGAATACCCAGCGGCGCCGATTCTCGAGGCATCCACGGTCATATGCCTTGAAAGCGCATCCTTCGCGGCATTGAAGCGCGACAGCATCGCCGCGGGGTTCTTGCGCATCGACATCATCAACGGGCCCGCTTCTTTGGGATTGTCCGGGCTCCGGCCTTCGCCGATCATGTCGGCGATGAAAGCCGTGTATCCCTCGCTGGCGTACTGGCGCGCCTCGTCGCGCATGTGCTTGTTGATGCCCCACCATGTCGGAACAACGACGATGCCGGGGCGCTTCGCCGCGCTCGCATCGTCATAGACAATGTAACCTTTCATGACGGTCTCGCCGTCCTTGTAGGTGACGGCTTCTTCCCGGATCGCGCCCAACGCCGTGCCTGCCACAGAAAACGCGAGCGTCGCGCCGGCAATCCATGCAGTCATTGAAGTTTGTTTCATGGTTCTCTCGTGGTTGATCAAACGCGGGATCGTGTCCCGCGAGATGGTGTGAGTGCACAGCCAACCGAGTCAGCCAGACACTCGGCGTGGACTACTTCGCACCAGGCATGTCGCGCTTGTCGACAACGACCAGAACGACGGCTTCATTCGTGCCGACATTGGTGAGGGCTTGTTGTCCCGGGGAAGCCGACCGCACGGAACCGGTTTCCTGCGTCAGCAGTTCTGTCTTGCCGTCGCCATCGGTGAACTTCAAACTCGCCGGCCCCTTCAGGATGTACAGGGTCCTGCGCGGGTAATTTCTCATCGGCACGACGACACCCGGGGCAAACGTGCTGAGGAAGACACGCACGTGCTCATCGTCGAGGATGACCTTGAAACCCGTCGGCGTCGGCGCTGCGTTGCTGGCTTGCCGGGTCTGCTGGGCCAACGCAGCAAGCGGCATGGCCAGCCCGCCAGCGACTACCAGCCAGGCCACTGCGGCCAGACGCGATTTCGATGGCATCTTCATTTCCTTGGTCCCTTTCTGTTGAGTGCGGTCATCGATGGCGATGCCGCGACGGCCCCTACCGCGCGTCCTGGTGCAACCGCTACGGTCGGCGCGACGCCGCTGCCCGATGGCAGGTTCGGCGTCATTCGTAGCGGTATGACAGCAGTGTCGCCATCGCCTGACGACGGCGCCAGTCGTTGAATTACTGTCGTCGGGCCCGGCGGTTACGGTAGTAGCGGCTGGCGCAGCAGGCGGCCTCAGACCAGCAGGCCAGATTGCGCGCACTGTACCTGGCGCTCTGACTCGGTGCAGTTGCTCGCAAGAGATGGCGCCGTCAAGGTGCACGCCATGGAATCATGGCTATTGCGGCGCGATCCCTGCTTCCGCGAGCGCCTGGCCCGTCCGTGCCCGATCAGCGCGCCAGAACGCGGAGAACTCCGCCGTGCTGTTGCCACCGACGATGGATCCCGACCGGACGATTTCATCCCGGAGCGCGGGCGCGTGGAGGATCTGTGCGATGCCCTGTTGCAGGCGATCAATGACGTCCGGCGGCGTGCCGGCCGGCACAAAGAGACCCGTCCACGCAAACAGCTCGATGCCAGGCACACCTGCCTCGGCGAAAGTGGGCACGTCGGGCGCGGCCGCCAGGCGTGTGGGCGCGGCCACGGCGAGGACCCGCAGTTTTCCCGATTTCACCAACGGCTCCAGGATCGCCCAGAAATTGAATGCGATCTGCACCTGGCCGGCGATGGCGTCGCTCAAGTCAGCCCCTGGCGTCTTGTAGGGCACCCCGACGACGTTGATACCCGTGGCGCGCCTGATCTGGTGCACCACCACGTCCGTGGAACGCGCACCGGCGCCGTAGTTGAGTTCCCCGGGTCTTGCCTTGGCCAGTGCAATCAAATCACCGAGCGTGCGAACGGGCAATTGCGCGTTGACCACCAGCATCAACGGCCCCCCGGCGATCATCGTCACGGGAGCGAAATCCTCCACGTCACGATACGGCATCTTGCGAAACAGCCAAGGGTTGTAGACGTGCGTGAGGGAATTGCCCATGAACAGCGTGTAGCCATCGGCCGGCGCGCGAGCGGCAGCTTCCGCCGCGATGAATCCGTTGCCCCCGGGGCGATTCTCGACAATCAAGTTCTGGCCGAAGACTTCCGGAAACCCGGCTGCAAGTTGCCTTGCCCGTACATCGCCCGGGTTGCCAGCGCCGACCGGCAAGATGATGCGTACCGGCTTGTTAGGGAACGGCTGCGCCTTCGCCGGAGTCCAGGCCGCACTTGCCGCCAGGACGCACAACGCCGTCATGAAGACCGCAAGTGGTGGAAATCGGAATGCAGCGGTCATTGGCATGTTTCCTGGTTTCGTCATGAGCGGGCCGCCGAAGCAGCCACCACTGTCGTTCTGATGCAACCGAGCGCGCCCCCTGGCTTCAGGCCAGCAAGCCGGCCTCGTTGGCCTTGTGCACGGCCTCGGCACGACTGCTGCATTGCAAGGTCGCCAGGACTCGCGCGACATGCATCTCGACGGTCCGTGGGCTCAAGTTCAGCGCGCGGGCAATCTGCTTGGCGGTCTGGCCCTGCGCCACGGCCTGCAGGATCTGGAGTTGTCGAGGTGTCAGGATGCTGCCCATGGCTGCCGGGTCGGCAGCGCGCGGCCGCACTGAGGAAACGGCTGGCAGAAACGCACGGAGTTCCGCCAGAAACAGCGGCCACGCCGAGTCGGACTCGAACGGAATGTGGTTGCTGCCCTCGAGCGGCACGAAGCGAGCATCCCGAATCAGCGAGGCCAGCAGCAAGCCCTCGCTGAATGGCATCAACGGATCGTCCTTGGCATGAGCCACCAGTACCGGACACTGCACCTGTCGCGCCAGTTCCTGGATATCGATTTCAAAACCATTCTTCAGGAAACGCGCAGCATTCACACCGGAAATCGTGTTGCGCTGAACCTCGTCGAACGCGCGCAGTTGTTCGGTGGTGGCGTCGCGGAACATCCTGTGGACGAAAACCTGACGGAAGGACGGGTCATCGGCGCCCCATCCGATTTCCGCCGCCTTCAGCAGGCCCTGGGCCCGCTCGAGGACCTGCGGGGACTTGTCGCGCACGAGCAGACCGCGAGCGAATCCGCCATAGAGCACGAGCTGGCTGACCCGCTCCGGATGGCGCACCGCATAGGTGATCGCCACCGCCGCGCCCTGCGAGATGCCAAGCAGCGGCACCCGCTCGAGCTGCATCGCGTCGATGACCGCCTCCAGGTCCTCGACCCAGGCGTCCAACGACATGCGCTCGATGTCCCGATCGGAAAAGCCGCAACCACGGGAGTCGTAGCGCACGTAGCCGTAGTCACGGCTGAGTTCGTCGACCCAGTGCCGGTTCACCACGCTGGTCAGGTCCTTCTCGACATCTGTCAGCCAATTGAACACACGCACCAAGGGCGGACCACTGCCGGTCGACGCGATCGCCAAGCGCACGCCGTCCTTGCTGGTACAGAAGCGGATGTCTTGTTTGAGGCTCACTGGGTGCCCTGACTGGGTGCCGATCGACTGTGAAACAGGGGCCAACCGAACTGGCAGGGTACCACCGATGGGTGGGGTGAAAGCCTGACCCTGGACCCGTTTCAGAACCGTTCAGAAGTAGGAATTTCCGGCTCGCCAAGCGTAGACTGGGATTTTCGAATCGGCGATCGGGAGGGACTTGAATCATGAGCGATCTGATAGCGGGCAAGCACATTTCATTCGGCGGATTTCCTGCCAATATGACCGATGTCGAATCCTGGGGATTCGGCGGGCTCCTGGGCGATGGCGAGCCCGTCTTGGCGGGTTTCCCGTCTTCGACCACGCTGCGGTGGGTCATGCCGGATACCGGTACCAGTATCGAGTTGACCGGGGCATTCGACGTTGCCGCGCTGCTGCAGGAAGACTACTCGACCAGCTCCGCCTCTTCGGTGCAGGTCAACGTGGCCGGTGGCGGTCTGCTCGTTCGGATCGAGAGCGATGTGCCAATGACGGTTTCGTCGTTTCTCGAAGACGATGCCGGCTTTTCCTCGCTGTTCACTGCCGGCGACGACTCGATCAGGGGCGGCGCGGGCGATGACATTCTCGACGGTGGCAACGGCATCGACACGGCGCAGTTTTCGGGCGCGCGTTCGCAGTACACGATTCAGAACAACGGCGCCGCGATCGTCGTCAGCGGCGGCAATGACGGCACCGACACGCTGTACGCGGTCGAATATCTTCAGTTTGCCGATCAGGGAATCAGCCTCGTGCCGATGCCGCGAGAGCATGCGCCGGATTACGGGAAAGACAACGGGTTCCTGTTCGACGCGGTGTACTACCTGTTGAACAACCCGGATCTGGTGCCGACGGTGACGCCGGACACGGCCCTGCAGAACTACTTCAGCAGCGGGGCGGCCGAGGATCGTGCGCCGAACTCCTGGTTCGACCCTGCGTACTACGCAAACAAGTGGGCCGACCTGGCTCCACTACAGCTGGACGACGCGACGCTCTTCATGCACTACAACCTCTACGGGGTCTGGGAAGGGCGCTCGGGCGGACCGGCGTTCGATCAGTTCGACGGCAACCGCTACCTTGCCGAGAACCCCGATGTGGCTGCCTACGTGGATGCAAACGTCGCCGACTTCCTGAACAGCAGGAGCAATGGAGCGATCGCGCATTTCATCATCTACGGCGCCGACGAGCAGCGCGTGGCGCACGACATGGTCGGGGCAGCGATCGACATGGGATACATCGTCTAGCAGCAGTCGTCGGCGCCGCTGGCGCTCGTCAGGTCGCAACTCGGCGATCCGGAGAGCGCACGGTTTCCGGATGAATTCGTTTCCGAGGTCCGACCGATCCGCGTCGCGGTGGAGCGCGAACAGGACCGTGTCCTGCGGCACGAGCACGATCGTCTCGCGCATTGCGGAACAGGGAGAAAGCGGTGTGACCGTCTAGGTCGATCCGGCGTTCGCGACTGCCATGCCGCGTTCGCTTCGCGACACCTTGCCTTCGCTTCTGGGTCGACTGAAGGCGCGCAACGTACCGCCGAAACCCGCGCAGGATTGCATCCCGGTGGATAGCGCCGGATTGCAGAAGTCCGTTCCGGAGCGTCGCTGAGATCGTCCCGAGGACGCGTGGCGATTCAGCCGGCGAGCGCCTCGAGAAGGGTCTTCGCGACGCGCGATACGCGATCGGGCTCGCGGCCGATCTCCGAAAGGATCGACTCGATCGATGCGGTTCCGTCCAGTCCGGCCCAGACTGCCATCTGTTCCTGCGTCGCGCTGAGGTAGGCCATCCTCCAGTTCCCGAACATCGGCGCGTCGACCTCGACCTCGTGGAAGACCGTCAGCTCGGAATGGCGCGAGTCGTTCCCGATGCTGCGCAAGAGGCCGAGCACCGTCTCCTTCTCACCTTCGAGAATTTGCAGGAACACGCCTTCCACGTAAACGAGCACGCCCGTGACGCTTCTTCGTGCGTTTCCCTCGCGTGCGTCGACGAGGATTGCTTCCAGATCGCGCACGGACATCGCGGTCGACGCCCTCGATGAATAGATGATCTGGTAGGTCACTTGCCGCCCCAGCGACTTGGCATGCAGACGATTACGATCCCGGAACTGCCAGCAGGGTATCTGAATTCCCTATGCGCGGACGCTGTTCGTCATTGCAATAGATGATGAAGTGCGCGATTGCCCCATTGCTGCGGCTGCCCGGGAAGTCGTCGGCAATGGCATCCACGTAGGCCGCCGTGCCCGGGTTCACAGTATGGCGAGTCTCTCCGGGATGCTGCGAGGCCGGTCGCTGCGCTGGCGGTCGGCCCAAGTGCTGCGTTCAACCCGCGGAACACCGGCACGCCGAGCGCAAGCACACCACGCGCCGGAACGCAACCCTACAACAGCAAGGGACTTTTACCGCTCGCTGGAACGCGACTCATTAACGTACGACATTGCGAACTTGTTTGACACAACTCAAGGAGACAGATTTGTTCTTTACAACTGGCGATGATCTGCAAGGCGCTTTGGCGCTTCTGCCACCCAGTCAAACTGGCCTGTATACGCCCTTTGATCCCTTCTACTACAGTGGGCAGTATCTACAGGGCTACTCTGGTTCCTTGACACCGATTCAGCACTTTGTCCAGATTGGCGCTGACCGCGGATACATGCCCAATTCGACTTTTGACCCGGTTTACTACAAGGGTCACTACGCTGATCTGGCGAACACAAATTTCAACGCAGCTGACCTGATCTACCATTTCATGCAATTCGGCCTGAACGAAGGCCGCGCGCCCAACGCCGCACTCACCACGACATTTGATGGTTTGGGCTACCTTGCCGCATACCCGGCTGTCTCGGCGTACGTGACCAGCAACCTTGGAGATTTTGGCAACAGCTTGACCAACGGTGCGATAGCTCACTATGTCAAGTTCGGGCAGTTTCAGGGCTTCACCCCCATCCTGTTTCCGCAACCGGGGCAAACCTTCACGCTCACTACCGATGCGCCCACGGTCAGCGAAGGTGACAGCGGAACCAAGATCCTGACCTACACGCTGACGCTGGACAAGGAGCCGACCGAGGCGATCACTGTCAACTACCAGACTCTGACTTCTGGCACAGCTACCGCTGGTGACGACTTCAATGCCGCCGCAGGTGTCGTGAGCTTTGCCGCGGGCCAGACTGCTGCAACGGTGCCTGTTACCGTCAACGGCGACACGGATTTCGAAGCCAACGAGACTGTCGCCGTCAGGTTTTCGAGTAGCAAACTGGTTGCCGATGTGACGGCAACCGGCACGATCACGAACGACGATGTCGATTTGTCGACTCAACTGCAAACCTTCACGCTCACCAAGGGCGCCGACATCATTCCCGGGATGATCGGTTCGAATGGTTCAAGCGGCACCGATGGCGACGATACGATTTCAGCGATCGTCGAGAATTCGGCAAGCGACAGTACGCTGAATTCCGCCGATTCATTGAACCCAGGCAATGGCACCGATGTTCTCAATGTTCGCGTCGTCTCCTTGACAGCGCCCCTGTTGATCGCACCCGTTCTGGCGGGCCTTGAAAAGGTTTCCGTGTCGAGTAGCGATCAGTCTGGCAATCCTCTTGCGATCAATCTTGCATCGGCTGCGGGTCCGTCGGCAGTCGAGGCAGTTGAATTCAAGAACAACGGTGCGTTGTCCGACACGACTTTCCTCAATGCCTCCACAACGGCGGTCATCACTCTGGACAACGCAGATGGCTCCTCTGTTGGCCAGAACGTGAACCTTGGTTCGGCATCTGGCCGTACCGGCAGTTCCGATGCGTTTTCAATCAACATCGCCAATGGAACGGGCTCCGAAGATCTGGCAGCGGGATTCAACCTGGTCAGCACTGACGGCACGACCGACGACACTTCGTTCGAAATAGCCAATATCAACGTCTCTGGCGCCCCCAGCATTGTCGTGGTTGGCGAGGCAATGAACGGATTGGCCACCGTCAATGTGACAGGCAACACGACCGGCCTGACCTCGGCCGGCTTTGGCCTGGAACTGACTCAAGTGAGAGGTTTCGAGGGGCTGGCGACGGTCAATGCTTCTGGCATGACCGGCGGCGGCCTGGCGATATCGGCGATTGATACCACTGCGACGGGCTTTGGCTTCACCGGCAGCAACTCGGCCGACGCTCTGGTGCTCAACACCACGGCCTTGAACTCATCAGGGACGCTGAATGGCGGCGCAGGCAAGGATACGTTGGCGACGACGTCCCTCGCGAATATCGTGGCCGCAGTCAACAAGGCGACCGGCTTCGAAGTCCTGGCGGCGTTGAACCCCGTAAGCAGTCTGGACGCGAGCAGCTTTACGAAAATCAATGAATTCCTGTTCGAGGGGGGCTCCAACAATGGCAGGCTCAATATCACGGGGGTAGAGAGCACTGACCGGTTTGTTTTCGCAGACGACCAGGGCAGCAGCGATGAAACGGTGCGTTTCACCGCGGAAAATGTTGGCGAATCAGCGGTTTTCGAAATGCGCGCGAGTCCGGATACCGGTGGCGAGATCGCCATCGTTGCCAATACCAATTCAGGCAACGACGTAGGCGCCATCGGCTTTCAGAACGGCATTTCGTCGGTAACGATCGATTCGACCGGACAGAATTCCGCGGCAAATCTTGTTGAGGCTGTCAGGACCGGAAGCTTCAATTTCTACGCATTCGACAATGACAATGGCTTGGCCAATTTCACGATCACCGGTTCGCAGAGCCTTACGATCGGCGCGAGAGAAGGCGTGGAGTTGTCGAGCAGCAGCAGGACAATGGGTTTCTCCGAGGCGGCAAACGTAGATGCTTCCGGATTCACCGGCGTGCTACGCATCGCGGGTTCGAACAACAATGATGTCATCAAAGGTGGGGGTGGAAATGACATCATCTATGGACTCTCGGGCAATGACAGCCTGACCGGAAACGGCGGCTCGGATCAGTTTCGAATGGTGGGTACAGGCGGCACAGACAGCATCAAGGATTTTGTCCAGGGAACCGACAAGATCGGATTCAACAACGTTGACTTTTCCAATACGAATGCCACTTCTGCCGGCGCAACGCTCTCTGCGCTGGATTACGTTGACAATCGCAGCGGGATAACCTCCATCGGGGCGGCCGATGACAAGGCGGTGATCGAGCTACAGACCGCTCTTTCGACCAGCCAGATTCAAGCCGATCTTGGCGCGGCGGCCGAAGCCTATTTGCTCGTCTTCAACAGCACCACGAACAGGGGCGAACTGTGGTTTGACGACAACTGGAGCGATGCCAGTGGTCGGAGTCATGTGGCGACGTTCGAAAATGTCAACGATCTCGTTCAACTCATCGGATTCCAGAACACCGACTTTCTCGAGTTCCTCGCATAGCAGCAAGCGGGGTTTTACAAGTCCGAGGCGTCCGTGCCATTTTTCGGAAACCGTTTCTTCACGTCTAAGATTCTCCCCGAGGCCGGACTCTAAGCCGTCGTGCTACTCGAACCCGGGGGGACGTCGGTCTGAGAGCCGTCAGCGATTCACCGAACACGCCTGGCCCTGATCACCAGGGCGTCCTGTTTGTGGATCAGCTGATTGCCACACTCGATCACGTCGTCGCTGGGGATCCACAGCATCGCGTCGATCGCATCGGCTGCGTCGACTTCCCAGACCGTGTGATCGTTGAGCAGGACGATGCGACCGTCGGAACTCACCGACTGCACCCAGTGGCCCGTGGTGCATCGCGGCTTCGCGCGCTTTGCCGAGCGCGCCGGCGCAGGTCGTGGCTTGGCGGGAGCGTCGGCCCAGCTACCCAATGACTCGACGTCCCAGATCCGGCAGCTTTGGCTCTCGCCGGGAAGGATCAGTTGTGCGCCGATTCCCAGGAACGACTCCGGCGAGTGCACGACGACGCGCCGCCCTTCGAAGCGCCGAAGATGCGAGCACCCCAGACCTTTCTCGATCAGATAGGCCTGACCGTCGGCGCGCACGACGATGGCCATTTCGTCGTCGTCGAGCACCTTGGCGACGCGCACTTCCTCCGTGCTCGCGTGCGCGAGGCCCGGGACGAGCGACAGCGCGAGGCCGGAGACCAGCGATAGCGCGAGACTCGAGAAGAGCGACAGCGCGAGCGCCGCGAAAAGCTTCGGCACGCGCCTCATCGCCTCACGCGCCATTTCTCGGTGGGTGGGGCGGCGCGACCACAACGGCGCCGCTCCGGGGCCGGTCCGACGCGTTTGTTGCACCAAACTATGCAGAGATCTCAATGTGCAGCGCCAGCCGGTACTCGATCGGGGCGACAATCGCGACAATCGCGGCAACGGCCAGGCGGAATCGGAAATGATGCTCGATTCTAGCGCACCCGGAGTGGGTTCGAAACGCGCCGAAAAGCGAGACCGCGACAAGGCCCGGTGCGACCGTTCGATCAGCCTCCCAGCAACTCGTCGACCGCCCCACGCACCGAGAACGCGCTCGCGCAGTCGAACGAGAAGTTGCGGTGGCGGTAGTCGCTATTGGGCAGCCGGTCGTAGAGCGCGAGCAGTTCGTCCTTGCGCTCGACGATCGAGCGTAGCGCCGCCACCAGCGCGTCGACGTCGCTCTTGGTGTTGTAGATGCCGAAGCTCGCGCGGACCATGCCGCGGCGCTGTTGCGCGAGGCGCTCCAGTTCGTCGTTGGACATGTCTTCCGGGAGGTCCTCGAGGCTGATCGTCACCATCTCGCGCACGTAGGGGTGTGCGCAGAAGCACTCGTTGCGAACCGCGATGTTGAAATAGTCGTTGAGCGCCGCCGCGGTGAAGCCGTGTTCGCAACCCTCGAGGTTGAAGGTGACCGCACCGGTGCGAACGCAAACCTTCGGGTCGGTCGCGCCGTAGAGCGTGATCCCGGGAACTGTGCTCAGTTCGGTCAGCGCGTAGGCCATCAGCTCGCTTTCCTCGGCGGCGATCGTCGCCATCCCGATGCGTTGCAGCGCATAGAGCGACGCCGCGAGTCCGATCGCACCGGGGACGTTGGGCGTTCCCGCCTCTTCGCGTTCCGGGAACCCGGACGAGACCGTGTACCGGTCCTGCCAGACCGTGTCGACCATTCCGCCACCGACCTCTTCGGGTTCGGTAGCGGCAAACAGCTCGCGGCGCGCGACCACCACGCCGGGCGAGCCGGGCGCGTAGACCTTGTGTCCGGAGAACACGACTACGTCGAGATTGCGCGCTGGGTCCGCGTGCCCGCTCATGCGGATCGGGACGTGCGCGGCCATCTGCGCGGCGTCGACGACGATCACCGCGCCGTAGCGGTGAGCGAGCGCGGCGATCTCGTGGATCGGGTTCACGATCCCGGTGACGTTCGACACGCCGGTGATCGCCACGTAGTTGATCCGCGCTCCGTGGCGCTCGAAGATCTCGCGCATCCGCGCGACGTCGACGCAACCGAGCGCGTCGCCCGACGACTCCGAGGCGACGTGCACGACCTCCGGGAAGTGCTTGCGATGCGGCAGGTCGTTCGAGTGGTGTTCCATCATCGAGGTCACGACCATGTCGCGTTCCGGGCGGGCGCGACGCAGCGTGCGCGCGACCCGGTTCATTCCGGCGGTGGCTCCGCTTCCGGTGAAGAAGCACATCCAGTTCGTGGGGTCGGCGCCGGTGAACTCGAGCACGACGCGGTGTGCCCAGTCGTACTCGGTGGTCGAGACGCGCGCGGCGTAGTGCAGCGTGCTGTGCGTATTCGCGTAGTGTGGCTGGTAGCGGTCGAGCACCGCCTGCACGATCGACAGGCGCAATGTGCTCGCGGAGCTGTCGAGATAGGTCCGGCGACGCTCGCCGCCGCCGGCCACCGGATAGTGCGCGTCGAGTCCTACCGCTTCACGGCGCAGTTTCTCCAGGATGCGGATGTTCTCGATGCTGGCGATCGTCGAGGCGTCGTTCATTGGGATCGGATCCGGTGAAGGCGGGGCAGGGCCCGCGAGATGGCGTGCTGGAAACCGCTGGAAACGGTCTGCATACAGAGCATTCTAGGAGTTGCAGCGCGAAAACGGCTTGCAATCGGTGGCTCCTCGAACGCCGGATGGTGGAAGATGCTGCTATTGGCACCGGTGGTGGCGAGATGAAAATTGTTCGAACTGCGATGACACGCCTTCCTTCGCCTGCGCCGCAAGGCGGCACCCGACGATAGAATCGACACGATGCGCCCCACCGAATCGCGCGGCGACGACGACTATCCGCTCGTCGCTGTCGCCAGTTTCGAGACCCCGTTCGAGGCGCACCTCGCGCGCGGCCTGCTGCAGGCGGAGGGGCTGCACGCGACGATCGCCGACGAACACGTGGTCTCGGTCAACGCCGCGCTCACCTACGCGGTGGGCGGCGTGCGCCTGCTGGTGCGCGAGCCGCACGTGCAGCGTGCCCTGGCGATCCTCGCTGCACGCCAGCGCGGCGAGTACCGGATCGACGAATTGCCGGACGAGGCCGAGGGCTGAATCAGGCAGCGACGATTCGAGCCCGGACCTCGCGGACCGCTCCGTCGCCGGGGAACGAGACGCTGTCCGACTCGGCGCGCACGCCGTCCACGGTGATCTCGAGCGCGCCACGACCGAGGTGCTCGGGATCCTCGATCCGGATGTCCAGCGTTCCCCCGCCCGCCATGAGCCGCGCCCGTGCGCCGCCCCAGCTCTTCGGAAGGCAGGGGGCGATCGCGACGCGACCTTCGCGCATCCGAAGCCCGAGCACGCCCTCGATCGCCATCCGCCAGGTCCAGCCTGCGGCGCCGGTATACCAGGTCCAGCCGCCGCGGCCGGTGTGCGGCTCGACGCCCGCGACGTCGGCGGCGAGCACGTACGGTTCGACCCGGTAGCGCGAAGCGCGCTCCGGCGTGTCGCTCTGGTGCACCGGGTTCATCAGCTCGAAGATTTTCCACGCCCCGTCGCCGTCGCCCAGACCGGTCAAGGCCAGTCCCAGCCAGGCGCCGGCGTGGGTGTACTGACCGCCGTTCTCGCGGATCCCCGGGGGATAGGCCTTGATGTAGCCGGGTTCGCGCACGGTATCGTGAAACGGCGGCCAGAGAAGCCGGACCAGTCGTTCGTCTTCGCTCACCAGTTCGCGCACCGCGGAGGCGATCGCCGTGTGCGCGCGCTCGCCGATCGGAGCGCCGCCGAGAACCGACCAGGATTGCGCGATCGAATCGATCCGGCACTCCTCGCCCGCGCTCGCGCCCCAGGCGACCCCGTCGTCGTCGATCGCGCGGATGTACCACTGGCCGTCCCAGGCTTCGCGCTCGATCGCCCGATGCGTTGCCGCGGCGCGCCGGGTCCAGCGCTCGGCGAGTTCGGGCAGGCCGCGGCGCGTGCACAGCTGCGCGAACCCGTTCGCCGTCGCGATCGCGAACCAGCCGAGCCAGACGCTCTCGCCGCGGCCTTCGCGCCCGACCAGGTTCAGGCCGTCGTTCCAGTCGCCCCCGCCGATCAGCGGCAGGCCGTGCGCACCGGACGTGAAACCACGCGAGAGCGCGCGCTCGCAGTGCTCGAACAGCGTACCCGGCCGCGGCCCCTGTTCGAACTTCGCGTAGCGATCGTCCTCTTCGGGCGCGAGCGGTGGGGCGCTCAGGAACGGAACGCTCTCGTCGAGGATCGCGGCGTCGCCGGTGGCCTCGACGTAGCGGCACGCGACGTAGGGAAGCCACAAAAGGTCATCCGAGCAGCGCGTGCGCACGCCGCGACCCTGCGGGCGATGCCACCAGTGCAGGACGTCGCCTTCCTCGAACTGGTGCGCCGCGCAGTCCAGGATGTGCGCGCGCGCGCGTGTCGGATCGCTGAACAGCAGGGCCAGGACGTCCTGCAACTGATCACGATAACCGATCGCTCCTCCGGCCTGGTAGTAGCCGGCGCGTGCCATGATCCGCGAGGAAAGCGTCTGGTAGGGCATCCAGCGGTTGAGCATCAGGTTCGCCGCAGCGTCCGGCGTGTCGACACGGACCGCATCGAGTTGCTCGTCCCAGAACCCGTCGAGCGCTGCGCGGATGCGCTCGATCTCGCCTTCGCCACGCAGGCGCGCGATCAGCGCGCTCGCCGCTTCGCGATCGTCGCATTGCCCGAGGAAATAGCTGAGATCCGCCGATTCGAGACCTGGGATGTCGAGGTGCACCTGCAACGCGGCGCAGGCGTCGCTGCTCGAAGCGATCTTTCCGCCGAGGTCCCAGCTTCCAAGCCCTGCAGGTCGCGCGTAGTCGCCTTCGCGGCCGAGGAAATCGCGCCGGTCGAGCGTGACGCTGTGTGGCGCGCGATCGGACGCGAGGAACGCCACTCGGCGTGCGAACTCCGGGTTCCACGGATTGCGCGCGAGCAGCGCCCGATCAGCGGCGTCGTACTCGCAGGCGACGTGGCGCCGCGCGACGCTGGGCAGGGCCCCGAGCACCCATTCGACAAAGCAGGTGACGGTCACGCGACGCGCCCGGGTGCTCAGGTTGCGCAACCGCAGTCGGCTGATCTTGACCGGTTCGTCCGGTGCGACGAACACCGTCAGCTCGAGTTCGAAGCGATGGCTGCGACTGCGCCAGATGCTGTAGCCGGCGCCGTGTGTGACGACGAAGGCCGTGTCGTTGCCCGCCGGAGCGGGGGTCGGCGTCCAGATCTCGGCGCTTTCCTCGTCGCGCAGGTAGATCGCTTCGCCCGGCGAATCGACGACCGGATCGTTGGCCCAGGGGGTGAGGCGGTTCTCGCCGCTGTTCACGGCCCAGGTGAATCCGCCACCGGACTCGGTCACCAACGACCCGAACGCGTCGTTCGCGAGGATGTTGCACCAGGGGGCCGGCGTGCGCGCGCCCGCTGCCAGATGGATCAGGTATTCGCGCCCGTCGGTCGAGAAGCCGCCGATCCCGTTGTCGAACAGCAGGCCGGTCGGACGCGCGACGGCGCGTCTTCGTGCGCTTCGGGCCGCGACGTCGCCTCGAACGCAGGGGGGGAGCGGCGACCAGCGATGCCGCGTCGAGATGCTGGGCGAGCGTCCCCGTCGAGGGATCGAGGACCAGGTTCGCGAGCGATTCGAGAGCGTGTCGATCCGCTGCCGTGACCTGATCGGCGAACACCAGGTGGATTCCGCCGTAGCGTCCGACCGAATCCTGTGCGCCGGCCTCGCGCGCGATCCGCAGCACCAGTTCGCGCACCGGTTCTTCGTAGCCGGAGACGCCGATGCGCAGCACGACCAGGTCGACGCGCAACAGATGTCGTCGCCACAACTGCTGCGCGCCGATCAGCAGCCGCGTGAGCGCGACCTCGCGCGGGTCGCTGATGCGAACGACGACGATCGGCAGATCGCCCGACAGGCCCAGCGCCCAGAGGCAGGGCTGGCCGAGCAGGTTTGTCGCGGTTTCACCCGCCGGCAAGGCGTTGCGCGGTCCGAGCAGCAACGAGGCCAGTCGCTGGATCTGGGGCAGATCGGTCGGCTCGAGCGCGAGTCGCTGCGCTTCACGCGCCGATTCGCGCGACGCGTCGTCGAAGGCCCAGTCGAGCGCTGAGATCGTCGCGTAACGCTCGGCCAGCTCCAGGACCGATTCGCGCGACCCGGCGGCGAGGGTGACGAACGCGAACTGACGTCGTGCGTACGGCGCGATCTCAACGCGCAACTGCAGCGACATGATCGGGTCGAGGGTCCAGCCGAGCGACTTCGACAGACCGTGAATCACGCCGCGCGGTCGGCGGATCTCGCCGCCGCGCCCGAGGAAGGCGGCGCGGTCGGTGTCGTAGTCAATCACATCGATTCCGAGGTCGTCGGCGACGACGCGATGCATCAGCGCGCACGCGGGTTCTCCGGGGTGACGCGCACGGCGCTCGAACAGCAGCCCGTCCAGTTCAGGCAGGAAATGCCCACTCACGAACAGCTTGCTGAACGCCGGGTGGCGCTCGTCGTCGAGTGCCGGCGCGAGGACGACTTCTGCATAGCTGGTGAGTTCGACCTGCCGTGCGTCGGGGCCTTCGTTGACGATCGTCAGCCGGCGAATCTCCAGATCGGCATCCGACGCAACCGTGACCTCCATCCCGATCGAGATGCCGTTGTCGCGACGATGGAACTCCGCCATGTGCGGGTGGAAGACGACCCGACCCTCCGAGACGACACCGCTAGGCTGCCGGCCGACAGTCCATAGCGCACCCGTTCTTGCGTCGCGCACGTATAACCACAGCCCCTGATGGTCGCGCGTCGGATCGGGCGTCCACCGGGTCAGCGCCAGCTTGTTCCAGCGCAGCGTTCCCGCGCCGGATTCGGAGACCCAGCTCGACATCCGCCCGTTGCCGAGGAGGTGGAACTGGGGCAACGCGGCTGACGACGGCGCCCTCCAGGGCGGCGCCACCGGAGCGGGCGGCGCGCGTCGTGCGAGCACCGGATCGGATTCTCGCGCGGCCTCGGGACGTGCCTCCCAGGGTATCCGTTCGTGCAGCAGCAGTTCGACCGCCGACATCCGCTGATCGTTGGCGAACCTGCGCACGAGCGCGTCGTCGTGCAGCGCGTTGTCGAGCGCGGCGAGGATCATGCCCTGATGGTGTGCCATGTACGCGCGCACCGGCGCGAACGCGCGTCCGCCGGCGACGTGCTCCGGGGTGAAGTCCACAGCCTCGACGAAGCCGAAACGGGTCACGAGGCCCATCGACTCGATCCTCTGGAGGTTGCGCACCGCGGAGACCGGAACAACCGCGAGCGCGAGCGCGCAGGCGTAGGGCGTGACGACCAGGTCCTCAGCCAGGCCGCGCCGCAAACCGAGCCCCGGCACTCCGAAGGCCCTGTACTGGTAGTGGTGCTCGGCGTCGCGCTGGGCGAACGCCGATTCGGATATTCCCCAGGGAACCCCGCGATCCTCGGCGTAGCGTCGCTGCGCGAGCACGGCGGTGCGTTCGCTCTCGTGCAGCAACTTGCCGTGCGCGCTGCGCAAGACCAGAGTCGGCATCAGGTACTCGAACATCGATCCGTTCCACGACAGCAGGACGAATTCGCGCTCGATCCGTCCGGTCGGTCTGCCGAGGTGGTACCAGTGCCTCTGGGGAACGTCGCGCTTGGCGATCGCGACGTAGCTCGCGAGCCTTGCCTCGGTGGCGAGGAGGTCGTAGTGATGCGAGTCCACCTGATCCGAGCTCAGGTTGTAACCGATGTAGAACAGCCGCACTTCGCTGTCGTAGAGCAGCGTGAAGTCCATGCCGAAGGCGAGCGCGTCGATCCGCGTGGTCTGTCGCGTCAGCCGCTCGCGCAGATCCATTTGCGCGCTCGCCCCGCGCTCGATTGCCTCGTCGATACGAACGAGCCAGTGGGCGTCGGACGGGTCGACCGACGCGCCGCCGCGACTGGTCGACACCAGTTCGCGGGCGCTCGAAGCGCGCGTCGCCATCGTGGCAAGCGTGCGCGAGGGATCGAGCAGTTCGCGCAGGCGCGCGACCAGTTCGCTTTGCCCGGGGCTCGACTCGGCGAGCGCTTCGAGCCACGGCAACAGCAGGGCGACCGAGCGTTGCATGCTCGAGACGTGGTGGGCGACGCGTTCGACCCAGGTCTGCACGTCGCGCAGGTCCCGGGCCTGCGGAGGCGCGCGGCGCGCGATCGACTCCGCGATCGCTTCCTCGAGCGCGGGCCACAGCATGCCCGCGAGCCGGCCCAGCGCGTCGGCCCATTGTTCGGGACGTTCGCGGTTGTCGGCGATCAGCGAACCGATCGCGGCGAGCTGCCCCTTTGCACGTGCGCCGTCGTCCCCGCACGCGCGGTCCAGCGCACGCTCCAGAAGGCCGAGGGTGTCGGCCAGCCCGTCCCATCGCTGCGGGGAGATCGGCGCGGCGCCGGCGATCTCGATGCATCCCTGGCGCAGCGTGACGAGCGCCGCGGCGAGGTTTCCGCTGTCGACCGTCGAGACGTAGCGCGGTTCCAGCGGCGCGAGCGTGCGCGTGTCGTACCAGTTCAGGATGTGGCCGCGATAGCGTTCGAGCTTGTCGAGCGTGTCGAGGTGGTACTGCACCCGCACGGCCAGATCGAGCGAGTCGACGTAGCCGAAGTCCCAGGCACTGAGCGTGGACAGGAACAGCATCCCGATGTTGGTCGGCGAGGTCCGATGCGCGACCTCGGGGTCGGGGGTCTCCTGGAAGTTGTCGGGCGGAAGCCAGTTGTCCTGCGGGCCGACGAAAGTCTCGAAGAACAGCCACGTGCGCCGCGCCGCGCGGCGCAGGTAGTCGCGATCCTGCGATAGCAGTCGCTCGCGTTCGTACTCGAGCGGTCGCCCGATACGCACTGCGATCTCGGGAGCGAGCGACCAGAGCAGCAGCAGCGGGGCGGCGGCAGCGAGCGCCTGCGGATCGACGAGTGCGAGCAGCGGCGCGAGCGACGCCGAAGCGATCGCCGCCGGCCACATCGCGCGCCACGCGGCCGCACGAGGACTTTGCGCGGCGAGCCCCGCGGCCATGTGCGCCGCCGAGGTCCAGCGCAGCAACCGCTTGCGCGAGACGACCAACCGCCACAGGGTGCGCACGATCGCGTCGAGCGCGACGTACGCGTCGTTCGCGAGGAACGCGATCGCGAGCAACCAGCGTCCGGCGTGATCCCTGAGCTGGCGCAATACGCCGCGAGCGGTTCCGCGCCGATAGCCGCTTGCCAGCGCGCTGATCAGGTCGGTCACGACGTATGCGCCCGGCGCAGCGATCGTGAGCATCGTCCAGATCCACGCGTTTCCCGGCAGTGCGAACCAGGCGCAGGCGGCGAACAGGACGAGGCCCGCGGGCAACAGGCTGCGCCGCAGGTTGTCGGCGATTCGCCAGCGGTCGAGTCCCGAAAATCGGTTGACGACCGACGATCCATCGGCCGAAGGAACCTTCGGCATCAGCCAGGGAAGGATCTGCCAGTCGCCGCGCACCCAGCGGTGCGCGCGGCGACTGAACTCCATGTGGCTGGACGGGAATCCATCGTAGACGACGACGTCGGAAGCGAGCGCGACCCGGCCGTGCGCGCCTTCGAACAGGTCGTGGCTGAGAAGCGCGTTGTCGGGCACCTTGCCCTGCAGGCAACGATGGAAGGCGGCGACGTCGTAGATCCCCTTGCCGACGAAGACCGCCGAGCCGAACAGGTCCTGGTACACGTCCGACACCGCGCGGCTGTAGATGTCGATCGCGGTGTCGCCGGTGTAAAGCCGCGAGAAGATCGTGTGGATTCGATGATCGGGCGCGACCTCCACCCGTGGCTGGATCACGGTGAAGCCCGCGAGCAGTCGGCCGCTCGTTGCGTCGAGCACCGGACTGTTCAGCGGATGCGCGAGGATGCCGACCAGTCGCGCGACCGAGCCCTGGGGCAGCATCGTGTCGGCGTCGACCGTCACCACGAAGCGCACGCCGCGCAGCGCCGTGCGATCTCCCTCGTGCAGCGCGAATGCGTCGTCCGCCGCGTCCACCAGCATCGCGTTGAGCTGTTCGAGCTTGCCGCGTTTGCGCTCCCAGGCCATCCAGCAGTCTTCGCCCGGGTTGTGGCTTCGATCGCGGTGCAGCAGGTGAAACGGCCGCGCGCCTTCGACCGCGGCGCTTTCGTTCAGCCGCCTGATCCCGTCGACCAGCGCCGCCAGGATCGCAGCGTCTCCCGGCATGCTCTGCGCGCTGGCGTCGGTGAAGTCGGTGAGCAGCGCGAAGCGCAGCATCGGGTCCGGATTGGTCATCCAGTGCTGCTCGATTCCGGCAATCAGCCCGGGGACCTCCTCGGCCTTGCCGACGATCACCGGCACGACCACCGCGGTCGCGCAGTTGCCGTCGATGCCGTGCTCGAAGTCGAGCTTGGGCAGGGGGCGCGGTGGCAACAGGTGCGTGATCGTCCAGTGCACCACCGTCACGGCAAGGATCGACGCCGGCAGCGCGCTCAGGGCGACGCCGGCGAGCAGGACGCCGGGGCCCGCGCCCGTGCGCAGCAGGTACAACGCCGGAACCGAAAGCGCCGCAAGCCAGATCAGTGCCAGCGAGGTGGCGTAGAACGGCCCGGCGTGATGCCGGATCCAGCGCCGCAGGCGTCTGGCGCGCGCGCCCCGATACCCCAGTTGTGCCTCGATCGCGCTTCGGCCGCTGTCGACGAGCCAGAAGCCGACGTGGCCGCGCCGCGAATCGGATTGCGCTCCGCTTGCCTGGGCGAGGACCAGTTCAGCGGTTTCCGACTCGTCGCGTCCGGACCCCGATGCGAGCTCCTCGAGTTCGGCGCGATAGTGATCGCGCGTGTCGAAATCCATTCGCGGGTAGACCCGCGATGGGTCGCGTCGCAGGATCGCCTCGACCCGGCTCGTGCGGTCAAAGAAGTCGCGCCACGGAATCGCCGAGATCGCGTGCAGCCCGGCAAGTGCCCTGGCCAACCGATCTGTGGGATCCAGCGACGGCGACGCGCCGCGAGGCGGCGGGTGCAATGGCGGGTCGAGCGCGGGAAACAGCGTCGACGCCGACGCGATCAGCGTCTCGAGGCACACGATGCGCAGCATCGTCGGGAACGCCCAGAGCTCGGCGATCGTGAGTGGCGCGCCTTCCTGGTATGCCGAGACGAATTGCACCGAGCTCGCGAGCGAAAGCTGGAAGTGGGTCGCGTCGAGCATCGCGTGTGCGACGGCGTAGGCGCGCGGCATCGCCTCGCCACTCGCGGCTGCGAGGCTGGGCAGGCGGCGAAAGAATGACCTGGGAAGATCCTGTCGGATCTGGCGTACCGCGCGGCGCACCTGGTAGTGGTTGTCGAGCAGCCACTCGGCGGCCTTGTTCGCTTCCGGGCTCGCACTGGCGCTTGCGGCCCGCAGGGGCGGCAACCAGCGCGCGATCGCGTCCAGATGGGCCCACGCGGGGATCGGGTCCGCCGGTGCGGGACCAGGTCGATGCGACGCTCGAATCTCGCGCGCGGCGCGCGCGACGGGGTCGATGGGCGGCTGCCTCGCCGCGGGGGTCATGCGGGGGCGCGCTCCGGGAACTGGGCGCGCTGCCGGCTGGCACGAGCGCGTGCGCGATCGTCGTCGAGGGGCTGACGAAGTACCAGAAGCAGGGGTAGCGAGGCCCGGGCGAGCAGGTGGCTCGCGACGCTGCCGGTGGCCACGTCGACGTGGCCGCTGTGGCCGTGCGAGGCGAGCACGATCAGGTCGGCGAGATCGCCGTCGATCGCATTGCACAGAGCGTGGCGCGCGTCGCCGCCGCGCAGCAGCAGCGTACGAACCGTCGTCACGTGACCGGCGATCCGCTCGCGGACCCGGTTCAGATACTGGCGTGCGACGCGCTCGTTGCGGTCCGCGATTCGCTCGCGCAGCTCGATGTCGTCGGGCGCGAGCGGGCCGGTCACCGTCAGCCCGGGTTCGGGGACCGCGTGCACGAGTTGGATCGCGCCTGCGGTCGATGCGGTCAGGCGCATCGCCAACGGAAGCGCGCTCTCGGCGCGGGACGAACCGTCGAGCGGAACCACCAGTCGCTTGTAGGCGGTGACCGGCGCATCGGGAACGCTCGCCGGAACGAGCAGCAACGAACCGGTCGCGCATTCCACGACGCGGCGAACCGTGCTCCCGAGATCACAGTCGGACGAACTGGCGATCCGGTGGGTGCAGGCGACAGTCAGATCGACCTCGTTCGCCCGTCCCCAAAGACAGATCTGCTCCGCGGCAGTGCCTTCGAGCACCTCGACCCGTACCCGCTCGAGGTCTTTGGCGCAGTCGCGCGCGAGGCGCTCGAGCATGATGCGCGCATCCTCGCGGCGCAACGCCCACTGAACCGGATCCGGCGGGGGCGTGCGGCCCGGGTTCGCCTCGACGACGTGAAGCAGCACGAGTTCCGCGCCCAACGAGCGGGCGAGCGCGGCAGCGTGCCATACGACCTTGCGCGCGAGCGCGCTGCGATCGACGCACGCGCAGACGCGGCGACACGAGACGTCCGGAAAGACGGTCCCGGACCCGACGCCGGCTTCGTGCGGCGTCGCAGTAGCGGGTATGGTCATCGTGTGCTCCTGTTGAAGGATGCACCCAATTCGGTCAGGGCTGCACCCGATCCGGTCAGGGCTGCGCCCAATCCGGATAGCGAACACCGGCGTGCGATGTCGGCTCGAACCCTCCGCGCCGAGACACGCGCAGTGTAACTTCATGGTGCGCGCGTTCGCCGGTCGGAGCAATGACGAAACGCATCCGCGCGGGTCGCGTCGGCCGATCCGCTCACGCTGGGCGCTCGCCTCGAAGCGTCGAGCGACGACGGGGGCAACGCGAGCGTCCGGCAACGCGGTCGCGGACCAAGGCAATAGAATCACGCCGATGGACACCGGAAGCGGTTCGACCGTCGCGTTGCGTCTGCTGATCAGCGGCAGGGTTCAGGGCGTGGCGTTTCGCGTGTCGTTACGCGAGCAGGCGATCGCGCGCGGCCTGAGCGGCTGGACGCGCAACCGGTTCGACGGCACCGTCGAGGCCGTCGTCTGCGGCGCTCGTGCGGACGTCGACGCGCTTGCTCGCTGGGCTTGCAGCGGACCGACCGGCGCGCGCGTCGATCGTGTCGAGCGCGAGGCCTGCGCGGAGCCCTCGTGCGCAGGCTTCGCAATCCGCCCGACCGCCTGACTCCGGTCGGGGGCCGTGGGTGTCGGATTATTTGACAGTCGTCCGTCCAATTTGGTCACAATGCCGGGCTGGCGGATGGCTTAGCATCGGCGGGACCAAGAAACTGCGCGGACCTTTCAATGCCAGCGGCGACGCCGCCCGATCGATTCGAACTCTTCGGACAAGCTCTGGACCGTCTCGGCACGGCCCTCGAGCGCCGGCTCGCCCCGGTGCTTCAGGCCGTCGCCGCTGAACTGGAGCGTGCCGGAGAAGAGGAAAGCGACCCGCGCGAGCGCCAGTCGCTGTACGCGATCGCCGCCATGTTGCGGATCGAGGCGCGCGCGCGCATCGCGTCGGTCGACGGCGCGCTTCACGACAGGGCGCATCGCTGCCTGGAATACGTCCGACGCGCCGGCGACGAGGAGCGCGCACTCGCGCTGATGGAGGAGGAGGAACTGCGCGCCCAGTTGCTCGCAGCCGACCTCGCGCGCGCGGCGCGGCAGATCTCGATGACCGACTACGCAGGCTATGCGGCGCGGGTCGGCGCGCTGATGCCCGGGCTATGGCAGAACGACGACCTCAATCCGCTGGGCGCACGCACGCTTGCCGCCGCCTCGCTCGCGGCGTTCGGCGAACTGGGAGAGAGCACGACGGCTGCGGTGGTGTTGCGCGCCGCGCTGTTCTCGCATCTTCCGGAGACGCTGGGCCTGACGATCGACGAGGTCCACCGCTGGCTGCGCCAACGCGGCGTCAAGCCAATCGGCTCGGCCGAGCCGCGCCGTCCCGCACCCGCACCCGCACCCGCACCCGCACCCGCACCCGCACCCGCACCCGCACCCGCACCCGCACCCGCACCCGCACCCGCACCCGCACCCGCACCCGCACCCGCACCCGCACCCGCACCCGCACCCGCACCCGATCAGCCAGGCGAGACGGCAGGGGAGCCCGCGCGGGAGGCTGCGCCGGCGAGCGACGCCAAACCGGCGCCCGCACAACGCCCGATCGACCTGACGGCGCAAGCGGCAGACGTTGCCCGCCTGCTCGGGACCTCGCCGTTGGCGGCGGGCGACGACGGCGCGCGGCTGAGGGTGCTGCCCACGCTGCAACCGGTGGTCGAGATCGAGCGCGACGCGGTCGCGTTCGCCCACTCGATCGGCGCTGTTCCGTACAGTCACGAGGCCAGAGTCGGTTTCTTCAGCAACGTGCGCGCCCGGCTTCGCGCAGCGAACGTAGCGCCGGCGCAACTCGCGCTCGTCGATGTCGTGGCGGCGATGTTCGACTACGTGATCGACGACCGCCGGGTGCCCGAGGGGGTCAAGCCGCTGATCTGGCGCCTGCAGCAGCCCACGGTTGCACTGTCGCTGCTCGATCCGGCGTTTCTCGGTGACGAACCCCGGTCGCTGCGTCGGCTGATCGAAAACCTCGGAGCGATCGCCAACGCCTTCGCCGACGATTTCGCCCGTGGAGGCGAGTTGCATCGCCGCATCGACACGGTGGTGCGCGCGGTCGAGGTCGTGGCCAGCGCGCTGCAGACGCGTTCCGCGGTAATGGCACGGCAGGTCGAGCACGAGCACCTGCGCGCCTCGCGCAGCGTCGTCCAGTTGATCGAACGCGTCGTGCAGGAACGCTCGACGCTCGAATCGACCCCCGACAAACGAAACCGGCGGGACTATCGGAAGCGCCCCGACGGCGACCGCGAGCGCAACGTCACCGCGCGGCTGACCGAGATCCTCAACGAGCGCATCGATCGCTACAGCGTTCCGGACACGGTGCGCGAATTCGTCCTCAACGTCTGGCTACGACACCTGCGCACCGCGATCCTTCGCAACGGCGAGGAAAGCGACGAGTTCCGGCTCGCGATCCAGGTGGTCGACGATCTTCTCTGGAGCCTGGACTCCAGCCGCGAGCGCCAGAGCCGGCGTGAGCTCGCACAGCGAATTCCGCCGCTGATCGGAATGCTCACGCAGGGACTGCGCGCGGTCGGCGCGAAAGACGACGAATTCAAACCGTTCTTCGACGAACTGTTCCTGATCCATCTGCGCAAGATGCAACGCCGCGGTCGCTCGAGCGATGCCGGCGCGACCCAGAGCCCGGGAGCAGGTGAAACGCACGTCGCACCGAACTCGCGATCGCGGATTCGCGCCTTGCCCGCCGACGACACCGATCTGCTCGGCGACTCCACCGATACGCTTCTCGAGGAACGACCGGCGAGCCCCGAACCTGCGCAGACCAACGAGCCGCGGACGAATGCGCCTGCGGAGACGAGCGAACACAAGCTGCTCGAGGTGCTCGCTTCGCTCGACCTCACCGATCTTCCGGCCGATCCGCGCCCGCTGGCCGAGGACGCCGAACACGCCTTCGCGTCGCTGCGCCGGGGCGACTGGCTGCGAATCGACGGGCGCGACGGCGCGCCGCTGCACGTGAAGGTCGCATGGATCAACGCCCGGCGCACGGTCGTGCTGATGGTGCGTCACCCCGACCGGCGCGCGCTGTCGATGCGCGCTGCCGAGTTGGTCGATCGCCTGCGAAGCGGCCGCGCCAACCGGGTGCGCTGAGACGCTACGCCGGGTGGCGTCGGCCGAGCCGCCGCGCTGCGTCGGCTCCCCCAGCACGGTTCATTCGACCGCGAACGTGACCACGTGGTCCGCGTCGAATCTGATCCCGATCCTCTCTCCGATCGCGTGGTTGTGGTGGCTCGGCACGAGTGCGAGCAACTCGCCCCCGCTCTTGAGCCGTAGCGTGTAGAGGAACTGCGCGCCGCGAAACGCCTTGCGCACGACTTCGGCCCGCAGCGGGCTGAGGTCGTCGTGGATCACGTCGTCGGGGCGCAACAGCACGACGACGTCGCCGCGAACGCTGGCGCTCGCGCCGGCCAGCGCCTGGTCGGTCCGGGCATGGATCGGCAACACGCCGAGTTCGAACTCCACGCTCGAGATACCGTCCTGCTGGCGCAGCCTGCCGCGCAGGAACGATCCCATGCCGACGAAGTCGGCGACGTCTCTGGTCTGCGGCCGGTGATAGAGCCGATAAGGCGTATCCCACTGGGCGATCTCGCCATCCTGCATCACGCCGATCATGTCCGCAGTCGCGAAGGCTTCGTATTGGTCGTGGGTCACGAGCAGCGCGGTGATTTCGGCCGACTTCAGAATCTCGCGCAACTCCATCGCGAGGCGCTCGCGAAGGTCGGGGTCGAGATTGGAGAACGGCTCGTCGAGCAGCAGCAGTGCCGGTTCGGGCGCGAGCGCGCGCGCCAGCGCCACGCGCTGTTGCTGCCCGCCCGAGAGTTCGTGCGGGAAACGGTCCGAGAGTGCCGCCATGCCGACGAGCGCGAGCATGTCGGCGGTGCGCTCGCGACGCCGCGTCGCGCCGCTGCGCCTCAATCCGAAGGCGACGTTGTCGCTGACGTCGAGGTGCGGGAACAGCGCGTAGTCTTGGAAGACGACACCGACGCCGCGCTGCTCCGGTTCGACCCAGACGCCGGGGCCGGCGACGTCGCGCCCGGCGATCGCGACGCGCCCGCTGTCGGGCACGACAAAGCCGGCGATTGCCCGAAGCGCGGTGGTCTTTCCGCAGCCCGACGCCCCGAGCAGGCAGCCGATCTCGCCGCGCGCCAGCGCGAAGCCCAGATTGTCGATCACGCGCGTTCGACCTTGCGGCGAATCGAACGAGATCGACAGCGCGTCGACTTCGAGAGCCGGGAAGGTGGGGGCTGAATGCATATAATTCTCGTTTGCCCCGATTCTACCGTTCCCGCGAGGGCGATCATCGAAGCGAACTCACTGATCCGACAGGCCATCACGACTGCCGGCACGGCGCGTGCCTCGGCCCGCACGCTGGCTGCCTTGGCGAGTATCGGCGCGATGATGACCGCCGCGCCGATTCTGGTGCTGTTCGTTCTGGCGCTGTCGCCTTCCGGCGGGTGGGACACGCTCGCGCACCTGGCGGTCACGGTATTGCCCGGAACGGTCGCCAACAGCGTCGCGTTGTGCGCGATCGTGCTCGCCGTCGTCCTGCTCGCCGGCGTGGGAACCGGATGGCTGGTCGCGGCCTACGACTTTCCCGGTCGCGGCGTGTTCGCCTGGGCGCTGGTGCTGCCGCTGGCGATGCCCGCCTTCGTGATGGCCTACGCCTACACCGACTTCCTCGACTTCTCGGGGCCATTGCAGTCGGCGATCCGCGCGTTCACCGGACTCGGCCCCGGCCAGTACTGGTTCCCGGACCTGCGTTCGCTTCCCGGTGCCGGGCTGTTCCTGGGCCTTGCGCTGTATCCGTACGTCTACATGCTCGCGCGCATGGCCTTCGCCGAACGCAGTCCTTCGCTCGCCGAGGCGGCGCGTTCGATGGGGCTGCGCGCGCGTTCCGCGTGGTGGCGGGTCACCTGGCCGGTCGCTCGCCCTGCGGTCGCCGCGGGGTGCGCGCTGGTGTTGATGGAGACGCTGGCCGACTTCGGCACGGTCAGCTACTTCGGGGTCGATACGCTCACGGCCGGGATCTACCGCTCCTGGCAGGGGCTGGGCGACAAGATCGCGGCCGCGCGGCTGTCGTTCGTGCTGCTCGCGCTGGTCGGTTTTCTCGTGCTGCTCGAGCGCAGGCAACGCACGCGGATGCGCTTCTACACGCGCGCCACCAATCCGGCGCCGCGCCTGCGGCTTCGCGGCGCGAGAGCGGCGCGCGCCACGATGCTGTGCACCGTGCCGCTCGCATTCGGCTTCGTCGTTCCGGCGCTGATGCTCGCGCGCGCCTGGTGGGGATCGGGTGCGGTGCTCGATTCGCGCCTGCTCGACTGGGTTGCCAATTCAATCGTGCTCGCGCTGCTCGCCGCAGCGCTGATCCTGCCGGTCGCGCTCGTGATCGCCTACGCGGCCCGACTGGTCAAGGGACGGTTCATCACCTTCGCGGTCACGCTGGCCTGCGCCGGCTACGCGCTGCCGGGCGTCGTGATCGGCGTCGGTCTGATCGTCTGGATCGGCACGATCGACCGGATGCTCGGGGCGATGGTCTTCGGAGGAACGGTCGCGGCCGTCGTCTACGCGTACGGCGTTCGATTTTTCTCGATCGGCTTCCAGGGGATGGAGGCCGCGCTCGCTCGGATCAGCCCGTCGATGGACCAGAGCGCCCGCAGCCTGGGGCTCTCGCCGATGGGCGTCCTGCGCGACGTGCACTGGCCGCTGCTGCGCCCGAGCATCGCGGTGGCAGGCCTGCTGGTGTTCGTCGACTGCCTGAAGGAATTGCCCGCCACGCTGGTGCTGCGCCCGTTCGACTTCGACACGCTCGCCGTGAGCGCATTTCATTTTGCCTCCGACGAGAGGCTTGGCGAGGCCGCGCTGCCGGCACTGCTGATCGTGTTCGCCGGACTCGTGCCGGTGCTGATGCTCTCGCGAGTCGCCGAGCACGGCGCGGCGCGATCGGCGTCGGCGCGCGGGCGGCGGTGACCGGATCTTCGCTTCGGAGCACGAAGCGGGCGCTGGCCGCGACGATTTCGACGTGCGCGTGGCATTGCACACGCGTCGAGGGCAGACGATTCGCTACGCTCGACGCTGACTGGGGACCTGGGGTTCCCGCGACCGCCAACAGGCCGGAGCAGCCTCTTGCGTGATCTTTACGTGTTCGGCGCCGAGTATCGGGATCTGGTGAAGTTGATCGATGCGATCAACCGAGCTCGCCCGACCTACCGACTATGCGGCTTTATCGACGACCGTGCCGAGCGCGCCGGAACATCGGTCTTCGGACACCCGATCGTCGGCGACCGGAGCTGCCTCGCCGGCCTGGCCGCGAGCAACGCGGTCTTCTTCAGCAACGTCTGCGGACTTGTAAAGAATGCGCGATCCATCGCCGCGTTGCTTGAGGCGAGCGGGGGGCCGGTCGTCAACCTGGTCCACCCGGCAATCGATCTGGCGTACACGGAACTCGGGCGTGGGTGCATCCTCGCCGAGGGTTGCGTGGTAGGAAGCGGCACGGTGATCGGCAATTATTTCGCCGCGCGGCTTCACGCGGTGATCAGCCACGACGTACGAGTCGAAGACTTCGTTTTCCTCGGCCCCGGCACTGTCGTGGGAAGCGGCGTGCACGTCGAATCCGGGGCGTTCATCGGCGCCGGCGTGACGGTCAAGACCGGTTGTCGAATCGGCGCACACAGCATCGTCGGCGCAGGCGCGCTGATCGGCGAGGACGTCCCCCCGGGGGTGACGATCGCTGGCGTGCGCGGACGGCTCGTCAGCAAGCGGGGACGGGAATGAGGCGCGAACAACGCCCGACGAAACGCGTCGCGGTCGTTCAATCCAACTACATTCCCTGGAAGGGGTACTTCGACGTGGTCAGGAACGTCGATCTGTTCGTGTTCTACGACGACGTGCAGTACACGAAATTCGACTGGCGCAATCGGAACAGGATCAAGACCGAGCAGGGCTCGCAATGGCTCACCATACCGGTCGGAACGGACACACGGCGCACGATTCGAGCGGTTCAGATGGCCGATCCGCACTGGCAGCAACAGCACTGGCGCAAGATCTCGCACAACTACAGCCGAGCGCGCCACTATCGCCGCTACTCGGAGTTCTTCCGCGACATCTACCTGGGCCGGCGTTGGCGCAATCTCTCGGAGCTGAACCAGTTCCTGATCCGATCGATCGCTCGCGACTTCCTGGGCATCGACACCGAGTTCGCGAACTCGCACGACTACGCGCCGGCAGGCGCGAAACTGGACCGTTTGCTCGATATCCTGGCAAAGGTCGAAGCCACCCATTATGTTTCCGGCCCCGCCGGCGGGAACTACATCGACCCGGCGCGATTCGAAGAGGCCGGAATCGAACTGCTCTGGCACTCCTACTCTGGATATCCGGAATACGAGCAGTTGTTCCCGCCGTTCGAACACGCGGTTTCGATCATCGATGTCCTGTTCAACGTCGGCCCCGATGCACCCGAGTTCATATGGGGTTGGCGAGGCAGGCGCCGTCGAAGCGCCTAGGGCTTCTTGAGTTTGGTGATCCCGAGCGCCTTCATCACCAGTCGCTCGAACACCGGCTCGGTCGTGCCGGCGCGCATCTTGCGCAGGAAGTACTTCTCGAACGCGACCTTGGCGAGATGCACCCACTTCCCTTCGGAGAACCAGTTCACGTTGCGCGGCGGGATCTGCGGAAGTGCGACGAAGGTGATCCCCGTGTCGCCGAAATCGGCCAGGCACACGGCGTTCCAGGTGGCCTTCTCCGACGGCTCCTTTCCGTCGAGCAGGGCGCGGATGTTGTGCGCCGTCGCGCTGACCATCGATTCGATCATGTAGCCGGTCTTCGGCGTTCCGGTGGGCACCGGCGTCGCCTCCACCGGAGGTATCGCAACGCACACGCCGATCGCGAAGATATTCGGGAAGGCCTTGTTGCGCTGGTGCGCGTCGATCGTGATGAAACCGCGCGGATTGGTCAGCCCTTCGATGCCGAACACCGCGTCGATGCCCTTGAACGCGGGCAGCATCATCGAGTACTTGAACGGCACCTCGTGGCGCTTCTTTTCCTTGCCCTCCTCGTCGAGTTCGAGCACGTGCATCACGCCGTCCTCGACTTTCTCGACCTTGGCGTTGCAGATCCACTTGATGTGGCGCTCGCGCATCAGCGATTCGAGCATCCCCTTGGAGTCGCCCACGCCCCCGAGTCCGAGGTGGCCGATGTACGGTTCGGAGGTGACGTAGGTCATCGGAACGCGATCGCGGATCTTTCTCCTGCGAAGGTCGGTCTCGCAGATCATCGCGAACTCGTAGGCCGGGCCGAAGCACGATGCGCCCTGGACCGCGCCGATCACGATCGGCCCGGGATCCTTCACGAAGTCGCGCCAGACGCGTTCCGCGCTCTCGGCATGCGCGACGTGACAGATCGACTGCGTGAACCCCTCCAGGGGCCCGAGGCCCGGGATCTCGTCGAACGCGAGTTTCGGGCCGGTGGCGATCACCAGGTAGTCGTAGTCGAGCACCTGCCCGTCGTCGAGCTCGACGCGGTTGTTCTGCGGGTCGAGTTTTTTCGCGCCCACCGCGATGAACTCGATTCCCTTCTTTCCCAGCGGCCCCCTCGGATCGACCTCGATGTCGCTGCGCTTGCGCCAGTCGACAGCGACCCATGGGTTCGAGGGCACGAAGTGGAAGTTCGCGTCCTTCGATACGACGGTGATCTTGTCCTCGGCCCGCGCCGAGGCGTGCATCTCGTAGGCCATCGACATCCCGCCGATGCCCGCTCCCAGAATGATGATTCGCGCCATCTCTTCCCTCCTCGTTCGAACGGCCGTCGCGAACCCGCGTCGCGGCGCGCGGCCTGCGCGGGTCCGGTGCGTGCAAACTCGAACGTGGCCCGCGCGTCAGTCAATCTTCCAAGATCTACTGTCGACGGCAATGCCCGCAACGACAATTCGCAGTCGCGTGGGCCGCGCGCCGCCGCCCGATCGGCGCGGCCCCGGGGGGGGCGGCGGCTGCCGCAGCGCGATGGCGATACGCTCCAGGCACAGCGCGAGCTGTGCTATATTCGCGGGCTTGCAGGCGCGTAGCTCAGCTGGTTAGAGCACCACCTTGACATGGTGGGGGTCGTTGGTTCGAGTCCAATCGCGCCTACCAGGATCATTGATGGAGGATGGCGCTGACGCCGCGCGTGGCGCCATCGCAGGGCGAAAAGAGGACCTGTCATGTCGTTGGCGATGGCACCGCGAACTACGAGCACTTCGGAGTCCTGACCCCAGGCCGAGCTTCGTTTCGTCCCGATATCGAAAAGCGCGGCCAGTCCGCGCTTTTCCTTTTCCAGCATTCGCGCAAAGGTGGTTTCGATGATCAATGTGACGCTTCCCGACGGTTCGATCCGCCGGTTCGACCAGCCGACCAGCGTGATCGACGTCGCACGTTCGATCGGACCGGGGCTGGCGAAGGCGGCGCTCGCGGGAAAGGTCGACGCAACGCTGGTCGACACCGGCTTCGTGATCGAGCGCGACGCGCGGCTGGCGATCGTGACCGATCGCGATCCTGAAGGGCTCGAAGTCATCCGGCACTCGACCGCGCACCTGCTGGCCTACGCGGTCAAGGATCTCTTTCCCGACGCGCAGGTCACGATCGGGCCGGTGATCGAGAACGGTTTCTACTACGACTTCTCGTACCGGCGCCCGTTCACGCCCGACGATCTCGAACGGATCGAGCAGCGCATGCGCGAACTCGCCGCGAAGGACGAGCCGGTCACGCGCGAGGTCTGGGATCGCGACGAAGCGGTGAAGTTCTTCGAATCGATCGGCGAGAAGTACAAGGCCGAGATCATCGCTTCGATCCCTGCCGGGGAGGGGATCTCGCTGTATCGCGAGGGTGCGTTCGTCGACCTCTGTCGCGGGCCTCACGTGCCCTCGACCGGGCGACTGAAGGTGTTCAAGCTGATGAAGCTCGCCGGCGCGTACTGGCGCGGCGACTCGCGCAACGAGATGCTTCAGCGCATCTACGGCACGGCGTGGGCCAGCCAGAAGGACCAGGACGCGCACCTGCACATGCTCGAGGAGGCGGAAAAGCGCGACCACCGCCGCCTGGGCAAGGATCTCGACCTTTTTCACATGCAGGAAGAGGCACCGGGCCTGGTCTTCTGGCACCCGAAGGGGTGGACGATCTGGCAGGAGGTCGAGCAGTACATGCGCCGCGTCTACCGCGACAGCGGCTACCAGGAGGTCAAGGGCCCGCAGATCCTCGATCGCAGCCTCTGGGAGCGCACCGGGCACTGGGAGAACTACCGCGAGCACATGTTCACGACCGAATCGGAGAACAGGCACTACGCGCTCAAGCCGATGAACTGCCCGGGACACGTGCAGATCTTCAAGTCCTCCCTGCGCTCGTATCGGGACCTGCCGCTGCGCTACGGCGAGTTCGGCCAATGCCATCGCAACGAACCCTCGGGGGCGCTGCACGGCATCATGCGCGTGCGCGGCTTCACCCAGGACGACGGCCACGTGTTCTGCGCCGAAGATCACATTCTTTCCGAGTGCACCGAGTTCACCGCGACGCTGCAGCGCGTCTATCGCGATTTCGGCTTCGACGAGATCATCTACAAGGTCGCGACCCGGCCCGACAAGCGGGTGGGCGCCGACGCCCTGTGGGACAAGGCCGAACTCGCGGTCATGGAGTCGCTGCACGCTTCGGCATGCGAATTCGAGATCTCGCCCGGCGAGGGCGCGTTCTACGGCCCGAAGATCGAATACTCGCTCAAGGACGCGATCGGACGCGTCTGGCAGTGCGGGACGATGCAGGTGGATTTCAACACCGCCGAGCGCCTCGGCGGCGAGTACGTGGGCGAGGACAACGCGCGCCACCACCCGGTCATGCTGCATCGCGCGATCGTCGGATCACTCGAACGCTTCATCGGGATCCTGATCGAGAATCACGCAGGAGCACTGCCGATGTGGCTCGCACCGACCCAGGCCGTGGTAATGAGCATCACCGAGAACCAGGCGGAATACGCCCAATCCGTTGCACAAACGCTGAAAAAACAAGGGTTTAGGGTTTTGGCCGATTTGCGCAACGAGAAGATCAACTATAAAATCCGTGAGTTCAGCCTGCAGAAGGTGCCGTACCTCCTTGTCGTCGGCGACAAGGAGCGGCAGGCTGCAACGGTGGCCGTGCGTGCGCGCGGCGGGCTCGACCTCGGTGCAGTGCCGGTCGACGCGTTCATCGGCCGGTTGGCTGACGACGTCTCCGGCAAGCGCGCGAACCCGATGCCCGGGGCCTGAGAGGCCGGCGACGCACAACGGCCGTTCCTGGGCGAACATTGGAGAACACAGCATAGCTACTACCGATCGCACGCATCGCATCAACGGCGAGATCAACGCGCCCGAGGTGCGACTCATGGGAGTCGAGAACGAACCACTCGGAATCGTCGGTTCACGCGAAGCGCAACGGATGGCGGAAGAAGCCAGCGTCGATCTGGTCGAGATCGCACCCACCGCGCAGCCGCCAGTATGCCGCCTGATGGACTACGGAAAGTTCAAGTATCAGGAGCAGAAGAAGGCACACGAAGCCCGGCAGAAGCAGAAGATCATCCAGATCAAGGAAGTGAAGTTTCGCCCCGGCACCGATGAAGGCGACTACCAGATCAAGTTGCGCAACCTGACGCGATTCCTCGAAGAGGGCGACAAGACCAAGGTCACGCTGCGGTTCAGGGGCCGCGAGATGGCCCACCAGGAGTTCGGATACCGGCTTCTCGAGCGGGTGCGCGACGACCTCGAGCCTTTCGGGCAGGTCGAGCAGATGCCCAAGCTCGAAGGGCGGCAGATGGTGATGATGGTCGCGCCGAAGAAGAAGAAGTAGCGCAGGTAGGAAGTAACCTCGAGATCCGTTTCGCGGGCCCGGTTCCGCGGACAGATGAACAAGCCGAGCAGGTCGTCGAAGTTCCGGCGCAACAGTCGGACACCTGACAAGGCATTAGAAGGAAGACGAGAGGGTCACTATGCCCAAGATGAAAACGAAAAGGGGCGCTGCGAAGCGCTTCCGCATACGCGCGGGCGGCACCGTCAAGCGGGGCCAGGCGTTCAAGCGCCACATCCTGACCAAGAGGACCACCAAGAACAAGCGTCAGTTGCGCGGCACCGAGAGCGTCCACGAGACGAACGTGGTGTCGGTGCGCGCGATGCTTCCCTACGCTTAAAGGAGTGCCGACATGCCACGCGTAAAACGGGGAGTCACGGCACGGGCGCGCCACAAGAAGGTGATCGCGCTGGCCAAGGGATATCGCGGTCGTCGCGGCAACGTCTACCGCATCGCCAAACAGGCGGTGATGCGCGCCGGACAATATGCGTATCGCGATCGGCGCAACAAGAAGCGGGTGTTTCGCGCGCTCTGGATCGCGCGGATCAACGCTGCCGCGCGCGAGCACGGAATCAGCTATAGCCGTTTCGTCAACGGACTGAACCGGGCGCAGATCGGGCTCGACCGCAAGGTGCTCGCCGAGCTCGCGGTGAACGACAAGCCGGCGTTCGCGGCGATCGTCACGCGGGTCAAGTCCTCGCTCGGCGCGGCGTAGGCCGCGAAGCGACGCCTTGCCGTGGCGGCTGCCGCGGCCGGGTGACCCGGGACGGGGCCCTCGCGGCCCCGTTTGATTTGAGAAGCGGCGCGCTGGCGCCGTGACCAACGCGGACACCGTCATGACCGATTCATCGACCCAAGACATCGTGGCGCACGCCGAACAGGCGTTCGCGGCCGCGGCCGATCCGGCGGCGCTGGCCAACGCAAAGGCGCGATTCCTCGGCAAGGACGGAGCGCTCACGCAACGGATGAAAGCGCTCGCGAAGGCATCGGCCGAGGAACGCGGCGCGCTCGGGCGAGAGCTGAACGAGGTCAAGCAGCGCATCGAGGCGATGGTCGCGGCGCGCGAGTCCGCGATCGCGAAGTCCGCTCTCGATACACGCCTCGCGCAGGAAGCGATCGACGTGACGCTTCCCGGGCGCGGCGGCGGCGCGGGCGGCTTGCACCCGATCACGATCACGATCGAGCGCATCGAGGCGATCTTCCGCTCGATCGGCTTCGACGTGGCCGACGGCCCGGAGATCGAGGAGGACTTCTTCAACTTCACCGCGCTCAATACGCCGGAGAACCACCCGGCGCGCTCGATGCACGACACCTTCTACGTCGAAGGCAGCGACGCGCGCGGCCACGGGCTGTTGCTGCGCACACACACAAGTCCGATGCAGATCCGCTATGCGCGCATGCACGAACCGCCGATCAAGGTGATCGCGCCGGGCAAGGCCTACCGGGTCGATTCCGACGCGACGCACTCGCCGATGTTCCATCAGTTCGAGGGGCTGTGGGTCGACGAGGACGTCAGTTTCACCGACCTGAAGAGCGTCTACGCCGATTTCCTGCGCCAGTTCTTCGAGCGCGACGACCTCGACGTGCGTTTTCGCCCGTCGTACTTCCCGTTCACCGAGCCGTCGGCCGAGATCGACATGCGTTTTCACGACGGCCCGCTCGCGGGCCGCTGGCTCGAGGTGTCGGGCTCGGGCGAGGTGCACCCGAACGTGATCCGCAACCTCGGACTCGACCCGGAGCGCTACATCGGATTCGCGTTCGGATCGGGCATCGAGCGCCTGGCGATGCTGCGCTACGGCGTGGCCGACCTGCGGCTGTTCTACGAGAACGACCTGCGCTTTCTGGCGCAGTTCAACCCCTGATGTGCGGCGCGCGGGCGCGCGAGCGCCGCCGCGCCGGTTCATCGCGAAGGACGAGCGAACGATGAAGTTTCCCGAGAGCTGGTTGCGCAGTTTTTGCGATCCCGACTGGAGCAGCGACGAACTCGCCGAACGCCTGACGATGGCCGGGCTCGAGGTCGAACAGATCGACACCGTTGCTCCGGCGTTCGCGCGGGTGGTGGTCGCCGAGGTGCGCGCCGTCGCGCCGCACCCGGGCGCGGACAAGCTCACGGTGTGCGAGGTCGATACCGGCTCCGGGGTGCTGTCGATCGTGTGCGGTGCGCCGAACGTCGCCCCCGGCGCGCGCGTGCCCTGCGCGCTGCCCGGAGCGGTGCTCCCAGGGGGCTTCGAGATCAAGCCGGTGACGATGCGTGGCGTGGCCAGCCAGGGCATGTTGTGCTCGGCGCGCGAACTCGGCCTGTCGGACGACCACACCGGGTTGCTGTTGCTCGCCCCCGACGCGCCGATCGGCGCCGACATCCGCTCGCACCTGCGGCTTGACGAGCGCGTGATGCTGCTCAAGCTCACGCCGAATCTCGCGCACTGCTTCGGGGTCTACGGGATCGCGCGCGAAGTCGCCGCGGTGAGCGGCGCTGCGCTCGCGACCCCCGAGTATCTGGCGATCGAACCCGCGATCGCCGACCGCCTCGCGGTGACGGTGCGCGACGCCGACCTGTGCGGGCGCTTTTCCGGGCGCGTGATCCGCGGAGTGAACGCGCGTGCGGCCACGCCGCAGTGGATGCGCTCTAGACTCGAGCGCGCGGGGCAGCGCTCGATCTCGGCGCTGGTCGACATCTCGAACTACGTGATGCTCGAGTTGGGGCGTCCGTCGCACGTGTTCGACCTGGACAGGATCCACGGTGCGCTCGAGGTGCGCTGGGCGCGCGCCGGCGAATCGCTCGAATTGCTCAACGGGCAGGTGGTCGCGCTCGACGAGTCCGTCGGCGTGATCGCCGACGCGAATCAGGTCGAGAGCCTCGCCGGAATCATGGGCGGCGAGAGCACGGCGGTCACGCTCGACACACGCGATATCTATCTCGAAGCCGCATTCTGGTGGCCCGAGGCGATCGCCGGGCGCGCGCGTCGCTTCAATTTTTCCACCGACGCGTCGCAGCGCTTCGAGCGCGGCGTGGACCCGTCAACGACGATCGAACACATCGAATACCTGACGCGATTGATCCTCGACGTCTGCGGTGGTCGCGCCGGCCCGGTCGACGACATCGTCACCGGTGTTCCGGAGCGATCCCAGGTGCGCCTGCGACCGGCGCGCGCGCGCAAGGTGATCGGCGTGGACATCGGCGACGACGAGATCGCCGATGCGTTCGCGCGACTGCGCCTGCCTTTCGCACGCGAGGGCGACGACTTCCTGGTCACGCCCCCGGCCTATCGCTTCGACCTCGCGATCGAGGAGGATCTGATCGAGGAAGTCGTGCGCATCTGGGGCTACGAGCGATTGCCGGTGCGCGCGCCGCGCGCGGCCTCCCCGATGCGCGAGCAACCGGAGGGCCTGCGCAGCGTTTCGTCGCTCAAGCGCGCGGTGGCGGCGCGCGACTACCAGGAGGTCGTCAACTACAGCTTCGTCGACTCCAGGCTCGACGCGCTGCTCGGCGCGCAACCGCCGATCGCCCTGCGCAACCCGATCGCGGCGCAGATGGACGTCATGCGCACCAACCTGTGGGGCGGGATGGTCGACACGTTGCGTGCGAACCTCAATCGCAAGGCGCCGCGCGTGCGGCTGTTCGAGGTCGGGCGCGTGTTCCACGCCGACACGACGGTCGCACCGGGCGAACTGTCGGTCAACGGTGTCTTCCAGCCGATGCTGCTCGGCGCGCTCGCCTATGGATCGCCGGTCGACGAGCAGTGGGGCGTGCGCACCCGCGCGGTGGACTTCTTCGACGTGAAGGCAGACCTGCAGGCGCTGATCGGCACGCGCGCGGTGCACTTCGCCGCCGACTCGCACCCGGCACTGCACCCGGGTCGCTGCGCGCGGCTCTCGATCGACTCGGCACCGATCGGATGGCTCGGCGAACTGCACCCGGCAGTGCAGGCCGAACTCGGACTCGCGCAACCCCCGGTGCTGTTCGAGGTGCTGCTCGACGCGCTGCTCGATCGCGCGATCCCGGTGTTCCGCGAGGTCTCGAAGTTCCCTCCGGTGATCCGCGACCTGGCGCTGGTTCTCGACGTCGCGGTTCCGGCACAGCGCCTGCTCGACGCGACCTGGTCGGCGCTTGCGCAACGGCCCGATGGAGTACTCGTGAAAAACGTCAGAATCTTTGACGAATATCGCGGTAAGGGCTTGGAAAATAAGGAAAAAAGCCTTGCCATCCGATTATGGATGCAAGATACTCGACGCACCTTGAACGAGGTGGAAGTCAACGATCTGACCGCCGCTCTGGTGGCAAGTCTGGGCTCGACGCTAGGGGTTCGCCTGCGCGCAGGGGCATGAGAGATCACCTTCACCGATGAACCGAGCCGGACAGTCCTTTCTCGCGCAGCTGCACGATCCGGACGCCGAACGATCCGACCCGGATGCGTTCGGGTCCGACAACGGCAGCTATACGCTCACCAAGGCCGAACTCGCCGAGATGCTGTTCGAGCAGGTGGGCCTGAACAAGCGCGAAGCCAAAGACATGGTCGAGACTTTCTTCGACGAGATCCGCGAGGCGCTCGAGCGTGGCGAGGCGGTCAAGCTCTCGGGTTTCGGCAATTTCCAGCTTCGAGACAAGCCGCAGCGACCGGGGCGCAATCCGAAGACCGGCGAGGAGATCCCGATTTCGGCGCGTCGCGTCGTGACCTTTCACGCCAGCCAGAAGCTGAAATCACAGATCGAGGACCAGCCGGGCTGACGCGCGCAAGCGCGCGATACCCGCCTTCCCCTCGCAACGGTCGATGCACTCGAAAGCCGACACCAAGGTCGTGCTGCCGCCGATCCCGGCGAAGCGCTATTTCACGATCGGCGAGGTGAGCGAGCTGTGCGGGGTCAAGCCGCACGTGCTGCGCTACTGGGAGCAGGAGTTCACCCAGCTTCGCCCGATGAAGCGCCGCGGCAACCGGCGCTACTACCAGCACCACGAAGTGCTGCTCGTGCGCCGCATCCGCGAACTACTCTACGAGGAGGGCTTCACGATCAGCGGCGCGCGCAATCGGCTCGGCGAGGCCGCGCACAACGGCCGCGGAAAAGGCGGCGCGGCGGCGAACGCCGCGACTGCATCGCCGGCCGAACAGTCCGCGCAGGGTCGGCTCGATCTCGACAGCGACGCACTCGAGTCGGTGCGCGGCGAGCTGCGCGACGCGATCGAACTGCTGCGCTGAACGCCGGCGAAGATCGTTCTCGCACCCTTCGCACGAGGCGAAGGACAGGGGCGCGTACTGCTATAATCCGCCGCTTCGGGGCGTAGCGCAGCCTGGTAGCGCACTTGCATGGGGTGCAAGGGGTCGAGTGTTCGAATCACTCCGTCCCGACCAATAAAATCAAAGGGTTAGCTCTCACGAGGGGCTGACCCTTTCTACTTCGGGCCGATCAATCGCCACCCGAACGCGCGCCGGGCACCGGATCGTGCGTCGCCGAGGTGATGAAGGCGGTTCCCGTGAAGATCGAGATCGCCGCGCCGTCGTGCTCGCGGGTGACTTCGACGCTGTAGAAGCTCATGCTCCTGCCGCGGCTCAGTTCGCGCGCGTGCGCGACGAGCACGTCGCCTTCTCTGACGGCGCGCTGGTAGGTGATGTGCGCGTCGACGGCAGCCGCGACCGGCCCGCGCGAATTGCACGCCAGCCCGAACGCGCCGTCGGCCAGCGAGAACACCGCGCCACCGTGGCAGGTGCCGTTGAAGTTGAGGTTCCTCGCGTCGATGCGCATGCGCAGCGTGGCGGTGCCCGGGCCCACCGCGACGCACTCGACCTCCAGGTAGCGGAGGAAGGCGTCGCGGGCGTGCAGGCCGCGCATCATCGCTTCGACGCCGTCGCTCGCTTTGGCGCCGTCGCTCGCTTTGGCGCCGTCGCCCGCGCGCGCGCCGTTGTCGTGGGAGACGGCGAGAGAGGGCGTCGCGACTCCGGTCTTCTTCGAGTGCCGGCGCCCCTTGCCGCACGCCAGCGCGTGCGCGCTCGCCGCGTCGAGCAACTCCGCCACGCCCTCGCGGCGCGTGGCGACCGTGCTCAGGACCGGAACGCTCCATCCCGGCCGGGCGCGGCGCATCGTCAGCATCTCCCTCAGTTCGCGCGCCGTGCGCTCGGCATGCGGCAGGTCGCCCTTGGTGACGACCAGGATGTCGGCGATCTCGAGGATGCCGGCCTTGCTCGCCTGCACTTCGTCTCCCAGCCCGGGCGGGCTGACGACGATGCTGGTGTCGGCCATCGAGGCGATTTCGACCTCGGACTGGCCCGCACCCACGGTCTCGACGATCACGGTGTCGAAGCCGGCGAGGTCGAACAGGTCGACGATGCGCTCGCTGGTTCTCGACAAGCCTCCCAGGTGGCCGCGCGAGGCGATCGAACGGATGAACACCCGCTCGCTCGCGCCGAACTCGCCCATCCGCACGCGGTCGCCCAGTACCGCGCCGCCAGTGATCGGGCTCGACGGATCGACCGCGAGGATCGCCACCGACTTGCCGCGGTCGAGCAACTCGCCGATCAGCGCGCTCACCAGAGTCGACTTGCCGGCGCCCGGCGCGCCGGTGATGCCGAGCACGTGCGCGCGACCGCCGCGCATCGAGAGTTCGCGCGCCAGCGACTCGGACCCCGCCAGTTCGTTCTCGAGCACGCTGATCGCGCGCGCGAGCGCCCGACGATCGCCCGACTCGATCGCCCGCAGCATCTCTGTTTCCGTGGCCGGCGACCCTGTGCTCGGCGCCGGCCTGACCGACCCGTTCACGCGTCAGACCATCGGCAACGGATGGCCGAAGCCGAGTTCGCGTCGCAGCAGGCCGCAGATCTCTCCGTGCGTGGCGCCCGCGTCGGCGGCCTCGACCACACGGCCGAAGATGTTGCTCCGGTCCCCGTTGGCGGCGCGGGCGAGCGCGTCGAGCGCCGATCGGAGCTCTCCCTGCGAGCGCTCGCGCTTGAAGCGCTCGAACTGCCGCAGGTGCGCCTCCATCAGCGCCGTATCGGGCCTGGGGTTGGTCTGGCCGCGTGCTCGCGTCCTCGTGCGTCTGGTAGGCGTTGACCCCGACCACGACCTGCTCGCCGCTGTCGACCTTCTCCTGGAATCGGCGCGCCGACTCGCCGATGCGCTGCTGCACGAAGCCGGTCTCGGCCGCCTTGTACATGCCGCCGCGCGAATCGACTTCGTCCATCACGGAGAGGATCTTCTGCTCCATTTCGTCGGTGAGCTGCTCGACGAAATAGGAGCCTCCCAACGGGTCGATCACGTCGGTGAGGCGCGCTTCCTCGCGCAGGATGTTCTGCGTGGCGACCGCGATGCGCGCGCCGAACTGCGACGGGCACGAGAGCGCCTCATCGTAGGCGTCGGTGTGCAACGACTGCAGTCCCCCGAAGATCCCGGCCATCGCCTGCGTGGTCACGCGCGCGATGTTGTTCAGCGGCTGCTGGCGGGTGAGGTCGGCGCCCGAGGTCTGGCCGTGGAACTTGAAGCGCCACGAGCGCGGGTCCTTCGCGCGCAGGCGTTCCCGTGTCAGGCGCGCCCAGATGCGCCTGCCGGCGCGGAACTTCGCCACTTCCTCGAAGAACGACACCGAGATGTCGAAGAAGAAGGTGAAGCGCGGCAACACGTCGTCGATGTCCAGCCCGGCGGCGACGCAGTCCTCGGCGTACTGCACGGCCGAACTCAGCGTGAAGGCCATCGACTCGGCCGGCGTCGCGCCCGCCTGCTGCATGTGTTGCCCGACCACCGAAAGCGGGTTCCAGCGCGGCACGTGCTGCTGGCACCAGGCGATGTGGTCGGTCAGGATCGTGCGCGCGCCGGGCAGCGCGATCCGGAAGAACATGTGGTTGGCGACGAAGTGCGAAAGAAAGTCGCTCTGGTTCGAGGTGCCGGTGATCGAGCGCCAGTCGACCCCCCTTCGCCTGGCGGCCGAGAGCATGAACGCGAGCAGCGTGAACGGCGAGGGGTCGTTCATCGCGCACGAGGTGCGCGCGAGGTCCACGCCTGCGAGGCAGGTGTCCATGTGTTCGGTGCTGTTGACCACGACGCCGCAGGTGCCCAGGAGTTCGGCGTCGACCTCGTCCATGTCGTAGCCGCGGAAGATCGAGTTGCACGGAATCAGCGAAACCGCGGTCGCACCCTGGTCGAGGATGTCGCGCAGCCGCTCGTTGTAGCTCGCGGGCGTGCCCAGGCCGATCAACTGGCGCTGCGTCCAGGTGCGCCCGCGATGCATCGTCGGATAGACGCCGCGAGTGAACGGTGCCTGACCCGGATACCCGAGGTCGGCCTCGTAGCGCCCTGGTTCCGTGTCTTCGGGCGTGTACAGCGGTTTGATCACGATGCCGGAGCGGTTGACGACCTCGCGCTCGGCGCCGATCTGTTCGGCGTATTCGCGGCGCCAGCGACTCGGCGCGTCTTCACGCGGTGGGTCTTCGCGCGATGCATTTTCGCGCTGCACGGATTCGCGCGGGACCGGTTCGCGCGGCGCCTGTTCACGCACCGATTCTTCGGACAGCGCGACGATTTCGGGTGAGGTGGGGGTGTTCATGTCGGGGCCTCGACTGGTGTTGGTTTCAGGCCGGGTACCTTGCGGCGCGGGTGCGTGTGGCGCTCTCGCTGACGAATGCGGAGATCTCCTCGAGCGCCGAGCCGGGGTGAAAGACTCTGGCGACGCCGGACTCGACCAGCGCGGCTTCGTCTTCGTCGGGCACGATGCCGCCGACGACGACGGTGACGTCGTCCAGACCCGCGTCACGCAGCGCGCGCATCAGCTTGGGCACGATCAGGTGGTCGGTGGCGAGCGACGAGATGCCGATCACGTCGACGTCTTCTTCGAGCGCGAGCTTGACCACGGCCGGGATCTGTTGCCACGGCGGCGTGTAGATGACCTCCATTCCGCAGTCGCGCAGGTGCGCGGCGACGATCCGGCTTCCGCGGTCGTGACCGTCGAGGCCGATCTTCGTGACGAGGACTTTCGGGCGGATGTTCATGGTCCGGGTGCTCCGCAAGGACTTCGCGCAGGGCGCGGGATCGGTTCAGTTCAGGGTTCGAGCTGATGACGCAGCAGTTCGACGAACTTCCTCGCGACGGTCCGCGGCGAGTCGCCACCGGGTCGCCACCAGGTCTGCGCCCAGTTCAGCGCACCCATCAGCATCAGCTTGAGCGCGCGCCGGTCGGTGCGGCGGTTCAGCGGCAGGCCGCTCAGCGCCCTGGCGAAAAGCTGCTCGTATTCGTCGCGCAGCGCGACCAGCCGGTCCGCCGCCTCGGGCGCGTCGGCCGGCTGCACCCGGATGACCACCTGTGCGTAGTCGCTTTCCTGAAGCAGCGCCTCGAGGTGCGCGGTGCACACCGCCTCGAGACGGGCCCACGGGTCGAGCCCGAGCGCGAGCGCCTCCGACACCGGCACGCTGATGCGGCGCACGCCCTGTGCGTACACCGCGACCAGCAACTCGTCCTTCGAGGCGAAGTGGTAGTACAGCGACCCGGCGAGCATGCCGGCCGCAGCCGCGATGTCGCGCATCGTCGCGCCCTGGTAGCCACGTTCCCGGATCAGCCGCGCCGCGGCGTCGAGGATCTGCGGCAGGCGGTTGTCGACGCGCGGCGCGCGGCGACGCAGTGCCGCCGGGGCGCCGGCGGACGCAGTGCTCAGCACTTCAGCCACGCGGCGCGATTGCCCGGGAGGGCCGGACGAAGAGGTAATAAAACAAACGCATGTTTGGTAGATTAGGCCGGGTACGATGCGGTTGTCAACACACACAAAGGAGGGGAGCCGCCCGTGCGCCTGGATTTCGTGACCCTCAAGCTCTTCGTGGCGGTGGCGGAAGAGGGCAGCATCGCCGGGGCGGCCGCGCGCGAGCACTTCGTTGCCTCGGCGGTGAGCAAACGGCTCGGGCTGCTGGAAGACTCACTGGGGCTGAAGTTGCTCGAGCGCCACAACAAGGGCGCAGCACTCACCCCCGCCGGCGCGACGCTGCTGCTGCGCGCCCGCGACATCCTGCGCAGCGTCGAGACGACGGCGCTCGAGATCGCCGAGTACACGAGCGAAGGCTACGCGCACCTGCGCCTCACCGCGAACCATTCGTCGATGGTGCAGTTCCTTCCGGGCGACCTCGCGGCCTTTCTGGCGGCGCATCCGCGAACCAAGGTCGACGTCGTCGAGCGTCTGAGCGCGGACGTGGTGCGCGCGGTGGCCGACGGCCTTGCCGACGTCGGAATCTACTGCTGGCCGGTGATTCCGCAGGGGCTCGTGTCTTTTCCCTATCGCGGCGACGAGCTCGTGGTCGCCGCGCCGCTCGACCATCCGCTCGCGGGCGACGAGCATATCGCCTTCGAGCGGCTCGCAAGCAGCCAGTTCATCGCGCACTTCCCGAACCTGTCGGCCTCGGTCGCGATGCCCGAGTTCCTCGGTCGCGCGCCGTCGCGCGTGCGCGTGCACGTCGCGAACTTCGAGGCCACCTGCCGGATGGTCGAGGAAGGGCTGGGGGTCGCCATCCTGCCGCAGGCGAACGTACTGGCGTACGCGCGGCAGGGCCGTTTGGCGTGCATCCGGCTGACCGACTCCTGGGCGCACCGACGGCTGCACCTTTGCATGCGCGAAGGGCACGACTCGCGGCGAAGCGTGCTCGACTTCGTCGAGTACCTCTCGGCGCGGGCGAAGGAGCACGAAGGCGACGCCGTTCACCGATGGTGATGGCAAGCGTTCCGGATCGTCGCTACCCAGGGCGATGCGTCGCCGCAAGAATTTGGGCTGGACGCGGCGCTCCCGCCGCGCCGAACGAACCCGCACGACAGGCCGCCGGATGACGAACAGAAGAAAACGGTTTCGCGATTTGCTGGCGCATCCGCGGATCCTGGTCCTCCCGGGGACCCACGATGTGCTCGGCGCCAAGCTCGCGCAAGCGGCCGGCTTCGAGGCGCTGGTATCGGGCGGCTACAGCGCCAGCGCGACGCTGCTGGGCGAACCCGACACTTCGCAGCTGAGCTACACCGAGATGGTCGATCACTACGCGCGCCTTTGCGACGCGACCGATCTTCCCGTCCTGGCCGACGCCGATACCGGCTTCGGTGGCGTGGCCAACGTCGTGCGGACTGTTCGCGGTTACGAGCGCGCGGGAGTCGCTGCGCTGTTGCTGGAAGACCAGGTCTATCCGAAGAAGTGTGGCCATTTCGCCGGCAAGGCCGTCGTCGCCAGGGCCGAGTGGCTGGGCAAGCTCGAGGCGGCGCTCGACGCGCGCACCGACCAGAGCCTGGTGCTCGTCGCGCGCACCGATTCGGTGGCCACGCACGGGATCGAAGAAGCGATCGAACGTGCCTGCCTGGCACGCGAGGCGGGGGCCGACATGGTGTTCGCCGATGCGTTGGAAACGCACGAGCACCTGCGGCGATTCTGCGCCGAGACCGGTTCGGCCCATTGCCTGGCCAACGTGATCGAGGGCGGCAAGTCGCCCGAGTTGTCGGCCGGGGAACTGCAGGAACTCGGGTTCGCGGCGGCCCTCTACGCGCTCGCGCCCACCTATGCGGTGGCCTACGTCCTGCGCGAGCTGTATGGTCATCTGAAGCGCGACGGCAATACGCGCGCGATGCGCGATCGCCTGGTCGGCTTCGGCGAATTCAACGAGATCGTCGGGCTCGGGCGTTTCCTCGCGCGAGAGGAGCGCGCCGCACGCATGGCGGAGGAAGTGATCGAAAAACGGGAGGCGAAGAAATGAGCAAACCAGGAATGACCGAAGCGAACGGCGCCGCGAACGACGCGCGCCGCGCGCAATCGCACTCGCACTCGCACTCGCAGGCGCCCCTCGCCGCGGCCCAGGACGGGCACGCTCATTTCGAGTCGCTCAAGCGCGGCCGCGAGGCGCGGGCCTTGCCCGAAGGCCTGCTGCAGGAGTTGCGCGCGCTGTACGGCGAGCGCCTGAGTCTCGCTCAGGCGGTGCGAGACCATCACGGAACCGACATCTCGTCGTATCCGGTCACTCCGCCCGACGCGGTCGTGTTCGCGCGAAGCACCGACGAGGTGGTCGCCACCGTGAAGGCCTGCGCGAAGCATCGCGTGCCGATCATCCCCTTCGGAACCGGCACGTCGGTCGAAGGCCACGTGATGGCGGTGCACGGCGGGGTGTGCGTCGACCTCTCGCAGATGAATCGCGTGCTGCGCGTCAACGTCGAGGACATGGACGCGCAGGTGCAGGCGGGCGTGACGCGCAAGCAGCTCAACGCGCAACTGCACGACACCGGCCTGTTCTTTCCGGTCGACCCGGGCGCCGACGCTTCGCTGGGCGGAATGGCGTCGACCCGGGCCTCGGGCACGAACGCGGTGCGCTACGGCACGATGCGCGAGAGCGTGCTCGGCGCGACGGTCGTGCTCGCCGACGGTCGCGTCATCCGCACCGGCTCGCGCGCGCGCAAGTCGGCCGCCGGGTACGATCTCACGCACCTGTTCGTCGGGGCCGAAGGCACGCTCGGCATCATCACCGAGCTCAGCGTGCGGCTGCATCCGCTGCTCGACGGAATCACGGCGGCGGTGTGCGCATTCCCGAGCGTCCAGGGGGCGGTCGAATGCGTGATCGAAGCGATCCGCAGCGGTATTCCGATCGCGCGGGTCGAGCTGCTCGACCCGCTCACGGTTGGCGCGATCAATCGCTATTCGAAGCTCGGCCTGCGCGAATCGCCGACGCTCTGGTTCGAGTTCCACGGCACGCAGGATGGTGCGCGCGAGCAGGTCGCGCAGACGCAGCAGATCGCGAGCGAGCACGGCGGACTCGACTTCGAGTGGGCGGCAAAACCGGAGGAGCGATCGCGACTGTGGCAGGCGCGGCACGACGCCTACTTCGCGTGCCTGCAGCTCAAACCCGGCAGCCGGATGGTCGCCACCGACGTGTGCGTGCCGATCTCGCGTCTGGCCGAATGTATCGCCGAGACTTCGAAGGACATCGAAGGCGCGAGCATGCCGATTCCGTTGTTCGGCCACGTCGGCGACGGCAACTTCCACTTGATGATCCTGATCGATCCGGACAGCGAGCAGGAAATCGCCGAGGCGTGGGATCTCAACGCGCGCCTGGTGCGCCGTGCGATCGCGATGGAGGGCACCTGCACCGGCGAACACGGCATCGGCCTGGGCAAGCGCGAGTTCCTCGTCGAGGAGTTCGGCGAGGCGGTCGACGTGATGCGCTCGATCAAGAAGACGCTGGACCCGCTCAACCTGATGAACCCGGGAAAGGTCGTCTGAACGCGGGAAAGGTCGTCTGAATCCAGGGGAAGTTGTCTGAATCCAGGGGAAGTTGTCCCCACGTGCGCCGGGTCGTTCGAACAACAATAGACGCACGGAACGAAGGAGGAAGTGAATGGCACTCGCTGAAGTCACCCTGAACGACAAGTACACGCTGGCCAGGGGGCGGATTTACCTGACGGGCTTGCAGGCGCTCACGCGATTGCTGGTCATGCAGCGCCAGCGCGATGCGGCGGCGGGCAAGAACACCGCCGGCTTCGTCTCGGGTTTCCAGGGCTCGCCGCTCAACAACATGGACAAGACGCTGGCCGACGCGCGCGCGCTGCTCGAAGAGAATCACATCCGCTTCCAGCCCGGGCAGAACGAGGAACTGGCCGCGATCGCGGTCTGGGGGTCGCAACAGGTAACGCTCGATCCCAGGGCGCGCTACGACGGCGTGTTCGGCATGTGGTACGGGAAGTGGGCCGGGGTCGGGCGTTGCGGCGACGCGTTCAACCACGGCAACTCGGCCGGCGCGTCGCCCTGGGGCGGGGTGCTGCTGATCTGTGGCGACGACCACATGGCGCGTTCGTCCACGGTCGCAACGCAAAGCGAACACATGGTGATGGCGCCGATGATCCCGGTGCTCTCGCCCGCGAGCGTGCAGGACTACCTCGACCTCGGCATCCACGGCTGGGCGATGTCGCGGTACTCGGGTTCGTGGGTGGCGTTCAAGGCGCTCGACGAGACGATCGAGGGTTCCGCGTCGGTCAGCGTCGACCCGCAGCGCGTTCAGGTGAAGTTGCCCACCGACTTCACCGTTCCGCCCGGCGGCCTGAATCTGCGCCTGCCCGACCAGCCGCTCACGATGGAGCGTCGAATCCACGAGCAGCGCCTGCCCGCGGTGCTCGCCTACGTGCGCGCCAACAACCTGAACTGGGCGCCGATCGACTGCCCGAATGCGCGCCTGGGGATCGTGACCTCGGGCAAGTCGTACATGGACGTGCGCCAGGCGCTCGATCACCTCGGGATCGACCTCGAGCGGGCCGCCGAGATCGGAATCAGGGTGTACAAGGTCGGCGTGACCTGGCCGCTCGAACCCGAGGGGATCGCGAAGTTCGCGTCCGGCCTGGAAGAGCTGCTGGTCGTGGAGGAAAAACGCCCGCTGCTCGAGGAGCAGATCAAGCAGCAGCTCTACCACTGGCCCGCCGAGCGGCGCCCGCGCGTCGTGGGCAAACGCGACGAATCCGACGCCTCGGGCGCATGGCTGCTGCCGCCCACCGGCGAACTGACGCCCGAACAGATCGCCCTGGTGATCGCCGCGCGGATCGCGCGTTTCACGCGCGACGAAGCGATCGAGCGCCGCGTGCAATGGCTCGCCGACAAGGAGGAGGCCGCGCGCAAGGCCTCGCTGTCGCCGCAGCTGCGCGGCTATCTCGGGGACTCGGGCCGCGTGCCGTATTTCTGCTCGGGCTGTCCGCACAACACCTCCACCCGGCTGCCCGAAGGCAGCACGGCGATCGCCGGCGTGGGCTGCCACTTCATGGCGACCTACATCTTCCCGGGCTCGGAGATCTTCTCGCCGATGGGCGCCGAAGGCGCCGCGTGGATCGGACACGCGCCGTTCACCGACACGCCGCACATCTTCGCCAACATGGGCGACGGCACCTACTACCACTCCGGGCTGCTCGCGATTCGCGCGGCGGTATCGGCCAGGGCGCGAATCACCTTCAAGATCCTCTACAACGACGCGACCGCGGCGACCGGCGGGCAGGCGCTGCCCTACGCGCTCAGCGTTCCCGGCGTCACGCGCCAATTGGAGGCAGAGGGTGCGAAGCGCGTGGTGGTGGTCACCGACCAGCCGGAGAAGTACGGCAGCGACGCGGGCTTCGCCAGGGGAGTCCAGGTCCGCCACCGCGACGAGCTCGACGCTGTCCAAAAGGAGCTGCGCGACGAAGACGGGGTCACGGTTCTCGTCTACGACCAGACCTGTGCCGCCGAAAAGCGGCGCCGCCGAAAACGCGGCACCTTTCCCGACCCGCAGCGCAGGATGTTCATCAACACGCAGGTCTGCGAAGGCTGCGGCGACTGCAGCGAACGATCGAACTGCGTTTCGGTGCAACCGGTCGAGACCGAGTTCGGACGCAAGCGTGCGATCGACCAGTCGTCGTGCAACAAGGATTTCTCCTGCGCCAAGGGGTTCTGCCCGAGCTTCGTCAGCGTCGAAGGCGGGCAACCGCGCAGACTCGAGCCGCACGCGGTGGGCGACGACGTCTTCGCGGCGCTGCCGGCGCCCGCGCTGCCCTCGACCGAGCGTCCCTACGGGATCGTGGTCGCCGGCACGGGCGGGACCGGGATCATCACGATCGGCGCGTTGCTCGGCATGGCCGCGCACCTCGAGGGCAAGGGCGTGACGGTGCTCGACATGACCGGTGTCGCGCAAAAGGGCGGTGCGGTCACCACCTACGTGCGCATCGCCGACGACCCGGAATCGCTGCACGTGGTTCGCATCGCCGCGGGAGACGCCAACGCGGTGATCGGCTGCGATCTCCTCGTCACGGCCGAGAACTCGATCCTCACGCGCGTGCAACAGGGCGTCACGCGTGCGGTGATCAACACGCACCGCGTCGCGACCGTTGCGTTCATCAGGAACCGCGACCTGCAAACGCCCTGGGAGCCGATCGAACAAGGCCTGCGCGAGGCAATCGGACCCCGTGCCGCGCACTTCATGGACGCGACGAGAATCGCGACCACGCTCGCGGGAGACGCGCTCGCCACCAACATGCTGCTGCTGGGCAGCGCGTTCCAGCTCGGCATGGTCCCGCTTTCCGAACAGGCGATCCTGCGCGCGATCGAGATCAACGGCGTCGCGGTCGACGCGAACAAGCGCGCGTTCGGCTGGGGCCGGCTCGCGATCCACGACGCTGCTTCGGTCGAGCGCCACGTGCGCGCGAGCGCGGCAGCGCGCAACCCCGATACCGCGCGCTCGGCGTCGCTCGACGAACTGATCGCGCGCCGCGTCGAATTCCTCACCCAGTACCAGGACGCGGCCTACGCGCAACGCTACGCGCGTCTGGTGGGCAGGGTGCGCGAAGCAGAAGCCTCACTGGGCTCGGTGGTCCGCGCGGAACTGGCCGGTGCGCGCCTGACCGAGGCGGTGGCGCGCAACTATTTCAAGCTCCTGGCCGTCAAGGACGAGTACGAGGTGGCGCGCCTGTACACGAACGGCGATTTCCAGGAACAGGTGGCGCGCGCCTTCGAAGGCGACTATAGGCTGCGTTACCACTTCGCGCCGCCGATGTGGGTGAAGCCCGATCCCAGGACCGGCGTGCCGAAGAAGCGCATCTACGGCGCGTGGATCGTCCCGCTGCTGCGCGTGCTGGCGAGGATGAAGTCGCTGCGCGGCGGCCCGCTCGACGTGTTCGGGCGCACGCAGGAGAGACGGCTCGAGCGCTCGCTCGTCACCGACTACGAGCGCCTGATCGACGAAGTGCTGGCCAAGCTCACGCCGGAGAAACTCGAACTCGCAGTGAGCCTCGCGACCTCGCCCGACGCAATCCGCGGCTACGGCCACGTGAAGCACAAGAGCATCGTCGCGGCCAGGGTGCAAACCGCCGCGCTCGTCGCGCAATTGCGCAGTGAAACGGCTGGCGAAGGTACGCGCGAACTCGCTCGACCGACCGGGCAAAGCCCTGTCGCCGACCAAAAGGCTGCGGCTCATGAGCGTGTTTGACGACCCGAGCTTCGATGATCACGAACAGGTCAGCTTCGTCGCCGACCGCGAGACCGGATTGCGGGCGATCCTCGCGATCCACGACCGCACGCTGGGGCCGTCGTTGGGTGGCTGCAGGATGTGGCCCTACGAGAACGACGCCCAAGCGCTGCGCGACGTCCTGCGATTGTCGCGCGGCATGACCTACAAGGCCGCGCTCGCGGGCGCGGCACTCGGTGGGGGCAAGTCGGTGATCATCGGCGATTGCGCCACCGCGAAGACGCCTGAACTGTTGCACGCGATGGGCCGGGCGATCGACGCGCTCGGCGGGCGATACATCACCGGCGAGGACGTCGGGACGAACCCCGACGACATGCGCGAGATCCGTACCCGCACGCGTTACGTGACCTGCCTTCGCAAGCGCGACGGTGGATTGGGCGATCCGGCGTCGTTGACGGCGTTGGGTGTGTTCTCGGCGATCCGCGCCGGCGTGCTTTCCTGCACCGGGCGCGACGATCTCGACGGCGTTTCGGTGGCCGTGCAGGGCGTCGGAAACGTCGGGTACAGGCTGTGCGGCTTGCTGCACGAAGCCGGCGCGTCGCTGACCGTCTGCGACGCCCACCGGCCCGCCGCCGACCGGGCCGCGGCCGATTTCGGCGCCTCGGTCGTCTCGCAGGACGCCATCTACGACGTGGACGCGCTGGTGTTCGCACCGTGCGCGCTGGGGGGCGTACTCGGCGAGCGGACGATTGCGCGACTGAAAGCGCGGGTGGTCGGGGGCGCAGCCAACAACCAGCTGGTCGACGACGCCTGCGGGCGCGACCTCGCGGCGCGCGGTATCACCTATCTCCCCGATTACGTCGCCAACGGCGGCGGACTGATCAGCTGCGACGCCGAGTGGTATCGACACGGCGAGGACAAGGTTCGCGAGCGAGTGATCGGGATCTTCGACACCTGCACCGAGATCCTCGAGCGCGCGCGCGCGAGCGGCGTGCCGACGAACGAAGCGGCCGACGCGATCGCGCGAAGCCGAATTGCCGCTGCCAGGGGCGACTCCGGCACCGGATAGCTGGTCGCTGGTGGGCGCAAATTGCGCTTGGCTGCGGCTGATCGTGCAAAAGCGAGCTTAGTGAAATCCGAATGGCCGGTGAGGACCAATCCGGCAATAATCTGGCGTAGTAACGTTCAGCGGGGTAGTACCGTGCATTTTCAGCTCGATCGTGAGCAAACGGAATTCCGCGATGCCGTCGCTGGCTTCGCGCTCCGGCACTTGGCCGAAGGCGCGCTGGAGCGCGCCCACGCCTCGCGGTATCCGTCCGATGTCGCACGCCTACTGGCGGAACAATGCCTGCTCGGAATCGCCTTCCCCGAGCAGGACGGAGGGCAGGGCGGGACGCTGATGGATGCGATCCTCGCGATCGAAGCGGTCGCCTCGGTATGCCCGCGCAGCGCGGACGTCGTCCAGGCGGGAAACTTCGGCCCGATCCGGGTGCTGTCGGAGTTTGGTTCGACCGTGCAGAAGGAGCGATATCTGGCGCCACTGCTGCGGGGAGAGTCGGTCATCTCGGTCGGAATGACCGAGCCTGAGGCGGGCTCCGCCGTGACCGAGCTGAAAACGAGCGCGACGCCGGCGCCGGACGGCACGGGCGTGCGCATCAACGGCACGAAGGTGTTCACGTCACATGCCTGGTACGCGGACGTGATCCTGGCGTACGTGCGCTTCGGGCCAGGGGTGGGCGGTATCGGTTCGGTGTTGATCGACACGAAAAGCGAAGGCGTGCGATTCGGCAAACGCTCCTCGTTCATGTCCGGTGAGGAGTGGGCACAGGTCTACTTCGACGATGTCTTCGTGCCCACCGAGATGATCTTGCTGGGAGAGGGGGGATTCAAGCGCCAGATCGCCGGGTTCAACGTCGAGCGCCTCGGCAACGCGGCGCGCTCTCTGGCGCTAGGCCGCTACGCTTTCGAAGTCGCGCGCGACTGGGCTCTGCAGCGCAGGCAGTTCGGCCGATTGCTCGCCGAGTTCCAGGGACTTCAGTGGAAGTTTGCCGACATGAAGGTCAAACTCGATGCGAGTCAGTTGCTGCTCTATCGAGCGGCGACGAACGCTGACAGGGGCCTTCCGTCCGCCGACGAGACTGCGATCGCAAAGGTGTTCTGCAATCAGACCGGTTTTGACGTTTCGAACGAGGCGCTGCAGGTGCTCGGCGGCACAGGCTACAGTCAGGACACGTTGGTCGAGTACTGCGTGCGGCGCTGCCGGGGGTGGATGATCGCCGGCGGTTCGATCGAGATCCTGAAGAATCGTATCGCAGAGGCCGTGTTCGATCGCAGCTTTTCGCAGCGGGCCAAGTAGCGGATGAACGGATCCGCGCTGACTCCCTGGGCGCCAGGGTCTTTGGCGCAATGCCTGTTCGCGCCCCGCTCGATCGCGCTCGTTGGCGCGTCGGGCGATCCGTCGCGCAACACGGCGCGCCCGCAGCAATTTCTCAGGCGTCATGGTTACGCCGGCCGCGTCTTTCCCGTGAACGCTGCGCGCACCGAGGTGCTCGGCGAGCGTGCCTGGGCGCGTGTCACCGACATCGAAGAACCGATCGAACACGCGTTCATCATGGTGGCCACCGCACACGTTGAGCAGGCGTTGCGCGATTGTGGCCGGCGCGGCGTCCCGGTAGCGACGATCGTCAGCGACGGATTCGCGGAGAGCGGTCCCGACGGAGCGCGCGCCCAGCAGCGTGTCGTGGAGCTCGCGCGCGAACTGGGGATTCGCGTCCTCGGACCGAACTGCATCGGCCTGGTCAATCCTGTCGAGCGCATTGCGTTGACCGTCAACGCGGCGCTCAACGGTGAGACACCGCAGCCCGGCGACATAGCGGTCGTGTCGCAAAGCGGTTCGATGCTCGGGACGCTGCTGTCGCGCGGTCAGGCACGTGGTGTTCGTTTCTCGCGCATGGTCTCGGTCGGCAACGAGGCCGATCTGGCGGTTGGGGAGATCACCGATCTGCTGGTTGACGATCCCGCAACCGATACAATCCTGCTGTTTCTCGAGACTCTTCGCGACGCCTCGAACTTGGCGCGCGCCGCGCGCCGCGCACGTAAGGCCGGCAAGGTCGTTGTTGCGTACAAGCTGGGCCGCTCCGAAGCGGGCGCAGCGATCGCGGTATCGCACACCGGTGCGTTGGTCGGCTCTGACGCGGCCGTCGATGCCTATTTTCGCAGCGCAGGAATCGTGCGTGTCGAGATGCTCGAGACGCTACTCGAAATCGCTCCGCTTCTCGCAAACGGACCTAGAGCGCAACACTCGCAAGCACTGCGGGTGGCTGTGGTGACGACCACCGGAGGGGGCGCAGCGATGGTTGTCGATCGCATGGGGACGCTCGGCCTCGAGAGCGCGGTTCCGAGTCAAGATTTCTGCGATCGGATGAGCGCGCAGGGAATTCCGATAAGGCCATCGCCGGTTATCGACCTTACGCTGGCGGCGACCCCGGCGAAGTACGAGACGGTCTTGCGTGCTTTGCTCGAAGCCGATTTCTGCGATGCCGTCCTCGCGGTGGTCGGGAGTTCGGCGCAGTTTCAGCCAGGCCTTGCAGTTGCCCCGATCGTGGCGGTTGCCGGCGACGCTGCGCACGGGCGACGCACCGAGGGCAAGCCGCTCGCGGTGTTCCTCGCGCCACAGGCAGATGCTTCGCTCGCCCTGCTCGCGGAGAACGGTATTGCGGGGTTTCGATCTCCGGAGGCCTGCGCCGATGCGCTCGCAGCTTACGCGGCCTGGCGCGTCCCGGCGGTCACCGCCGACCTCGAGCCGTTGGTGCTCCGTTCGCTGCCCAGGTGCGACTCGCGAGGAGTGGTCGACGAGCATGGTTCGCTCGGCGTGTTCGACGATCTCGGAATTCCGACCGTGCCGCGCCGGCTTCTCGATGCATCGCCTAGCGTGGTCACGATCGCTCGCAACGGAGCCGATCTCGGCTGGCCGGTGGCGGCGAAGCTCGTCTCGGCAGAATTGCCTCACAAGACGGAAGCCGGTGCGGTGAGTTTGAATCTGGCCGACGCGACTCAGGCCTCGCATGCGGTTGCGGCGATGCTCGCAACTGCACGCGCCGCCACGCCCCCAGCGCGCGTCGACGGAGTGCTGCTCGAGACGATGGTAACGGGTCTGGCGGAGGCGATTCTCGGCTATCGTGAAGACCCTCTGGTCGGTCCGGTCGTGGTCCTCGGAATGGGCGGACGCGTCGCCGAACTGTGGCGCGACGTCAGCATACGACTTGCGCCGGTGTCGCCCGAGCAGGCGCGCGAGATGGTTCGAGAGGTGCGCGGGTTGGCAATCGTTCGGGGCTTTCGCGGCATGCCGCTGGGCGACGTCGAGGCCCTCGTCGCTGCCGTTTGCGCGATCGGAAAGCTCGCGACTTTCGAAGGCAGACCCATTGCCGAAGCGGAGATCAATCCGCTGATCATCCGCGGCGATGGTGTCATAGCGGTCGATGGTCTGGTGGTGCTCAAGACGCCAACCGGCGCCGGATCCGAGCCGGCTCCGCAGTTGTAGGCGGTGCTTTCTCCGAAGCGCGGTCTTCCGATTGCAGTCGACCGTGGATCGATGACTTTGCCGGTCGCTAAGCGGCGCTTTGTCGCTCGGTAATTGCTGGGGACGAAGCGGTGGGGCAAACTCCCTCGCTGGACAACCTGGCTACAGACCATGAGCAACGGCATCGGCGCGGTCCAACTCGGCATCGTCTGGCAGCGGCTGACCGGCTTGATGGACGAGGTCGCGCAGACCTTCGTGCGTACCTCGTTCTCGGTCGTCGTGCGAGAGAACTGGGACTTGGCGTGTTCGCTGATGGACCCCGACGGACGCGTGTTTGCCCAGTCGTCGCGCTCGATACCATCGTTCCTGGGCACGATGCCTCGAACGCTTGCGGCGGTATTGCAGATTCACCCCAGGCACACGCTCGAGCCCGGCGACGTTCTAATCTCGAACGATCCGTGGCTGGGCACCGGGCACCTGAACGACATCACGATGGTGCGGCCGATCTTTCGTGGTACCGGTCTGGTGGCGTTCGTTGGCGCCACCTTTCACACTGTGGATATCGGCGGCGCGCCTTCGCCATTCGCGCGTGATTCATACGAGGAAGGTCTTTGCATCCCGGTACTCAAGGTCGTGCGTCGGGGCGAGGAGAACTCCGACGTCATCGCGTTCATGGAGCAGAACGTGCGCGAGCCCAAGGAAACCCTCGGCGACATCCGCGCTTTATTCGCGGCGTTCGAACTCGCCCAGATCAAACTGCTGGGAATGCTCGACGAGGAAGGTCTGGAGGATCTGCGACCGGTTACCGACCAGATTCTCGATCGCTCGGAGCGGAGCATGCGCGCCATGCTCGCGGCAGTGCCCGACGGTGATTTCAGCGATGAAGTGACAGCCGACGGCTTTGAACACCCTTTGACGATTCGCTGCACGATCCACAAGCGAGGCTCCGAGATCATCGTCGACTTCGCCGGCACTGATCCGCAGATCGATCGGCCGGTGAACTCGGTGATGAACTTCACCTTTTCCTACAGTGCCTACGCGATCAAGTGCGCATTCGATCCCAACGCTCCCAACAACGACGGCGGCCTGCGACCGCTGAAGATCCTCGCGCCGGAAGGCTGCCTTGTGAACCCGCGACGTCCCGCCCCGGTGTGGGGCCGACACCTTTCCGGGCACTACCTGCCGTTTGCCATCTTCGGAGCGCTGTCGAAGTTGATTCCTGAGCGCATTGCCGCGGACAGCGGTTCGCCGATCTGGAACGTCTATTTCAAAGGTGTCGATCGGGCACAACGCCGATTCGTGAAGATGTTCTTCATGAGCGGTGGATACGGTGCTCGAGCTTCGAGCGACGGACCATCGTGTTTGAGCTTTCCGACCAACGTCGCGAACAGCCCGATCGAGCAGTTCGAGAACCAGGCGCCAATGCTGGTCACGGAAAAGCGGTTGATCCCCGACAGCGGCGGAGCCGGCAAGTTTCGCGGTGGGCTCGGCCAGCGCTTGTCGTTTCGCTCGTTGTCTCCCGAACCGCTGTCGTTCATGATTCGACACGAACGCGTCAAGCATCCTCCGCGCGGCATGCTCGGAGGGCTCGCCGGCGCGTGTGGCGTCGACATGGTCGACGGAGCGCGCATCGCTGCAAAGACGGTGATGTCGCTCCGGGCAGACCAGGTCGTCACTTTCGAGACCCCGGGCGGAGGCGGAATGTTCGCGCCGAGCGAACGCGATCGCGCCGCGCTGGCGCGCGACATTCGCGACGGAGTCGTGACGATCGACGCAGCCCGACGCGACTACGAGCTTTCCGAGTCCGATGTCTCGGCGCTATCGGCCACGAAACCGGGTGAGGGCGCATGAGCGCGATCGACGGGAAGATCGCCCGTCGCTACCGTATCGGGGTCGATATCGGTGGCACTTTCACCGACCTCGTCATGGTCGATGCGCGTACCGGCGCGCTATTCAACGAGAAGGTTCTGACCACGCCACAGGACCCTGCGGTAGGCGTGCTCGCCGGAATCGATCTCATCTTGCGCAACAACCGGGTTGCTGCGAGCGAGATCGAGCACGTGATTCACGGGACAACATTGGTGGCGAATGCGCTGATCGAGCGCAAGGGCGTGGCCACTGCACTGGTGACGACCGATGGATTTCGCGACGTGCTGCAGATCGCGCGCGAGTGGCGTTTCGACATCTACGATCTGTTCCTCACACCGGTCGAACCGTTGGTGCCGCGCGCGCTGCGGTTTGAGGTAAAGGAACGAATCGGGTACGACGGTGCGGTGATCGACCCACTTGAGCCTCGTGCGATCGAGGAGGTCGCGAATCGGATCGCCACCAGTGGAGTTGAGGCGGTCGCCGTTTGTTTTCTGCATTCGTTCATGTCCGCCGAGCACGAACTGCTGGCAAAGAGGACGCTGCAGGAGCGGCTCCCGCATGCAACGGTGTGCATTTCCAGCGAAGTCATGCCCGAGATCGGCGAGTACGAGCGTACCGCCACGACTGTGTGCAATGCCTACGTCCAGCCGCTGTTTCGCAGGTATATCTCGAGCCTGATCAACGGCATCAAGCACCTGGGGATCGACCGCGACCTGTACCTGATGCAGTCCGACGGCGGCACCGTGCACTACAGCACCGCGCTCGAGTTCCCGATCCGCCTCGTGCAGTCCGGTCCGGCTGGCGGCGCGCAAGCGGCTTCGCTGATCGGCCGTCTTGCCGGTGCGCGCGATGTGCTGTGTTTTGACATGGGAGGCACCACCGCCAAAGCCTGCCTGATCGATGGCGGCGAGCCCAGCGTAACCACCGATTTCGAGGTCGCGCGCCTGCAACGGTTCCGCAAAGGCAGCGGCATCCCGCTGAAGGTGCCGGCCGTCGACATGATCGAGATCGGATCGGGCGGCGGCAGCATCGCGCGCGTCAACCGGATGGGGCTGATCCAGGTCGGTCCCGACAGCTCGAGCGCGGTTCCTGGCCCGGCCTGTTATGGGCAAGGCGGGCTCGACCCGACGGTGACCGATGCGGACCTGATTCTCGGATATCTGGACGCCAACGCGTTTCTCGGCGGCGACATGAAACTCGACCGTGCCGCGGCGCAGGCCGCGTTGCAGGAGCGCATCGCGGGGCCGCTCGGTTTGTCGATCACGGAAGCCGCCTTCGGTATCCACGAAACGGTGAACGAGAACATGGCGCAGGCGGCCAACATCCATGCGTTGGAGAAGGGCCTCAAGGCCTCTGCCTACGCGATGGTGCCGATCGGCGGAGCCGGGCCCGTTCACGCCTGCCACGTGGCAAGAAAACTCGGCATGCGTCGTGTCATCGTTCCGATCGGTGCGGGCGTGGCTTCGGCATTCGGTTTTCTCGCGTCTCCGATGTCGTTCCAGCTCGTGCACGCGGCGGTCTCGACCCTGGAGGCACTCGACGCCGGCGTCGTCGCAGACCTGGTTCAGGAAATGGAGCGCAAGGGCCGGCAACTGCTGCTCGACGCAGGGCTGAGCGCCGCCGACTGCCAGACCCGGATCAGCGCCGCGATGCGTTACGTCGGTCAGGGCTACGAGGTCGAGGTTCCGGTGGGCGATCTGAGTGAGCGCGCCGCGGACCTCGCTCGGCACCTCGAGGCTGCATTCGAGCGCCGCTACGCGGATCTGTATGGTCGTGTCGAGAGAAATGCGCCTGCCGAAGTCGTTTCGTGGCGCGTGGTCGTGTTCGGGCCGACGCCGAAGCTCACGCCCGCACTCCCGAGCGAGTCGAATCGCCCGGATGCGGTGCTACCCGACCCCGCGCGCACCGGTTCCAGGGCTGTCTACTGCACGGCACGACACGATTTTGTCGATACGCCGATCTACGATCGGTACAGTCTTTCGCCGCGCGCAAGGCTGACCGGTCCGGCCATCATCGAGGAGCGCGAGTCTACCGTGGTGGTGCCGGACGGTGCGGTGGTGACGGTCGACGCATATCGCAATCTTCTGATCGACATGTCGCCAGCGATCGACGCAGGAATGAGTCGATGAAATCCTACCAGTTGTTCATCGACGGCGAGTGGACCGACCCGTGCTCTGGGCAGTGGTTCGACAGCTTGAACCCATACACGGGCCAAGCCTGGGCACGCATTCCGCGCGGCAACCCGGAGGACGTCGAGCGCGCCGTTGCGGCGGCGGAACGTGCCATGCGTGAGGGGGAATGGTCGCGCATGACCGCGACGCAGCGTGGGCAAGCGCTGCGTCGGCTTGGCGATGCCGTGACGCAACACGCGGAGCGCCTGGCGACGATCGAGGTTCTCGACAACGGCAAGCTTCTTGCCGAGATGAGCAACCAGTGCCGCTATCTCGCGCAGTGGTTCCACTACTACGGCGGGCTGGCGGACAAGGTGCAGGGCACGGTGCCACCGATCGACAAGCCCGACGTACTCAACCTGGTGCGCTATGAGCCAATCGGCGTGACCGCCTGCATCACGCCGTGGAACTCCCCTTTGCTGCTGATGGCGTGGAAGGTCGCGCCCGCGTTGGCAGCGGGCAATGCGGTGGTGATCAAGCCTTCCGAATTCACTTCAGCATCGACGCTCGAGTTCGCGGCGCTCACGCGCGATGCAGGGCTACCGCCGGGTCTTGTCAACGTTGTCACCGGCTACGGCGCCGAGGTGGGAGAGTCTCTCGTCTCGCACAGGCTGGTTCGCAAGGTCGCTTTCACCGGCGGCGAGACTGGCGGGAGGCAGGTAAACCTGGCAGCGGCGGCGGGTTTCAAGCACGTAACGCTTGAACTCGGTGGAAAGTCGGCCAATATCGTGTTCGCCGATGCGAGGATGGACGACGCCATCTCGGGGGCGATCTCCGGGATCTTCGCGGCAAGCGGGCAGACCTGCATTGCCGGGTCGCGATTGCTTTTGCACGCATCGATTCACGACGAGTTCGTTGAACGGCTGGTTGCGATGGCGCGCGATGCGCGCATCGGCGACCCGATGTCGCCGCAGACTCAGATCGGCCCGATCACGACCGAGGCGCAGTACCGGAAGGTGATCGATTACATCGAGATCGCGAAGAGAGAGGGCGCGCGCTGCGTGATGGGCGGCGGGCCGGCCGATCCTCCGCCGGGGGCGGGGGGGTTTTTCGTTCAACCCACGATCTTCGTCGACGTGCGCCCCGAAATGCGAATCGCGCAGGAGGAGGTATTCGGGCCGGTGCTCGCCGTGATGAAGTTCGAGGACGACGATGAAGCCGTGCGGATCGCAAACAGCACCAACTACGGCCTCGCGGCTGGAGTATGGACGGAAAGCCTGCGCCGGGCGATCGCGATGTCGAACCGCTTGGTGGCGGGTACCGTGTGGGTCAACACCTATCGCTCGACCAGCTACACCTCGCCCTTCGGCGGGGTAAAGGACTCGGGCCTGGGACGCGAGAACGGGATCGACGCGATTCGCGAGTACCTGCAGACAAAGAGCGTGTGGTTCTACACCGGAGGGCCCGTTGCAAATCCCTACATTCGTCGTTGAACCCAGAGGCCAGTAGATGATCGAAAGCTTGACCGTCGCGCAGGCACTTGCGCGAGCGCTCGCGTCGAGCGGAGTGAAGCGGATCTTCGGCCTGCCTGGCGGGGGTTCGTCGCTCGATCTGATCGACGCCGCCGCGACACAGGGCATCGATTTCGTGCTCACAAAGACCGAGAATGCCGCGGTCATGATGGCGGGCGCGTCGACCGAAGCCGGCGCGCGGCTCGGCGTTGCGCTGATGACCAAAGGCCCGGGTGTGGCAAACGGCGCGAACGGCGTTGCATACGCGTCGCTCGACCGCGCGCCGGTGCTGGTGCTCACCGACGGATTTTCACCGTCCCAGCTCGGCTACATTACGCATCAGGTATTCGATCAACGGGCGATGCTTGCCCCTGTGGTCAAAGGACACAGCCGGCTGGATGGACCGGACGCGGCGAGCGAGATCGAACGGTTGATCGCGCTGGCGCGGACAGCACCATGCGGCCCGATCCACCTGGAACTCACCCGTGATGCCGCGCGTCGGAAGGTCGGTGTCGACACTGCGGCCCGCAGCGCTGCAGCTGGAGAGTCTGCGACACTGCGCGACGAACAGGCCGGACTTGCCCGGGTGTACGAACGTATTGCCGGCGCACTTCGCCCGGTTCTGGTGATCGGTCTCGAGGCGCGCGGGCATGCCGCCGAGGTGCGCCGGCTGGCGGCGGCGCTCGCGTGTCCGGTGTTGTGCACCTACAAGGCGAAGGGCGTGGTTCCCGAAACCGACGCCCAACTGGTGGGGCTGTTCACCGGAGGGTCGCAGGAGGCTGAGTGCATCGCACGCTCCGACCTGATGGTGCTGGTCGGCCTCGACCCGGTCGAACTGATCCTGCAGCCCTGGCCCTATGAGAAGCCCGCGGTCGAGATCGCGGCGGCCGCGCATCCGGTGCACTACGTCGAGCCCGAAGCCGCTGTCGTCGGCCCGCTCGGCGCGATGATCGATTGGCTCGAGCAGCGCTTGCGCGGGTGCCCGCGCGAGTGGAACCGGGCGGAGATCGCGAGCCTGCGCGCCAACGCACTCGAACTCCTTGCCTACCGTAAGGTCGACCGAGGCCTCGCCCCGGATCGGGTCGTTCAACTGGCAGCCGCTATGTGCGCCGAGCGCGGTGTGTCGGCGCGCTGCTCGGTCGACGCCGGCGCACACATGTTCTCGGCGACCGCGTACTTCCCGAGTGCGAACCCCGGCGACCTTCTGATCTCGAACGGGCTGGCGACGATGGCCTTCGCCTTGCCGGCGGCGATCGCCGCTGCATTGGAGGATCCTTCGCAACCGGTGATCTGCTTTACCGGAGACGGCGGCCTGATGATGGCACTTGGCGAGTTGTGCACTGCGGTCGAGACACGAACGCAAACGTCGTGGTCGTGGTGTTCAACGACAGCGCGCTCTCGCTGATCGACATCAAGCAGCAGGCGCGTGCGCTTGCGACCCGTGGCGTGCGTTGGGAGCAGTACGATTTCGCCGGTACGATGCGAGCACTCGGAGGCCTCGGTTTGAGTGCCGCCGACGAAACGCAGTACGTCTCCGCCTTGCGTACCGCACTCGAAGTCCGCGGCCCGAGCCTGATCGACGTGGTGGTCGATCCGGGGGGCTACGGGCAGCAGCTCAAGGCGATGCGAGGGTGAGTGCATGCTGAACTTCGGCCCCGCGTATCGCCGGCCCGCGAGCGATCTGATTGCGCTTTTTCAGAACTTCCCCAGCGCCACGCTTAGCGATGCACTTGGTCCGGGGCACGCATTCAACGCCCGCGTCAAGCCGCTGCGCTCGGGAATGCGGGTGGTCGGACCGGCGTACACGCTGATGCTGCCGCAGGCCGACAACCTTGGCATGCACGTGGCGTTGCGCGACGCCGAACCGGGCGATCTGATCGTGGTCGACCAGCAGGGAGCGGCCCTCGGCGCGCCGGTCGGCGAGATCATGGCGCTCGCCGCTCGATGCAAGGGCTTGGCGGGAATCGTTCTGGACGGCGTGGTGCGCGACATCGAGCAGCTTCGCGCGTCGGACTTTCCGGTCTTCGCCGCCGGTGCCTACGCACAGCAGTGCGCCAAGAACGGCCCGGCCTGGCTGAGACTGCCGATGACTTGCGCCGGCGTGATCGTGCGCCCGGGCGACCTGGTCGTCGGTGACGATGACGGGGTCGTGGTGGTACCGATCGAGAGGTCGCGCGACGTCGCCGCAGACGTGGTTCGAAGGATGACGGCGGAAACCCGGCGCATCGAAGCGATTCGTGCAGGATCGCTTTCACCTGCGTGGCTTGACGAGGCGATGCAGCGCGCGGGGATTTCAACCGGTTCCGTGGCCGATCAACGACGAGATGAGAAGGGCTGAATAGAGATGTGGGAGCCTCGCGTCATCATGCAAAACGGCGAACTGATTCCCTTCGCCGATGCCCGCGTCCATCCGCTTTCCCTGGGAATGGCGTATGCGACGACGGTCTTCGAAGGCCTTCGTGCGTACTGCAACCCGAATACTGAGGAATACACGATCTTTCGACTGACCGAGCACCTCAGGCGAATGCAGATTGGCATGAAGGTGATGCGCTTCGACGGGACCATCGATCTCGACGAAATGCGCGGGAACCTGAGTCGCCTGATACGTGCGAACGAGCCCGATGACGACGTCTACATCCGCTTGCTGTTCTACGTGGAAGCGATCGGACTGATGGCGCAGACCGGGCCGGTGGGGTTCCGGCCGCCGCTTCCCCACGCGAACGCGGCAAGTTCACCGATACCGGAATGAGCCTGGGGGTCGTTCGTGGTCGCGGCTGTCGGACGACGCCGGCCCGCCGCGCATCAAGGCGACGGCGAACTACCACAACGCGCGACTCGCCCAGTGCAGGCCAAAGCCGACGGCTATGACGGAGCGCTGATGCTCACCGCTGCGGGCAAAGTCTCCGAGGCGCCCATTGCGTGTTTCTTCATGGTTCGCGAGGGTCGCCTGATCACGCCGGGCCTGGGTAGCAATATCCTCGAGAGCATCACCCGGGACACGCTGCTCAGGTTGTACGAAGAAGCCTTCGGCGAGCCTGTGGTGCAGCGCGACGTCGACCGTAGCGAGCTCTATTTCGCCGATGAAGCGTTTCTCTGCGGAACCGGTCAGGAAATCGTGCCGGTGATCAGCATCGATCGCTTGCCGGTAGGCGATGGCAAGGTCGGCGCGGTAACGCGAGCGCTTCAGAAACGCTACTTCGATACGGTGCGGGGCTTGATTCCCGACGAACGCGGATGGCTCACGCCGGTTTGAGCGCGCTCTGGCGTGGCGGAGGCAGCGAGGCCAGGCGATCGATCGCTCAACCGCGCCGCGACGTCGATCAGATGTCGCACCAGGGCCTGGCTGAACGCGGGCAGTGTTCGGTGGCTCGGATGGACCAGGCTGATCTCGCGCCGCGCCCAATCGTCCTGCAGGCGCACGAAACGCAGGTTCTCGCTTCGCGCGTAGCGTTGCGCGCAAAGGCGCGGCACGATCGCCACTCCGGTGCCGGCTTCTACCATCCGGCATACGGCGTCGATGCTGCTGACCTCGATGCGCCGATTGACCCTCTTTCCCATCCCGTGGGCGACTCGGTCCAGGAAAGCCTGGACCGAGTCGAAGTGGTTCAGCCCTACGAAACGGCGATTCTCGAGCATATCGGCCAGGCGCTGTGGCTCGTCGCGCGTGATCGGGTCGTCCGCGTGCGCGATCACGATCAGTTCGTCGGCGTATAGAGGCAACACTTCCAGCCCCTCGGCGTCGACCTTCACGGCGACGATACCGAGATCTGCCGCACCTCTGGAAACCGCCGCGATCACCTCGCGCGAAGGGTGCTCCTCGAGCTCGATGTCGATGTCGGGGTTTTCGATCAGAAACGCCGAAAGCGCGTCCGCGAGAAAGGTGTTGGTGACGGTACTGTTGGCCTGAAGGCTGATCCGCCCCTTCACGCCTTCCGCGTAGGGTCGAAGGCTGGCGTGCATGACCTCGAGCTGCTGCAGCACGGCGCGGGCGTGCAGGAACAGCGTCTCGCCCGCCTGTGTGAGCTCCATGCCCTTGGCGTGGCGAATCAACAACGGTGTGCCAAAGGTCTCCTCCAGTCGCTTGACGCGCAAGCTGGCCGAAGGAACGGACAGGAAGCTACGCTCGGCAGCCCTGCTCAGGTTGAGCATCTCGCCGACATGGAGGAAAAGGCGCAGGTCCGTGAGATCGTAATGCATGGATCCTGCAGATTCTAGACCGGTATCCGCCTCTTGTCGCAATCGCAAATTCCGTGCCGGGCGCAGGACCGCAGCGCTGCTATCGGTGCTTGAGCTTTGCGCGCGCAGCCAATGCCAACGGTACGAGCACGACCAGGGCCGCGGCCGCGAGCAGCGATGCCGAGATCGGCCGCTCGAAGAAGACGCGGCTGCTGCCGTATCCGATCGCCAGCGACTGGTGCAGCGACGACTCGAACATCGTGCCGAGCACGAACGCAACGATCAACGGGGCAGGCTCGATCAACGCCTTGCGCATCAGATATCCGGCGAGCCCGAACGCGAACATCGCATAAACGTCGGTCATGTTGTTGTTGATGCTGAACGCCCCGACGATGCAGATCAGCACGATCATTGGCGAAAGGATGCCGGCGGGAATCCGCAGTAGTCGCACGAAGATGCCGATCAACGGCACATTCAGTATGACCAGAAACAGATTGCCGATCACCATGCTGGCGATCACGCCCCAGAACAACTCGGGCCTCTCGATGTACATCAGTGGTCCGGGCGTGACGCCGTGGATCATCAAGGCTCCGAGAACGACACCCATCACGGCGCCCGTCGGGATCCCGAGGTTGAGCAGTGGCACGAACGAGGCCTGTACGGCGGCGTTGTTCGCCGACTCAGGTCCGGCCACGCCCTCGATCGCTCCTTTGCCGAACCGCTCGGGGTTTCGCGAGATCTTCTTCTCGAGCAGGTAGGACGCGAACGGGGCGATCAATCCTCCGCCCCCTGGAAGCAGTCCGAGCACAAACCCGAGCCCCGTTCCGCGACTGATCGGACCCACACTACGGCGCCACTCGTCGCGGGTCGGCAGCAGTTCGCGGGTACGGCGCGGCGCCTCGAGTACTTCCGCGTCTACGGAGCGTCTTTCGGCGTCGATCAAGACCTCGCCGATTCCGAACAAACCCATGGCCAGAATGACGATGTTCAATCCGTCGAGCAGGTACGGCAAGTCGTAAGTGAAGCGCGCCTGCCCCGAAACGAAGTCGAGCCCGACCGTACTCAGAAGCAGCCCCGCCAGCGCGCTCATCAGGCTGCGCAGTTTCGAGGCCGTCGCGATGAAGGTGACCAGCAGAAGCCCGAGCACGACGAGCGAGAAGCGCTCGGGAGACCCGAACTCGAGCGCCACCTGCGCCAACGGCGGGCCGATCAGGACGATCCCGATGACCGAGGCGATGCCGGCGATCAGCGAGCCGAACGCGCTGATCCCGAGCGCCGCGCCGGCGCGCCCGTTCTTGGCCATCTGATGACCGTCGATACAGGTAACGATCGAAGCCGCCTCGCCAGGGATGTTGATCAGGATCGAGGTAATCGACCCGCCATACATCGCTCCGTAGTAGATACCGGCGAGCATGATGATCGATCCGGTGGTGTCCATCTGAAACGTCACCGGCAGAAGCAGCGAGATCGTCGCTGTGGGGCCCAGACCCGGAAGCACGCCGACAGCCGTTCCGACGAAGACGCCGACCAGACAGAACAACAGGTTGCTCGGCGTCATCGCGGTCGCGAAGCCGAACGAAAGCGAATCGAGCAGTTCCAACTTCGCGCCCTAAAACGCAATCGCGGGTAGCGGAACGGCGAGCAGTCGCACGAACAGCAGATCCGCAGCCACGGCGGAACCCAGTGCGGTGAGAAACGACGCGCGCCAGGACATCCGCTCGATTGCGCGCACCAGCAGAAATACACCGAACAAGGCCGCAGGAAAAAAGCCGATCCAGTTCATCACGATCGCGCATACCATGCCGACGCCGAGGTAGCCGAACACCCGGTAGCTGCCCTGCGCGCAGGCCTCGTCCGGTGCCGGCGTCTCGGGCGCTGCGCTTCGTGCGTGGACGAGGTCGATCGTCAGTGAGAGCAGTGCGATCGCCAGCAGCAGAATCGCGAAGACGAACGGGAACAGCCCCGGTGCGGGCGAACCGAACTCGTAGAGCCCGTAGGCGCGCGCTTCCCAGGCCGCCCATGCCCCGATCGACGCGAAGACCGCCGAGCCCGCGGCTTTCCGCAGACTTGCGCGGCTCACACCGCGAAGCCCTGATGCCGAGTCACGCTCGGCACGCGCCCGCCATGGCAGCGCGCGGTCTGCGCAGTCAATACGGTACTCAGTTCTTCACCATTCCCAGTTCCCGAACCGCCACACCGGTGCTCGCGTTGGCATCATGGATGCGCTTGGCGAACGAGTTGCTGTCGAGGAACTCGGTCGCTGCAAAGTAGCGGCTGTTCATCTGGTTGAACTCGGCAGTCTTCGTCAGGTCGCGAAGCGCATCCTCCCAGAACTTGACGGCATCGGTCGGCAGTCCGGCCGGTCCGCCGAGGCCAAGGAAGATCGGCAGGACCAGCGGGAATCCGAGTTCCGAGAAGAGCCTCACTTGCGACTGTCCCGGGATCTTGGTCGCACCGCTCTCGGCCAGCAGGCGAATCTGCCCGTTCTTGAAGGGCGGGCCGAAGTCGGTTCCGATGCCGAACTCGATGTTTCCGCCCAGCAGTGCGGTCATCACCTCCGCACCGCCGCCGAACGGAACGAAGGTGGCGCGTATGTCGTGCTTGCGAAGCGCCGCCTCCATCGCGATGTGGTTGGTACCGCGGGGAGCCGCGGTCGCCCAGCGAAGTTTGCCGGGATTCGCCTTGCCGAAGGCGAGCACATCCTCGATGGTCTTGAAGTTCGAGTTGGCCGCAACGTAGACCGGAGCCGGGTTGACGCTGAACTGGCTGACGAAGGTGAAGTCCCTGAGCGGATCGAAGGGCATCTTCTGGAAGTAGGGGGTCACGGTGAACGGGCTGGTCGAGACCAGGCCAAGCGTGTAGCCGTCAGGAGCCGATCTCGCGACGAAACTCATGCCGATCGTCGCGCCGCCACCTGGCTTGTTCTCCACGATCACGGTAGCCCCTTTGGCCTTTTGCACCTGATCGGCGATGAACCGCACTATGGTATCGCCGCCGCCACCTGCCGCAAACGGAACGACGATCGTGATCGGACGCGAAGGGTACTTGTCCTGCCCCATCGCCGGTTGTGAAAGCGCCAGTGCGCCGAGAAATACGCCGATCCATTGTCTCTTGTTCATTTCAGTCATCCTCCACAAGTTGTGAAAAGTCTATCGACGGGCTGTCCGGTCCTTCGATCCGAGTCTCCGTTTCGTACTATCGCGCCCAGGCATCGAGCACGTCCCCAGAGTTTGTTACGGTGGCGAAACCACTGGCGAGCTTCGCTAGGTGGACACGGTGTCGTTCCTCGACATAGTCCGCAGTGGTGTCCGTCGGCACGACCGAGTAGAAATCCTCGAACATCGCCGCACGGGCGGTCGAGTCGACGCACCCGCTCGTCGCGACACCGGTCACGACCACGGTCTCGATGCCGTGTTCGCGCAGTGTGTCGCCAAGACCGGTGCCGTGAAAGGCACTGTTGCGGTGCTTGATCACCTCCAATTCTCGCCTGTCGCGTCTCGGGCGAAACGGTCCCCAGTAGTCTGCGCCCCACGAGCCTTCGAGACACGCCCGACCCAACGCGCCGCGAGCGTTCATGATCTCCGCGAACGGAGCGGCGAGGTAAACCGGATCGTAGATCCCGCGCACGAAGACCCTCAGACAGTCGGCCGCTCGAGCCGCTTCGAGCAACGCGATCAGCGGCTCGCGCATGGCGTTGATCGACGCGAGCTTGCTGCGCGCGAACTCGGGCACGTTGGCATAGAAACCGGCTGGATCGCAGAACTCGTTCTGAACGTCAACGATGAGGAGCGCGCAATGACGCGGGTCGAGTTTCTCCTTGAACGTCGGGAACCGAAAACCGGCATCGAGCGTATGCATCACTCAGCTTCCATCGACCTGTGCAAGTACATCCGCATGCGTGCTTGCCGTTGAACCCCGCGGTTCGCGGACCAGCCCCATCAGCGTACGCACATCGGAATCGTCGAGCGTCGCCAGCGAATCGATGACTTCGTCCCGAGCTCGCGCGTCTATCGAACGCGCAGACAGGGAACCGAACTTCGCGATGATCTCGCCTCGACTCATCGGATTTCCTGGCCGACCCCTCGGCGTATCGACGCGCAACGAAAGCCGGCGCCCGTCGCGGGTCGTGACGCTCACGTCGGACGGCATCGCCTGGTCGTATTCCATCGTCGCGTCCGCAACCACCGAGATGCACTCGCGCAGGCGTCGAATCTGCACATCGCCAAGCATCGCATCCGTATACAGATCCATATCGCACCGCCCCTCCTTGAAGGCGAGGGCGACCGAGAAATGCAAGCTCTGCTTGGCTTCGAACGTTGACCCCGGGTCGGCGCGTCGCCCGGAAAGCTCGAAAGCAAGGGGATGGGTCCTCACCTCGATCCTCTCGATGTCGGCGATCGCGAAATTGCCCGTTTCGCGCAGCGTGATCGCTGCGTCGACAGCGGCGTGCACGCTGCCCGAGGCGGCGTGGCGTTTGTAGCAGGTCTGATCGATCAGGAGCTTTTCACCCAGGCCCTCGAGCATCGGATCGGTTCGAACTACACCTCCGAATACACGCAGGCCGTGACGATCACCGACGACGTCGCGGCAGCTTTGCACGCCGGCCTGCGCCCAAAGGCTGGCGAGAATTCCGCCCATCGCGGCCTTGCCCTGGTGAATGCATCGCGAAGGCGTTCCGGTCAGGCTGCGCAGTCCAGCCGCCTGGCTGGCAGCTATGGCCATCGCAGATTCGAGTTCGATTTCGGTCAACTCGAGCATCTTTGCGGCACACGCGCAGGCGCCGAATACGCCCAGCACCCCAGTGGCGTGCCAGCCGTGTTCGTAGAGCTGCGGTTCGACGCCTAGCCCCAGTCGCACCATGACCTCGTAGCCCGCGACGTAGGCTGTCCCGACATCGCTTCCGTTGCGGCCGAGCCATTCGCCCAGTGCCAACGCGGCAGGAGCGAGCACCGCGCTCGGATGCCCGATGAGCCCCGGATGCACGTCGTCGAGATCGAGGATGTTGCCGGCAGCGCCATTGAGTAGAGCAGCATTGAGCGTCGAGCTTCGTCGACCGCGCCCGACAATCGTGGATTGCGGCGCGCCACCCATTGGTGCGATCACTGCTTCGAGTGCCTGCACGGGAGGCTCGTGCACGCCGGCCAGACAGCATCCCAGCCAGTCGAGCAAACTCGTGCCCGCATACGCGAATTGGTCGTTGGGAATCCGCTCGCGCCGCAGGTTCACGACGAACCGAGCCAACTCGCGTGTCGAGAGCGTCTTCGCTGATTCGCTTGTCTCGCTCGGCATCAGTGCGTCCTTCGAGCTTTGTCGGAACTGCCGCAAGGACTGCAGCGTTCGCCATCGGATCTACCAATGCATCGTAACGTGCAGAGGCCCCTGCCGGGGTTCAGATCTCACAAACACCGGCTTTCACTGAGCTGAACGCGTGCGCACCGCTAGATCAGGTTTCAACAGAGTCCGGCCGCTGGTCCGACGCGCGAGCATCGCGGCGAGATTGTCGGGCAACTCATCCATCCCGATCACCCGGGTGTATTCGCGTAAGTGCCTCGGTCGCATTTCCTGCCAGATGCGTTGCCACAACAGCTCGCGCAACGCGGGCGGATAGGCGGCGATTCCGATCAGCGTCACCCCGCGAAGGATAAAGGGCATGACTGTCGTGTCGAGCCGTGCTCCCCCGACGTTGCCGATGCTGGCGATCGTTCCGCCTGGTCGCATTGTCCGCGTCAACCAGGCGAGCGTCTCGCCACCGACCGAATCGATCGCGCCGGCCCAGCGTCCGGTCTCCAACGGGCGCTGGCCCATTTCGAGAGAGCGAGCGTCGATAATGTTCTCGGCGCCGATCCCGCGCAGTCGCTCGGCCGCCTCGGGCTTCCCGGTGAACGCGCAGACCCGATAGCCAAGGCGTGACAGCATCTCGATCGCGAGGGTGGAAACCCCGCCTGTCGCCCCCGTGACAATGACCGGGCCCGACGACGGTTCGAGTCCGTTCTGCTCCATGCGCCGAATTGCCATCGCTGCGCACAGTCCATTGCCACCGATCGCCGCGGCTTCGAATGGGTCGACCCCGGAATCGAGGCGCAGCAACCACTCCGAGCGCAGTCGCGCGTACTGCGCGAAGCCGCCGTCGTGGTCGACGCCGACCGTATGCCCGGTGTTCTGCACCAGATCGCCTGGCTTGAATCGTGGGTCGTCGGACGACTCGACGAAGCCGACGATTTCGGCGCCACCGATCCTGGGGTACGAGCGGATCAGGCGGTGCATCCCGGCGTTCGCCAGAGCGGCCTTGTAGTTGAGCGCGCAGTAGGCGACGCGCACGACAACATCGCCGGGGCTGAGCTCGTCGATCGAGACGGTGTCGATGCGCCCCGTTGGGGGCGCGCCGTTCGTAGCCTCGAACAAGCGGTAGGCCTTGAAGTCATTCATCGAATGCTCCCGCGTCCTCGGTGGCACGTTGCGTTCGGAGGTGGTCAGTCCCCTGGACGACGTTCTCGCGTCGCAGTCGTGCGATCTCTTCGCCGGACAGGCCGAGCACCGTGGACAACACCTCTTCGGTGTGCTCGCCGAGCATCGGCGGAGCCGCATAGGATTCGACCGGCGTATCGGACAGTCGAATCGGGTTGGTCCCGAGCCGAATGCTCCCGAGTTGTGGATGTGGAACCGTGATTTCGACCTCGCGATGGCGGACCTGAGGGTCGGCCAGGACCTCGTCGATCTCGTAGACCGGCCCGGCCGGTACGCCGTGAGCTTCGAGTGTGATCAGTAGTTCGTCGCGCTTTCGTTTGGCGACGATCCCGGCCAGTCGCGTGGTGAGCAACACTCGGTTGCGCCTGCGTTCATCGCCTTTGGCAAAGCGCAGATCGGCCCCGAGTTCGGTGCAATCGAGCGCGCGGCACAGACGGGAGAACATCTCGTCGGTCGGCGCAGAAATGACGATCCCGCCGTCGACACATTTCAGCGCCTGTGACGGAACGACGGCCGCCTGCTCGTTGCCGCAGCGCCGGAATCGCTCGCCGGTGGCGAAGTGCTCCGCGATCGCGATCGTATTGGCCGAGATGGCAGCGTCCAGCAGGGACAGATCGATATGCTGTCCGCGACCAGAATTCTGGTCGCGATGATGCAGCGCAATCATGATCGCCGAGACCGCGTACAGGCCGCCAACGAAGTCGGTGACCGGCACGCCAACGCGCATCGGCCCGCCGTTGTGTGCGTCGTCGGGGAATCCGGTAGTACTCATCAACCCGCTCATTGCCTGAAAGACTGAATCGAAGCCAGCGCGTGGGGCGTAAGGGCCGGTCTGGCCGAAACCAGTGATCGAGCAGTACACGAGGCGCGGATTGAGCGAGGCGATGCTGGGGTAGTCCATGCCGTAGCGCTGCAGATCTCCAACCTTGAAGTTCTCGATCAGAACGTCGGCCCGACTGGCGAGCCGGCGCAGCAGGTCGGCGCCGTCGGGTTTAGTGAAATCGATGCAGATCGACTTCTTGTTGCGGTTTGCGCAGACGTGCATTGGAGCGAAGTCGGTGGGGGATCCGCCCGGCGTGCGCAGGACGGCACCGCCAAGACGGCGCGCATCGTCGCCCTTTCCAGGGCGCTCGACCTTGATCACTTCGGCCCCGAAATCGCCCAGAATCTGTGCAGCGGCAGGTCCGGCCAGGATGCGAGAGAGGTCCAGGACGCGCAATCCGTCCAACGCTTGCTTACTCATCTATGCCAGTTCTCCAATCTATGCCAATTCTCCAGAGCGTCGATCGCGAAAGTCTTTGTCGCCCGATTCGGGTGTTGCATTGCTGCGGACCTGAGCGAGCGCGTCACCCTGGCGGGTGAGCATCGCCTGCTACCCATTTTAGGGGCATTGCTCTGATTCAGATCAAGGTCGCGCTCGACATCGCGCTTGACCCGACCAGTCGTCGGCAACATCCTCGTCCGAGCGCTCAAGAAGCGACCCGAAAAACATACAAGGAGGCAGTCGACATGCTGGATTTCCTGTTCACTGGCTGGGGAGCGTTCTGGATGACGCTGTTCATGCTGACTCCGTTCGCCGCGATGTTCTACTACGTCATCCATCGCAAGAGCGTCGTCGACACCGGTCCGAGCAACACCCCAGCCAAGAAGCTGTCGCGGATCGAAGGTGTCTGGTTGGCGACGGTGTTCGTGATCTTCGTGGTCGTCAACCTCGCGAGCCTGAAGTTCATGCCGACGATCGCCGCCGCGCACGCCGCGACGACCGGCCAGACGCTGCAGGAGATCAACCTCACCGCGACGTCCTGGGCCTTCGACATCTCGAACCGCCAGATCAAGGCCGGCAGCACGGTGCGCTTCTCCGGCAAGAGCAGCGACACGATGCACGGCTTCGCCGTCTATCACCCGGAAGGCCGGATGCTGTTCACGATGATGCTGATGCCCGGACTGACCAATCCGACGACGCTCGTACACACGTTCAAGGAGCCCGGCAAGTACAAGGTCAGGTGTCTAGAGTATTGCGGCATCGCCCACCACGCGATGCAAGACGAGTTGCTCGTCGTCAACAACAATTGATCGCACTCGATCCGGAGGTGACTACGACATGACTATCGCAACCGCAATCATTCAGAACACGCCGTTCTTCGGCAAGATGTTCACCGTCGACAAGAGCACCGGGCTCGAGGAGATCAACGCCTGGCCGGCGCTGATGATCATGGCCTCGTTCATCTGGCTGGTGGTGGCCGGACTGCTCGGGCTGGTGATGCCGGCCACGCAGATTTTCGACCTGAACACCGACTGGTTCTACACCACGCTCACCCTGCACGGCGCGGCGCTTGCGTTCCCGTTCTCGTTCCAGCTGATGGCCGGCGTCGGACTGCACAGGTCGGGCGGCTGCGTGGGCAAGCCGATCACCGGCTGGCTGCCCGCGATGGCGTTCATCACGATGAACCTGGGCGCGGCGCTGCTCACCATCGCGGTGCTGATGGGACTCAAGGTCAGCCTCGTCGTGATGTACCCGCTGCCGCTGGTCGGCGCGCAGATGGGCGTGTGGAGCATGAACTCGGTGATCCTCGGTTTCACCGGGATCTACCTCGTGCTCGCTTGCATGATCCTGTTCTACCCGCTTCTGGTGCTGAAGATGCTGTTCTTCGGCAAGAAGCGCGACGATCTCGTGCTGTCGGCGCGTTCGCTCAACGACCCGGGCATGCTCGGGATGACGCTGTCGGCGCTGACGCTTCTGATCGCCGGGTTGCCGCTGGTGACGGTGGGCACGACGCTGCTCGCGGCGCTCTACGGCGTCATTCCGATGTCGATGGCGGCGTGGGCGGCCGAGCCGGTGGTGTTCCAGTACGCGTTCTTCATCTTCGCGCACAACCTGATGGAGGCGATGGCGCTGATGGTGATGAGCGCGATGTACGCGACGCTGCCGCTTTACCTGGCCGACGGCTCGCGAAAGCTCTTCAGCAACCGGCTCGCCAATACCGCGCTGTGGATCCTGTTGCTCACCTCGATCACCTCGTTCCTGCATCACTTCATCACGCTGTACCCGAACCAGCCGGCGAGTCTGTCGTACTGGGGCAACATCATGAGTTGGGGGACCGGGATCGGCGCGGCACTCGGCATGTTCACCGTGCTGGCGACGATCTGGCAGCACGGGTTGCGCCCGCAGCCCGGCATCATCGCGGTGCTGCTGGGGTGGCTGCTCTACATCCTCGACGGCGCCAGCGCGGTCGTGACCTCCAATATCGCGTGGTCGTACCAGCTCCACGGCACGATGTGGCAGAGTGGTCACACGATGACCGTGATCGTCGCGATGTCGATCATGTGGATGGGCGTCCTCTATCACCACTACCCGGTGATCACAGGCCGAAACCTCGATCCGGTGCTCGGGACCTGGTTCAACCGCCTGTTCGCGATCGGTGGTGTCGGGTCGGCACTGGTGATGCTGGCCGGGGGCGCGGCCGGCATGCCGCGGCGCTTCGCTGACTGGAACCAGGAAGGGTGGATGCTCTACGGCAACCTGATCCTGGTGTTCGGCCTGATCCTCGGCGCTGCCTTCGTCGTCTACGTCTACAATCTGCTGAAGTCCCGCGAGACGACTTCGACGCTCGGCACGCGGGTTGCGACGGCCTGACCTGGAAGGCGACCGAGCGCCCGCGTAGTGCGGGCGCTCGGCTGAACCGGGTCTTGCTCGCAGTCCTTCGCGGCGGGAGCGCGCGCGCGGCTCCGACGCGCGGATGGACGGCACCTTGATCGCGACGCGCTGCAAGCTCTGTGGTCTGCCCGCCCCGGACCCGCGGTTGCGCGACGACGGACACGACTTCTGCTGCCACGGTTGCCGCGAGGTGTTCCGCTGCCTCGGCGAGGACGCCACCGCGCCGCAGGCCGAGCGCGCGTCGCTCCCCGAAGCGCAAGGCAGCGAGGCATTCCTGTGGGTCGACGGAATGCACTGCGCGTCGTGCGAGTACCTGATCGAGCGGCTCGCGCGCAAAGCGCGCGGGGTGCTCGGCGCTGCGTCGAGCTACGCGACTTCGACCGCGCGGATCGTCTACGACCCCGAACTGATCGCCGAATCCGAGCTGCCGGCGATCCTCAGTCGATCCGGATACCGCGCGCGGCTGCGCGGCGAAGCCCCCGAGGAGTACGACGAGCGCCAGGACCTGCTGCGGCTGCTGACCGGCGGCTTCCTGGCGTCGGCCGTGATGATGTTCGCCTTCCTGTTCATCTACCCGATCCATGCCGGCTTCGCGGTCCCGGCCGACTACGAAGCGATCCGCTGGGTCGCGTTCGACGTGACGCCCGTCGCCCTGTTCATGCTCACGACGATTCTGGTCTTCTACGTCGGGTGGCCGATCCTGCGCGGCGCCTGGACCGGCATCCGGGTGGGGATGCTGAACATGGACAGCCTGGTCGCGTTGTCGGTGCTCGCTGCCTACGGCTACAGCACGGTCCAGCTGATGTTCGACCCGCTCGATCTGTACTTCGAAGTGGCCGGATCGCTGGTCGCCGTGGTCACGATCGGACGCTTCCTGGAGCGCGGCGCGAGAGTGCGCGCGACGCGCGATCTGAACGAGATCATGCGCGCCTGGGCGCCGAGTGCGTGCGTGCGCCGCGACGGCGGGTACCTGAACTGTCCGATCGAGCAACTCGCCCCGAACGAGCACGTCTTCGTTCGCGCCGGCGACACGATTCCGGTCGACGGCACGATCGTCGCCGGGGTGGGCGCGGTCGACGAGTCGTTCATGACCGGCGAGCCGTTTCCGGCGTCGCGCGCGCCGGGCGAGAAGGTGCTCGGCGGAAGCGTACTGCTCGAGGGTGATCTCGAGGTCGCGGCGGGTGCGCCCGTGGAAAGCCGGATGCTGAACCTGGCGCACATCCTGTGGAATACGCAGAGTTCGGCTTCCGGTATCCAGGGGCGCGTCGATCGCCTCGCACGGGTGTTCGTGCCCGCGGTGCTCGTGCTCGCCGCGCTGGTCGGATTCGCGTTCCACATCGGCGGCGCGCCGCCGGACAAGGCGCTGCTTGCGAGTCTGGCAACGCTGATCGTCTCCTGCCCCTGCACCTTCGGCGTTGCGATTCCGCTGACGACCGCCGCGGCGATCGGATCGGGGCTGCGTCGCGGCATCATCGTCACGAGCGCCGACCTCTTCGAGCGAGCGCCGCAGATCGACATCGTCGCGATCGACAAGACCGGAACGCTCTCGAGTGCCGACATGAAGGTGCTCGAGGTCGTCGGCTCGCCCGAACTGGTCGCTCGCGCGGCGGCGGTCGAGCGGCTCTCGTCTCACCCGATCGCCCGGGCGATCGCGCAGCTCGATGTGCGCCGGACCGCGCGCGACGTCGAGATCCGCCCCGGACAGGGCGCACTCGCGAGCGTCGGCGAGCGACGTGTCGCGGTGGGTAGCCGCGCGATGTTCGCAGCCATCGATTGGGAGGTTCCCGGAGCGCTCGTCGCGCAGCTCGCCGGGCACACACCCGGGGAAACCGTGGTCTCGTACGTGGGGTGGGACGGCGCCGCACACGGCGCGATCGTCACCGGCGACCGCGCCCGGCCCGAGTGGGAGAGTGTCGTCGAGCGCCTGCGCACGATGAGCCACGTGGTGCTGCTCACCGGCGCCGAGCATCCGGGCATCTACGGCACCAGGGTCGACGAGGTCCACGCGGGGGTGCCGCCCGAGGCCAAGGCGCAGGTCATCCGGCGGCTGAAGTCGCGCGGAAGGGTCGCGATGATCGGCGACGGCAGCAACGATGCTCCCGCTCTGTCCGAAGCCGACCTCGGCATCGCGTTCGGCGCGCCGACCTCGCTCGCGGCCGAGGCGGCAGACATCGTCATCGTCGGCGGGCGCCTCGAGCGCGTTTTCGGGGCCTTCGAGCTGGTAGTGGAGGCGCGGCGCAGGATCCGGCAGAATCTCGGCTGGGCGCTGTCGTACAACGCGGTGGCGATTCCGCTGGCGACCAGCGGTCTTCTCAATCCGTTGTTCGCCGCGCTGGCGATGTCGGCGAGCAGCCTTCTCGTCGTGCTCAACGCGGCGCGCGCATTCGGGCGCGGCGAGCCAGCAGCAGAGTCCGCTGCGATGTCGACGAAACCCCCGCCGGGGTCCGGGCTGAATTCATCCGACCCGCGCCGTGTTGCGGGATAATCAACCGACCACTCTGGAGAGACCATGGACATACGCGCAGCCGTCGCCTACAAGGCGGGAGCCCCCCTGACGATAGAAACAGTTCAACTCCAGGGCCCGCGCGCCGGCGAGGTGATGGTCGAGATCAAGGCGACCGGCATCTGCCACACCGACGCGTTCACGCTCTCGGGCGACGATCCGGAGGGCTTGTTCCCCGCGATTCTCGGGCACGAGGGCGCCGGTGTCGTCGTCGAAGTGGGCAGCGGCGTGACGAGCGTCAAGCCGGGCGATCACGTGATTCCGCTGTACACGCCCGAGTGCCGGCAGTGCGAGTATTGCCTGTCGCAGAGAACCAACCTGTGCCAGGCGATCCGTACCACGCAGGGGCAGGGCCTGATGCCCGACGGCACGAGCCGCCTGAGCATCGGTGGCAAGCCGATCTTTCACTACATGGGAACGTCGACCTTCGCCAACTTCTCGGTGATGCCCGAGATCTCGGTGGCGAAGATCCGCGAGGACGCGCCGTTCGACAAGGTGTGCTATATCGGTTGCGGCGTCACGACCGGCATCGGCGCGGTCATCTACACGGCCAAGGTGAAGCCGGGCAGCCGCGTGGTCGTGTTCGGCCTCGGAGGCATCGGCCTGAACGTGATCCAGGGCGCGCGCATGGTCGGCGCCGAGATGATCATCGGTGTCGACATCAATCCGGGCCGCGAAACGCTGGCGAAGAAGTTCGGGATGACGCACTTCGTCAATCCGAAGGAGGTCGAGGGCGATCTCGTCGCCTACCTGGTCGGCCTGACCAAGGGCGGCGCCGACTACACCTTCGAGTGCGTCGGCAACGTCAAGCTGATGCGCCAGGCGCTCGAGTGCTGCCACAAGGGCTGGGGCGTGAGCACGATCATCGGCGTGGCCGGCGCGGGCCAGGAGATCAGCACGCGCCCGTTCCAGCTGGTGACCGGACGCGTCTGGCAGGGCTCGGCCTTTGGCGGTGCGCGTGGACGGACCGACGTCCCGAAGATCGTCGACTGGTACATGGACGGCAAGATCAACATCGACGACCTGATCACACACGTCATGCCGCTCGAGAAGATCAACGAGGCCTTCGATCTGATGCACGAGGGCAAGTCGATCCGCTCGGTCGTGACGTTCTGATCGCCTGAGAGGCTGCCCCCGGGGCGGGGGCAGCGACGCGCAGGCCTGCACCGTCCACATCCTCTGCCGCGAGTAGAATCGGTCGAGCCGTCGGGCGCCGGGCGGCGCACTTGTCGAGTGTCGTTCGCCGCTTCGGCTGCCCGGCCCGAGAATCGCCAAGGAGGCTCGAAACATGGATCTGCTCGACTTCGCCCGCGGCCCGGCGCTGGCGGTTTCCATCGCGATCTTCGTCTTCGGAACGCTCTGGCGGCTGGCCGTGATCTTTCGCAGGCCACGCATGCCCGACCTGTCTGCGCCGCGCGAGGGGGCGCCGTCGAAAACCTCGGGTGCGATCGGCGCGATCGTTCGCGGGATGTGGCCGCGAAGCGAGTTCGGTCAGGCGGCGATCGTCACGACCATCAACGGCTACGTCTTTCACATCGGGCTCGCGCTGGTGTTCTTCGCCTACGCCCCGCACATCATGTTCATTCGCCGCATCACCGGCCTTTCGTGGCCCGCGCTGCCGGACGGGGTGATGTACCTCGCGGCGGGCGCGACGATGGTTTCGCTGCTGATCGCGCTGTGGTTTCGCCTGAACGACGCGGTGCTCAAGCGCATCTCGAACGCCGACGATACGATCAGCTGGACCCTGACCTTTCTTCCGTTGCTCACCGGCATGGCGGTGATGGCCGAACCCTCGAGTTCGCTTCTGGCGCAACCGGAAGTGCTGTACCGTGCGCCGCTCGCGATCCATCTGATCAGTCTCGAGCTGTTGCTGATCTGGTTCCCGTTCGGAAAACTGATGCACGCATTCCTGTTCGCTTTCTCGCGCGCGGCAACGGGCGTGCGCTTCAGCCATCGTGGGGTGAAGTCATGAGCACCGCGGCTCCCGCATTCGATCGTCAGGGCGAGCAGGACGACCCGACCCGCGTCGAGGCCGCGATGGCCGGTTTCGTCTCGGCGTTCGGCGTGACGGCGGCGTTGCACATCGAGTCGTGCGTGCGCTGCGGCCTTTGTGCCGAGGCCTGTCACTTCCACGTGAGCACCGGCGACGCGAAATACACTCCGGTGCTCAAGCTCGACCCCTTCCGTCGCGCCTACCTGCGCGAAGTGAGTCCGTTCGCGCCGCTCGTGCGCGCGCTTGGATTGGTGAAGAAGCCTTCGATCGCCGACCTCGAGCACTGGCAGGAATTGCTCTACGACTCTTGCAACATGTGCGGGCGTTGCACGCTCGCCTGTCCGATGGGAATCGACATCGCCGAACTCGTGAAGGAGGCGCGTCACGGCATGTTCAAGGCCGGGTTGCTGCCTGATCGCCTCGCGCTGATGGATCGCACCGCGCGACAATGGGGAAGCACCGCCACGCCGGGTGAGGACCTGCCCGACATCCTCGCCGAGGTCGCGGCCGAACACGGCGTCGAGATCCCGTGCGACCTGGACAGCGCCGACGTTCTCGTCACCGCGGCGCCGGCCGAACTCGGCGAGCACACGAGGTCGCTCGCCGCCGCGGCGAAGATCCTCAATCGCAGCGGCGCGCGCTGGACGATGCACAGCGCGGGCTTCGACGCGTCCAACATCGGTTTCAACAATGGCGACCTGGAGTTGCAGGAGAGGCTCACCCGTGCCCTGGTCGATACCGCGGTGCGCATCGGCGCGAAGACGGTGCTTCTCCCGGAATGCGGCCACGCCTACGGTGCGGCGCGCTGGGAGGCTGCGAAGTGGTACGGCGAGGCGCTCCCGGTGCGGATCATTCACATGACCGAGTTCCTGGACGAGTCGATCGCGTCGGGGAAGATCCGTGTCAATCGAATCGGCGAGTCGGCGACCTTTCACGACCCCTGCCAGATCGTGCGCCGCGGCGGTCTCGAATCGGCAGCGCGCAGGGTGCTCGCCGCTCTCGGGTTCGAGTTGCGCGAACTGAAGGACCACGGCGTCACAGGCTACTGCTGCGGCGGCGGCGGCGGGGTGGTGTCGAACCAGCGCGCGACGCCGCTGCGCCACAAGGTGTTCGAGATGAAACGCGAGCAGGTCGAGGCCACCGGAGCGAAGCACTTCGTGACGAGCTGCGGCCAGTGCCGGATCACGTTCGAGATGGGAGCCAGGCACGCGGGGTGGAACAGATCGCCCGAGAGCCTGCTCGAGTTGGTGGCGGACAACCTCGCCGCGTGAGCGCCGAAGCGCTCGCGGTCGAGGGCCGCGAGCGCGCGGCGCGACCGCGCCCCCCCCCCCCCCCCCGATCGCGGCGCGCGTCAGCGCAGCCCGAACGCGGCGGCCACCGCGAGCAGCAACGCGCTGAGCGCGAGCCAGGCGTTGCGCACCTTGCGCCCGCGTTCGGTCGGCTCGCTCAACTCGTACTGGAACTTCTCCGACACGATCCGCTCGAGCGCGATGCCGAGCTCGCCCAGCGCCTTCTCCACTGCGTCGATCATCGGAGCCGGGCCGCAAACGAAGCAGAGCATCCGCGGGCGCTCGGCCGCGGGCAGCAGATTTCCCAGCACCTGGCGATCGAGCACTCCGACCGGGCCCGGCCAGCCTTGCGGCGGTTCGGACAAGACGTGCTCGATGCGCACCTGATGGCCGGGCTCGAGCGCCGCGAGCGCTTCGATCGGCAGGATCTGCTCTTCGATCCGGTTGCCGTAGATCAGCGTCACCGGTCGCGGATCGGCGTCGTCGCGCAGTTCGTCGAGCAGGCCGAGGATCGGTGCGACACCGATTCCGCCGGCGATCAGAACCAGCGATTCGCCGGCGCGCCCTCGCAGCGTGAAGTTGCCGTGCGGTCCGTCGAGGTAGGCGCGCGTGCCTTCGCGCAGCGCGCCGATCGTCGACGTGAAGTCGCCGCTCTCCTTGATCAGGAAGCGCAGTTCGCCGCCTTTCGTCGGGCCGCACGCGATCGAGAACGGATGCTCGGTGATCCTGAACAGCGCGCGCCCGAGTTTCAGCCAAACGAATTGCCCGGCTCGAAAGCGCAGCCCGTCGTGCCCGACGGCCGCGATTCGAAGTTCCCAGATCCTGGCGGCGAGCTTGCGCACCGCGCTGACCCGGTACGGGCGCAAGGTCTGCAGCAGCGGTTTGAACAGGTAGATGTAGGCCAGCGCGAGCAGCGCGAGGGCCAGCGCCGAGATCCAGAACGCGGTCATCACGGGCGACGCGCTGTAGCGCCCGGCGTGCAACGTATGGTGCGTTCCGGCCGCCGCGATCAGCGCGGCGCCGAACCCGTGCCCCAGGCGCCAGGTCTCGTAGCGCCAGCGCAACTGATCGCGGAAGATCGCGAAGAACACGAGCATCACGAGCAGCACCCACGCTACGAGTCCCGAGACCGTCGCTTCGGCGGTGAGCGACAGCCAGGTCGCGCGCGTCGGATCGAGCGGATTGCCCGGCAGATACGGCAGCGAGTACAAGAACGGGTGCAGCAGAACGATCGCGAGCAGGGTCCTCGCGAGCAGCTGGTGCATGCGCATCACCAGATCGATCCCCAGCCCGATCGAAACGGTTCGCAGTCGTCCCGACGAGGCGAACTCGGCCAGCAGCATCGCGAAGGCGATCAGCGCGACGCCCGACGAGAAGTCGTCGATGAACGGGCGCGACGGCAGGCCTTCGCGCCACGCCAGCACGAGTGGCGCAGTCGCGAGCGCGAGGTAGACCAGCAACAGCAAGAAGACGACACGCGCGCGTCCGCGCGCCGAGCCGCTGGTAGATTCGCCGGTGGATACGTTCATCTGTGTTTCCGTTCGACATGCGACAGGAGCCGGTCGACCATCGCGCCGGCATGTCCGAGATAGTTCGCCGGATCGAGAAGCCGCTCCAGCGCCGGGCGGTCGAGATGCCCGCGCACCTGCGGGTCGGCGACCAGCCGATCGATCAGCGGCTGCCCCGATTCGATCGCCTCGCGGCACAGCGCGTAGACGAGGTCGTGTGCGACTTCGCGCCCGACGTGCGGGGCGAGTCCCATCATCACCGCCTCCGCCATCACGAGGCCCTGCGTGATGTCGATGTTGGCGCGCATGCGGCCTTCGTCGACCTCGAGGCCCTCGAGCACGAGGCGCGCGTGGCGCAGCGCCCCGGAGAGCAGGCAGAACGCTTCGGGAAGCGCGATCCACTCGATCTCCCACGGGCCGGTCGAACGTTCGTGCTCGCCCACCATCGCCTCGACCAGAGCGGCGGCGTGGTGGCGCACCATCGATACCGAGGAGTGGATGAACGCGCACGAGACCGGATTGCGCTTGTGCGGCATCGTGCTGCTCGATCCGCGCCCGGTGGCGAAGGGCTCGGCGACCTCGGCGACTTCGGTCTGCATCATCATCCGCACGTCGGTCGCGATCTTCCCGAGCGTACCGCCGACGAGCGCGAGGAAGGTGCCGACTTCGGCGATCGCGTCGCGTGCCGAATGCCAGCCGATGTCGGGCACCGCGAGCCCGAGTTCGGCGGCGAGATCGGCCTGCACGCCGAGTGCGTCGCCTTCGATAGACGCGAGCGTTCCGCAGGCGCCGGCGAACTCGCACACCAGCACGCGCGGGCGCAGTTGCTCGAGTCGCTCGCGGTGGCGTTCGATCGCGGCGAGGATCGTCGCCGTCTTGAAGCCGAACGTGATCGGGATTGCCTGCTGCATGTTGGTGCGCCCGATCATCGGGGTGTCGCGGTGGCGAAGCGAGATCGCCGCGAGCGTCGCCGACAGCGCCGCGAGGTCGGCGGCAACCAGTTCGAGTGCGTCGCGGATCTGGAGCACGCTCGCCGTGTCGGTGACGTCCTGCGTGGTCGCGCCCCAGTGGCAGTACTGGCCCAGCCCGTCGTCGCACAGTGCCGCGAGCTGCGAGACCAGACCCACTACCGGGAAACCAACGCGTTCGGTCTGCTCGCGCAGTCGATCGAAGTCGATCAGGTCGACCTCGCAGCGGCGCGCGATCTCGGCAGCGGCGGCGCCCGGAATCACGCCCGCGCGTCCCTGCGCGACGGCGAGCGCGCGCTCGAAATCGAGGTAACGACGCGTGCGACTGCGGTCCGACCAGACTTCGCGCATCGCGTCGGTGCTGAACAGGTTTCCCAGGAGCGACGAGTCGACGGCGGTTGCAGGCATTGGGGGCTCCCGGTGTCGGCCGCAGCGGCGGTGTCGGCGACTCAGACGACGCCGTCGTCGTGCAGCGCGCGCACCGCGGGCGCATCGTAGCCGAGTTCGGCGAGGATCGAATCGGTGTGCTGGCCAAGTGCCGGAATCGGGGCCATCCGCGCGTCGGCGCCGGGCTCTTCCCATGGGGGCAACAGCGCTGGAATGGCTCCGACGGGCGAATCGACCTCTCGCCAGCGTCCGCGGGCATGCAGCTGCGGATGCGCCCAGACTTCGTCCATCGAGTTCACGCGGGCGTTGGCGATCTGCGCGCGGTCGAGCCGTTCGCCGAGTTGCTCGGCGCTCAGCCCGGCGAGCACCCGATCGACGATCGCGCCGAGCGCCTCGCGCGCTTCGCTGCGCAGCGCATTGTTCGAAAAGCGTTCGTCGCGGGCGAGATCGGGTTGCTCAAGCACGGTGGCGCAAAAGGCGGCCCACTCGCGCTCGTTCTGCAGTCCGAGCATCACGGTCTTGCCGTCGCCGGTGGCGAAGGGTCCGTACGGATAGATCGTCGCGTGGCGCGCGCCCGAGCGCGGCGGAGGCGAGCCGCCGTCGAGGGTGTAGTACAACGGATAGCCCATCCACTCGACCATGCTCTCGAGCATCGAGATGTCGATCCTGCGGCCCAGACCAGTGCGGTGGCGCTCGAGCAGCGCCGCCAGGATGCTGCTGAAGGCGTACATCCCCGCCGCGATGTCGGCCACCGAGGCGCCCGCCTTGGACGGCGTTTCCGGTGTTCCGGTGACCGACACGAAACCCGATTCGCTCTGGATCAGCAGGTCGTAGGCCTTGCGGTCGCGGTATGGCCCGTCCGCGCCGTAGCCGGAGATGTCGCAGACGATGATCGACGGTTTCCTCGCGGCGAGAGCGTCGTGGGCGACCCCGAGCCGGGCCGCTGCGCCCGGGGCGAGGTTCTGCACCACGACGTCCGCGCACTGGTCGATCAGCCGATGCAGGATCTCCCGCGCGCGCGGATTCTTCAGGTCGAGCGTCAGGCTCTCCTTGGACCGATTGGTCCAGACGAAGTGCGACGCGAGGCCGCGGGCGCGGGTGTCGTAACCGCGCGCGAAATCGCCGACCCCCGGGCGTTCGATCTTGATCACGCGTGCGCCCAGATCGGCGAGCTGGCGCGAGGCGAACGGACCGGCGATCGCGTGCTCGAGCGTCACCACGGTGGTTCCGTCGAGCGGTCTCATCGCTTGTGCGCCGCGCCCGATAGCCGTGCCGAGCCGCCCGCGCGAATCATCGCTCGCGAGGTGCTTCGATGCTCGCACGCGCCTCCATCGTCAGCCGTCCCTCGTGGTCGTGTGCCCAAAGGTGCACCGTCTTGCCATCGGCCTGCGGCGAAGCGTTGACGTGAAACGGGTGCAGGTCGAAGGTGGGGCGGATCGCCTTGAACCGGTACGCGCTGACGCGTGCCCCCGGCATGCGTTCGCGCAACAACTCCAGCAGCAAGGTGGCGATCAGCGGGCCGTGCACGACCAGTCCCGGGTAGCCCTCGACTTCGGTGGCGTAGCGGCGGTCGTAGTGGATCCGATGTCCGTTGAAGGTCAGCGCGGAGTAGCGAAACAGCAGCACGTCGTCGGGGCGCCAGCAGCGGGTCCAGGCGGCGTCGGCCGGCGCGGCTGTCGCGACGTCGGCGCCTTGGGCGGCGGACGTTCGCGGGGCTTCACGATAGACGATGTCGTGGTGTTCGACGAGTGCCGGATCGGCTTCGCCCCCGCGCGCAATGTCGTGGCGAACCCGCACGAACACAAGCTCGCCGCTGCGCCCGCTCTTTTGCGAGATCGATTCGATCCGCGAACGGCGCGAGAGCGTGTCGCCCACCCTGAGCGGCGCGCGGAACTCGAGCTCGCTGCCGGCCCACATGCGTCGCGGGAGCGCAACCGGGGGGAGGAACCCGCCGCGCTGTGGGTGTCCATCCTCACTGAGTTCCGATCTGCGCGGCGCGGGAAGGAAGTACAGCAGGTGCCACAACGGCGGAATCGGCATGCCCGGCGCGGGCCGCAGTGGCGCCTGGTCGAGGGTCGCCGCGAATGCCGTGCAGGGGCCAGCGGTGACGACGTCGCTCGTCTCTTCGCTGCGTCCGATCCAGTCGTTCAGGTTCATGGCCCGATTACACCACGACAGTGGTTTCACGCGAACCCGAGCCTCGCAACGGGCGCCGATCGCGCGCCGCGGCTGCAAGGCTGATCGCGTCTCGAGTGCGCGCCGCGGCGCTCGCGTATAGTCGTCTTCCGACCGTGACGAAGATCGTGCTCATGGGCGGAGGACACGCCCACCTGATCGCCGTGCCCGCGCTCGCCGAGGCGGTGCGCGGGCGCGCCGAACTGACGTTGATCGCGCCCGCCGAGCACTTGCTGTACTCGGGGATGATGCCGGGCTGGATCTCCGGTCAGTACGCTTTCGACGATTGCGCGATCCACCTGAGATCGGTGTGCGATCGCCACGGCGTTCGCTGGATCGAGGACGAGATCGTGGACATCGACTTCACCGCGAGGATCGCGATCGGCGCGCGCGAGCGCTATCGGTTCGACCTCGCGTCGCTGAACGTCGGTTCGGCCAACCACCTCGGCGCGATCGGGCCGGGCGCGCCGGCGGTGCTCGGCGCAAAGCCCTTCGCCGAGTTCGTCGCGGCGTGGCGCGTACACGCCGCCCGGGAACAGGGACTGCGAGCGGTGTCCGACGCACTGGTCGTGGGCGGCGGCGCAGCCGCTGTCGAGATCGCCTTCGCGCTGCGTCGCGCCGCGCCCCACGCGCGGATCACGCTCGCAACCGCGGGAGACGCGCTGCTCCAGGGAATGTCGCCGATCGCCGCGCGGCTGGCTCACGCGTCGCTTCGCGCCCGACGCGTCGAACTGCGTTTCGGCCACCTCTACGTCGGAGCCGACCGCGGCGCCGCGCGATTCGACGCGCACGCGGGCGTGAACGCCGATCTGGTGGTCGTTGCGACCGGCGCTCGGCCCGCGCAATGGCTCGGTCGCGCCGCGTCGCGTCACGCGGTGACGGTTGCATCGGACGGCGGGCTGGCGGTTCGTTCGGATCTGCGATCGGTCTCGCACGCGGCGGTCTTCGCCGCGGGCGACTGTGCGACCTTCGTCGACCGGTCGGTGCCGAAATCAGGCGTGCACGCGCTGCGCCAGGGGCCGGTGCTGGCGCGCAATCTCGCGCGCGCCCTGCCAGAAACGGGCGGGACCGCACCCGGTTCGGGGTTGGCGCTCACCGGCGAGAGTTTCGTGCCAAGGACTCGGACGCTTGCCCTGCTCAATCGCTGCGACGGAAGCGCGATCGGCGCGTGGGGTGCGCTGGGTTTTGCCGGCGACTGGGTCTGGCGCTGGAAGGACCGGATCGACCGCGGCTTCATGGCGCGCTTTTCCGAGACTGCGCCCGCGCCCGGCGACACCGCCGTCTGATGTAAGCTTTTCGCGTCGACGTTGACCAATGAAAGTCATGCACAACGTCCTGCAGTTCATCCCCAAGACAGGCTTCCCGCCGATCCGGCGCAGGGTTCCGTCGACCGTTCAGGTCAATCTGGGCTATCTGTGCAACCAGTCGTGCGTTCACTGCCACGTGAACGCCGGACCGCACCGTACCGAGCTGATGGATCGCGAAACGATCGAGCTGGTGCTGGCCTTCTCGACGCGCCACCGGGTCGACACGCTGGACCTCACCGGCGGCGCGCCCGAGTTGAACCCGCACTTTCGCGGCATGGTGGCCGACGCACGCGCTGCCGGACTTCGGGTGATCGACCGCTGCAACCTCACCGTGCTGTTCGAGCCCGGACAGGAGGGGCTCGCCGAGTTCCTCGCGGACAATCGTGTCGAGATCACCGCCTCGTTGCCCTGCTACCTCGAGAGCAATGTCGACGCGCAACGCGGCAAGGGTGTGTTCGACACCAGCATTCGCGCGCTGCAGCTGCTCAACCGCCTGGGCTACGGCGATCCGGCCGACGACCTGGCGCTCAATCTCGTCTACAACCCGCAGGGGGCGAGCCTGCCGCCGGAGCAGAAGGGTCTCGAGGCCGACTACCGGCGCATGCTGGGCGAGAAATTCGGCATCCGGTTCACGCAGTTGTTCACGCTCGCGAACATGCCGATCCAGCGCTTCGGATCGACGCTGATCTCGAAGGGCAAGTTCGATGGCTACATGGCGCTGTTGCGCGAAGCGCACCGCGAGCCGAACCTCGACACGGTGATGTGTCGCGACCTGATCAGCGTCGACTGGGAGGGATACGTCTACGACTGCGATTTCAACCAGATGCTAGGCTTGCCGCTGCGCAGCGCCGACCGCGCGCGCAGCCATCTGCGCGACCTGTTCGGCGAATCGCTGCAGGGCAACCCGATCGTGGTCCGCGATCACTGCTACGGCTGCACCGCAGGGCAGGGAAGTTCCTGCGGCGGCGCGCTGGCGGCGGCCGGCGGCTGAGGCGGTGCGCCCGGGGCGAAACTGTCCCGCCGACGCGAAATGCGTCGTATGCAACGGCGACTTTCACTGCTTCGATCGCGATCCGGCGCAGCTTGCCGCGTGCGGGCCGGTGCCCAAGGAGAAGGACAGTGAACCGTCGCAAGATCGTGTTGTTGCTGGTCATCGCCGCCGCGGTGCTTGCGTTCTTCTCGTTCGGACTCGATCGCTACTTCACGCTCGCCGAGATCAAGTCCCGGCAAGCTGAGTTCGCGCAGCTCTTCGCCGACCGGCCCTGGACGGTGGCGGGCACGTTCTTCCTCGCCTACGTCGCGGTCACGGCGCTGTCGCTTCCCGGCGCAGCGCTGATGACGCTGCTCGCCGGCGCGGTGCTCGGACTGTTCTGGGGCGTGGTAATCGTGTCCTTCGCCTCGACGATCGGTGCGACGCTCGCGTTTCTCTCTTCGCGTTTCCTGTTTCGCGACTCGGTGCAGTCGCGTTTCGGCGGCAAGCTCGCGGCGATCAACAAGGGTGTGGCGAAGGAGGGTGCTTTCTACCTCTTCACGCTGCGGCTCGTGCCGGTGTTCCCGTTCTTCCTCGTCAACCTCGTCATGGGGCTGACGCCCATCCGGGCGCGCACCTTCTTCTGGGTCAGCCAGGTCGGGATGCTGCTCGGAACGATCGTCTACGTGAACGTCGGCACCCAACTCGCACGACTCGAGTCGCTCCGCGGCATCCTCTCGCCGACCCTGCTGGGATCGTTCGTCGCGCTGGGGCTGCTGCCGCTCGTCGCCAAGAGAGTCGTCGATGTCGTGAAGTCGCGCCGGGTCTACGCGCGCTGGACCCGGCCGGCTTCGTTCGATCGTAACCTGGTCGTGATCGGGGCCGGAAGCGCCGGGTTGGTCACCTCGTACATCGCGGCTGCGGTCAAGGCGAAGGTCACGCTGGTCGAGCGCCATCGCATGGGGGGCGATTGCCTGAACACCGGCTGCGTGCCGTCGAAAGCGCTGATCCGAAGCGCGAAGCTGCTGCACCAGGCGCGCAACAGCCAGGCCTACGGAATCCGCTCGCTCGACGCCGAGTTCGATTTCTCGAGCGTGATGGAACGCGTGCAGCGCGTGATCCGCGCGATCGAGCCGCACGATTCGCTCGAGCGCTACACCGGGCTCGGCGTCGAGTGCCTGATCGGCGACGCGAAGATCGTCTCTCCCTGGGAGGTCGCGGTGACGCAGCCCGGCGGCGAGACGCGCAAGCTCACGACGCGCAACATCGTCGTCGCGGCCGGCGCGCGGCCGATGGTCCCGCCGATTCCCGGGATCGACGAGGTCGGTTACCTCACGTCGGACACCTTGTGGGAGATCCGCGAGTTGCCGCGCCGCCTGCTGGTGCTGGGCGGCGGGCCGATCGGGTGCGAACTCGCGCAGGCGTTCGCCCGGCTGGGTTCGCGCGTCACGCTGGTCGAGATGTTGCCGCGCCTGATGGTGCGCGAGGACGAGGACGTGTCGCGCGCAGTGACCGAGGCGTTTCGCGCCGAGGGCATCGACGTCAAGGCCGGCCACAAGGCGCAGCGTTTCGAACTGCGCGACGGGCGCCGCGTGATGGTGGCCGAGGCCGGAGGTCACGCGGTGGAGGTGGAATTCGACACGATGCTCTGCGCGCTGGGAAGGGTGGCCAACGTGACCGGCTACGGACTCGAGGAACTCGGAGTCGCGCTTGCGCGCCCGCGCACCGTGGAGGTCAATGAGTTCCTGCAGACGAACTACCCGAACATCTTCGCCTGCGGCGACGTTGCCGGCCCGTACCAGTTCACGCACACCGCGGCGCACATGGCGTGGTATGCGGCGGTCAACGCGCTGTTCGGTCGATTCAGGCGCTTCCGGGTCGACTACTCGGTGATTCCCTGGGCAACCTTCACCGATCCGGAAGTTGCGCGGGTCGGGATCAACGAGCAGGAGGCGGTGCAGAAGAAGATCGCGCACGAAGTGACCCGCTACGGCATCGACGATCTCGACCGGGCGATCACCGACGAGGCGGCGCACGGCTTCGTCAAGGTGATCACGCGCAAGGGCAGCGATCGGATATTGGGGGTGACGATCGTCGGCGAGCACGCCGGCGACCTGATCGCGGAGTACGTCAGCGCGATGAAGCACGGCCTCGGGCTGAACAAGATCCTGGGAACGATCCATATTTATCCGACGCTCGCGGAGGCGAACAAGTTCGCCGCGGGCCAGTGGAAAAAGGCACACGCACCGCAGCGACTGTTGCGCTGGGTCGAGCGGTTTCACCTCTGGCAGCGCGGCTGATGGCGTCGGGCACGACGAACGCTTCGGTCGTCGGCCCGGCAGCGGGCGCGGCCGATCGCACGCACTGGGGTTCGCGGCGTTCGCCCGCTTTCGCGCAAGTCGTCGGGAGCGCCCTCGGGGGCGTGCTCGCGTGCGTCGTCGCGCTCGCGATCACCTCGGCGCCGGTTGCCCTCGCGAACGCGGCAACGACCTTCGATCACGGCTATTCGAACTGGGACGCGATGCTGAGAACGCACGTTCGCTGGGACGCGAAAGGCGTCGCATCGACGCTAGACTACAAGGCGATCGCCGCCGATCACGCCGCCCTCGAGCGATCGCTGGAGGCGTTCTCGGCCGTGAGCCGGGCCGAGTTCGACGGCTGGTCCCGCTCGCAGCGCCTCGCCTTTCTGGTCAACGCTTACAACGCCTTCACGATCGAGTTGGTCCTCGGCCGGTATCCCGACCTGCGTTCGATCCGGGAGCTGGGGTCGATCTTCCAGAGTCCGTGGAAGAAGGTCTTCTTTCGGCTGCTGGGCGAACGGCGGCACCTCGACAACGTCGAGCACGACATGATTCGCGCGCCAGGGGCCTTCGACGATCCGCGGATCCACTTCGTCGTGGTGTGCGCGTCGCTCGGGTGTCCGGCGTTGCGACCCGAGGCATTCGTCGCCGAGCGGCTCGGCGCGCAGTTCGACGACAGCATGCGGCGTTTCCTGGGCGACCGTAGCCGCAACCGCTACGATCCGAAGACCGGCAAGCTGGAGGTCTCAAGGATCTTCGACTGGTATCGCGAGGATTTCGAGAAAGACCATCTTGGCATTCGATCCCGCGAGGGTCTGTTCGCGCGCTACGCCGAGCAACTGGCCGACGATCCCGCGGATCGCAAGCGGGTGCGCGAAGGCAAGGCGCCGCTCGCCTTCCTGGACTACGACTGGGCGCTGAACGACCGGCGCTCAGGCGCGCCTTCGACAAGCGACCCGACACGCTGATGCGAATTGCCGCGATCGTTCCGGTGCTCGACGAACAGGATTCGATCGAGGCCTGTCTCGCGCCTCTTCTGGCCGAGGCCTCGCGGGTGGTCGTCGTCGATGCGGCGAGCACCGACGCAACCTGTGCGCTCGCGGCCGGGGCGGGAGCGATCGTCGCGACCGCCGCGCGCGGCCGTGCGTCGCAGATGAACGCGGGCGTCGCGCACGCCGGCGCGTTCGATGCGTTGGTGTTCGTGCACGCCGACACGCGACTGCCTCCGGGGTGGGCGGCGGCGATCGCGCGGGCATTGTCGGGGGGGCGCGACTGGGGGCGCTTCGACGTGCGCCTGGACAGCGACCGGGCCGTTCTTCGCGTCGTCGCGACGATGATGAACCTGCGCTCGCGCCTGACCGGCGTGTGCACGGGGGACCAGGCGATCTTCGTCGCGCGCGAGGCCTGGGATCTCTGCGGGGGGTTTCCGAACCAGCCGTTGATGGAGGACGTCGCGCTCTCGCGGCGATTGCGTCGCTGCGCGGGCAAACCCGCCGCGTTGCGGCTGCGCGCGACGGCGTCGGCGCGGCGCTGGCAGCGCCACGGCGCGTGGCGAACGATCGCTCTGATGACGCTGCTGCGGGCGATGTATTTCCTCGGCGCTTCGCCGGAGCTGCTGCATCGCTGGTACTACGGCCGCGCGAAGCAGCCGTGACGAACCGAGCCGTCGCGCCCGAGCACATCGTGATCATCTTCGCACGCGTTCCGCGGTTGGGGCAGGTCAAGACGCGGCTCGCGCGATCGGTGGGCGAGCACGAGGCCCTGCGCGTGCATCGCAGCCTGCTGGGGCGCACGATGCAGGCCGCTGCGCGCGTCGAAGGCGCGCGGGTGCAACTGTGCGTGGCCGGAGAGGATTCCGAGGGCGAGTGCGCGGCGCTCGCCGCATCCTGCGGCGCGCAACTCGCCTCGCAGCAGGGTGTGGACCTTGGCCGGAGAATGCGCCATTCGATCGCGGACGCGCTGGCGCGAGGACTTCGGCCGATTCTCGTCGGATCGGACTGCCCGGCGCTGACACCGCAGGACATCGCCGATGGCTTCGACGCACTCGAACAATTCGAAGCGGTGTTCGCGCCCACCGAGGACGGCGGCTACGCGCTGGTCGGCGCGCGCCGCGAGATCGACTGCGCCTTCGATCGGATCGTCTGGGGTGGGCCGCAGGTGATGCGCACCACCCGCGAGAGGCTCGGCGAAGCGCGAATTCGCTGGGGCGAACTGCGCACCCTGTGGGATCTGGACGGACTCGACGACTATCGTCGATGGCGCGCGCTCGATGCACCGCGCAGATCGCCGTCGCCGCCGGCGCGGCGCTAGGCGCGCAGTTCGACCGCTTCGTCGAGTTTCGCCGTCGCGAACAGCGCCTCGATCGGAATCGGCACTCCGATCAGTTCTCCCTGCACGTACTCGACGCCGAGCATCTTGAGCCGGTCGTAGATTTCCTGGCTGTGGACGTGCTCGGCGATCGTTCGCACGTTCAGCCGCCGCGCCACGCGCACCGTCGAGAGAACGATCTCCTCGTCGATCGGGTTGGTGACGAGGTTGCGGATGAACGAGCCGTCGATCTTCAGGTAATCGAGCGGAAAGCGCTTCAGGTATTCGAAGGTCGCCAATCCGGTGCCGAAATCGTCGAGCGCGATGCCGAAGCCCTCGGACTTCAGATCATCGACCAGGCGCGACGCCGCCCCGGGATTGCGGATCGCCTCGCTTTCGGTGATCTCGAACACGATCTTGTCGGCTGGAATCCCGTAGAGCGCGCGTTGCTCGCGGATGAACGCCGCGATCGAACCGTCGCTCATCGTGAGTCCGGAGAGGTTGATCGAGCACTTGTAGGTGCGAGCGAGCGCGGCCTGGTTGGTGGCGAGCCATCCGAACACCTTCTGGATCACGCCGCGGTCGAGCGTGACCGTCATCTGCGCCTGCACGGCGAGGGGCAGGAACTCGGGCGGGCGGATCAACGCGCCATCGCGATCGCGAAGGCGGGTGAGCACTTCGAACGCGAGCATTCCCGGCGGCGCCTCGGGGTCGATCATCGGCTGGGCGTACACCTCGAGGCGCTGCTCGCGGATCGCCTCGCGCACATGCTCGATCTTTCCCTGGTGCGAGCGGCGCGCGTCGATCATTGTCTGCGACAGCGGTTCGACGAACAGCTGCGGATCGCGCACGCTCGCGGCGATCGCCATCGCGTCGGAAAGCGACAACAGGCAATCCTCGCCGTTGATCAGCACGTGGCGGTCGATCAGCAACCCGCCGACGCTCGCCTGAATGCGGATGCTGCCGTGGTCGGCCTTGTAGACCTGGCCGTTGAGCTGCGAGTAGACCTCGCGTGCCAGCGAGCGCACCTGTGCAACGGTGTCGGCCGTCAGCAGGATCGCGAATCGCCCGGACGACAGGCGCGCCGCCTGCACGCCGCCGGACTGGCGCGCCAGGAGCAGCGCGACGCTCTGCTCGAGTTGCAGCGCCTGGATCGGGCCGCAAAGATCGTGGATCGTGTCGAAGTTGCCGATGTGGATGCCGACCAGGCCGTAGTTCGGTCGCTGCGGGGCGACGAGCCGCTCACCCAACTCGGACAGCAATCCGCGATCGTTCAGCAGTCCGGTGGTCAGATCCTGGCGCGCCTGTTCCGCGGCGCGCGCCAGCGCCTGCCTGCGATCGGCGGCCACCGACTGCAGCAGAAGCGCCACGACGACCGCGCAAAGCACGAGGACCGCGCCCTCGAGAGCGACGAGCGAGTCGCCGCCGGGATGCGTCGCGTACGCGCGTGCGGCGAGCACCACCACGGCGGTGGCGAACAACGTGAGCGCGGTCGCGCGTTCGGCCAGTCTTACCGAGGTCCAGGCGACGATCGGGAAGTAGAAGAAGAGCAGGGCGCTCGCGTAGAAGCGCTGTTCGAAGCTCGACAAGAGCAGGCTCGCGGCGATCACCGCGAGCGTGAGCATGATCGCGGAGGCGTCGAACAGGCCGGCGCGGTCGGTCAGGGTCTCGGGCGGCGAGTCGGCGTCTCTGGCCCAGGCGAGCAGCGCCGGCGCAACCAGCAGCATCCCGAGCGCGTCGAGCAGCCACCATCCCATGAACAGGTGCACCGCGTGCACGTCGGCGAGTATGTCGGTCGCGTGTATCCCGAGCACCGCGAGCAGCGCGTCGAGCGGTGCCGCGACCAGCGCGACGACGATCATGAACCTGAGCACGTCGTCGAGGCGATAGTCGGCCGGCTTCCAGGTGCCGAGCCTGCGAATCACGGTGATCGCCGCGGCCGGCCCTGCAGCCGTTGCGGCGAACGCCGCCATCGCGAGCGTCGGGTTGCCGAACTCGCTCAGAGCCCAGACGCCGGCGCCGCTCGCCGCGACCAGGACCCATCGCGTCCCGTAGCGCCATCCGAACGCGAGCGCGATCGCCGCGCCGGGCCAAAGCACGAGAACGGCCGTACTGTCGAAGGCGAGCATCCGCGCCAGCAGGCACGCGACGAACGTGCTCGTGGAAACCAGCAGCAGGCGCGGCACGGGGCCGATGGTCGAGCGAGTCTTCGTGTTGGTCGGAAGCAAAGCCGGTTCGTGCAAGCGGGTTGGGCTGGTCGATCGTGCCCGCCGTTCGACAGAGGCGACGGTCCGGGCGGAGTTCAACGCGCAGTGTAATCCGAATGACCGCCGGCGAGACAGCGCGCGCGCCCCGTCGGCGCGTCGACTTCGCGCGCGCCGGCGGGAGCGATCAGGCTCAGGCGGCGATCAATTGGCGCAGCACGAAGGGCAGGATTCCCCCGTGGCGGAAGTACTCGACCTCGATCGCGGTGTCGATTCTCAGCAGCAGCGCGACTCGTCGCGTCGAGCCGTCGGTACGATGGATCACGAGCGTGAGCTCCTGTTGCGGGCGCAGGTTTGCGTCGAGACCTTCGAGATCGAAGGTCTCGTTTCCGGCGATGCCCAATGACTCGACGCTGTCGCGTCCCTTGAACTGGAGCGCGAGGACGCCCATTCCGATCAGATTCGAGCGGTGGATGCGCTCGAAGCTGCGGGCGATCACCGCCTTCACGCCGAGCAGCTGCGTGCCCTTGGCGGCCCAGTCGCGCGAGGACCCCGTGCCGTACTCCTCGCCGCCGAATACCATCGTCGGCACTGCGTCTGCCATGTAGCGCATCGCCGCATCGTAGATCGACATCTGCTCGCCGCTGGGCTGGTGCACCGTGACCCCACCCTCGACGCGCGACCCGTCCGCCCCGGGCGGGATCATCAGGTTCTTGATGCGAACGTTGGCGAACGTGCCGCGCATCATGACCTCGTGGTTGCCGCGGCGCGACCCGTAGCTGTTGAAGTCGACCTTCGCGACTCCGTTGTCGATCAGCCACTTCCCGGCAGGCGAGGATTCCTTGATCGAACCGGCCGGAGAGATGTGATCGGTGGTGATCGAGTCGCCGAACACGCCAAGCGCGCGCGCGCCACGAACCGGCGCCCCAGCCGCCGGGGGCGTGAGCTCGAAGCCGTCGAAGAACGGCGGCTCGGCGATGTAGGTCGACTTGGGCCAGTCGTAGACCTGGCCCTTGACGCCTTCAATGCCTTCCCAGAGTTTGCCCGGCTTGCTTTCGACCTGCGCGTAGTTTTCCTTGAACGCCTTCGGGTTCATCGCGTGCCTCATCAGCGACTGCACCTCGTCGCCGCTCGGCCAGAGGTCGCCCAGCCAGACGTCCTTGCCGCCCTTGCCCTTGCCCACGGGCTGCGTCATCAGGTCGACGTTGACGTTGCCCGCCAGCGCGTACGCGACCACGAGCGGGGGCGACGCGAGAAAGTTCGCCTTCAGGTTCGGATGGATGCGCGCTTCGAAGTTGCGATTCCCGGAGAGCACCGCCGCGCAAACGAGTCCGTTCTTCACGATCAGCTCGTTGATCTCGGGCGTGAGGTCGCCCGCGTTTCCGATGCACGTCGTGCATCCGTACGCGGCGACGTCGAAACCCAGCTTCTCGAGATAGGGAAGCAGCCCCGCCTTTTCCAGGTATTCGGTGACGACCCGCGAGCCGGGCGCGAGCGAGGTCTTCACGTTCTTTCCGACCTTCAGTCCGGCCTCGACCGCGCGCTTGGCGACCAGGCCCGCGGCGAGCAGCACGCCGGGGTTCGACGTGTTGGTGCACGAGGTGATTGCCGCGATCAGCACGTCGCCGTTGCGGATCTCGGTGCCGTTGGCGGCGCGGAATACTTTGTCGAGCTTGTCGGCCGGTTGGTTGAACCCGCTCTCGGCGATCGGCTTGCTGAACAGATCCGCGAAAGTGCTCTTCATGCTGCCGAGTTCGATGCGGTCCTGCGGGCGCTTCGGACCCGCGAGCGAAGGCGAGACGCTGGCGAGGTCGAGCGACACGACCTCGGAGTAGTCGAGTTCGCCGGCTGCGGGGATGCCGAACAGGCCCTGCGCGCGAAAGTACGATTCGAAGGCGTCGATCTCAGCCCTGGTCCGGCCGGTGCCTTCGAAGTAGTCGATCGTGCGCTCGTCGACCGGGAAGAACCCCATCGTCGCGCCATACTCCGGAGCCATGTTCGCGATCGTCGCGCGGTCCGTGAGCGCGAGGCTCGAGGTGCCTTCACCGAAGAACTCGACGAACTTGCCCACCACCTTGCGCGCGCGAAGCATCTCGGTGACGCGCAGCACGAGGTCGGTCGCGGTGACGCCTCCGCGCAGGCGGCCCTTCAACTCGACGCCGACGACATCCGGCGTGAGGAAGTACACCGGCTGGCCGAGCATCGCCGCCTCGGCTTCGATGCCGCCGACTCCCCAACCGACCACGCCGATCCCGTTGATCATCGTCGTGTGGCTGTCGGTGCCCACGAGCGTATCGGGGTAGAAGACACCGTCCTTGCCCTTGTGCACGCCGCGCGCGAGGTACTCGAGGTTGACCTGGTGCACGATACCGAAGCCGGGGGGCACCACACCGAAGGTGTCGAAGGCCTGCATTCCCCACTTCATGAACTGGTAGCGCTCCTTGTTGCGCGAGAACTCCAGCTTCATGTTCAGCTCGAGCGCCTGCTTGGTGCCGAAGTAGTCGATCATCACCGAGTGATCCACCACCAGATCGACCGGGACCAGCGGCTCGATCGCGTTGGGGCTGCGATTCATACGCTTTGCCACGCTGCGCATCGCCGCGAGGTCGGCGAGCAACGGCACGCCGGTGAAGTCCTGCAATACCACGCGCGCGACCACGAACGGAATCTCGTCGACGCGATCGGCATTGGGCTTCCAGGTGGCGAGCTGCTCGACGTGCTCGGGCGTGACCTTGACGCCGTCGCAGTTGCGCAGCACCGATTCGAGCACGATGCGGATCGACACCGGCATGCGCTTGATCGCGGGAAACTTCTTCGCCAACGCCGGCAACGACTGCATCGTCGCCTCTTTGCCCGAGCGAAGCTTGAACGGCTTCAGGGTCTTGAACGGATCGTTGTTCATTTCTTGCCTCTCTGGATCATGGGTTTCTGGGGTCTCTGTCAGCGCTTGCGCGCGTCGCTCCTGGCGCGCGAGCCCTTCTTCGGTGCGGGCGTGGGTTCGGCGCGAAAGGTGCCGTCGACCATGTTCAGCGTGCCCATTCCGGGGACGACGACGTCGCCCGCCTTCTGTCCATTGGCGCAGGGCCCGAGAAAGCGAGCGACGATCGCTTCCCGGTCCTCGCGACGCACCCCGCCAAGCGGCGGGTCGTAGCTGACCAGTGTATCGATCCGGTACTCGGTCTCGAAGTCGCCCGAAGCAATCGCCCGGCTCACGACGACGCTACGCGATTCGCGACAGACCGATTCTGCGAGCCAGGCTTCTCCCGCGCGCGTGAACGCGCCCAGCGTGCAGGCGCCGCGTTCACCGACGCTGCGATCGAGGTGCGAAGCGCGGGTGTCGGTACTCTCGCCCACGCAGAAACGGGTCGGCGGAAGGCCGGACGCCTGGGCCGAGACTCCTCGCACTTCCCACAGCCCGGCCTTGCGCTTCGGGTGATCCTGCTGGGCGAAAGCGCTGGCGCACGCAAACGCGACGCCGCACGCGAGAGCGGCGCAGGCGACGACGCGCCCGAGAGGGCGCGGTGCCGGCGCGACGTCTGGCGTCGAGCTGCGATCCCCGGTCATCGTCGTCAGATTACGTACAGATCGACGTAGTCGTGAACGCTCATTGCCTCGAGGCGCTTCTGGTCGAGCGAAACGTCGAGGATCGCCGCTTGCTGTTTCGCCGGGAACCTGCGCGCGAGGTTGATCCTGAACTTGTCCTCCAGGAGCGGAATTCCGTCCTTGCGGCGGCGCTTGTGGCCGATCGGGTACTCGCAGACCACTTCCTTGAGCTTCTTGCCGTCGCCGAACTCGACGGTGAGCGCATTGGCGATAGAGCGCTTCTGCGGGTCGTGGTAGTCCTTGGTGAACTTCGGGTCTTCGACGCAGACGATGCGATCGCGCAGCGCGTCGATGCGCGGGTCGCTCGCCACCTTGTCCTCGTAGTCCTCGGCGGTGAGGCGCCCGTGGATGATCGGCACGGCGACCATGTACTGGATGCAGTGATCGCGATCGGCCGGATTGCTCAGCGGGCCCTTCTTGTCGATGATCCGGATGCACGCCTCGTGGGTGCGGATCGTGATTCGCTCGATGTCGGCCACGGTCTTGCCGAGTTTGGCGAGCTGGCGGTGGATCTCCATCGCGCACTCGACGGCGGTCTGCGAGTGAAACTCGGCCGGATACGAGATCTTGAAGAGCACGTTCTCCATCACGTAGCTGCCGTAGGGGCGCTGGAAACGAAACGCGTTGCCGCCGAAGAGCACGTCGTAGAAGCCCCAGGTCTTGGCGCTGAGCACCGAGGGGTAGCCCATCTCGCCGGTCCTGGCGATCAGCGCGAGGCGCACCGCGCGACTGGTCGCGTCTCCCGCCGCCCAGCTCTTGCGCGAGCCGGTGTTGGGCGCGTGGCGATACGTCCGCAACGACTGGCCGTCGACCCACGCGAGCGATACTGCGTTGACGATCTCGTCGCGCGCGAGTCCGAGCATCTGCGCCACGACCGCGGTCGACGCCACCTTGACCAGCACCACGTGGTCGAGGCCCACCTTGTTGAACGAGTTCTCCAGCGCGATGCACCCCTGGATCTCGTGCGCCTTGATCATCGCGGTGAGCACGTCGCGCATCGAGAGCGGTTTCTTGCCCGCGGCGATCGCGTTGCGGCTCATCCAGTCGGCGACGGCGAGGATGCCGCCGAGGTTGTCCGACGGATGGCCCCACTCGGCGGCGAGCCAGGTGTCGTTGAAGTCGAGCCAGCGAATCATCGCGCCGATGTTGAACGCGGCCTGCACCGGATCGAGCTGGAACTGCGTGCCGGGCACCTTCGCCCCATTGGGCACCACCGTGCCGGGAACGATCGGGCCGAGCAGTTTCGTGCACGCCGGGTACTCGAGCGCTTCGAGGCCGCAGCCGAGCGTGTCGATCAGACAGTTGCGTGCGGTTTCGTAGGCGACGTCGCTGGTCACCTTGTATTTGGTGACGTAGTCGACGATGTCGACCAGGACCTTGTCCGGTTTCGGCCGAACGTTGGAGATGTGCGCACCCATGGGGGTCTTCTTCCTGTCAGTGTCGAGTGAGGGTACTCAGTGTTTGCATTCGTTGGCCAGTTGCTTGCCCTTGCGCGTATCGAGCAGCATCGCCTTGCCGACGATCACCAGCCAGACCATGCCTTCGTCGGCGTTCTCGAAGCGAAGCGCGCCGGTGCGAGCCTCCACCGCCTTGAAGGCGTGGTCGCGACCACCCCATCCGAGAACGATCGACCTGCCGTCGGCGGCGATCGTGCGCACCGTGACGTTGCGATCGAGCTCGCACCTGTACAGTCCTGCGTTCAAAGCCATCAACCGTGGCTCCGCAGTCGGCGGACCTGCGCTCGTGACCGAACCGGGCGTTGCGATGCCCAGACCCTGCGGCACCGGATCCGGTTGCGTCGTGCCGGCCGCAGGCGCGGTGTCCGTTGCTGTCGCGGCGCCCGGTCGATCCTGGTCCGGCAAGGTGGCGACGCCCGACCCCGGCGCGGAGGCCGGCGCGGGCGGCGTCTGGCCGGTGAGCGGTGCCCCGGTCGGGGTGGCCGGAGCGGGCACGCCCGCAGGCACCACCGCTGCCGAGCCCGCAGGCGACGCACCCGCAGCCGAGCTCGCAGGCGACGCACCCGCAGCCGTGCCCGCAGGCGCACCCGCGGCCGTGGCGGGCCCCGGACCGGCCATCGCCTCGGCGGCGATCGCTGCGGCGCTGGAGCCGGGGCGATCGGGCAAGGGCGATTGCCCCGGCGCGGACGTCTGCGCGTACGCCGCTTGCGCGAGCAACGCGATCGCGGCGACCGAGATTCGAAGCACCAGGGCCGATCCGTGCATGAGCTTGCTCCATGGCGTGGCGAAAAACGGCCCGAGCGTACTACCAATGCGCGTCACGGGGGCGACCAGGCCTACTTGCGCCGTTCGATCGGCACGAATTTGCGGTCGTCCGGTCCGACGTAGTTGGCGCTGGGGCGGATGATCTTGTTGTCGATCCGCTGCTCGATCACGTGCGCCGCCCAACCGGTGGTGCGCGCGATCACGAACAACGGCGTGAACATCGGGGTCGGCACGCCCATCATGTGGTAACTGACCGCGCTGAACCAGTCCAGGTTCGGGAACATCTTCTTGGCGTCCCACATGGTCTTCTCCAGGCGGTCGGCGATCGAGAACATCTTCATGCTACCGGCCTTCTTCGACAAGTCCTTCGCCACCTCCTTGATCACCTTGTTGCGCGGATCGGAAACCGTGTAGACCGGGTGGCCAAAGCCGATGATGACTTCCTTCGCTTCGATGCGCTCGAGGATGTCGGCGTGCGCCTCGTCGGGCGTGTCGTAACGTTTCTGGATCTCGAACGCCACCTCGTTGGCGCCGCCGTGCTTGGGTCCGCGAAGCGCTCCGATCGCGCCGGCGATCGCCGAGTAGAGGTCCGATCCGGTCCCGGCGATGACGCGCGCGGCAAAGGTCGAGGCGTTGTACTCGTGCTCGGCGTACAGGTTGAGCGAGGTGTGCATCGCACGCACCCAGGTCGGATCGGGCTCGCGTCCATGCAGCAGGCGCAGGAAGTGTCCGCCGATCGAGTCGTCGCTCGTTTCGACGTCGATGCAGCGACCGTTGTGGCTGAAGTGGTACCAGTACAGGAGCATCGACCCGAGAGAGGCGATCAACCGGTCGGCCAGGTCGCGCGCGCCCGGCGCGTTGTGGTCTTCCTTTTCCGGGATGTGGCAGCCGAGCGCCGACACGCCCGTGCGCATCACGTCCATCGGGTGGGCCGACGCGGGAAGCGTCTCGAGCGCGTCCTGAACGCTCGCGGGCAGGCCGCGCAGCATTGCGAGCTTCGCCTTGTAGCTCGCGAGCTCGGCGCGCGTGGGCAGCTTCCCATGCACGAGCAGGTGCGCGATCTCTTCGAACTCGCACACGCCCGCGATGTCGAGGATGTTGTAGCCGCGGTAGCAAAGGTCGTTTCCGGTGCGCCCGACCGTGCACAGTGCGGTGTTGCCGGCGGTAACGCCGGAGAGCGCAACCGATTTCTTCGGTTTCGGGGCGGCAGCCTGCTTGTTCTCGGCGGTCATCTTGAACTCCATGGTCTGACGGTTGGTGTCGCGTACGCCCGGTGACGGCGCGATGTCACTTTCCCCTGGCAAAGAGCGCGTCGAGTTTTTGCTCGTAGTCCCAGTACCCGATCGCGTCGTACAGTTCCTGGCGTGTCTGCATCAGCGGCACGACCGAGGACTGCGTCCCCTCGCTTCGCAGCGCCTGGTAGACGGTTTGCGCGGCCTTGTTCATGGCGCGAAACGCCGACAGCGGATAGAGCGCGATCGCCACGTCGGCGCCGCGCAACTGCTCGGTGGTGAACAGCGGCGTGCTGCCGAACTCGGTGATGTTCGCCAGCACCGGCACTTTAACCGCCGCGGCGAAGCTCCGATACATGTCGAGTTCGGTCATCGCCTCGGGAAAGATCCCGTCGGCGCCGGCCTCGACGCAGGCAACCGCGCGCTCGATCGCCGAGTCCAGCCCCTCGACGGCGAGCGCGTCGGTCCTTGCCATCACGAAGAAGTCCGCGTCGGTGCGCGCGTCGACCGCCGCCTTGATCCGGTCGACCATTTCCTCGAGGCTCACGATCTCCTTGTTCGGGCGATGCCCGCAGCGCTTCGCGCCCACCTGATCCTCAATGTGCATCGCTCCGGCGCCCGCCTTGATCAGCGACCGGGTCGTGCGCGCGACGTTGAACGCCGACGAGCCGAATCCGGTGTCCACGTCGACCAGCAGGGGAAGCGTGCAGACGTCGGTGATCCGGCGTACGTCCACCAGCACGTCGTCGAGGTTCGAGATCCCGAGATCGGGCAGCCCGAGCGACCCGGCGGCGACACCGCCGCCCGAGAGGTAGATCGCGCGAAATCCGTTGCGCTGCGCGAGCAGGGCGTGATTGGCGTTGATCGCGCCCGGAATCTGCAGCGGGGCCTCGGCCGCGAGCGCGGCCCTGAATGCTTGTCCTGCGGTCATCGCAATCTCCTTGTGGCCTGTTCGTCAGTGTCGAAGAACGCCTGCCGGATCGCGTCGTCCAGCGGCGCTCCGGCGCTGTGGGCACGGCGCAGCAACGCCCACCAGTAGCGATAGCTCGCGCGATCCTCGAGTCGACCAGCGTGCCGGATCGGCGCCCAATCGGCCGCGCGCGCCGCGAGCAGGATCTGCCCCGCCGTGCCGATCTGCTCGGCGCTGGGCGAGAGCGCCGCGACGATCTCGCGCACCTGCGACGGATGAATGCTCCACATGCGGGTGAAGCCGAACTCGGCGAGTGCTCTGGCTGCGTCGTCGCCGGCGGCCTTCGGATCGGTGACGTTCGTGCAAACGCCGTGCGAGGGGACCTTGCCGAAGCTGTGGGCGGCAATGGAGATCTCGGCCTTCGCCCTGCGGATCAGCGGATGCTCGAACTGCCCGGGCGAGCTCATCGCCGCAGGGGGCACGGCGCCGTCGAAACCGCTCACGTAGTCGAGCAAGCCGAACGAAACGCACTGAACCCTGGGGTGCGCGGCGATCTCCCACACCGCGCGCAGCCCGGCGTGCGTCTCGATCAGCGCGTGGACCGGGATCTCGCGACCCGGCGCGGACCGTGCGGCAAGCGAATCGATCTGGGCCACGACGCGATCGACGCTCGCTCGCGAGTCGACCTTGGGAATCGTGACGAAGGCGACGCGTGCTCCGGCGGAACCGACGACGACCTCGAGTTCGTCGCGCCAGCTCGGGTGCGACGGGTCGTGGATCCGCACGCCGAGGCGATCGTGCGCGTTGTGCGCCGAGGCGAGCAACTCGGCCACCATCGCGGCGTGCTCGCCTTCGCGCCCGACCTGCGCGCCGTCTTCGCAGTCGGCGGTGACGTCGAACACCGCCCCGAGTTCGCGTTGCAGCGCGAGCGACTTGAGGATCAGCGACTCGCTGCCGGCGTAGTGATCGCACACCGGCAGCACGCAGGCTGCCGATTGCGCCCCGAACAGTACCTCCGAGGCATGCCTCACAGGCATCTCGAAGCTCTGCGCGTGCGCCGCTGGAGCCGCACCTGGTTCAGGCCAGCAGGTGCTTGACGCCCTCGCGCTCCTCCATCAGCTCCTTGAGCGTGAGGTCCATCCGTTCGCGGCTGAACGCGTCGATCTCGAGATCGCGCACGCGTTCGTACTTTCCCGCCGCACAGGTGACCGGCACGCCGTAGATGACGCCCTGCGGGATGCCGTACGAGCCGTCCGAGGGGATACCCATGGTGACCCATTTGCCGGAAGTGCCCAGCATCCAGTCGTGGACGTGATCGATCGCGGCGTTGGCGGCCGATGCGGCCGACGAGAGGCCGCGCGCCTCGATGATGGCGGCGCCGCGCTTGCCGACCGTCGGAATGAAGGTGTTGCGGTTCCAGGCGTCGTCGGAGATCAGCTTCGCCACCGAATCGCCCCCCGCGGTCGCAAAACGGTAGTCGGGGTACATGGTGGGCGAATGGTTGCCCCAGACGATCATCTTTTCGATCGACTCGATCGGGCGAGCGATCCTGGCGGCGACCTGGGACAGTGCGCGATTGTGGTCCAGCCGCAGCATCGCGGTGAAGTTCTCGCGCGGCATTCCCGGCGCCGAGGACATCGTGATGAACGCGTTCGTGTTCGCCGGATTGCCCACGATCAGGACTTTGCAGTCGCGCTTGGCCACTTCGTCGAGCGCCTTTCCCTGCACGGTGAAGATCGCGCCGTTCGCCTCGAGCAGGTCCTTGCGCTCCATGCCCTTGGAGCGAGGCCGCGCGCCGACGAGCACCGCGCAGTCGGCGTCGCGAAATGCCGCCTTCGGGTCGTCGGTCACCACCACGCCGGCGAGCAGCGCAAAGGCGCAGTCCTCGAGTTCCATCACCACGCCGCGTACCGCGGGCAGGGCAGCGGTGACGTCGAGCAGTTGCAGCACGACCGGCTGGTCCTTGCCGAGCATGTCCCCGTTGGCGATTCGAAACAGCAGGCTGTAGCAGATCTGTCCGGCTGCGCCGGTCACTGCGACGCGCATCGCGGGCTTGGTCATCGGAGGACTCCTCGGAAAGTGGGAAGATAGTCTAGTCGTCGGGCCGGCGCGAGCGCGCCTGCCGGGAACCGCGCGAGTGTAGGAAATACCGTGCCGCCTGTCAAGCAACTACTATAACTTATATAAGACATAAAATATTGCCATTCGCTTGGCGATGTGTTTCAATCGTCCGATGCAGACCGATCGCGACGCAGGCGCCGGGGCGGAAGGTGTCGACACACCCAGGTTCGCGCCGCTCTATCGACAGATCAAGGGCCTGCTGACCAGGGGGCTCAAGAGCGGCGAGTGGCGACCCGGAGAGCCGATTCCGAGCGAGATCGAACTCGCCGCGCGCTACGGCGTGAGCCAGGGGACGGTGCGCAAGGCGGTCGACGAACTCGCATCCGAGAACCTGCTGGTGCGCCGCCAGGGACGCGGCACCTTCGTCGCGACGCATCACGAGCCGCGAACGCAGTTCCGTTTCCTGCGCCTTCGCCCGGACCAGGGCGCGGCACCGGGGCCGATGGCCAGCAGGATTCTCGAGTGCAGGCGCCTGCGCGCTCCGGTCGACATCGCTCGCGCATTGCGCCTGCGAACCGGTGAAGGCGTGGTGGTGATCCGCAGGCTGCTCTCGTTCGACGGCAGGCCGGTCGTGCTCGACGAGATCTGGCTGCCGGGGGCGCAGTTCCGAGGCTTGAACGCCGAGCGAATCGGCGCATACGAAGGCCCGTTGTACGGCTTGTTCGAGAGCGAGTTCGGCACCCGGATGATCCGTGCGTCGGAGAAGCTTCGCGCAGTGGGCGCCGACGCGGTCGCTGCCAAGGCGCTCGAAGTGTCACCGGGCGCGCCACTGCTCCTCGTCGAGCGAATCTCGTACACCTACGAGGATCGTCCGGTGGAGGTGCGACGCGGGCTCTACTGCACCCGCGAGCATCACTACTTCAACGAGTTGGGCTGAGCCTCGCCGGGCCGCGATTGGTGCGGCGCGGAAAATTCGTTCAGAATACGCACGTTTGGCGCCACGCTCGCGTGCGCCTCCATCGCAATCGATCCGAACGAGGGGTTCATGCCTGATCTCGCGTCGAGGCCGCCCCGCGAGGCGCGGCCGCAGTTTCGCAACATCCACGTGACGCAGCTCGCGCAATATCGGATGCCGCTCGCGGCGCTCGTGTCGATCCTGCATCGGGTGAGCGGCGCCGCGCTGCTGGTGTTCGGGCTTCCCTTCCTGCTCTATCTGTTCGAGATGAGCCTCACCTCGGAACTGAGCTTCGAGACCTTCCGCTCGGTCACGTCGCACTGGTTCGCCAAGCTGGTGCTGCTCGGTCTGATCTGGGCCTATCTGCACCACTTCTGCGCCGGCATCCGCTACCTGTTCCTGGACATCCACGTCGCGGTCGGCAAGGCCCCCGCGCGCACGACCGCGGCGGTCGTGTTCGGCGTGAGTCTCGCGCTCACCGCGGTGGTCGCGCTGAAACTGTTCGGAGCGTTCTGAGATGACGACCAAACGGATCGTGGTCGGCGCCCACTACGGCCTGAAGGACTGGCTCGTGCAGCGCGTCTCGGCGGTGGTGATGGCGGCCTACACGCTGGTGCTGCTGGTGGCGCTGCTGTTCACGCCCGAGCTCAGTTACGCGAGCTGGGCGGCGTTGTTCGCGTCGCTGTGGATGAAGGTGTTCACGCTGCTCGCGCTGGCCGCTCTCGCATGGCACGCGTGGATCGGCGCCCGGGACATCTTCATGGACTACATCAAGCCGACTGCGGTACGCCTGCTCCTGGAAGCGGCGACGATCGTGGCCCTCGCGGGGTATCTGATCTGGGCGGTCATCATCCTTTGGAGGGTCTGAGGTGGCCGACGTTCTGAACCATCTGGCGAACAAGCTGCCACGGAGAAAATTCGACGCGGTGATCATCGGCGCGGGCGGCTCGGGCATGCGCTGCTCGCTGCAGCTCGCCGAGGCCGGATTGAGCGTCGCGGTTCTCTCGAAGGTGTTTCCGACGCGCTCGCACACCGTCGCGGCGCAGGGCGGCATCGGCGCGTCTCTCGGGAACATGAGCGAGGACAACTGGTACTGGCACATGTTCGACACGATCAAGGGCTCCGACTATCTCGGAGACCAGGACGCGATCGAGTTCATGTGCCGCGAGGCACCCAACGTCGTCTACGAACTCGAGCACTTCGGCATGCCGTTCGATCGCAATCCGGACGGCACGATCTACCAGCGCCCGTTCGGCGGGCACACGGCGAATTTCGGCGAGAAGCCGGTGCAACGCGCTTGCGCGGCGGCCGACCGCACTGGGCACGCGTTGCTTCACACGCTGTACCAGCGCAACGTCCGCGCGCGTACCCAGTTCTTCGTCGAGTGGATGGCGCTCGACATCATCCGCGACGCGCAGGGAGACTGCTGCGGCGTGGTCGCGCTCGAGATGGAAACCGGCGAGGTCATGGTGATCGAGGCCAAGGTCACGGTCTTCGCCACCGGTGGCGCGGGGCGTATCTTCTCGGCTTCGACCAACGCGTTCATCAACACTGGCGACGGTCTTGGGATGGCCGCGCGCGCCGGCGTTCCGCTCGAGGACATGGAATTCTGGCAGTTCCACCCGACTGGCGTGGCCGGCGCCGGGGTGCTGATCACCGAGGGCGTTCGCGGCGAGGGCGGGATCCTGCTCAACAAGCACGGCGAGCGCTTCATGGAGCGCTACGCGCCAACGCTCAAGGACCTCGCGCCACGCGACTTCGTGTCGCGGTCGATGGACCAGGAGATCAAGGAAGGCCGGGGCTGCGGGCCCGAGGGCGACTACGTGCTCCTCAAGCTCGACCACCTCGGCGCGGAAACGATCATCAAGCGCCTGCCGTCGATTCGCGAGATCGCCATCAAGTTCGCCAACGTCGACCCGATCCGCGACCCGATCCCGGTCGTGCCGACGATCCACTACCAGATGGGCGGGATCCCGACCAATTACCACGGCCAGGTGGTCGCGCCGAAAAACGGCGACCCGAACGCGGTGGTCGCGGGCCTGTATGCGATCGGCGAGTGCGCCTGCGTTTCGGTGCACGGAGCGAATCGCCTCGGCACGAACTCGCTTCTCGACCTGATCGTGTTCGGCCGCGCGGCCGGCAACCACATCGTCGCTTCGGGCCGCGACTCGACGGCGCACCGGGCGCTGCCCGCGGACGCCGGCGACGCGACCCTCGCACGACTCGCGCGCCTGGACGGATCTTCCTCCGGAGAACGGGTGCAGGACGTGGCCAACGACATACGGCGTGCCATGCAGAAGCACTGCGGCGTATTCCGTACCTCGGAACTTCTCGCCCAGGGCGTGACCAGGATCATGGAGATCGACGCCCGTATGGGCGATATTCATATCGTTGACAAGTCGAAAGTGTTCAACACGGCGCGTGTCGAGGCGCTCGAACTGGAGAATCTGATCGAGACCGCGAAGGCGACGATCGTCTCGGCCGATGCCCGCAAGGAAAGCCGCGGCGCGCACGCGCACCGTGACCACCCTGAGCGCGACGACACCGAATGGATCAAGCACTCGCTGTGGTACTCGCAGGATAATCGGCTCGACTACAAACCGGTGACGATGAAACCGCTCACGGTCGAGACCTTCGTACCGAAGGCGCGCACTTTCTAGCGACGCGCGCGCCGGTCGCACCCGGCGCACGGCGTCAGACACGGAGCCACAGCAGATGAACGCAGTTGTCGAAGCCCCGATCGCCTCACCCGCGCAGGCCGAGCAGGCCGGGCGCGTCGTGAAGTTCTCGATCTACCGCTACGACCCGGACAAGGATGCGCGCCCCTACATGCAGGATCTGGAAGTGGAACTCGCGCCCACCGACAAGATGCTGCTCGACGCGCTGATGCGCATCAAGCACGCCAACGACGATTCGCTGGCCTTTCGACGCTCGTGCCGCGAAGGGGTTTGCGGCTCGGACGCGATGAACATCAACGGCAAGAACGGCCTGGCGTGCATCACCAATCTACGCGAGCTTTCGGAGCCGATCGTGCTCAGGCCGCTTCCCGGACTGCCGGTGATTCGCGATCTGATCGTCGACATGACGCAATTCTTCGAACAGTACAACTCGATTCGGCCGTATCTGATCAACGACACGCCGCCTCCGGAGAAGGAGCGGCTGCAAAGCCCGGTCGAGCGCGAGGAACTCGATGGCCTCTACGAGTGCATCCTGTGCGCGGCGTGCTCCACCGCGTGTCCTTCTTTCTGGTGGAATCCGGACAAGTTCGTCGGCCCGGCGGGCCTTTTGCAGGCATATCGCTTTCTCGCCGACAGCCGAGACCTGGCGACCAGCGAGCGCCTCGACGACCTCGAGGATCCGTACCGGCTCTTCAGATGCCACTCGATCATGAACTGCGTCGACGTGTGTCCGAAGGGGCTCAATCCGACGCTGGCGATCGGGAAGATCAAGGAGCTGATGGTCAGGCGGGCGGTCTGATCGGGCGCACGATCGATGCTCGACTCGCAGGCCACTTCACCAAAACACGCCGCCAGGTTGCGCCGGTTGCGCTGGCGCGCGAGGCGCGGACTTCTCGAGAACGATCTCGTGCTGGAGAGGTTCTTCGCAACGCACGAAACCAGGCTCGGCGAGGACGAAATCGCCGGGCTGGACATACTTCTCGACCTCGACGACAACGAGCTGCTCGAGCTGATTCTCGGGCGCCGCGAACCCGACGGCCCGGCCGCGGGCGCGCGCGCGCGCCGGGTGCTCGAGTTGTTGCGCGGGGTATGAGGCTGGCATGAACCCTCGAACACAAAAAGGCAGGTGATCATGAGCACCGAGCACAAGGCGAAACTGACGTTCACCGACGGCACTCCGGAAGTGGAGTTTCCTATCTACGCGGGGACGATCGGCCCCGATGTCATCGACATCCGCAAGCTCTACGGCGCGAGCGGCAAGTTCACCTTCGACCCCGGGTTCATGTCGACTGCGGCCTGCGAATCGCGGATCACGTACATCGACGGCGACAAGGGCGAGCTGCTCTACCGCGGCTATCCGATCGAGCAGATCGCCGTGCATTGCGACTTTCTCGACACCTGCTATCTGCTGCTCAACGGCGAGCTGCCGACCGAGGGGCAGAGCCAGGATTTCGACGGTCGGGTGCTGCAACACACGATGGTGCAGGAACAGATGTCGAGGTTCTTCCTCGGCTTCAGGCGCGATTCGCACCCGATGGCGTTGCTGGTCGCGTGCGTCGGCGCGCTGGCCGCCTTCTACCACGACTCGCTCGACATCCAGAACCCGGAGCACCGGTTCGTCTCGGCGATCCGACTGCTCGCGAAGATGCCAACGCTCGTCGCGATGGCCTACAAGTACTCGATCGGCCAGCCGTTCATCTACCCGAAGAACAGCCTGTCGTACACCGCGAACTTCATGCGCATGATGTTCGGCACGCCTTGCGAGGAGTACGTGGTCAACGACGTGCTGACCCGCGCGCTCGACCGCATCCTGATTCTGCACGCCGATCACGAACAGAACGCTTCGACCTCGACGGTGCGCCTGGCGGGCTCGTCCGGAGCGAATCCCTTCGCCTGCATCGCCGCCGGGATCGCGACGCTGTGGGGGCCAGCGCACGGCGGCGCGAACGAAGCCTGCCTCGTGATGCTCGACGACATCCAGCGCCATGGAGGCATGGAGAAGATCGGCGACTACGTCGGGAAGTTCAAGGACAAGGACTCGGGCGTGAAGCTGATGGGCTTCGGACACCGCGTCTACAAGAACTACGACCCGCGTGCCAAGCTGATGCGCGAGACCTGCTACGAGGTGCTCGCCGAACTGGGGCTGCAGAACGACCCGCTGTTCGCGCTGGCGATGAAGCTCGAGCAGATCGCGCTGGAAGACGAGTACTTCGTGAAACGCAAGCTGTACCCGAACGTGGATTTCTACTCGGGCATCGTCCAGAAGGCGCTGGGTTTCCCGACGTCGATGTTCACCTGCATTTTCGCACTCGCGCGCACGGTGGGCTGGATCGCGCAGTGGAACGAGATGATCGGGGAGCCGGACCAGAAGATCGGCCGGCCGCGACAGCTCTACAACGGACCGCTACGCCGCGACATACCGAAGCAGTTCCAGCGCAGTTGAGCGCAGCGCTTCGCCTGGCGGCGCGTCGAACCGCTGCCGTCAGCGCAAGGAGGCGTTGATCCGTTCGAGCATCGCCGTCCCCGGGCACAGCTCGGCGTCGCCGAGGCGATTGAGCGGGGTGGCGACGGTGTTCAGGTGCTGGTGCAGGTCCTGCGCGCCGGATTCGACGAAGAGCAACCCGGTGACCACCTCGCCGCGCGCCTGGTGCGCCTGCACCTGATTGACCGCCGCGATCCGGTCGGTCGGGTCATAACCGGCCTGCAGCCTGCGCAGGCGCAGCGTCGTCCCGTCGGGCTGCGGCACCTCGATCGGCGGTTCGCTCGGCGCGTCGCCGGGTTCGGCGTGCATGCGGTGCAGGAATTCGACCCGATTCATCTTGGCGTTGTGCGCGCGCACGTACTCGTAGCTCTTGGTGCTGCCGGCGTGGTTGTTGAAAGCCACGCAGGGGCTGACCACGTCGATGAACGCCGCGCCGGGGTGGCGCAGCGCGGCCTTGACCAGCGGCACCAGCTGGTCCTTGTCGCCCGAGAATCCGCGCGCGACGAATGACGCGCCGAGTTGCAGCGCGAGCGAGACCAGGTCGATCGCCGCGTCGGAGTTGACGACGCCGCGTTTGGATTGCGAACCCTGGTCGGCCGTGGCGGAGAACTGCCCCTTCGTGAGGCCGTACACGCCGTTGTTCTCGACGATGTAGGTCATGTTCACGCCGCGACGCAGTACGTGCGCGAACTGGCCCAGCCCGATCGACGCTGAATCGCCGTCACCCGAGACGCCCAGGTAGATCAGATCTCGATTTGCCAGGTTTGCGCCGGTCAGCACCGACGGCATGCGCCCGTGCACCGAATTGAAGCCGTGCGATCCGCCGAGGAAGTAGTCGGGCGTCTTGGACGAACAACCGATTCCGGAGAGCTTTGCGACCCGATGCGGTTCGATCTCGAGCTCCCAGCAGGCCTGGATGATCGCGGCCGATATCGAATCGTGGCCGCATCCCGCGCACAGCGTCGAGATCTTTCCCTCGTAGTCGCGGCGCGTGTAGCCCAGCCGGTTCGCCGGCAGCGTCGGGTGGCGCAGCTTCGGTTTGGCGATGAACGTCATGGTCCGTTGCTCACGCGGCGCGGCCGCGCTTGAGCGGGGCCACGTTGGCGTCGCGGATGCGCTCTCCGATCTGCTGGACGATGAAGCGCGCGGTGATCGGCGTGCCGTCGTAGTGCAGCACGGGTACCAGCTTCGCCGGCGACGCGTCGAGTTCGTTCACCAGCATCGTTCGCATCTGCGCGTCGCGATTCTGCTCCACGACGAACACGACCTCGTGCTCGTCGATGAAGCGCGACACCGCATCGGAGAACGGGAACGCGCGCAAGCGCAGCGTGTCCAGCTGCTGGCCTTGCGCCTGGAGCGCTTCGAAGGCCTCGTTCATCGACGGAGCGGTCGAGCCGAAGTAGATCGCGCCGAATCGCGAGCGAGCGGCGCCGCGACGTTCGACCGGCGCGGGAACGAGTCCCGCTGCGGTTTCGAACTTGCGCAGCAGGCGTTGCACGTTCTCGACGTAGTCGGCGCCGACCTCCGAGTAGCGCGCGTAGCGATCCTTCGTGGTGCCGCGCGTGAAGTAGGCGCCGCGAGAGGGGTGGGTGCCCGGATAGGTGCGATACGCGATTCCGTCGCCGTCGACGTCGAGGTAGCGGCCGAACTCGCGACCCGACTCGAGCGCGTGCGCGTCCATCACCTTGCCGCGATCGTAGTGCCTGCCGGCCTCCCAGGTGAAGGGGGCGCACAGCCGTTGATTCATGCCGATGTCGAGGTCGGTCATAACGAAGATCGGGGTCTGCAGCCTGTCGGCCAGATCGAGCGCCTGCGCCGAAAACTCGAAACATTCGTGAGGGTCTTCGGGCAGCAGCAGCACGTGCTTGGTATCGCCGTGCGAGGCGTACGCGCAAGCGAGCAGATCGGCCTGCTGGGTGCGTGTCGGCATGCCGGTCGAGGGACCGCCGCGCTGGACGTTGATGATGGTGATCGGGATCTCGGCGAAGTAGGCGAGGCCGATGAATTCGGTCATCAGCGACACGCCGGGGCCCGAGGTCGCGGTGAACGCACGCGCTCCGTTCCAGCCGGCGCCGACGATCATTCCGATCGCCGACAATTCGTCCTCGGCCTGCACGATCGCGAAACGATTGGCCCCGGTGGCGCGGTCGGAGCGCAGCTTCGCGCAGTACTTCTGGAACGCTTCGGCGACCGACGTCGACGGCGTGATCGGGTACCACGCGCAGACTGTCGCGCCACCGTACACGCAACCGAGCGCCGCGGCGGAATTCCCGTCGACGAAGATCTGCTCTCCCACCGCCGAGGTGCGCCGGACCTTCAGCCCGACCGGGTCGTCGAGGCGTTCGGTGGCGTGGTGAAATCCCTTGCGAAAAGCGTCCAGATTGGGCGTGAGGAGCTTCTCCTTCCCACGGTACTGCTCGCCGAGCAGTTGGGGGATCAGCTCCGGGTCTATGCCCAGCAGCGCGGCGAGCGCGCCCACGTACATGATGTTCTTCATCAGCTGGCGTTCGCGAGGATCGCCGAACGCCGCGTTGCACATTTCGGTGAGCGGGACCCCGACGACGTTGACGTCGGAGCGGAACGCGCTCGGGGGGAGCGCCTTGGAACTGTCGTAGAACAGGTACCCGCCGGGCTCGATCTCGGCCACGTCGGCGTCCCAGGTCTGCGGGTTCATCGCGACCATCAGGTCGACGCCGCCGCGGCGCCCGAGGTGTCCCTTGTCGGTGACGCGCACTTCGTACCAGGTGGGAAGGCCCTGGATGTTCGAGGGGAAGATGTTGCGAGGGCTGACCGGCACTCCCATGCGCAGCACGCTCTTGGCGAACAGTTCGTTGGCCGACGCGGAGCCCGATCCGTTGACGTTGGCGAACTTCACGACGAAGTCGTTGACCGACTCGATCCGTTGCTGGGGCATCATCATCAGGCGGCCCTGCGCTGCGTGCTTCTGCAGCCGGTACCGGCGTGGGTGACATCGAGGCGAAAGCGTTGCATGTCCCACGCGCCGGTGGGGCAACGCTCCGCACACAGCCCGCAATGCAGGCAGACATCCTCGTCCTTGACCAGCACACGTTCGGTCTTGAGCGGGCTCGAAACGTACAGTGCCTGCGTCTGGTTCAGCGCCGGCGCGCGCAGTCGCCCGCGCAGGGCGCTCTCGTCGGCGTTGGGAACAAAGCTGATGCAGTCCGTTGGGCAAACGTCCGCGCAGGCGTCGCATTCGATGCACTGCGCGGCGGCGAACACGGTCTGCACGTCGCAGTTCAGGCAGCGCTGCGCTTCCTTGAAGGCCGTGATCGGATCGAAACCGAGTTCCACCTCGACGCGGATGCTGTTGAGCGCCTGATTGACGTCACGCCACGGCACCTTGTGCCGCAATTCGGGCGCGACCGCGTTGTCGTAGCTCCACTCGTGAATCCCCATCTTCTGCGAGACGAGCGTGACGCCCGGCGCGGGGCGTTCGCGGATGTCTTCGCCGTTGAGGAACTTGTCGATCGAGACCGCGGCGTCGCGGCCCTGCGCGACGGCCCAGATGATGTTTCGCGGGCCGAGCGCCGCGTCGCCGCCGAAGAAGACCTCGGGGCGGGTGGATTGCAGCGTGACGCGGTCGAGCACCGGCATCCCCCAACGGTCGAAGTCGATTCCGGCGTCGGCTTCGATCCAGGGAAACGCGTTCTCCTGGCCCACCGCGATCAGGACCTCGTCGCATTCGAGCTCGACGTCGGCTTCACCGGTGGGAACCAGCTCGCGACGGCCGCGGTCGTCGTAGACTGCCTTGACCTTCTCGAAGCGCATCGCGCGCAGCTTGCCGTCGGCGTGCAGGAAGGCCTTTGGCACCATGAAATCGAGGATCGGGATGCCTTCGTGCAGCGCATCTTCCTTCTCCCACGGAGAGGCCTTCATCTCGTCGAAGCCCGAGCGCACGACCACCTTGACGTCGTGCCCGCCGAGCCTGCGCGCGGTGCGGCAGCAATCCATCGCGGTGTTGCCGCCGCCCAGGACGATCACCCTGCGACCGATGTGCTCGGTGTGGCCGAACGAGACCGAGGACAGCCAGTCGATGCCGATATGGATCGCCGCAGCCGCCTCGCGACGCCCCGGAACGTCGAGGTCGCGCCCGCGCGGCGCGCCGGTGCCGACGAACACCGCGTCGAAGTTCTCCGCGAGCAGCGACTTGAGCGAGTCGATGCGCTCGCCGGCGCGAAAGGTCACCCCGAGATCGAGCACATAGCCGGTTTCCTCGTCGATCACCTCCTCGGGCAGGCGAAAGCGAGGGATCTGCGTGCGGATCATTCCGCCTGCGCGTTTGTCCTGGTCGAAGATCGTGACGCTGTAGCCCAGCGGGGCGAGGTCGCGTGCGACGGTCAGCGACGAGGGTCCCGCGCCGACGCAAGCAACGCGTTTTCCGTTGGGACGGGTCGACGGGCGCGGCAAGCGATCGCGGATGTCGTCCTTGAGGTCGGCCGCGACCCGCTTCAGGCGACAGATCGCGACCGGTTCGGGCCGCGCGGCCTGCTTCTCCTCGACCCTCCCGCGACGGCAGGCGGGTTCGCACGGCCGGTCGCAGGTCCTTCCCAGGATGCCGGGAAATACGTTCGACTTCCAGTTGACGAGGTAGGCGTCCGAGTAGCGCCCCGCCGCGATCAGGCGGATGTATTCGGGGACGGGGGTATGGGCCGGGCAGGCCCACTGGCAATCGACGACTTTGTGGAAGTAATCGGGTTCGCGAACATCAGTGGGCTGCAACGGGCCTCCTTGGGCCTCCCTCCACGTCCGGGCGGGTCGGCTTCACACTGCAACAGACTGTGCGCAGTCTAGCTTGCGGCCGTGCGCGCGCATAGCCATTGGGGCCGAAACCGGGCGTATGTGCGACGAACTGTGCGAATCACGTCACGCTTTTCGACCGATAGGGGCTCGCGGGTTCGATGATATGCTCGAAACCGACGCCAAAGCGTGCCTATGCCGCACCCTTGCTGACCACCATCGATCGTTCCACGCGAGCTCAGCCCGGCGCACACCGTCGGGCGGCCGTCGGAGCCAATGGCCGCTCCGCGCATCTTTGACGAGAAACTCGTTATGAAAGGTGAAATGCCATGCTGAAAGCCTTCCAGTCGAACTCCTATCTGTTCGGCGGCAATGCCCCCTATGTGGAGGAGCTCTACGAGAGCTACCTCAACAATCCCGGCTCGGTGCCGGAGAACTGGCGGCAGTACTTCGACAATCTCCAGGTCGTCCCCGCGTCGGACGGAAATCCGCAGACCCGCGACGTCGCGCACGCGCCGATTGTGCAGTCCTTCGCCGACCGTGCGAAACAGGGAACGCTGCAACCTCGCGTGATGGGCGGCGACGCGGCCACCGCACGCAAGCAGGTCTTCGTGCAGAGCCTGGTGTCGGCGTACCGCTTTCTCGGAACGCGCTGGGCCGATCTCGATCCGCTCAAGCGCGTCGAGCGCCCGACGATTCCGGAACTCGACCCGGCGTTCTACGACTTCACCGAGGCCGACCAGGACAACATCTTCTCGGTCGCCAACGCCTATTTCGGGTTCGAGCAGGCGCCGCTGCGCGAGATCATGCGCGCGTTGCGCGAGACCTACTGCGGCACGATCGGCGCCGAGTTCATGTACATCGGCGATCCGGCCCAGAAGCGCTGGATGCAGGAGCGCCTCGAGAGCTGTCGCTCGCGACCGAACTTCACGCCTGAGCAGCGCAGGCACATCCTCGAGCGCGTCACGGCAGCGGAAGGACTCGAGAAGTATCTGCACACCCGCTACGTCGGACAGAAGCGGTTCTCGCTCGAGGGTGGCGAGAGCTTCATCGCGGCGATGGACGAGCTGATCCAGCGCGCCGGCACGCAGGGCGTGCAGGAGATCGTGATCGGGATGGCCCACCGCGGCCGGCTGAACGTGCTCGTGAACACGATGGGAAAGATGCCCAGGGAACTGTTCGCCGAGTTCGAGGGCCAGCACGCCGACGACCTGCCCTCGGGCGACGTCAAGTACCACCAGGGTTTTTCGAGCGACATGACCACGCCCGGAGGGCCGGTGCACATCTCGCTCGCGTTCAACCCCTCGCACCTGGAGATCGTCGGTCCGGTGGTCGAAGGCTCGTGTCGCGCGCGCATGGATCGTCGCGGCGACGACAACGGCAGCGAAGTGCTGCCGGTGCTGGTGCACGGCGACGCGTCGTTCGCCGGCCAGGGCGTGATCATGGAGACGCTCAATCTCGCCCAGACCCGCGGTTACGGGACTTTCGGCACCGTTCACCTCGTGATCAACAACCAGATCGGCTTCACTACCTCGGACCCGCGCGACGCGCGCTCGACGATCTACTGTTCGGACGTCGTGAAGATGATCGAGGCGCCAGTGCTGCACGTCAACGGCGACGACCCGGAGGCGGTCGTGCTCGCGACGCAGATCGCGCTCGATTTTCGCCAGACGTTCAGGAAGGACGTCGTCGTCGACATCGTCTGCTTCCGCAAGCTCGGCCACAACGAGCAGGACACGCCGGCGCTGACGCAGCCGCTGATGTACAAGAAGATCGCCAAGCACCCGGGCACGCGCAAGCTGTACACCGACAAACTGGTCACGCACGGGGTGATCACGCCCGAGCACGGCGACGAGCTTCTCAAGGAGTTCCGCGCCGCGATGGACGAGGGCAAGCATTCGGTCGATCCGGTGCTGTCGAACTTCAAGAGCAAGTTCGCGGTCGACTGGATGCCGTTCCTCAATCGCCGCTGGACCGACGCCGCCGATACGGCGGTGCCGAAAGCCGAACTCAAGCGCCTCGCCGATCGCATCACGAACATTCCGGACACGCTGAAGTTGCACCCGCTCGTGGCGAAGGTGATCGCCGACCGCCGCTCGATGGGTGCGGGCGAACTGCCGCTCGATTGGGGAATGGGCGAGCACCTCGCATTCGCCACGCTGCTGTCCTCGGGCTATGCGGTGCGCGTATCCGGGCAGGATTCCAGTCGCGGCACGTTCATGCACCGGCATTCGGTGCTGCACGACCAGAACCGCGAGAAGTGGGACCACGGAACCTATGTCCCGCTGCAGAACGTTTCGGACAAGCAGGGCGCGTTCACGGTGATCGATTCGGTCCTCTCCGAGGAAGCGGTGCTCGCTTTCGAGTACGGCTACGCGACCGCCGAACCGAACACGATGGTGATCTGGGAGGGGCAGTTCGGCGACTTCGTCAATGGCGCGCAAGTCGTGATCGACCAGTTCATCAGTTCTGGCGAGACGAAGTGGGGGAGGGTGTCGGGACTGACGATGATGCTGCCCCACGGTTACGAGGGACAGGGGCCCGAGCACTCGTCGGCCCGGCTCGAGCGATTCCTCCAGCTGTGCGCGGAGCACAACATGCAGGTCTGCCAGCCGACGAGTCCGGCGCAGATCTTCCACCTGCTTCGCAGGCAGATGATCCGGATGTTCCGCAAGCCGCTCGTGATCATGACGCCAAAGTCGCTGCTTCGGAACAAGGAGGCGGCCTCGCCGCTCGAGGACCTGGCAAGGGGCGCGTTCCAGACGGTGATCGGCGAGGTCGACGCCAAGATCGACCCGAAGAAGGTCAAGCGCGTCGTCGCGTGCACCGGCAAGGTCTACTACGACCTGCTGCTCGCGCGGCGCGAACGCGAACTCGACGACGTCGCGCTGCTGCGCATCGAGCAGATCTATCCGTTCGCGCACAAGGCCTACGAGACCGAGATCAGGAAATTCCCGAACGCGTCGCAGTTCGTCTGGTGTCAGGACGAGCCGCAGAACCAGGGCTCGTGGTTCTACATGGAGCATCACATGCGCAAGGTGCTGCTCGAAGGGCACTCGCTCTCGTATGCGGGACGCGCGCCTTCGGCATCGTCCGCGGTCGGCTACTACGACAAGCACTACGCCCAACAAAAGGCGTTGCTCGCGGCCGCGCTCGGCGAGTCGCGCACCAGGGCGAAGAAGGCCTGAGCGCACGCGCCTCGGGTGACACGCACGAAGTTCGGAGCGAAAAATGGCATTGATCGAAGTGAAGGTTCCCCAGCTGTCGGAGTCGGTGGCCGAGGCGACCCTTCTGCAGTGGCACCGCAAGGCGGGTGAGGCAGTCGCCCGCGACGAGAACCTGATCGACATCGAGACCGACAAGGTGGTGCTCGAACTTCCCGCGCCCGAGGCTGGGGTGCTGGTCAAGGTGGTCAAGGGCGACGGCGCGACGGTGGTCGCGGGCGAAGTCATCGCTACGATCGACACCGACGCCAAGGCTGGCGCGGCGCCCGCGAAGGAGGCGCCCGCCGGGGAACCCGCGGCGCCGCCCGCGGCGGCTACGCCCGCGGCCCCGACGCCGGCAGCCCCAACGCCCGCGGCCCCGACGCCGGCAGCGGCCACGGCGACTTCGGCACCGACGCCGGCCGCGCAAGCCCGGTCGGCCGCGCCCGAGCAGCACGCGCCGGGATCGCAGGCGGCGCCGGCGCCCGATCGTGCCGGAATGAAGGGCGACGTCGCGATGCCGGCCGCGGCAAAACTGATGGCCGAACACAATCTCGGTCCGGGCGACGTGACCGGTTCCGGGCGCGACGGGCGGATCACGAAGGCCGACGTGCAGGCGGTGATCGAAGGTCAGGTGCGTCCGGTCTCGGCGCCGGAGAGCGCGGGGGGCGGCGCCGCTTCAGGGTCGGCCGTCGCGAGCGCGACGGAGCAGATTCCCACCGGGGTGCCTTCGTCGACACTGCCGCAGGTGCGAACGCCGATCGACGCCGCCTCGCTGCTCGATGGACGCCCCGAGCAGCGGGTCGCGATGTCGCGCCTGCGCCAGCGGGTGGCCGAGCGGCTGCTGCAATCGCAGGCGACCAACGCGATCCTCACGACCTTCAACGAAGTCAACATGCAGCCGGTCATGGACCTGCGCAAGCGCTACCAGGACCGGTTCGAGAAGGAACACGGCACGCGCCTGGGCTTCATGTCGTTCTTCGTCAAGGCGGCGGTGCACGCGCTGAAGAAATACCCGGTGGTCAACGCGTCGGTCGACGGCAACGAGATCGTCTACCACGGTTACTTCGACGTCGGAGTGGCGGTCGGATCGCCGCGCGGGCTGGTCGTTCCGGTGATCCGCGACGCCGATCAACTGACCTTCGGGCAGATCGAGAAGGCGATCACCGATTTCGGCAAACGCGCCGGCGAGGGCAAGCTCGGTCTCGAGGAACTCACCGGCGGGACCTTCTCGATCTCCAACGGCGGCGTATTCGGGTCGATGCTCTCGACGCCGATCATCAACCCGCCGCAGTCGGCGATTCTGGGCGTGCACGCAACCCGGGATCGCGCCGTGGTCGAGGACGGGCACGTGGTCGTTCGCCCGATCAACTACCTGGCGCTGTCGTACGACCATCGAATCGTCGACGGGCGCGAGGCGGTGCTGTTTCTGGTCGCGATCAAGGAAGCGCTCGAGGATCCGGCGCGCATCCTTCTCGACATCTGATCGTACTGGGACGAGGAAGGCACATGGCACAACGCTATGACGTGATCGTGATCGGCGCGGGACCCGCGGGGCTACATCGCGGCGATTCGCGCCGCGCAACTCGGATTCAAGGTGGCGTGCGTCGAGAAGTGGCGCAACCCGGACGGCAAGATGGCCCTTGGCGGCACTTGCCTGAACGTCGGGTGCATTCCGTCGAAGGCGCTGCTCGCGTCGTCCGAACAATTCGAGAACGCTTCCCGGCACCTGCACGAACACGGCATCACTGCCAAGGGCGTGGCGGTCGATGTCGCGAAGATGATCGCTCGCAAGGACGCGATCGTCCAGAAGATGACGAAGGGAATCGAGTTCCTGTTTCGCAAGAACAAGATCGACTGGCTCAAGGGGCACGGGTGCTTCGCGGGTTCGGCCGACGGGTTCCACCGCGTCGAGGTCAGAGACGGCGACGAGGTCGACCTGAACGAGGCGCGCAACGTGATCCTCGCGACCGGATCGAAGGCGCGACATCTCGAAGGCGTGACGGTCGACAACGTGCTGGTGTGCGACAACGAAGGCGCGCTTGCCTTCGACAGCATTCCCAAGCGTCTTGGCGTGATCGGCGCGGGTGTGATCGGGCTCGAACTCGGATCGGTCTGGCGCAGGCTCGGCTCGCAGGTGACGATACTCGAGGCGATGCCGGACTTTCTCGCCGCGTGCGACGAATCGGTCTCGAAAGCCTGCTGGAAGATCTTCACCGAACAGGGCCTGGACATCCAGATGGGCGTCGAGATCGGCATGGTCAAGCCGTCCAGGAATGGGCGTCGCGCTCCAGTACAAGGACGCCGAAGGCAAGTCGCACAAGCTCGCCTTCGACCGCCTGATCGTTTCGGTCGGCCGTGTTCCGAACACCGACGATCTGGGTCTGGACAAGGTGGGACTCGCGACCGACGAGCGCGGATTCATCGAAGTGGACGATCTGTGCCGCACCAGCGTGCCCGGGATCTTCGCGATCGGAGACGTCGTGCGCGGGCCGATGCTCGCGCACAAGGGAGAGGACGAAGGGGTGATGGTCGCGGAACTGATCGCCGGACAGAAACCGCACATCGACTACAACACGATTCCGTGGGTGATCTACACCGCACCCGAGATCGCGTGGGTGGGCAGGACCGAAGCTCAGCTCAAGGCCGACAAGCGCGCGTACCGCGTCGGACAGTTTCCGTTCGCCGTCAACGGCCGCGCGCTGGGCACCGGCGAGACCGACGGCTTCGTCAAGATGCTGGTCGACGCTGCGACCGACGAGATCCTCGGGGTGCACATCGTCGCGTCCAGCGCGTCGGATCTCGTGACCGAGGCGGTTGTCGCGATGGAGTTCAAGGCTTCGGCTGAAGACATCGGGCGCATCTGCCATCGCGCACCCCTCGCTTTCGGAGGTGATGCGCGAGGCAGCGCTCGCGACCGACGAAGCGCGCGCTGAACATGTGATGTCGCGCGCGGCTGGATCGAGCGGCCGGGGGCGAGCCCCGCACGGCGAGTCGCGAACGCGTCCGTGAGCGTCGCGCGCGCCTTCGAAGCCGCGCTCGCGGCACGCGGATTCACGCCGGACGAGGCCCAGTGCGCTGCTCTCGCCCGCCTCGAGCGGATGTTCGACGAGCTGGTGGCGTTCAAGGCGCGCCGGTCCAACCGTCTGAAGAAGCTGATCGTCCACCCCGAGGTTCCACGCGGCGTGTGGTTGCACGGCGGGGTCGGGCGCGGCAAGAGCTTTCTGATGGACTGCTTTTTCGGTGCCGTGCCTTACGTGCGAAAACTGCGCGTGCACTTCCACGAGTTCATGCGCGGCGTGCACCGCGAGCTCGACGACCTCAAGGGCACGCAGGATCCGCTGGAAGCGGTCGCGCTGCGAATCGCGAAACGATACCGCCTGATCTGCTTCGACGAGTTCCACGTTTCGGACATCGCTGACGCGATGATCCTCGAACGGCTGACGCGCGCGTTGTTCGACAACGGCGTGGCCTTCGTGATCACGTCGAACTACGCGCCCGACGCGCTGTATCCGGAAGGCCTGCACCGCGATCGAGTCCTCCCGGCGATCGCGTTGCTCAACGACAAGCTCGACGTGCTCGGCGTCGACGCGGGGGTCGACTACCGGCGGCTGACGATGGCGAAGGTCGAGGCGTACCTGACGCCGGCCGGTGCGGCCGCGGAGAAGGCGCTGCTCGCAGCCTACAAGGGGCTCGCGCACGCGCACGACGAGGACCCGCGGCTTACGATCGAGAATCGAGACGTGCGCGCGCGGCGCCGCTCGGACGGGGTCGTCTGGTTCGATTTCGACACGCTCTGCGGTGGTCCGCGATCGCAGAACGACTACCTCGAACTCGCGCTGCAGTTCCATACGGTCATCGTTTCGGACGTTCCGCGAATGGACGCGTCGATGTCTTCGCAGGCGCGTCGCTTCGTCTGGCTGGTCGACGTGCTCTACGATCAGCGGGTGAAACTGCTGGTCTCCGCTCAGTGTCCCGCGCAGGAGCTCTATACCAGCGGCGCGCTCGCGACCGAGTTCCAGCGCACGGTGAGCAGGATCGCCGAGATGCAGAGTCGCGAGTACCTGGAGGCGCCGCGTCGCGGACAGAGCGCCCGGCTGGGCTAGCGAGCGACCCGGGGACTGCCATAACATCGACTCCTGGGTCGCGGCGGCTGTGCCGCGACGGGTCGACGAGGCAATGATGGAAGCGATGAACCCGAGATCTACCGACATCCCAGGATCGGGGCTACTGGCAGACGTGATCGCGCGAGTCGGTGCCGGCCTGGTCGAGCGCGAGCGGCAGGCGCGTTGCCTGGTGCTCGCGGCGCTTTGCGGCGAACACGTCCTGTTCATCGGTCCGCCAGGCACGGCAAAGAGCGAACTCGCGCGCCGGTTGCATCGTGTCGTCGGCGGTCGCTACTTCGAGCGGCTGCTGACGCGGTTCACCGTTCCGGAGGAGTTGTTCGGGCCGCTCTCGCTCGCCGCGCTGGACGAGGGACGATACGAGCGCGACATCGACGGATACCTGCCGACGGCGTCGATCGCGTTTCTCGACGAAGTCTTCAAAGCGAACTCGGCGATCCTTAACGCCTTGCTCACGTTGCTCAACGAGCGCGAGTTCGACCAGGGAGTGCACCGGATCGCGGTGCCGCTCGCGTGCGTCGTCGCCGCGAGCAACGAAGTGCCGGAGGAAGAGGCGCTGCGCGCTTTCTTCGACCGTTTCCTTTTCCGTTGCGCAGTGACGCCGGTCTCGGAACAGGGATTTCGCGCGCTTCTTGCGCATGTCGACTCCCCGCCGGACGAAGCGCCGCGACTGCATGCGCAGGACCTCGCGGCCACGCAACGCGCGGCGCCGCTGGTCTCGGTGCCTCTCGAGATCCGCGACGCGCTGGTCGAACTGCGCGCGTTTCTCGCGGGCCATTCGATCGAAGTGTCCGATCGGCGCTGGGTGCGGATCGTGCGCGCGTTGCGCATCTCGGCGCTGAGCAACACGCGGTCCGAAGTCGCGACGAGCGACCTGTGGGTCCTCACGCTGCTGGTGCCGGAACGCGCCGAGCAGGCCGAACTGATCGAACAGTGGTTTGCCGAGCGCCTGGGCGCGGCGCAGCCGATCGATCCGAAGTGGTTGCGTCGAGTCGTCGAGGCGTTCACGCGACAGGTCGAGCTCGAGGGCAACGCGTCCGAACTCGCGTTCGACGACTCGGGCAAGCTGGCTTTGATGAAAGGCCTGGGCGGCGCCGATGCGCAAGCGCTCGCCGACGCGGCGCCGAGGATGTCGGCGTTCAGCCGACACAAGCGCTTCAGCGCGACGCACGTCGCGGCGCGCATCGCGCAGGTCGACGCGGTGCTGGCCGACATCGACGCCTATCTCGCACGAGCTTCGGTCTACCGCGATCGAACGCTCGACGCGCTGCGCGCGAACCTGTGGGTACCCGAGCAGTTCGTCGGCGCCGTCGAGGCCGCGCTGGTGCAAAGTCGCGACCGCGTCGCGCAACTGCGCGAAGGCCTGCTCGCCGCGCGCGAGGGATTCGCTTCGCTCGCGCTCGACGACCACGACGACGGGCGCGTTCCGCAGGCGGTGGAGATCGACGATTGAGGCCGGCACCGGCGTCGCACGACGTGCGCTTCGACGTCGGCGAGCTCGAGGCGCGGTTCTCGTCGCTGGAGAGCCTCGGCCAGCGCCTGTGGCTGACGGCGATCGTGAACTCGCAGGGCGAGCCGGTGGTGCGCCTGCGTGCGCTTGGCGCGACGCGCGCACGGCTGCTCGCGGGCGAGCCGCCGCTTCGCGACGGCGATCCGTGGCCCGATCCGGACCTTGCGCGCGCGTTCGGCGCGGCCTGCGCACGTTTGCCGCTCGCGGAGCTCGCGCGCGCCCGCGAGGAAGTGAGCGATCAGGTCCTGCGCAGCCTGTTGTGGCATCTCGACCAGGTCGTCGGGCTCGAGTCGCGAATTTCGCGCCAGGCCGCGATCGAGCAACTCGCGAAGGCCTTCCTCGACGATTGGCAGACTCGGTTCGAGGATCTGCGCGAGGTGCTGCGGGTGTTCGAAACCCTCGATCTCGCGGCCAGTTTCGCGCGCTGGAGCGAGTTGCGCGGCTTGCTGCGTTCGCAGGCATGGCTGCGCGTGCTGGAGGCGCGCGAGCGCATCGAGCGCATGCCCGGCGTCGCTGCGCTGATCCGGCGCCTCGGCCGCGCGCGCGACGACCCGCAACCGGAGCTGGTCGAGGAGATGGCTCCGGTCGCGTCCCGACGATCGCCGCAGCGCTGGGTGGCGCGCACGCGCGAAGTCGACCTGCCGGGCGCTCCGCTGGAAACGCAAGGCGTGCGCCGCTCGGGCGAGTTCGACCGGATGCTCTCGAGCGAACTGCTGCAGTGGCGACGGCGTCGACGCTTTCTCGCGGCGCGGCGCGCCGAACAGACGCTGCTCAGCTACGAGCACCGCCAGCTCGGGCACGAGACGGTACTGGTGCGCGCGCCCGAGCAGTCGCGCGACGCGAATCCGAGGCGCGTGCCGCGACCGCAATCGGGTCCGATGATCCTGTGCGTCGACACTTCCGCCTCGATGGCCGGAGCGCCCGAGCAGGTCGCGAAGGCGCTCGTGCTCGAGGCGGTGCGCGTCGCGGGGGCGAATCGCCGCGACTGCCTGCTGTTCGCGTTCAGCGGACCGGGCGATCTGGTCAGGCTCGAACTCGGCACCGGCCCCGACGCCCTGATCGCGGTCGCCGCCTTCCTCGAGCGCAGCTTTCACGGCGGAACGGACGTCTGCGAGCCGCTCGAAGCCGCGCTCGCAGCGATCGGCAGCGAGCGCTGGCAGGCGGCCGACCTGCTGATCGCGTCCGATGGCGAGTTCGGGGCGCCGTCGAAGGTGCGCGAAAATGTGCTGGCGGCGCGTGAGCGGACCGGGCTGCGCGTGCAGGGCGTGCTCATTTCGGATCGTGAAACGATCGGGATGTCCGAACTGTGCGGCAACGTGTTCTGGGTGCGCGACTGGCGCATGTTCGGCGCCTATGGCCAGGTCGAATCCCCGGTCCACGCGAGCAACCTCACCGAACTCTACTTTCCGGGGGCATTCGAAAGGGGGGCCGGATCGGACGGCGAAACACCGCGGCAAGTCTGAGCGCTCCGCCTGGCGGTGTGCCTGGACCACGACCGGTCGCCGCGACAACCGAAGGGGTGGCACCCTGTACCGAGCCCTTTCATCGGAATATCATTCTGGCGGGAGTCCAGCCAACCCTGCCGCGTGGCCCAAAGCGGCCATCATTCGAAAAATGACAGACGTGGAAACGATCAAGCGCCGAATCGCCGAACTGCAGCTCGAACATCGCGGCCTGGATGCGATGATCTCCACGGTGGCGAGCAAACGGAGTTCGACGAGCTTCAGTTGCGCCGCCTCAAGAAGCGCAAGCTCCAGATCAAGGACTCGATCTCCTGCTGCAGATGCAGTTGGTGCCAGACGTTCCGGCCTGAGACGAGCGTTTCGCGTTGTCCCCGACCGCTTCGCAGCAAAGCGGCGCCTGACTCGCGCCTGCGGTGACGCGCTCGCCGCCGACGGCCCGCTGGCTTCGGCGCACCCGGGATTCGTCGTACGCGAGGGTCAGCGCGAACTCGCGCGGCGAATCGCGGACGCGATCGAGGACCGCGCGGTGCTGGTCGCCGAGGCCGGCACCGGCACCGGAAAGACCTTCGCCTACCTGGTTCCGGCACTGCTGGCGGGTGGCGGGTGCTGATCTCGACCGGCACCCGCAACCTGCAGGATCAGCTGTTCTCGCGCGATCTGCCGCAGGTGCTCGAGGCTCTCGGCGTGCACGCGGACGATCGCGCTGCTCAAGGGGCGCGTCGAACTACGTCTGCTGGTATCACCTGCGGCGCAACCTGTCCGAGGGCCGGTTCGCGCGCCGCGAGGACATTGCGCGATCTGCGGCGCATCGAGCGCTTCGCGCTGGTCAGCCCGAGCGGCGATCGCTCGGCGATGCGCCGGGGTGGCCGAGGACGCGCCGGCCTGGTCGCTGGCCACCTCGACTCGCGAGAACTGCCTCGGGCAGGACTGTCCGGACTGGGGCGAGCTGCTTCGTGGTTCGGGCGCGACAGGCGGCGCAGCGCGCCGACGTCGTCGTGGTCAATCACCACCTGTTCTGCGCCGATCTCGCGCTTCGCGACGAGGGCATCGCCGATCTGCTGCCGACCACCGAGGTGCTGATCTTCGACGAGGCGCACCAGCTCGCCGACGTCGCGACGCAGTTCTTCGGCAAGGCGGTGTCCTCGACGCGCCGCTGGTCGAGTTCGCGCGCGACCTGTTGCGCGTCGGGCTCGCCGAGGCGCGCGATGCGGCCGACTGGACCGCCCTGTCGCGCGCGATCGAGCAGTCGGTACGCGAATTGCGACTCGCGGGCGGGATCGCCCGCCCGACTCGGCGCCGCGGCGCGCGCGCGCGAGGCCCTGCGTCGGCGATCGAGGGCTGTCGAACGACAGCTCGGCATCTTGCAGCGCGTTTCGATCGAGCGGCGCAGCGCAGGCCCCGATCGAACGCTGGCGGTGCGCGTCGCCGAACTGGCCGCACGTCTGCGGACATGGCGAGACGCAGCTGCCGGTCAGCGCGATGGCGCCGTGTCGATGCAGTCGCGCGAAACGGGCCGATCGATCCGACGCGACACGGGCCGATCGGGCCGACGCGAAAGGGGCCGATCGGGCCGATGGCCGGGTGTCGATCAGGCCGATGCGACAGGCGTCGAGCCCACGGGGGGCGTCGCCTGGGCCGACGTCCACGCCTCCGGGCTCACGCTGCACTGGACGCCGCTGTCGGTGGCCGCGCCTTTCGACGCCACCTGGACGAGCGCCCGCGCGCCTGGGTGTTCGTGTCGGCGACGCTGGCGGTCGACGGCGGGTTCGACCACTTCGTCGAAGCGATCGGCGCGCAGGGGGCGCGCGAATTCGTCTGGCAGAGTCCGTTCGACTTCGCCCGCAGGCATTGCTGTGGATGCCGCAGGGCATCGGGCGAGCCGTCGGCACCCGGCTTTGCCGATCGGGCGTTTCACGCGGTCTGGCCGTTGCTGCGCGCCAACCGCGGCCGCGCGTTCGTGCTGTGCACGACGTTGCGAATGGTCGAGCAGTTCGCGCACGGATAGGCGACGCGATCGACTCCGAGCCGCACGAGCGGGCTCGAACTGCTGGTGCAGGGGCAGGCGAGCCGCGCCGAATTGCTCGAGCGTTTTCGCGCAGCTACGCGCGCCGGTGCTGGTCGGCAGTGCGAGTTTCTGGGAGGGCGTCGACGTGCCGGGACGCAACTGTCGTTGGTCGTGATCGACAAGCTGCCGTTCGCTCCGCCGGACGATCCGGTGCTCGGTGCGCGGATCGACGCGGCGCGCCGTGCGGGCAAGGAACCGTTCCGGACGCTGCAGCTGCCGGCAGCGGCGATGACGCTCAAGCAGGGCGCCGGCCGGCTTCTGCGCTCGGAAACCGATCGCGGCGTGCTGGTGGTCTGCGACGAGCGCCTCGCGCAACGCTCCTACGGGCGTGAACTGCTCGCGAGCCTGCCGCCGTTCGCGCGCACGCGTTCGTTCGACGAGGTACTGTCGTTCGTCGACGCGAGCGCCTGAACGCGGCGCGCGTCGTTCGCGCCGCCACGCGCGCTCAGCGCCAGACCTGCCACCAGCGCCGGTCCTGTTGTCCAATCCGGTACTCGAGATCGCGCTGTCGGGGAAGTTGAGCTTGAACACGCGTTCGGTATCGCCGCGCAGATCGGGCAGGTCGAGCTTTTCGTACGACATCATCAGGATGTACAGCGCCTCTTCGATCGCGGGCGCCTGAGGATACTTCCTGATCACGTTCTGCGCGCGATTCGCCGACGCGACGAACGCGTTGCGCAGGTAGTAGTAGCGTGCGATGTGCACTTCGCCGCTGGCCATCGAGTTGACCAGGTAATTCATCCGCGCCTCGGAGTCCGGCGCGTACCTGCTCTGCGGAAACCGGGTCACGACCTGGTTGAAGGCATCGAAGGACTCGCGCGCCGCGTCCAGGTCGCGTTCGGCCAGGTCCTGTCCGCCGAGGCGCGCAAGCCAGCCCTGTTGTTCGTTGAAACTGATCAGCCCGCGCAGGTAGTAGACGTAGTCGAGCGCCGGATGGTTCGGGTACAGTTTCAGGAATCGATCGGTCGCGGCCAGCGCCTGCGCGCGCTCGGACTGCTTGTAGTGCGCATACGCGGTCTCGATCTGCGCCTGTTGCGCCCAGCGCCCGAACGGGTAGCGCGATTCGAGCTTCTCGAACAACTTGATCGCCGCGTCGTAGCGGCCGGAGCGCAACTCGTCCTTGCCCTCCGCATATAATTTGTCCGGGCTCCAACCGAGCGTCTCGTCGCTTGAGTTGGTGGAACTGCACGCGGCGAGCGCCGCGGCGAGCGCGAGGACCACGAACGGTTTGCACAGGTCGGACCAACGCTTCATCAGATGCACCATTGCCAGACGATTCGCAGCTCCCGATCCGATCCGCGTCGTGCGGCCCGGCGACAGGACGCCGCTTGAACTGCGACGATTATAGCGAAGCGCATCGGCGCGGCGCGTCGCGCGCCTCGATCGGCGCGTTCGACGAAGACGGCGACACCGAAACGCCCGACGATGGCGCGGCAGGCGCCGTGCAAGTGAGCGCGCAGGGCGCCGCGGGCGAGCGCGTCGATCGCTTTCTCGCTGCGCGGCTGGCCGGCACCAGCGCCGCCGCGTCGCGCAGCCGGATCCAGCGCTGGATTGCCCTGGGCGCGGTGCAGTGCGCCGATCGCCCGGTGACGGCCTCGACCCGGCTCGCCGGATTCGAGACCTTCGTCGTGACCCCGCTGCCCGAAGCCGCCGACACGGCCTTCGCGCCCGACCCGGTCGCGCTGAACATCGTTCATCGCAGCGACGACCTGCTCGTGATCGACAAGCCGGCCGGCCTCGTCGTCCACCCGGCTGCCGGAAACTGGCGCAACACCCTTCTGAACGGGCTGCTCTTTCTCGATCCGTCGTTCGCGCGCCTTCCGCGTGCCGGAATCGTCCATCGGCTCGACAAGGACACCAGCGGCCTGATGGTCGTCGCGGCGAGCGAACGCGCGATGGTCGAGCTCGCGGCGCAGGTCGCGGCGCGCAGCATGTCGCGGCGCTACCTCGCGATCGTGCACGGAAGTGCGCCCGAACTCGGTTGCGTAGACGCGGCGATCGGTCGCGACCCGTCGATGCGGCTTCGCATGGCGGTGCTCGGCACGGCGCACGCCAAGCCGGCGCGAACGCACTTTCGCCGCCTGTCGGTGCTGGGCGACGCGCGCCCGACGATGTCGCTGCTCGAGTGCCGCCTCGAAACCGGGCGCACCCACCAGATCCGCGTGCACCTGTCGTCGATCGGCCACCCGATCGTCGGCGACGCGCTCTACGGCGGCACGCGCGCGGCGATCTCCCGGCAGGCGCTGCATGCCTGGCGCCTCGGGCTGGTCGATCCGGGCAACCAGCGCGCGGTTCGGTGGACCAGCGTGCCGCCGCCCGACATGCTCGCCCTGGCGCAATCGGGCGGGCTGAACCTGAGCGAGGTCTGCGATCGACTCGACCGCGAAATCAGCGCCGCCCGATAGCGCGACCCATGTGATCGTCCCGGAGTGGCGCGGCGCCAGTGGCGTGCGCGCGTTCACGACCTTGCGCCACGGTGGCGTGTCCAGGGGTGCCCACGGATTGGCCGGCGGGGCGCCGGGCGGATGGAACCTCGGCCTGCGCTGCGGCGACGATCCCGACGCGGTGCGGGTGAACCGCGATCGGCTCAGGGCTCGTCTGCCGGGCGAACCTCTTTGGCTCGAGCAGGTCCACGGGACCGACGTGTTCGATGCCGATCGGGTGCCGCAGGGCGCGAGCGATCGCGCCGCGCGTTCCGACTGCGTTGGGCGTTCGGCGGCGCTTGGGCGATTCAGACGGCGCTGCGCATTCAGACGGCGTTGGGCATTCAGACGGCGTTGGGCATTCAGGCCGCGCGCCTCGCGCCGACGGCGCGGTCACGACGCGGCGCGGCGTCGTATTGGCGGTGCTGACCGCCGACTGCGTTCCGGTGCTGTTCGCCGACGCATCGGGAGCCGGTGTCGGCGTCGCGCACGCGGGTTGGCGGGGGCTCGCGGCCGGCGTGCTCGAGCGCACCGTCGAGGCGCTGCTTCGCAAGCCCGGGGTTTCGATGCTGTATGCCTGGCTCGGTCCGGGAATCGGCGCATCGCGCTTCGAGGTGGGGGGCGAGGTGCGCGAGGCCTTCGTCGCCGCGGACCCGGCCGCCGGCGCTGCCTTCAAACCCGCCGACTCATCCGACAAGTGGTTCGCCGACCTCTACCTGCTCGCGCGCCAACGGCTTGTGCGGTGCGGCGTAACGGAGATTTCCGGTGGCCGATGGTGCACCGCATCGTCCGATGGTCAGTTCTATTCCTACCGTCGCGACGGAGCCACCGGGCGCATGGCTTCAGCGATCTGGATCGACTGAGTCGACCTGTTCCGGATCCGATTCGCGGGCCGCGCGGCGCGCGCGGTCGCGCCGGCGCTGCGGCGTTCCCATCAGCCACAGCCAGAGGGCGAGGGGCGCGAGGCCCGCACCCAGGAAGGTCAGGACCCCGCGCATCAGCGTGGGTTGAGTCAACGCGACGAGCATCATCACGTAGACCCAGGCGATCGCGACGACGTACATCCTGAATCGGCCCTGATCGAATCGGGTTGGCTCGCGCCCGCGAATTTGACAAATGTGTGGCGCAGTGCAAAATCGGACGGACCATAGGAGGTCGAGCCGGCGCTGGCGGACCCGCTCCCGGCCCGCACCGCATGATTCTAGGACAGTCCACCAGGGAGTGACGATGGCGACCGGAACAGGGTCGAAGAGGGCCCGACGATCGAAGGCCGCGCCGTCCGGGCCCTCGTCCGAATCGACGCAGCGCAGCAAGCGCGGCGCCAAGTCCGCGGCGAAGCCGGCACGCAGGGTGTCCGGGACTGCCGCGCGCGGCGCGAAGGCGTCGGTCGCGGCGCCCGGCGACGCGCAGACCTCGCGCCGCGCCGCGCCTTCTGAGGCAGGTTCGCGTCGCACCGCCGGGGCAGGGGCCTCGGGATTCGACCCGGCCGCCGCTTTCGCCAGCCTCGTTCCCAAGACCTTCGATCTGCGCGCCGCGTCAATCCCGGCCGAGCGGATGAAGGCGCTGCAGCAGGAGTACGTGCAAAGCTGGCAGAGGCTGGTATCGACGGCGGCGAACCACGCGGCACCCGGCTTGAGCGATCGTCGCTTCGCGCACGAGAGCTGGCACGACAACGGACCTTTCACCTGGTCGGCGGCCGTGTACCTGCTCAACGCCGAGTTCATGCAGAAGATGGCCGACGCGGTGCAGGCCGAACCACAGACACGCGACCGGATCCGCTTCGCGACCCAGCAGTGGGTCGATATGCTCTCGCCGGCGAACTTCCTCGCGACCAATCCCGAGGCCCAGCTGCGCCTGCTCGAGACGAAAGGCGAAAGCCTGCGCGCCGGACTCGAGAACCTGGTCGCGACCTGCAGAAGGGGCGCATCTCGCAGACCGACGAAGATGCCTTCGAGGTCGGGCGCAACGTGGCCACCAGTCCGGGGGCGGTGGTCTACCAGAACGAACTGATCCAGCTGATCCAGTACGACGCCGATCGACGCCGAAGGTCGGCGAGCGGCCGCTGCTGATGGTGCCGCCGTGCATCAACAAGTTCTACATCATCGACCTGCAGCCCGAGGGTTCGCTGGTCGCGCACGCGGTGTCGCAGCGGCAACACCGTGTTCATGGTGTCGTGGCGGAACGTCGGGCCCGAGCTCGGGCACCTCGAGCTGGGACGACTACCTCGAGCACGGGGTGTTCGACGCGATCGGGGTCGTGCGCGAGATCACCGGGTCGAAGACGATCAACGCGCTCGGGTTCTGCGTCGGCGGCACGATTCTCGCCGCCGCGCTCGCGGCGCTCGCCGCGCGCGGCGAGCGGCCGGTCGAGTCGATGACGCTGATGACGACGCTGCTCGATTTCGCCGAACCCGGCATGCTCGGGCGTGTTCGTCGACGAGGCGTCGGTGCGCATCAGCGCGAACAGACGATCGGCAACGGGCGGCGTGCTGGCGGGCAAGGACCTCGCGACGACCTTCTCGTTCCTGCGCCCGAACGACCTGGTCTGGAACTACTACGTCAACAACTACCTGAAGGGCGAGCCGCCGCCGGCCTTCGATCTGCTGTACTGGAACGCCGACAGCACGAACCTGCCCGGACCGATGTACTGCTGGTACCTGCGTCACATGTACCTGCAGAACGAGCTGACGATCCCGGATCGGCTGGTGTGCGCGGGCGAGCCGATCGATCTGCGGCGAATCGACGTGCCGACCTTCATGTTCGGTGCGCGCGAGGACCACATCGTGCTCTGGCGCGCCGCGTATCGCCGGCGCGAAGCTGCTCGCCAAGCGACGTGCGATTCGTGCTCGGGGCGAGCGGCCATATCGCCGGCGCGATCAACCCGGCGACGAAGAACAGGCGCAGCTACTGGACCGGCGCCCAGACCCGACGCAACGCCGGACGACTGGCTCGATGGCGCGACCGAACATCCGGGCAGCTGGTGGAGCGACTGGAGCGAGTGGCTCGCGCCGCACCAGGGAAGTCTGCTCGCGAGCGCCGAAACAACCCGGATCGAAGTCGTATCCCGCCGATCGAAGCGGCGCCCGGCAGCTACGTGAAGGCGCGCGCGAGCTGATCGCGTCGGCGGTGAGATCGGACCCGAAGACACGAAACATCGAAACATCGAAACGACAAGACGACGAAACGACGAGGAGACCGCAATGACGAAGAAACTCGCATACGTAACCGGTGGCATGGGCGGAATCGGCACCGCGATCTGCCGCAAGTTCCACGACATGGGCTACACGGTGATCGCCGGCTGCGGGCCGACGCGCGACCACGAGAAATGGCTCGCCGAGCAAAAGGCCGAGGGCTACACCTTTCACACGTCGGTCGGGCAATGTCGCCGACTGGGATTCGACCAAGGCGGCGTTCGACAAGGTGAGGGCCGACTTCGGGGCACCCGAGATCCTGGTCAACAACGCCGGCATCACCCGCGACGGCGTGTTGCGCAAGATGTCGCTCGAGGACTGGCGCGCGGTCATCGACACCAACCTGAACTCGCTGTTCAACGTGACCAAGCAGGTCCTCGACGGAATGCTCGAGAAGGACTGGGGCCGGATCATCAACATCTCGTCGGTCAACGGCGAGAAGGGCCAGTTCGGGCAGACCAACTATTCGGCGGCCAAGGCCGGAATGCACGGATTCTCGATGGCGCTGGCGCAGGAGGTCGCCACCAAGGGCGTCACGGTCAATACCGTCTCGCCGGGCTACATCGGCACCGACATGGTGATGGCGGTGCGCGAAGACGTACGTGAGAAGATCATCCAGACCATCCCGGTCAAGCGACTGGGCAAAGCGGAGGAGATCGCCTCGATCATCGGCTGGCTCACCACCGAGGACGCCGGTTTCACCACCGGCGCCGATTTCTCCTGCAACGGGGGCCTGCACATGGGCTGACGGCTTCACGCCGCCGCCCGATGACCGATGTTGCGGCCCGAACCCACGTTCCGATAAGGCGACCCAGATGGCGCAAGCAATCCGGCTGATCAAGAAGTACCCGAATCGTCGACTGTACGACACCCAGACCAGCGCCTACATCACGCTGGCCGACGTCAAGCAGCTCGTGCTCGATCAGGAGGAGTTCCAGGTCATCGAGGCAAAGTCCCAGGCCGACCTCACCCGCAGCATTCTGCTGCAGATCATCCTGGAAGAGGAGGCCGGCGGCGCCCCGCTGTTCTCGTCGCAGCTGCTCTCGCAGATCATCCGCTTCTACGGTCACGCGATGCAGGGGATGATGGGTTCGTACCTCGAGAAGACGATGCAGGCCTTCGTCGAGATCCAGGCAAAGATGCAGGACCAGTCCAAGGCCTTCTACGACCCGAAGGGGCTGCCCAGCCCGGAGCTGTGGGCCCAGTTCATGGCGATGCAGACGCCGATGATCCAGACGATGATGGGCAACTACATCGAACAGAGCAAGAACCTGTTCGTGCAGATGCAGGATCAGATGCAGCAACAGGCGCGCACGATGTTCCAGACCTTCCCGTTCCCCGGCGGACCGCAGGGTGGCAACGACAAGAAGTAGCGCCGCTCGGGGATCAGCCGCGAGCCAGACGCGTCGCGGTGCACGCAAGGTCGGGCGCGCGACGGTCCCGAGCGTCGGCTTCGTCTCGCTCGGCTGTCCGAAAGCGCTGGTCGACTCCGAGCACATCCTCACGCAACTGCGTGCGGAAGGATACGAGATCGCGCCCAGCTACCGCGACGCGGATCTCGTCGTGGTCAACACCTGCGGATTCATCGACGCGGCGGTCGCCGAGTCGCTCGACGCGATCGGCGAGGCGATCGCCGAGAATGGCAAGGTGATCGTGACCGGATGCCTCGGCGCGCGCAACGCGCCCGACGGCGAGAACCTGATCGAGTCGGTGCATCCGAAGGTGCTGGCGGTCACGGGACCCCACGCCACCGTCGAAGTGATGGGCCACGTCCACCGCCACCTGCCCAAGCCGCACGACCCGTTCACCGACCTGGTTCCGCCCGCCGGCATCAAGCTCACTCCACGCCACTACGCCTACCTGAAGATCTCGGAGGGATGCAACCATCGTTGCAGCTTCTGCATCATCCCGTCGATGCGCGGCGACCTCGTCAGCCGCGCCGATCGGCGACGTGGTGAATGAGGCACGCGCGCTGTTCGAGTCCGGGGTGCGCGAACTGGTCGTCGTGTCGCAGGACACCAGCGCCTACGGCGTCGACCTGCGCTACCGCACCGGTTTCGTCGACGGACGCCCGGTGCGAACCAGGATGCTCGAGCTGGCGCGCGAACTCGGCGCGCTTGCCGCCGAGCACGACGCCTGGGTGCGGTTCCACTACGTGTACCCGTATCCGCACGTCGACGAGGTCGTCGAACTGATCGCGTCGCAGGGCTCGCGGGGCGGCTCGGGCCTGCTCGCGTACCTCGACGTGCCGTTCCAGCACTCGGACCCGCGAATCCTGAAACTGATGAAACGCCCCGCCTCGGGTGAACGAAACATCGAGCGCATCCGCGCCTGGCGCGCGATGCTGCCCGACATCACGGTGCGCAGCACCTTCATCGTCGGTTTTCCGGGCGAGACGCGAACGCGAGTTCGAATCGCTGCTCGAGTTCCTGCGCGAGGCCGAACTCGATCGCGTCGGCTGCTTCGCGTATTCGCCGGTTCAGGGGGCCGCCGCCAATCGACTGCCCGATCCGGTCCCCGAGGCCGAGCGCGAGGCGCGCCGCGAGCGCTTCATGCAGGTGCAGTCGGCGATCTCGGCACGCCGGCTGCGCCGCTTCGTCGGGCGCACGATGCGCGTGCTGGTCGAGGGCACCGAGCAGGACGCGTCGAATCGCACGGTCGCTCTCGGGCGCACGGCGATGGACGCACCCGAGATCGACGGCGTCGTGCGTTTCGGCGGCAGCGGCAAGTTGCCGATCGGGGGGTTCGTCGACGTGCGCATCAACTCGAGCGACGCGCACGATCTGCGCGGCGAAATGATCGCCTGACGCGGATTCGCGCCTTCGAAACCACTGGGAGAAACGGCATGCACTCTGGACCGATGACGGATCAGGCGATCGCGGGGCTCGACCCGGCGCCGGGGGCCACGCCCGCGGGCGCACCCCGCGACACACGCGCGACTCCCGCCTTCACCGGCGTGTACCCGATCCTCGCGACGCCGTTTCACGCCGACGAGACGGTCGACCACGAGTCGCTCGCGAGGATGCTCGAGTTCATGCTCAGGATCGGAGTCGACGGCGTGACGATTCTTGGCGTGTTGGGCGAAGCCAACCGGCTCGGCGACGCCGAACGCGAAGCAGTAGTGCGCGTCGCGGTCAGCCGTGTCGCCGGACGCTGCGCGGTGATCGTCGGAGTCTCGCACCCGGGTACCCGTGCGACGATCGATCTCGGGAAGATGGCCGCGCTGCACGGTGCGGACGCGGTGATGGTCGCTCCCTCGGCCGAGGGTGTGCCGAGCGACGCGCGCGTGGCCGAGTACTTCGCGCGCGTATGCGCGGCGAGCACGCTGCCCGTCGTGCTGCAGGATCACCCGGCGTCGACGGCGGTGCACATGCCGGCGCCGCTGATCGCGCGCATCGCCGCCGACAACGCCCGCATCATGTGCATCAAGGCCGAAGCGGTGCCGTCGGCGCCGAAAATCGCGGCGCTTCGTGCCGCGCTCGCGCACGAAATCCCGATGCTCACCGGCCTGGGCGGTCTCTACGGGCAGTTCGATCTCGACGCGGGCTCGAGCGGATACAACACCGGATTCGCGTTTCCCGAAGTGCTGCAGGCGCAGATGCGCGCGCACGTCGCTGGCGACGTCGCGCTCGCGCGCAGGATCTGGGCGCACTTTCTTCCGCTCATCGTATTCGAGCAGCAACCGGGTGTGGCGGTTCGCAAGGAACTGCTGCGCCGCCGCGGATTGCTTGCCGAGGCGAGCGTGCGCCATCCGGGCGCCGCGCTCGCGCAGGTCTCGGCTCACGCGCTGTCGTCGCTGATCGACTGGGTGATGCCCGGGGTGGACATCACCGAACCGATCGACGTGCTCAGGATCGTCGGATGAGTGCCGCGCGCGGTGGGCGACCGATCGCCACCATCGCTGCGCTGGCCACGAGCACCGCAGCCGCGGCCAGCGAAGGGGCCCAGAATCCTCCGCTGCGCTCGGCGAGCCACGCCGCCACGGTCGGACCGACGATCTGACCGGCGCCGAACGCGGCGGTCATCGTCGCGATCGCGGTGCTGCCCGCCCTGATCGACAGGCCGCGCGCGGTGGTGAGTCCGAGCGCGGTGATTCCGATGAACGTTCCGCCCAGCAAGATCGCACCGACGAATCACCAGCGCGAGCGAATTCGCCGAGCGCGGCAGCGATCACGCCCGACGCCTCGAGCAGGAACGCGACGACCATCGCACGCCAGGGGTCGATCCTTCGCGCGGCCCATTGCCAGAGATAGTTCGACGGCGCGGCAGCGAGCCCGACGGCCAGCCAGATCAGCATTTCCCAGGCTCGCCATTGCGCGTTGCCACGCACCATCACCACGATGAAGGTCATCGTGATCACGTAGCCGAATCCGAGCCCACCGTACGCGCAGGTGAGCCAGGCGAGCGCTCGCGAATCGCTGCCCCCCGCGCCCCGCGTCGGCTCCGGGCCGGGAGTGTTCGCCGCGCCGGGGCGCGGGCCGGGAGGCGGCGGAGCCCGGGAGGCGCGCCGTCGTCGAGGAGCGGGTCGTGGAGCGGATCGAGCATTCCGAGCGCCGGGATCGCAAGCAACAGCGCCGCGGTCCCGAGTGCGATCCACTGCCAGGCGCTCGTCGCGCCCAGCCGCACGGCCAGCTCGACGATCAGCGCGCTCGCAGCGATTCCGACGCCGACGCCAGCGTAGAGCACTCCGGCCAGCTCGAGCCGGCGCGCCTCGGCAAGGCGATCGAGCACGATCGCGGAGCCGTGCACCAGCAGGAACGCGCTCGCGACACCCGACAGAAAACGCACCGCGCTGATCGGCGCGACGCCCGAGAACGCCGCCATCAGCAGGGTCGTGGCGACGCTCGCGAGCACCGCGACAACGTAGGCGCGACGGCGCGCGCGCTGTGCGACGCGGATCGCCAGCAGCGCGCCCGCGAGGTAACCGGCGAAGTTCGCCGATGCGATCAGCCCGGCCGACTCGACCGAGAGCCCGAAGTCGGCCTGCATCGCCGGCAGCACCGGTGTATACGCGAAGCGACCGATGCCCATGCCGAGCGCCAGCGCGCACAGGCCCGCGAGCGCCGCGGCGGCGGCGCCTTCAGTCGTCCCAGCCGAAGCGCGTGCCATCGAAGAACGCAAGGATCGAGTCCAGTCCGCAGTGGTTGACCGCGTGCTTGGTCTCGGTGTGCACGATCGGCTTCGCGTGGTAGGCGACCGAGATGCCGGCGATCGCCATCATCCTCAGGTCGTTGGCGCCGTCGCCCACTACCAGCGCTTGCGCCGGCGTGCACTCGATGCGTTCGCACACCTGCTCGACGAAACGGCGCTTGCCGTCGGCGTTGACGATCTCGCCGACCACGCGCCCGGTGAGTCGTGCGTCGATGATCTCGAGCGTGTTCGAGCGCGAATAGTCGAGGCCCAGTCGTGCGTGCAACCGGTCGGTGAAGAAGGTGAAGCCGCCCGGAGACAAGCACCACCTTGAGACCGGCGCGCTCGACACGCGCTCGATCAGCGTCTGCGCGCCGGGCGAGAGCCGTACGCGCTCGTCGTAGACCTGCTGCAGCGTGCTCGCCGCGCAGTCCCGCGAGCAGCGCGACCCGCCTGCGAAGGCTTTCGTCGTAGTCGGCGATCTCTCCGCGCATCGCGGCTTCGGTGATCGCCGCGACTTCGGCCTTGCGCCCGACGTACTCGGCGATCTCGTCGATGCACTCGATCGGTGATCAGCGTCGAGTCCATGTCGAAGGCGATCATCCGGTAGTTCGTCCAGCCGGTCGTGCATCGGCACGATCTCGGCGTCGACCGCGCACTGATCGGACAGTTGCGTCAGCGTCGCGTTGCTCATGCTCACGTCGTTCCAATCGGCGCGCCGGCGTGCTGCGCGAGTTCGGCCCACGGTCGATCCGCTGCGGCGAACGACTCGATCGCCGCGTGCGCGAGTGCGGGATGCTGGACGACGAGCCGGCTCACGGCGCGGTCACCGACGATCCCGCGGAGGCTCTGCACGGCAGTTTGGCTCAAGCGAGCACCTTCGCGATCGCGCGGGCGCGTTGCGCGACGCGTGCGCTCACGACAGCGCCTTCACGATCTCGCGGATCCGCTGCACGCGCGTCGCCAGATCGGCGGTCGTCAAGGTGAAGCGCAGCCGGTCCTGGCCCGCGAGACGTGCGTCCTTGCGGCTCTGGATCAGGCGGATGATGCGTTCAGGGTTCGATCGGCAGGCGTCGGCGACGAACTGTATCACGATCGCCTCGCCCGAGGCGTCGATCTTCTGGCATGCCGAGCGGCTGGGACAGGATCCGCAGCGCGGTGCGTCTCGATCAGCGCGCGCGCCGACTCGGGCAGCCGGCCGAAGCGATCGACCAGTTCTTCCTGCATCGTCGCGAGCGTCGTCCGCGGTCTCGCAGTTGGCCAGCCGCTTGTACAGCGTGAGCCGCTCGTGCACGTCGGCGCAGTAGTCGCTCGGCAGCAGCGCCGGCACGTGCAGGTTGATCTCGGTGGTCGCCGCGAGCGGCGCGCCGAGGTCGGGCTCGCGCCCCGCCTTGAGCGCGCGCACCGCCTCGTTCGAGCATCTCGGTGTACAGCGCGAAGCCGACCTCCTGCATGCCGCCGGACTGCGATTCGCCGAGCACCTCGCCGGCGCCGCGGATCTCGAGATCGTGCATCGCCAGGTAGAAGCCCGGAGCCGAGTTCCTCCATCGCTGGATCGCCTCGAGCCGCTTGCCGGCGTCCTTGGTGATCGCGTCCTCGTCGGGAATCAGCAGGTAGGCGTAGGCCTGGTGGTGCGAGCGCCCGACGCGGCCGCGCAGCTGGTGCAGCTGCGCGAGGCCGAATCGGTCGGCGCGGTGGATCACGATCGTGTTGGCGGTGGGCACGTCGATGCCGGTCTCGATGATCGTCGTGCACAGCAGCACGTTGAAGCGCTGCTGGTGGAAGTCGCGCATCACGCGCTCGAGGTCGCGCTCGGGCATCTGGCCGTGCGCGATCGCGATCCGCGCCTCGGGAACCAGCTCCTCGAGCGTGGCGCGGCGGTTGTCGATCGTGTCGACCTCGTTGTGCAGGAAGTAGACCTGGCCGCCGCGCTTCAGTTCGCGCAGCAGCGCCTCGCGGATCGTGCCGTCGGATTCGCGGCGCACGAAGGTCTTGATCGCCAGTCGCCTCTGCGGCGCGGTGGCGATCACCGAGAAGTCGCGAATGCCCTCCAGGCTCATCGCCAGCGTGCGCGGGATCGGCGTGGCGGTGAGCGTGAGCACGTCGACCTCGGCGCGCAGGTTCTTCAGCGCCTCCTTCTGGCGCACGCCGAAGCGGTGCTCTTCGTCGACGATCACCAGCCCGAGTCGCGCGAACTTCACGTCCGCGCGACAGCAGCTTGTGCGTGCCGATCACGATGTCGACCTCGCCCGGCGTCGATGCGCCTCGACCGCCGCCTGATCTCCTTGGCCGAGCGAAACCGAGACAGCTCGGCCAGGCGCACCGGCAGGTTGGCGAAGCGGTCCGAGAAGGTCTGGAAGTGCTGCTCGGCCAGCAGCGTGGTCGGCGCGAGCAGCGCGACCTGCTTGCCCGCCGGCGACCGCGACGAAGGCGGCCCGCAAGCGCGACCTCGGTCTTGCCGAAGCCGACGTCGCCGCACACCAGCCGGTCCATCGGCCGTCCCGACGACCATGTCCTGCACCACCGCGTGGATCGCCGCGAGCTGGTCGGGCGTTTCCTCGAAGGCGAAGCCCTCGGATGAAGGCCTCGTAGTCGTGCGGCGCGGAACTCGAACGGGTGTCCCTGTCGCGCGGCACGGCGCGCGTACAGGTTCGAGCAGCTCCGCGGCCGTGTCGCGCGCCTGCTGCGCGCGCCTTGCGCCGGGCCTTCTCCCACTGGCCCGGAACCGAGCTGATGCAGCGGCGCCGTCCTCGGGATTCGCGCCGCTGTAGCGCCCGATCAGGTGCAGTTGCGCGACCGGCACGTACAGCGTCGCGCTGGTTCGGCGTAGCTCAGGTGCAGGAACTCGGTATCGCCGTCGCCGAGGTCGAGCGAGCGCAGCCCTTCGTAGCGGCCGATGCCGTGCTGCGCGTGCACCACCGGGTCGCCGATCTTGAGTTCCGACAGGTCGCGGATGATCGCGTCGACGTCGGTCTGCGTTCGCGACGGCCGCGCGCGCTGCGCCGCGACGACGCCGGCGAACAGTTCCGCCTCGGTGATGACGGCGAGTCCGGCGTCGGGCAGCTCGAAGCCATCGTGCAGCGGCGCGACGCCAAGCGCGATCACGTCCGATCCGCGCGCGAACGCTCGCCAGTCCGTCGATCTGCGGCAGCCATCCGCCGCCGCCTCGAGCAGGTCGTACTCGGCGAACAGTTGCGCGAGCGTCTCGCGTCGCCCGGGGCTCTCGGCGACGATCAGCGTGCGGTGCGCGGTGTCGCGCAGGTAGCTGTCGAGCGCCTCGAGCGGGCGCTGTGCGCGCCGGTTGACCGACAAGTCGGGCAACGCGGTCGCGAGTGCTGCGCGACCGGTCGCGGGCGCTTCCGGCGCGGGCGCTTCCGGCGCGCGCGCGAGCGACCAACGCGCGAAGCCGGCGCAGTCGGTGAAGAATCGTTCCGCGGTGATGAACAGCTCGTCGGGGCGCAGCAGCGGCCGCTCGGCGTCGTGTGCGAGAAACTTGTGGCGCTGCGTGGTGTCGAGCGTGAAGCGGTGCGCCGCGGCCTCGTCGACGTCGCCGTGCGTGAGGATCATCGACTGCGCCGGGCAGGTAGTCGAACAGCGTCGCGGTGGAGTCGAAGAAAAGCGGCAACCAGTACTCGATGCCGGCGCCAGCGATGCCGTTGCCCATGTCGCGATAGAGCGGCGCGTCCGCGACGGATCGCCCTCGAAGCGCTCGCGCCAGCGCCCGCGAAACGCGGTTCGCGCCGCCTCGTCGGTCGGGAACTCGCGCCCCGGCAGCAGGCGCACCCGCTCGATCGGGTACAGGCTGCGCTGCGTGTCGGGATCGAAGGTGCGGATCGACGTCGATCTCGTCGCCGAACAGGTCGAGCCGATACGGCAGCTGCGGCGCCCATCGGGATACAGGTCGATCAGGCCGCCGCGCACCGCGTACTCGCCGGGCTTGATGACCTGGCTGACCGTGCTCGTAGCCGGCCAGCGCGAGCTGGGCGCGCAGCGCCGATTCGTCGAGGCGCTGCCCCTTGTCGAAGAAGAAGGTGTGCGAGGCGAGGAACGAAGGCGGCGCGAGGCGGTGCAGCGCAGTGGTCGCGGCGACGATCACCACGTCGCACTGCCCCTGCTGCAGCGTGTAGAGCGTGTCGAGACGCTCCGAGATCAGGTCCTGGTGCGGCGAGAAGTGGTCGTAGGGCAGGGTTTCCCAGTCGGGCGAGGAGCCGCACCGCCAGCGTGCGGATCGAAGTAGGGCAGTTCGTCGGCCAGGCGTTGCGCGTCGATCGCCGCAGCGCACATCACGGCGAGGGTTCCGGCCGCGGCGGTGACGGCCGTCGTCTCGCAGCGCCGCGCGCGAGCCGGGCGACGAGCAGCGCGTCGGCGGAGCCGGCCACCGCGGGCAGAGCGAATACGGTTCCGGGACGGCGCGATCCGAGCGCGCGTTCGGTGAGCGCATCCAGCGCAGCGTGCGCCGCCGGATGCGGGAGAGGGGAGTTCAAGCTGAAGCGGGCCAGTGTGAGAATCGGGGCATGTTCGCGGCGAAATGCTGCGCGGCCACGGCAAAGGCTAGAATTTTAGCCGATGAGCACCAGCCCGACGCCCTCCCGCCCGCAGGTACTTCGCGATCGTTCCCGCCGCCGGGATCGGCTCGCGCGTCGGCCACGCCACGCCCAAGCAGTATCTTCGCACTCGCGGGGCGCTCGGCACTCGAGTGGTCGGTGGCGACGCTGCTGTCGGCGCGCTGGATCGATCGGGTCGTCGTCGTCGTGGCCGAGCGCGACGAGCGCGCGCACGCGGTGCTCGAGGTCGCGATGCGCGACGACCCGCGCCTTCGGGTCGCCGCAGTGGGCGGAGCGACGCGGCGCGACACCGTGCTCGCGGCGCTGCACTGCCTGGAGACGGCGTCGGCCGACGATTTCGTCCTGGTGCACGACGCGGCGCGTCCGGGGTTGGACTGCGGTTCTCTCGAGCGCCTGCGCGACGAGTTGGGCGCGCACCCGATCGGCGGCCTGCTCGCGCTCGCCGTGGACGACACGGTCAAGAGGGCCGAGCGCGACCGGGGAAGTGGGCGCGACGCTGCCGCGCGACGGCCTGTGGCTCGCGCAGACGCCGCAGATGTTTCGCTACCGGCTGTTGCGCGACGCTCTCGCACGCCATCCGGCGGTCACCGACGAGGCCGGCGCGATCGAGGCCGAGGGGCTCGAGCTGCGGGTCGTACGTGGCGAGCGCGCCAATTTCAAGGTCACCACTGCCGAGGATCTCGCGATGATGGATCTGTTGCTGCGTAGCAGGGAGAGGCGATGAGCGAGATGCGCGTCGGCCAGGGCTACGATGCGCACGCGCTCGTCCCCGGACGCAGGCTCGTGGTCGGCGGCGTGGAGATCGCCCACACGCTCGGACTGCTCGGGCACTCCGACGCCGACGTCCTGCTGCACGCGATCACCGACGCGCTGCTCGGCGCGGCCGGGCTGGGCGACATCGGCCGGCACTTCCCGGATTCCGACGATCGCTGGCGCGGCGCGGACAGCCGCGCGCTGCTGCGCATGACCGTGGAACTGCTGAGCGGGCAGCGATGGTCGATCTCGAACGTCGACGCGACGGTCGTGGCGCAGGCGCCGAGGCTCGCGCCCTACCTCGACGCGATCTGCGACGCGGTCGCGACCGCGCTCGCGCTCGATCGATCGCGGGTCAACGTGAAGGCCAAGACCACCGAGCGGCTGGGCTTCGTCGGGCGAGGCGAAGGAATCGAGGCGCACGCGATTGTCCTGCTGCGACGCACCACGAACCGGTGATCGCCGCTTGATAACTGTCAATATGCCGAGTCTGCAGACTGCTATAGTCGATGCGCCAAAAGGGCCATCGACAGGAGAGAAAAATGGGTGACAAGGTCAAGTATTTGCTGGAAGAGTCGCAGATCCCGAAACGTTGGTACAACATCCAGGCCGATCTGCCGAAGCCGGCGCCGCCGGTGCTGCATCCGGGCACGATGCAGCCGGTGGGTCCGGACGATCTCGCGCCGCTCTTCCCGATGGCGTTGATCATGCAGGAGGTCACGACCGAGCGCGAGGTCGAGATTCCGGAACCGGTGCGCGACATCTATCGGCAGTGGCGCCCGGCGCCGCTGTTTCGCGCGCGCCGCCTCGAGAAGGTGCTGGGTACTCCGGCGAAGATCTTCTACAAGTACGAGGGCGTGAGCCCGGCCGGCAGCCACAAGCCCAACACCGCGGTGGCGCAGGCGTTCTACAACCAGCAGGAGGGGATCAAGAAACTGAGCACCGAGACCGGCGCCGGGCAGTGGGGCTCGTCGCTCGCTTTCGCGGGCGCGCTGTTCGGCATCGAGGTGCTCGTCTTCATGGTGCGCGTGTCGTACGACCAGAAGCCCTACCGCCGCGCGCTGATGGAGACCTACGGCGCGCGTTGCATGGCCTCGCCGTCGAACGACCACGCAGTTCGGGCGCTCGGTGCTCGAGAAGGACGCCGAAGCATCCGGGCAGCCTCGGCATCGCAATCTCCGAGGCGGTCGAGGTCGCGGCGACCAACGACGACACCAAGTACGCGCTCGGCTCGGTGCTCAACCACGTGCTGCTGCATCAGACCGTGATCGGGCTCGAAGCGATGGAGCAGATGGCGATGGCCGACGCCTACCCGGACGTGATCGTCGGTTGCACCGGAGGCGGCTCGAACTTCGCCGGAATCGCGTTTCCGTTCATCGGAGCGGGCCTGCGCGGCGGTGCCAAGCCGCGCATCGTCGCGGTCGAGCCGTCCGCCTGCCCGTCGCTCACGCGCGGCAAGTACGCATACGACTTCGGCGACACCGGGCACATGACGCCGCTGGCGAAGATGCACACGCTCGGTTCGACGTTCACGCCGCCCGGGTTCCACGCCGGGGGCTTGCGCTATCACGGCATGTCGCCGCTGCTGTCGCACATGATGCAACTCGGCCTGCTTGAGGCCGTCGCGTACCACCAGACCGAGTGCTTCAAGGCCGGCGTCACGTTCGCGCGGGCCGAGGGCATCGTGCCGGCGCCGGAAGCCAACCACGCGGTCAAGGGCGCGATCGAAGAGGCGCTGCGCTGCAAGCGCGAAGGCAAGGCCGAGACGATCCTGTTCAACCTCTGCGGTCACGGTCACTTCGACATGCAGGCGTACATCGACTACACGCAGGGCAAGCTGGTCGACCAGAACTACGACGAGAACGAACTCGCGATGGCGCTGGCCGGATTGCCGAGCGTGCCCGAGCCGGCCTGAACTTGGCAGAGCAAGCGCCGCGGGTCGTGCACGACGCCGCGGCGCGACGTTTCGAGGCCGTCGTCGACGGCGAGCTATGCCGCGCCGACTACCAGCTCGCGGGCGACACGATGCGCATGACCCACACCAGCGTGCCGTCCGCGCTGGCGGGGCGCGGCATCGCGTCGCTGCTGGTGCGCGCCGCGTTCGAACACGCGGCCGCTCACGACCTGAAGATCGCGCCCGAGTGTTCTTACGTCGACGCCTGGGCGCGGCGCCATCGCGAACTGGCGCATCTGCTTGCCGACTGAGCGCCGACCGAGCGCCGACCGAGCGCCGACCGAGCGCCGACCGAGTGCTGAATAAGCGCTGAATAAGCGCTGAATGTGCGCCGGCGCGGGCGGCGGCCGCGCAGTCGCGCCGCCCGGCGGGTTCAGTCGAGATCCGCCGCGAGCGCTGCGCGCTTGGCTTCGGGCAGGCGCGGGACCGTGACCGTGTAGTTCGGGTGATCGACTCCGACCGCGAGCGCGGCTGCGTTCTTCAGTGCGAGTGCCATTTCGTCGCTGAGGTCGAAACGCAGGAAATGCACCGCCGAGGTCTTCTCGGCGTTCTCACGCTCCAGATCCTCGTCGGCCATCGCGTAGACCTTCGCGAAGCCGTCGACCTGCACCCAGACGCGATCCTCGACGCCGATCAGTCGCGCGAGTTCGCGCCGGCGCTCGTTCTCGTCGGTGTACTCGACCATCATCGTCGCCTTCAGGTTGCGACCGTCGGGTATCAGCGGGTTGTAGGTCTCGAGTTCGTGCGCGATGCCCTCGTCCTCGAAGATGCGCTCGATCCGAAGCATCTCCTGGACCTGGTAGCGGATTGTCGTCTCGTCTTCGAACAGCAGGCTGAGGTGCTCGCCCACCGCCACGGTGCGCAGCTTCTTGTGTTCGATGACACTGGCGCGAAACGCGGGGCGGTCCTTCGAATATGCCTCCAGCGTCATCAGCGAGTCGCGGGTGATTCCTTGCATGTGTGTGTCCTCTGTCCCTGGATGATTGCGTCCTGTGCGGTCGCGAGCGTGTGCTTCAGGCGAGGCCGTAGGCCATCCTGAGCAGCGTGATCGGGTGTCTGAGTCGGTCGCCCACGGCGTTGCCGGCGAGCTCCATTCCCTGCGCGATGTGGTGTGCGCCGAGCTGGCAGTCCGAGGCGACCCAGTGCGGCTCGCCCTGCGGGTGCTCGTGCATCTGACGAAACACCGGGCGGCCGATCTTCAGCGCGGTTTCGTGGAATTCCTTCTTCACGCCCCAGGTTCCGGCGTGCCCGGAACAACGCTCGACCGTGTGCACGGTCGTGCCGGGGAGCATCTGCAACAGTTCGCGCGTCTTCTGGCCGACGTTCTGCACGCGCAGGTGGCAGGCGACGTGGTACGAGACGTTGCCGAGTTCGCGTTTGAAGTCGGTGGCGAGCAATCCGTCCTTGTGCCGCGCCACCAGGTACTCGAAGGGGTCGAACATCGCGGCCCTGACTTCCTGGACGTCGGCGTCGTCGGGAAACATCAACGGTAGCTCCTGCTTGAACATCAGCGCGCACGACGGTATCGGAGCGAGGATCGCCCAGCCTTCGCGGGCGAGTGCCGCGAGCCGGGGAATGTTCTTTGCCTTGAGCTGCGCGACCGAATCGAGGTCGCCGAGTTCGAGCTTGGGCATCCCGCAGCACGCTTCCTTGTCCACCAGTCTGTAGGGGATCGCGTTGTGATCGAGCACCTTCAGCAGATCGTGGCCGATGCCCGGTTCGTTGTAGTTCACGTAGCAGGTCGCGAACATCGCGACCTTGCCCGGGGTGCGCTCGCCGTCGCGCACCGGGTGCGCCGCCGAGGTCTCGGCATTCGGGCGAAAAGTCCTGGGTGCGAAATCGGGCAGCCAGGCGCTGCGATGCACGCCGATCAGCTTCTCGCCGACGTTGCGCAGAACCCGGGAGTTCTTCGCGCCGTTGACGGCCTGCACGACGATCGGGATCGTCGCGAGTTTGCCGTTGCGGTCGGTCGAAGAGAGCGCGCTGTCGCGCAGCCTGGTCGGCGTGCCCTTGCGAAACGCGATCGCCTTGGCGCGCAGCATCAGGTGGGGAAAGTCGACGTTCCACTCGTGCGGCGGCACGTAGGGACACTTGGTCATGTAGCAGACGTCGCACAGGTAGCACTGGTCGACGACCTTCGTGTAGTCGCCGCGATCGACGCCGTCGACTTCCATCGTCGAGCCTTCGTCGATCAGGTCGAACAGCGTCGGGAACGCGTTGCAAAGGCTTACGCAGCGCCGGCATCCGTGGCAGATGTCGAACACGCGTTCGAGTTCGTCCTGGCACGCCTTCTCGTCGTAGAACGCCGGGTTCTTCCAGTCGAGCGGGTGCCGGGTCGGTGCTTCGAGCGATCCTTCACGTGTGGCCATGGGAGCTGTACTCACTGCGCAAATGTAAGGGGGAGCGACCAGCGCTCCCCCGGGGTGCGATCGCGCGGCCGGTCAGTGCGTGGCGCGCCCGGCGCGGAGCGCGTTACGCGCACCACGCGCTGCGGGCGCGCCGACGTAGGCCGCCACGACCGCGATCCGGTTCAACTGCCGAGGCCTTCCAGCGCCTTCGCGAACTTGTTCGCGTGCGAACGCTCGGCCTTGGCCAGGGTCTCGAACCAATCCGCGATCTCGTCGAACTTCTCCTCGCGCGCCGCTTTCGCCATTCCCGGGTACATGTCGGTGTACTCGTGCGTCTCGCCGGCCACCGCCGCCTTCAGGTTGAGATCGGAGGCGCCGATCGGCAGGTCGGTCGCGGGGTCGCCCACTTCGGCGAGGTAGTCGAGGTGTCCGTGTGCGTGTCCGGTCTCGCCCTCGGCGGTCGACCGAAACAGCGCGGCGACCTCCGGCTGGCCCTCGACGTCGGCCTTGTTCGCGAAGTACAGGTAGCGACGGTTGGCCTGGCTTTCGCCGGCGAACGCCGCCTTGAGGTTTTCGTGCGTCTTTGTTCCCTTGAGACTCGGCATGTTGCCCTCCAGAATTCGATTGAGCGAGCATCGGCGCGGCGGGTGTCCGCCTCCGGAACCCCGAAACGCGTCACTCGACACCGTTCGGGTGAGCCGGCAACCGATGTAGACATCTTAATCCGCGTTGATTGAGCTGACCAATTGATCCTCCAAATGCGATTGATTGGCTCAGGCTATTGTCCGGCCAGGCGCGGGCAGTTCGACCGTGACCGCCAGGCCGCCGGACTGCCCCGGAGAGAGCCGGCACCCGCCGCCGTAGCGACGCGCGATCCGCTCGACGATCGCCAGCCCCAGTCCACTTCCACCGGCCTCGCCGCGCGCATCGTCGAGCCGCGCGAACGGCCTGCATCAAACGCGCCATCTGCTCCACCGCGACGCCGGGTCCCCGATCGGCGACGATCAGCCTGAGCCCGCGCTCGGTCTTGTCGCATCGGACGGTCACCCGAGCGCTTTGTCCGGGATGGCTGCCGTGGCGTAGCGCGTTCTCGATCAGATTGCCCACGATCCGGGCGAGGTCGGTCGCGTCGCCGTTCCAGACAAGCCCGGCATCGACCTGTGTGGCGACCTCGAGTTCGCCCGCCTCGATCGCGCCGCGATAGGCGGCGCGCACCGCGTCGATCAACGCGACGACATCGACCGCTTCGACGTCGCCCCCGAGCGAGTCGGAAGCCCCCGCGCGCGCGTATTCGACGAACTTGCCGACCACAGCGTCGATCCGCTCGATGTCGGCGCTCATCGAACCCTTCTCCGCGTCGCCCAGCGGCGCCATCTCGATCTCCATTCGCAGGCGCGTGAGCGGGGTGCGGATGTCGTGCGAGATCCCGGCCAGCGCAACCGCGCGGTCGGCCTCGAGCGCCTCGATGTCGATCGCCATCCGATTGAAGCGGCGATTGACGTCGGCGATCTCGCTCGGGCCGGTTTCCGAAAGACGCGTCGACGCGTCGCCGGCGCTGAGCCGCTCGATCGCGCCGGTGAGCGCGGCGAGCGGGCGATTGACCAGGCGGCTGATCAACAGCGCGCCGAGCAGCGAGAGAGCAACGGCGAGCGTCGCGATCAGCCACCAGGACGCGGGAGCCTGCCGGGTCCAGCGGTCTGTTGCCATCGCAAGCCAGTACCCGTCGTCGTCGATGTCGAAGCTGACCCAAAGCGCGCTCTCGCCGTTGACCTTGCCCGCGAGTCGCGTGCGCGGGCCGAGGATCGTGCGCAACCGATCCTCGAGCAGGGACGCGGTTCGCGCGTCCGTCGAGCGGTTCGAGGCGGTCGCCAGCTTCGAGCACCGAGATCCGTACGTGTTCGTCGCGCGCGAGTTCGTCGAGCAGTGCGCTGCGTCGATCGCCCTGCGAGCTCACCAGCGCCGAGCGGGTGAGATTGACCACCGACGCGATCTCCCACGCGAGTTGCTGCTCGGGGGGCGCGCGGTCGAAGACCCGCACCAGTTGCAGCGTCGCCGCAAGGCTGAAGACGATCAGCGCTGCGACCAGGCCGAAGGTGCGCCAGAACAGGCTGATGCGCATCGACACGTCTGAAAGTGGTGAGCGAACTCGCGCGCTAGGGCGCGTCCGGTACGAAGACGTAGCCGACGCCCCAGACGGTCTGCAGGAACTGCGGATGCTGCGGGTCGGCCTCGATCAGTTTGCGCAGCCGCGAGATCTGCACGTCCAGGCTGCGGTCGAACGCCGAATACTCGCGCCCGCGCGCCAGCAGCATCAGCTTTTCCCGCGAAAGCGGCACCCGCGGATGACGGGCGAAGACCTTGAGCACCGCGAATTCTCCGCTCGTGAGCGGAACCGGTACGCCCGAGCGCGCCAGCGTTCGCATCGCCAGGTCGAGGGTGAACGGGCCGAAGCTGAATTCTCCACCGTCGAGCGACGGTGCTCCGGGAGCGTCGGCAGCCGGTTGGCGGCGAAGCACCGCGTGGATGCGCGCCAGCAGCTCGCGCGGGTTGAACGGCTTGGCGAGGTAGTCGTCGGCGCCCATCTCGAGGCCGACGATCCGGTCGACGTCGTCTCCCTTGGCAGTGAGCATGATCACCGGCGTGGCGTCGTTGGCCCCGCGAAGCCGGCGCACGATCGACAGCCCGTCTTCGCCGGGCATCATCAGGTCGAGGATGATCAGGTCGAAGGGCTGGCGCTGCAGCAGGCGATTCATCGCGGGCGCGTCGGCAGCGAGGCTGACTTCGAACTGGTTCTCGCTCAGGTAGCGGCGCAGCAACTCGCGCAGCTTCGGGTCGTCGTCGACGACCAGCAGGTGGCGTTCGCGGTTGTTCATGGTCGAAATCATACCGACCGCACGGCCCGCGTGGCGATCGCGGTCGGACCAGGCTTACGCTTTGTTACAGCGATTACCTGCCGGCGCCTGTCGGCGGGGACGAGCGACGCCTAGAATGCAGGCATGGATCGGCTGCCAGAACGACGACGCACCGCGCTGCGCGCGGTGGGTGCACTGCTCGTCCTCGGCTTGGCGTCGAGCGGCTTCGCGATGCCACCGCTCGCGAGGATGGACGACGACGATCGCCAGCGGCTGCGACAGGAGCTCCGCCAGCAGGAGCGCGCGCGCGCGCGTGCGCAGCGCCAGCAACCTCCGGGCGGCGGCGAGGGCGGCGGCGAGCAGTGGGGCCCGCCGCGCGCAGCGCCGCGCCCACCGGTCCAGCAGCCCTGGCAAGGCCGGAACGGGCAATGGCAGAACCAGCCCGGACCGGACTGGCGGCAGCGCGACGGGGGGCACGAGCGCCCGAGGCTCTCACCCGAGGAACGTCGCCAGTTGCGCGAGCAGTTGCGTCAGCGCCAGGAGGGTTACCGACGCTGACCGGTTGGCGCGCCACGATCAGAGGCGCTGCTCCTCTAGAATTGCGGTCATGGTGATCGCCCTCTTGCCCTTTGGCGTGCGGTCGGGTCGATGCTGATCGCGATCGAAACCTCGTCGGCACTGTGCTCGGTCGCGCTGGCGCGCGTGGACCGTGGCGAGTTGCAGTGCGTCGCGCGTGTCGAGGGTCCGGGCATCGAGCCCTCGCAACGCGTTCTCGCGATGATCCAGTCGCTGCTCGACGAGACCGGGCTGCGCAGCGACGCGATCGAGGCGATTGCCTTCGACGCCGGCCCGGGGTCGTTCACGGGGCTGCGAATCGGTTGCGGCGTCGCGCAGGGACTCGGCTTCGCGCTGTCGGTGCCGCTGGTGGCGGTGACGTCGCTCGAAGTCGTGGCGACGTGCGCGCGCGCGTCGTCGACCGCGTCGGCTGCGGCGAGCGTCCCGGGGCAAGCGCACGAAACGCGGCGGCGTTCGAAACGAGTCCTCGTTGCGACCGACGCGCGCATGGGGCAGGTGTATGTCTGCGCCTATCGCGACCACGGTGGGCGCCTTCGCGCGGAAGACGAGATCGCGGTGTACGACCCGCCGCGGGCGATCGCGTACTTCCGGCGGGTACTCGAGCGCGAGCCGCTCGACCCGGGTTCGGTGCTCGCGGCGGGCAGCGGGTTCGGCGTTGCCGCGCTGCTCGATCGATGGGTCGCGGGCAGCGGGCTCGCGTGCGTGCCGCACGCCTCGCCCGACGCGGCGACGCTGGCCCGGCTCGCGTACGTGCGCTTCGTCGCGGGAGAGACGGTGCCGGCGCGATACGCGGGGCCGCTGTACGTGCGCGACAAGGTGGCGCTGGACGTCGACGAACAACGCGCGCTGCGCGAGGGCGCCGGGTCGTGAGCGCGAACCCCTCGCAAGACGCGATCGGGAGCTGGCGACCGAGGCCGATGCTTCGCTCCGACATCGCGCGAATCATGCCGATCGAGCGCGAGATCTTTCCGTTCCCCTGGACCGAGGGCAATTTCATCGACTCGCTGCGATCCGGCTACGATGCCTGGCTGTTCGAGTACGGGGAGGAGATCGTCGGATACGCGGTCGTGATGTGGTTGCCCGACGAGGCCCATCTCCTGAACCTCAGCGTCGCGACATTGCGTCAGGGCAGGGGGGTTGGCCGTGCCGCGCTGCACTGGTTGTCGGACTCGACGGCGCGTCGTGGCGCGCGAACGATGCTGCTCGAAGTGCGCCCGTCGAATGTTCGCGCGTTGCGACTCTACGAGTCCGCGGGCTTCGAACGGATCGGACTGCGCCGCAACTACTACCCCTCGTACGGCAACACCCGGGAGGACGCGCTGGTGCTGCAGCGAAGGATCGGCGATGGATGAGTCGCTTCGGCGCGCGTGGCGCGCGCTCGAGCTCGGTCCGCTGTGGCGCATGCGCGGCGAACGACCCGCGGCGCCAGCGATCGATGGCGACGAAGGCGAGACTATCGTCGCGCTGCCGGTCGCCGATGCCGCCGCCGCGCACGACCTGGAGCGGCTGCGCGAACGGGTGGCGTCGTGTCGCGCCTGCGGATTGTGCGAGTCGCGCACCCGGACCGTGTTCGGCGCGGGACCCGATCGCGCGAAGTGGATGGTCGTGGGCGAAGCGCCGGGCGCCGAAGAGGACGCACGCGGCGAACCCTTCGTCGGGCAGGCCGGGAAGACTGCTCGACGACATGCTCGCCGCGATCGGGCTGGCGCGCGAGCGCGACGTCTACATCGCCAACGTGCTCAAGTGCCGCCCGCCGCGCAATCGCGATCCGCAACCCGACGAGGTCGCGCGATGCGAACCCTACCTGCGGCGTCAGGTCGAACTGGTCGGGCCCGAGGTGATCGTGGTCGTCGGGCGATTCGCCGCTCAGTCGCTGCTGGGAAGCGACGCGAGCATCGCCAGCCTGCGCGGGCGGCTTCACCGCTACGCCATCGGAACGCGGGTCGTGCCGGTGGTCGTCAGTTATCACCCCGCCTATCTTCTGCGCAACCTGCCCGACAAGGCGAAGGCCTGGGCCGACCTGTGCCTGGCGCGAGACGCGGTCTGCGGCAAGACGGTGCTCGCCTGACTCGCGCGATCAGTGTGCCCGGCTCTGGCCGATCAGCGACACCGAATCGAACTTCCTCTGGTTCGCCCTGTGCCAGGCGATCACCCCGGCCATCGTCAGCGCGACGAACGCGCCGAAGATCACGACGATCCAGTTGATGTGGATGCCGGTTCCGATCAGCAGCGCGTACAGCGCCGAGCATCACCAGGATGTTCAGGTTCTCGTTGAAGTTCTGCACGGCGATCGAGTGACCTGCGCTCATCAGGACGTGGCCGCGGTGCTGCAGCAAGGCGTTCATCGGTACGACGAAGAACCCGGCCATCGCACCGATCAGCACGAGTACCGGGTACGCCGCGTCGACGTTCGTGACCAGCGTCATCACCGGCACGAGCACACCCATCGCCGACACCCACCTTGAGCACCTTCAACGAACCCTTCAGGGGCACGTAGCGCGCTGCGGCCGCGGCGCCTAGCGCGACTGCCAAGCGCGACGACGCCCTGCAGGATCGCGGCGCGGCTGAGCGGCATGCCGAGCGCGGACCGGGCCCACTCGAGCACGATGAACTGCAGCGTCGCCCCGGCGCCCCAGAACAGCGTCGTCACGGCGAGCGAGATCTGCCCGAGCTTGTCTTTCCAGAGCGTGGTGCAGCAGTGCGCGAACTCGGCCACCAGCCTGATCGGATTGCGCACCTGATGCGGGTAGCGCGCCCCGGTGTCGGGGATGCGCAGGTTGAACGCGGCCGCGATCGCGTACACGCCCGCGATCACGACGATCGCCGTTTCGGCCGGCGTGTCGATCCCGGTGTCGATCAGCGGGAAGTCGAACGCGAGCAGGCTGGGCGCTACCGCCGGACTGATCAGCGCACCGCCGAGCACGGTGCCGAGCACGATCGACCCGACGGTCGTGCCCTCGATCCAGCCGTTGGCGGCGACCAGGCGCTCGGGAGGCAGCAGCTCGGTGAGGATTCCGTACTTGGCCGGCGAGTACGCCGCCGCGCCGAATCCGACCACCGCATAGGCGAGCAGCGGGTGCACGGTGAAGAACATCAGCGCGCAGCCGCCGACCTTGATGATGTTCGTGACGAACATCACCCGGCCCTTGGGCATCGAATCGGCGAACGCGCCGACGAAGGGGGCGAGCGCCACGTACGAGATGGTGAAGAACAGCTTCAGCAGCGGCTTCATCCAGTCCGGCGCGTGAAGCTCGATCAGCAGGGCGATCGCGGCGATCAGCAGCGCGTTGTCCGCTAGCGACGAGAAAAACTGCGCCGCCATGATCGTGTAGAAACCGCGTTTCATCTATCTCCTGCCGGCCCCGGCGCGAGGCCGAGCGGTTATACCACGAAGGTTGCGCCGGGTCGTTGATCTCCGAGCGCGAACGGTATAGTTCGCGCATGTCACGCCCGACCCTGGCCACGATCCATATCGATGCGATGGCGCACAACCTAGAACGCGCGCGCCGCCTCGCGCAAGGCTCGATGGTGTGGGCGGTGGTCAAGGCCGACGCCTACGGTCACGGCCTGGGCAACGCGATCAGGGCGTTCGAGCGCGCCGACGGCCTCGCGCTGGTCGAATTCGACGGCGCGCGACGGCTGCGCGAGCTCGGCTGGAAGCGTCCGATCCTGATGCTCGAAGGCGCGTTCGACGCCCGCGACGTCGAGTCGGCCGTGCGGCTCGATCTCGGTCTCGTCGTGCACTGCGTCGAGCAGGCCGCATGGGTCGAGGCGATCACCGGTGAACGCAGGCTCGACGTGTTCCTGAAGTTCAACAGCGGAATGAATCGGCTCGGTTTCGACGAACAAGGACTTCGGGCCGCGTACCGTGCGTTGCGCGCGTCGCCGGCGACCCGCTCGCTCACGCTGGCCACGCACTTCGCGAACGCGGACCTTCCCGGCGGCGCCGACGACGCGCTCGAGAGATTCGCGCGCGCCAGCGTCGGGCTCGCGGGCGCGCGCTCGATGTGCAACTCGGCGGCGCTGGTCGCGGTGCCCGCGGCTCGCGGGCTGGATTCGCGCGGCGACTCGGTGCGTCCGGGAATCATGCTCTACGGGGCGACTCCTTTCGCGGATCGAGATGCCGCTTCGCTCGGGCTCAGGCCGGCGATGGTGCTCGAATCGCGCCTGATCGCGGTGCAGCGGCTGCAAGCCGGCGACGCGGTCGGATACGGGTCGACGTTCGTCGCCGATCGTCCGATGCATATCGGCGTCGTCGCCTGTGGCTACGCCGACGGGTACCCGCGCCACGCCGCGAGCGGCGCGCCGGTGGCGGTCGACGGCGTGCGCACGCGAACCGTCGGTCGCGTGGCGATGGACATGCTGACCGTCGATCTCGAACCGGTTGCCGGCGCCTCGGTCGGCTCTCGCGTCGAACTCTGGGGCGAGACGATCGCGATCGACGAGATCGCGAGCAATGCCGGGACGATAGGCTACGAGCTGATGTGCGCGCTCGCGCCACGCGTCGCGCGCGCGGTGCGCTGATGGCGCGCGCGAAATCCCGGTACGCCTGCTCCGAGTGCGGCGGAATCAGTCCGAAGTGGCTCGGGCGCTGTCCGCACTGTGAAGCGTGGAACACGCTGCTCGAAACCGTCGCGCACGACAGGCCGGAGTCCAGGAACCGCTTCGCGTCGCTCGCACCGACGCAGGCCGTCCAGATCCTGGGCGAAATCGACGCAGAAGACCTCGCTCGAATCCCCACCGGAATCGCCGAGTTCGACCGCGTGCTCGGCGGCGGGCTGGTCGACGGGTCGGTGGTGCTGATCGGCGGCGACCCCGGAATAGGCAAGTCGACGCTTCTGTTGCAGGCGCTCGGGAATCTTGCCACGCGGCACGAGGTGCTCTACGTGAGCGGGGAGGAGTCCGCGGCGCAGATTGCGCTGCGCGCGCGCCGGCTCGAGATCGGCACTGCGAAACTTCCGATGCTCGCCGAGATCTCGCTGGAGCGGATTCTCGCGACGATCGAAACCCGCAGGCCGCGAGTCGCGGTGATCGATTCGATCCAGACGCTGTACTCGGAGCAGCTGCAATCCGCGCCCGGTTCGGTCGCGCAGGTTCGCGAGTGCGCGGCGCAACTCACGCGGCTTTCCAAGCAGCTTGGCGTCGCGGTGGTGATGATCGGGCACGTCACGAAGGAGGGCACGCTCGCGGGCCCGCGCGTGCTCGAGCACATCGTCGACGCGGTGCTCTACTTCGAGGGCGACACCCATTCGTCGTATCGGCTGGTCCGCGCGTTCAAGAACAGGTTCGGCGCGGTGAACGAACTCGGCGTGTTCGCGATGACCGAAGCGGGGCTGCGCGGGGTCGCGAACCCGTCGGCGCTGTTTCTCTCGCGCCACGCGCAGCCGGTCGCCGGCACTTGCGTGCTGGTCACCCAGGAGGGTACGCGCCCGCTGCTGGTCGAGATCCAGGCGCTGGTCGACGCGGCGCACGTGCCGAATCCGCGCCGGCTGTCGGTGGGGCTCGAGAACAACCGACTGGCGATGCTCCTCGCGGTGTTGCATCGCCACGCCGGCGTCGCGCTGTTCGATCAGGACGTATTCATCAACGCCGTGGGTGGTGTTCGGATCGGCGAGCCGGCCGCAGACCTCGCGGTGCTGCTGGCGGTCGCGTCGTCGTTGCGCGATCGGCCACTGCCGGCTGGACTCGCGGTGTTCGGCGAAGTTGGCCTGGCCGGAGAGGTCAGGCCGGCGCCGCGCGGCCAGGAGCGCCTGCGCGAAGCGGCGAAGCTCGGTTTTTCGCGTGTCCTGATCCCGCGCGAGAACGCCCCCAAGCGGGCGATCGAAGGCCTGGAGACGGTGGGCCTGGACCGGGTGGACGAGGCACTGCGCGCGGCGTGGGACGGTTGAGCACGCGGGGCCTGAACGGGTGGCCTGAACGCGTGGCCTGAACGCGCGGGCTGAACGCGCGCCGCGCTTCAGTGCATCAGCAGCCGCGCCGCCTCGATCCCGGAACGCACTGCCGATTCGAGCGTGGCCGGGTACTGTGGATGAGCATAGTCCCCGGCGAGCGCGAGGCGCGAGTGAGGCGTGTCCTCGCGCCCGGCGAGTGCCTCGGCGGCGATGAACGCGTCCGGTCGCAGGCGCGGTCGATCCGGCGTGCAGCGGAAGGTCGCGCGTTTGTCCGTCACGGTTCGGGCGTCGGCGACCGCGGGCGTCGCGAGCTGGGCGCGCACCTGGCGCGCGATGCCCTGCGCCAGTTCCTGAGGCGCGATCGCTTCGTGCCTTCCGCGCGCGCTGACCACGACAGCCGCGATGCGCAAACCCGCGTGTTCTCCCCGGTCGAACAGCCACTGTCCCCAGCCCTGGTCGTCGGCGCGCTCGTCGAGCATGGTCCACGGCGGCAGAGAGACCGGCTGGTCGCTCCTCCACGCGAGGTAGACGGTCGCGATGCTGTCGTAGCGAAAACGCTCGAGCGCATCGAGCGTTCGAAGGTGCGCCAGTGCGGCCGGCGCGGCGCGGTCGAGCAGCCGCGCCGCGGCGAATGGCGGCAGCGCGAGAACGACCGCACGCGCGGCGAACCTGCCGCGCGTCGTGTCGAGCACCCAGGCGCCGTCGAGCGCGTCCAGAGCGCGCACCGTGGTGCGCAAGCGCACGGTCGCTCCGTGCGCCGGCAGCCAGCGTTGCGCGGGTTCGGGGAGCAGTCGCGTCAGGTCGGGCTCGGCCAGGATGAAGTCCGATGCGGCGCGCTCAGCGCCGAGCGAGTCGCGCAGCACGTTGGCGAAGGTCTGCGCGCAAGCGCGGTTCGAATCGGTGTTGAGCGCGGCGACGGTCAGCGGATCCCAGATTCGCCGGCGTAGCGACAGCGGTTGTCCGAGGCGCTCGAGCATCGCAGTGACGGTCTCGCCCGGACGAGCTTGCCAGTGCGCGCGGCGAAGTCGCACCATCATCTGCGCAAGCGCGAAGCGCTCGCGAATCGTCAGCGAGCGCGCGGCGAGCAGGCCACCCGCGAGGTGAAACGGCGCCGGCAGATTCCAGGGAACCAATCGCAAGCCGTCGGTCGATTCTAGCCGCAGTCGCGCGCGGCGCATCGCCGCCGGAGCGTCGCCGCGGACCGTCTCGATCAGTTCCAGGCACTCGCGGTATGCGCCCAGCATCAGGTGCTGGCCGTTGTCGAGCTCGACCTCGGCGCCGGCGAGCGAGACGCGCAGCGCGCGCGCGCGCCCGCCCAGCGCCGGCGCGGCGTCGAACAGGGTCGGGGCAAGGCCCGCGCGCGCGAGCTCGACCGACGCGGCGATGCCGCCCCAGCCGCCACCGACGACCGCGATCTTCGCGACCGATTCAGTCACGGCGTAGCGGATCGATCGACCCGGACCTCCGGCGGGCGATCGCGCGACCAGGTCCGCCACGCGATCCAGAGTTTGCGAACCGGGGTGAGCGAGACCCTCTGCCGCAGGACCTTGAACCCGTCGTCCTCGATCTCGTCGAGCAGCGTCGCGTAGATTGCCGCCATGATCAGTCCCGGGCGCTGCGCGCGGCGTTCCGCGTCGGGCAAGGCCGCGAAGGCGTCGCGGTAGACACCCCGCGCGCGCGACGCCTCGAATCGCATCAGTTCGCCGAAACCCTCGCCGGCGTCGAGCGTCAGGACCCGGTGCGGCGAGACGCCGAAGTGCTGCAGGTCCTCGAGCGGCAGGTAGATCCGGCCGCGGCGCGCGTCCTCGCCAACGTCGCGGATGATGTTGGTGAGTTGCAGCGCGAGGCCCAGCAGTTCGGCGTAGCGCGCGCAATCCTGGCGTCCGGCGGAGAAGATCCCGGCCGACAGCGTCCCGACGACTCCCGCGACGCGGTGGCAGTACAGTCGCAATCCCTCGAAATCGAGATAGCGATCCTGCTCCAGGTCCATCTGCATGCCGTCGACGATCTCGATCAGTCGCGCCGCGTCGATCGCGAAGGGCTGCAGGTGTGGCGCGAGCGCTCGCGTGACGGGGTGCTGCGGGTCGCCGGCGAACAGTCGCGCGATCTCGGTGCGCCACCACTGCAGCTTGGTCGCCGCGATCGTCGGATCGGAGCACCGGTCGACCACGTCGTCGACTTCGCGACAGAACGCGTACAGCGCGGTGATCGCGCGGCGCTGCCGGGCGGGAAGGAACAGGAAGCTGTAGTAAAAGCTCGAACCGCTGCGCGCGGCTTTGTCCTGGCAATACGCGTCGGGGTTCATCGGGCAGCGGGATCGGCTAGCATCAGTCGAAGGAGGGAGGGCGCGTCGCGCCAGCCGAGCTTCGGTCGGCGTGCAATTGGATCGTAGCCGTTCGAGGCGAGGCGTTCCAGTACCCGGCGCGCGCCGGCGAGGATCGCGCGCAGTTCCCAGCCGAGCCGGGTCGGCACCTGCGCGACCAGCGGAGCGCCGCGCTCGAGCATCGACCCGCAGCGCCGCGACTGCGTCGCGATGAACTCGCGCAGGGCCACCGGGGCACGCCCCGATTCGACCGCCAGTCGGATCGCCGTTTCGCCGAGTCCGGCGGCTTCGAGTTCGTCCAGTGCGAGGTAGAGCCGCCCGCGCGGCCAGTCGATCGCCAGGTCCTGCAGGAAGTTGATCAACTGGAGCGCGCTGCAGATCTCGTCGGACAATTCTTCGGTCCGGGCGTTCAACGATCCGAACAGGGTGAGTACCAGATGCCCGATTGGATCGGCCGAGCGCGCGCAGTAGTCGCGAAGCGCGGCGAAGCTGCCATAGCGTTGCGTGCGCACGTCCTGCGAGAACGCCGACAGCAGCGCGAGGAACTCGCTCGGCGGCAGGCGATGCGCGAGCAGGTGGGGACGCAGTCGTTCGACTTCCGGATGCTCAGCGCCGCCTTCGAGCGCCGTGCGCAGCCGGTCGAGTTCGGCGAGCCGATCGTCGTCGCACGCCTCGCCCTCGTCGGCGACGTCGTCGGCGTACCGCGCGAACCGGTAGATCGCGAGCACCGCCGGGCGTAGCGCGCGCGGGAACAGGATCGATCCGACCGGGAAGTTCTCGTAGTGGGCGACACCGCTGGCCCAGCGAACGGCGAATGCCGCACGCTCGGACGGGGGATCGGCCGGCGATGCCGGATCGGGTCGGGAGGCCATGGCTGGAGCGCGCACCTGTGCTCCGCGCTTATAGCAGACTGGCGCGGCGAACGACCGCAGCGTGCGGAACCTGCGGCGTTTGACGCGACGCGATCCGAAAGACGCTTCCCCGGGATACCGGATCGAGATCGGCGTGCCGTCCGAGGAGAACGCGAAGGCGCAGGCCTCGATCAACGCCGGAATGCCGCTGGTTCTGGCCCTGCAGTTCGGGTTGCTGATGATCCAGCTGCGGAGCTTTTCGCTCACCTCCATGGTGCTCGCGACCGCAGCGCCGGGAATCGGCAGCGGCGGCGGTGCTCGCGATGATCCCGCTGTCGCGCGACGTGCTGTGGGGACCGATGGCGATCGCCATCATGGGGGGGCTGGTGTTCGCGACGATCCTGACGGTGCTGTTCGTGCCCGCACTGTACGTGGCCTGGTATCGCGTGCGTGCGCAGGGCGAGACGCAGTAGCCGCGTCGCGACGCGTGCTGCGGCGATCGGGCGATCCGATACAATTCGGGCTTTCGCGGCCGTGGCGGAATTGGTAGACGCACCAGGTTTAGGTCCTGGCGCTGCATAAGCGTGAAGGTTCGAGTCCTTTCGGCCGCACCATGCCCGGCGCATCGGCGACGCGCGACTCCCAGACAACGGACATCGACGGAACATGACGACGCAACTCGAAACCACCGGCTCGCTCGGCCGAAGCCTGAAGCTCTCGGTCGCAACCGCCGCGCTGGAAAAGGAAGTGGGGCAGCGGCTGCGCAAGCTCGCGCGCACGGTGAAGATGCCGGGCTTTCGGCCCGGCAAGGTGCCGATGAAGATGATCGAGCAGTCCTACGGCCCGCAGGTGCACGCCGAGGTGCTGGGCGACGCGGTGTCGAAGGCGTTCACCGAGTCGGTTCAGGAGCACAAGCTGCGCGTCGCGGGCCAGCCGCACGATCGAGCGGCGCGAGGACGCGCCCGACGGCGAGCTCGGCTTCACGCGCGAGCTTCGAGGTCTACCCCGAAGTGACGCTGGGCGACGTGTCGTCGTTCGAGATCGAGCGGGCGATCTGCCCGGTCGGCGAGGCCGAGGTCGATCGCACGCTCGAGATCCTGCGCAAGCAGCAGGTGTCGTGGGAACCCGCGCGAGCGCGCCGCACAGGACGGCGATCGCGTGACGATCGACTTCGTCGGCACGCTCGAGGGCGTGCCGTTCGACGGCGGATCGGCGCAGGATTTCGCGTTCGAGCTCGGCCAGGGACGGATGCTGCCGGACTTCGAGACCGGCGTGCGTGGAGCGGTCGACGGCGACAAGAGGACGCTTCCCGGTCGCGTTCCCCGCCGAATACGGCGCCGGCGAACTCGCGGGCAAGACCGCGCAGTTCGAGGTCACGATCAAGAAGATCGAGGCACCGGTGCTGCCGGCGCTCGACGAGGCGTTCGCGCGCCAGTTCGGCGTCGCCGGACGGCAGCCTCGAGAAGATGCGCGCCGAGGTCCGCGCGAATCTCGAACGCGAGGTCGCGCAGCGCCTGCGCGCGCGGATCAAGGGCGGCGTGATGGACGCGCTGCCGGGAATCGCCGACGCTCGATTTGCCGACGGCGCTGGTCGGCGGCCGAGCGCGAATCGCTGGTCGAGCGCGCGCTCGAGGACATCAAGTCGCGCGGCATGGACCCGAAGAACATTCCGATCCCGGACGACGCGTTCGTCGAGCAGGCCGAGCAAGCGCGTGCGCCTCGGCCTGATCGTCGCCGAGCTGGTCAAGACGCACTCGCTGCAGGCCAAGCCCGACCAGATCCGCCGCCAGATCGAGGAGTTCGCCCAGGCCTACGAGAATCCGGGCGAGGTGATCCGCCACTATTTCAGCGACCGCAACCGCCTGGCCGAGATCGAGGCGATCGTGATCGAGCAGAACGTCGTCGACTGGGTCCTCGCCAAGGCCAGGGTGAGCGAGGATGTCGTGCCGTTCGACGAACTGATGAGAGCCGGGCTGAGTGCGCCGGCACAGTGTCGGCTAACATCGTGCGTTCAACATCGATCGGAGTTCGCACATGACCCGCAACAGCCTCGTCGAGGACCTCGTCAACGCCCATCTCGCGCAGCGCCACCGAGCCGCAGGGTCTGGGCCTGGTGCCGATGGTGATCGAGCAAAGCGGCCGCGGCGAGCGCGCCTACGACATCTATTCGCGCCTGCTGCAAGGAGCGGGTGATCTTCCTCGTCGGGCCGGTGATGGACCACGACCGCCAATCTGGTCGTCGCGCAGATGCTGTTCCTCGAGTCCGAGAATCCGGACAAGGACATTTCGTTCTACATCAACTCGCCCGGGCGGTTCGGTCTCGGCCGGTCTGGCGATCTACGACACGATGCAGTTCGTCAAGCCCGACGTCAGCACGCTGTGCATGGGCATCGCGGCGAGCATGGGCGCGTTCCTGCTCGCTGCCGGCGCGAAGGGCAAGCGCTTCGCGCTGCCGAACGCGCGGATCATGATCCACCAGCCCTCGGGCGGCGCGCAGGGGCAGGCCTCGGACATCGAGATCCAGGCGCGCGAGATCCTCTACCTGCGCGAGCGGCTGAACAAGATCCTCGTCGGAGAAGACCGGCCAGCCGATCGAGCGGATCGCGAACGACACCGATCGCGACAACTTCATGTCCGCCGGAAGATGCGGTAAGCTATGGACTGATCGACAAGGTGCTGGCAAGTCGCGCGAGGCGCCTGACCGTGCAGGCCTCGAGCGCCGCGCTGCGCACCGCGCGAGGCCGCCCGGAGAACAGCATGTCGGAAAAGAAAGGCTCGAGCGAGAAGCTTCTGTACTGCTCCTTCTGCGGCAAGAGCCAGCACGAGGTTCGCAAGCTGATCGCCGGTCCGTCGGTGTTCATCTGCGACGAATGCATCGAGCTGTGCAACGACATCATCCGTGACGAGACGCAGGCCGAGGCGCAGCCGGGCGGCGCCAAGTCGGCGGCCTGCCGACGCCGCCGAGATCTGCGCGATCCTCGACCAGTACGTGATCGGCCAGGAGAAGGCCAAGAAGATCCTCTCGGTCGCCGTCTACAACCACTACAAGCGGCTGCGCCACAAGGGCAAGAAGGACGAGGTCGAGCTCTCCAAGAGCAACATCCTGCTGGTCGGCCCGACCGGCTCGGGCAAGACGCTGCTGGCGCAGACGCTGGCGCGGCTGCTCAACGTGCCCTTCGTGATCGCCGACGCGACCACGCTCACCGAGGCCGGGCTACGTCGGCGAGGACGTCGAGAACATCATCCAGAAGCTGCTGCAGAACTGCAACTACGACGTCGAGCAGCGCGCAGCACGGCATCGTCTACATCGACGAGATCGACAAGATCTCGCGCAAGTCGGACAACCCGTCGATCACCCGCGACGTCTCGGGCGAGGGCGTGCAGCAGGCGCTGCTCAAGCTGGTCGAAGGCACGGTCGCGTCGGTGCCGCCGCAGGGCGGGCGCAAGCACCCGAACCAGGACTTCGTGCAGATCGACACGACCAACATCCTGTTCATCTGCGGCGGCGCGTTCGACGGCCTGGAGAAGGTCATCCGCGACCGCTCCGAGCGCTCCGGGATCGGTTTCGGCGCCGAGGTGCGCTCGGCCAGCGAGACAGCGCGGTCGGCGACGTGCTGCGCGAGGTCGAACCCGAGGACCTGATCAAGTTCGGCCTGATCCCGGAACTGGTCGGTCGGCTGCCGGTGGTCGCCACGCTCGACGAACTCGACGAAGGCGCGCTGATGCAGATCCTGATCGAGCCGAAGAACGCGCTGATCAAGCAGTACCAGACGCTGTTCGCGATGGAAGGCGTCGAACTCGAGATGCGTCCCGGCGGCGCTTGCAGGCGATCGCCGCGCAAGCGCGCTCAAGCGCAAGACCGGCGCGCGCGGCTTGCGCTCGATCCTCGAGCACGTGCTGCTCGACATCATGTTCGACCTGCCCGGCATGCAGAACGTGCAGCAAGGTCGTGGTCGACGAGAACGCGATCGTCGGCGAAGGCGACGCCGCTGGTGATCTACGCCGACACGCCCAAGGTCGCCGGCGGCAAGTAGCTCACGGCGTCGGCGCCGCCCGCGAGCCGCGCTCGCCCCGGCGCTCGTCTTCGCGGCCGCACAGACCCGGTGTCGACAAAGACCCTTGCACCCCGTCAGATTTCGCGCTTGATCGGCGCGATCGGGCGCGTATCCTTGACTTGAAATCCACACGGTCGGGCCGCATCTGACCGGAGACCGTTTCCGGAGAACTCGATGCCCGCAGACCAGATGCCCGTCCCGCCAGACCCTTCCGCTGCTGCCGCTTGCGCGACGTGGTGGTGTTCCCGCACATGGTGATCCCGCTGTTCGTGGGCCGGCCGAAGTCGATCAAGGCGCTCGAGGCCGCGATGGAAGCGGGCAAGAGCATCATGCTCGTGGCGCAGAAGAACGCCTCGAAGGACGAGCCGTCCGAGCGGCGACATGTACGAGATCGGCTGCGTCTCGAACATCCTGCAGATGCTCAAGCTGCCCGACGGCACCGTCAAGGTGCTGGTCGAGGGCGGCCAGCGCGCGCGCATCACCGAGGTGCGCGACGAGCGAGACGCACTTCGTTTGCGATCTCGACGCCGGTCGAGAGCGACGGCGACGAGCTCGCCCGAGGTCGAGGCGCTGCGCCGCGCGATCCTCGCGCAGTTCGACCAGTACGTGAAGCTGAACAAGAAGATCCCGCCCGAGATCCTGACTTCGCTCAACGGCATCGACGACGCCGGCCGGCTCGCCGACACGATCGCAGCGCACCTGCCGATCAAGATCGAGCAGAAGCAGGCCATGCTCGAGACGACCGTCGCCGGGCGAGCGGCTCGAGAAGCTGCTCACGCAGATCGAGACCGAACTCGACATCCTGCAGGTCGAGAAGCGCATCCGCGGCCGCGTCAAGCGGCAGATGGAGAAGAGCCAGCGCGAGTACTACCTGAACGAGCAGGTCAAGGCGATCCAGAAGGAACTCGGCGAGGGCGAGGAAGGCGCCGACCTCGAGGAGCTCGAGAAGACGGATCAAGGCCGCGCACATGCCCAAGGAGGCGCGCAAGAAGGCCGAGAGCGAGCTCAAGAAGCTCAAGCTGATGTCGCCGATGTCGGCCGAGGCCACCGTGGTGCGCAACTACATCGACACGCTGGTCAACCTGCCGTGGCGCAAGAAGAGCAAGATCAACAACGATCTGGCCAACGCCGAGAAGGTGCTCGACGAGGACCACTACGGCCTCGAGAAGGTCAAGGAGCGCATCCTCGAGTATCTCGCGGTGCAGCAGCGGGTCGACAAGGCTGAAGGCGCCGATCCTGTGCCTGGTCGGCCCGCCGGGCGTGGGCAAGACCTCGCTCGGGCAGTCGATCGCGCGCGCGACGAACCGCAAGTTCGTCCGCATGGCGCTCGGCGGCGTGCGCGACGAGGCCGAGATCCGCGGCCACGGCGCACCTACATCGGGTCGATGCCGGGCAAGATCCTGCAGAACCTGACCAAGGTCGGCGTGCGCAACCCGCTGTTCCTGCTCGACGAAGTCGACAAGATGGGAATGGACTTCCGCGGCGATCCGGCGAGCGCGCTGCTCGAGGTGCTCGACCCGGAGCAGAACAACACCTTCACCGATCACTACGTCGAGGTCGAGTACGACCTGTCGGACGTGATGTTCGTCGCCACGGCGAACACGCTGAACATCCCGCCGGCGCTGCTCGACCGGATGGAGGTGATCCGTCTGTCGGGCTACACCGAGGACGAGAAGGTCAACATCGCGCAGCGCTACCTGCTGCCCAAGCAGATGAAGAACAACGGTCTGAAGGACGAGGAACTGGGCGTCGCCGAGAGCGCGTTGCGCGACATCGTCCGCTACTACACCCGCGAAGCCGGCGTGCGTGCGCTCGAGCGCGAGATCTCGAAGATCTGCCGCAAGGTGGTCAAGACGCTGCTGCTCAAGAAGAGCGAGAAGCGGATCTCGGTTGCCGCCAAGAGCCTCGACAAGTTCCTCGGCGTGCGCCGTTTCAGCTTCGGCGTGGCCGAGAAGGAGAACCAGGTCGGGCAGGTGACCGGTCTCGCGTGGACCGAGGTCGGCGGCGAGTTGCTCACGATCGAGGCGGTCGCGGTTCCCGGCAAGGGCAAGACCACGTTCACCGGCAAACTCGGCGACGTGATGCAGGAGTCGATCAAGGCGGCGATGACGGTGGTGCGGCGTCGGGCGCGCCGACTCGGGATCGCCGCGGACTTCTACGAGAAGAGCGACATCCACATCCACGTGCCCGAAGGCGCGACGCCCAAAGACGGGCCGAGCGCAGGCGTCGCGATGACGACCGCGATCGTGTCGATGCTCACCGGGATTCCGGTCCGCGCCGACGTCGCGATGACCGGCGAGATCACGCTGCGCGGCGAGGTGCTGCAGATCGGCGGTCTGAAGGAGAAGCTGCTCGCGGCGCATCGCGGCGGAATCAAGACCGTTCTGATCCCCGAGGAAAACGTCAAGGATCTCGCGGAGATACCGGACAACGTGAAGAATCGGCTCGAGATCGTGCCGGTGAAGTGGATCGATCGCGTGCTCGAAGTCGCGCTCGAACGCGTTCCCGATCCCTCGACCGACGAGGAGTCGAGCGAAACTCCGACATCGAGCGCACCCGCGACGCCCGGAGGCGGGAGCGATCTCGTCGCGCACTGATCGACAACGAGCATCGCCCGGAGATCGCCTTGACACAAGGCTTTCCGGGCGATTAAATACGTCTGAGCAGACGTTCCTCTGCGCTTCCATCAAATCAAATTGATTTCAGTCGCGCGGCAATCGTTTCGCGCGTAGTTTCAAACTTCTATAATTTTTTGAGGGGGTTCTAGTGAACAAGACCGATCTGATCGACCATGTCGCGAAGCAGGCGGACATCTCGAAGGCAGCTGCGGGTCGTGCGCTCGATGCGCTCGTCGGAGCGATCAAGACCACGCTGCGCAAAGGCGGATCGGTGACGCTCGTCGGCTTCGGCACGTTCGTCGTCGGCAAGCGCGCCGCGCGAACCGGTCGCAATCCGCGCACCGGCGCAGCGATCAAGATCAAGGCGGCGAAAGTGCCGAAATTCCGCCCGGGCAAAGGCCTGAAAGACGCGACTCAACTGAGCCCGAAAAGTACGCGTCTGAGGTGTTGTATACTTCGCGCTTCGCAAGTGACGCGCCTGCCTGAGCGCTCTCGCCGGGGTGCTTAGCTCAGTTGGTAGAGCGGCGCCCTTACAAGGCGTAGGTCGGGAGTTCGAGCCTCTCAGCACCCACCAGTTCGGGCAGGCGAATGCGAAGATGGAGTGGTAGTTCAGTTGGTTAGAATACCGGCCTGTCACGCCGGGGGTCGCGGGTTCGAGTCCCGTCCACTCCGCCAATACCCGAGGGGCGAACGAGAGTTCGCCCCTTTTGCCATTCGCGCCTGCCAGAAACAGGGAAGATCCTGAATCATGTTCGACTCGATCCGCAAGCACCAGCGGTTGATGCAGTTCCTGCTGCTGATACTGATCTTTCCGGCGTTCGTGTTCTTCGGCGTTTCGGGCTATGACCGCTTCCTTTCGGACGAGGGCGCGGTCGCGACGGTGGGTGGTTCGAAGATCACGCGCCAGGAACTCGACAACGCGATGCGTCGCCAGTTCGAGCAGATGCGCCAGGTGCTCGGCGATCGCGCCGACCCGAAGATCCTCGACACGCCGCAGGCGCGCGCCGAGGTGCTCGATGGTCTGGTCGCGCAGCGCGTGCTGTTCAACACGGCACTCGAGAGCCGGATCCTGGTGAGCGACGAACAGCTTCGCCAGAGCATCATCGAGATACCCGGGCTCAAGGGTGCCGATGGCGTGTTCGACAAGGCTCGCTATCGCACGCTTCTGTCCGGCCAGGGCATGACGGAGGCGGGCTTCGAGCAGCAATTGCGTCGCGACCTGATGGTTCAGGCCCTGCCGCAGGCAGTGGCGCGTTCGGGCTTCGTGAGCAACGCCGTGCTCGATCGGATCATCACGCTGCAGGAGCAGGTGCGCGACGTGCGCGAACTTGCGTTCAAGCCGGCCGACTTCGCCGCGAGCGTCAAGCCGACAGACGACGAACTGCGCCGGCACTACGAGGAGAACGCGCGCGCCTACGAGATCGCCGAGTCCGCGCGCATCGAATACCTCGTTCTTTCGGCCGCCGCGATCGCGCAGTCGATCGCACTGGACGCGGCCGAGGTGCGCACTTATTACGACCAGAACCAGGCACGCTACGGCACTCCCGAGGAACGAAAGGCGAGCCATATCCTGGTTCGGCTCGACTCATCGGCAGGTGAGCAGGCGCGCAAGGACGCGCGCATGAAAGCTGAAAAGCTGCTCGCGCAGGCGCGCGAAGGGAGCGATTTCGCCGCGCTCGCGAAAGCCAGCTCGGAAGATCCCGGTTCAGCCGCGAGCGGCGGCGACCTGGGTTTCTTCACGCGCGAGACGATGGTCAAGACCTTCGCCGACGCGGCGTTCGCGCTCAAGGAAGGACAGATCAGCGATCTGGTCGAGAGCGAGTTCGGCCTTCACGTGATCAGGGTGACCGCGATCAAGCCCGCGTCGGCAAAACCTTTCGAGGCGGTGCGCGCGGAGATCGAAGGCAGTTTGCGCGAACAACAGGCGACGCGGCGCTTCGCGCAGGCCGCCGAGGGGTTCACCAACACCGTGTACGAACAGGCCGACAGCCTGAAGCCGGCGGCGGACAAGTTCAATCTCGAGATAAGAAGCGCGGAGATCAGCCGTCAGGGGCCGGTCGCGAGCGCGGACAAGGCGCTTGCGAGCCCGAAACTGATCGACGCGCTGTTCTCGCCCGAATCGCTGCGCACCAGACGCAACACCGAGGCGGTCGAGGCGGGCGGCAACACGCTGGTCGCCGCGCGCATCGTCGAGCATCGCCCCGCCAAACGCAGGCCGTTCGACGAGGTCAGGAGCGCGATACTCGAGCGCGTCGTCCAGGAACAGTCGCGAAAGCTCGCGGTGAAGGCGGGCGAGGAGCGCCTGAAGGCGCTTCGCGGCGGTGCGCCGGCAAGCGACCTGGGCGCGCCGCGTTCGCTGTCGCGCGCGGTCACGGGCAACACCGCGCCGGCGCTTCTCGAGGCCGTGTTCAGGGCGCCGGTCGAGAAGCTGCCCGTTGCGGTGGGGGCCGAGCTCGGTGCGCAGGGCTACGTCGTCGCGCAGGTGGTCAAGCTGACCGAACCATCGGCGGAGGCTCTGGCCACGAGGCGCGACGCGTATCGCGAGCAGATCGCGTCGCTGCTCGCACAGCAGCAGGGCAACGACCTGATCGAGAGCCTGAAGGCCCGGTCGAAGGTCGCGCTGCACGCCGAGCGCGCGACGAATCCGTCCGAGTCGCGCTGACGCGCGGCGCGCGAACGACTCAGCGCGGCGCCAGCGCGTCGGGGTCGACCAGGCGCACCAGCGCGCGCGCCGCAGTGTCGAGCGCGGCGCCGTCGCTGTCCGCGAGCGCGATCGACGGTGCCTCGGCGAGGCCGGCGTAGTTGCGCCGCATCGAGCGGTCGTACGCCGGATCGTAGTGCTCGGCCAGCAGCGTGGTGACGAACTGCTCCCAGCTCCCGGGGCGGGCCAGCGCAAGCCAGCGCGACAGCGTCGCCTGCCCGTGCTGCCCGCCCAGCGCGGCGAGGCGTCGCGCGAGCAACTGCGGGTCGTCGACGAAGTGACGATATTCGGCGAGCAGCAGTCGCGCGCGCACCGCGTCGCTCGCCTCGACGCGCACGCACGGCGAAGCGCGCATCGCCTCGATCAACTGGGGCGGCAATTGGCATTGCCCCACCTTGCGGCTCTCCGACTCGACCAGCACGGGACGGCGCGAATCGAGCGTGCGAAGCCGATCCCACACGAGGGTCTCGAAACGTTTCTGCGACGGCTGCGGGTTCTGCGGCAGGTGCCCGAGTACCGATCCGCGATGTCGGGCGAGAGCTTCGAGGTCGAGCACCTGCGCCCCTAGCGCCTCGGCGCGTTCGAGCAGCAGGCTCTTGCCGCTTCCAGTGCGTCCGGTGGCGACCGAGAATCGAAACGCCGCCGGCAGGCGTTGCAGATCGTCGAGCACGTAGCGGCGAAACGCACGGTATCCGCCCTCGAGAATGCAGGTGCGCCAGCCGACGCGCGCGAGCACCGTCGCGAGTGCTCCCGATCGGTTGCCGCCGCGCCAGCAGTACACGAGAACGCGCGCGTCGCGCGCCATCGTCGCGAGCGGGCCCTCGAGCAGCGCTGCGATCCTTCGCGCGACGATCGCCGCTCCGTTGCGCTTGGCGTCGAATGCGCCGCGTTCCTTGTACATCGCGCCGATCGTCGCGCGTTCGGTGTCGTCGAGAACCGGCGCGTTGATCGCGCCGGGGACATGGTCGATCAGGTACTCGGCCGGGCTTCTCGCGTCGAGAACGGCGTCGTACCTGGCCAGCGACGCGACTGCGTCGTCGACCGCTATTCGGGCTGCTTCCTTCGTCACCGCGCGATTCTAGTGCCTCGGGCCCGGGCAGCGCGGCTCCGCCCGGGCGGCGATCGCGCGCTCGCCGTACAATGTCGACAGGAGAAATGGCGAGCGTGACGATGAAGGTATTCAATCTCGGATGCGAGCGCGAGCACACGTTCGAGGGCTGGTTCGCGTCGGCCGACGCTTACGAGTCGCAGCTCGGGCACGGGCTGATCGAGTGCCCGGTGTGTGGCACGCACGAGATCCGCAGGCTGCCCAGCGCGCCGAGACTCAACCTCGGAGGCTCGGACGCGCCCCCCGAGACACCCCCGCCCCAGGTCGCGCCGCAACGACCGGCTGCGCAGCAGATGCACGCGGCGTGGTTGAAGGCGGCACGCTTCATTCGCGAGCACACCGAGGACGTCGGCGAACGCTTCGCCGACGAGGCGCGGCGCATCCACTACGAAGAGACGCCGGCGCGCGGGATTCGCGGAGTCGCGTCGCGCCGGGAGGCCGGCGAGCTCGCCGACGAGGGCATCGAAGTGTTCAGCTTCCCGATGCCGAAAGGGCCGACCGGGCCGCTGCAGTAGCGCGGGCCGAAGCGCCGGTGTGAGCGCTGGGGTCAGCGCCGGTTGACCAGGTGGATCCCGATCGCGATACCGGCCACGGCGATCAGCATCCGCGCGGTGATCGACTCGCCGAGCAGCAAGGCACCGAACACCAGGCCTGACACCGGCGTGAGGAACGTGAACGCTGAAACCCGCGTCGCCGGGTAGTGGCGCAGCAGCCAGAACCACGCCAGGTAGCTCGCGAAGGCGACGATCACCGCCTGGAAGGCGATCGACGCCGTCGCCGCGCCGTCGAAGTGCGGCAGCGGTTCCGCGGCGAAGAAGGCGACGATCCCCATCATCGGCCCCGACACCGCCAGCTGGAAGAACAGCGTGCGTTCCGGAGCGGCGACCGAAAGCGCCGAGGCCCTGATCAGCAGCGTCGTCGCGCCCCAGGCGATTCCCCCGCCGATCGCGAGCATGTCGCCGAACCACTGCAGCGGCGCCGGCGCGGCGAAGCCTTCCTGAAAAGCGAACGCGAGCGAGCCGAAGGCCACGACCAGCCCGAGCGACTGGGCGCGGGACAGGCGTTCGACGTCCGAGATGAACGGCATCCCGATCGCGACAACGAATGGGGCGAGGTACAGGAAGACGACGACGCGCGACGCGCTGGTGAAGTGAAGCCCGTAGTTGATCAGGCAGAACTCGAGCCCGAAGAGCAGGCCGGCAGCGAATCCGGCGCGCGACTCCGCCGCCGTGCCGAGCAGGGCGATTCCCCGGTGCCGCATGAACAGCCATACGAGGACGGCAGCAAACGCGGAACGCAGCGCACCCTGCGTGAGCGGCGCGATGTGCGGGATCGTCGCCTTGACGACGATCTGGTTCAGGCCCCAGAGCGCGCAACAGACGACGATCAGCGCGACCGCCTGTGGATCGAGCCGGGCGCGGCGCGAATCGAGCATGCCCGGTTCGGCCTACCGCTTCTTGTACTGTTCGGTGCCGAAGAGCATCGCCCTGGCACGATCATCGAACAGCGGACGGCGGCGGTCGGCCAGAACGGTGAGCGCGCGCCCGACCGCGGGTCGGGCGGCGATCTTCGCGAACCAGCGCTTGACCTGCGCGAACTCGTCGAGGTCGACGCCCTGGTTCGCGTGCGAGCGGCACCACGGGAAGATCGCCATGTCGGCGATCGAGTAACCGCGCCCCGCGACATAGGCGCCCGTCTTCGCGAGTTGCCCGTCGAGTACCCCGTAGAGGCGGCGCGCTTCGTTGGTATAGCGATCGATCGCGTACTCGATTCTCTGTGTAGAGTAGATCCTGAAATGATGCGTCTGCCCCAGCATCGGCCCGAAGCCGCCCATTTGCCACATCAGCCATTGCAGCACCGTGTACTTGCCGCGATCGCTACGAGGGCATGAAGCGTCCGGTCTTGGCGGCGAGGTAGATCAGGATCGCGCCCGACTCGAACAGCGTGATCGGCTTGCCGTCGGGCCCCTCGGAATCGCGAATCGCGGGCATCTTGTTGTTCGGGCTGATCTCGAGGAACTGCGGCGAGAACTGGTCGCCGGCGCCGATGTCGATCGGGTGCACCGCGTACGCGAGGGCGCACTCCTCGAGCATGATGTGGATCTTGTGGCCGTTCGGCGTGGGCCAGGTGTAGAGGTCGATCACTGAAGTCCTCCAATGCGTGGCGGCGGCGCAATCGATCGCGACGCGACGCGTGTCTCGTCGGCGGCCCCTCAGGCGCCGCGCGTGATCGGCATATCGACGCGCTCGGCGCTGCCGGGCAGGTCGAGGTGGCGGGCGAGTTCGAGCTTGGCGATCGCATTGCGGTGCACTTCGTCGGGCCCGTCCGCCAGGCGCAGCGTGCGCTGGTGCGCGTACATCGCCGCGAGCGGGAAGTCGTCGGACACCCCCCCGCCGCCGTGGGCCTGTATCGCCCAGTCGATGATCTTCGTGCTCATGTTCGGGGCGACCACCTTGATCATCGCGATCTCGGACTTTGCCACCTTGTTGCCGACGGTATCCATCATGTGCGCGGCCCTGAGCGTGAGCAGGCGAGCCTGGTCGATCAAACACCGCGACTCTGCGATCCGTTCGCGCCAGACGCCCTGGGCCGAGATCGGCTTGCCGAAGGCGACCCGGGCCGAGAGGCGGCGGCACATGTACTCGAGCGCGCGCTCGGCCGCTCCGATCGATCGCATGCAGTGGTGGATCCGCCCTGGGCCGAGACGACCCTGCGCGATCTCGAAGCCGCGGCCCTCGCCGAGCATCAGGTTGCCCGCCGGGACGCGGACGTCGCGAAACACGACCTCGCAGTGCCCGTGCGGGGCGTCGTCGTAGCCGAACACGTTGAGCGCACGCACCACCGTGATTCCCGGCGTATCAGCGGGAACCACGATCATCGACTGCTGGGAGTGCCGCGGCGCGTCCGGGTTGGTCTTGCCCATGAAGATGTAGACCTTGCAGCGCGGGTCGCCCGCGCCAGAAGTCCACCACTTGCGCCCGTTGATCAGGTAGTGATCGCCGTCGCGCTCGATGCGCGACTGGATGTTGGTGGCGTCGGACGATGCGACGTCGGGCTCGGTCATCGCGAAAGCCGAGCGCAACTCTCCGGCGAGCAACGGATCGAGCCAGGCGCGCTTGATCTCCTCGCTCGCGTAGCGCTCGAACGTCTCCATGTTTCCGGTGTCGGGGGCCGAGCAGTTGAACACCTCCGGCGCCCAGGAGAGCCGCCCCATGATCTCGCACAACGGCGCGTACTCGAGATTGGACAAACCTTCCGGAACCCGCTTCGAGCGCGGCAGGAAGAGGTTCCACAATCCGGCCTCGCGCGCGTGCGGCTTGAGTTCCTCGACGATCCTGGTCGGGATCCAGGCGTTGCCCGCGACGCGGTTCGAGTCGACCTCGTCGTGGAAACGCTGTTCGTTCGGGTAGATGTGCTTGTCCATGAAAGCGAGCAGGCGCGAACGCATCTGCTGCACGCGCGTCGAATAGTCGAAATCCATCGTTGCCTCTCCTTCGAATCGTCCGGTGAATGGTCGCCGTTTTTCAGTCGCGTTTCAGTCGCTGCTATTCAGTCGCCGCTTTTCAGTCGCCGCTTTTCAGTCGCCGCGCTGCGCGAAACGCCACCCGCTCGCGGCGAGCGGGCGCACGCGATCGGCGGTTTCGGGCGCGGTCGAGTTGGCGGCGGTGCCGTCGACGACGCGGCGAACGATGCCCTGCAGGATCGCCGCGAGACGGAACATGTTGTAGGCCATGTAGAAATCCCAGTGCCGCATCAGCGCCGAGACGTCACGACCGGTGCGTTCGCAGTAGGCGCGGACGTAGCTCGCCTCGTCGGGGATGCCGAGCCCGGCCAGATCGAGTCCGGCGATTCCGCGGAACTGCCCCGGCGGTATGTGCCAGCTCATGCAGTGATAGGAGAAATCGGCGAGCGGATGGCCCAGCGTCGACAGCTCCCAGTCGAGGATCGCGAGAATGCGCGGCGCGTCATGCGCGAAGACCAGGTTGTCCAGGCGATAGTCGCCGTGGACGATCGACGTTTCGTCTCCCGGGGGAATATGCGCGGGCAACCATTCGATCAGACGGTCCATCTCGTCGATCGTTTCGGTCTGCGACGCCTGGTACTGCTTGCTCCAGCGCGCGATCTGGCGCGCGAAGTAGTTGCCGGGCTTGCCGAAGCCGGTCAGGCCGATCGCGGCGAAATCGACCGAATGCAGCGCGGCGATCACCCGGTTCATCTCGCGGTAGATCGCGCCGCGTTCTTGCGCATCCATTCCGGGCAGGCCCTGTTCCCAGAGCACGCGACCGTCGACGAACTCCATCAGGTAGAAGGCGCGCCCGATCACCGCCTCGTCCTCGCACAGGCAGTAGACCTCGGCCACCGGAACGTCGGTCCGGGCGAGCGCGCTCAGCACGCGGTATTCGCGGTCGATCGCGTGTGCCGAGGGCAGCAGCTTGTGCGCGGGCCCGGGCTTGGCGCGCATCGCATACGTTCGATCGGGGGTGCGCAGCTTGTAGGTCGGGTTCGACTGCCCGCCCTTGAACAGTTCGAGCGTCGCCGGTCCGCGGAAGCCGGCGAGGTGCTCGCGCAGGTAGTCCTCGAGCGCGGCCGTATCGATCAGGTGGCGTTGCGGCACCGGCATCGTTCCCGAGAACTGGGTCGTCATTTCGCTCATTCGCCCTCCGTATGCGCGGCGCCTTCGACCGCCGCGTTGAGCGGTGCGCGCCGCTCGACGAGCAGTTGTGCCGCCACGCGTCAGTCCTCTTCGAGCAGCGACAGGCCGAGCGCGGCGCGGCGGCGCAGCCACGGGCCGACGCGGTAGCGCGGGTCGCCGGTGGTGTCGTGCATCGCCTCGAGCATCGCGAACACGCGCGCCGGGCCGAGGGCGTCGCCCATCGCGAGCGGACCGATCGGGTAGCCCAGACCGAGCCTGACCGCCGCGTCGATGTCCGCCGCGCAGGCGATGCGCTGCTGCGCGATCTCGCTCGCGATCGAGACGATCATCGCGACCACGCGCTGGGCGACGAAGCCGACGCTGTCGCGCAACACGCTGACCGGTACGCCGTCGGCGGCGAACAGCGCATGGGCCAGCGTGCCGATCTCGGGGCGCGTTGCCGGAGTGGTCATCAGCACGCGGCGCTTGCAGGCGCGATGCCCGAACGGGAACAGCGTGTCGATCGCGACCGCGCGGCCGGCGTCCAGGCCCCGGGCCGCGCTGGTCGCGTCGGTTCCGAGCGGCGTGACGACGATGATCGAGTCCGGCGCGGGCGCCGCGCCCTCGTCGACCGCAGCGCCCAGCGCCGAGACCAGGTCTTGCACGTCGCGCCGGGCGTCGCCCGGCGCGACCCAGGCGCGCACCGCACCCGAGAGCGTCGGCGCGGGCGCTTCGGCCGGCGCGACCTGGTCGGCGCCGTAGCGGTAGAACCCTTCGCGTGACTTGCGCCCGAGCAGGCCCGCCGCGACGCGCTGCGCGGTGATCACCGACGGGCGAAACCGCGGTTCCTCGAAGTACTGGTGGTAGATCGATTCCATCACCGGGTGCGAAACGTCGAGCCCGGTGAGATCGAGCAACTCGAAGGGACCCAGCTTGAAGCCCTGGCCGGAGAAGCTCACCTGCTCGCGCAGGATGCGATCGATCGTCGCGGCGTCGGCGACGCCTTCTCCCAGCGTCTTGAGCGCCTCGGTGCCGAATCCGCGCCCGGCGTGGTTGACGATGAATCCCGGAGTGTCCTGACACGCCACCGGCGTGTGGCCGGCGGCACGCGCGATCGCGGCGAGTCGTTCGATCGCTTTCGGGTCGGTGCGCACGCCGCGCACGACTTCGACCACCTTCATCAGCGGCACCGGGTTGAAGAAATGGAATCCGGCGACGCGCTCCGGATGTTCGCAGCCTGCGGCGATCGCAGTGATCGAGAGCGACGATGTGTTGCTCGCGAGTACGGCGTCGGCCGCGACGATGTCCTCGAGCGCTCGAAAGACGCTGCGCTTGATGTCGAGGCGCTCGACGATCGCCTCGATCACAAGGTCGCAACCGGACAACCCATCGAGCGCGTCGGCGCGCACGATGCGAGCGAGAGTGGCGTCGCGATCGCCGTCGCTGATGCGGCCTTTCTCGACCAGTCGAGCCAGGGTCTGGCGAAGCTGGGCGATCGCGGCGTCGAAAGCCTCGGTTTGCGCATCGTGCAGCACGACGTCGAATCCGGCCTGCGCGAACAACTGCGCGATGCCGCGGCCCATCGCGCCTGCGCCGATCACGCCGACGCGTGAGAAGCTGCGTTCCATTTCGGGTCAGTCCATTGATTGAGCTAGGGATCGATCGTAGTGTATCGCGGCGCGGGGCGCGCCCGTGCCGCGCCTGTGCCGCGCCTGTGCCGCGCCCGTGCTGCGCCCGTCTCGCGTCGTTCGCCGCTCGTGGTTCAGCCGGCTTGGTCGCGTTCGAACGCGAGCACCTTCGCTTCGCGCGACTCGCTCAGTTCGATCCAGCGAGACTCCATTTCGTCGCGCTCGCGCGAGAGCGTTCCGCGTTCGCGCGCGAGTTGTACCGGACGCTGTGCATCGCGATAGAGCTCCGGTTCGGCCAGTTCGCGCTCGAGGCGACCGATCCGTGCCTCGGTCGCCGCGAGGCGCGCTTCGATCCGTCTGATCTCTTCGTCCAGCGGGCCGACGATCTGCGCCATCGCCTGGCGTCGCGTCGCCGCGTCGCGCCGCTCCTGGCGGCGGTCCGGGCGCGAGGCACCCGTGTCGGCGCCGTTTTCGCGCGGACCCGATTCGGCGCTCTCGCCGCGTTGCAGCCAGGCGAGATAGTCGTCCAGATCGCCGTCGAACTCGCTCGCGCCGCCGCCGCGCACGAGCACGAAGCGGTCGACGCTCGATCGCAGCAGGTAGCGGTCGTGGGAGACGAGCAGCAGCGCGCCGTCATAGTCGGCGAGTGCGTCGGTGAGCGCGTCGCGCGTCAGCGCGTCGAGGTGGTTGGTCGGTTCGTCGAGCACCAGCAGGTGGGGCCGGGTTCGCAGGATCCCGGCGAGCGCCAGCCTGGCCTTCTCGCCACCCGACATCGGCCCGAGCGCGCGCAGCGCGTCCTGGCCCCCGAAACCGTAGCGGCCGAGTTCGTCGCGAAGCGACGCCTCTCTCGCCTTCGGATCGAGCCGCTGGAAGTAGCCCAGCGGCGAGTCGTCGGCCCGCAACCCGTCGACCGCGTGTTGCGCGAAGTACCCGACGCGGATCGAGCGCGCGAGCGTGCACTGGCCGGCGAGCGGCGCGAGCTCGCCCACCAGCGTGCGGATCAGCGTGCTCTTGCCCGCGCCGTTGCGTCCGAGAATCCCGATGCGTGCCGCGCGCGATACGGTCAGGTTGATGCCTTCGAGCACCGGCCGCGAGTCGTAGCCTGCGTCGATCGCCTGTGCGACCACCAACGGGTCGGGCGAGTCTCCGATGTCGGCGAGGGTGAAGTCCACTCCGCGTTGCAGGCGCGCCGGAGCGATCGCGACGAGGCGCTCGAGCGCTTTGATCCTGCTCTGGACCTGCCTGGCCTTGGTGGCCTTGGCCCGGAACCGCTCGATGAAGGCGCTGAGATGGGCGACGCGCTCGCGCTGCGCGAGTTGCGCCTTCGCGGCGTGTTGCATTCGCTCGGCGCGCTGCGTCTCGAACGCGCTGTAGCCGCCGCTGTAGCGAACCAGCGCGGTGTCCTCGATCGACAGCGTCGCCTGCGCGACGCGATCGAGGAAGTCGCGGTCGTGCGACACGACGATCGCGGTGCCCGGATAGCGCGACAACCAGCGCTCGAACCAGACGATCGCGTCGAGATCGAGGTGGTTCGTCGGTTCGTCGAGCAGCAACAGCTCGCTGTCGACGAACAGCGCACGCGCGAGGTTGAGCCGCACCCGCCAACCGCCCGAAAGGGAATCGATCGGTCCGCGCGCCTCTTCGTGCGAGAACCCGAGCCCGGCGAGCAACTCCATCGCCCGAGCCTCGGCACTGTGCGCGCGCAGGTGCGCGAGGTGCTCGTGAGCGGCGGCGATGCGCGCCGGGTCGCCGGTTTGTTGCGCGCTGGCAGCCTCGTCGCGTGCTGCCGCGAGTGACTGGTCGCCAAGTTCCACCCACTGCCATGCCGACGCGGCGCCCGAGGGCGCCTGCTGCGCCAGTCGCACGACGCGCATCGGCGCGAGATCGATCTCCCCGGCGTCGATCAGGGCCGCACCGCAGATCGCGTCGAGCAGGGTCGACTTGCCGCTTCCGTTCGGTCCGACCAGCGCGACTTTCTCTCCGGTGGCGATCGACGCGTTGACGTGCTCGAGCAGCACACGCCCGCCGCGAGAGAGCGTGAGCTGGCGCAGGCGGATCATCGGGCAGGTCGGACGGCGCCGGGCAGTTGGTCGCGCGCGAGCAGCACGAGCTGCTCCTCGCCGGCCGCCACCGGCAGATAGGCGAACTCGGTCTTCGGGAACGCAACCTCGAAGTGCTCGGCTTCGTGACCGATCTCGAGCAGCAGAAAACCACCCGGTGCTAGACGCGACCGGGCGCCGGCGACGATCCTGCGAATCAGGTCCATTCCGTCGAAGCCGCCCGCGAGCGCCGAGCGCGGTTCGTGCAGGTACTCGCGCGAGAGAGCCTTCATCGAGGCGTCGCAGACGTATGGAGGATTGCACAGGATCAGGTCGTAGCGCCGCGAGCCCAGTGCGTCGAACAGATCGCCGTGGATCAGCTCGATCCGCCGTTGCAGGCCGTGGAGCGCGACGTTCTCGCGCGCCAACGCCAGCGCGTCGGCGCTCAGGTCGCAGGCGTCGATCTTCGCGCCGGGAAAACGAAGCGCGGCGAGGATCGCGAGGCTCGCACCGCCGGTGCACAGATCGAGCACCGTCGCGGGCTCGCGTTCGCCGATCCACGCCGGCAGAACCGTGTCCAGCGCCTCGGCGATCAGCGAACGCGGGACCAGCGCACGAGCGTCGCTGAGAAAGCGCACGCCGCGCAGCCACGCCTCGCCGGTCAGGTAGGCGCTCGGAACGCGTTGCGCGCAGCGCCGTTCGATCAGTGCCCCGAGCGCGTCGCGCTCCGAAGCGAGCAGGCGCGCATCGAGGAACGGTTCGAGCAGATCGGGGGCGAGTCCCAGCGACCAGAGTCCGAGCCAGACCGCTTCGTCCCACGCGTTGTCGGCGCCGTGGCCAAACACGACCCCCTCGCGCGAGAAGCGGGTGCAGGCATAGCGCAGCCAGTCGCGAAGCGTGACCAGTTCGTCGAGACGGTCGCGCTCGACCGCGGTGCCGGGCGTGGCCATCAGCGGGTTCCGAGCAGCGTCGCGATCGTGCGCAGGTAGACGTTCTTCAGCTGTCGCGGCGTATCGACCGGCACGTTCTCGTCGATCTTGTGGATGCTCGCGTTGACCGGCCCGAACTCGACGACCTGCGGGCAGATCGAGGCGATGAAGCGCCCGTCCGAGGTGCCGCCGGTGGTCGAGAGCTCGGGTTCGATCCCGAGTTCGGCCTCGATCGCGTCGGACAGCGCCTCGGAGAGCGAGCCGCGCGGTGTTAGAAAGGGCTGTCCCGAGACGGTCCAGTCGATCTCGTAGTCGAGCCGGTGACGATCGAGGATCTCGACGACGCGCTGTTGCAGGTCGGCCACCGTGCTCGCGGTCGAGAAGCGGAAGTTGAACTCGACGACCAGCGCACCGGGTATCACGTTGGTCGCCCCGGTGCCGGCGTGCAGGTTCGACACCTGCCAGGTCGTCGGCCGGAAAGTACGCGTTGCCCTGATCCCACTCGGTGGCGGCGAGTTCGGCCAGCACGGGCGCGAACTGGTGCACCGGGTTGCGCGCCAGATGCGGATAGGCGACGTGGCCCTGCACGCCGCGAACGAGAAGGCGCGCCGACATCGATCCGCGCCGCCCGTTCTTCATCGTGTCGCCCAGCGTTTCGACCGACGTCGGTTCGCCCACGATGCAGTAGTCGAGTCGCGCGCCCCGGTCACGAAGCATCTCCACCACCTTGACCGTGCCGTCGGTGGCCGGCCCTTCCTCGTCGGAGGTGATCAGCAGCGCGATTCGCCCCGTCGGGTTCGCCGCCGGCGAGCAACTCCTCGACCGCGACGACGAAGGCCGCGATCGAGGTCTTCATGTCGGCTGCGCCGCGGCCGTAGAGCTTGCCGTCTCGCTCGGTCGGCACGAAGGGGTCGCTCGACCACTGCTCGAGCGGGCCGGTCGGGACCACGTCGGTGTGGCCGGCGAAGACCAGCACCGGGCGATCCGACGCGCCCGGGTCGCAGCGCCCACAGGTTGGTGACCTCGCCGCTCGCCAGCGTCTCGCAACGAAATCCGATCGGCTCCAGACGTCGTGTCAGCAGCAGCTGGCAACCTTCGTCGTTCGGCGTGACCGATCGACAACGGATCAGCGCCTCGGCCAGTTCGCGAACCGCGCAGTTCATCCTGGGGCGCGGTCCCGAAATGCGAACGATAGAGGGCGTCGGAGAAACCGACGATCAGCAGTTCTCCGGACTCCAGGACCGGGCGCCTGACCAGAGTTGGGTCGGCCAGCAGTTCGTCGCGCGCGCTGACGAGATCGACCACCGCGGCGCGGCGCTGCGCGTCGAGCTTGCGCCAGGTGGCGCTGCGGCGATTGAGCAGCGAGTCCCAGGGCAGGTGCGCGAGCCAGCGCTCCAGCGTGGCCGCGTCGAGTCCGTCGCGGCGAAAGTCGTGGAAGCGGTGCGCGATTGCATGCTCGTCGCAGCCAGCGCCGGGCCTTGCGGACCTGGTCGCAGCGTTCGATGCCGTAGACGACAGCGACCGCCATCAGATGTTGAGGAGGAACTCGGAGAACGCCACATCGGCGTCCTTGTTGCCCGGTACTGCCGGTTGCGCCCCAGCCGGTTTTCCGGCAGCGGAGGGTTCGCTCAGGCCGGCGTTCTCGAGCAGCCAGAGCAGGTTGGTCGGCGAGTCGGCCGTGGCGAGCGCGTCCTCGCGCGAAATCGCCCTGGACTCACCATCGACAGCAGCGCCTGTTCGAAGGTCTGCGAGCCCGGGGGCGAGGCTCTTCTCCATCGCATCCTTGACCTCGGTGAGCTGGCCCTGTTCGATCAGTTCGGCGATGTGGCGGGTGTTCAGCAGCAACTCGACCGACCGGCAGCCGATTGCCGTCGACGCCGCGCACCAGCCGCTGCGAGACGATCGCCTGCAGCGTCGCGGCGAGGTCGGCCAGCATCACCCGCCGGTTCTCCGGCGGATAGAAGCTGACGATCCGGTTCAGCGCGTTGTTGGCGTTGTTGGCGTGCAGCGTGGCCAGCACGAGGTGGCCCGACTGCGCGTAGGCGATCGCGGCGGACATCGTTTCGATGTCGCGGATCTCGCCGATCAGGATGCAGTCGGGCGCCTGGCGCATCGCGTTCTTCAGCCCGATCGCGAGCGAATCGGTGTCGGTGCCGATCTGGCGCTGGTTGACGATCGAGCGCTTGTTGCGGAACATGAACTCGATCGGATCCTCGAAGGTGAGGATATGGCCCGAGCTTGTTGCGCGTTGCGGTGATCGATCATCGACGCGAGCGTGGTCGACTTGCCCGACCCGGTGGCACCGACGACCAGCACCAGGCCGCGCGTGTCCATGACCAGCTCCGACAGCAGGCTCGGCAGGTTGAGCGAATCGCAGCGTCGGGATGTCGCCCGGGATGTAGCGCACCACGGCCGCGGGCGTGCCGCGCTGCTGGAACACGTTGATCCGATAACTGCCGACGCCGCGAATCCCGTAGCCGATGTTGAGCTCGCGACGCTCGAGGAAGTCCTGCCACTGCCGTTCGGTGAGCGATCTCGCGCAGCAGCGACTCGACGCCGGCGGCATCGAGCGGCTGCTGATTGACCGGTATCGCCACGCCGTTGATCTTGATGTGCACCGGCGAACCGGGCGCCAGATAGACGTCGGACGCCTTCTTCTCGGCCATCAGGCTGAACAGTCGATCCATCGCCATCACAAGTCTCCGAGCCGGTTGCGGGGCGCTTCAGTCGCCGCGCAGGAGTTCGTTGATGCCGGTCTTGGCCCGGGTCTTCGCGTCGACCCGCTTGACGATCACCGCGCAATACAGGTTCACCTTGCCGTCGGACGAGGGCAGCGAGCCGGCGACAACCACCGAACCTGCGGGCACCCGGCCGTAGAGCGTCTCGCCGGTCGTCCGGTCGTAGATCTTCGTGCTCTGGCCGATGAACACCCCCATCGAGAGCACCGAGTTCTCTTCGACGATCACGCCTTCGACCACCTCCGAGCGCGCGCCGATGAAACAGTTGTCCTCGATGATCGTCGGGTTGGCCTGCAAGCGGCTCGAGGACGCCACCGATTCCTACGCCTCCGGAGAGGTGCACGTTCCTGCCGATCTGCGCGCACGAACCCACGGTGGCCCAGGTATCGACCATCGTGCCCTCGTCGACGTACGCGCCGATGTTCACATAAGACGGCATCAGCACGACGTTGCGGCCGATGAACGCGCCGCGCCGGGCCACGGCCGGCGGCACGACGCGGTAGCCGCCCGCGCGCGAAGTCGTCCGCGCTGTAGCGCGCCGAACTTGGTCGGAACCTTGTCGAAGAACTGCAGGCCGCCGGCTTCGACCGGCACGTTGTCGTCGAGGCGAAACGACAGCAGGACGGCTTTCTTGATCCACTGGTGGACCTGCCAGGCCCCGTCGAGCTTTTCGGCCACGCGCAGCCGACCGCCGTCGAGTTCGTCCAGGACCTGGGCGACCGCCTCGCGGACCGCGGCAGGGGCGCTCTTCGGGTTGAGCTCGGAACGGCCTTCCCAGGCCTGCTCGATGGTCTGCTGCAAGCTAGTCATTGTGTCCGCGGGGTGGATTGACAGAACTCCCGGATGCGCCGGGCCGCTTCGATGCACTGCGTTTCGGTGTCGACCAGGGCGAGGCGCACGTAGCCGCGCCCCGGGTTTCGCCCGTCGAAGTCGCGCGCCAGGAAGCTGCCGGGGAGCGCGAGCACATTATATTGAGCGTACAGGCCTTTGACGAAAGCCTCGTCGTCGCCGCTCCGGCACGCGTCGCCCAGAAGTAGAAACCGCCCTCGGGCCGCGCGATGCCGAGCACGTCGCCGAGCAACGGCTCGAGCGCGTCGAACTTCGCGCGGTATCTGGCCCGGTTCTCGCGCACGTGAGCTTCGTCGCTCCAGGCGGCGACAGAAGCAGCCTGCACGGTCTCGCTCATCGCGCCGCCGTGGTAGCTGCGGTAGTGGAGAAAGGGCTTGATCAGCGACGCGTCGCCGGCGACGAAGCCCGAGCGCAGGCCGGGGGCGTTGGAGCGCTTGGACAGGCTGGAGAACATCAGCAGGCGGCGGAAATCGGGCCGCCCGAGCGCGCGCGCGGCCTGCAGCGCGCCCAGCGGCGGCGCCGACTCGTCCGGATAGATCTCGGAATAGCACTCGTCGGAAGCGATCGCGAATCCGTGTCGATCGGACAGCTCGAACAATTCGCCCCATTCGACCGAGGTCCATGACCGACCCGCTCGGATTGCCCGGCGAGCACACGAACACCAGCTGGGTGCGCGACCAGACCGTCGGGGAACCGCCGACCAGTCGCAGCGGAACCCCGTCCCGCGTCGATTGCTCGACGATAGTGCGGCGTCGCGCCGGCCAGCAGCGCGGCACCCTCGTAGATCTGATAGCAGGGGTTGGGCAAAGACCACGATCGCGTCCGCCCGCGGATCGATCGCGACCTGCGCGAACGAGAACAGCGCCTCCTTGCGTGCCGTTGACCGGGATGATCTGGGTCGCAGGGTCGATGCCGTCGAGGCCGTAGCGATTCGCGAGCCATCGCGACGATCGTCTCGCGCAGCCTCTCGCTTCCCAGCGGTGGCCGGGTAGACCGACAACCCGCCGAGCGCTGCCGACCAGCGCGTCGGTGACGAGCGCCGGGGTCGGATGTTTCGGCTCGCCGATCGACAGGTTGATCGCGCCAAGTTCCGGATTCGGGGCGACTCCCGCGAGCAGCGTACGCAGGCGCGCGAAGGAGAATGGCTGGAGTTTTCTAAGAAGTGGGTTCAAGAAACCTCTGTAAGCTGCTGTATTATATATCAAACATGGAGATATTTTCACTCATTCGACGTGCTCGACTGGCCGTCGATCCGATCCAGAACGACCGCCGCCGCCGGTTTCCAGCCACGTTTGCGGTGTTCGGCGACTACGGTGGTGAAGATGCCGCCACGGACGTACCAGTGCGCGCTCACGCGAATGAAGCGCGGGGCCAGCGCCGCGATCAGCGTCGTCCAGGATGCGGTTGGTGACCGCTTCGTGAAACGCGCCCTGGTCGCGGAACGACCACATGTACTGCTTCAGGCTCTTGAGTTCGACGTTGCGCCGGTCGGGAACGTAGTCGATCCGGAAACGGGCGAAATCCGGCTGCCCGGTGAGCGGGCACAGGCAGGTGAACTCCGGGATGTCGAGGTGCACCCGGTAGTCGCGCCCCGGGTGCGGATTTGCGAAGGTCTCGGTGCGTCGGTCGGTGTCGAGGGCATGGGCGGCTTCGAGGCGGGCGACCCCCGCCGATCGCGCGGCGCGCACGCGACGAAGCGCGCGGGGCCGGACGAAGCGGGGCGTGTAGTGTGCGCTATTATAGGGACGATGAAGCCATGACTGCGGCGCGGCCCGCGGCCACGGCTTTTCGCTTTTCTGCCTGCGCGCAGGCCAGGTGTGTGGGGTAGTTTGCGTGCGTCTCAAACAGATCAGGCTTTCCGGTTTCAAGTCATTCGTCGACCCGACGGCGTTCGAGATGCCGGGACAGCTGGTCGGCGTGGTCGGACCCAACGGCTGCGGCAAGTCCAACATCATGGACGCGGTGCGCTGGGTGCTGGGCGAATCGAAGGCGTCGGAGTTGCGCGGCGAGTCGATGCAGGACGTGATCTTCAGCGGCTCGTCCGAGCGCAAGCCCGCCGGACGCGCTTCGGTGGAACTGGTGTTCGACAACAGCTCCGGACGGATCGGCGGGGCCTGGGGCAGTTTCACCGAGCTTTCGGTCAAACGCGTGCTCACGCGCGACGGCCAGTCGACCTACTTCATCAACAACCAGACCGTCCGGCGCAAGGACGTCCACGACATCTTCCTCGGCACCGGTCTCGGGCCGCGCGCGTACGCGATCATCGGGCAGGGAATGATCTCGCGCATCATCGAGGCGCGCCCCGAGGACCTGCGGGTGTTCCTCGAAGAGGCGGCCGGTGTGTCGCGTTACAAGGAACGCCGCCGCGAGACCGAACAGCGCCTCGCGGGACACGCGCGAGAACCTGATCCGCGTGAACGACATCGCGCGCGAACTGGGCGGACAGATCGAGCGCCTCGAGCGGCAGGCCGAAGTCGCGACCCAGTACAGGAGCTTCGAGGCCGAGCGCGACACGAAGCAGCAAGATGCTGTGGCTCGTGCGCCGCGACGAAGCGCTCGCGGAGAGGGATCGGGTTTCGGCGCGGCGCGAGGCAGCGGCCAGTGCCCTCGAGGAGAAGTTCGCTCAAGTACGTGCGGTCGAAGCCGAACTGGAGGCGACGCGCGGTTCGCACTACGAAGCTGGCGACGCGGTGCACGCCGCGCAGGGAAGTTACTACGACGTCGAACGCCGAAGTCGGGCGGATCGAGTCGCAGATCCGCTACGTCGTCGAGTCGCAGGGTCAGATGGGCGAGCGCGTCACGACGCTCGACACCCAGGCGCGCGAAGCGCGGGAGGACGCGACGCGCGCACGCGCCGGGTACGACGAGGCTCGCGCGCTGCTCGACGCGAAGCAACTCGACGCTGAGCGCCTCGCGCAGGAAGCGATCGCGCTCGGCGACGCTTTTCCGGCCGTCGAGGCTCGCGTCAAGGAAGCGAGAGCGACGCTCGAGCAGGCTCGCGCGGCGGCGCTCGAGACGCGCCAGTCGATCGAACTGTCGGCTACGAGGCGGCGCAGCGCCGAGCAGACGCTCGGCGCCGCCGAACGCCGGCGCGAGCGGCTGCAGACCGAGAGCGGCGAGCTTCAGACGCCGGGCGACGACGAGATCGCGTCGGTTCGCGCCAATGCCGAGCGCGCCGAGGCGAACGAGCACTCGAGCGCCGGCGAGCTCGAGGACTGCGAGACCCGCTGGAAGCAGGCAGACGCGCAGCGTGCGCCGGCACAAGGCGAATTGCGCGAAGCCGACGCGCGCCTCGCGAAGATCGACGCGCGCATCGTGGCGTTGCGCCAGATCCAGGAGCGCGCCGAGAGCCAGGCGCGGATCGTCCCCTGGCTGGAGCGCCACGGGCTGTCGTCGTCTGGGCCGGCTCTGGCAGACGCCTGCACATCGACGACGGCTGGGAAACCGCGATCGAGTCGGTGCTGCGCGAACGCGTCGAGTCGCGCGAGGTCGGGCGTCTCGAGCACGTCGCGGCGCTCGCGAGCGACGCACCCCCGGCCAAGGTGTCGTTCCACACCGCGCGGCACCCGGGGCCCGTGCCTGCGTCGCCCGCGACGAGACACGACTCGTTGCGCCCGCTCGTGGGCCTGGTTCGGGACGAAGACCCGGCGGTGCAATCGCTGCTCGACGACTGGTTGCACGACCTGTTCGCCGCCGACGGGCTCGAACAGGCAATGGCGCAACGCGAGGAGCTCGGCGCGGGCGCATCGTTCGTCACGCCACAGGGTCACATGGTGGGCAGGCAGTGGATCCGGCTCTACGCGGTCGACTCCGAGCAGGAGGGCATGCTGGCGCGCCAGCACGAACTCGAACAGCTCTCGCGCGAGTTGCGCGCACAGCAGCAGATGTCCGAGCAAACCCGGGCGCGCGCGACGCAGGTCGAATCGGCGGCGGCCGGGGCAGCGACCGCGCTCGGCCTCGCTCGCGACGAACACAATCGCGCAGTGCGCGAACTCGCCACCAGGCGGCTCGAGGCGCAGCGCGTCGAGCAGCAGCTCGAGCGCGCCCAGCAGGTTCGCGGCCGAATCGGCAGCGAGCTCGACGAGGTGTCGCAGACACTGGGTGAAGCGCGCACGACGATCGAACGAGAGGGCACCGAGTTCGAGCGCCTGGACGCGGAACTCGCGCAACGCCAGCAGCGCGCGGAGGAACTCGCACTCGAGCAGGAACGCGCCGAGCGCGAGCTCGGCGAGCGGCGCGCGGCATTGCGCGATGCCGAAAGGCTCGCCCAGGAAGCGTCGTTCGCGGCGCGCGAGATCCAGGGACGGATCGAACGCTTCGAAGCGCAGATCGACCAGGCCAGCCGGATCGAACGACAGTGCCTGGCCGAACGCGAGCAGTGCGAACTGCGACTCGCCGAACTGTCCGACGCATCGGCGCGCGCGGCGCTCGAGCTCGCGCTGCGGACGCGCGTCGCGGCAGAGCAGTCGCTCGGCGCGGCGCGCCAGCGCCTGGACGAACTGGGCCATTCGATGCGCTCGCTCGACGAGTCGCGCCAGCGCATCGAGCGCGAGCACGCTCCGCTGCGCGAACAGCTCACGCAGTTCCAGCTCAAGGAACAGGCGGCCGAGCTGAACGCGGCGCAGTTCTCCGAGCAGCTGGCCGAGGCTGGCGCGGACGAGGCGTTGCTGCGCCAGACCTTCCCCGACCCGCCCAAAGCCTCGTGGCTGCAGGGCGAGGTCACCCGGCTGGGCAACGCGATCGCGGCGCTTGGCGCGGTCAACCTGGCCGCGCTCGACGAGCTCGACTCCTCGCTCGAGCGCAAGGGTTTCCTCGACGCGCAGATCGCCGACCTGGACGAGGCGATCGCGACCCTCCAGGACGCGATTCGGCGGATCGACCGCGAGACGCGCGAGCTGTTGAGCACCACCTACGAGGCGGTCAACGCGCAGTTCGGACGGTTGTTCCCGGAGCTCTTCGGTGGCGGCGAGGCGCGACTGCGTGCTCACCGGAGACGAGATCCTCGACGCAGGCGTGCAGGTGATCGCGCAGCCGCCAGGCAAGCGCAACACCTCGATTCACCTGCTCTCGGGCGGCGAGAAGGCGCTCACCGCGATCGCGCTGGTGTTCGCGATGTTCCAGCTCAACCCGGCGCCGTTCTGTCTGCTCGACGAGGTCGACGCGCCACTCGACGACGCCAACACCGAACGCTACTGCGACATGGTTCGACGGATGTCCGAACAGACGCAGTTCGTCTTCATCACCCACAACAAGATCGCGATGGAACTCGCGCAACAACTCGTCGGCGTCACGATGCAGGAGCGCGGCGTTTCGCGGATCGTCGCGGTCGATCTCGATTCCGCCGCGCGGATCGCGGAGGCGGCCTGATGAGTTCGCTCGAGATCAGCGTCGTCCTGCTCGCCGGCCTCGCGGTGGCGATGGTATTCGGCTACAACCTCTGGATCGGGCGCGGGCGCGCGAAGCCGCCGCGCACGCCGCGCCGCCGATCGGGCGCGGACAACGGCGAGGCGCGGACCGAGCCCTCGCTCGAGCTTCAGTCGGAAGTCGCGCCGGACGATGAAGACGCGCCGTCCGAGGAGTCGTCGCCCGTACCCGACGATACGGCTGGGTCGGCGGCGCCTCGTCGGTCGGCGTGCGTGCCGCACCGGTTCTGGACCCGCGCACGGACTGCATCGTCGAGTTCGACCTGCCGGTCGCGATCTCCGGCGCGCGCGTGCTCCATCTCACGCGCGAGCTGCGGCGTGCGGGCAGCAAACCGGTCATCGTCGAGACGCGGCGGCGCGGCGGCGATTCGGATCGCTCGGGCGTGCTCCGGCCCCGGACGAGAGCTGCGAAGTCGTGCGCGTCGGGGTCTTGCTGGCCAACCGGCACGGTCCGCTCAACGCAATGGAGTACACCGAGTTCGTCAACGCCATGCAGTCTCTGGCCGAGCAGCTCTCGGTGCTCGCGGACACGCCCGACATGATGGCGGTGCTCGAGCGCGCCCGCGACCTCGACGACCGCTGCGCCAGTCTCGACGCGCAGCTCGGCCTCGGCGTCGAAGCCCCGGAGCCGCTGGGCATCGCCGATCTGGCACGGCTCGCCGCGCAGACCGGCTGCGTCGAGCGCGGCAACAATCGTTACGCGCGGCTCGGGCCCGACGGGCGAGGTGCTGTTCTCTCTGGCGCTGGCCGATGCGCCGAACCGGTTGCAGCTGCTGCTCGACGTCCCGCGCGCGCCGGCCGAATGCGACCCCTGGCGCGCGATGTCCGAGTGCGCGGCGATCTGCGCCGAGCAGATCGGTGGCGTGCTCGTCGACGACTCCGGCAAGCCCGTTGCCCGAGGCGCAACTCGAGCGCATCGGGCAGCAGATCGCGCAGCGGCACGCAGTCGCTCGACGCCGCGGGGTTTCCCGCCGGTTCGGCGCTGGCGCTGCGGCTGTTCAACTGAGGGTGTGCGGGGCGACGATGGGCGAGCGCCGACGCCTCGGGCAGCCGCGCGACGGGCCGCCGACCTGCGCGCGCAGATCGCGCAACACGACCACGCGTACTACGTGCTCGACGCGCCGAGCGGTGCCCGACGCCGAGTACGACCGGCTGTTTCGCGAGCTGCAGTCTCGCTGGAAACCGCTCATCCCGACCTGATCAGCGCCGGATTCGCCGACACAGCGCGTCGGCGGCGCGCCCGCCGCGGGTTTCGCCGAGGTCAGGCACGCGACGCCGATGCTCTCGCTCGCGAACGCGTTCGACGACGACGATGTCGTCGCTTTCGATCGGCGCGCGCGCGAGACGCTCGGCGACGCAGGTCACGGCCGAGCGCGATCGAGTACAGCGCCGAGCTGAAGTACGACGGCGTCGCGATCAGCCTGCGCTACGAGGACGGCCTGCTCGCGCTGGCGGCGACGCGCGGCGACGGCGCGACCGGCGAGGACGTGACGGCGAACGTGCGCACGATCGGCGCCGTGCCGCTGCGGCTTGCGGACCGCGGGCGACGCCGCCCCGCCCGCGGTGCTCGAGGTGCGCGGCGAGGTGCTGATGTTCAGGAGCGATTTCGAACGCGATGAACCAGCGCCAGCGCGAAGCCGGCGAGCGCGAGTTCGTCAATCCGCGCAATGCCGCGGCGGGCGCGCTGCGCCAGCTCGATTCGTCGATCACTGCGGCCCGTCCGCTGCGCTTCTTCGCCTACGGCGTCGGCGCGATCGAGGGCGTGCAGTCGCCGCCCACGCAATCCGCGCTGCTCGATGGCCTGGTCGCAATTCGGCCTGCCGGTCGGACCGAGCGCCGACGGTGTGCACGGTGCCGACGGCATGCTCGCCTTCTATCGGCGAGGTGCTCGCGCGCTCGCGTCCGCGCTGCCCTACGACATCGACGGCGTGGTCTACAAGGTCGATCGCCGCGACTGGCAGTCGCGCATCGGCTACGTCGCGCGCGCGCCACGTTTCGCGCATCGCGCACAAGTTCCCGGCCGAGGAGGCGCTCACCGAATTGCTCGACATCGAGGTGCAGGTCGGGCGCACCGGCTCGCTCACCCCGGTCGCGCGGCTCAAGCCGGTGTTCGTCGGCGGGACGACGGTGTCCAATGCGACGCTTCACAACGAGGACGAGATCGAACGCAAGGACCTGCTGATCGGCGACACGGTGGTCGTGCGGCGCGCGGGCGACGTGATTCCCGAGGTCGTGCGCGCGCTATCCGAGCGTCGCCCCGACGAAGCGAGCGAGGAGTTCAGGCCGAACTACCGCAGGTTCGAGATGCCCGCGCCGCTGCCCGGTGTGCGGTTCGGCCACGGCGCGCGAACACGGCGAGGCGGCGTGGCGCTGCGTCGGCGGCCTGTACTGCTCGGCCCAGCGCAAGCAGGCGCTGCTGCATTTCGCGCAACGCCGCGCGATGGACATCGAGGGGCTGGGCGAGAACTGGTCGAGCAACTGGTCGACGCCGGATCTCGTGCGCACGCCGGCCGATCTGTATCGGTCTGGAGGCCGCGACGCTCGCCGATCTCGAGCGGATGGGCGAGACGCTCGGCGTCGAAGCTGCTGGCCGCGATCGCGCACTCGCGCCGCACGACGCTCGCGCGATTCCTGTTCGCGCTGGGAATCCGGCACGTCGGCGAGGAGGTGGCGCGCCAGCTCGCCGAAACCTACGATGGCGATCTCGACGCGCTGATGGCCGAGGACTGGGTGCAGCTGGCAGGCGCGCAAGGCCGCGGCGCAGAAGGAAAACGTACGGCGCCGCGGCAAGGGCGAGGACCCGGTCGCGGTCGCGATGGAGGGGATCGGCCCCGAGATCATCGACAGCATCCAGCGCTTCTTCGCCGAGCCGCACAATCGCGAGGTGATCGACGCGCTGCGAGCGGCCGGCGTGAGCTGGGAGCTCGCAACGGCTCCACGCCGCGAGACGCTCGCCGGACTGACCTTCGTGCTCACCGGTACGCTCCCGACGATGAGCCGCGAGCAGGCCGCGCAACTGATCCGCGAGCACGGCGCGACGGTGGCCGGATCGGTGTCGGGCAAGACCGACTACCTGGTCGCCGGCGAGGCTGCGGGCAGCAAGCTCGAGCGGGCCGCCGGACTGGGCGTAGCGGTGATCGACGAGACGAAAACTGATCGAAATGGCGCGAGGCACCCAATGAAACTGGCGATCATCGGCGGCAGCGGGCTCGCCAGCGCTGGCCGAACTGGAAGGCGTGCGTCGCCAGGTGGTGCGTACGCCCTACGGCGACCCTTCGGCGCCACTGACCCACGGCAGCCTGGGCGGGGTCGAGATCGTCTTCCTCGCGCGCCACGGCGACGGGCACACGATCGCTCCGCACGAGGTGAACTACCGCGCCAATCTCTGGGCGCTCAGCAAGGAGCCGGTCGACGGCGTGGTCGCGGTCGCGACGGTCGGGGGAATCGGCGCGGGACTCGGACCCGGCGTGCTGGTGATACCCGACCAGATCATCGACTACACCAGCGGGCGCAGGAACACCTTCTTCGAAGGGCCCGACCAGCCGGTCACCCACATCGACTTCACCTGGCCCTACGATGAGCGCCTGCGCGAGCGCCTGGTGCGCGCCGCCGCCGACGTCGCCGAGAGCGTGGCGCGCGGCGGAACCTACGGCTGCGCGCAGGGTCCGCGACTCGAGACCGCGGCCGAGATCGCGCGGATGGAGCGCGATGGCTGCGCGTGGTCGGGATGACCGGAATGCCCGAGGCCGCGCTGGCGCGCGAGCTCGGCCTGCCCTACGCGACGCTGGCGGTGGTGGCGAACCACGCCGCCGGGCGCGGCGACAGCGGGGAGACGATCTCGCTGGAGGCGATCACCGACACCCTCGGGCACACGATGGGGCGGGTGCGAAAGATCCTCGTCCAGGCTGCCAAACTCGCGGCGGCGCTCGACGCCGACGATCAGGGCTGAAGCGCTGCGAGAAGATCGGCCTCGAGTTCGAGTTGCTCGCGCTCGTCCGAAAGGACGGGCCCGTCGACCAGGAACACGTCCTCGACACGATCGCCCAGCGTCGTCACGCGCGCCGTGTACAGATTCACTCCGTGTTGGGCGAGCACGCGTGCGACTGCGTAGAGCAGACCGGTGCGGTCGCTGGCGGTCAGCGAGAGCAGGTAGTGCTGGCCGCGTTCGTCCGGGCGCAGTTCGACCGAGGGCTGGATCGGAAAGGAACGCGAGCGCCGCGACATCCGGCCCTGTCCGGGTGGCGGGAGTTCGCCGCGCTGTGCGAGGCGTTGCGCAAGCTCGACTTCCACCAGCTTGAGGATGTCGCGATAACGTGCGCCTTCGTGAGGATCGACTATCAGGAAACTGTCGAGCGCGTAGCCGTGGCGCGTCGTGTGAACGCGCGCGTCGAGCACCGACAGGTTCTTGCTCTCGAAGTAGCCGCAGATGCGGGCGAACAGGGCCGGCTGGTCCGGGAGATAGACGACCACCTGGAATCCCTCGCCGATCGGCGCGAGGCGCGCGCGCACGATCGGCTTGACCGCGTCGACGTGCAGGTGCAGCGCGCGCGTGTGCCAGGCGACGTCGCTCGCGTCGTTGCGCAGGAAGTAGGCCACGTCGAGCTGCGCCCAGAAACGCTCGTACATCGGCTGCGAGATCGCGTGCAGGTTCAGCAGGCGGTGCGCCTCGCGCCGCAACCTGTCCACCCGAAGGTCGGGCAGCGGCACCTCTCCGTCGAGCGCGTGTTTCGCGGCCTGGAACAGGTCCTCCAGCAGCTTGCCCTTCCAGGCGTTCCACACCTTCGGGCTGGTGCCGCGGATGTCGGCCACCGTCAGCAGGTACAGCGCGATCAGGCGTTCCTCGGTGCCCGACGAGTGCAGCGAATCGGGTGACGACCTCCGGGTCGGACAGGTCCTGCTTCTGCGCGACCGACGACATCGTCAGGTGGTGCTCGACCAGGAACTCGATCAGGTCGGCGTCGTCGGAGTCGATGCCGTGCCCGCGGCAGAAGCGCCTCGCGTCGCGCCTGCCGAGCTCCGAGTGATCGCCGCCCGCGGCCCTTGGCGATGTCGTGGAACAGCGCGGCGACCACGAGCCGCCAGGGACGATCGAATGCGGCCATCAACTGGCTGCAGAACGGATACTCGTGCGCGTGCTCGTCCATCGGAAGCGGCGCAGGTTGCGCACCACCATCAGGATGTGCTGATCGACCGTGTAGACGTGGAACAGGTCGTGCTGCATCCGCCCGACGATGCGACCGAACGCCGGAAGGTAGCGACCGAGCACCGACCACTGGTTCATCGCGCGCAGCTCGTGCGGGTGATCGCCGCGCGGCTGCCTGCAGGATGCTCGAGGAACAGCGCGCGGTTCGCCGGGTCGGCGCGAAAGCGCGCGTCGATCCGCGTGCGCGCGTGCCAGATCGCACGCAGCGTCGGCACGGTCATGCCCGACACTGCGGGTGCAGTTGCAGCGCAGGAACGCGCGCAGGACGCCGCCGGATCGCGCTCGAACGCGTCGGGGTCGATCGCGTCGAGCAGTCCGCCGCAGATTGCGGAACTCGGCGTCGATCGGCTCGGGCGGCGCAGTCGGGCTGCGGGAAACAGCGCCGCTTCGAGGTTCTGCAGCAGGATCGTGTTGAGCTGCGTGACGTGCTTGGCGGCCTGGAAGTAGCGCTGCATCAGCTCCTCCGAGGCGTCGGCGTGCCGAACGGTCGCGAAAGCCGAGCACCGACTGCGACCTGCGCCTGCAGGTCGAACACGAGCCGATCCTCGCGCCGCCCGGAGACGATGTGCAGGCAGGCGCGGATGCGCCGGATGACGCGTTCGTACGCTGCGCAACACCCGCGCTTCCTCGGCGGTCACCAACCCGCGCTGCGCGCAGATCGGGCCAGCGCCTGCCCAAGCCCGCGGCGCGCGCGGTCCACAGCGATCGACGTGGAGGTCGCGCAGCCCGCCCGGGCTCTCCTTGGTGTTCGGCTCGAGGCTGTAGGGCGTGTCCTCGAACTTGCACGTGGCGCTGCCGCATCTCGAGCATCTTCGCGCGAAAGAACGCCGCCGGATCGATCTGGTGCCGCGAGTCGCTTCGACCAGATCGCGCGAACAGCGCGCGGTCGCCGGCGAGTAGCGCGCCTCCATCGAGCTGGTCTGGACCGTGATGTCGCGCAGCTGCTTCCGACATCGATTCGGCGAGCGTGCGCACGCTGTGGCCGATCTCGCAGGCCGACGTCCCAGCACGCGCCGATGAACGCCTCGATGCTGCGTTCGGCGGCCGGCTCCGCGGGCCCCGCGAGCAGCATCAGCAGGTCGACGTCGGAGTGCGGAAAGATCTCGGCGCGACCGTAGCCGCCGACCGCAACGAGGGTCGCCGCCGGCGGAAGCGCGGCGCGCGACCAGAGATCGCGCAGCGTGCGATCGGTCGTGTCGCGGAGAGCCTGTGCAACAGTCGCGCCGGGTTGCGATCGCCCAGAAAGCCGTCGATCGCCGCCGCACGATGCGCGCGCTGGACGCTGCGCAGCACCGCGAGCCTGCTCGAATCGATCAGTGTCGCGGGTCGACGACACGGTTCAGCGCCGGATTCTGGGCGTCCGGCGGCGGGGCCGGAGTGCCCACCGAGCGGGTCAGCACCTCGTATCCGGAACCGGTCACGAGAATCGTGTGCTCCCACTGCGCCGACAGGCTGCGGTCCTTGGTGACGATCGTCCAGCCGTCGGCCAGCTCGCGCATCTCGCGGCGACCGGCGTTGATCATCGGTTCGACCGTGAAGATCATGCCCCGAGCTGCAGGCGTCGCCGGTACCCGGGCGGCCGTAGTGCAGGATCTGCGGCTCCTCGTGAAATCGCCGGCCGATTCCGTGGCCGCAGAACTCGCGCACGACCGAGAAACCGTGCGCCTCGGCGTGGCGCTGGATCGCGTGGCCGATGTCGCCGACGGTGGCCCCGGGGCGAACCTGCGCGATGCCGAGCCACATGCACTCATAGGTCACCTCGCACAGCCGGCGCGCCGCGATCGAGGGTTCGCCGACGAAGAACATGCGGCTGGTGTCGCCGTGAAAACCGTCGCTGAATCACCGTGACGTCGATGTTCACGACGTCGCCGTTCTTCAGCACCTTGTCGCCGGGTATGCCGTGGCACACCTGGTGGTTGACCGACGTGCAGATCGACTTCGGATACGGCCGGTAGCCGGGCGGCGCGTAGTTCAGCGGCGCGGGAATCGTGCCCTGCACGTCGACCATGTAGTCGTGGCACAGGCGGTCGAGTTCGTCCGGTGGTGACGCCGGCGCTTGACGTGTGGCGGTGATGAAGTCGAGCACCTCGCGAGGCGAGTCGCCCGGCGACGCGCATCCCCTCGATTTCGGGCTCGTCTTCAGTTCTGATCGACATGTTATGATTATAGGTTAGCTGCCAGAGTCACTTTGCTGCGTCTTCTGGCGGCCGCAGTGCCGGACCGGGCAGTCCCGGGCGCCGGAGCTTGAAACCAGCGCGCGCCCACGCGAAACAGGGTCCGCCGCAGGATTCGACAGGCGTCCACGCGCTCGCGTGCCGGTCGCCGAATCCTAACGGTGGCTTACGTAGGCGCGTCAGTCCAAACCCTGTATCGGAGTATGCGTTCATGTCGTCGACGATGCGTCAGATGCTGGAGGCCGGTGTCCATTTCGGCCACCAGACCCGTTTCTGGAATCCCCGGATGGCCCCGTACATCTACGGCCATCGCAACAAGATCCACATCATCAACCTCGAGAAGACCCTCGAGCGTGTACCAGGAGGCGTACGAAGTACGTGCGCCAGCTCTCGGCCAACCGCGGCACCGTCCTGTTCGTCGGCACCAAGCGCCAGGCCCGCGAGATCCTCGCCGAGGAAGCGCAGCGCGCCGGCATGCCCTACGTCGACCAGCGCTGGCTCGGCGGCATGCTGACCAACTTCAAGACGGTCAAGGCGTCGATCAAGCGCCTCAAGGACATGGAAGCGATCGATCGCCGACGGCGGCCAGCGAGCGGATGTCCAAGAAAGAAGGCGCTGATGTTCCAGCGCGAGCTCGACCAAGCTCAACCAGAGCCTGGGCGGCATCAAGGACATGGGCGGCCTGCCCGACGCGCTGTTCGTGATCGACGTCGGCTACCACAAGATCGCGGTCACCGAGGCGACCAAGCTCGGCATTCCGGTGGTCGCGGTGGTCGACACGAACCACTCGCCCGACGGGATCGACTACGTGATCCCGGGCAACGACGATTCCGGCAAGGCGATCCGGCTGTACGCGCGCGGCATCGCCGACGCGGTCCTCGAAGGCCGCAACACCTCGATGCAGGACATCGTCGACGACGGTGCCGAGGGCGAGGAGTTCGTCGAGGTCGCGTCCGGCGCCGAGAACGGCTGAGCGGAAGAGACCCTCGTCCGGCGCGGGGGCTGTTCGACGACAGCCCCTTTTTCTTGGTGCCGCCGCGATCGGCGCGGCGCCGTGGCAAACGATTCAACGGCCGCGCGTTCGCGGCCGCAGTCCAGGGAGTGACACGAAATGGCGGAAATCACCGCGAGCATGGTCAAGGCACTGCGCGACAAGACCGACGCGCCGATGATGGAGTGCAAGAAGGCGCTGACCGAAGCGGACGGCGACCTGACCAAGGCGGAGGACATCCTGCGCGTGAAGCTCGGCAGCAAGGCCACCAAGGCCGCGTCGCGCGTGACCGCCGAGGGCGTGGTGGCGATCCACCTGTCCGACGACGCAAGCTCGGCGCGATCGTCGAGCAGAACTGCGAGACCGATTTCGTCGCGAAGAACGACGATTTCCTCGCGCTCTCGGCGCAACTCGCGAGGCTCGTCGCCGAGAAGGCGCCGGCCGACGTTGCGGCGCTGTCGGCGCTGACCCTGGGTGAAGCCGCCGTCGAACAGGTGCGAACGGCTCTGGTGGGCAAGATCGGCGAGAACGTCTCGATCCGCCGCTTCACGCGGATCGCCGCGAAGGGGCGCCTCTACAGCTATGTTCACGGCGGCAGCAAGATCGGCGTGCTGGTCGATCTGGTCGGCGGCGACGAGACGCTCGGGCGCGACCTCGCGATGCACATCGCGGCGAGCCAGCCCACGGCGCTTTCGAAAGAAGGGGTGCCCGCCGCGGAGGTCGAGCGCGAGCGTTCGATCGCCGCAGCAAAAGGCGGCCGAGTCGGGCAAACCGGCCGAGATCGTCGCCAAGATGGTCGAGGGCACCGTCCAGAAGTACCTCAAGGAGGTGACGTTGCTCGGCCAGACTTTCGTCAAGGACGACAAGCTCACGATCGAGCAACTGCTGAAGAACCGCGGCGCGTCGGTGGTGAGCTTTCGCTCTGTACGTGGTCGGCGAAGGGATCGAGAAGAAGGTCAACGACTTCGCCGCCGAGGTCGCGGCGCAGGCTGCGGCCGCAGCGCGCTGAATCCGACGAGCGACAGCAGCGCGCCGAATTCGGCGATAATCGGCGCTGGGGTGCCCGCATCGCTCCGGTCCGCCGCGACATCCGGTCGGCGCCGATTCGGGCTGCGCGCGGCCGCGCGCGGGCCAACGAGCGACGGGGGGTTGACGGTGAGTTCGGTTTCGATGATCGCAACAGGTTCACCCGAGGCCGCGCGCCACGACATCCCACAGGCCACTCCGGTGTTTCGCAGAGTGCTCCTGAAGCTCTCGGGCGAAGCGCTGATGGGCGACGACGCCTACGGGATCAATCGTGCGACGATCGAGCGCATGGTGCGCGAGATCGGCGCGATCAGCGCGCTGGGAGTCGAGATCGCGATCGTGATCGGCGGCGGCAACATCTTTCGCGGCGTCGCGCTCGGCGCCGCCGGGATGGATCGCGCGACGGCCGACTACATGGGCATGCTCGCCACCGTCATGAACTCGCTCGCGCTGCAGGACGCACTGCGCCAGGTCGGGGTCGAGCGCGCGGGTGCAGTCGGCGCTCAAGATCGAGCAGGTGGTCGAACCGTATATCCGGCCGAAGGCGCTTGCGCTACCTCGAAGAGGGCAAGGTCGTGATCTTCGCCGCCGGCACCGGCAACCCGTTTTTCACCACCGATACCGCAGCGGCGCTGCGCGGCGCCGAGATCGGCGCCGAGATCGTGCTCAAGGCGACCAAGGTCGACGGCGTCTACAGTGCCGATCCGCAACTCGACCCGAAAGCGCGAACGGTACCAGTCGATCAGTTTCGACGAGGCGATCGCCCGCAACCTCAAGGTGATGGACGCCACGGCGTTCGCGCTGTGCCGCGATCAACGCCTGCCGATCAAGGTGTTCTCGATCTTCAAGGAAGGCGCGTTGCGCCGCGTCGTCCTGGGCGAGGACGAAGGCACGCTGGTGCACGTCTGAGCGCGCGCGCCGGCCGCGGAACTTCAAGGAGGACAGATGAGCATTGCCGAGATCGCAAAGAACGCCGATCAGAAGATGCACAAGTCGATCGAGTCGCTGCAAGACGGCGTTCGGCAAGATCCGCACCGGGCGCCCGCACGCGGGCTTGCTCGATCACGTCCACGTCGATTACTACGGTTCGCATGGTTCCGATCAGCCAGGTCGCCAACGTGACGGTGCTCGACGCGCGCACGCTGGGCGTGTCGCCGTGGGAGAAGAAGATGGCCGCCGCGGTCGACAAGGCGATTCGCGAGTCCGATCTGGGGCTGAACCCGGTGCTGATGGGCGAGCTCGATCCGTGTCCCGATGCCGCCGCTGTCCGAGGAGCGTCGACGCGAACTGACCAAGGTGGTCAAGTCCGAGGCCGAGCACGCCAAGGTCGCGGTGCGCAACCTGCGTCGCGACGCCAACGATCACCTGAAGAAGCTGCTCAAGGACAAGGAGATCTCCGAGGACGACGAGCGACGCGCCCAGGACGACATCCAGAAGCTCACCGACCGGTGCGTCGCCGAGATCGACAAGCTGCTCGCTGCCAAGGAGCAGGAGATCATGACGGTCTGACCGCGGCGCCAATGACAGGCTTTCCCGAGTTCCACCGACCAGCTTGCCGCATCGTGCGGGATGTGCCGCGGCACGTCGCGATCATCATGGACGGCAACGGGCGCTGGGCGACGGCTCGGCACCTGCCGCGGGTCGCGGGCCACGCCAAGGGCGTCGAGGCGGTGCGCACCGTGGTCGAGGCCTGCGCGCGGCGCGGCGTCGAGTACCTGACGCTGTTCGCGTTCAGCTCCGAGAACTGGCGCCGCCCCGCCGAAGAGGTCTCGCTGCTGATGCGCCTGTTCATCACCGCACTCGAGCGCGAGGTCGACGCAACTCGCCGACAACGGCATCCGGCTGCGCGTGGTGGGCGACCTCTCCGCGTTCGAGCCGACGGCTGCGCGATCTGATCGGTTCGGCGCGATCGAGCGCACCGCCGGCAACAACGCGGATGACGCTGACCATCGCGGCCAACTACGGCGGGCGCTGGGACATCCTCCAGGCGATGCGTCGCCTGCTCGCCGAACGTCCCGAGATCGCCGGCGAACCGGATCTGATCGACCGAGGAGGCGCTCGCCGCCATACCTCGCGATGGCCTACGCGCCCGAACCCGACCTGTTCGTGCGCACCGGCGGCGAACAGCGGATCAGCAACTTCCTGCTCTGGCAACTCGCCTACACCGAGTTCTACTTCACCGATACCTTCTGGCCCGACTTCGATGCCCGTGCGCTCGACGACGCGATCGCTTCGTACGGTGATCGCGAACGGCGCTTCGGGCGCACCAGCGCCCAGGTCGCGGCCTCGGCCTGAATCGTCCCCGGCAACGCTCCGATGCTTGGCAAAGCGCGTCGCCACCGCGCTCGTCCTGCTGGCCGTTCTGCTGCCGTCGATCTTCGCCGCGCCCGACTGGGTCTGGGGCGTGGTGAGCCTGGCCTTCCTCGCGGTCGCGCGCCTGGGAATGGGCGAATCTGCTCTCCGGGCGCGCGCGCGCGGCCGCTGGCGGTGGCGCTGGTCGCGATCGCGGGGCTGGCGGTGCTCGCCTGCGCGCCTGCGGCGGCCCCTGGCCCGACGGCGTGCCTGCTTGCGCGGCTGCGTCCTGCTCACGGTGTTCTGGGTGTCGCTCGGACCGGCCAGGCTCGCGCCGACACGTCGGCGCATCGCGGCGGGTGGCTGCTGGCGGCGACGCTTGCTGTTCGGTTGCTGGGTCGCACTGTACGAGTTGCGCGCGATCGGGGCCGCTTGCGCTGGTGTCGTCGATGGCGGTGGTCTGGGTCGCCGACATCGGCGCCTATTTCGTCGGCCGTGCGTTCGGTCGACGCAAGCTCGCGCCTTCGATCAGTCCGGGCAAGAGCTGGGAGGGGGCAATCGGCGGTGCGTGCGCAGTCGTCTTGCTCGGACTGCTCGCGGCGCCGCGTGCCTTCGCTCGCGCAGTCGCTCCCCGCGGCGCTGGTCGCCTCGGCCTGCCGCCTGGTTCGCGGCGGCGGCCCTTGTCGCGCTGGTGGCATTGTCGATCGTCGGAGACCTGCACGAATCGCTGCTCAAGCGTCGCGCGGGTGTCAAGGACAGCGGCACGATCCTTCCGGGCCATGGCGGCGTGCTCGACCGGATCGACGCGCTGATACCGGCGATGCCCGCGGCGTTGCTGCTCTACCTACTGCTGCGATAATCGCGTGCATGCAATCGATAACCGTGCTCGGTGCGACCGGGTCGATAGGCGACAGCACGCTCGACGTGGTCGCTCGCAATCCGGATCGCTATCGCGTGTTCGCGCTCTCCGGGCGCGAGCGCATCGATCGCCTCGCATCGTTGTGCCTGCGCTTTCGAGCCGCGGTACGCCGCGGTGCCCGGTGCCGAGGCGGCGGCGAGCCTGAAGGCGATGCTTGCGCGGCGCCGGCTGCGAGGTCGAGGTGATCGACGGGCCCGGGGCGCTTGCCGAGGTCGCCGCGCATCGCCGAGGTCGACACCGTGTGGCGGCGATCGTCGGCGCGGCGGGGCTCGAGCCGACGATCGCCGCCGCGCGCGCCGGCAAGCGGATCCTGCTTGCGAACAAGGAGGCACTCGTGATGGCCGGTTCGGTGTTCGTCGCAGGCCGTGTCGCGACGTCGGGCGCGACGGTCCTGCCGATCGACAGCGAGCACAACGCGATCTTCCAGTGCCTTCCGCCGGCCGGGCGGATCGGAACCGGCGCGCTGGACGGTTCGGCGTGCGCCGGATCCTGCTGACCGCCTCGGGCGGTCCGTTTCGCAACTGGACGCTCGAACAGATGCGCTCCGTTACCCCGGAGCAGGCCTGTGCGCACCCGAACTGGAGCATGGGGCGCAAGATCTCGGTCGATTCGGCGACGATGATGAACAAGGGACTCGAATTGATCGAGGCGCAGTTGTTGTTCGGCGTGGCGCAGTCCGACATCGAGATCGTCGTCCACCCGCAGAGCGTGATCCATTCGCTGGTCGAGTACCTCGACGGTTCGATGCTCGCGCAACTCGGCAACCCCGACATGCGCACGCCGATCGCACACGCGCTCGGGCACCCGACGCGTATCGCGAGCGGCGTTTCGATGCTCGATCTCGCGTCGATCGGGCGGCTCGACTTCGAAGCCCCGGACCCGATCAGGTTCCCGTGCCTCGGACTGGCGCGCGCGGCGCTGCGCGACGGGCCGGCCGCGGTGTGCGCGCTCAACGCGGCCAACGAGATCGCGGTCGATGCATTCCTGCGTGGTCGGATCGGTTTCTGCGATATTTCCCAGCTCTCGGACGCCGTGCTCCAGGACTTCGGGTCGCATCCCGCGCCGTGCGACGTGAACGAGGTCCTTGCGCTCGACGCCAACGCCCGCACACTTGCGGCTGATCGTATCCGGAGGATCGTCGCATGACGTTTCTCCAGACCCTTTTCTCGTTCCTGGCCGCGCTGACCCTTCTGATCTTCGTCCACGAGCTCGGCCACTATCTGGTCGCGCGCTGGTGCGGAGTGAAGGTGCTGCGCTTCTCGATCGGCTTCGGCCGCCCGCTGATTTCGTGGCGCGTCGGCGCCGACCGCACCGAATGGGTCGTCTCGGCGATTCCGCTCGGCGGCTACGTGCGCATGCTCGACGAACGGGAGCCTGCGAGCCTGCCGATACCGGAGCAGGACCTGCCGCGGGCGTTCTCGCGCCAGTCGCTCGCGCGACGCAGCGCGATCGTCGCCGCCGGTCCGATCGCGAACTTCCTGCTCGCGATCGCGCTCTACCTGTCGTTGAACCTGATCGGCGTGATCGAGCCGGTCGCGGTGGTCGGCCAGCCGCCTGCCGGGAGTTCGGCTGCCAGCGCGGGAGTGCTCGAGGGCGATCGCATCGTCGCGATCGACGGACGTGAGTTGCGCTCCTGGAACGAGTTGCGCCTGCGGATGATCGATCCGGTGATCGAACGCCGCGCCGCACGACTGGAGATCGACCGAGCCGGCGCGCGCCAGACGATCGACGTTCAGACCGCCGCTCTGCCGGCCGGCGAGATCGAGCGGGACTTCCTGCGCTCGCTGGGACTGGACCTCGCCGGCGGGAGGGTCCTGGTGGCGAGCGTTCTCGCCGACAGCGCGGCGCTGCGCGCGGGGCTCCAGGCGGGCGACGAAGTCCTCGCCGCCGCCGGCACGAGCCTGATGCGCGCCGCGCAGCTGATCGAGGTGATTCGCGCGCACCCGGGAAAGCCGCTCGTGCTCGACATCCGTCGCGGCTCCGACGATCTGCGGATCGAGGTGATCCCCGAAGCGAAGCCATCCGATCGCGCCGACGAAGCCGGCCGCTCGATCGGTCGGATCGGCGCCAGCATCAGCCACCGGGTCGAGACCGTCGAGGTCCGCTACGGCGGACTCGAGGCGCTCGGCAAGGCGACGCGAAAGACCTGGGACATGTCGGTGTTCTCGCTGCGCATGCTCGGAAAGATGTTCACCGGCGAGCTGTCGTGGCGCAACCTGAGCGGGCCGGTGTCGATCGCCGACTACGCGGGCCAGAGCGCGCGCGTCGGCTGGTACGCCTACGTTTCGTTTCTCGCTCTGATCAGCATCAGTCTCGGCGTGCTCAACCTGCTGCCGATCCCGGTGCTCGACGGAGGGCATTTGGTATATTACGCACTCGAGGCGTTGCGCGGCCGGCCACTGTCGGAGCGCGTCGTCGAACTGACCCAGAAAGCGGGGCTCGCCATGATCGCTGCGATGATGGTTCTCGCCCTGTTCAATGATTTGACCCGCCTGATCGGATCGTGATGCCCTTCCTGCGCCGGGCGCGGCATTCGCTCGAAGGCTGCGCTGCGCGTCGCCACGGGGCTAGCCGCCGCATTCGTCTCCCACTTCGCCAACGCGTTCGAGCCTTTCGTCGTGCGCGACATCCGCCTCGACGGCGTTCAGCGCACCGAACCGGGCACGGTGTTCGGTTACCTGCCGGTCAAGGTCGGCGAGCTGCTCACCGAGGACAAGGCCGCCGCCGCGGTTCGAGCGCTGTTCGCGACCGGTTTCTTCAAGGACGTGCGCCTCGAAGTGCAGGGCGACGTGCTGATCGTCCTGGTCGACGAGCGCCCGGCGATCGCTTCGGTGTCGGTCACCGGCACGAACGAGTTCGACGAGGACACGGTCAAACGCGCGCTGCGCGACAACGGCCTGGCCGAGAGCCGCATCTTCGATCGCGCGGTGCTCGAACGCGCCGAGCAGGAGCTCAAGCGCCAGTACCTGAGCCGCGGAAAGTACGCGGTGCGAGTGACTTCCACCGTCACTCCGCTGGAACGCAATCGCGTCGGAATCACGCTCGCGGTCGAAGAGGGCGAGTCCGCGAAGATCAGTTCGATCCGGATCGTCGGGAACAAGGCGTTCACCGAGAAACAGATCCTCGACGAGTTCAAGCTCGCCACCAGCGGCTGGTTCTCCTGGTACACGAAGAGCGATCGGTACGCGCGCGAGAAGCTCTCGGGCGACCTGGAGGCGCTGCGATCGTTCTACCTCGACCGCGGCTACCTGGAGTTCGCGGTCGACTCCACCGAGGTGTCGATCTCTCCCGACCGCGAGGACGTCAATCTGACGATCGGGATCAGCGAGGGTGGCGTATACCGCGTGAGCGCGGTGCGATTCGGCGGGCAGTTGCTCGGTCGCGGCAAGGAGTTCGAGCAGCTGATGCTGCTCTCTCCCGGGGATACCTTCTCGGGCAAGAAGCTCGCCGACTCGCAAAAGGCGATCATCGAGCGCCTGGGTGCGCTCGGATACGCATTCGCCAGCGTGAATCCGGTTCCTCAGGTCGATCGCGAAAAGCGCGAAGTCGCTTTCGACGTGCTGGTCGATCCGGGTCGCCGCGTGTACGTTCGGCGCATCAATGTCGCGGGCAACACGCGCACGCGCGACGAAGTCGTGCGCAGGGAGTTGCGCCAGTTCGAGGACTCCTGGTACGACTCGGAGAAGATCCGCGTTTCTCGCGAGCGCATCGGGCGTCTCGGATACTTCAACGACGTGCGCATCGATTCGGTGCCGGTGGCCGGCACGCCCGACCAGGTCGACCTGAACGTGGTCGTGACCGAACAGGCGTCGGGCGCGATCAGCGTGGGCGTCGGGTTCTCCAGCACCGAGAAGGTCATCTTCAGCGGCGCGATCAACCAGCAGAACTTTCTCGGCACCGGCAAGTCGCTCGGTCTGACGCTCAACACCAGCAAGTTGAGCCGCAACATCAGCCTCGCGTATACGGACCCCTACTACACGCCCGACGGGATCAGCCGCTCGTTCGACCTCTACACGCGCCTGTTCAATGCCGCCGAGCAGCAACTCGGCGACTACCAGTGGCGTTCGTCCGGCGTCGGCGTGCGATACGGCATTCCCTACACCGAGGTCGACCGGATCTTCTTCGGCCTCGTCGTCGAGGCCAACGAACTCAAGCTCGGATCGAACGCGCCGCTGCGCTTCAAGGACTACGTCGCGGATTTTGGCTCGCAAAGCGCGGCGCTGCTCGCGACCGTAGGATGGCGCCGCGACTCGCGCGACAGCGCTTTCACGCCGACCCGGGGCCGCTATCAGGATGCGTCGCTCGAGTTCACGATTCCGGCGCTCGATCTGCGCTACGCGCGGGCGACCTACACCGACCAGTGGTACTGGCCGGTGTCGCGCGACTACACGATCGCGCTGAACGCGGATCTGGGCCATGGCCGAAGTTTCGGAGGGCAACCGTATCCGCTGTTCAAGAACTTCTACGCCGGGGGCATCGGGTCGGTGCGTGGCTACGCGCAATCCTCGCTCGGGCCGCGCGATCCGGTCGACGACATCGCGCTGGGCGGACAGACCAAGGTCGTCGGCAGCGTCGAGTTCATCTTTCCGCTGCCCGGCACCGGCAAGGATCGCAGCTTTCGCAGCTTCGTGTTCTTCGACGCCGGCAACGTCTATCAGCAAGGCGAGCATCGACCTGGGCGACCTGCGCTACTCGTTCGGCCTCGGTCTGAACTGGGCCTCCCCGATCGGACCGCTCAAGCTGAGCGTCGGCTTCCCGATCAATCGCGCGACCAACGATCGCACCCAGCGGATGCAGTTCCAGGTCGGCACCGGTTTCTGAGCCGCGCCTGGTGCGCGACGCCTAATGTGAGACAATTTTCCCCGATGCCTACCCTCGAGACCCCGCGCACGATGAACACTTGGCGACATTGGCTTCTGGCTTGCGCGATCGCCGCGGCGGTCCCCGCCGCCTATGCACAGGAAACCGCCAAGATCGGCTACGTCAATACCGAGCGCATCCTGCGCGACGCCGCTGCCGGCGAAGGCCGCGCAGCAGAAACTCGAGGCCGAGTTCAGCAAGCGCGACAAGGAACTGCAGGACATGGCGGCGCGGATGAAGGCTCTGGGAGAGAGGCTCGATCGCGATTCCGCCGTCATGAACGATACCGAACGCGGTCGGCGTCAGCGCGAGTTCGGTGACCTCGAACGCGATCTCCAGCGCAAGCAGCGCGAGTTCCGCGAGGATCTCAACCAGCGCCGCAACGAGGAGCTCGCGCAGGTGGTCGAGAAGGCGAACCGCGTGATCCGCCAGCTCGCCGAGCAGGAGAAGTACGACTTCGTGTTCCAGGAAGCGGTGTACGCCAGCCCCCGTGTCGACATCACCGACAAGGTCCTGCGCGCGCTGACCAACGTCAAGTAGGTCGGGCGGCGCCCGCGTCGCGCGATGGCCCGCTCACTTCCCCAACCGGTCGCGCTGCGCGCGCTGGTCGAGCGATTCGGCGGCGTGGTCCAGCCCGAGGGCGCCGATCCCGCCGATCTCCCGCCTGGCGCCTCTGTCGAGGCGCATCCGGGCGACCTCAGCTTTCTCGCCGCGCCGCGGCATAGCTCGTCGGCGGCCGACACGCGCGCTTCCGCGGTGATCGTCTCGCGCCGAACTCTCCCCGGCGGTGGCGCGCGCCGCGGTCCGGCTGGTCGTCGACGACCCGCTCGCGCACTTCGGGCGCATCGCGCGCTGGTTCGAGCGCGCGATCGAGGGCGACGACCCGAGCCCCGCGATCGACCCGAGCGCCTCGGTATCGCCACTTGCCAGGATCGGCGCCGGCGTTCGCATCGGCGCGCACGCGGTGATCGGGGACCGGGTCGTCGTCGCGGACGGCTGCTCGATCGGGGCCGACACGACCCTCGGCGCGCGGGCTGCGCGTCGGCGCCGCGAGCGTCGTGCATCGCGAACGTGTCGATCTACCGCGACTGCACGCTCGGGCGCGCGCTGCATCATTCACTCCGGCACCGTGATCGGTTCCGACGGGTTCGGTTTCGCGCTCGAGCAGGGGCGCTGGTCGAAGATCGCGCAACTCGGCGCGGTGATCGATCGGCGACGACGTCGAGATCGGTGCGAACTGCGCGATCGACCGCGGTGCGCTCGACGACACGGTGATCGGCGACGGCTGCAAGCTCGACAACCTGATCCAGATCGCGCACAACGTGCGCATCGGCGAACACAGCGCGCTGGCGGGCTGCGTCGGCGTGGCCGGCAGCGCGGTGATCGGCGGCGCTGCATGATCGGTGGCGGCGCCGGGCATCCTCGGGCACCTCGAGATCTGCGACGACGTGGTCGTCTCGGCGATGAGCCTGGTGACCCGCTCGATCGTCGCAGCCGGGTTTCTACAGCGGCGTCTTTCCGCTGATGCCCAACGCCCGGTGGGAGCGTTCGGCGGCGATCGTGCGACGCCTTCCGGAGCTTCGCGACCGGATGCGTACACTGGAACAGACCAGGCGCGGCACGCGCGACGAAGGCCCCGATCAGCAAGGTGAGGACTGAACAGATGACCATTCTCGATATCCGGGCCATTCTCGAGCACCTGCCGCATCGTTATCCTATGCTGCTGGTCGACCGGGTGCTCGAGATCGAAAAGGGCGAGCGGATCGTCGCGATCAAGAACGTGTCGATCAACGAACCGTTCTTCGTCGGCCACTTTCCGCACCTGCCGGTGATGCCGGGAGTTCTGCAGATCGAGGCGCTGGCGCAGGCCGCCGGGATTCTGTCGTTCCAGACCATGGGGCGCGTGTCGGACGAGGGCTCGGTCTACTACTTCGTCGGCATCGACAACGCGCGCTTCAAGCGCCCGGTGGTTCCGGGCGACCAGCTGCGTCTCGAAGTCGAGGATCACCCGGGTCGCACGTTCGATCTGGAAGTACGCGGCTCGCGGCACCGTCGATGGGCAGGTGGCCGTGCGAGGCCGACCTGATGTGCACGCTGCGCGCGATCGACCCTGCCGCGGGCGGCGCGCCGGCGAACGCCTGATGGCGGGCGACACCGTGGGCCGCGTCCATGCCAGCGCGCTCGTCGATCCGCGCGCCGACCTCGATTCCGAGCGTCGAGGTCGGGCCGTACTCGATCATCGCAGCGGATGTGCAGGATCGGGGCCGGCACCGTCATCGGCCCGCACGTGGTGATCGAGGCCGGAACGACGCTCGATCGGCGCGACAACCGCGATGTTCCAGTTCGCGTCGATCGGCGCAGCGCCGCAGGACAAGAAATACGCCGGGGAACCGACGCGACTCGAGATCGGCGACGGCAACACGATCCGCGAGTTCGTCACGCTGAATCGCGGAACGGTCCAGGATCGCGGCGTCACGCGAATCGGTTCGGACAACTGGATCATGGCCTGTGTTCACGTCGCGCACGATTGCATCGTCGGCGACCACACGATCTTCGCCAACAGCACCAGCCTCGGCGGACACGTCGAGATCGGCGACTGGGCCATCCTCGGCGGCTACACCGGCGTGCACCAGTTCTGCAAGATCGGCGCGCACGCGATGACCGGCGTCGGAACGGTCGTCCTGCACGACATCCCGCCTTTCGTGATGGCCTCGGGCAACACCGCGCAAGCGCACGGCATCAACAGCGAGGGGCTCAGGCGCAGAGGCTCTGGAGAACGACGCGATCAACGCGATCCGGCGCGCCTACAAGACGCTCTACAAGAGCGGGCTGACGCTCGACGAAGCGCGCGCGCAGATTGCCGGGCAGGCGCAGCAACCGGGCCCCGCGCGCGAGCAGATCGAGCAGCTCGCTTCGTTCCTTCGTTCGGTTTCGCGCGGGATCGTGCGCTGAGTCGCGCGAGAACGGTGTCGCGCGGATGAGCAGCCTCGCCGTCGTCGCCGGAGAGGCCTCGGGTGATCTGCTCGCGGCGCCGTGCTGCGTGGCATGCGCGGCGGCGATCCGGGGCTCGGTCGCCGCCGGCGTCGGCGGACCGGCAATGGCCGGTCAGGGTTTCGATGCGTGGTACTCGATCGACGCGCTGTCGGTGCGCGGCTACGTCGAGGTGCTGCGGGCGTATCCGCGGCTGCTCGCGATGCGCAACGCGATTCGCAAGCGCGTGATCGACTGGAATCCCTCGCTGTTTCTCGGGGTCGACGCGCCGGACTTCAACCTCGAACTCGAGCGTCGCCTGCGCTCGGCGGGCGTCACCGTTGCGCACTTCATCGGACCTTCGATCTGGGCCTGGCGCGCCGATCGCATCGACGCAGATCCGCGCCGCGGTCGATCACATGCTGCTCGTGTTCCCGTTCGAGGAGAAGCTGTATCGCGAGGCCGGCATCGCAGCGACCTATGTCGGCCACCCGTTCGCCGACCTGATTCCGATGCAGGTCGATCGCCAGGAGGCGCGCAGGAGCCTCGCGCTCGACGGCACGGACGCGACGATCGCGCTGTTGCCGGGGAGCCGCCCGTCGGAGGTCGAGTACATGGCGATCGCTGTTCCTCGAGACCGCGGCTGGTTGCAGCGCGAACGCCCCGGGCTGCAGTTCGTCCTTCCGGCGGCCGGGCAGGTGCTGTACGCGCGCCTGCGCGACCTGGCTGCGCGCACCCAGCCGCAATTGCGTCTGACGATCGTCGAGGGTCGCTCGCACGCGGCGCTCGCCGCCGCCGACGCGGTGCTCGTCGCGAGCGGCACCGCCACGCTGGAGGCGGCGCTGATGCGTCGCCCGATGGTCATCGCCTACCGGATGGCGTGGCTCAGCCACAGGATCATGCGGCGCAAGGCACTGATTCCCTGGATCGGCCTGCCGAACATCCTGTGCGCCGAATCCCTCGTTCCGGAGTTCGTGCAGGACGAAGCGCGCCCGGACACGATGGGCACCGCGCTGCTCAAGCAACTCGACGACGACGTCTCGCGCGCGCGCGTCGAGCGGCGCTTCGCCCAGATCCACGCGGAGTTGCGGCGCGACTGCGCCGCTCGGGCAAGCGAAGTGCTGCTGCGCCTGATCGAAAGCGGACGAGGCGCGAATGCCTGATCGGCCGTCCCCGCGGCTCGCCGCCGCCTCCTCGCCGGGGCTGGTCTGCGGCGTCGACGAAGCCGGTCGCGGACCGCTTGCCGGGCCGGTCTACGCTGCCGCGGTGATCCTCGATCCGCTCGCCGCGATCTGCGGATTGCGCGACTCGAAGAAACTGAGCGCTGCGCGGCGCGAAGTGCTCGCGACGCGGATCCGCGCCGATGCGATCGCCTGGGCGGTGGCGAGCGCCAGCGTCGAGGAGATCGATCGCCTGAATATCCTGCAGGCCAGTCTGCTCGCGATGCGCCGCGCGGTCGATGCCCTCGATCCGGCCCCCTCGCTTGCGCGGGTCGATGGCAATCGTGCCCCGATGCTGAGGTGCGCGGTGCAGACGCTGGTCGGCGGCGACGCGATCGAGGCGTCGATCTCGGCCGCTTCGATCCTCGCCAAGACGGCGCGCGATGCGGCGTTGCGCGACCTGCACCTGCGGTGGCCGCAGTACGGGTTCGACGTGCACAAGGGATATCCGACGCGAGCGCACCTCGTCGCGCTGCGCCGCTACGGGGCGAGCCCGGAGCACAGGAAGAGCTTCGCCCCGGTGCGCGCGGTGCTCGTCATCGCCGGCGCGTGAATCCCGATGCGTGAAATCACCTCGCGCGACAACCCGACCGTGCGCGAGCTCGTCCAGCTCAGCGGCTCGGCGCGCGAACGACGCAAACGTGGCATGAGCGTGATCGAAGGCGTCCACCTCTGCGAGGCGTTTCTCGATGGCGGCGGCGTGCCGCGCGAGCTGTTCGTCACGCGAGCCGGGCACGAGCACCCCGAGGTGGCCGCACTCGTCGCGCGCTGCGCGCCGGCGCCGGCGCCGACGATGCTCGGCGATTCCGTGTTTCGCGCGGTCAGCGCGCTCGGGCACGGCGTGGGCGTCGTGATGCTGATCGATACGCCGCGCCCACCGCTGCCGGCACATATCGAAAGCGACTGCGTCTACCTCGATCGCCTGCAGGATCCGGGCAACGTAGGCACGGTCCTGCGCACCTGCGCCGCGGTCGGCGTGCGGCGCGTGTTCACCGCCCCCGGCACCGCCTGGTGCTGGTCGCCGAAGGTGCTACGCGCCGGCATGGGCGCGCATTTCCACCTCGATCTGCACGAATCGGTCGCCTGGGAGGAGATCGCACCCCGGATCCGCGTCGCGGTGCGCGCCGCAGCGCCGCAGGAGGCGCGTTCGCTGTGGGAACTCGACCTGCGCGCTCCGGCGATCTGGCTGTTCGGCCAGGAAGGCGGGGGACTGGACCCGAAGCTGCTCCTGGGCGCGGGTCAGCGTGTCGCGATTCCGCAATCCGAAGCGGTCGAATCGCTCAACGTCGGCGTCGCCGCGGCGCTGTGCCTGTACGAACAGATGCGCCAGCGCTCGCCGTCAGAATGAGCGACGCCGCGTCAGGGGCGCGGAATCTGAAGCTCGTGCAGGATCGTCGCCGAGATCTCCTCGATCGATTTCGTCGTCGACGACAGCCAGCGAATGCCTTCGCGCCGCATCATCGCTTCGGCCTGCGCGACCTCGAAGCGGCAGTTCTCGAGCGACGCGTAGCGGCTGTTCGGGCGGCGCTCGAATCGCACTTCCGCCAGGCGCTCGGGAGTGATCGAAAGGCCGAACAGCTTGTGCTTGAAACGATAGAGAACGTCCGGCAACCGGCCGCGCTCGAAGTCTTCCGGGATCAGCGGGTAGTTCGCGGCGCGGATCCCGTGCTGCATGGCGAGGTACAGACTGGTGGGCGTCTTGCCGCTGCGCGACACGCCCACCAGGATCATGTCGGCAGCGGCCAACCCGGCGTGCGACTGCCCGTCGTCGTGCGCGAGTGAGAAATTGATCGCGCCGATCCTGCGCCCGTACTGCTCGGTGTCGGCCGCGGTGTGCGAACGCCCCATCGTATGGGTCGACTTCACGCCGAACTCGCGCTCGAGCGGGCCGACGAAACTGGAAAAGAGATCGAGGAACAGCGCGTCGACCTCGCGAACGATGTCGTTGATGTGGGACTTCACCAGCGTGCTGAACACCACCGGTCGCACGCCGTCGTTCGCTCCCTGCGCGGCGATCTTTCGCACCGCTTCGGCGGCCTTCTCGGGCGTGTCGATGAACGGCAGGCGCACTTCGCGCAGTCGCAGCTGCTCGAACTGCACCAGCAGCGAGTGCCCGAAGGTCTCGGAGGTGATTCCGGTGCCGTCCGAGATGTAGAAGACCGTCCGGTCGTAGGTTCCGGCGGGGGTGTCCGGCATCACTCGCTCCATCGTTTCCCAGCCCGTATTGTCGACGATCGGGGCGCTGCCGCGGCCGCGGCCGCACCAGAGGAAGTAAAATCCCCTGCCGGCAGCACGGAATGCTGCACTGGCCCGAATCGGACCCGCGCCCGCAGCCACCGGGCACGCAGCGCGACCCGGACGGGCCAGTACAGTGTTTCGGTCGACCGATCGAACCCGATCGGCACGCATCGACAGGTTTTCTCATCATGTCAGGACTCGTTCACCATGAATCATCTCGAAGGGCGCCTTGTCGTCCCCTTCGAAGCATTGCGCATGACCGATGTCGAATCGGTCGGCGGCAAGAATGCTTCGCTCGGGGAAATGATCAGCCAACTCGCAGCGGTCGGCGTACGCGTTCCAGGGGGCTTCGCGACCACCGCGCATGCGTTTCGCCGCTTCCTTGACGCGAACGACCTCACCGCGCGCATCGCGGCGCGGCTCGAAGTCCTGAACACCGAGGACGTCAAGGCGCTGGCCGAATGCGGGGCCGAGATCAGGTCATGGGTCGAGGCGGGCACGCTTCCGGCCGACCTTGTATCGGAGATCGGCGCGCACTACGACCGGCTCGTCGCGGAATCGGGCGAAACGATATCGGTCGCGGTGCGTTCGTCGGCAACCGCCGAGGACCTGCCGGACGCGTCGTTCGCCGGGCAGCAGGAGACCTACCTGAACGTCGCCGGAATCGACGCCGTGCTCGAGCGGGTGCTGCACGTCTTCGCGTCTCTGTACAACGACCGGGCGATCTCGTACCGGGTGCACAAGGGATTTCACCACGGCGACGTCGCGCTCTCCGCCGGCGTGCAGCGCATGGTGCGCAGCGATCTCGGCGCATCGGGCGTGATCTTCACGATCGACACCGAATCGGGCTTTCCCGACGTGGTCTTCATCACCAGCGCCTACGGCCTCGGCGAGACGGTGGTGCAAGGCGCGGTCAATCCGGACGAGTTCTTCGTGCACAAGCCGATCCTCGCGGCCGGGCACTTCCCGATCATCCGTCGCCAGATGGGCAGCAAGCTGATCACGATGCAGTTCGCGGGCGCGCAAGGCGACGACCCGCAAGACGCCGGGCGCACCGTGCGCGTGGTGGACACTTCGCCCGAGATGCGCAATCGCTACTCGATCAGCGACCCGGAAGTGATCGAACTCGCGCGCTACGCGGTCACGATCGAGCAGCACTACGGGCGCGCGATGGACATCGAGTGGGGCAGGGACGGCGTCGACGGCAAGCTCTACATCCTGCAGGCCCGTCCCGAGACGGTGAAGTCGCGCAGCGGGCGCCAGCAGCGCTTCCAGCTCAAGGGTTCCTCGGACGTGCTCGCCTCGGGGCGCGCGATCGGCCAGAGGGTCGGCGCCGGTCCGGTGCGTGTGGTGGCCGACGCGTCGCAGATGGACCGCGTCATGCCCGGCGACGTGCTGGTCACCGACATGACCGACCCGAACTGGGAACCGGTGATGAAGCGCGCGGCGGCGATCGTCACCAACCGCGGCGGGCGCACCTGCCACGCGGCGATCATCGCGCGCGAGCTCGGCATTCCGGCTGTGGTCGGATGCGGCGACGCCACCGAGAAGCTGCGCGACGGGGCCCTCGTGACGGTGGCGTGTTCTCAGGGCGACACGGGCTTCATCTACGACGGCCTGCTCGAGACCGAAGTCACCGAGCTCGACACATCGCAGATGCCGGACCTGGGGATGAAGGTGATGATGAACGTCGGCAATCCGACACTCGCCTTCGAGTTCGCGCAGCTGCCCAACGACGGCGTAGGACTCGCGCGCCTCGAGTTCATCATCAACAACAACATCGGCATCCACCCGAAGGCGATTCTCGACTATCCGAACGTCGACGCCGAGTTGCGCAACGCCGTCGAGAGCGTCGCGCGCGGGCACGCGACGCCTCGGGCGTTCTACGTCGAGCGCGTCGCCGAAGGCGTGGCGACGATCGCCGCGGCGTTCTGGCCCAAGCCGGTGATCGTGCGCCTGTCGGACTTCAAGTCGAACGAATACCGCAAGCTGATCGGGGGCGCGCGCTACGAGCCGCTAGAGGAGAACCCGATGCTGGGATTTCGTGGCGCCTCGCGCTACGTGTCGCCCGACTTCCGGGAGTGCTTCGAGCTCGAGTGCCTCGCGATGAAACGCGTGCGCAACGACATGGGGCTGAGCAACGTCGAACTGATGGTCCCGTTCGTGCGTACCGTAAAGGAAGCGCGCGCGGTCGTCGAGTTGCTCGCCGCCAACGGATTGCGCCGCGGCGAGGGCGCTTCGGCCGACGGCAGCGGCGCGCTGAGGATCATCATGATGTGCGAGCTGCCTTCCAACGCGCTGCTCGCGGCGGATTTCCTCGAGTATTTCGACGGATTTTCGATCGGGTCGAACGACCTCACCCAGCTCACGCTCGGCCTCGACCGCGATTCGGGCCTGGTCGCGGAGGGATTCGACGAGCGCGATCCGGCGGTGCTGGCGCTGCTCGAAATGGCGATCGACGCGTGCACGCGCGCGGGGAAGTACGTCGGAATCTGCGGACAGGGCCCTTCGGATCACCCGGATCTGGCCGAATGGCTGATGCAGCGCGGAATCGATTCGATTTCGCTCAACCCCGATACGGTGGTCGCGACCTGGAAGCGACTCGCCGCAGCGCCACCGGAACCGGACCGCGCCGGCTGAACCGGCGCCGCAACGAAAAGGGGCGCGGCTCGCGCCGCGCCCCAGTGAGTCAGGAGTCGCCGTCGATGCTCAGCGAACGACCATCATCTGCTCTTTCTTGCCGCCCTTGTAGGTGAACAGGGTGAGCGAGCCGTTCTTGATGTCGCCCTTGCTGTCGAACGAGATCTTTCCGGTCACGCCGTCGTAGCTGATCTTGGCGAGTTCGGGCAGGTACTTCTTCGGATCGGTGGAATTGGCCTTCTGCATCGCCGCGACCATCGTCATCACCGCGTCGTAGATGTAGGGCGCGTAGAGCTGGACTTCGACGCCCATCTTCTCCTTGAAGCGCGCCTTGAAGTCGTCGGAGACCTTCACCCCGGCGCCCTCGACACCACCGGCTTCGGCGCAGACCACGCGGCCATCGCCGAGCGCGTCGCCCGCGAGCTTGGGCAATTCGGCCGTGCAGATTCCATCGCCCCCCATGAACTTCGCGTCGATGCCGAGCTGCTTCATCTGGCGCAGCATCGGGCCGGCGACCGCGTCCATGCCGCCGAAGAACACCAGATCCGGCTTGGCGCCCTTCAACTTGGTCAGAATCGCGTTGAAGTCTGTGGCCTTGTCGTTGGTGTACTCGCGCCCGACGAGCTTGGCGCCTGCAGCCTTGACCGACTTCGCGAACTCGTCGGCGACGCCCTGGCCGTAGGCGGTGCGATCGTCGATGATCGCGACGTTCTTGGCCTTGAGCGTGTTGACCGCGTACTTGCCCGAGCGTGCCGCCGAGTTGGCCGTCGTTGGCGACGACGCGGAAGGCCGTCTTGAAGCCCTGCTGGGTGTACTTCGGATTGGTCGCCGAGGGCGAGATCTGCGGGATGCCGGCGTCGTTGTAGATCTTCGAGGCCGGGATCGTCGTGCCCGAGTTCAGGTGACCGATCACGCCGCTGACCTTGGCGTCGACCAGCTTCTGTCGCGGCGGCAGTGCCCTGTTTCGGATCGGCGGCGTCGTCTTCGGACAGAAGTTCGAACGTGATCGTCCTTGCCGCCGATCTTGAGCTTCTTCGCGTTCAGATCTTCGATCGCGAGCTTGGCGCCCATCTCGTTGTCCTTGCCCAGGTGCGCGATCGCACCGGTCAGCGGTGCGACGTGGCCGATCTTGACGACGGTCTGGGCCGACGCGAGGCCTGCGGTAGACGCGAAGGCCGCGGCGACCGCGAGCGATCACCAGTCTTGGTTGCATACGAAACTCCTCATTGGTGTTGGATGGGGTTGGACGACGGTCGCGCCATCCCAGGCTGCAACACGCCTCAACGGCGCGAATCCTAGCCCGAATCCCGGGCCTCGGCAAACTTTCACCTCTCGCGCCGTCCCTGTTATCAACGCACCGGGCGTTGGTCGCGTTGACGCGAACTGCTAGCATTCGCCGGGGGAGGGCCAAATGCAAGACTACTGGTGGTGGTGGGGCGTCGCCGTAGGACTCGGGCTGATCGAGATGTTCACCGCGACGTTCTACCTGCTGGTGCTCGCGATCGGGTTCGCCGCCGCCGGATTCGTCGCGCTGGCAGGCGGGGGGCTGGCGGCCCAATTGCTCGCGGCCGCAGGGCTGTCGGTGCTCGGATGGGCGGCAGTGCGTCGATGGGGCACGCGCGGCCGCGCCGCCGACCACCCGCAGGCCGATCGCGATCTGATCCTCGACATCGGCGAGCAGGTGCACGTCGACCGGTGGGACGGCCCGCGCCGCACCAAGGTCGTCTATCGCGGCGCGTCCTGGGCGGTGGAACTCGCCCAGGGGCAGGCGTCGCCTCCCGAGCCCGGGGATTTCGTCATCCGGCGAATCGACGGCAACCGACTGATCGTAGAACGCAGCAGCTGAACATTCCACGGAGCCTGTCATGACCGGAAGCATCGTTCTCGCCCTGATCATTCTGATCGTCGCGATCGTCTTCATCGCACGCGCGCTGAAGGTCGTCCCGCAGCAGCACGCCTGGATCGTCGAACGGCTCGGCAAGTACGATCGCACGCTCGCCCCGGGCCTGAACATCCTGATTCCGTTCATCGATCGGGTCGCCTACCGGCACTCGCTCAAGGAGATCCCGCTCGACGTGCCGAGCCAGATCTGCATCACCAGGGACAACACGCAGCTGACCGTCGACGGCGTGCTGTACTTCCAGGTGACCGATCCGATGCGCGCGTCGTACGGCTCGAGCAACTACATCGTGGCGATCACGCAGCTGTCGCAGACCACGCTGCGTTCGGTGATCGGCAAGCTCGAGCTCGACCGCACCTTCGAGGAACGCGAGTTCATCAACACCAGCATCGTGTCGTCGCTCGACGAGGCGGCGATCGAACTGGGGCGTCAAGGTGCTGCGCTACGAGATCAAGGACCTGACGCCGCCCAACGAGATCCTGCGCGCGATGCAGGCGCAGATCACCGCCGAGCGCGAGAAGCGCGCGCTGATCGCGGCCTCGGAGGGTCGCAAACAGGAGCAGATCAATATCGCCACCGGCGAGCGCGAAGGCGCACGATCCAGCGCTCCGAGGGCGAGCGCCAGGCTGAAGTCAATCGCGCGCTGGGCGAGGCGGCGCGCGATCTCGGCGGTCGCCGACGCGACGCGCGAAGGCGATCGAACGGATCGCGCAGGCGATCAACCACCCCGGCGGCATGAATGCGGTGAATCTGAGGGTGGCGGAGAAGTACGTCGAAGCGATTTCGGGGCTCGCGCGCACGAACAACACGCTGATCGTGCCGGCCAACGTCGGCGATCTCGCCGGGCTGGTCGCGACCGCGATGCAGGTCGTTCGCGCCGCTCCGGGGAGCGGCGGGCCGGCAACGCCGGGCGGTGTCGGGCAGGCGCCGCCGCGCGCCTGAGCTCCGGAGGCGCTGCCAGTGGCCTCCCCGACGATCGTCGCCTCGGTATGCCGGTTCCTGTCGGCGCATCCGCCGTTTTCGCGGATGGAATCCGAACAGGTGGAGTTCGTCGCCACCAACGTCGAGCTGGCTTACTACCGCAACGCCGAGATCCTGCTTTCTCCAGGCGGCGGCCCGCCCGAGCACTGCTTCATCGTCAAGCAGGGCGTCGTCGAAGGGATTCGTCCCGAGCCCGGTCAGGCAACCGGCGGCGAAAGCGACGCGATGCGCACGGTGCTCCAGTTGACTGCGGGCGAGGTCTTTCCGGCGGCCGCGCTCCTCGCCGCGCGATCTGTCATCACCACCTACCGCGCCCGCGGCGACACGTTCTGCTGGCTGTTGCCGCGGGCGCGATTCGACGAACTCGCCGAGCGCAGTCCGTTGTTCCTGAAGTTCTGCCGCAGCAGGCTCAGTTCGCTGCTCGATCTGTCCGATCAGGCGTTGCAGGCGAGCTATGCGACCCAGGGCGCGCAACGCCGCGAAATGGACGCGACGCTGGCCTCGGTCTCGCGCGGCGACCCGGTGACCAGCGCGCCGAGCGACACCTTGCGCTCGGTGTTCGAGACGATGGAGCGACGATCGGTCGGGTCGGTCGTCGTCGTCGACCCGGGTAGCCCGGGTGACGCGGGCGACGCGGGCAACCCGGACGCGAGCGGCGCGTCGGTGCGCGGCATCTTTACCCGCCAGGACGTGATCGGTCGCGTCTCGCTGCCCGGGCTGAGCCTGGACACGCCGATCTCCGAGGTCATGACCGCGCCGGTGGTCTCACTCGCTGCGGAGGCGACGGTGGCCGATGCGATGTTGCTGATGGCCGAGCGTTCGATCCGTCACGTTCCGGTCACCAGGGCAGGGCGGCTCGTCGGGATCGTCACCGAGCGCGACCTGTTCGTGATTCAGCGGCGCAGCATGCGCCAGATCGGCGACGACATCCGCAAGACCGCCGATGCCCGGCAAATGCCGCGCGTTGCCGAGGACATTCGCGCCTGGTCGCGCAGCCTGGTCGCGCAGGGCGTGTCGGCGGCCTTCGTCGCGCGCCTGATCAGCCGGCTCAACGATCAGGTCACGGCACGCCTGCTCGAACTGGTCGGGCGCGAGCGTGGCGTCGACTCCGATGCCCTGTGCTGGCTTGCCATGGGCAGCGAGGGCCGCGAGGAGCAGTCCATTGCGACCGAGCAGGACAATGGCCTGATCCTGCCCCAGTCGCTGGAAACGCCACGCGACGAGATCCTGGAGTTCGCGCTGCAGGTCAACCGCTCGCTGGACGCGTGCGGCTATCCGCTGTGCAAGGGCGGGGTCATGGCGAGCAACCCCAAGTGGTGCCTCGACGAAGCGCAATGGCGCGCGCTGTTCGACGACTGGATCGCGCGCGGCGACCCGCAGAGCCTGTTGCACTCGAGCACCTTCTTCGATTTTCGCGCGCTCGCGGGCCGAGTCGAGTTCGCGCAGACCCTGCGTGCGCACGTCGCCGCGGCGGCCCGCGCGAATTCGCGTTTCCTCAAACAGATGAGCGACAACGCGCTGCGCAATCCGCCGCCTTCGTCGTGGACGGCCGGCGCGATCGGGCATCTCTTCACCCCGGAGGTGGCCGAGATCGACCTGAAGATGCACGGCGCGGTGCTTTTCGTCGACGGCGCGCGCATGCTCTCGCTCGCGCATGGAGTGCAGGAGACGGGGACCGCCGAGCGATTCGCGGCTCTCGCGGCGGCCGGATCGATCCCGCCGCCGGAGGCGCGATCGTGGACCGACGCCTTCCAGTTCATCCAGAGCCTGCGGCTGCGCGTCCAGCACGGGCACGACGATCCGGCTGAAAAGCCCAACACGATCGACACGCGCCAACTCTCGGCGCTCGACCGCCGCGTGCTCAAGGAAGCGTTTCACCAGGCGCACCTGCTGCAGCAACGGCTGGCGCTCGACTATCCGGGTTGACCCGGCACGCATGCGGTGAGTGCGCCCCCCCAGGAATCAACGAAGTGTCGATGTTCGACTGGCTGAGGTCGCTCGCGATCCGGACTCCGCGGCACGAAGGCAGCGGCTTCGCCGCGGGCAGGTTCGTCGTCGTCGACGTCGAGACCACCGGAATGGACCGCGCGACCGACAACCTGCTCGCGATCGGCGCGGTGGCGATTCGACAGGAGCGAATCTGCGTCGACGACAGTTTCGAGACGATCATTCGCCCCGAGCGCACCAGCGAACGCGAGAATATCCTGCTGCACGGAATCGGCGAGCAGGCACAGCGTGCGGGCCGCGCGCCGCGAGAAGCCTGTGCCGCTTTTCTCGACTGGGCCGGCAATGCGCCGCTGGTGGCATTTCACGCACCGTTCGGACGCGGGTTCCTGGCGCGCGCGACGAGCGTCTACCTGAATCTGCCGCTGACGAACGCCTGGCTCGATCTGGCCGAACTCGCGCCCTCGATATACCCCGACGTGAAGGCGCGCGCGCTCGACGACTGGCTCGATCACTTCGGCATCGTGGTCGAGCAGCGTCACGACGCGGGCAACGACGCTTTTGCAACGGCCATGCTCTTTCTTCGGTTGCGCGACGCGCTCGGCGAAGGCGAGCGCGACATCCGCCGCCTGCAACGGCGCGCGGCCCAGGCGCGCTGGCTGCCGCGCTGACGGCTCCGACTACGGCGAGAGGTGCCGCGCGTCAGGCGCGCTTGAGGATCCGATGCTTCTCGCGCTGCCACTCGCGTTCCTTCTCGGCGACGCGCTTGTCGTACTGGCGTTTTCCCTTGGCGAGTCCGATCTGCAGCTTGATCCGGCCGCGAACGAAGTGAAGGTCCAGCGGCACGAGCGTGTAGCCGGCGCGTTCGACCTTGCCGATCAGCTTGCGGATCTCCTCGGCGCGCAGCAGCAGCTTTCGCGTGCGCACCGGATCGGGATGGACGTGGGTCGAAGCCTCGGGCAGCGGCGAGATGTGCGCTCCGATCAGGTACACCTGCGCGTCGCGCAGGATCACGTAGCCTTCCTTGAGTTGCGCGCGTCCGGCGCGGATCGACTTGACTTCCCATCCTTCGAGCACGAGGCCGGCCTCGAAGCGCTCCTCGATCGAGTAGTCGTGCAGGGCCTTGCGATTGTCGACGATGCTCATGGCTGGTGCGCGCGCCAACAGGCGCGCCCGCGAAGGGAGAGGCTAGAATGCGGGCCGATTCTAGCAGCGCGGAGTCCCCCTCCGATCAATGATGCCCACCGTGCACAAGTCGGCACTGCTCGCTCATTCGTCGCAACAGGTCTACGACGTCGTGCGCGACGTCGAAGCGTACCCGCAGTTTCTGCCCTGGTGCGGCGGCAGCGTCGTGCACGAATCGAGCGCAGGGCACATGCTGGCCACCTTGATGATCGACTTTCGCGGGATCCGCCAGTCGTTCACTACCGCCAATGAGCTGCACGAACCGCACCGGATCACGATGGCGCTGCGCGACGGTCCGTTCGTTCGCCTCGACGGGGCGTGGCACTTCAGAAGCTTGAGGCACGATGCCTGCAAGGTCGAGTTTCACCTCGACTACGTGCTCAAGAGCGGGCTGCTCGGACAGGCGCTCGTGCCGGTATTCGATCAGATCGCGCGCAGCTTCGTCGACGCCTTTGCGCGCCGGGCGGACGTGATCCACGACACGCCCCGCGAACGCTTGCCGCGCGGGCGCGACGATGCCTGACACGTCGATCGCGGTCGAACTCGCCTGGGCCAGCGAGGGCGGAGTGCGGGTCGAAACGCTGCGTCTCGCCGCCGGGTCGACGATCGCGCAGGCGATCGCCGCCGCACGCGCGGCAGGCTTGCCGATCGATCGATCCGGGTTGGCGACGTCGGTCTTCGGTCGCTTGCGTCCCGCCGGTTTCGTGCTCGGCGAAGGCGACCGCGTCGAGTTGACGCGCGCGCTGGAAGTCGATCCGAAAGTCGCGCGGCGACGCAGGGTGGCGCACCGGCGCGCCGAACGCGAGAGAGAGCGCTCGCGCTAGCCCTGCGGGCAGTTCGTGCTGATCTCGCGCGCGACGAACTCGGCGCGCTTGGCGCGGTCCTCGTCGGTCATGATCTCCTGCTCGCCGCGTGCGTTCACGCGCGCCAAGCGCATGCCGCTCTCGAGCGTGCGGACTTCGGTGCGAAGCTGCGTGCACGCCTGCGCGAGGTGCTCGCGCTGCGCCGCGGTCAGTTCGATCGGGGTCGGCGGGCGCATTACGCCCTCCTTCGGCTTGGTCGGGTCCCCGGCCTGCGCGTTCTCCGCTGCGGCCGGTTGCGACGCCGGAGTCGGCTTGGCTGCCTGCGCGGGCGGGGCGCTCGCGGGCGAATTCGCGTCGGGCGTGGTCGCGCCGGTCGTGGTCGCGCCGGGCTGCACCGTTGCGGTGGCGCCTGCGCGAAGGATATTGGCGACCGGTACGGAGATTGGCGGCGGTTGGTCCGAGTAGTGGATCGCGCCGGCCGAATCGCGCCATTTCCACTGGGCATGGGCGTTCGTGAGTGCGCCCAGCGCGAGGGCGACAGCGAGCAGTGTGGTGCGAAGTTTCATCGAAGTCATCCTGTCGGGTCGGCCGTTGGGCGCGCGAATGCGGGTCTAGGAAACTCGTCCCCGCGAACGAGCGGCGCGTTCGGTCCGTCACCGGATGTTCGACCTGCGCGCCACCGGGATCGATTGCGAGCCGATGAACGGCGCAGTCGGGCCAGCGGACGGAGGCTTCGATATAATCCGCCTTTGTGCCCGTGGAAAACCCATGCGACTCGCCAAGAAAGCGCTGACGTTCGACGACGTCCTGCTGGTCCCCGCGTTTTCCGACATCCTCCCCCGCGACGCTTCGCTGAAGTCCCGCCTGTCCCGGCGCATCGGTCTGAACATACCGTTGCTGTCGGCGGCGATGGACACCGTGACCGAGTCGCGCCTGGCGATCGCGATCGCCCAGGAGGGCGGAATCGGAATCGTCCACAAGAACATGTCGCCTGCCGAGCAGGCGGCCGAGGTTCTGCGCGTCAAGCGTTACGAATCCGGCGTGCTTTCGGACCCGATCACCGTACCGCCGCAAATGTCGGTGCGCGACGTGATCGGCGTGACGCGCCACCACAAGATCTCGGGGCTGCCCGTGATCGACGGCGGGCTGGTCGTGGGAATCGTCACGAATCGCGACCTGCGCTTCGAGACCAACCTCGAGCAGCCGGTGAGCGCGATCATGACTCCGCGCGAGCGGCTGATCACGGTGCGCGAAGGAGCAACTGCCGACGAGGGGCAGGCGCTGATGCACAAGCACCGTCTCGAGCGGGTGCTCGTGGTGAACGAGCGCTTCGAGCTTCGCGGCCTGATGACGGTGAAGGACATCCTCAAGGCCTCCGAATACCCGAACGCCTGCAAGGACGCAGCGGGCAAGCTGCGCGTGGGCGCGGCAGTGGGGGTGGGCGAGGACGCCGACGAGCGGATCGAGGCGCTGGCCCGCGCCGGCGTCGACGCGATCGTCGTCGACACGGCGCACGGCCACAGCCGCGGCGTGCTCGCGCGCGTGCGCTGGGTCAAGCAGCATTACCCGGACCTGGACGTGATCGGCGGAAACATCGCCACCGGAGAGGCGGCGCGCGCGCTGGTCGACGCGGGCGCCGACGCGGTCAAGGTGGGGATCGGACCGGGGTCGATCTGCACGACGCGGGTCGTCGCCGGTGTCGGCGTGCCGCAGGTCACCGCGATCAGCGACGTCGCCGCGGCGCTGGAGGGCACCGGAGTGCCGTTGATCGCCGACGGCGGAATTCGTTACTCGGGCGACGTCGCGAAGGCGATCGCCGCCGGAGCGCATTCGGTGATGATGGGCTCGATGCTCGCCGGCACCGAAGAAGCCCCGGGCGAGGTGATCCTGCTCCACGGTCGCTCGTACAAGAGCTACCGCGGCATGGGGTCGCTGGGCGCGATGTCCGAGGGCGCGGCCGATCGCTACTTCCAGGACGCGTCGGTCAACACCGACAAACTCGTCCCGGAGGGCATCGAAGGCCGCGTTCCGTACAAGGGATCGGTCGTCGCGATCCTCTACCAGCTCTGCGGCGGCGTGCGCGCCAGCATGGGTTACTGCGGCTGCGCCGACGTCGAGCAGATGCGCTCGCGCACGCAGTTCGTCGAGATCACCGCCGCGGGCGTGCGCGAGTCGCACGTCCACGACGTGCAGATCACGAAGGAAGCCCCGAACTATCACATTGAATGAGGCCGGGGCGGCCATGCACGACAAGATCCTGATCATCGATTTCGGCGCGCAGTACACGCAGCTGATCGCGCGGCGCGTGCGCGAGATGCACGTGTTCTGCGAGATCCACCCCTACGACGACGCGCAGAGCACGCTCGCGGCCTGGCGTGCCGACGCTTCGTTGCGCGGCATCATCCTCTCCGGCGGCCCGAACTCGGTCACCGAGCAGCACACGCCGCGATCGCCGCCGGAGGTGTTCGACGCCGGTGTGCCGGTGCTCGGCATCTGTTACGGCATGCAGACGATGGCCGCGCAACTCGGCGGCACGGTCGACGTCGGGCACACTCGCGAGTTCGGCTACGCCAGGGTGCGCGCCCGCGGACACACCGCGTTGCTCGACGGCATCGAGGACGAGCGATCGCCGCAGGGACACGGCCTGCTCGACGTCTGGATGAGCCACGGCGACAAGGTCAGTCGCGATGCCGCCGGGCTTCAGGCTGATGGCCTCCACGGACGGCTGCCCGATCGCGGCGATGGCCGACGAGGAGCGCCGCGTTCTACGGCGTGCAGTTGCACCCCGAGGTGACACACACGCGCCAGGGACGCGCGATGCTCGCGCGCTTCGTTCTCGGGATCTGCAGGCGCGCGGCGACTGGACGATGCCCGCCTTCGTCGACGAAGCGGTCGCGGCGATCCGCGCGCAGGTCGGAAACGAGCACGTGATCCTCGGGCTGTCGGGCGGAGTCGACTCGTCGGTGGCGGCGGCGCTGATCCACCGCGCGATCGGCGACAAGCTGAGCTGCGTGTTCGTCGACCACGGATTGCTGCGCCTGAACGAGGCCGAGCAGGTGATGGAGACCTTCGCGCGCAACCTGGGCGTGCGCGTGATCCACGTCGACGCGAGCGCCGAGTTCATGGGCGCGCTGGCCGGCGTGTCCGACCCGGAGGCCAAGCGCAAGGTGATCGGCCGCGAGTTCGTCCACGTGTTCCAGCACGAGTCCGAGCGCATCGCCGACGCGCGCTGGCTCGCGCAGGGCACGATCTACCCCGACGTCATCGAGTCGGCCGGCGCCAAGACGAAGAAGGCGCACACGATCAAGTCGCATCACAATGTCGGCGGGCTACCCGAGACGCTGCACCTGAAGCTGCTCGAGCCGCTGCGCGAGTTGTTCAAGGACGAGGTGCGCGAGCTGGGCGTGGCGCTGGGTCTGGCGCACGAGATGGTCTACCGGCACCCGTTCCCCGGCCCCGGCCTTGGCGTGCGGATCCTGGGCGAGGTCAAGCCCGAGTACGCCGATCTGCTGCGTCGCGCCGACGCGATCTTCATCGACGAGTTGCGCGGTACGACCGCGACCGCGGCCGACGCGGCAGCGGGCCTTTGTGCCGAGAGTGAAGTAGGACGCAACTGGTACGAGCTCACCAGCCAGGCCTTCGCGGTGTTCCTGCCGGTGCGTTCGGTTGGCGTGATGGGCGACGGGCGCACCTACGAGCACGTGGTCGCGCTGCGCGCGGTGCAGACCTCGGACTTCATGACCGCGCACTGGGCGCACCTGCCGCACGCGCTGCTCGCGCGCGTGTCGAACCGCATCATCAACGAGGTGCGCGGCATCAACCGCGTGGTCTACGACATCTCGGGCAAGCCGCCGGCGACGATCGAGTGGGAGTGACCCAAATCATATGCAAAACTCTTGATTATTTTGTCTAGTTTTGCGTATGTTTTGGCATGGCTTCCCTCGAATCCTACCTCGACGATCTGCTCGCTCGCGGCCGTGCCTACTTCTCCCGGGATGAGGTCGCCGCTGCGCTCGGGCCTGAAGCCGTCAGGCACTCGCGGCGGCGATCACGCGGGCGATCAACAAGCGCCGCCTGGCGAACCCCAGGCACGGCTTCTATCTCATCCTGCGCCCGGAAGATCAGATCGCCGGCGCGCCCGACCCCGTCAAGTGGATCGACCCGCTGATGAAGCATCAGGGGATCGACTACCGCATTTCGCTGCTGCGCGCGGCGGCGTTCCACGGCGCCTCGCACCAGGCCAGCATGGTCTTCCAGGTCGTCGTCCCGAGGCAGTTGCGGGACTTCGATCTGGGTCGCCATCGCCTGCAGTTCCTTTATCAGGGCCCAAACGCATTCAATCAGATCAACCAGTCAGTCGTTGGTCGACCAGATGAAGAGCGACGCCGGCTTCGCGACGGTGGCTGGCGTCGAACTGACGCTGCTCGATTGCGTGCGCTACTTTCACAAGGCAGCTGGCATCAACGGCGTCGCGCAGATCGTCAAGGATATCGGCGCAAGGCCAGCCCGCGCCTGCTGGCAGAAGGCGGCTGGCGCCTACGAGAACTCGGCGATCCGTCGGCTCGGCTATCTGCTCGATCTGACGGGACACGCGCGCCAGGCCCGACGCGCTGCAAGCGGTTCGTGAAACGCGCCAGGACGGTGCTGCCGCTCGATCCGGCCGTCAGGCCGCTCGTGCAAGGCTCTGGCGCAGGCTGGTGAGCGAAATGCCAAGGTGGAGGCTCCTGATCAATGAAGCCGTGGAGATCGCAGAGTGATTCCCACCGCCTTCCTGCAGGCGTGGAGTACGAAAGCGCCTTGGCCGGACCTGCGACAGGTCGAGCAGGACCTGATCATCTGCCGCGCGCTGTGCGAGCTGTTCAATGCTCCGGCGTTAGCGGGGAAGATCGCATTCCGCGGCGGTACGGCGATCCACAAGCTGCTCTTCAAGCAGCCGCTGCGCTACTCGGAGGATATCGATCTGGTCCAGGCGCATCCCGAGCCCATCGGTGGCACGGTCGACGCGATTCGCGCGGCGCTGTCGTGGCTCGGGAAATGCAGCCGAGCGCAGGCCGGGCACTCGATGCACCTGGTGTTCAAGTTCACGCCTGAGGTCGATGCGCAGGCGACGCTCAAGCTGAAGGTCGAGATCAACACTCGGGAGCAGGCGAGCTTGCTTGGTGTTCGACGTTATCCGTTTGCCGTGGAGAACGACTGGTACCACGGCACGGCGGAGATCGCCTCCTTCGAGCCAGAGGAACTGTTCGGCACGAAACTGCGCGCACTGCTGCAGCGGCGCAGAAACCGTGACCTGTTCGATCTGCACCAGGGACTAGAACAGCTGCGCCTGGCTCCGGAAAGAGTCATCGACTGCTTCGACCACTATATGGCCCTGGAGGGCAAGCCGATCACGCGAGCGATGGCCGAGCAGCGCATGCTGGAGAAGTTGACCCGAAGCCTGGCCGAAGATGTCGCGCCAATGCTGCCGGCGAGCGTGCGCTGGAGCGATGAGGATGCGATCCAGGCATTCGAGCGCATCTGGACCGAGCTGATCGCGCGAATCAGCGGGGACAGATGGAAGCTCTCCGATGCGGTCATCGAGGAATTGCGTGCAAAGCGGTATCCGGCGCTGCTGATGCCCCGAGATCAGAAACAGCCGCGATGACGGCATTGGGGAGACCACTGCCAAGCAAGGGATCGGCGTCGGAGGCCGATCCCTTGGCCGTGCTACAGGCGGAGAACGAGCGACTGATCGCGCTCCTGGAGGCAAACGGAATCGAGTGGCGCCTGGCGCCCGAAACGGCAATGTCTTCTTCGAAACCCGAATCGTCGCGACTCTCCACCAAAGCGAAAGTGGCGCTCTTTTGCCGGTGGTTTCGGGGGCGCACGGATGTCTACCCTGTGCGCTGGGAGAGCAAGACGACCGGCAAGTCATCTCCTTCAGCCGCCTGTCGCCGCACGCGGTGTTACTGGCAGCGGTGGCAGGCCCTGCATGATGTTGCCGCGTACCGGGCGGGAAAAGAAGGTCCTGAACAACAGCGCGCCGGTGAACGGCACCCGTCGGATCCAGGGCATGAGCGAGAGCGTGCGCGCCATGATGCAGTAGCCAAACAGAGCCCTGGCCCAGATGCCGACGACGGGCACCCAGAACAGAAACTGCAGCGGCGCCGGATACGACAGCAACAGGTAGAGCAACACGGCCAGCCTTACCTGAACCGTGAATGCGCTCAGGCTTTGCTCTCGCATGATGAAGTCGATCAGGTGCACCACGGTCAGCCCGATGGCCAGGTCAAAGCCGAGCGGGTAGCCGGCCACGCCCGCAGTAAGCAGGCAGGCGGTCAGCAGCCAGTACCACCAGCCGCGTTGCATGTAGTCGATCATGAACATGTGAGAACTCCTTTGTAGAAGTGAATGCCATCTGCCGCGCAATCAGACGCGCGGGCCAATGCTCGTGCCTTTCAAAGCACGACCGTGACTTGCAGAAAGGTTGCCGGAATGGAGGTCGCGTCGTCGCGCCCGCTTCTGTTCTGGCTGTTAAACGGACCGTCGAGTTCCTGCTGCAGATCGCCGGCTCGGCCGTTTCTTTCGGCGGCTTCGAACGCGTTCATGGTCGGCCCGTAGTAGGTCCTGAACGCTGCCAGATATGCGGACGGCACGCCCGGTATATTGAACGTGAACGTCCCACGGGAAAAGGAAATCTGTTCTCTGGGCACGCCCGCCGCGGCAAAGCGTTCGATCACTTGGCCCTCGACGCCCCAGGTCATCGGGCTGACGAAACCGTGCGGCGGTGCCGGCGTATAGGATGAACTGATCTTCAGGATTTGCGCCACCAGCGTCGGGTCGTTGGGAATCCGGTTGCCCATGATGATCCGGCCGCCGCTCCGGGCGACTCTTTTCATTTCCTTGGCGACGTCGAACGGTCTAGGCGCGAACATGGCGCCAAAGATGGAGACAACGAGGTCAAAGGACTGGTCGGCAAGATCCTGCAAATCGCTCGCATCGCCTTCCTGAAACCTGCAGTTCGCGAGGCCAGCCGCCTTGGCGCGCTTGTTCCCAGCATCCACCAGATTGCGCGCGATATCGACGCCCAGCACGTCCGCCCCCCGTCGCGCTGCGGGCAGGGCCGTGGTTCCGTCCCCGCAGCCAAGATCCAGGACCTTCAGGCCAGGGCGGATGCCGAACGTGTTGACAAGCGCCTCTCCGCTCTCGCGCATGCCCGCCGCGATGCGCGTGAAGTCGCCCTTTTCCCAAAGTGCCTTGTTCGGATTCACAGCTGTATTGGTCGCGATGCCCATGGTGTGGGTCCCTTTCTGCGAGATGGGTGTGAATGAGTTACCGGAGGCGTGAGTCATGCTAGGCTGACCAGCGCTTGCATTCATGTCCGGTCGTCCGGACATGTTGACCGAAACGCTGGCTATGCCACCTGGAGTTGCGGATGGATGTGCTGTCCGACGTACTTCGAATGATTCGCCTGCACGGCGCGCTCTTCCTCAACGGCGAGTTTCGTGCGCCCTGGTGCGTCAACGCACCTGCCGGCGCCGTCCTCGCGCAGGTCCTGCTGCCCGGGGCGACACGGCTTGCGATCTGCCACTTGGTGCTCGAAGGCCAGTGCTGGGTCAAGCTCAGCAGCGGCGATCCGGCGCATCTGCATCCGGGCGACATTGTCGTGTTTCCACATGGTGACTCGCATCTGATGGGCAGCGGCCTGCAGTTCGCACCAGCGCACATCGACCACGTGGTTCAGCTCCAGATGCCCGAACTCAATCTGGTGCGCTACGGTGGCGATGGCGAACGGGCACTGCTCGTGTGCGGCTGGTTTGCCTATGAACCGGACGTGCCCAATCCGCTCGTCACGAATCTACCGGCGCAGTTCGTCACGGCGCTGAGCACGCGTCCTTCGTGGCCATGGATCTCGCAGTCGATCCGCTACGCCCTGGATCAAGCCGGCGGGCGGCTGGCTGGCTTGGAAGTCGTGACGGCCAAGGTAGCCGAGTTGCTATTCGTCGAGGCGTTGCGCGCCTATATGGAGTCACTTCCGCCGGCGCAGACGGGCTGGCTATCGGGCCTGCGCGATCCGCAGATTGGCAAGTGCCTGTCGCTATTGCACGCCGATCCGACGCGCGGCTGGACCTTGGCCGAGTTGGCGCAAGCGGTCAACATGTCGCGCAGCGCGCTGGCCGCGCGCTTTGTCGAATTGGTCAAGATGCCGCCGATGCAGTACCTCAAGCTGTGGCGACTGAGCATGGCCGCGGACATGCTGAAGAATCATCGCGACAGCCTGCGCCGCATTGCAGACAGCATCGGCTACAAGTCCGAAGCCGCCTTCAGCCGCGCCTTCAAGCAGTGCTACGGCGTCTCCCCCGGCCAATGGCGCCGCGGTGTGCGAGGTTCGACCTCGAATACTGCCCCAACTCCGGCGGCGGCGAGTTGAAGATCGGGCCGTAATCCTCGAACTCCAACTCCAGATCGTGGCTGGCGCTGCAAGCCGACTACGACCTGAAGACCTTGGCCACACGGGAAGACATTGCTCGCAAGGTATTTCCGCGCGAGAGTCGCATCGGTGGACCGCGATCCTGAATCACTGAACGACAGCGCCGCTCTTGCGGGATCGTGACGGTAAAATAGTTGTCGAAAAAGCGATTCGCGACAATAGCTTATGGCGTTTGATGCCGGCCCTTCTTGGGCGTTTCCCTGACCGGCAAGGACGCGTGTCGATGGCGTCAGTGATGGTCTCGGCAATCGTCGTCGGAGTCGATAGATGTCGATAGATCTCGATAGGTGAGTCTTCGCCGGATCGCCCGCAAACCCGCGCCAATGCTGGTGCCTGACAGCTTGACGGCAAAAATGACGGTAAAAATCTGCGAGGCAGCGGCGAGTGCCTTATCAATCAACAGCTTACAAGGCTCGTTGATGATCGAGTGGGAGTAGCTTTCGAGATCTATCCGGGTCTATCGAGATCTATCGTTGGGATGGACCCCAATCTGACGGTGTATTCTTGCACACCAAGGTGAGATGACGCACCGGCGCGTCGCGCCTCTTGAGACTGCGCCGAGCAAGTGAGCGGAAAGGCAGTGGACGAGACAACTTGCCTGTCGTTGATCTATGGAACTACATCATCAACGGCAGCATCTCCGCCCGTCGGTACCGGCTGACCTTCCCGACCGTTCCTCCTCGGCCTGGAAGGTTCCGACACTGGGCTCATCGCGACCGTCGGCATCCCTGCAGTGACCGGCCGTTCGCCCAGCGCTGTCGGTCGGCTCGATCCGGCCAAAACCGGCCACTGGTGGAAGGCTGGTTAGGAGCACGTCAGTCGAAGAACTGATCAGCGAGCAACTTCGTGGTGATATAAGACAACCTCAAGCAGCATCGGCTGCCGATCAACGGAGATACCGCCATGCCCAAGCTCATTGCAACTCACGAGGTCAACGACGTTGCACACTGGCTTTCATCGAAGAAGCGTGAAGAGGTGTTCGCGGGGGTGGCGAAGGACATCCGCACGTTCGTTCAGCCGGATGCTCCCAATCGAGTCGGCTTGTCTATGGACGTCGCCGACATGGACGCGTTCCAAGCGGTCATGCAGAGTGAAGCGGGCATTGCGGCGATGAAATATGACGGCGTCAGGCCGGAAACCGTGGTTGTTCTCGTCGAGAGGTGAGATCGGAGCGCGTTTACAGGGGTTGCTGACGAAGGCACCGCCGCTCGACGTCAGTCGGAGCACGGGCTGGTGCGCTGGCGAACACTGAACATTGAGTCACCGCGTCGTTTCCCGCCGCATCGAAACGCGCCACTTCGTGTTCCTTCGGCCCAGTGCTACCAAAAGCAACGTCATGCGGCCTACGACCTGCGGACGCTTCGCTAGCGCCTTCCCGAGGTGGCTCGCGGGCAGGTCTGCCACATCGAGAAATTCGCGCGAGCGTTCCCGCAAATACCGTGAATGCCAGACTGATGAATTGGATGTCTGCATCGCGTCGTCGAATCCAAGGAGTTGAACTCCTGCTTGGGGTCGGTTCCGGGTACTGCCCGACTGCTGGTGAACGGCAGGTTCACGTCGGTGACCCGACAGACGAAGCAGCGGAGCTTTGCTTCCGAGGTGTGGCTCGCGAAACCACCGCCGTTTGCGCGACGCGCGTTGGTGTCCGACCTGGTAGAGCAGGTTGGTCGCCATGCTGCGAACTGCCGCTTGACTTGAGACAGACACAACGATAGAGTTGTGTCGTGATTCCTGCCCATGAGCTGTCGACCGGAAACCTGCCGCCCGGAGAGCATCTGGCCGAGTGGGCCGACGTCGTCGAGCGATTCGGCACAACGCCGTGGCGCAGGCAACTGCTGGAGGGGCTGGCACGTGCGTTGCGCGATCTACGCGCCGCCGGTTGCAAGCGCGCCTACATCGACGGCAGCTTCATCACAACGAAGGAGCATCCTGGCGACTTCGATGCCTGTTGGCATATGGATGGCGTCGACTTCGACGTCATCGACGAAGTGCTGCTGACCTTCGACGCGGGACGTCGCACGCAGAAGGCAAAGTACCGAGGCGAGTTGTTTCCTGCCGACGCCGCTGCGGACCCGCTGGGCACGTTGTTTCGCGACTTCTTCCAGCGCGACCACGACGGCAACCCCAAGGGCATCATCGTCATCGACCTGGAGAATTTCGAATGATCACCAACGAACGGCAGTACCAGATCAGCAAGGCACAGGTCGCCAAGTTCCGCGCGGCCATCGACGCGCCGGACAGCAACACTCGCACGCTCCACCCGCGGGCGCACAAGGCGCTGCGTGAGGCGGCTCAAAGTCAGATCGACGATCTCCTGGCGGAGGTGGCCGACTACGAGCGACTGCGCGACGGGGAACTGCGGGAAATCACCGCGGAATCCATCGCCGACCTGGCGCCCGCACTGATCAAGGCCCGCATCATGCGCAACTGGACGCAGAAGGAGCTGGCCGACAAGCTGGCGGTGGCCGAGCAGCAAGTCCAGCGCTACGAAGCGACGCAGTACAAGGGTGTGTCGGTTGAGCGCCTGCAGGCGGTGGCCGATGCGCTGAAGCTGCGTGTGCGCGAGGTGATCACGTTCGAGCCGTTGTAGAGGCGAGGAGCGCAGGCGACGCGTGGTGTGTCCTCTCCATGAGCGAGGGCCGTGTGCCCGACGAGTACTTGCCCTGGTCGGATGTGCGTACCTGGCCGCGCTGCCTCGGTGAGCAGGCGGCTGGACAACTCAACGCTGCCGACCATCGGTACCTCGCACGATCCCTCGTATTGACGGTAAAAGTATTGACGAAAAACGTATATACGACAAGCACTTAGATACTTTGACGGCCCTTCCGGATCGCGGTTCATCCGACCGCCCTCCTTGGGCGTGTCCCTGAGTGAGATGAACGCGCGTCGATACTGTCGCCGATGGTCCTGGGAGTCGATAGATCTCGATAGATCTCGAAAGGTCAGCTCTGGTCGAATGCGCCGGAAACCCGCACCAATGCTGATGCTTCACAGATTGACGGTAAGAATGACGGTAAAAATGTTCGAGGCAGCAGAGAGCACCTTACGAATCAACAGCTTAGACGGCTGTTAGTGATCGAGTGGGAGTGAGGGGCTCTGGTCTTGTACGGTTTTGGCACTGACAGCGACTTGCGGGGACTATCGCGAAGGGCGTCGCGAGGGCAGACCATGGTTGCAGGACTACGCGCTCGCGCAGTCGGCGCTGCCGCTCATCGCGCTGCTGTTCTTCGGTTGGCTGTGGGGCGTGGCCGGGGTGCTGCTCGGTGCGCCGTTGAAGATCGAGCGGGTCAGGCGCGCCGAAAGTGCTCGCGAATCCGGTCCGCAACTTCTCGCGGGTGCGACAGGGGGACCATGTGCCCGGCACCGGCCACTCGAGCGCTGTGGCTCGACGGAGCGCTGGCCGCGATGGCCTCGCAAATCCCGAGCTCGGGTCGGGTCGTGAGCTCGCCATGGATCACCAGCGTCGGAAAGACGAGCCTCTCGATGTCGCTCAGACGGGTCGGATTCGTCTCCTGCGCCCCGTAGACCCTCAGCTGCGCCGGGGTTCTCGCCATGATCGACTGCCGGGTCGCTTCGGCGAGCATGCGCCACGGCATCGAATGACTGCAGTAGTAGTCGAAAAACGGCTGCCACGCACCGTCGTAGTCGCCTCGCGACGCCGATTCCTTGAAACGGTCCTTGACCTCGACGAATTCACGCCAAAGCTCCTCGCGCCCGACTTCGCGCAGCATCTGATAGCCACCCGGCTCGATCAGGGTCAGCGTACCGATCTTTTCCGGATGCGCGCCTGCCAGGCGCAACGCCACGCCGCCACCGAACGAGTGCCCGACCAGATGTACCTTGTCGCGCTGCCGAAAAAGAGGCGAGAAGAGCGCCGCGACGTCGTCGTAGCACATCGGCCGGTCCTGCTTCCACGCGGACGTACCGCCGCAGTCGTACAGGTCCGGGGCGACGAGCCGGAAGTCGTTCGCGAGAAAGGCCGCGAGCGCGTCCCACTGGGCGCCCGTGTTGCCGGCGCTGTGTATCAGCAGCACCGTCTCTCCATTGCCTGTCTCGCGGCAATGCAGATCGATGCCGCCCACGTCGATCGTGCTCGAGTTCATCGAAGGTGGCGCAGCAGACGACGCGTGATCGCGAATGGCAAGAACCCGAAGACGTCGACGCGCCGACCTAGGACCTGAGCGACTGGTCGAGCGTGTAGTGCAGGCACTCCTGGATCGCCGGCTCGGAGAACGTCTCTCCCGGACGCGGTGTCAGCACCAGCACCACGGCGCCTTGCTCGGCCGTCGCGTGCATCGTTGCGATGTTGACGCATTCCCCGGACGGGCACGCCCACGAGCTGGTCTTGCCGCACTCGCGCACCGCTTCGAGCAAACGCTCGGCCTCGAGCGCGCTGTGCTCGCGATCCCCCGGACTCTCGATCCGGATCCTGAGTCCGCCTTCATGCTTTTCGATTTCGAGCTTCATGGAACCTCCGCTCGCGCGCAGCGACCAACGCCACGCTGACAACAATGTCATTCGAGTATACGCGCGGTGTTCGCGCCGCTGCCCCGGGCGATGCTGGTGCCGCCATTTCGGGCGATGCACGCGCTGCCGCTGCCATTGCTCGTGTCGCCACGCTCTTCGTCGCGCTCTTCGCCACGCTCTTCGTCGCGCTGGCGGGGAAGCGCGAAACTCCGATATGCTGGAACTCCGTCGTTCATCCTCGGCCTCCGAATGCGCGATCTCGCGCGGCGCTTGTTCAACCTCGATCACGACGAAGTCGTTCCGGCGCTCGTCGCAGCGCTGTTCTTCTTCGCGGTGCTGACTGCGCTCGGGGCGGTCAGGCCGGCGCGAGAGGCGCTCGGCGTACAACGCGGCATCGATGCGGTCCGCTGGCTCTTCGTCGGCACTGCGCTGGTCACGCTGGCGGTCAGCCCGGTGTTCGGCCTGCTGGTGAGCCGGTTCCGGCGCCTGAGCTTCATCGCGCTAACCTACCTGTTCTTCGCCGCGAGCCTGATCGCGTTCTTCTGCCTGCTGCGCTTCGCACCGCAGGCGATCGGCCAGACCTCGGGGCAGGTGTTCTACGTCTGGTTCAGCGTGTCCAACCTGTTCGCGACGATGGTGTTCTGGGCACTGATGGCCGATCGCTTCACGCTCGAGCAGAGCAAGCGCATGTTTCCTCCGATTGCGGCCGGCGGCACGCTGGGCGCGATCTTCGGCCCGTCGCTTGCGTCGCAGCTGGCGGCCCCGCTGGGCACGCCGGGCCTGCTGCTGGTCGGTGCGGGGTTCCTGCTGCTCGCGATCGTCGGCGCCTGGGGCGTCGTGCGCACCGGACAGCGCGATGCCGCGTTGCCGTCCGCGCGCGCCGACACCGTCGATCGCGTCGATGCGTCGGCAATCATCGGCGGGAGCGCCTGGGAAGGGCTGCGCTCGGTCGTGCGTTCGCGCTACCTGCTCGGGATCGCCGCCTACATGGTGGTGCTCGCCGTGATCTCGACCTTCCTCTACTTCACCCGATTGCAGATGGTCGCCGCGCTGGGCAGCGACACCGATATGCGGGCCGCGGTGTTCGCGCGCGTCGACGTGATCACGCAGACGGCGACGCTGCTGCTGCAGTTGTCGATCGCCGGCCGGCTGATCAAGCGCATCGGCGTCTCGATGACGCTTGCCTTGTTGCCGGCGACGGTGGCGCTGGGCTTCATCGGGCTCGCGCTGGTTGGCTCGCTCGCAGCGCTGGTGCTGTTCGAAGCGACGTTTCGCGCAGTGCAGCGCGCAATCATGCGCCCTGCGCGCGAGACGCTGTTCACCGTCGTCAGCCGCGAAGACAAGTACAAGTCCAAGGCGGTCATCGACACCTTCGGCTACCGTGCCGGCGATGTCGTCGGCGCCTGGGTCGAGGGTCTGGTCAAGATGTTCGGGCCCGGCCTGCTGGCGCTCGCTTCGGTCGCCGTGCCGCTGGCGCTGGTGTGGGGCGCGCTCGGCGTCTGGCTCGGGCGAAGGCAGAATGTACGCGCGAACCGATCGGGCGGCACGGCCGCCGCGCCGGTTCAACGGTCAACGGAGGGCACGACATGACGACGAGACGCGAATCGATGACGGCGCTTTGCGCAGCGGGTGCGAGCCTGCTCGCCGGCACATGGACGGCGACTGCGCGGGCGCAGCAACCCGCGCTGCTGACCCGCGCGGTGCCCTCGTCCGGCGAGCGCCTGCCGATCGTCGGACTCGGCAGTTCGGCGACTTTCGCTGACGTTGCGAGGAGCGAAGACCGCAGCGCGCTGCGCGCGGTGATCGGAAAGATGGTCGAACTCGGTGGCACCGTGTTCGACACCGCGCCGCAGTACGGCGCGTCCGAAGCGGTCGCGGGCGACATCGCGGCGGAACTCGGCATTTCGACGCGGATCTTCTGGGCGACCAAGGTCAACGTCGCCCGAGGCGGCGGCGCGGCAGACCCGGCGGCCGCACGCGCGCAGATCGAGACCTCGTTCGCTCGGTTGCGAAAGCGCCCGCTCGATCTGGTGCAGATCCACAACCTCGGCGACGTGCCGACCCAGTTGCCGATCCTGCGTGCGCTCAAGGCCGAGGGCAGGATCCGCTACCTCGGCGTGACGACCACCTTCGATCGGCAGTACCCGGAACTCGAGCGCATCCTTCGAACCGAGCGGCTCGATTTCATCGGCATCGACTACGCCGTCGACGATCGCGAGATGGAGCGCACGATCCTGCCGCTCGCTGCCGACCGAGGGGTCGCCGTGCTCGTCTACCAGCCCTTTGGGCGCACGCGACTGTGGAGGCGCGTTGCCGGACGGGAACTCCCCGCCTGGGCGCGTGAATTCGACGCGAACAGCTGGGCGCAGTTCTTCATCAAGTACGTCGCCGCGCACCCGGCGGTGACCGTCGTGACACCGGCGACAAGTCAGGTGAAGAACATGATCGACAACATCGGCGGGGGTGTCGGCCGCCTGCCCGACGAGGCGACGCGGCGGCGGATGGCGGAACTGGTAGACGCGTTGCCGGCGGCGTGAAGCCTCTCAAACGCTGATCGCCGCGAACTCGGCGACGTCGACCAGCACCTTGCCGACGACCGCACCGCTCTCGAGCGCCTCGTGCGCGTCGGCGGTGCATTCGAGCGGGAATCGATGCAGCGGCGGGTGGATCAGGATCGCGCGCTCGGCGAGGACGTTGAGCAGCCGCGCGCCGGCCGCGCGCGACGCTTCGGTCAGGATCATTCCCTGGACGAAACGCAACACCACCCCCTTCGGGGCCAGGTCGTAGTAGGGCAGCACCGGTTCGCGCACCCGCGTCGACGAGTACGAGGCGATCACGCCGTGCGGCTTGATCGTCGCCACGTCGACGGCGAGATTGGCGCCCAGATCGACCTCGATGATCCGGTCGACGCCGACGCCAGCGGTCAGCTCCATGACCCGCGCCGCGACGTCCTCGCGGCGATAGTCGATCGTCGCAGCGGCGCCGCGCTCGAGTGCATGGCGCGCCTTGTCGGGCGAACTGACCGTGGCGATCACCCGGGCACCGTTCCAGTTGGCGAACTGGACCGCGTATCCGCCGACCGCACCGGCGCCGCCGTGGACCAGGACGGTCTGCCCGGTGACCGGTCCATCGGAGAACACGGCTTCGTGGGCAGTCAGCCCGGGCACGCCCAGCGCCGCGCCGGTAGCGAAATCATCGACCCGCTCCGGCAGCGCGACGGCGTGCGCCCCTGCCACGACGGCGAACTCGGCGGCGCTCCCGCCTCCCGGGCGCGCGATGTCGGCTCGAAAGAACCAGACGCGTTCGCCCACGCGCGAGGCCGGAACGCCCGCACCGACCGCGGCGACGACGCCAGCGCCATCGGCGTGTGGCACGACGCGCGCTGCCGCCAGCGCTCGCCCAGCCCACCCCGAGCGCTTCTTCGTGTCGTGCGGGTTGACGCCCGATACGGCGACGCGCACCAGCACCTCACCGGGCGCGGCGATCGGTGTCGGCAACGTGCCCGACTGCAACACCTGATGCGCCGGGCCGACGCGCTCGAACCAGACGGCATGCATTTCGGAAGGAAGCGTGGACATCGCGACAGGATAGTCGATGCCGGGAGCACGCGGCTTCGGTCGAGCCCTAGGCCGGGCCGGTCGCGCGCCGGTCAGCCAGGATCAGTTCGCACAGCATGTCGGCCAGGCGCTCGACCCGGCGCGAAGGGCCGGCCAGCCGGTAGTTCACCGCGAAACCGTCGAAGGCCATGAATAGCAGGTGCGAGAGCAGATCGTCGTCGAGGACCTCGCGTCGGGCGGGCGGGAGGATCGCGTGCAGGATCGTCGATACTTTCGCCTCGGAGCGGCGCAACAGGTTGCGAGAGTAGGACTCGTCGGCCTGTCGCGTCGCGATCGCCTGCAGAAGATTGAGTGCGAAGTTGCGGTTCTCCGACGGGATGTCGCGCAGCACCGTGAGGATGACGTGGCGCAATCCCTCTCTCGCGGTCGGCAACTCAGCGGCCTCGTCGGACAATCGTTCCAGGCGCGCGTCGAACCAGGGCTCGTAGACCGCGAACAGGATCTCGAGTTTCGAGTCGAAGTAGTTGTAGATGTTCGACATCGTGATGCCCGCGTGGCGCGCGATGTCGGCCAGCGTCGTGCTGGAGTAGTCTTTTTCGGTGAAAAGGTCGTTGGCGCTGCGCACGATCGCGTCGCGTACCTGCGCCTTCTTTACCTGCGCCATCGGCTTCCTTTCGGCGGTCCGGTTCCCGATTCACTGATCTGCCTGTTGACAAGCCACGGCAATAGTGAATATAGTTCTTTTATACAGCACAAGGAGGCCAGCGGCAATCCCCCGAAAGGAATGTCGGCGCGATCGGAGCTTCACTTCGCGTCGGTAGTCGCGCCATCGTAGAGCGCAGGGAGGGCCGGAGAACTGGGGGGAGCATCGTGGCGGCAGATACCCTGCTTGTCATCGAAGGCTTGTGCAAACGTTTTGCGGCGACGCAGGCGCTCGACGAGGTCGACTTCGCGCTCGATGCAGGCGAGGTCCACACGCTCGTCGGCGAGAACGGCGCCGGCAAGTCCACGCTGATCAAGGTCCTCGGTGGCGTGATCGCTCGCGACGCCGGCAAGATCCGGATCGACGGCACCGAGGTGCGCTTTCGCGGACCTCGCGAGGCGCGCGAAACCGGAATCGTGGTCATTCCCCAGGAGATGCAACTCGTTCCCTCGGCCAGCGTCGCCGAGAACGTGACCCTCGGCGCGTGGCCGCAAAAGCGTGTCCTGGGCGTGCTGCCGATGCTCGACAAGCGAGCGATGCATCGACGCGCCGGCGAGTTGCTCGCGCAACTCGACTTTCACCGCGACCTCGACACGCTCGTCGACACGATGTCCTTCGCCGAGCGGCAACTGGTCGCGATCGCGCGCGCGCTGATGCACGAGGCTCGCGTGCTGGTACTCGACGAGCCGACCGCGTCGCTCGAGACACGCGAGGCCGAGCGGCTGTTCGCGGTGATCTCCGGACTGAAGAAGCGTGGCGTCGGAATCGTCTACGTTTCGCACCGACTCGACGAAGTCGTCGAGCTGGCCGACCGCTGCACGGTGCTGCGCGACGGACGTGTCGTCACCACCTGCCGAAGGGGAGAGTTCGAGGCCGAGCACCTGATTCGCTGGATGACCGGACGCGACCTGGAAGAGCTGCGCCGCCCGCACGCGACGGACTTCGGCCCGGTGCACCTGGACACCGGCCCAGAGGCGGGCGGAATCGCGGTTCGCCGCGGCGAACTGACCGGACTCGCCGGCCTGCTCGGTAGCGGAACCAGCGCGGTACTTCGGCGCGTATACGGTGCCGCCGGGAAGCGGGCCAACATCACTCTGCGCGGCGAGGCGCGCTCGTTCTCGCGCCCGGCCGAGGCAATTGCCGCCGGCATCGGCCTGGTTCCAGAGGAGCGCCGGCTGGGGCTCGTGATGGGCCTGTCGGTGCGCGACAACATCGTGCTGCCGAGCCTCGACAAACTCTCCAGCCCGATCGGACTCGATACGGCGCGCGTCGACCGACTTGTCGGGGAGATGATGGAGTCGCTCGACATCCGCCCGCGCGATCCGTCGCTGCCGGTGAATCAGCTATCGGGCGGCAACCAGCAGAAGGTCATCTTCGCGCGCTGGCTCGTGAGCCACGTCGACACGATGCTGCTCGACGAGCCGACGCAGGGCATCGACGTCGGCGCCAAGGCGCGGATCCACCACCTGATGCGCGAGTTCGTCGAAGGGGGCGGCGCGATCCTGTTCGCGTCGTCGTCGATGTCCGAGGTGATGCACATGAGCGACACGGTCGTCGCGATGCGCTCGGGCGGGGTCGTCGCGCGCCTGACCCGCGGCTCGCAACGGTACAACGAAGGCGAGTTGCGCGCCGCGCTGGCCGGATGACGATGAGCGACGCCGCCACGATCCCGAACCCGGTGCTTCGCCTGATGCGCGATCAGGTTCCGCTGCTCGCGCTGGTCGCGGTCTGCGTCATCACCGCGTTGCTGTCGGACCGGTTCCTCTCGCCGGTCAACCTGAACAACATCCTGCTGCAGGCCTGCGTGATGGCGGTGATCGCGATGGGGATGACCTTCGTCGTCATCTCTGGCGGCTTCGACCTCTCGGTCGGATCGACGGTTGCGCTCGCCGGCACGGTCGCCGCCTGGGTGATGCTCGAGACGCACTGGAGCCTCGGCGTGGCCGCCGGAGTCGCGGCAGGCGCGGCGATCGGTTACGTGAACGGACTGATCATCGCGCGACTGCGGGTCAACCCCTTCATCACGACTCTGGGAATGATGGTGGTCGTGCGCGGCATCGTCTTGCTGATCACCGACGGCCGCCCGATCGTCGGCGAATCGGGACTTCCCGACGCCTTCATCGAACTCGGTCGCGGCAGGCTGTTCGGCATCCACCTGCTGGTGTGGCTTCCGGTGCTGCTGTTCGTCGTGTTCGGGTGGCTTCTGCACCTGACCGCCTACGGCAAGCGCGTGTTCGCCACCGGCGGCAATCGCGAAGCGGCCTTTCTCGCCGGCATCGACGTCGAACGCGTCACCGCGTCCGCCTACGCATGGTGTGGAACGCTGGCCGGAGTCGCCGGCGTGATGCTCGCCGCCAGATTGCAATCGGGTCAGCCCACTGCGGGGGAGTTCTACGAGTTGACCGCGATCGCCGCGGTCGTCCTCGGCGGGGCTTCGCTTCGCGGCGGCGAAGGCAAGCTCCACAGATCGATGATCGGCGTCTTCATCATGGTGGTCCTGGCCAACAGCCTGAACCTGTTGAACGTGCATTCGTACTGGCAGCGCGTCGCGATCGGCCTGGTGATCATCGCCGCCGCTGCCGCCGATCAGTTGAAGACCCGCAGGCGATGAGGAAGCAACCAGTGAACAACGAGTGCGGCAAACGGAAGTCGGCGTATAGGGGGCGGCGAACAACAGTGCGCGAACTGTAGTCAGCGCGAAGCGGCTCCGCGAGACGAGGGGCCGTTCGCGATCCAACCAACGATTCTGGTAACGAAGGAGAGAACCATGAAACGAATTGCGGTCGTTCTTGCGGGTGCGCTCGCGCTGATGCTCAGTGCGGCGCCGGTACACGCACAAAAGAAGGTGGTCGGGCTGGCGCTCGCGTCCGACACCAATCCGTTCTACATCGTGATGCGCGCGGGTGTCGAGGCACGCGCCAAGGAGCTCGGCTGGGAGGTTCGCGTCGTCACCGCGAACGAGGACGTCAGCAAGCAGGTCGACGGCGTGATGGATCTCGTCGCGCAGAAGGTCGACGGGATCCTGATCTCGCCGATTGACGCGGTCGCGACCGGCGCCGCCTACGAGGCCGCACACAAGGCGAAGATCCCGATCATCTCGCTCGCTCGTGGCGCCAAGTCGCCGTACCAGTCGCTGTTCGTCGCGATGGACTCGGTGCAGATCGGCCGCGACATCGCCGGCTGGGCCGTTGGCAAGGCTGGCAGCAAGGGCAAGGTCGGAATGATCGCGGGCCCGGCGGGCGCGAACGTGTTCGAGGACCTCGCCGCCGGGTTCAAGTCGGAGATGGCCAAGCACAAGGACATGCCGATCGTGTTCGAGCACCAGGTCGCGCTCACTCGCGAGCAGGGCCTCAAGCAAGCCGAGGACCTTCTGGTGGCGCACCCCGACGTGCGCGTCATCTACGCCGGCAACGACGAGCTCGCGCTCGGCGCCGCGCAGGCGGTCGCGGCGGCGAACAAGAAGAGCTCGATCCTGATCACCGGCCTCAACGGCATCCCGCCCGCGCTCGCCGCGGTGACCAAGGGTGACATCGACCTCACCGTCGTGCTCAGCCCGATGGTCTGGGGGCGCATGGGAATGGACGTGATGGACGGCTGGCTCAAGGGCAATCGTCCGAAGGATCAGGTGTTCATCAAGCACATCCTCGCCACCAAGGAAAACGCGGCCAAGTACATGCCGCCGAAGAAGTAGGGGTTGCGGCGCGAGCGTGCGAATCACTGCAAGGATGGGGAAATGACGAAACGAAACTGGATCGTAGGCACCGACATCGGCGGCACTTTCACCGATGTCATCGGTATCAATCTCGAAACCGGCGAGCAGCGTCTGGGCAAGGTGCCCTCGACGCCGCCGACCTATTTCGACGGCGTCATCGACGGCCTCAAGCGCGCGGGCATCGCTGGCGAGGAGGTGATGTCGTTTCGTCACGGCGCGACCGTCTCGACCAACGCGATTCTCGAACGCAAGGGCGTCAAGACCGCGCTGATCACCACCGAGGGATTCCGCGACGTCCTCGGCGGCGGTCGCGCCGAGCGGATCTCGGCGTTCGAGCTGGACTGGGATCCGCCCGAGCTGATCGTTCCGCGCCGCGACGTGCTGCCGGTGCGCGAGCGCATCAGCCCGTACGGCGAAGTGCTCACGCCGATGAACGAAGACGACGTTCGCACCGCCGCTCGCAAGTGCCGCAAGCGTGGAATCGAATCGGTCGCCGTGGTCTACATCGACAGCTTCATGAACCCGGTGCACGAGCAACGCACCCGCGAGATCCTGCTCGAAGAGATGCCCGAGCTCGACGTCACGCTGTCGCACGAAGTATTGCCGCAGATGCTCGAGTTCGAGCGCACCTGCACGACCGTGCTCAACGCCTACATCTCCCCGATCCTGAAGAACTACCTCGGCGGCCTGTCGCGGCGCCTGAAGACGGACTGGAACTACGAGGGCGCGATCCTCGTCACCACCTCGGGCGGCGGGGTGATCAGCATGGACGAAGCGGTGAAGTTCCCCGCGAAGACCTTCCATTCGTCGCCGGTGTCGGGCGCCGTCGGCATGGCCGGATACATCGGCGGGCTGGCCGGATTCGACAACGTGATCGCGTTCGAGACCGGAGGAACGACGAACAACGTCTCGATGATCTACAAGGGCGAGCCGGCGATCACCCACGAGTGGAAGATATTGTGGAACGTGCCGTGTTGCCTGCCGTCGGTCGACACCGTCTACATCGGCTCGGGCGGCGGATCGATCGGGTGGGTCGACAAGGGAGGAATCCTCAACGTCGGCCCGAAGAGCACCGGAGCCGTGCCCGGGCCCGCCTGCTACGGCCAGGGCGGCGAAGAGGCGACCAACACCGATTGCCAGATCGTGCTCGGTCGCATCGACCCCGAGTACTTCCTGGGCGGCGAGATGACGGTCGATGGCGCGCTCTCGCACAAGGCGCTCGAGACCAAGGTCGGCAGCCACTACGGCTGGGATGCCGCGCAGTCGGCGTCGAACATGTACCTGGTCGCGCTGGCCAACCTGATGATGGCGATGCGCATCCAGACCGTGAGCCGCGGCTGGGATCCGCGCGACTTCGCGATCGTTCCGTACGGCGGCGGCGGCGCGCTGTACGCCTGCGACCTGGCGCGCGAGATCGGCACGACGACGGTCGTCGTACCGCCGTTGCCGGGCTACGCTTCGGCGTTCGGCGCGACCCGCGTCGACATGAAGCACGAGTTCACCCGAGCGGTCCACAAGACCGACGACGAGATGGACTACGGCGAGTTGAACCGCCAGTTCGACGAACTCGTCGACAGCGCGGTGGCGGTGCTGCGGCGCGACGGCGTCCCGCGCGCGAAGATCCGCATCGAGCGCAAGGCCGACGTCAAGTACTTCTCGCAGAGCCGCTTTTTCACGGTGGACGTGCCCAAGGGCAGGATCCGCGATCTGGAGGGAATCACTGCCGCGTTCACCCGCGACATGCAGGTCGCGTACGGCTACACGCTTCCGCCCGGCTACTCGCCGGTCGAGGTGGTCAACCTGCGCGTCATCGCGTTCGGCGACATTCTCAAACCAAGCCTGCAGAAGCTGGACTCGAAGACGCCGCTCAAGGCCGCGCGCAAGCCCAGCCGCATGGTGTGGTTCAAGGATGCCGGCTTCGTTGAAACCGACATCTATGAACGCGGCAAACTGTCGCCGGGAGCGCGCTTCAAGGGTCCCGCGATCATCGAGCAGCCAGACACCACCACCGTGATGCCGCCGCGCACGCGTTGCGTGGTGGACGCGTATGGCAATCTCGTCATCAAAGTCGATCGCTAAGGAGGGCACCATGGCAACCACGAAGAAGTCCAACGGCAAGGTCCGGACCGCGAAGGCCGCGGGCACGGCCGCGAAAGCCAAGCGCACGATCGCGAAGAGCAAGACCCCGGGCGCGAAGCGCACGACCGCGAAGAGCAAGGTCCCGGCCGCGAAGAGCAAAGGCCAGCGCGCGAAAGGCGTCGGTCACGCCGCCGTGATGAAACTGGACCTGATCACCTTCGAGGTGATGCGCAACGCGTTCGTCGCGGCCTGCTACGAGGCGTCGAACACGATCGAACGGATCGCGTACCACCCGGTGATCGGAATGGGGCGCGACCGTTCGAATGCACTGCTCACGCCCGACGGTCGGCTCGTGGCGCACGGGCACACCGACGCGGCCGCGCACTACGCCTCGTTCGAACCGTCGGTGCAGGAGCTGGTGAAGGACATCCCGATGGACACGATGCGTCCCGGGGACACCTTCCTGTTCAGCGACCCCTATCGCACCGGAAGCCACGTCAACGACGTGCGGATGATCCGCCCGATCTTCTACGGTGGCGAGATCGTCGCCTTCGCCTGCACGGTGATCCACTGGGCCGACATGGGCGGGCCGATGCCAGGCACCTTCAACCCCGAGGCCACCTCGTGTTACGCCGAAGGCATCCGCATCCCGCCGATTCGGCTGTTCGTGAACGACGAGATGAACGAGGAACTGTTCAGCCTGATCGAGATCAACATCCGCGGCGCGGTCGAGCGCCGCGCCGATCTGCGCGCGCAGTTCGAGGCTTCGCGCCTGATCGACCGCCGGGTCAAGGAGATGTGCCAGAGATACGGCAGGAAGACGCTCGCGCTGGCCTTCGAGGAGCAGTTCGACTACAGCGAGCGACTGATGCTGGCCGAGTTGGCCGAGTTGCCCGACGGCGAGTGGGAGTTCGAGGACTTCGGCGATCAGGACGTGATGGCAGAGGGTAAACCGCCGATTCGCGTGCACTGCAAGATGACGAAGAAAGGTACGCGCCTGTCGTTCGACTGGACCGATTCGGACCCGGCACCGCGCGCGTCGTGGGGTGGCAGTCGCGCGGTGCTGATCGGTGGAAACTACCTCGGTTTCATGATCTGCTTCCCGCAGCTGTTTCCGCTCAATCACGGGATCATCCGCAATCTCGAAGTCGTGTCCAAGCCGGGCACCTGCGTGCACGTCGAGTTCCCGACGCCGACCACCGGCTACTGCTCGGGCGCGTTCGACAAGGTCGAGGCGGTCACGATCGCCTGCCTGGCCGGGCCGATGGGCAAGGTGCAACCGTGGCGCGTCTACCCGGCTTCGGTCAGCCTGACGAACCTGTGCATGGGCGGCTTCAATCCGCGCACCAAGAAACCCTTCGTCCAGTACACCTACGCGGTGGGCGGCGAGAATGCGCGCACCTTCAAGGACGGGAAGTCGCTGATCTTCATGCGTTTCTGCAATGCGCGAACGATCCCGCAGGAACTCGAGGAGCGGTGGTTCCCGGTGTTGTTCAACGCCTACGAGGCGCGCATGGACAGCTGCGGGCACGGTTTGCGCCGGGGCGGTTTCGGTCTCGTGCGCGAAATGACGGTGCTCACCGACGTGACGATGACGATCCACGGCGATCGCGAGAAATTCACGCCTTTCGGCTTCGCGGGAGGCCTGAACGGGGGCGGTTCGATGCTGATCATCAACAAGGGCACGAAGCGCGAGATCAACGCCGGGATGTACGCGACCGGAATCGAACTGAAGGCGGGCGATCGCATCTACTATTCGTCGGCAGGGGGAGGCGGCTTCGGCAACCCCCTCGAACGCGACCTCGACCTGGTCCTGGGCGACGTCATGGACGAGTGGTTGAGCGCCGAGGCGGCGCGCGAGTACTACGGCGTCGTGATCGACGTCGTCGATGCCGAAGCCTGCGACTACCGGATCGACGAGAAGGCAACGAAGAAGCTGCGTGCCAAACTGTCGAAGAAGGGATTTCCCGAAGGCACCGGCGCGCACCAGGTGCACCCGGCGGGGAGGAAGATCGTGCCCGACTGGATCCCCACCGAGGAGGAGGTCGCCCCGCACATCACCGTGTCGCGGCCGCCCGGATGGTAGGCTGAACCGGGAGTCCGATGCCAGATACGATGCACATGTACTGTCCGCTCGCGTGAGCAGCGCGATGAGCCAGCCTGCACGGGGAACGGTGCTGGTCGCCGGCGCGAGCAGCGGAATCGGTGCCGCGCTGGCCAACGAGCTCGCCCGCAGCGGATGGCGGGTGATCTGCGCGGCGCGCCGGATCGACCGCCTGGCCCGGCTCGTGGCGGAACTCGGACCGGATGCCGCGCTCGCGCTCGAGCTCGACGTCACCAGCAAGACGTCGGTCGACACCTTGCTCGAGCGCCTGCCGCAGGACTGGAAGGAGATCGACGTCCTGGTCAACAATGCCGGGCACGACATCGGCGGGCGCAGGCGTTTCGATCAGGGATCGATCGACGAATGGCTCGCGATCGTCGAGACCAACACGATCGGGGCGATGCGCGTGACGCACGCCGTCGTTCAGGCAATGCTCGAGCGCGGTCGCGGGCACATCGTCAACATCGGCTCGATCTTCGGTCTGGAGGCACACGCCGGTTCGTCGGCGTACTGCACCAGCAAGTTCGCGATCAACGGTTTCAGCAAGGCGATTCTCGACGACTACCGTGGCAAGGGCGTTCGCGTCACGCAGATCCTGCCCGGCGTCACCCGCACCGAATTCTCCGACACGCGCTGGCACGGGGACCAGTCGAGGGTCGACGAGTTCTACGGCCGCTTCCCGGTCGTGCTGGAACCGGAGGACGTGGCACGATCGGTGCTATTCGCAATCGAACAGCCGCCGCACGTGACGATCTCGGACATCGTCATCGTGCCGGCGGCCTGACTCGGGGGACGCGCGCGATGAAGGCAAGCAACCGCCAGTTGCCCCGGGTTCACGAAACGGTCGTTCACATGCTCGCCGACGCGGCCGCATGTGCGCCGGACGCAACTGCACTCGTGTGCGGCGAGGATCGCCTGAGCTATGCGCAGTACCTGCGCTGCGTCGCCGGGTTCGCGCACGAGCTGATCGAGCGCGGCGCGGCCGGGGGCAGGGTCGCACTGGTGTGCGCAAACTCGATCTCGATGGCGATCGCGATGTTCGCGGTGCACGCGGCACGCGCGCAAGCCGTGCCGATCAACCCGATCTACACGGCGCGCGAACTAAAGCACATCCTCGCCGACGCAGATCCGGCGATCGTCATTCACGACGACGCCGTCGCCGCGGCGATCGCACCGGTCACGGACGAATTGCGGATCGCGCACCGGGTCGTCATCGGCGGCGGGACGGGGCGCGATCTCGGCAGTTGGCGCGACGACGCGTCGGTGCATTTGCCCGAGCCGCTTCCCGGCGCCGACGCTCTCGCCAGCCTGCAGTACACCGGCGGCACGACCGGGCTGCCCAAGGGCGTGGACATCACGCACTCGGCGATGTCGATCAACATCAGCCAGCGCGAGGCGATGCTGCCGACCCGCCCCGAGGACGAATCGGTGCTGTGTGTGATGCCGCTGTTTCACGTGTTCGCTTCGGCGATGTGCCTGCACCTGTCGGCCTACTGTCGCGGGAAGATGGTGATCCTGCCGCGCTATCACCCCGATCTCGTGTGCGACGCGCTCGGGTCCGAGCGGCTCACGCGACTGCCGGCCGGGCCGACCGTGTTCATCGGGCTGATGGGTAACGAACGCTTTCGTCGCGCCGACTTCGCTTCGCTGCGCTGCGCCTACTCCGGGTCGGCGCCTCTTCCCGCCGAGACGCTCAGGCGCTGGCAGGAAATGACCGGGACGCCGATCCTCGAGGGCTACGGGCAGACCGAAGCCGGGCCGGTGCTGAGTTACGTCGCCGAGGGCGCGGCGATCAAGCCAGGCTCGGTGGGCGAAGTGCTGCCGGGCACCGAAATCGAGATCGTCGACGTCGACGACGGCACCACGGTGCGCGAAACCGGCGAGATCGGCGAGATCCGCGCCCGCGGTCCGCAGATCATGGCCGGCTACCGCAACCGACCCGAGGAAACGGCGGCGACGCTGCGCGGAGGCTGGCTCTACACCGGGGACATCGGGGAGTTCGATCGCGACGGCTATCTCTACATCCGCGACCGCAAGAAGGACATGGCGATCGTCGGCGGCTACAACGTGTACCCGCGCGAGATCGACGAAGTGCTCTACGCGCACCCGGAGGTGCTCGAGGCAGCCGCGGTAGGGGTGCCCGACAGCTACCGCGGCGAAGTGATCCGCGCCCGGGTCGTGCTGCGGCCCGGCGCCGCCGCCACAACCGAGGACCTGCTCGCGCACTGCGTCGCGAACCTCGCGAAGTACAAGGTACCGGCGAGCATCACGATCGTCGCCGCGCTGCCCAAGACCACCGTCGGCAAGATCGACAAGTTGGCGTTGCGCGAAGCCTGATCGCCGCGTAGCGCTATCGTGCGGCGTGTCAAGCCAAGCCAAGCCGCTACCAACCGAAGAGGAGTCCGATGAACAAGTTGTTCCGAATCATCCTGACCCTGAGCGCCGCCATTCTGACGGCGCTGCCTGCGTTCGCAGCCAGGGAAGTCAAGACCGATCACCCGTTGGTCACGCCGTATGCCGGATCGAGCCTCTACAGCAAGGAAGTCAAGGAGTTCGATTCCTATCGCGTCTTCATGGGCTGGGACAAGACGGCAAAGGAATACAAGACGCAGGATCTCGAGGGCAAGGTGACGAAGATCCTCTACAAGAGTCCGCCGAACCGATCGGTGCTCGAGCTCTGGCGCAACTACGAGGCCGCGTTGAAGAAGCGCGGCGTCACGGTGCTGTACGAATGCGATCAGGCGAAGAAGGAGTGCATGGACCGATATGTCGGCGCCAACCTTCGTCGGGACTTCGCGATCAGCGCCATCGGCAACAAGGATGGGCGCTTGATGGTTGCGAGGCTCGAGCAGGACGAGCAAACGGCCTTTCTCGTGCTCGCGGTGGGTGAGAGCTATACCGACGTTCACGTCGTCGAGATGAAGAAGATGCAAACCGGCATGGTGGCGCTGAATCTGGCGGCGCTGACCAGCGGCATCGACAAGCAGGGTTTCGTCGTCGTCGAGGGTATCTACTTCGACACCGACAAGGCCGAGCTGAAGCCGGAGTCGAATCCGGCAATCGAAGAAGTCGCAAAACTGTTGAAGCAGCGGGCCGAGCTCGGCTTCTACGTGGTCGGACACACCGATACGCAGGGCAATCTGGCGCACAACATGGCACTTTCCGAAGCCCGTGCCAATGCGGTCGTGAGTCGGCTCGTCAACGAGCACGGGATCGCCGCGCAACGCCTGGAAGGCCGCGGAGTCGGCCCGCTCGCGCCGGTCGCGAGCAACGCGCAGGAGGGCGGGCGCGCGAAGAACCGGCGAGTGGTGCTGGTGCAGCGGTAGTTCGGCGATGATGCTGCACCCCGAGATCGAATCGCTGGAGCGCGACGACATGAAGGCGCTTCAGATGCGCAAGCTGTCCGCGCTGGGAGGGCGGCTGGCGGAATCGCCCGATTGGTGCCGGCATTTCGCGAAGGCGGGGATGCATCCGCGCGACCTGATGTCCGGCGACGGCCTCGCCAGCGCACCCACTCTCGAAAAGTCCGACCTGAAGGCACGCTACCCATACCCGATGCTCACGGTCGAGCCGGGTCGCGTCAGCCGTTTCTTCTCCACCTCCGGCACCACGGGGCTGCCGGTGCTGTTCGGGTTCACGCAACGCGATCTGAACGAGTTGCTCGCGGTCCAGGTGGCGCGGCAACTGCATTGCGTCGGCATTCGTCCCGGGGACCGGGTCTACCAGGGTTTCGGATACGGGCTGTGGCTCGGCGGCCCTTCTCACGACCTTGGGTTGGAGAAGCTGGGGGCGACCTGCTTTCCGATCGGCCCGGGGCGCAGCGAACTGGCGGTCCAGTGGATGCGCGATCTGGCCTGGGATGCCGCGACGCTCTCGCCGCTGTTCCTGGCGCATCTGCTGCGTGTGGCCCGGGACCAGGGAATCGATCCGAAAAAGGACTGGGTGCTGCGTCGCGTGATCATCGGCGGCCAATCGGTGTCGCGCGCCTTTCGCGAGCAGATCGAGAGCGAGATGCCGGAAGGTTTCAGTGCCTACAACCTCTACGGCACCACCGAATCGGGCGGGCCGAACATCGGTGCGACCTGCCCCTACAGCCACGCCCGCGACGAGATGCACCTGATCAACGAGGACACCGTGCTCACCGAGATCCTCGACCCGGTCACTCTCGAACCCGTCGCACCGGGCGAGGTCGGAGAGATCGTGGTCACCACGCTGGACAAGGAGGCCTCGCCAGTCGTTCGCTGGAGGACGCGCGACCTGGTGCGTCTCGCGGATCGTCCCTACGACTGCGAGTGCGGCCGCCACGGCATGCCGAAAATCGGACGCATCATCGGACGTTCGGACGACATGCTCAAGGTGCGCGGCGTTCTGGTCTTTCCATCACAGGTCGAGGACGTCATCGTCGGTGTCGCCGGCACGGTCAAGGAGGCTTGGCAGATCTACGTCGACACCATCGACGGTTCACCGAACTCGATGGTCGTCGCGATCGAGTGCGAGTCGGGAAACGATGACGACCGCGCCGCGCTGGCCGCATCGGTGGAACGTGGTCTTGCGAGTCGGCTGGGCCTGAGGGTTCCGGTCGAGTGCCATCCACAGGGCTCGCTGCCGCGCTACGAGGCGAAGGCACAAAGGGTTCTCCTCAAGGAAAAGCAATGAAACGCGCTACCGACTACGGTTACGAGATCAAACCGGTCTATGGTCCGGCCGACGTCGCGGGCCTGGACTACGAACGCGACCTCGGCGACCCCGGGCGCTTTCCCTACACCCGCGGTTATCACGAGAACGGATACCGCAACCGGATGTGGACCCGCAGGATGACCGCCGGACTGGGCACGTCGAGCGATGCCAACAAGGCCTTGAAGAAGTATCGCGAGATGGGTCAGACCGGCGGGATGTGCGTGATCCACGACCGCGTTTCTTCGTCGTGCATCGACGCCGATCACCCGTTGGCGCGCCACGAGAACGGCGTGCTCGGCTGGCCTGGGAGCTCGCTGCTCGAGTTCGAGGAGCTGATGGAGGACATCCCGCTGACCGGCCAGTCGATCACCTTGCTCGGCTGTTGCGCGCCGTCGTCGATTCGCCTCGCCTACGTGGTCGCGCTTGCCGAGAAGCGCGGCATCGATCCGCGCGAAGTCCACGGCAGCGTCACCGAATCGCCCTTCGGGAACGCCTTCGGTCAGACCGACGTGCAGCCCTTCGACCTGAACATGAAGCTCTTCCTCGACGCCGCCGAGTACGTCGTGCGCAACGGCATCCGGATGCGCAGCGGCCTGGTGGGGCAGCATTTCCAGGAATCGGGCGGCAACAATGCGCAGGCGTTGGCGATCGAGCTCTCGATGCTCAAGGAGATCTGCGGGCGACTGGTCAACGAGCGCGGGCTGGACTTCGACGACGCGATGCGGGTTCCCTATCAGCTCGTGAGCATCGGATCGCGGTTCTTCGAGGAAGTCGCCAAGGTGCGCGCGCTGCGCCGGATGTGGGCGCGGATGGCGAAGGAGCAGTTCGGCGCGAAGAAGGAGAAATCCTGCCAGTTGCTGATCGCGGTGCACACCTCCGGACGCACGATGACCTACCAGCAACCGCTGAACAACATTGCGCGCTGTGCGATCCAGACGCTCGCCGGCGCGATGGTCGGCTGCACCGCGATCGACAACGCGACGCTGGACAACGCCTACGCCGAGCCCTCCGCGCTCGCGGCGCGAATGTCGCTCAACACCCAGCACATCGTGGCCGTCGAATCCGGTGTTGCCGACGTGACCGATCCGCTCGCCGGGTCGTATTTCGTCGAACGCCTGACCAACGAAGTGGAGGCCGCAGCCTATCGGGTTCTCGAGGAGATCGACTCGCGCGGCGGACTGGTCGCGGCGATCGAGCAGGGTTACATCGAAGGCATGTTGAGGGACGAGGCCAGCATGAAGTTCCGGGAGATGAACAGCGGGGAACGCCTGGTCGTCGGCGTGAACCACCTCGCGATCGCTCCCGAGGACGAGATGTTCGAAGTCCCGGTGCAAGAGCTCCAGGCCGGTGAACCGGGCGACATCGCGCAGAGGATGGCGCAGTGGAAGAAGACGCGCGATACCGCGGCGATCGAAGCAAGCCTGCGCCAACTGCACGCCGACGCAGGGAAGGGCGATTGTTTCAACCTGATGCCCGCCATCATCGACGCGGTCAAGGTCTACGCAACCTCCGGCGAGATCATCGGAGTGATTCGCCTCGCACGCGGCCTGAACTACGATCCCTTCGACATGATCGAATGCCCGTTCACGCTGAACTGAAACGATCGAGAACAGCTCTCCGGGGAGGCGCAATGGCCAGGTCGAGGGGAATCAAGGTGCTCGTGTCGATGATCGGTCTCGACAGTCACACCACAGGTGCGCAGGTGATCTGCGCGCTGCTGCGCGATACCGGCTTCGAAGTCGTCTACCTGGGGGTCAACCAGACGCCGGCGATGATCGTCAAGGCTGCGCTCGAGGAGGACGTCGACGTGATCGGGATCAGTTGCCATGCGTCGAATTTCGCGCTGATCGGGGAGTTGATGGAGCTGGTCGAGGCGAACGGGCTTGCGGACGTTCCGGTCGTATGCGGCGGACACGTCCCCCCGGCTCAGGTTGCACGGCTCCTTGCCGGCGGCGTGGCCAAGGTATTCTTGCCGGGAAGCCCGGGCGACAGGATCGTCGAGTATCTTGCCACCTGCGCGCGAAGCGACGTACGCGATTCGACGCCCTAGGTCATTGCGCCGGCGGCGGGCTTGTCCTCGCCGGCCTGCGCGGCGTAGATAGAGGTGTAGCCACCCGACCAGTCCGGCGGCAACTGGCAGGGGCGCGGGTCGTGGTGGGCCCACTTCACCGCCTCGCCGCGCACGATCCTGTAGGTGTTCGACGTCGGCTGCGGGTGTGGCGTATACGGCTTCGCGTCGGCCGACGAGTAGCAGTTGAGCAGCAGCGGCCGTGGCAGCGGCGACTTCGACGACGGCGAGTAGTGCAGCGTGCGCGCGTTGTGGATCGTGATCGAACCGGCGGGCCCCGTCAGGTACTCGACCTTGCTGATGTCGATCGTTGCGGCGTCCTTGTCCGAGAGCATGCCGGTCCAGTTGCCGCGCGCATCGTACTGGTCGAAGAGGTCTTCGTCGTGCGAGCCGCGCTTGACCGCGAGCGGTCCGTTGTTCATGTCGGTATCGGCCAGGTAGCAGCCGATCGTCAGTACGTTGTAGTTGGTGTGCGGGAAGAACTGGATGTCCTGATGCCACTTCACCGTGTCGCTCTCGTCGAACCACTTGAAGTTGAGCTTCGAGTGGTGAAAGCTCACGTTCGGTCCCACCAGATCGGCGGCGACGTCGGCCATCAGGCCGGAGCTGAAGTTCCAGTAGGCCGGGTGCGCGTCATCCGGACTCTTCAGGCGTCGCAGCAACGGGTGCTGCGGCGTGTGCCCCGGACCAATGTCGAAGCGCGCGTCCGATACCGCAACCGCGCGGCTTCGCTCGACGAACTCCTCGGTCACCGAACGCAGTTCGGCCAACGTGGTGGCGGGGACGAGGCTTTGAACGCAGACGTAGCCGTGCTCGAAATAGTGCTCGCGCTGCGCCTGCGTGAGCACGCGCGGGGCAAAGCGAAGGATCTCCTGGGGCGTCATCGCGGGGCTCCTCTAGTGGTGTACACGGGATTTCAGGTGGCGCACGTCTGGATCACTCCAGCCGCGGTCGACGGTCGAACCACGGGCGCGCCCGTTCGAGCTGGCCGGCCAGTCGAAACAGCAGCGCCTCGTCGCCGTAGCGGGCGGCGAACTGGCACCCGATCGGCAGCCCCTCGCCCGACCAGTAAAGCGGCACCGACATCGCCGGCTGGCCGGTCACGTTGAACGGGTAGGTGAAGGGCAGGAATGCGTCGAGCCGGGCGAGCCACGCGTCGACGTCGTCCGAGTCGATCCCGAAGGCCCCGACCGGCTGCGGCGGTTGCGCCAGCGTCGGGGTGAGCCACAGGTCGTAGCGCTCGAAGAACCGCGCGATGCTTCGCGACTGGCGATGCAACCGGTGCACCGCGAGAATGAACTCTGCCGCCGAGATCGCCTTTCCGCGTGCGGCCAGCGCATAGGTGAGCGGCTCGAGCAGCGCACGATCGGGCAGCGGCCCGCCGGTCGAGCGCGCGACGTTGGCCATCGTGTGCGCCGAGAACACGCGACCGAAGTCGCCGCTCAGCGCAGCGGCGTCGTACTGTGGCGAGGCTTCGTCGACCTCGTGACCGAGCGATCGGCACAGCTGCGCCGCGTCGTCGACGGCGGCGACGCAATCATGATGCAATGCGGCACCGTTGGGCGCCGTGCGTGCGAATCCGATACGCAGTCGCGCCGGCTCCGTCGTGACCTCGTCCAGGTATGGGCGCAGCGGCGGCACCGCGACGTACGGATCCCCGCACGACGGGCCCGCGGTCGCGTCGAGCATCGCCGCGCTGTCGCGCACGCTGCGGCTCACCACGTGCTGCATCGCCAGCCCGCTCAGGCCTTCACCCCCTTCGGGGCCGGCGGTGATGCGCGCACGCGTCGGTTTGAGCCCGAACAGCCCGCAGCACGAAGCGGGAATCCGGATCGAGCCTCCTCCGTCGGTGGCGTGCGCGAGCGCGACGATGCCGGCGCTGACGGCGGCCGCCGAACCGCCGCTCGATCCGCCCGGCGAGAGGTCGTGCCGCCACGGGTTGCGCGTTACGCCGTAGAGCTGCGACTCGGTGCACGGCGACAGGCCGAACTCGGACGAATTCGTCTTTCCGACGATCACCGCGCCGCTGCGCCTGATACGCGCGACGACCTCGCTGTCGCCTGCGGCGATGTTGTCGGCGTAGAGGCGCGACGCAGACGTCGTCGCGACGCCGGCTACCGACGCGACCAGTTCTTTCACCAGGAACGGTACGCCGGCGAACGGACCGCGCGGCGCGTCGGCGGCGACGCTCGCACGTGCAGCGTCGGCGTCGGCGTTGGCGGCGATGCCTGCGCGTGCAGCGTCGAACAACGGCGTCACGATCGCGTTAAGGGCAGGGTTGCGCTGCTCGAATCGTCGCTCGCAGGCATCGAGCAGCTCGAGCGGCGAGACCTCGCCGCGTCTGACGAGATCGGCCAGCCCGAGACCGTCGTGCTCTTCGTACTCTGTCATTCGTGTCCCTTTGCGGCGCTCGTTCCGGTTGTTTCAGTCGTACCGGTCGGCCAGTCGGCGGCGGGCATCGGCGCGGTGTGCGACAGATCCGGGACGACCGACGTGCCGAACCCGGCGCACTGCAGCGACCCGATCTGCAGCCGGCCTTCGCGGATCAGCAGCCGGACGCGCCCCGACTGCTCGTGGTACAGGTCGGGATGCGCGCGCAGGAACTCGCGCGCCTCTTGCTGCGGCCGACCGGCGAATCCGTCGATGAAATGGTGCGCATTGCGCTCGACGTGTTCGATGCCCAGCAGGCTCACCAACGCAAGATCCTGCTGCACCGACACCCCGGCCTGGGTCGTGAGGTCCTCGGCCGACATGAAGAACTCGCCCGCGCCGTCGGCGTTCCACGACCGGCAGCGCGCTTCGTTGACGATCGACTTGTACAGGCCCTTGCACACCTTCGTCGACACCCCCTTGTAGCCGAGCTCGCGCGCGCGCACGAAAGCGTCGAGCTCGCCGTCGGATTCGTCGATGATCACCGGTCGGTGCGAGGCAAGCGCGGCGACGCTGCGGGCGAGGGCCACCTGCCGCTTGATCGGCTGCTCGATGAACAGCGTCGACGCGCACATCCGCGCGAGCGCCGGGGTGCGCACCATGCGCTGCCAGAGATCGGCGATCGCTTCGGCATTCTCGTACTGTTCGTTGCCGTCGAGCGTGACGTGGATCGGCGCGTCGATCGTGTCGAGCACGCCGGCGATCCTGCGCAGTCGTTCGAGGTCTTCGGGCGCCGTCCCGCAAAGCTTGAGCTTGAAATAGCGATTGCCGTAGAAGGCCACGACCTCGGCCAGCGTTTCCGGCAGACCGTCCTCGACGCGGGTCCCCGCTGGCTGGTCGCCCGCGTCGATCGGGTCGACCAGCCCGACCGTGTGCCTGACCTGGATCGTCGGGGAAGGCGAGAGCGAGGCGAGGAACGCATCGAAGTCGAACCCCGCGAGATCCGGGACGACGCGGTGAGGCTTGATTCCCGGGAGGTTGGCGCGCACCGCCTCGGCGAAACCGATGCCCAGGATGCGGCAGAGGGCGTCGAGCACGGCACGGTCGATCATCGCGGGGCCGTAGCCGGCCACCAGCGGGGGAAGATCGAGCTCCGCGGCGGCCGCCATGTGCGGCGCGTAGTTCTCGGCGAACAGCTCGAAAGCGCTCGAGGGCGGCGCCGCGCGGTAGGCATCGACGCACAGCTCGAGCGCCTTGCGCAACTGGTGCAGGTTCTGCGCGTCGCTCAACGCCGGATTCTTGTCGAACCACTTCGCGCCGAGCGCCTCGGCGGCGAAACCCGAGCCTTCGCTGCCGTCGTCCAGGCGCACCCGTACCCGGGCGATCGCCTGCACGCCCTCGGTCACGGTGATCACGCCGAATCGAAACGGAAGGCGCAGCCTGAACGGCTGCTCGAAAAGCTCGACCTCCATCAGCTTGATCCGGGGTGCGGCGCGCATCACAGGTCCTCCATCGCACCGCGCAGGTAGCCGATCGCGCGCGCGGCGCAACCGGGGCCATCGGGAACGTATTCGAAGGGTTCGACCGCCAGCCATCCCCGGTAGTGGAGCCGATGCAGCGCGGCGAGCACCGGGCGCATCGGCAGCTTTCCCTGACCGGGTCCGCGGCCATTGGGGTCGTTCAACTGGACATGCGCGATCTCCCCTCCCGGCAGCCAGCGCTCGATCAGCTCGGCCGGGGTGCTCGTCTCCGCGCGTCCGGCCGCGCAGCAATCGAGCATCGTGCGCAGCGCCGGGTTGTCGATCATCCGCACGATCTCTACCGCCTCGTCCAGGCTGTTGATGAAGTTCGCCTCGGGTGGCGCGAGCGCTTCGACGCAGTACACGATGCCCGCGCGCTGCGCGTGCTCGGCCGCTTGCGCCAGCGCGTCGATCGCACGCTGGCGTGCCGGCCCGCTGTCTTCGCCATGGGGAAGGCGACGCTGCGCCGGCGAGCCGTGGACCATAACTTCGCCGCCGAGTTCGGCACAGAGATCGATCAGCCCGTGCAAGCGCTCGAGCGTGCGCCGGCGCACCGCGTCGTCGCCCGAGGTGATCGACAGCCCCTCGGGCTTGGCGAGCAGCCAGTGCAGCCCGGAGATCGCGACACCCTCGTCGGCGGCCTCGCGGCGCAGCGCGGCGCGTGCGGCGGCGCCTATCGCGAGCGCGTCCTCGCCCAGAGTGAAGGGTGCGACCTCCAGCCCCGTATATCCGAGCGACGCGGCGAACGCGCACTGCTGCGCGAAGCCCATCGGCGCGAGCACTTCGTTGCAGAGCGCGAAGCGCATCGTCGCTAACCCGGCGCCTTCGTCACCGGTTTGCCCGCCGGGTGTCCGAGCTTCCGAGCGTTCCGGTGAGTTCGGCGTAGATGTCCAGCGTCAGGCGCCCGAGCTCGGCCGACGCGCGCGTCTCGACCGTTCGCGGACGAGCGATCGCAACTTCGTGGATTCCGGCCACCCGCCCGGGGCGAGGCGACATCACCACCACCCTGTCGGCGAGGAAGACCGCTTCGGCGATCGAGTGCGTGACGAAGACGATCGTCTTCCTCCCGGCGCCGTCCGCGCGTTCGCCCCAGATCCTGAGCAGCTCGAGGTTCATCTCGTCGCGTGTCATCGCGTCGAGAGCGCCGAACGGCTCGTCCATCAGCAGGATCGGCGGGTCGAGCACCAGCGCGCGACACAGCGAGGCGCGTTGCTGCATGCCACCCGAGAGTTCGCTCGGGCGCTTGTCCGCGAACTCTCCCAGGCCGACAAGCTCGAGCAGTCGCATCGCGCGCTCGCGATACGCGCGCGGGTTCAGCCCAGACAACTCGGCGGGCAACAGCACGTTGTCGAGCACGGTGCGCCACTTCAGCAGAACGGCTGCCTGAAACACCATGCCGACACGCGACACCGGACCGGTCACCGGTGAACCGTCGACTTCGACGCTTCCGGAGGTGACGCGGCGCAGTCCGGCGATGATCCGCATCAGCGTCGACTTGCCGCAGCCGCTCGGGCCCACCAGCGCGACGAATTCTCCTTCGCGCACCGACAGCGAGATCTCCCGCAGCGCCTCTACCGGGCCGCTTTCGGCCCGGTAGATCATCCCGACGCGGTCGATCACGATGAGCGGTCGGGCGGTTGCGGTTTCCCGCTTCGGTGTCGAGCATCGCGAAACGCCGCCGCCGCTTACTTCACCGGCAGCGGCATCGCCACCTTGGTCAGGAATTCGGTCGTGTAGACGGCCTTGCAATCGAGCTTTCGCGGCACGCCCATGTACGTATTCACGATATCGGTCGACGTGCACATCTTCTTCTCGTCGATCCAGCCGATTCCCTTGTCGGCGAACAGGCGCGTGCGCATCAGATCGAGCCCGAGCATCATGTTCGCCTCGATGATCGCCACGTCGATCTCGGGCACATGCTTCTTGAAGATCACGATGGCGCCCTTGGGGTCGTTCATCACGTCGCGCCAGCCCATGTACGCCGCTTCGAGGAACGCGCGCAACGCCTTGGGCCGATCCTTCATGGTCGCGTCGCTGGCGATGATCGACATGCTGTAGAGGTCGAAACCGGTGTCGGCCCAGGGCATCATCAGCGCGTTGCCCTTGCCCATCGCTTTCTCGTAGAAGGGCAGGCCGGTGCTGTAGTCAGCGACCACGTCGACGCGCTTCTCGGCCAGGGCGGCGATCTTGGCCGAAGGTTCGATGTTCACCCAGGTGACCTTGCTCTCGTCGATCTTGTGCAGCTTCGCGAACGCAGGCCACGCCTGGCGCTGCCCGTCCCCGGGCGGCGCGCCGACGGTCTTGCCCTCCAGGTCCTTGGGTTTCAGGATCGGCTTGTCGGCGCGGCTGAAGAAGTTCAGCGGCGTGTTGTCGAACACCATGCCGACCATCTTCACGCGCGCCCCGCGCGCCTGCGCACCGAGCACCGCGACGCTGTCGGCCAGGCCCGCGTCGGCGCGCCCGGTGTCGACCTTGGCGATCGAGTCCCCCGAGCCCTTCGAGTTCTCCAGCGTCACGTCCAGGCCGCGCTGCGCGAAATAGCCTTTGTCCAGCGCCACCCAGTAGGCGGCGTGGTCGCCCACCGCGAACCAGTTCAGCGAGAAGGTGAACTTCTCCTTCTCCTGCGCCTGCGCGAACGCGGCGCTGCCGCACAACAACGCAACGGCACCCAGACGCGCCAGGCTCCGAATCACTTTTCTCATTGCTGTCATTCTCATTTTCGCTCTCCTGTTTGACTCCACCGTCCCGCCCATTCAAACCTCGGCGGCCCATGGCGCGAGGATGCGGGACAACGCCGCGACCAGGCCGAACAAAACCAGACCGAGTATCGAGATCCACACCAGCGCGGCGAACGCCACCGGCGTGTTCATCGTGCTTTGCGATGTGATGATGACGTAGCCGAGACCGCGCTGCGACGCCACGAACTCACCGACGATCGCACCGACCACCGCGGCAGTGGCGGTGATCTTGAGCGCGCTCAGGATGTAGGGATAGGCGTTGGGCACGCGGATCTTCGCGAACACCTTCCACTTCGGTGCGTCGAACACCCGGCCGAGATCGATCAGTTCCTCGTCGATCTGCGTCAGACCGACCGCCGTGTTGATGACCACCGGAAAGAACCCGATCAGCGCGCCGATCAGCATGTTGGGCAGAATTCCGTAGCCCAGCCAGATCAGGAACAGCGGTGCGACCGCCACCTTTGGCAGGGTGTTGACGAACACCAGGAACGGCATCAGGACGCGAGAGATCGCGTTCGACCAGGCGATCGACAAGCCCAGCAGGACTCCGGCAACGCCGGCGATGACGAAGGCCCCGACGATCTCCAGGCCAGTGACCCAGATGTGTTTCGTCCATGGGATCTCGTTTCCCACCATCGCCTGCCACACCAGGCCGGGGCTCGGAAGCAGGTACTCGCGGATGTCGAACCACGTAACCGAGTAGTGCCAGAGCGCGATCAGCACGGCGAACAGCCCCGCGGCGGGCAAATAATGCGCGACCCACCTGCGCAGCCGCTTCACGCGAGGCACTCCAGCGCGTGGGCGCGCACCCAGTCTTCGTCGACTTCGACTCCCAGGCCCGGACCGCCCGGCAGCTCCACCTGACCGCCACCGCGCCACACCCGCTCGCGCAGGAAGGGCGTGTCGATGTATTGCGGGCCGTTGAGCGCGAGCGGATTGATGTCGAACGCCGCCGCCAGCTGCAGACCGGCGGCGAGGCCGAGATCGGTCTCGGTCAGGCCCGAGAGCGACAGTTCGAGCCCGGCGGCCAATGCCGCCTCGCACAGTTGCCTCGACCGGTACAGGCCGGAGTTGCGCTGCACCTTGGCAACCGCGACCGAGATCGCGTCGGCGCGAACGTACTCGAGCAGGTCGCCCACCGAACGCAGCGACTCGTCGATGCCGATCGGCACCGGACTGCTCGCGCAAAGACGCCTGTAGCCCGAGAGGTTGAATCCGTCGAGCGGCTGCTCGAACAGCGCCACGTCGAGTTCGTCGAAGCGCCGTGCCTGACGCAGCGCTGCGTCGACCCGGTAGCCGCGATTCGCGTCGACCTGCATCCACCGCGCATCGATCGCATCGCGCGCACGGCGCACCAGTTCCTGGTCGCCGCGCTCGCCGTGCATGCCAATCTTCACGTCGAAGCAGGTATATCCGGCCGCGAGGCCTTCCGAGACGACGCGCTCGACCTCGTCGGGTTGCTGGACCGAGATCATCCACATCAGGTCGAAGCGTGTTCGCCTGCAGCCACCGAGCAGCTGGTGCACCGGAACGCCGAGCGCTCGCCCGAGCGCGTCGTGCGCCGCCACGTCGATCGCGGACTTCGCGAGCGGCGAGCCGGTCGTGACTCCGGGGCTGATGGCGCGATCCATCGCGCGGTGGAGTCGATCGAAGTCCCAGATCTCGACTCCTTGCACCGCTGGCGCCAGGTACCGGCGCAGCGTGCTGACGATCGTCTCGGTGGTCTCGTAGGTCCAGCGCGGCGTCGGCGTCGCTTCTCCCCAACCGACCGCACCGCTGTCGGTGACCAGCCTGACCAGCACCCGATGCGACAGGGCGCGGGGGTCGCCCGCCACCCCGCCGGCGAGCACGAACACCGATTTGAACGGAAAACCGAGCAGGAACACCTCGATCGCGGCGATCTTCATGATGCGCCGCTCAACTCAACCAGCGTTCGAGATGGGTCGCCACGAAGCGATCGTCGCTCAAATCGCGATGTTCGGCGCACACCCGGTCGATCTGCCGCGGCCTGACCCGGGCTCAAGCCCTCGTCGGGGTCGAGGCACCAGATCCCTTCGAGCAGGCCCTGGCGGCGCAGCACTTCGTGACATCCTGCGATGCAGCCGCGGAAATCGTTGGCCACGTCGAAGAACGCACTGTTGCAGTCGGTCACGCGGCTGTCGAGCGCGAGCAGTTCGGCGTCGATTGGCGCGGCGTTTCGCGCCGCCGCCTGGCACCGCGCCAGAATCTGCGCGGCCGCGGCGGTCCATACCGACCAGTGGCCGAGCAGGCCGCCGCGAAAGCGCACGTCACCGTGCGATCGCCGTCGCCTGACGTCGAAGGGTGTGACGAGGTCGAGCACGATGTGGTCGTCGTTGCCGGTGTACAGCGTGATGCGCTCCTCGCGCACCGGCCTCTACCACGCCGCGGATCACGTCCAGCGTTCGGTAGCGGTTGAACGGCGCGACCTTGATCGCGACCACGTTGCCGATCGCAGCGAAGCGCGTCCAGAACCGCGCGCCCAGTTCCAGCCCGCCGACCGCCGGCTGCAGGTAGAAACCCACCAGCGCGATCTCGTCGGCCAGCGCGCGTGCAGTGCTCGATCAACGCGTCCTCGTCGGCGCCTTTCATCGCCGCGAGGCTGAGCAGCCCGGCGTGGTAGCCGAGGCGGCGCGCGGTTCGCGCCTCGGCGAGCGCCTGTTCGGTGCGCCCGCAAAGACCCGCGACCAGCACGCGGGGGCGCCGACTCCGGGTTCCAGTCCCGCACCGTGTCGGCCGAGATGCGCAGCACCTGTTCGTACAAACCGCGCTCGCGGATCGCGAACTGCGTGGTGTGCACGCCCACTGCGAGGCCGCCCGCCCCGGCGTCCAGGTAGTAGCGGCTCAGCGCCCTGCTGGCGTCGCTCGTCGAGCTCGCGCGACGCGTCGAGCGCGAGCGGATGCGCGGGGATCACGGTGCCCGCACGCAGTACCGATCGCCAGTCGGGTGCCTGTGCGCTCATCGCTCAGCCGAATTCGGGGCCTGCGAGCACGAACTGCTGCCCGGTGCCGGCCAGCGTCGGCGCTTCGCCGAGGGCCATGCGCGCGAACGGCCTTTGCCGCTGAAAGCCCCTGGCATCGAGCCAGGCGAACAGGACCTGGTGGCGTTTCGCGACGTCGAGGAACACCGGTCCGCGCGCCGACGACACCGCGGCCTCGAGAAGCGCGAGCGCAGCATCGGAATCGGCGGCGACCAGAGGACCGATCTGCGTGGCGCGTCGTCCGCTGCGCGCGAGAACGAAGCCGTCGCGCGTCGTGCGTCAACCACGCGCGCGTGTCGCTGCGCGCGAGAAAGGCCTCGAACAGGAAACGCCGCTGGACCAGGTTTGCCGCGCGGTCGAGCGCGACGATCCGATCGAGGTCGTCGGGCCCCGCGGCACGCAGACCGACGTAATTCGGCGATCGCGAGGCGTTGCCGGACGGCGGCGGTGGCGGCCGTTGTTGCTGCGATGGTTGCTGCGATGGTTGCGGCATTGGTCGCGGCGCCTCCCAGCGCTCGAACTCCAGCCCGCGCTCGAAACCCCAGCCGTCGGTACACCGCTTCGCCGGCCGGCGTCGCGTCCAGGACCGGCGTCGACGCCGGCGGCGCGCAGCCATCCGATGCGATCGTTCATCAGGTCGGTCGCGAGTCCGCGATGTCGCCATTGCGCATCGACCAGCACCATCGAGATCCAGCCCTGCTCGGCGCCATAGGGCAGCGCCGCCGCGGTGGCGACCAGCTCGCCGTCGCCATTGCGGCACCCGAGCACCTCGCCGCGCTCGATGAACAGCCGCCAGTCGTCCGCCGTCTGGTTCCAGCCGGCCGCGTCGGACAGCGCCAGACCTCCAGGCACGTCGGCGACGACGAGCACCGAGCGAGTCAGCGACTCAGAAGCCGCCATCGCGCACCTCGAACCTGGTCGGCTTGTTGTAGGTCGGGCGGTCAGCGGCGACCCACTGCGCGACCCAGTCGAGCATCGCCGAGAGCGGCACCACGCGGCGCGCCGAACAGGCCTCGCGCAACCGTTGTGTCGGACAGCAGCGCCGTGTCGGCTTCATTCCCGACGAATTTCGCGGGCTTGCCCAGGCGTTCGCCGAACTGTTCGCCGATCCAGCGCACCGACAGCACCTCCGCACCGGTGCAGTTGATCGGGGTGCTCGGCGTCGTGCAGTGTCGCAGGCAGCGCAGCACCTGCGCGTTGGCGTCGCCTTGCCAGATGACGTTGACGTGGCCCATCGCCAGGTCGATCGGCGTGCCGTGCCGCACTCGCGTGGCGATGTCGAGCAGTACGCCGTATCGCAGGTCGATCGCGTAGTTCAGGCGAAAGATGCGCCCCGGCGTGCCGTGTTTGCCCGAGAAGTACTCGAACATGCGTTCGCGCCCGAGACACGACTGCGCGTACTCGCCCACCGGAACGGGCGGCGTGGCCTCGGTCGCGCCGCCGCGCTGCGGCGAACTCAGCGCATAGACGTTGCCGGTGGAGAACGCGACGATGCGCGAGTCGCGCGAAGGTGTCGGCCACCATCGCCGGGCAGCCAGGTGTTCATCGCCCAGGTCAGCGGCGGATTGCCGGTGGCTCCGAACTTGTGGCCGGCCGCGAAGATGACGTTGTGCGGACGCGGCAGCGCCTCGAGCGCGCGACGATCGAGCAGGTCGGCAGTGATCGTCTCGATCCCCCAGTCGTGCAGCCGTGCGCGCACGGCCGGGTCGCTGAAACGCGCGACACCGATGATGCGTTTTCCCGGAGCCGCACGCCTGGCAAGGCGTGCCAGCGTCGGCCCCATCTTGCCGCCGACTCCCAGGATCATCAGGTCGCCGTCGATCCGGGCCATGTCCTCGATCAGCGCCTGCGAGGGCAGGCTCAGGAACTCCTCCAGCTCGTCGACCGAGGCGAAACTCGCCGGAAGCTTCGCCGAATCGAGAAGTGCTTGTGTCGCGTCGTTCATCGAATGCGCCTCGCCCGCCAGACCGTTGGGTCTGCCTCAGTGTAGGCCTGAACCGCGTCGGCGCGCGCCGGGCGCGAGACGCGCAACGACGCGCGACGCGGTCGTGATCGCTCGTTCGACTGAGACGGCGCGGGCATGACGGATTCCCCGATGGCGATCGAACTGGTTGTGCAAAGGCCCCGAGCTCAGGATAGCGCCGATCGCACCCACGGCACATCGTCGATCGGGGCACAATGCGGTCGATGACACCGCACGCGACGCCCGACGAAACCGACGCCGACATCCGGTTCATGGAAATGGCCCTCGCGCAGGCCGCACGCGCCGCCGCGCAGGGCGAAGTGCCGGTGGGTGCGGTGCTGGTGCGCGACGGTCGCCTGATCGCCAGCGGATTCAACCAGCCGATCGTGACGAACGACCCGAGCGCGCACGCCGAGATCGGCGCGATACGTGCCGGCGCGCTCGCGCTGGGCAACTATCGGCTGGTCGGGTGCGATCTCTACGTCACGCTGGAACCCTGTGCGATGTGCGCCGGCGCGATCCAGCACGCGCGGATCCGCAGATTAGTCTTCGGCGCGCGCGATCCGAAGACCGGCGCCTGCGGCAGCGTCGTCGACCTGATGCGCGACGAGCGACTGAACCACCACTGCGAGGTGGTGAGCGGGGTTCTGGCCGAACGCTGCGGGGCGCTGCTCAGCGGCTTCTTCGCCGGGCGGCGCTCGCGCGCCTGAAGCATTCCCGCACTCGCTCGCCTGACGCCCGAATGCTGGCATCATCGGCGCCTTCGCAACTCCAGTGGTGATCTCCATGGGCAAGCGCGTCCTCGTCGCCGGCTTCAAGCACGAAACCAACACTTTCTCCCGCCAGCCGGCGGACCTGGCCGCGTATCGCGCCCGCGCGCTGTACCGCGGGCCCGAGGTCGCGGCGCGCCTGACCGACACCCGCACCGAGGTCGGCGCGTTTCTCGACGCCGCGCGGCGCCATGGCTGGGAGCTGGCGACACCGATCGTGGCCGACGCGACGCCCTCGGGTCCGGTGAGCGACGAGGCGTTTCGCACGATCTGCGGCGAGATCGTCGCGGCGGCGCGCGACGCGGGACCCTTCGACGGCGTGCTGCTGAACCTGCACGGCGCGATGGTCGCCGAACGTCACGACGACGGGGAGGGCGCGCTGCTCGCAGCGCTGCGCGAAGTCCTCGGCCCCGGCGTTCCGATCGCCGCCACGCTCGACCTGCATGCGAACGTCACCGACGAGATGGCCGACCTGGCCGACATCCTGATCTCGTATCGCACCTATCCGCACGTCGACCTCTACGAGGTCGGGACCGAAGCCGCCGACCTGCTTGCGCGCACGATGAACGGCGAGGTGCGCCCGCGAAGCTTCGTGCGACGCGGCGCGATGATCTTCGCGCTCGATCACGGCCGCACGACCGCGCCGGGGCCGATGCTCGAGGTGCTCGAGCTCGCGGCGCGGGCCAAGGCGGCGAACCCGGCGATTCTCTCGTACAGCGTCAACGCCGGCTTTTCGAGGGCCGACATCGCCCAGTGCGGCCCGAGCGCGGTCATCGTCGGCGACGGCGACGACGCCGCGTTTGGCGAAGTCGCCGAAGATCTCGCGAAAGCGATCTGGGAGCGACGCCACGAGCAGACGGTGCAGACGATCGGCGTCGAGCAGGCGATGCAGCGGATCGCGCAACGCGCGCCGGGCGCCAAACCGACGGTGATCGCCGATTTCGCCGACAACCCGGGTGGTGGCGGCTACGGCGACGCGACCGGCCTGCTGGCCGCGCTGATCGACGCCGATATCCCGGGCACTGTGTTCGCGACGATGTACGACCCGCAGGTGGCCGCCGCTTGCCACGCCGCCGGCGCCGGCGCGACGCTGGATTGCGAACTGGGCGGAAAGGTCGATCCGGCGCTCGGCGCGCCGATCGCGGTCACCGGGCGCGTCGAGCGGCTCACCGACGGGCGACTGGTCTACGACGGACCGATGGGCAAGGGCATCTCGATCGAGATGGGGCCGAGCGCGGTGCTGGCGATCGGCAACGTGCGCGTCGTCGTCGCCAGCCGGCGATTCCAGGCGCTGGACCGGCAGTTCTTCCTGCACGCCGGGATCGACCCGGCCGCGCAGGCGGTGGTCGGCCTGAAGTCGGCGCAGCACTTTCGCGCCGCCTTCGGCCCGATCGCGAGCGAGGTCCTGGTGGTCGACGTCGGCGGGGGGCTGACCTCGGACGACCTGAGCAAGCTCAACTACACCAAGGTGCGCCGTCCGGTGTTTCCGCTCGATCTGGACTGATCCGCGACGGCGTCCGGCGCGTGCGCCGGGGGAGCCGCCGGGCGATCGAATCGTTGCCCGCCGTCAAGGTAGCGGCGCGCCGCACCGCTACGCTGACCGGATGCGTCGATCCCTCGAAACGGTACGGGCTGCGCGCCGTGCGATTCTCGCGATCGCGCTGGTCGCCGCGAGCATGTCGGCCCGATCCTCGCCACCGGCCGACCTGGTCGGCGGGAAACTCGACGATCCCAAAGGGGCGGGAGTGGTCTCGAGCGGCGTCGCGCTGCCGCCGATTCCACCGATCACCGGCAACCGCAAGGCGCCGGTGGCGAGCTGGGGCAAGCCGCTGCCCTATCCGATCGTGATCGCCGACCGGCGCAACAATCGGCTGATCGAGGTGACGCCGGACAAACGCATCGTCTGGGAGTTTCCGACGCCGAACCTCACGATCTACAGCGGCAACGAAGACGTGAACTTCTCCGAGGACGGCAAGCGCCTCGCGGTGAGCGAGGAAGACAACTACGACGTACACATCGTCGACTACGAGAAGCGCGAGATCACCTGGACCTACGGCGTTCCGGAAAAGAAGGGTTCCAAGCCGGGCTACCTGAACTTTCCCGACGACGCGCACCTTCTCGCCGACGGCCAGTTTCCTCACCGCCGACATCCGCAACTGCCGTGTGCTGATCATCGACCCGACGACGAGCGAGATCACCACGCAGTGGGGCAAACCGGGCGATTGCCGGCACGCGCCGCCGAATCGGCTCGCCTACCCGAACGGCGCCACGCCAACGGACAACGGCGACATCATCGTGTCCGAGATCCGCGACGCCTGGATCACCCGGATCACGCGCGCAGGCAAGGTCATCTGGAGCGTGAAGGCGCCCAACATCCGTTATCCGTCGGACGCCTTTCCGACCGTCGACGGGCGCAACGTGATCGTCGCCGACTTCTGGAAACCCGGTCGCGTGGTGATCTTCGATCCGGTCACGCGTCGCGTGCTCTGGCAGTACGACGCGAAGTCGGGCGAGGGGATGCTCGACCACCCCTCGCTTGCGCGCGAGCTGCCGGGCACCGGCGACATCCTCGTCGCGGACGACCTTCGCCATCGCGTGATCGTGATCGACCGCGTCACGAAGAAGATCACCTGGCAGTACGGCGTGACCGACACGCCCGGGCACCTGCCCGGCTACCTGTTCTACCCGGACGGATTCGACCTGGACGTGTTCCGCGACTGGAAGACGAGCGTCAAATAGGGCCGCGGGCGCGGCCCTTGGCCCTTACTGGACTTTGGCCTTGGCGCGTAGCTCCTGCTGCAGCGTCTGGACGCGACGACGCTCGAGCTCCTGCTGGATCTGCGGGCGGACCTGCTCGATCGGCGGGGCTTTGGTCTCGCGCAGGTCGTCCAGCCGAATCACGTGCCAGCCGAACTGGGTCTGCACCGGAATTTCGGTGAACTTGCCCTTTTCCAGCTTGGTCATCGCGTCGGAGAACGGCTTGACGAAGGTTCCCGACGCGTTCCAGTCCAGGTCACCGCCGTTGGCCGCCGAGCCCGGATCCTTGGACTGCTTGGCGAGCTCCTCGAACTTCGCGCCCTTCTTGAGCTGTTCGATGATCTGCTTGGCCTGCTCTTCCTTCTCGACCAGGATGTGGCGCGCCTTGTACTCCTTGTCGGCCGACTGCTTGGCGAGCTTGTCGTACTCGACCTTGACCTCGTCGTCCTTGATCGGATTGGCCTTCATGTAGTCGCGGATCAGCGCCTGGATCATGATCTGCTGGCGCGCGTTGTCGAGCTGGCGCTGCACGTCGGCAGTGCGCGCGAGGCCCTTGCGTTCGGCTTCCTGGGTGAAGATCTCGCGAGCGATCAGCTCCTCGCGAACCGCCGCGCGCAGTTCGGGCGTGTCGGGCCGACCCTGTGTAACCAGTGCCTGCACGAACTCGTCGACCCGGGACTTCGGGATCGCCTTGTTGTTGACCATCGCCGCGTTCTGCGCCCATGCCGCGCCGGAAGCGGCAAACGAGAGCGCGAGCGCGAAGGCAACGGCGCGGGGTGCAAATCGAATCATGAATCGGGTCCTCTAGGGTGAGTCCAGGGCCGCAGCGGCGCTGATCGCGCGCTCGGGGATCGGGCGGGTCCAGGCGTAGGAGACTTCAGCGTCCGGGAAGCCGCGCGTCGATCGACAGCGCGTGAATCCGGTCGGGCATCCAGTCGCGCACGGAATCATACACGAGGCGATGTCGCGCCAGCGTGCCAAGGCCTTCGAAGCGCGGCGACGCGATCCGGACCCGGTAGTGTCCCGCGCCGCCCTGCGCGCCGGCGTGCCCCGCGTGCAGGTGGCTCTCGTCGATCACCTCGAACTCGGCATCGGGAAACGCCGCGGAAAGCCGCGCGTTGATCTGCTCAATCGTTGGGCGCATCGGCGGATCGGTTTGGTGGCGAGGCAACCACGGCCGGCGCCGCGGTTTTCGGTTCTTCCTCGATGTGCCGGCTGAAGTAGAGCGCCTGGAGCACGACGAACCCGAGCGTCAGTCCGAGCGAGCCGAACAGCTTGAAATTGACCCAGACATCGGTGGAGAAGTTGTAGGCGACGAAGATGTTCAACGCGCCCTGCAACAGGAAGAACCCGATCCAGGCGATGTTCAGCTTCTCCCAGACGGGGGCCGGCAGCGCGATCTGCTTGCCCATCATCGCTTCGATCAGGTTGCGCTTCATCAGGTAGCGCCCGACCAGCAGCGCCACCGAGAACAGCGCGTAGAGAACCGTGGGCTTCCACTTGATGAAAGTCTCGTCGTGCAACAGCAGCGTCATTCCGCCGAACACGACGATGATCCCGAGGCTCACCCACTGCATGTTGTCGATGGTCTGCCCGCGCAGGCGCAGCCAGACGATCTGCACCACGCTGGCGACGATCGCGACACCGGTGGCCACGAAGATGTCGGCCACCTTGTAGGCGACGAAGAACAGGATCACCGGCAGCATGTCGAACAGAAGCTTCATATGCACAGTTTAACCCGGTGCCTGACCGATCCGATGTGGAAACGGTTACACTCCAAGGTTGGGCTGCCCAGGCAGCCAACGATATTCGACACCGGAGAATCCATCATGGCCGAACGCAACCGCAAACGCCGCAACACGCTCGAGCGCCGCTGCCTGCCCAAGATCCTCAAGCGCATGTTCAAGGGCTCGCCGAGCTACGTCTTTCGCATGCTCGAGAAGGTCAAGAAGTAAGAGCGGGAATCAAGCGCAGGAATCAGGCGCAGGAATCAGGAAGAGCAGCTCACTTCCAGCCCGGACGCCCAGTCGGGAGGCGCCCCCGCATAAGACTCGTGCTCGGGCTGCTCGTCGTAAGGGCGCGAGAGCACCCGTGCGAGGCGCCGCACTTCATCGAATTCACTGACATCCCTGGCCGTCGCGGTACCCGGCGCGGCGCGCAAGCGCTCGGCTTCGTCGTCTCCGCGGGCGGCGCGGATGGCGATTTCGGCGAGGTGGTTGCGCAGCACGAACTTCGGATTGACCGCGTTCATCTGCGTCGCGCGAAGCGCGTCGTCGAGTCCTTCACCCGATAGCCGCGCGCGGTAGTCGGCGATCCATCGGTCGAAGGCGGCGCGATCGGCAAACAGGTCGCGGCAGGCGGTGTCGCCGCCGGCGTCGCCGCCGCGAACCCGCGACAGGAAGCGGAAGAACCGGGTGAAATCGACCCGCCCCCGGTGCAGGATCGAAAACAGCGAGTCGAACAGCGCTTTGTCCCCGGGGTGCTCGTCGCGCAGACCGAGCTTGCGGCGCAGGCCGGCATTGAACGCGCGCGAGAAACCGGCGCGGTACCCGGCGAGGATGTCGTGCGCTTGTTCGGACGAATCGAGCAGCGGCACCATCGCCTGCGCGAGGCAGTACAGGTTCCACTCGGCGACGCCGGGCTGCATCGAGTAGGCATAGCGCCCGCCCGTATCGGAGTGGTTGCAGACGTGGTTCGCGTCGAATCCGTCGATGAAACCGAAGGGCCCGTAGTCGATCGTCAGGCCGAGCATCGACATGTTGTCGGTGTTCATCACCCCGTGGCAGAAGCCCACGCACTGCCAGCGTGCGATCAGCTCCGCGGTGCTCGCGCACACCAGTTCGAGAAGGCGGGCGTAGCGGTTCGTTGCGTCGCGCAGCTGCGGGAAGTGCCAGTCGATCAGGTGATCGGCGAGCAATCCGAGCCTGGCGTGCTCGCCGGCGTAGTAGAAGTGCTCGAAGTGACCGAAGCGCACGAAACTCGGCGACATCCGCACAACCACCGCCGAGGTCTCCATCGTCTCGCGAAAGACCGGTTCGTCCGATCCGCCCACCGCAAGCGCGCGCGTGGTCGGAATGCCCAGCGCGTGCATCGCCTCCGAGCAGAGGAATTCGCGGATCGACGAGCGCAGGACGGCGCGACCGTCGCCCATGCGCGAGTAGGGGGTCAGGCCCGACCCCTTCAGTTGCAGCTCCCAGGGCCGCCCGTCGGGGCCGACGACGTCGCCCAGGAGGATCGCGCGACCGTCGCCCAACTGACCGGCCCAGGTGCCGAACTGGTGTCCGGAATAGACGCTGGCGAGCGGTTCGCATCCCTCGGGCAGAAGGTTTCCGCAGACGAATCGCGCAAAATCTGGGTGCGCGAGGGCCTCGGGCGAGAGTCCGATCAGCGCGGCGGCCGACGCGTCCGCCGCGACCAGATAGGGATCGGCGAGCGGCGTCGGGTCGAGTCGCGTGAACATTGCCGGGTCGAGCCGGGCGAACCGGTTCGCCCAGCGCAGGCCGGCCAGCCCTGCGGGCGCAGTGCGCGGTTTCGTCGCGTCGTTCATCGCAGGATTCTAGGCTTGCGCCAATGACCCTGACGTTGCGGGGGTGTGCGCGTCGCGTGCGGTACCGGCGCGCGACGAACGCGCGTCGCGTGCGGTACCGGTGCTTGACGCATGCGCGTCGCGCGCGGTACACCACTGCCTTCACTGTCCGGTGCGGAGAACTGAACGATGCAAGGCCTGATGATGGATATGCCGCTGCTGATCTCGTCGATCCTGCAGCACGCCAGCCGCCACCACGGCGACACCGAGATCGTGTCGCGGCGCGTCGAGGGCGACATTCACCGTTACACGTGGGCCGACTGCCACACCCGCGCTGCGCGGCTCTCCGACGCGCTGACGCGATCGGGCGTGCAGACCGGCGACCGGATCGCGACCCTGGCGTGGAACGGTTACCGCCACATGGAGCTGTACTACGGAGTCGGCGGGATGGGCGCGGTGATCCACACGATCAACCCGAGGCTTCACCCCGACCAGATCGCCTGGATCGTCAATCACGCGAGTGACACGCACCTCGCCTTCGACACGACCTTCGCGCCGATCGTCGAAGCGATCGCCGACAAGTGCCCGAACATCAAACACTGGGTCGCACTGTGCGAGGAGGGCGCCGAACCCGAGTTGAAGAACCCGGGGGCGAAGGCGAAGCTGCTCGCCTACGAGACGCTGCTCGGACGCGGCAAGGACGGTTATCGCTGGCCCGAATTCGACGAGCGTTCGGCCGTCGCGCTCTGCTACACCTCGGGCACCACCGGCAATCCGAAGGGCGCGCTGTACTCGCACCGCTCGACCGTGCTGCACGCGTACGCCGCGGCACTGCCCGACGCGATGGGCGCTTCGGCGCGCGACTCGATCCTGCCCGTGGTGCCGATGTTCCACGTCAACGCGTGGGGCATCCCGTACACGGCCGCGCTGGTCGGCGCGAAGCTCGTCTTTCCGGGTGCGCAACTCGACGGCAAGTCGATCTACGAGTTGTTCGAGGCCGAAGGCGTGACCTATTCGGCCGGGGTTCCGACGGTCTGGCTCGGACTGCTCGCGCACCTTCGGCAGAACAAGCTGAAGTTCTCCACTCTCAAGCGCACCGTGATCGGCGGATCGGCCTGCCCGCCGGCGATGATTCGCTCGTTCAACGACGACTACGGTGTCGAGGTGATCCACGCCTGGGGAATGACCGAGATGTCGCCGCTGGGCACGCTGTCGAAGCTGCAGAACAAGCACCTGGCGCAATCCGACGCGGCGCAGCGCAAGGTGCTCGAGAAGCAGGGTCACGTCATCTTCGGCGTCGACATGAAGATCGTCGACGACGCGGGCAACGACCTGCCGTGGGACGGCAAGACCTACGGAAACCTCTGGGTGCGGGGGCCGTGGGTCATTCGCGAGTACTTCCGCGGCGAGGGCGGCGACCCGCTCGAGCACGATGCCGACGGCACCGCCTGGTTCCCGAGTGGAGACGTGGCAACGATCGATGCCGACGGCTACATGCAGATCACCGACCGAAGCAAGGACGTGATCAAGTCCGGAGGCGAATGGATCAGCACGATCGACCTCGAGAACCTCGCGATCGCGCACCCCGCGGTGGCCAACGCGGCGGTGATCGGCGTAGCCCATCCGAAGTGGGACGAGCGCCCGTTGCTGATCGTGGTCAGGAAGGCCGACGCGCAGGTCACCCGCGAAGAGCTGATCGCCTTCTACGAAGGCAAGATCGCGAAGTGGTGGACGCCAGACGACGTGCAGTTCGTCGAGGCGATTCCGCTGGGAGCGACCGGGAAGATCCTGAAGACGAAGCTGCGCGAACAGTTCGCCGGGTACACGCTGCCCGACACCTGAGCCCTGCGCGACGCGCGAGCCGGACGCTAGCGCGACGCCTTGCCGCGCTCGGCCATCTCGGCGAGCATCCGCCGCAGCTTCGCGCTGCCGGCGAGGCGCCGCGCCACCTGCCCGCAGACCAGGTCGCAGAGTTCGTACACCTCGGCATCGGCGAAGCGGTAGTAGGCGGCGGTTCCGCGCGCTTCGCGCTCGACCAGTCCGGTCTCGGCGAGCAGCGCCAGGTGCTTCGATACGTTGGCCTGCGAGCACCCGAGCAGGGCGGTGAGTTCGCTGACGTTCATCGGCCGTTCGCGCAACGCATCGAGAATCCGCAGTCGCAGCGGCTCTGACAGCGCACGGAAGTAGCGCGCCAGCGGTTCGAGTACCAGTTCGTCCATTCGATTCGGTTTCCTTTGGCCGAGTATGCCGCGATCTGGTAATAATTGCAAATATAGCTATATAGTGATATATTGATTATCAAGTCAACCGCGACCGGGTCCTCGCAGCGACCCGATCGCAACACTGGAGAATTCGATGGCAGACCAGCACCACTTCGCAGCACGCTTCGGCGACGCGCTCGCTGCGGCGTTCGCCGCGGTGGTCGTGCTCATAGTGTCCGCGACCTTCGCCAATGCGATCGCCGCGAGCACGGTCGCGAACACCGTCTCGAATACGATCTCGAACACCGTCTCGATCGCCGGCGAAGCGCTCGAGATCGCGACGGTCGGAACGGGCGCGACGGGCGACACCTACACCGCGGACGGCAGGGTCGAAGCGGTGCGCGAAACCACGATCGCCGCGCAAGTCTCCGGCAGGGTGATCAGCCTGGGCGCACGCGCGGGCGACCGGGTCCGCGCGGGTCAGGAACTGGCCAGGATCGATGCGCGTGCCGCACAGCACAACGAAGTCGCGGTCGCGGCGCAGCTCGCCGGCGCGAGGGCGCAGTCGATCGCGGCACAGCGCGAGCTCGAGCGCACGAAACAACTCGTCGAGAAGAAATTCCTCAGTCCGGCGACGCTCGATCGCGTCGAGGCGGAGAAACGCTCGGCCGACGAGGTGGTCCGCGCGCTCGAGGCACAGCGCGCCGGGGCGGCCACGCAGACCGGATTCCACAGGATCGTCGCGCCGTTCGACGGCATCGTCACCAGCGTGACGACCGAACTCGGTGACACTGCGATGCCGGGCAAAGCGCTGATGCTGCTGCACGACCCGCGAAAGCTGCGCGTCGCAGTCGACGTCCCCGCGGCGCAGGTTGCGCGTCTGATCCGGACAACCGCCATGCCGGTGATCGAGATCCCGGACGCGCCGCCAGAGGCGCGCAACCCGGGCGCCACCGGCGTGGTCGTCGTACCGGCCGCCGATCCGGTCGCGCACACGCAACTCGTGCGCGTCGAGCTGCGGGGTAGTCCGCAGGGCTTGCATCCTGGGCTCTTCGCGAGGGTGCGCTTCGAACTCGCACCCGAGCCCGGTGGCGACGCGATCGCCAGGCTGACGGTGCCGCGCAGCGCGTTGGTCGCGCGTGGCGACCTTCGCGCGGTTTACGTCGTTGCCCAAGGCACGGTCGCTCTGCGCCAGGTCAGGGTGGGGCGCGCGGCGAACGACTCGATCGAAGTACTGGCCGGCCTGTCGCCGGGCGAGCGGATCGCGCTCGATCCGGTCGCCGCGGCGCGCCTGTCGCGGAGTCCGAGCAAATGAGCGAGTCCGCTGGCGCCGACACGCCGCGGGAATCGAGCGCGGCTGCGAGCCCGACCGCGAGCGCGCCGGCGCTCGGCGTCTCGGGTCGCATTGCACTGTATTTCCAGCACGCCCAACTGACGCCGCTGATCGCGCTGGTCGCATTGCTCGTGGGCCTGTTCGCGGTGTTCGTCACGCCGCGCGAGGAAGAACCGCAGATCGACGTCACGATGGCCAACGTCGTGATCGCTTACCCTGGCGCGTCGGTGGCCGACGTCGAGGCGACGGTCGCGCTCCCGGCCGAGCAGGTGCTCTCGCAGATCGCCGGAATCGAGCACACCTACGCGGTGTCGCGCCCGGGCGTCGCGATCGTGACGGTGCAGTTCGAGGTGGGGATCGCGCGCACCGAGGCGATCGTGCGGCTGCACGACGTACTCCAGGCCAATCAGGACTGGCTGCCGAGGGGACTCGGCGTTCTGGCACCGGTGGTCAAGCCGAAGGGGATCGACGACGTGCCGATCGTCACGCTGACGCTGCACGGCGGCGAGCAGGATGGCGGAGCGCTCGAGCGCGTCGGGCACGCGCTCGAAGCCGAGCTTAAACGCGTGCGCGGCGTGCGCGAGGTGCAGACCATCGGCGGCCCCGGCCGGGTGATTCGGGTCGAACCCGACATCGGCAAACTCAACGCCTACTCGGTCACGCTCACCGAGTTGCGCAACGTGCTCGCGGCGGCCAACGTCGGGCGCCCGCTCGGCGACTCGATCCGCGGCAACGCCAGCGTCGAGATCGTCACCGGCGATTTCCTCCACAGTGCCGACGACGTGGCGGCGCTGGTGGTCAGCGTGCGCGCGGGAAAACCGGTCTACCTGAGCGACGTCGCCGCGATCACCGACGGGGCTCCGACCGCCAGCCGCTACGTGACGCACGCCCGCGTCGACCGTTCGCCCGAGGGCACCGCGCACGTCGACGTCCGCCCGGCCGTCGTGATGTCGGTGACGAAGAAGCCGGGCGAGAACGCGGTCGACGTCGCCGGCGAAACGATCGCGCGCATCGCGACGCTGCGCAACACGGTGATTCCGCCCGAGGTCACGGTCGAAGTGACGCGCGACTACGGGGCGAGCGCGGGCGACAAGGCCGGCACGCTGATCAAGAAGCTGCTGTTCGCGACCGCGTCGGTGGTCGCGCTCGTGTTCTTCGCGCTCGGGCGACGAGAGTCGGCGATCGTCGGTCTCGCGGTGATCCTCACACTCACCGCGACGCTGTTCGCCTCGTGGGCCTGGGGCTTCACGCTCAACCGCGTGTCGCTGTTCGCGCTGATCTTCTCGATCGGGATTCTGGTCGACGACGCGATCGTTGTCGTCGAGAATATCCACCGCCATCGCGCGCTCGAGCCCGACGCGCCGCTCGCGCGGATCATCCCGGCCGCGGTCGACGAGGTCGGCGGTCCGACCATCCTTGCGACGCTGACCGTGATCGCCGCGCTGCTGCCGATGGCCTTCGTCTCCGGGTTGATGGGGCCGTACATGGCGCCGATCCCGATCAACGCGAGTCTGGGCATGGTGATCTCGCTCGCGATCGCCTTCGTCGTCACGCCGTGGATGGCGTTGCGCTGGCTCGGGCGCCACGACGCGCACGGCGCGCACGCGACCGGCAACGCGGGCGGGAAATCGGGCGGAAAAGCGCGCTTGCTGGCGCTGTCGCGCCGGATCTTCGGCCCGCTGCTCGACGCAAGACGCGGCGGGCGCAATCGACTGATCCTCTGGCTCGTGATGGCGGCGCTGATCGCTGCTTCGCTGGCGCTACCGATGGCCCAGCTGGTCGTTCTGAAGATGCTGCCCTTCGACAACAAGTCGGAATTCCAGGTCGTGGTCGACCTGCCGGTGGGCACCCCGGTGGAGAAAACCGCAGCGGTGCTCGACGAGCTTGCGCGCGAGGTGGCGCGTGCGCCGGAGGTTCTCAGCGTGCAGTCCTTCGCCGGCACGGCGGCACCGATCAACTTCAACGGCTTGGTTCGGCAATACGCGTTGCGCACCAGCCCGGAACTCGGCGACCTGCAGGTGAACCTGGTGGACAAGGGCGAGCGGCAAGCCAAGAGCCACGACATCGCACAACGCGTGCGCCCGGCGCTCGCGGCGATCGGCGCACGCTACGGCGCGGCGGTCAAGGTGGTCGAAGTTCCGCCGGGCCCGCCGGTGCTCTCGCCGATCGTCGCCGAGATCTACGGACCCGACGCGCGATCGCGCGAAACCACGGCGGCGCAGGTGCGCGCGGTGTTCGACGCGACCGCCGGAGTGGTCGACACCGACGACACGCTGATCGCGTCGGCGCCGAAGGCGCGCCTGGTGATCGATCGGCGCAAGGCGGCCGCCGCCGGTGTCTCGCAGCAGGAGATCGTCGCGACGCTGTCGCTGTCGCTCGCCGGTGAGGACGTGACCTACCTGCGCGACGCGAGCAAGTACCCGGCGGCGGCGCAGTTGCGCCTGTCCGACGCCGACATCGCGGAACTCGACACGATTCTCAAGCTCCCGGTGCGCACCTCCGACGGGCGCACCGCGCAACTGCGCGAATTCGTGCACGTCGTGCAGGCCGAGCGCGACAAGCCGCGCTATCGCAAGAACATGCTCCCGGTCGAGTACGTGGTCGGCGACGCGGCCGGCGCGACCGATTCGCCGTTGTACGCGATGTTCGCGATGCGCGACGCGATCGGTCGGATCGTCGGCCCCGGCGCATCCCCGCTCGCCGAGCACTTCATCTCGGTGCCGGTCGATCCGTACCGGGGCGGAGCGATCAAGTGGGACGGCGAGTGGCAGATCACCTACGAGACCTTCCGCGACATGGGCGCCGCCTACGCGGTGGGGCTCGTGCTGATCTACCTGCTCGTGGTCGCGCAGTTCGGTTCGTATCTGGTGCCGCTGGTGATCATGGCGCCGATTCCGCTCACGATCATCGGCATCCTTCCCGGGCACGCGCTGATGGGCGCGCAGTTCACCGCGACCTCGATGATCGGGATGATCGCGCTCGCCGGGATCATCGTGCGCAATTCGATCCTGCTGGTCGACTTCATCCGCCTGCGCGTCTCGCAGGGCGCCGCCCTGCGCGACGCGGTGGTCGAATCGGCCGCGGTGCGCGCGCAGCCGATCGTGCTCACCGCGGTCGCCGCGATGATGGGCGGCTTGTTCATCGTCGACGACCCGATCTTCAACGGCCTCGCGATCTCGCTGCTGTTCGGCATCGCGGTCTCGACGCTGCTCACGCTGGTCGTGATCCCGCTGCTCTACTACGTCGCGTTTCGCCGCGCCGACGAGCGCAGCCGCGGCGACGCGCAACCCACGGACAACGACCGCTCCGACGACGACGTACCCGCCTTCGGCGGCGACGAACGCTCCGTCACGGAATGAGCACCACCTTGCCGGTCGTGCGCCGGCCGGCGAGGTCGTCCATCGCCCGGGGCGCCTCGGCCAGCGGATAGCGCGCGGTCAGGATCGGACGGATCTCGGCGCTCGCGAGCATCCCGAACAGGTCGGCGAATACCCGCTGGGCGAGCTTCGGTTCGCGCAGCGCGGTGGCGCCCCAGAACACGCCGATCGCGCGCGCCTGGTTCAGCAGCAAGCGATTCGCAGCGAGCTTCGGAATCGTGCCGCCGGCGAAGCCGACGACGACGAAGCGCCCGCGCCAGCCCAGCAATCGCAGGCCCTGTTTCGCGTACTCGCCGCCGACCATATCGATCACGATGTCGACCCCCTTCGGAGCGATCGCCTTGACCTGCTCGGGCCAGTCCTTGTCGTTGTAGTCGATCAGCGTGTCGGCCCCGAACTCGGCACAGGTGGCGAGCTTCGCCTCGCCGCCGGCGGCGGCGATGATCCGGCCCGCTTTCCAGGCTTTGGCGAGCTGGATCGCCGCGAGGCCCACGCCGCCCGCCGCCGCGAGGATCAGCACCGTCTCGCCTTCGGCCATGTTGGCCGCGTCGCGCAGGCAAAGGTGCGCGGTCGGGTAGACCACCGGCATCGTCGCCGCGACCGCCATGTCCACCCCGGGCGGAAGCGGCGCGAGGTTGCGCTCGGCGACGATCGCGTACTCGGCATAAGCTCCAGTGGGCACGTTGCCGGCGACCGCGACACCCGGCTCGAGGCGGCAGCCTTCGCCGACCGCGTCGACCGTGCCGGAGAGTTCGACCCCGGGGGTGAACGGAAACGCGGGCTGGACCTGGTACTTGCCCCTGATCATCAGCGTGTCGAGGAAATTCAGCGCCGCCGCCGCGACCTTGACCCGGACCTCGCCCTTGCCGGGCTCGGGAAGCGGCAGATCCTCGAAACTCATCTGCTGTGGCTCACACCATTGTCGTACCACCCACGCCTTCATCGATCCTCCTGCATCAGGTGAAACCCGCTCTTGCGGGCCGCGGCATCTCTTCGGTTATTATCCGATACGAGAGTGGGCGCCCCTTTGAGCGACCCGATCCAACGACTGAGGAGACTATTCGATGCGGGCATTTCGTGCACTGACCCTGTCCGTCGCAATGGCGACGGCGTTCGCAATCCAGCCCGCGCAGGCGCAGCGGAACAAACCCGCGATGCCGGCTGCCGGAGAACTGAAGGGCACCGTCAAGATCGCCTGGATCGACCCGCTGTCGGGGATGATGGCGCCGGTCGGGCAGAACCTGCTGCGCAGCTGGCAGTTCATGGCCGAGAAGGCCAACGCCGAAAAATGGGCCGGCGACGTCAGGTTCGAGATCGTTCCGCTCGACAACAAGGCCTCGCCGCAGGAAAGCCTCACGGTGATCAAGCAGGCGATCGACCAGGGCATCCGTTACGTCGTCCAGGGCGCCGGTTCGGGCGCGGCGATCGCGCTGTCGGACGCGATCACCAAACACAACGAACGCAACCCGGGCAAGGAGATCGTCTACCTGAACTACGCGGCGGTCGACCCTTCGCTCACCAACGAGCGCTGCAGCTTCTGGCACTTCCGCCTGGACGTGAACGCCGACATGAAGATGGAGGCGCTCACCGCGCATATGGCCAAGGAACAGAAGATCAAGAAGGTCTACCTGATCAACCAGGACTACTCGTTCGGCCACGCGGTCGAGAAGGCCGCCGAGGAGTATGCTCAAGCGCAAGCGCCCCGACATCCAGATCGTCGGCAAGGATCGCCATCCGCTCGCGCAGGTGCGCGACTTCTCTCCCTACGTCGCCAAGATCAAGGCCGCCGGCGCCGACACGGTGATCACCGGGAACTGGGGTTCGGACATGGCGCTGCTGATCAAGGCCGCCAAGGACGCCAACGCCAACGTCGACTTCTACACCTACTACGCCGGCACCACCGGCGTGCCGACCGCGATGGGCGCCTCGGGCGCCGAGCGCGTGAAGCAGGTCGCGAACTGGATCCCGAACAACCCGGCCGGAAAGGGCAACGACATCTACGACGCGTTCAAGAAGAAGCACGACGACGACTTCTACACGATGCAGACGCACTCCGGAATGACGATGCTCGCGCAGGGCATGAAGAAGGCCGGCTCGATCGATCCGATCAAGGTCGCGTACGCGATGGAGGGCGCCAAGTTCCAGACGCTCAACGGCGAGGCCGAGATGCGCGCGAGCGACCACCAGCTGCAGCAGAACGTCACGATCGCCACCTGGGCGAAGGTCGACGGCAAGGCGGTCAAGTACGACAGCGAGAAGACCGGCTACGGCTGGCGCAACGACGCGCAGCTCGACGCCTACGTCGCGTCGCAACCGACGTCGTGCCAGATGAAGCGCCCCTCGCGCCCCTGATCGGCGCGTTGCGACGCTGATCGAGCCGACACGCCGGCACCCGGGGCCCGAGGGCCCCGCGTGCCGGCGTCTTTCCGGGCACCGCTGAAAGAGCCTGCCACTTGGAACTCGCGGTCATTTCGCTGCTCAACGGCCTGAGCTACGGGCTGCTGCTGTTCATGCTCTCGTCGGGCCTGACGCTGATCTTCAGCATGATGGGCGTGCTGAACTTCGCGCACGCATCGTTCTACATGATCGGCGCGTACGTCGCGTTCCAGATCAGCGAACTCATCGGCTTCTGGCCGGCGCTGGTGGTCGCGCCGCTGGTCGTCGGCGCGCTGGGCGCGGTGATCGAGCGCTACGGGCTGCGCAAGGTGCACAAGTACGGCCACGTCCCGGAGTTGCTGTTCACCTTCGGGCTGGCGTTCATCATCGTCGAGGTGGTGCAGGTGATCTGGGGACGGCTCGCGGTGCCGTACCGGGTTCCGGCAGAACTCGACGGGCCGTTGTTCAAGATCTTCACGACCACGTTTCCGGCCTACCGCGGATTCATGATGCTGGTCGCTCTGGTGATGCTGACCTCGATCTGGCTGATGCTCACGCGCACCCGGATCGGCCTGGTGATCCAGGCCGCGCTCACCCACCCCGACACGGTCGAGGCGCTCGGGCACAACGTGCCGCGCGTGTTCATGCTGGTGTTCGGCGGCGGCGCCGCGCTCGCCGGGCTCGCCGGCGTGATCGGCGGCAACGCCTTCGTGACCGATCCGGCGATGGCCTCGCTGGTCGGCTCGATCATCTTCGTGGTGGTCGTGGTGGGCGGGATGGGGTCGCTCGCCGGCGCGTTCGTCGCGTCGTTGCTGATCGGCGTGTTGCAGACCTACGCGATCGCGATCGACGTCTCGATCGCGTCCGCGCTCGCGCGAATCGGCGTGACGATGGGCGAACAGACCTTCCTGTACAGCGTCTGGTCGCTGAAGATCTCGCAGCTCGCGCCGGTTCTGCCGTACCTGTTGCTGGTGCTGGTGCTGATCTTCAGGCCGCGCGGACTGATGGGAACGAGGGAAGGATGATCGCCGCTCGACTTCCGCCGCGCCCAGGAAGCCGGGGCCGCCGCGGCTGCCGAGGCTGCCGTGGCTGCGGAGGCTGCCGTGGCTAACTGGCGTCCGGCAGCTCGCCGGATCGACGGCACCGCGGTGATGCGGTTCGCGCCGATCAACGTCGGACGCTGGTTCATCTGGGGCTTCACGCTCGTGCTGTTCGCGATGTTGCCGGCGATCTTCACGAAGGGCTTCGCGCTCACGCTGCTGTCGCAGATGGGGATCCTGATCATCTTCGCGCTTGCGTACAACATGCTGCTCGGGCAGGGCGGGATGCTGTCGTTCGGCCACGCCGTCTACTCGGGACTCGGCGCCTACTTCGCGATCCACGCGATGAACTGGGTCAGCGCCGGGCACATCTGGATGCCGATCTCGCTGATTCCGCTGGTCGGCGGCGTGTTCGGCGCGCTGTTCGGCGTGATCTTCGGCTACGTCACCACCAAGAAGGCCGGCACGCCTTTCGCGATGATCACGCTGGGCATCGGCGAGATGGTGTTCGCCTCGTCGCTGATGTTTCCCGAATTTCTTCGGCGGCGAGGGCGGGATCACGGCCAACCGCGTGGTGGGCGAGGCGTTTCTCGGCATCACCTATGCCAGCTCGCTGCAGGTCTACTACCTGATCGCGGCGTGGTGCTTCGTCTGCATGATCGCGATGTTCGCGTTCTCGCAAACGCCGCTGGGGCGGATTTCGAACGCGGTGCGCGAAAACCCCGAACGCGTCGAATTCATCGGCTACAACACGCAGCGCGTGCGATTCTTCGTGCTGATCGCGTCGGCGTTCTTCGCCGGGATCGCCGGCGGGCTGACCGCGATCATGTTCGAGATCGTGTCGGCCGAGAACGTCTCGGCGGTGCGCTCCGGCGGGGTGCTGCTCGCGACCTTCATCGGCGGCTCGCTGTTCTTCTTCGGCCCGATCCTGGGCGCGGTGATCTTCGTGATCTTCGCCGTTGCCCTGTCCGAGTTCACCAACGCCTGGCAACTGTACCTGGGCACATTCTTCATCCTGATGGTGATGTTCGCCCCCGGCGGGGTCGCTTCGCTGGTGCTGATGAATCTGCGGGTGCTCAAGTACGGGTTGTTCGGCAGGCTGCGCGATCCGTATCTGGGCATTTTGCTCAGCGGACTGGTGTTGCTGCTGGGCGTGACGCTCGTGATCGAGCTCGGCTACCAGTTCACGCTGTCGCTGAGCGGCGGGACCGTGCTCAAGTTCTACGGTTTCAGGATCGACGCCGCGTCGCTCGAGAACTGGGTGATGGCGCTCGGCATCCTGATCGGCGGCGCGCTGTCGTTCGAGGCGATGCGCAGGCGCTTCGCCCGGGCCTGGGGAGAAGTGCAGGAAAGCATCGAGGACCAGATCGCCCGCGAGTCGAAGCTGTGACGCAGATGACCGCTCCCGCGCTGCGCCTCGCTGGCGTGCACAAGAGCTTCGGCAAGACCGAGATCATTCGCGGTATCGACCTCGCGATCCCGGCGGGCGAGCGGCACGCGATCATCGGACCCAACGGCGCCGGAAAATCCACGCTGTTCAACCTGATCTCCGGGCGCTTCACGCCCACGCGCGGAAAGATCGAGCTCAACGGCGAGGACATCACCGGGGACAAGCCCTTCGAGATCAACCGCAAGGGCTTGTCGCGCAGCTTCCAGATCACCAACATCTTCCCGCGACTGTCGGTGTTCGAGAACATCCGTTGCGCGACCTTGTTCTCGCTCGGCTACAAATACTCGTTCTGGCACCGCCTCGCCGGTTTGACCGACGCGAAGGACCGCGCCGAGGACATCATGGGACGGATCGGCCTGACGAGCCGTAGCGACACGCCGGCCGGGTCGCTCACCTACGCCGAGCAACGCGCGCTCGAGATCGGGATCACGATCGCCAGCGGCTCGAAGGTGGTGCTGCTCGACGAACCGACCGCCGGGATGAGCCGCTCGGAGACGACGCGCGCGGTCGAACTGATCCGGCGCGTCACGGAGAATCGCACGCTGGTCATGGTCGAGCACGACATGAGCGTCGTGTTCGATCTCGCGGACCGGATCTCGGTGGTCGTCTACGGGGAGGTGATCGCGACCGACACGCCCGAGGCGATCCGCAGCAACGCAGCGGTGCAGGAAGCCTATCTCGGCACCGCAGTATCGGGACACTGAAGCGGTATCGGGTCACTGAAGCGGCACTGCGCCGCCCCGCACCCGTCAACGGAACAGGCATGCTCGAAGTCAGGAATCTGCACGCTTTCTACGGCAAGAGCCACGTGCTCCACGGAGTGGACCTGCGCGTGGGCGAAGGCGAAATCGTCAGCCTGCTCGGGCGCAACGGGGTCGGTCGCTCGACCACGGTCAAGGCGATCATGGGGATGGTCGACGCGACCGGTTCGGTGCGTTTCATGGGCGAGGAGATTCGCGGGCTGGAGTCGTACCGGATCGCGCACAAGGGTCTCGGTTACGTTCCCGAGAACCGCGACATCTTCCCCACGCTCACGGTCGAGCAGAACCTGATCCTCGGGCTGAAGGGCAAGAACGCCGGGCGCTGGTCGGCCGACGACATGTACTCGATGTTCCCGCGCCTGAAGGAGCGCCAGCACACGCAGGCCGGAGTTCTCTCGGGGGGCGAGCAGCAGATGCTCACGCTGTGCCGCACGCTGATGGGCGATCCGGACCTGATCATGATCGACGAGCCCACCGAGGGGCTCGCGCCGAAGATCGTCGAGCTGGTGGCCAACTACCTGAACGAACTGAAGAGCCGCGGGATCTCGGTGCTGCTGGTCGAGCAGAAGCTCGCGATCGCGCTGCAGATCTCGCAGCGCGTCTACGTGATGGGCCACGGACACATCGTGTTCGAAGGCACGCCGGACGAGTTGAGCGCCAACGCGCAGATCCGGCGCGAGTGGCTCGAGGTCTGAGCCGCCGCGCACTGTCGCGCCGTGCCGCGCCGTGTCCCGCCGTGTCCCGCCGTGTCCCGCCGTGTCCCGCCGTGTCCCGCCGTGTCCCGCCGTGTCCCGCCGAGGCGTCGCGCTCGGCGCCGGCGCGCAGCGGTTAAACTTCACCGTCGGACAGTGATCCTGTCCTTCTTTCTTTCCGCTAAAAACGAACGAGCGTTCGATTACGAGATGAGAGGAACGCAGTGAGCCAAGCAAACTACCAGTCGCACGGCGACGTGGCCGTGATCACGATGGACAATCCGCCGGTCAACGGCCTGGGCGCCGATCTCAGGCGTGGCCTCTCGGAGGGGCTGCGCAAGGCGAACGCCGATCCGGCGATCAAGGCGATCGTGATCACCGGCGCCGGGCGGGCCTTCTCCGGTGGCGCCGACATTCGGGAGTTCAACACGCCGAAGGCGCTGGCCGAACCGAACCTGCACACGGTGATCCGAGAAGTCGAAGCGTCGCCCAAGCCGGTGGTCGCGGCGATCCACTCGATCGCGATGGGCGGCGGGCTCGAGCTCTCGCTCGGTTGTCACTTCCGGCTCGCCGCTACCGGCGCGCTGATCGCGCTGCCGGAGGTCAAGCTGGGAATCCTACCCGGCGCGGGCGGCACGCAGCGCCTGCCGCGCCTGGTTCCGCTGGAGATGGCGGTGAACATGATCGTTTCGGGCGAACCGGTGAAGTCGGAGAGGTTCGCCGGAACGAAGTTGTTCGACGAGATCGTCGAGGGCGACGTCGCGGCGCGGGCGATCGAATTCGCGCGCGAAGCGGTGGCCGCAGGCAAGGGCCTGCCGAAGGTTCGCGACCTGAAGGTCTCGTACCCGGACGCGGAAGGCTATCTGCAGTTCGCCCGCAACACCGTTGGGGCGGTGGCGAAAAACTTCCCCGCTCCGCGCAAGTGCATCGACGCGATCGCCGCTGCCGTGTCGCTGCCATTCGAGCAGGGGCTCGCAGTGGAGCGGGCCGGCTTCGTCGAACTGGTGCAGTCGCCCGAGTCGCGCGCGCTGCGCCATGCGTTTTTCGCCGAACGCGCTGCGGCGAAGATCCCCGACATCGCGCCGGACACACCGCTGCGCGAGATCGCCTCGGCTGCGGTGATCGGGGCGGGAACGATGGGCGGGGGCATCGCGATGAACTTCGCCAACGCCGGCATCCCGGTCTGGCTGCTCGAGGCAAAACAGGAGGCGCTGGACAAGGGACTCGCGACGATCCGTCGCAACTACGAGAGTTCGGCGAAAAAGGGCAGGATCAAGGCCGAGGACGTGGACAAGCGCATGGCGCTGATCCGCCCGACCATGTCCTACGACGAGCTGAAGGACGCCGACATCGTGATCGAGGCGGTGTTCGAGGAGATGTCGGTCAAGGAGCAGGTGTTCAGGCAGCTCGACGAGGTGATGAAGAAAGGCGCAATCCTCGCGACCAACACCTCGACGCTGGACGTGAACACGATCGCCTCGTTCACGAAGCGTCCCGGCGACGTGATTGGCACGCACTTCTTCAGCCCGGCCAACGTGATGCGCCTGCTCGAGATCGTTCGCGGCGAGAAGACCGCGAAAGACGTGCTCGCGACCACGATGAAACTCGCCTCGCGGATCAGGAAGATCGGCGTCGTCTCGGGCGTGTGCGACGGCTTCATCGGCAACCGGATGATCGAACAGTACAGCCGCCAGGCCGGCTACATGCTCGAGGAGGGTGCGAGTCCGCAGCAGATCGACCGGGCGATCGAGAAATTCGGTTTCGCGATGGGCCCGTTCCGGATGAGCGACCTCGCGGGCAACGACGTCGGCTGGTACATCCGCAAGCGGCGCTACGTCGAGCGACCGGACATGAAGTACCCGCGTATCGCCGACAAGGTCTGCGAGCTCGGTCGCTTCGGGCAGAAGACCGGCGCCGGCTTCTACCGTTACGCGCCGGGCAGACGCGACGCGATTCCCGACCCGGTGATCGACGATCTGATCGCGGCACACCGCAAGGAACTCGGAATCACGCCGCGCAGGATCTCCGACGACGAGATCGTGCACCGGCTCGTGTTCGCGCTCGCGAACGAGGGCGCGAAGATCCTCGACGAGGGAATCGCGCTACGCGCGTCGGACATCGACATGATCTACCTCAGCGGCTACGGCTTTCCGCTTCATCGCGGCGGGCCGATGCTCTACGCCGAGATGAGCGGACTGTACAACGTGCTCAACCGGATGTCGGATTTCGCCGCGCAGGCGAAGACGACCGCCAACGGCGATCCCGACGCCTGGAAACCCGCTGCGCTGCTCGAGAAACTCGCCGCCGAAGGCAAGGGTTTCAGCGGCTGAACGAAACGAATCGAAGGGAACCGAACCATGCGTGAAGCAGTGATCGTGTCCACGGCCCGAACCGGCCTGGCGAAATCGTGGAAGGGCGCGTTGAACATGACGCACGGCGCGACGATGGGCGGCGCGGTGGTGCGCGCGGCGATCGAACGCGCCGGAATCGAAGCTGGCGAAGTCGAGGACGTGCTGATCGGATGCGCCAACCCCGAGGGCGCCACCGGCGCCAACATCGCGCGACAGATCGCGCTTGCGGCCGGTTGCCCGGTCACGGTCTCGGGCGCGACGGTGAACCGTTTCTGCTCGTCGGGCCTGCAGACGATCGCGATGGCGGCGCAGCGGGTGATCGCCGGCGAGGCCGACGTCTACGTCGCGGGCGGGGTCGAGTCGATCTCCTGCGTCCAGAACGAGATGAACCGCCACATGCTCGCCGACACGCGGCTGCAGGAAAAAGTGCCGGCAATCTACTGGCCGATGCTGCAGACCGCGGAGACGGTGGCCAAGCGCTACGCGATCGGGCGCGACCGGCAGGACGAATACGGCGTGCAGAGCCAGCAACGCGCCTGTGCGTCGGCCGAGGCGGGGCGATTCAGGGACGAGATCGTTCCGATCACCGTGCGCACGGCGATTGCCGATCGCGATACCGGGCAGATGCTCACGCGCGAGGTCACGCTCGCGGACGACGAAGGGCGCCGCACCGGCACGACGCTCGAGGCCGTCTCGCAGATCCGTTCGGCGCTGCCCGGCGGGGTGATCTCGGCGGGCAACGCGAGCCAGTTCTCCGACGGCGCCGGCGCCTGCGTGGTGATGGACGCCAGGCTCGCCGAGAAGAAAGGCCTCGCGCCGCTCGGGTACTTTCGCGGCTTCGCGGTCGCGGGCTGCGAGCCCGACGAGATGGGCATCGGACCGGTGTTCGCGGTGCCCAAGCTGCTCGCGCGCGCCGGGCTCAAGGTCGAGGACATCGACCTGTGGGAGCTCAACGAGGCCTTCGCCGTCCAGGTGATCTATTGCCGCGACAAGCTCGGCATTCCGAACGATCGGCTCAACGTCGACGGTGGCGCGATCGCGGTCGGCCACCCCTACGGCGTGAGCGGGCAGCGACTCACCGGGCACGCGCTGATCGAAGGCCGTCGCCGGGGCGCGAAATGGGCGGTGGTGACGATGTGCGTGGGCGGCGGGATGGGCGCCGCGGGCCTGTTCGAGATCGCCTGAGGGTCAGACGATGTCGTTGAAAAAACTGCTCGACCTGAGCGGGCGCAAGGCGATCGTGACGGGCGGCTCGCGTGGCCTCGGCCTGCAGATCGCCGAAGCGCTGGGAGAGATGGGTGCCGAAATCGTGATCTCGGCACGCAAGGCGGCCGAGCTCGACGAGGCCGTCGCGCACCTGGCGGGCCTCGGGATCACCGCGCACGCGATGCCGGTCGATCTTGGCAAGGCCGACGCGGTGCCCGGGTTCGTCGACGCAGCGATCGCGCGGCTGGGCCAGGTCGACATTCTGGTGAACAACGCCGGCGCGAATTGGGCCGCGCCCGCCGAAGAGCACCCGCTCGAAGCCTGGTTCAAGCTGCTGAACCTGAACCTCACCGCGGTATTCCTGCTGTGCCAGAGGGTCGGCGCGAAGTCGATGATTCCGCGCGGCTACGGGCGGATCCTGAACGTGGCGTCGATCGCGGGGCTGGCCGGCAACCCGCCCGGCACGATGAAGACGCTGGCCTACAACACGACCAAGGGCGGGCTGGTGAACTTCACCAGGACGCTCGCGGCCGAGTGGGGCGAGAAGGGGATCACCGTCAATGCGCTCGCACCAGGGTTCTTCCGCTCGAAGATGGCGCAGGGAGTGATCGAGCAGTACGGCGACAAGCTCACCGAGGGCGTTCCGCTCGGGCGCGTCGGCGGCGAGGAGGACCTCAAGGGCGCGGCGCTGCTACTGTGCTCGGATGCCGGTCGACACATCACCGGGCAGATCCTCGCGGTCGACGGCGGCGCGAGCGCGGTGATCTGAGTGGCCGCGAACCCCGGCACGCTCGATCACATCCCGTTCCTGCGGCACCTCGGCGTTCGCCTCGCCGAGTCGGGCCACGCGGGCGCGGTGCTCGTGCTCGACACCCGTCCCGAGCACATGAACTCGCTGGAAATGGCCCACGGCGGCGTGCTGATGACGCTGCTCGACGTGTGCATGGCGCAGGCCGGGCGCGCGCGCGCGCGCCACGAAGGCGCCGAGGACCACGGCGTGATCACGGTCGAGTTGAAGTCCACGTTCATGCAACCGGCCACCGGGGCGCGCCTGTACGCGCACGGCAACTGCCTGCACCGCACCGCGAACCTTTGCTTCTGCGAAGGCGAGGTGCGCGACGACAAGGGTCGCGTGCTGACGCGCGGCGTCGGGTACCTTCAAGTACGTCAAACCGCGATTTGCGAACGCGCCTCGCGACGACTCGAAATAGGAGCGAACGATGACGACGAACCGACAATGGATCCTCGCGAGCCGCCCGCGAGGCGAGGCGAGCGTCGAGAACTTCCGCCTGCTCAGCACATCGATTCCGCAGCCCGAAGAGGGCGAGGTGCTGGTGCGCAACCAGTTCATGTCGCTCGACCCCTACATGCGCGGAAGGATGGACGAGTCGAAGTCCTACGCGGCGCCGCAGGCACTCGAGCGCGTGATGCAGGGCGCGACCGCCGGCGTGGTGCTCGAGAGCCGCGCGCCCGGCTTCGCGAAAGGCGACCACGTCGTCTCGATGCTCGGCTGGCAGGAGTACGGCTGTTCGGCGCCGGCGACGATGCGCAAGGTCGACGTCTCGAAGGTTGCGCTCTCGGCATATCTCGGATGCGTCGGGATGCCCGGCGTGACGGCCTGGTACGGCGTGAACCGGATCATCGAACCGAAGCGCGGCGAGACGATCGTCGTGTCGGCCGCGAGCGGCGCGGTGGGAGCGGTCGCCGGGCAGCTCGCCAAGCGCGCCGGTTGCCGCGTCGTCGGCGTGGCCGGAGGGGCGCAAAAGTGCGACGCCGTGGTCGACGAGTTCGGGTTCGACGCCTGCGTCGACTACAAGGCGGGACGCCTGTCCGAAGATCTCGCCGCGGCGACACCCGATGGAATCGACGGCTACTACGAGAACGTCGGCGGCGCGGTGCTCGACGCGGTGCTCGCGCGGATGAACGCGTTCGGACGAATCGCGGTCTGCGGGCTGATCTCCGGATACAACGGCGTGCCGATGCCGGTCAACAACTTCCGGTCGATACTGGTCAACCGGCTCAGGCTGCGGGGTTTCATCGTGTCCGAGCACCTGGACATCTGGCCGCAGGCGCTCGCCGAACTCGGCGCGCTGGTCGCCGGCGGCGAGATGAAGTACCGCGAGTCGATCGCCGAGGGCATCGAGTCCGCGCCGCAGGCCTTCCTCGGATTGCTCAAGGGACGCAACTTCGGCAAGCAACTGGTCAGGCTCGCCTGAGCGGCGAGCGAAAAGGGTGACGATGAAAGACTTCTCGGGCAAGGTTGCGGTGATCACCGGGGCGGGCAGCGGCTTCGGCCGCGAGTTCGCGCGCATCGGCGCGCGGCTTGGCATGAAGCTCGTGCTGGCCGACGTGCAGGACGACGCGCTCGAGGCCGTGGCCGTCGAGCTTCGCGCGAATGGCGCCGAGGTACTTGCGCGACACTGCGACGTGTCGCGCGGCGCCGACGTGGAGGCGCTGGCGGACGCGGCGCTCGAGCGTTTCGGAGCGATCCACCTGGTGTTCAACAACGCCGGTGTCGCCGGCACCGGCGGATTCATCTGGGAGAACAGCGAGGCCGACTGGCAGTGGACGCTGGGCGTGAACCTCTGGGGCGTCGTGCACGGGATTCGTGTCTTCGTGCCGATCATGCTCGCGCAGGATTGCGAATGCCACGTCGTCAACACTGCTTCGGTCGCGGGCCTGATCTCGCCGCAGATGATGGGCGTCTACAACGTCAGCAAACACGCGGTGGTCGCCGCGAGCGAGACGCTGTTCCAGGACCTTCGCGTCGCGCAGGCCAAGGTCGGCGTGTCGGTGCTGTGCCCGGCCTTCGTCGCGACCGCGATCTTCGACTCGCACCGCAACCGGCCCGCGGGGCTGCGCAACGAGGGGCCGCAGACCGAGTCGCAACAGACCGCGCAACGCCAGGGCGAGCAGGCGGTGCGCGCCGGCAAGTTGAGCGCCGCGGACGTGGCCGAGCGTGCCTTCGACGCGATCCGCGAAGACCGCTTCTACGTGCTCACGCACCCGCGCATCCTGCAAAGTGTCGAGTTGCGGATGCAAGACATCGTCGCGCAACGCAATCCGAGCGACCCGTTCAGCTTCAAGCCGGACGTGAAGTTCAGCGCCGCGCCCGGCCGGTGACGCGGCGATCGATCGGCCACATTGCCGTACGCTAGCACCGTGGCGATCGATCCGCAGATCGAGAAGATCCTCTACTGGGCCTCGCGCGCGGCGGAGCCGCCGTACCGGATGCTGGGTGCTCCGCTCGCGCGGCTCGCGTATGCGCGTGCCGTGGTCACGCTCGACGTCGCGCAACGCCCGTTGCACGACGTGCGCGACCTCGCGCTCGAACTTCCGGGCCGTCGCCTCGAGGTGCGCCAGTACACGCCGCGCGAGCACACACTGGCCGAAGCGATGCCGGCCTTGCTGTTCTTTCACGGCGGCGGCTACACGATCGGCTCGATCGATACCCACGATCGCCTGTGCCGGGTCCTGTGCGCCGACGGCGATTGCCTGGTGTTCTCGGTCGAGTACAGGCTCGCTCCCGAGCATCGGTTTCCGGCCGCTCCCGACGACGCTTTCGCCGCCATGCGCTGGCTGTTCGACGAGGCGATCGCGCTGGGGGTGGACCGCGCGCGCATCGCGGTGGGCGGCGACAGCGCGGGAGGAACGCTCGCTGCGGCCTGCGCGATCCACGCGCGCGATGAAGGCCTCGCGCTCGCCCTGCAACTGCTGATCTACCCCGGACTCGGCACGCGCCAGGACACCGAGTCGCACCAGCGGCTGCGAAACGGCTACCTGCTCGACTCCGACCTGATCGAGTGGTTCTTCACGAACTACCTGCGCGACGACTCGGACCGCGATGACTGGCGCTTCGCTCCGCTGATGGCGCCGAGCCTGGCGCGCGTCGCCCCGGCGTGGATCGCGCTCGCGCAATACGATCCGCTGCTCGACGAGGGGAAGTCGTACGCCGAGCGGCTCGAGTCGGCCGGCGTGCCGGTCAGCGTGAATCTGTACGAAGGGATGATCCACGGGTTCTTCCAACACGGGGGATTCGTCCCGAAGGCGCGCGAGGCGCACGCCCAGGCCTGCGCGGCCTTGCGCGCCGCGTTCGGGCGCGAGCGGTGAGCGGCTCCGCGAGCAGCGCGATGCGCCTGGTCAGCGGCGATTGGGCGGCACTCGGACAGGACGCGACGCAGGTGCGAACCGAGGTGTTCGTCGGCGAGCAGGGGATCCCCGCGCAGCTCGAATGGGACGCCGCCGACGCGCATTGCCTGCACTGCGTCGCCTACGACGGCGAGCACGCGGTGGGCACGGGCCGCCTGTTGCCCGACGCGCACATCGGGCGCATGGCGGTGCTCGCGCCGTACCGTCGCACGGGTATCGGCGGGCGCATCCTGGGTGCGCTGGTCGCGGCGGCGCGCGAGCGCGGCGAGGCCGAGGTCGTGCTGAGCGCGCAGACCTACGTCGCCGATTTCTACAGGCACCACGGCTTCGAGGCGCGCGGCGAACCCTACGACGAAGTCGGCATCCCGCACCAGGAGATGGCGTTGTCGTTGCACTCGGCGAACAGGCAAGGCGGCGACGCGCCGCGAGAGGACTCGGGACACGTCAGTGTCCGCGACACGAGCGAGCTGTTCGTGCGCCAATGGCGACCCGCGACCGACTCCGGACGCGGCGTCTACCTGCTGCACGGCCTGGGCGAACACATCGGTCGCCACGACGCGCTCGCGCGCTGGTTCTGCGCGAGGGGCTGGCATGTGCGCGGGCACGACCACGTCGGCCACGGCCGCAGCTCCGGGCGGCGCGGCGTGGTCGCGCGACGCGACCAGATGCTCGAACATGCGCTCGAGCTGATCGAAGAGCTTCTCGCGCGAGCTGGCGCGACCTCCGATCGTCGTGGGCCAGAGTTTGGGCGGCGCGCTGGCCGCGGCGCTGGTGCACGTGCGCAGGATCAGGGTCGAAGCGATGTTGCTCAGCGCGCCCGCCTTCGACCCGAGCGCGAACGCGCTGCAGCGCGCCGCGGCGACGGTGCTGGGACGCTTCGCGCCTGCCCTCACGCTGGATAGCGGGCTGGACGCCGAACAGCTGTCGCGCGACGCGTCCGAGGTACGCAGGTACGTCGAAGATCCGCTCGTGCACCGCAGGATCTGCGCGCGGCTGTTCGGCGATCTGGTGCGCTGGGGACAGCTCGCGCTGGCAGGCGCGCCACAACTCGACGTGCCCACGCTGCTGCTCGTTCCGGCCGCCGACCGGATCGTGAATCCGCAGGGCGCCCGGCGCTACGCGGCGAGCGCATCGCGAGCGCTGGGACCACCGGGCGCGCCGGGCGCGCCGGGCGCGCTGCTAAGCGTGCACGACTACCCGGAGATGCGCCACGAGCCGTTTCACGAACTGCCCGAGGCGCGCGCCGCGGTCTACGAAGACCTCGAGCGCTGGCTCGCCGCGCTCGACGCCCGGCCTCAGGTCGGCAGTGCGTAGGGAAGCGTCGCGAGCTCGATCGGGGTGTCGCCAACGCGCAATCCGCCGGCCTGCGCCGACGCGGTCTTGCACTCGAACAGCAGGTCGGCGCCGCCCATCGGCGATGGCGCCGCCATCACGACCTGACCGCAGGCCTCGCCGCCGGCGAGATCGAACACGTCCGCTGCCGGCGGGGGCGGATCGGCGAGCAGGTGGCCGACGAACATCCGGCGCTTGAGCTTGCCGAGGTAGTGGCTGCGGGCGACCACCTCCTGCCCCGGGTAGCAGCCCTTGGTGAAACTGACCCCGCCGACCAGTTCGAAATTGACCATCTGCGGCACGAACAGTTCGCTCGTGGCGGGGACGATCCGCGCGACGCCGGCCAGGACGTCGGTCCAGCGCCAATCGGCCGATCCGACCGCCGTGAGCTTGCGTCGCAACGGATCGGCGACGCGCTCGAGCGCGTCGGCCGGGACCACCAGCAGCCAGCGGCGAAGCTCGTCGCCTTCGACCGCGACCGAGGGCAGCCCGATCGCGGTGAGCCCGTCGGCAACCGCGGTGTGCATCGGATCCGGTGGCGGCACACCCAGCGAATCGAGCGCCTGACGCGCGCCCTCGCCACCGAGCCCGATCACGGCGAAACCAGGGGACGAATCGAGAACCTTGACTTTCGCGCGCAGCACGAACATCGAGATCCGTTTGCGCAGCACATCGAGCGACGGACTCGCGGTCAGCAGCCGGATCGCCTGCGCGTCGCGCCATCCGAGGAACGTTCCCAGCATGCGGCCCTTCGCCGTGCAGTAGCCGAACCAGCGCGCCTGCGCCTCTGGCAGGTGCTCGACGTCGTTGGTGAGCTGACCGTGCAGGAATTTCGCCGCCTCGTCGCCGCTCACCGAGAGCAGGCCCTGGTCGGCGAGCGGCGCGAAGAATCCATTTCGCCACCAGTTCTCGGGCTTGCCGGCTGCAACCGTCTGCGCACCGTAGGCGTCGTCGGCCAGATCCATCTGGAAAAGCAGCGCCAGCGACGCGGGCGTGACTCCGGCGGCGAGGGCGACCGGACCGGGCTCGGAGGGGGTGGCCGGACCGGGTTCGGCGGGGGCGGTCGGAGTGGGTTCGGAGGGGGCGCTGGACATGGGCGTGCAGGGAAGGACTGGGCCTTATTATATGGACCGATCGATGATGAAGCGTACCCTGACACTGCTCGGCTTGCTGGTTCTGGCCACCGGTGCCCTCGCGGCATACGGCTGGTACCTGTACGGCGTCGCCCCGCTTCCGATGGACGCGCCGGTCGTGCGGATCCGGGTCGAGCGCGGAATGGGGCTGGATGCGATCGCCGCGCAGGCCCGCGCACAGGGCGTCGGGCTGCCGGGCCTGGCGCTCAAGGCGGCGGCAAGGCTGCGCGGCGACGCCCGCGCGATCAAGGCCGGGGTCTATCAACTGAACGCGCCGCAGACGCTTCGCGAGCTTCTCGATCGGATGGCGCGAGGCGACGTGGTCATGGCCGAGGTCACGATCGTCGAAGGCTGGACTTGGCGGCAGATGCGCCTCGCGATCGACCGCCACCCCGAGCTGTCACACGACACCGCCGGGCAGGACGACCGCGAACTGCTCGTGCGCATCGGCGCGAAACAGCCGCATCCGGAGGGGCTGTTCTTTCCGAGCACTTACCGTTTCTCGCCCGGATCGAGCGATCTGGACATCTATCGCCAGTCGTACCAGCGGCAGGAGAGCACGCTCGCCGAACTGTGGCAGGAGCGCCAGCCGGGACTCCCGCTGGGCGACCCGTACCAGGCGCTGGTGCTGGCGTCGATCGTCGAAAAGGAAACCGGGCGTGCCGAGGATCGTGCCCGGGTCGCTGCCGTGTTCGTCAATCGGCTGCGCCTGGGAATGCGCCTGCAGAGCGATCCGACCACGATCTACGGGCTCGGCTCGGGCTTCGACGGCAACCTGCGCAAGCGCGACCTGCTCGAGGACACCGCGTACAACACCTACACACGGGCCGGGCTTCCGCCGACCCCGATCGCGCTGCCCGGACGCGCGTCGATCGCGGCGACGCTCAATCCGGTGCAGACTCGCGCACTCTATTTCGTCGCACGCGGCGACGGCAGCAGCGAGTTCTCGGACAGCCTGGACGCGCACAACCGGGCCGTCGCGCGCTACCAGTTGCGGCGATGAACCGTTCACCAACGCAGGAGAGGACGTGTCGAACGGACGACTGATCACTTTCGAGGGAATCGACGGTGCGGGAAAGAGCACCCACCTCGACTGGATGGTCGACAGGCTGGGTGCGTCGGGCCGCGAGGTCATTCTGACCCGCGAGCCCGGGGGCACACCGCTTGGCGAGAAGTTGCGCGAGTTGCTGCTCGCCGAGACGATGTCGATCGAGGCCGAAACCCTGCTGATGTTCGCGGCCCGAAAGGAACACCTCGACCGGCTGATCCGGCCTGCGCTCGCGCGCGGCGCGATCGTCGTCTGCGACCGGTTCACCGACTCGACCTACGCCTACCAGGCCGCAGGGCGTGGGCTGCCTGCCTCGAGGGTCGCGATGCTCGAGCAGTGGGTCCACGGCGACCTGCAGCCCGATCGCACCTTCCTGTTCGACCTGCCCCCCGAGGTGGCGGCGCGACGGCGGGCGGGCGCGCGCGCCGCCGATCGCTTCGAGGCCGAGGATCTGGATTTCTTCGCACGGGTACGCGACGGGTACCGTGAGCGAGTCGCAGCGGCTCCCGGGCGCTTCGTGCTGGTCGATGCGGCGGGATCGATCGAACAGATCAGGAATTTACTTGAAGAAACTATTGTATCTATCTGAAATATTGACACTATAGATGATTTATCAGGACCGATCCTCGAAGCTGGCGCCAGCGCCCGAGTCGCCCTCGCCGAGCGCCGACGATTCGCACGAGCCGATGCCACCGTGGCTCGTGCCGATCCTGTCGCGCTTGCTCGGGCTGCGCGAGCGGCTGCCCCACGCGCTGCTGGTCAGCGGTCCGGGAGGGCTGGGAAAGACGATCCTTGCGGGCGAACTGGCACGCGCGCTGCTGTGCGAGTCGCCGAAGCCCGACGGCCAGGCCTGCCGCTCGTGCCTGGCGTGCGGCTGGTTCGAGCAGCGCAACCATCCGGACTTCAGACTGCTCACTCCGGACGCCGCGGAAGAAGACCCCGAGCGTCGCGAGCGCCCGGACAAGGCGAGCCAGGACATCCGGATCACGCAGGTGAGGGCGCTCGCCGAGTTCCTCGCGGTGGGCGGGCATCGGGGAGGGCGCAGGGTCGTGGTGATCGACCCCGCCGACGCGATGAACGCTCCCGCGGCGAATGCGCTGCTCAAGACGCTGGAAGAGCCGGGCGCGGGCACCGTTTTCGTGCTGGTGACGAGCCGGCCCGACCGACTCGCGCCCACCGTGCGTTCGCGCTGCGTTTCGGTTCCGGTGCAGCCGCCGGCATTCGAGACCTCGCTGCAGTGGGTCGTCGCGCGTACCGGCGCGTCGGCAGCTGATGCCGGCGCCTGGCTCGCGGCCGCCGCGGGGGCACCGTTTCGTGCGTTGGAGCTCGCCGACCCGGCTCGGTCGACCGTTCATCGGCTGATCGTCAAGATAGGGGCCGGATATCCCGACATTTCCGTCATTCAGGCCGCAGAGGCATTGGCCGCCGTGCCCGCGAGGGTCTGGCTGCCGCTGCTGCAGACCTGGGTGACGGACCTGGGGCGCGTAGCCGCGGGGGCCGCGCCTCAGGGGTTTCCGGAACAGTCGGAACCTCTGGGCCGGCTCGCGGCTTCGACCCGGCTGGAACGTGTCACGCGATTCGACGCGTGGCTGCGACGGCAATCGACGCTGGTCGATCATCCGCTCAACCCCAGGCTCTTCTGCGAGGACGCGATGCTCGGTTATCGGGCGCTCTTCGAATAGGGCGCCCAAGGAAGGGGGCGATGGAGCAGGTAATCGGCAGGGCGGCGTCCGACGTTGCTCACGCGCAGACCGCGCCGGCATTGTCGATCGCGGGAGCGACCGCGGCGGGCGAGAAGGGAGGGTTGAGGCCGAGCATTCTCTCGCTCACCATTCGCGAGAAGAGCGCGCTGGCCACCGCGTACATGCGCTTCATCGACGGCGGCGGACTGTTCATTCCGACCTCGCGACCGGCACGGCTGGGCGACGAGGTCTACGCGATGGTCACCGTGGTCGACGAAGAGAGCCGCATGCCGATTCCAGGGCGCGTCTGCTGGATCACTCCGGCCGGCGTCCCCGGGCGCCCGCAGGGTATCGGCGTGCAGTTCGCGAAGAACGAGGCGGGCGAGCAGGCGCGCACCACGATCGAAAAGCTGATTGGAGCGGCGCAGAAAACCGACCGCGCGACCCAGACGATCTGAAGCCGCGGGGCGTAGCTTCGAAGGCAGCGGCGCCTGCTGGCGAAGGCTGCGGTGCGTCCCGGCGAAGGCCGCGGCGCGTCCCGGCGAACCGGGCTAGAATCGGGTGCTTCGCGCGCGTGATGCGCGCCGCGTTCGCATCCACGTGTACATCGACTCGCACTGCCACCTCGACTTTCCCGATTTCTCGGACCGGATCGATCAGGTCTTCGACCGGATGGACGAGAATCAGGTCGACGGCGCGATGTGCATCAGCGTGACGCTCGAGACATTTCCAGCGGTGCTCGCGCTGGCCGAGAGGCACCCGCGCCTGCTGGCGACGGCGGGCGTGCACCCTGACTATCCCGACGACGAAGAACCCGACGTCGAGCGCCTGGTCGCGATGGCCGATCACCCCAGGGTTCGTGCGATCGGAGAAACCGGGCTCGATTACTACCGGCTCGAAGGCGACCTCGAGTGGCAGCGAGAGCGCTTTCGCACGCATATCCGCGCCGCGCGGGCCAGCGGCAAACCGCTGGTGATCCACACGCGCTCGGCAGCCGAGGACACGATCCGGATCATGCGCGAGGAAGGGGCCGAGCACGCTGGCGGCGTGCTTCATTGCTTCACCGAGGCCTGGGAGACGGCGAGCGCGGCGATCGAGATGGGTTTTTGCATTTCGTTCTCCGGCATCGTCACTTTCAAGAACGCCGGGGCGCTGCGCGAAGTTGCCAGAAAGGTCCCCGACGCGCACCTGTTGATCGAAACCGACGCGCCGTACCTCGCGCCGGTGCCGTATCGTGGCAAGACGAACGAGCCGGGATTCGTACGTTTCGTCGGCGAGCAGCTGTCCGAGATCCGGGGAACGACGCCAGCGCATATCGCGGAGCTGACGACTGGCAATTTTCATCGTTTATTCAAAGAGTTCTAGGCTGTAGTTAAAGTAATTTATGAAATCAGGAACAGATGCATCGCAACCCCGAAAGAGGGGATCCGGGATCGTCGCAACCTGCGCGCGCCAGCTCGCGCTCCTCGCCCTGGCCGGCTCCTTCGCGTTCACCCCCGGGGCGGCGTCGGCGGATGCATACCAGGACCTGTTCGAAGCGGTGCAGGCCAACGATTCGGACAAGGTCCGACTGCTGATGCTGCGCGGGCTCGGGACGAATTCGCCCGACCCGAAGCTCGGCCCCGCGGTGGTGGTCGCCGCGCAGAACAAGGCGTTCAAGGCGCTTACGGCCCTGCTCGAGTCGCCGCTGACCAACCTGAACGTGTTCAACTCGGTGGGCGAGAGTGCGCTGATGTACGCCGCGCTGTTCGGAGAACTGGCCGTCGCACGCCAGTTGGTGGCGCGCGGCGCCGAGGTCAATCACCCGGGCTGGACGCCTTTGCACTATGCGGCCACCGGCGGGCATCGCGACCTCGTCGCGTTCCTGCTCGAGCGCCATGCCTATGTCGACGCGCTGTCGCCGAACGCGACGACACCGTTGATGATGGCGGCACGCGAAGGCCATGCCGGGGTCGCTCGGATGCTGGTCGAGGCGGGCGCCGATCCCAGCCTGAAAAACGACTCCGGGCTCGGCGCGCCCGAGTACCTGGCGAGAGCGGGACAGCCCGAAGAGGCGAAGTGGATGGTCGAGCGCGCCAGCGAGTTCCTGCGCCGCTATGGAACCAAGCAGGCTCCGGTCCCGGCGCCCGGGGCGGCCCCAGCCGCGCCGGTCACGAGCCCGACGAAATAGTCACGGGCCCGACGAAGTAGCCGCTCGAAACCGCGGTTCGTGCGAGCTTCGTTCGCCTTTCTAAGACTGCGCATAATGTATATTATGTAAACTTGGATCTGGCAAGTGTGCTGTTCCGCTCGCCTCGATCACGCGGTATGCTGGATCGTCCCGGCGCGAACCCGCGCTGCCAGCAAACTTCCGTCGAGGTGAAGCCATGCCCGTTGTCCAACGTCCGCGGCTGTCCATTGCGTCGTCCGTTGCATCGTCCGCTCTGTCGTCGCTTCTCGCTCTCGGCGCGCTCGCCGGCCCGATCGCCGTTCACGCGGCCGACATCACACTGACCTACGCCTTCTTCGCCCCCGCCGGGTCGTTTCCCGGAAAGCAGATGGCGCACTGGGCCGACGAGGTCACGAAACGCACCGGCGGAAAAGTCGCGGTGAAAACCTTCCCCGCCAGCACGCTGCTCGGGGCTCGCGACATGTACGACGGCGTGACGAAGGGCGTCGCCGACATCGGTCTGGGTGCGCCCTCCTACGATCCCGGTCGCTTTCCGCTCACCTCGGGCGTTTCGCTTCCGGTGGGCTTTCGCGACGCGACCGTCGCGAGCCGCACGCTGTGGGCGCTGACGCAGGAGTTCAAACCGAAGGAATTCGAGGAGTTCAAGGTCATCGCGATGTTCACGACCGAGCCCGGCTACATCCAGTCCAGGTCTCCGGCGAGCAACTTCGCCGAATTGAAGGGGATGAAACTGCGCGCTGCGGGTACCGGCGTGCCGGTGCTCGGCGCACTCGGCGCCGCGCCGGTCGGCATGCCGATGCCCGAAGTCCCGCAGGCGGTGCAGACCCGGGTGATCGACGGAACGATGACGTCGCGCGAGGTTCTCAAGGACTTCAAGCTCGCCGGCTCGCTCAAGTACGTGACCAACTACCCCACCGTGGTCGTCACTTTCGCCGCGGTGATGGACGCCAAGCGCTGGGCCAAGCTTCCGGCGGACGTGCGCAAGGTGATCGAGGACCTGGGCCCGGAGATGGCTGTCTGGACCGGGCACTATCACGACAAGGAGAACGTCGGCGGCGCGATGGCATGGGCCAAAGCCGAGCACGGGCTCAAGGTCGTGGAAGTCGCCGCCGGCGAACGCGCGCAATGGGATGCCCGACTCAAGCCGCTCGAGGTCGACTGGGTCAAGGAGATGAACGCCAAAGGCCTGCCGGCCGAGAAGTACCTGGCGCGGCTGCGCGAGCTTCGCGACCAGTTCTCCAAGCAATAGGGCCGCGAATGCCGGCTGCCGACCCGGTGGCGGAAACGGCGGCGGAAACGGGGCACCGGTCGGTGCCGCCACTGCCGCCCGGTGTCGCCCTGGTCGAACGGATCAGCCTTCTCGCGAATCGGGCGCTCGCCTGGCTCGCCGGGTTGGCGCTGGTCGCGATGATGCTGCTCACCGTGGCCGACATGGCGCTGCGCGCCTACGGGCGCCCGCTCGCGGGCTCCTACGAGATGATCGGATGGCTCGCCGCTGCCGCCGTCGCGTTGGCGTTGGGCTACACGCAGGTGCATCGCGGCCACGTGTCGATCGACCTCGCGATGCGGCACCTGCCGCCGCGCGCCGCCAGGTGGATCGAGGCGGTGGTCCGCCTCGCATCGTTCGCGCTGTTCGCCGCAGTGGCTTTCTACGTCTTTCGCTACGCCAGCGTCCTGCAGGAAACCGGCTCGCTGTCCGAGACGCTCAAGGCGATCGTCTTCCCGTGGGTGTACCTGGTCGCGCTGGGCGTCGCCGGGCTGGCGCTCGCGCTGCTTGCCGACCTGCTGCGCGCGCTCGCTGGCCTGCGCGGCGCCTCGGCCGACGGCGGCTGAAGCGCGGCGCGGCGCGAGACAAAGGGGAAGCCTCTGGATCCGGTCCTGGTCGCCGTGGTCGGTCTCGTGGTGATGTTCGCCCTGATGCTGCTCGACATGCCGATCGCCTTCGCGATGCTGGCGGCCGGCCTGCTCGGCAACGCCTATCTGCTCTCGGGCGAGGCGGCGACTCACCTGCTCGCGACCAACGTCTGGGATCAGTTCTCCTCCTATGGCTTGAGCGTGGTCCCGCTGTTCGTGCTGATGGGACAGTTCGCCTACCGATCGGGGATCACCGAGAGGCTTTATCGCGCCGCATACACCTGGGTGGGAAGCCTTCCGGGCGGCCTCGCCGGGACGACCATCGCCGCGAGCGCGGGATTTTCGGCGATCTGCGGATCGAACTCCGCGACCACTGCGACGATGGGCACGATCGCCCTGCCCGAGATGCGCCGCTACCACTACCATCCGGCGCTCAGCGCGGGCGCGGTCGCGGTGGGCGGGACGCTCGGGGTCGTGATCCCGCCGAGCGTCGTGCTGATCGTGATCGCCGTGCAGACCGAGCAGTCGCTGTTGCGGCTGTTCCTGGCGAGCATCGTCCCGGGGATCGTTCTCGCGGTGCTGTTTCTCGCCACGATCTTCATTCTGTGCCTGCGTCGTCCCGAGCTCGGGCCGCTCGGCCCGCGCACGAGCTGGCGCGAGAAGTTCGCGTCGCTCTCGGGGGTGCTCGAGACGCTCGCGCTGTTCGGCCTCGTCATCGGCGGCCTCTATCTCGGCTGGTTCACCCCCACCGAGGCGGGAGCGGCCGGCGCGTTCGGGGCGCTGCTGATCGGGCTCGTGCGGCGCAAGTTCTCCGCGCGCGGCTTGGTCCAGGCGGTGGCCGAGACGCTGCGCATCTCGGCGATGGTCATCGTGCTGATCACCGGCGCGGTGCTGTTCGGGCGCTTCCTCACCGTTTCGCGCCTGCCCTTCGAACTCGCGGACTGGGCGGTGTCGCTGCCAGTGTTGCCCGGGGTCGTGCTCCTCGTCGTGCTGCTGATCTACGTGATCGGCGGCATGCTGATGGACGCGCTCGGTTTCCTGGTCGTGACGATCCCGATCTTCTATCCGCTGGGCGCAGCGCTCGGCTACGATCCGGTCTGGTACACGGTCGTGCTCACCGTCGTGACCACGATGGGCGCGGTGACTCCACCGGTGGGCGTGAACGTGTTCATCGTGAGCGGACTCGCCCCGGACATACCGGTCCAGACGATCTTTCGAGGGGTCGCGTTTTTCATTCTCTCGTATCTCGCCTGTATCGCGCTGATGTGGGTCTTCCCGGACATCGTGCTTTCGCTGCCGCGGGTGCTGCTCGACTGAGCACGCGCGCGGCGCCGATCGTCGGGCAGTTCGATCAGCGAACCATGCAAAGGAAGCACCGATGAGCGACGAGCACGCAGACGAACCGATCGCGGCGCGAGCGCAGCTCTCGCCGCGCAACGCGAGGCGCCTGTTCGACCAGCACACGTGCATCGCGTTCCTCGAACGCAGCCACCAGCTGGTCCGGGTGTGCTCGCAGGTCGATCCGAAACACGAACTGGCCGGGATCGCGCGTCGCTTCGAAGGCACGAAGTGCGTGCTGTTCGAGGACGTCAAGGGCAGCGACTTCCCGGTCTTCACCGGATTGCTCTGGAACCGCGAAACCGTCGGCGCGCTGTTCGGCGTGGCCGCGACGCAGGTCCCGTTTCGCATCGCCGACGCGATCGGACAGTGGCAGAAAGACCCGGCAGCGTTCGCGCCGCGCATCCGGCGCAAGGCGCCTTCCAACGAGGTGGTCGAAACGCATGTCGACCTCGATCGCTTGCCGATTCCGGTGCACGCGCTGAAGGACGGCGGTCGCTATCTGGACTGCTCGGTGGTCATCGCGCGCAACCCGAGAACAGGTGGGCTGAACACCTCGATCCATCGGATGATGGTGACCGCAACGGATCGGATCACTTTCCTGATCGATCCCGGCCGCCATCTCGGCGAATATGTCGAAGAAGCCGAGCGCCGCGGCGAGTCGCTCCCGGTGACGATCAACAACGGCGTCGGGCTGGCGCCGTGGATCGTCTCGACGCTGCCACGCCTGGGCGACGGAAAACACACCGTCGCGCACCACCTGCTCGGTCGCGCGCTCGATCTCGTGCATCCGCAGACTGGCGGCGTACCAGCCTACGCCGACGCGCAGTTCGTGATCGAAGCCGAGATCCTCCCCGGCGTGCGCGAGTTCGAGGCTCCTTTCGCCGAGGTCACCGGCTACTACGGCGGTCGCGACAAGCGCTGGGTGATGAAGGTCAACGCGATCACACGCAGGAACGACCCGGTCTTTCACACGCTGCTCTCCGGACGCGAAGTCTGGAACGCCGTCGGTTTCACCGCCGAAGCGGCGATCTACCACGCGGTCAGCAGCGCCATTCCGCAAGTCAGGGCGGTGCACCTCCCCCCGGGCGGGTGCGGGTTCTACCAGGCGGTGGTACAGGTGGAGAACTCGCGTCGCGGCTTGGGAGCGGCGGTGATCGAAGCGACCTTCAAGGCCTTTCGCTCGCTCCAGCGAGTCGTCGTGGTCGACACCGACGTCGACATCTTCGACGCGGTCGATGTCGACTGGGCGATCACGACGCGTTTCGACGCCGATACCGATCTCGTCCTCCTTCCCGACTCCGACGGCCACATCCTGAATCCGATCGTCAGGATCGACCCCGACGGCAAGGGAGGCAAGATCACCAAGGTCGGCATCGACGCGATGGTTCCCTACGATCGTCGCGACGAGGCCTTCGAGCGCGTCAGGTTCATGGAGGTCGACCTGAAGGACCACGACATCCGCGACTCGTAGCCGTAGCGCGCTCGCGCCGGGCACGCGTCGCCGCCGCTTTGTCCGCTACCGCGTCCCGGGCTTGCCCGCCTCGGCACCGCGATCGGGCTGTATGCGGCCGTGCGCCAACCCGTGCAGCAGCAGGCCGTACAGTTCGGAGACTGCTTCGCGGTAGGTCAGTTTCGTCGTACGCAGGAAATCCGGCTCGCTGATCCTGCGCAGCGAAACCGACATCACTTCGGCGACCAGTCGCGGGTCGATGCCGCGAAAGACGCCCTGCTCGACACAGCGCTCGACCAACGAACGCAGTCCGGCCATCCGTTGGCGCGTGTGCCGCTCCCACAGCGCGCTGGCCGGGGCGTGCGCGGTGATGTCGCGCATCGCGCGCGTCGACAGTTTGCGCGCTGCCTCCAGCGCCGGATGCAGGTAGGGCTCGAATGCACGCTCCGGTGGCAGCCCGGCGGCCGCCTTCGCGCCCTGCTCGCGCAGCGCGCTCAGGTAGCGATCGAGGACGCGCACGAACAGCGCGTCCTTGGTCGGCGCGAGTTCGTAGAAACTGCGGCGCGAGCAGCGCAGTCGCCGCGCGAGGTCGGCGATCTTCACGTCGCGAAATCCCTCGGCCAGGAAGATCGACTCGAGATCGTCGAGCAGCCGTTGCTGTCGCGGCGTCGGCGCCGGAGTCGGCTTGGGCTTCGACTCCTGCTTCGGAGTCGGCGTAGCGACGCGGGCTTGCGCTTTCATCAGCATCAGAATACCCTTGCGCCGTCGGTACTGGAAGTGTTTTTCTGGTACCAGAGCTGCGCGCGAATCGTCGCGCGAAGGCGAACTCCGGGCACGGGCGGGTCAATGGGCTACAGGATCGGAATCGACGTCGGCGGCACCTTCACCGACTACCTGCTGCTCGGGCCCGATGGCGGCACGCGGGAGCACAAGGTGCTGTCCACGCCCGACGACCCGTCGCGCGCAGTGCTGCAGGGCCTGGAGGAGCTGGCAACGGGCTGCGCTCTCTCGCCCTTGGAGTTCCTGCGAAGCGTCGAGATCATCGTGCACGGCACGACGGTGACCACCAACGCGGTGCTCACCGGTCGCTTCGCGCGCACTGGATTGCTGACGACGCACGGATTTCGCGACGCGCTGCAGATGCGTCGCGGCGTGCGCGAGTCGTTCTACGACAACAAGTTCAGCGCGCCGGCGCCGCTGGTACCGAGGCGCCTGCGCCTGCCGGTGCGCGGGCGCATCGGGCACGACGGATCCGAGCTCGAGGCGCTTTCGCACGACGACGTCGACACGGCGATCGATGCACTCGAGTCGAGCGAGGTCGAGGCAGTCGCGATCTGCTTCATGCACGCGTACGCGAATCCGGCGCACGAGGAGGCTGCCGCCGAGCGCGTCGCGCGGCGCCTGCCCGCAGCCTACCTGTCGGTGTCGAACCGGGTGCTGCCGCAGGTGCGCTTCTACGAGCGCACCAGCACGACCGTGCTCAACGCGGTGGTCGGCCCGATCCTGCGCCGCTACATGGAGAACCTCCAGCGCCGGCTCGCGCAGGCGCGGCTTCACCGGGGTATTTCGCGTGATGCAGTCCAACGGCGGCGTCGCCTCGGCCGAAGCGGTGGCAGCGCTCGCCGCGTCGACCCTGCTGTCGGGGCCGGCGGCCGCGCCGAGTGCCGGGCTGGCGGCGATCGAACCCTACGGCGGCAACCGGTTCATCACCGTGGACATGGGCGGCACGAGCTTCGACGCGGCGATGGTCGTCGACGGCGCGCCGTCGATCACCACTTCGGGTTCGGTCAACCGCTTCGCAATGGCGCTGCCGTCGATGGATATCGTCACCATCGGCGCAGGCGGCGGCTCGATCGCCTGGATCGAGCGACGGGTTGCTGCGCATGGGGCCGCAGAGCGCCGGCGCCGATCCGGGCCCGGCCTGCTACGGCAGAGGCGGCGAGCGAGCCGACCTGCAGCGACGCGAACCTGGTGCTCGGCTATCTGTCGGCCGAGCTACTTCGCCGGCGGACGGATCCGGCTCGACGCGCGGCGCCGCGCGCGCGGCGATCGAGCGCGTCGCCGCACAGCCGCTGGGCATGGACCCGGTGCGCGCGGCGCACGGGATGTACCAGGTGATGAACGTCAACATGGCCTCGGCGATCCGCGAGATCTCGGTGCAAGAAGGGCTGGGACCCGCGCGAGTTCCCGCTCGATCTGCGCGGGTGGCGCCGGCGCCGATCCACGCGGCGATGATCGCGCGCGAACTCGGCATCCGGCGCATCGCTCGTGCCGCGCGACGCGTCGATCTTCTGCGCCGGCCGGAATGCTGCGCACCGACCTCAAGCACGATTTCGTGCGCAGCTACGCGGCGCTGCTGGGCGAGGACACGATCGACCGCCCTCGCCTGCTCGCGCTGCTCGCGACGATGACGACTGAAGCGGGCGCGGTGCTCGCAGTCCGAAGGCATCGCGCCAGCGAACCGGCGCACTTCGCCCTGTGGCTCGACCTTCGCTATCTCGGCCAGTACCATGAGGTCTCGGTCGAGATCCCGTGCCGAGTGGGTCGCAATCCGGCGACTGGGACACGATCCGTGGCGCGTTTCACGACCGCCACGACCGGCTCTACGGCTACTCGTTGCGCGACGAAGGCACGCCGGTGCAACTGGTGAGCCTGCGGCTGGCGGCGATCGGCGAAACCGACAAGCCGCCGCGCGTGCACGAACCGCTCGACGGTGCCGACGCCGCACACGCGCTCAAGGGCCAGCGCGCGCGTCTACCAGCCCGAGCGCGGCGGTTTCGGCGACACGCCGGTCTACGACGGCGAACGACTGCGCCACGGCAACCGGCTCGAAGGCCCGGCGATCGTCGAGAAGGTGACGACCACCATCTTCGTGCCGGAGGGCTTCGCACTGACCGTCGACGCGCTCGGCGGCTGCGTGCTCGAGGACCATCCACGGAGCTGCGCAATGAACCGAGCGACACTCGGTCGATCCGGCAGCGCGGCGCATGACGCGCAGGTCGACCCGATCCAGGCCTCGGTGCTGCACCGGCGCCTGAAGTCGATCACCGAGGAGATGGGCCTGACGCTGCTGCGCACCACGCGTTCGCCGATCCTCAACGAGGCGCGCGACTTCGTCACCGGCCTGTACGACGCGCGCGGGCAGATGCTCGAGCAGACCGAGTACATCCCGGTGCTCGCGTTCGCGCTGCAGCCCGCTTGCGAGCACATCGTCGCAGTTCTTCGGCGACGACATCCACGAGGGCGACGTCATCCTGCACAACGACGTCTTCTCGGGCGGCAACCAGAACAACGACGTCGCCGTGTTCCGGCCGGTGTTTCGCGACGGCGCGCTCGTCGCGTGGGCCGCCTGCAAGGGACACCAGGCCGACATCGGCGGCGCGCAGGCGGGCGGCTACAACCCGGAGGCGCGCGAGGTGTGGCAGGAGGCGCTGCGCATCACGCCGATCAAGGTGCACGAACGCGGCGAACTGCGGCGCGACGTCTGGCGCATGATCTTCGCCAACATCCGCTACCGCATCGTCGAGGAGGACATCAAGGCGCAGATCGGCGCCACGCGCGTCGGCGAGCGCGGCATGCAGGAGCTGTTCCGCCGCTTCGACGCGACGCAGCTTCGACGCCTGCATCGACTATCTGTTCGCGCTCCGAGCGCATCGTGCGGCGCGAGATCGCGGCGATCCCCGACGGCGTCTATCGCGGCGAGAGCTGGGCGTTCTACGACGGCGTCAACGACGGCTCGCGGATGAAGATCGAGCTCGCGGTCACGGTGGCCGGCGACGAGCTGACCTTCGACTTCACGCGGCTCGTCGCCGCAGACGCCGGGCTTCGTCAATGCGCCCTACTCGGCCACCGCGTCGGCGCTGCTGCTCACCTTCCTGATGCTGATCGACCCCGACGTGCCGCACAACGCCGGCATCCTGCGGCCGATCCGGATCGTCAATCCGCGAGGGCTCGTTCCTGAATGCGCGCTTTCCGGCGGCGACGACCTTCGGCAACTCGATCACCGGGCCGACCTCGGACGCGATCTTCCGCGCCTTCGCGCAGGCGCTGCCGAAGATGGTCACCGCGGGCTGGAACCGGATGATGGGCTTCACGATCACCGGCCACGATCCGCGGCACGCGCGCCCCTACGTCGACATCCTGTTCCTGGCGCTCAAGGGCGGCTCGGGCGCGCACCTGGAACGCCGACGGCTACGACCACATCGGACTGATCAACTGCGCCGGCGGGATCCTCGCGCAGGACTACGAGATGTTCGAGATCCACGATCCGCACCGGCTCGTGCGCCACGAGTACGCGCGCGACTCGGCCGGCGCCGGACGCTGGCGCGGCGGGCTCGGCGTCGAGACCGAGTTCGTGATCGACGGCGAGAACGTCACCGGCATCGCGTTCGGCGACGGCGTCGAGGAGGAGGCGCGCGCCTTCGGGCTGTTCGGCGGGCAGCCGGGCAGCGTCAACGAACTCGCGCTGACCTACCCCGACGGCAGCGTACGGCGCCCCGAAAGCCAAGGAGATCGTTCGCGGCATCCCGCGCGGCACGGTGTTTCGCCAACGCGCCGGCGGCGGCGGCGGCTACGGCGATCCGCTTGAGCGCCCGCGCCAGCAGGTGCTCGACGACGTGCTCGACGGGCTGCTGAGCGTCGCCGCCGCGCGCGAGCAGTACGGCGTTGTGCATCGACGCCGTCGACCTTCGCAATCGACGAAGCTGCAGACGCGAGGCGGCCACGGCGGCGGCTGACGCCGCGAGGCGCGGCCGATGAACGCGCCGCGCATCGACCACATCGGCATCGTCGTGGCCGACCTCGAAGCCGGCGATCGCCTCGGTCTGCGCAAGCTGTTGCCCGGAGCGCCGCTGTCGCCGGCGCTCGCTCCCGGACGCGGGTCTCGAAGTCGCGGAGTTCGCGGCCGCGAACATCATCGTCGAGTTGCTGCACTACACCGATCGCGGCGAACGGTTTTGGCCGCGCGGTGATGGGTTCGGCGACCGGCGTCAACCACCTGTCGCTGTCGGTGGACGATCTCGACGCGGGGCTCGGCGCGCTGCGTGCCGGCGGGGTCGAGCCCGCCGAGGGATTCCCGCGACGCGGCGCGCACGGGCGCATCGCCTTCCTGCCGCGCGATCCGCACACCGGGCTGCTGTTCGAACTCTGCGAGCCCGATGCCGGACCCGAGGCGCGGGACGAAGCGCGGGACGAAGCGCGGGACAAAGCGCGGGACAAAGCGCGATGAACGCGACAACCGGCCCGGGACGCACGCTGTGGAACGAAGCGATCGAGACGATGTCGCGCGACGCGCTGCGGCGCTGCAGCTGGCAGCGCCTGTAGCGACCAGATTCGACTACAACTACGAGCGCTCGCCGGTCCATCGCGCGCAAGTTCGAGCAGATCGGCGCCAGACCCGAGGACATCGCGCAGCTTCGAGGATTTCACGCGCATCGCGCCGATGACGAAGGACGAGCACCGCCGCGTCCAGCAGGAGTCGATCGAGCGCCACGGCAATCCCTACGCGCTGATGGCCTGCGCCGCGCCCGAGGAGATCGTCCGCATCAACGCCACTTCCGGGACCACCGGCACGCCCACGCTGTACACGCTGACCGCGCACGACGTGGCGGTCGTCAACGAGATGCACGCGCGCAAGTACTGGCGCGCCGGCATCCGCCCGGGCCACGTGATGATCCAGGCGCTGTCGCTGAGCATGTTCACCGGGGGCCTGCCGCTGTCGCAGGGCATCATGCACCTGGGCGCCTGCGTCGTGCCGGTCGGCATCGAGGGCGGCACGCAGCGCGTGCTCGACATCGCCCGGCTGACCGCGCCGCACGCGATCGTCGCGACGCCCTCGTTCGGCCAGTACCTGATCGAGGAAGCGCCGAAGCTACGCGGGCGCGCTGCGAGCGAACTGGGCTTTCGCTGGTTCTTCTGCGCCGGCGAGAGCGGCGGCAGCAACCCGCAGGTGCGCCGCGCGCTCGCCGAGGGCTTCGGCGCGAAGGTGTTCGACCACACCGGCGGCGGCCACGCGTTTCACGGCATCTCGTGCGACGCCGTCGACGACGGCTGCGACGGAGCATGCACTTCGTCTCGGAAGACCACTGCCTGCTCGAACTGCTCGACCCGGTCACCAAGGCGCCGATCGCGCTCTCCGACGGCGCGATCGGCGAGATGGTGTTCACCTTCCTCGACTGGCGCGGCGGCCCTTTCATGCGCTACGCGCTGGGCGATCTGCTGCAGGTGTGGACCGAGCCGTGCCGCTGCGGCCTGCCCGGGATCCGCTTCACGATCCTCGGTCGCAGCGACGACATGCTCAGCGTCAAGGGCGTCAACGTCTACCCGCAGGCGATCGCCAACGAGATCTTCCGCTTCTATCCCAGGGTCAGCGGCGCGTTTCGCATCGTGCTCGACGGCCCCGGGGCGAAGGTTGCGCCGCCGCTGCGCATCCGCCTCGAGCACGACGCGCTCGATCCGGCGCAGCTCGCCGCACTCGACGCGGAACTCACGGCGCATTTCCGGCAGCGACTGCGGATCGGCCCGCTGTTCGAGTGGCTCGCCCCCGGCACGCTGCCGCGCGAGGCCGGGAAAACGAAACACATCGAACGCGTCGCGACGACGCGTGAAGACGAACGATAACAAAGGACACGACGATGGACATGAAGCTCGCCGGGCGCAGCGCGCTGATCACCGGTGCCTCGAAGGGAATCGGGCTGTCGATTGCGACGATGCTCGCCGCCGAAGGGTGCGATCTGCACCTGGTCGCACGCACCGCGTCCGACCTCGACGCCGCGCGCGAGCGGATCCGCGCTGGCGCCGACACGAACGTCACGCTGCACGCGGCCGATCTGGCGCAACGCGGAGTGGCGGCCGATCTGGCACGCCGCTGCGCCGAGGTCGACATCCTGGTGAACAACGCGGGCTCGATCCCGCGCGGCTCGATCGACGAGATCGACGAAGCGCGCTGGCGCGAGGCGTGGGACCTGAAGGTTTTCGGGTACATCAACATGTGCCGCGAGTTCTTCGCGCTGATGAAAGCGCGCAGGCGCGGCGTCATCGTCAACATCCTCGGCAACGGCGGCGAACGACTCGACGCCGGCTACATCGCCGGCGCGGCGGGAAACGCCGCGCTGATGGCGTTCACGCGCGCGCTGGGAGGCAACAGCGCCGACGTCGGGGTGCGCGTCGTCGGGGTGAACCCGGGCCCGGTCGCGACCGACCGCCTGATCGGGCTGATGCGCAAGGAGGCTGCAAGCCGTCTGGGCGACGCCGAGCGCTGGTCCGAACTCGCAAGGGGTTTCCCCTTCGGCCGCGCCGCGACGGTCGAGGAGATCGCGGCCACCGTCGTCCTGCTCGCTTCCGACCACTCCTCGTACACGACCGGAACGATCGTGACGATCGACGGCGGCATGGTCAACCGCGGTTCGCTGATCTGAAGGTACTCTTGCCAGATGAACGAAACGGTGGCCTTTGTCGGTCTGGGCGCGATGGGCGCGCCGATGGCAGCGAACCTGCTCGAGGCGGGATTCGCGCTGCGCGTGTACAACCGCACCGCGCAGCGCGCCGAGGCCCTCGGCGAGCGCGGAGCGACTGTTTGCCCGACGGTCTCCGAGGCGGTGCAGGGAGCGCGATTCGTGGTGTCGATGGTTTCGGACGACCACGCGACGCGCGAAATGCTGCTCGCTCCCGGCGGCGTCGTCGCCAGCGCGAGTCCGGGAACCCTGATCGTCGGGTCGAGTTCGAACACGCCGGCGTTGGCGCGTGCGATCGCCGCAGAGGCGCGCCGGCGCGGATCTCGCTACCTCGACGCGCCGGTCTCGGGGAGCATCGCCCAGGCGCGCAACCGCGAGCTCGTGTTCATGGTGGGCGGCGAAACCGCCGACCTGGAAGCGGCGCGCAAGCTTCTCGAGGCGATGGGACGGATGATCGTCCACGTCGGCACGAGCGGCGCAGGCGCGACGCTGAAACTGGTCAACAACATGCTCTCCGGGACGATGATCGCAGCGCTCGCCGAAGCGGTCGCGGTGGCGCGGGCCGCCGGACTCGACCCCGACGCGGTGCGCGAGGTCCTGTGCGAGGGCGCCGCCGGCTCGCGCCTGACGCGCACCAAGATCCCGAAGATGTACGCCAGGGATTTCTCTCCCCAGTTCCAGCTCGAACTGATGGACAAGGACCTGCGCTACTTCCTCGCGCTCGCGTCCGATCTCGACCGCCCGGCACCGATCGGAGCGCTGGTGCGCAACCAGCTGCACGCCGCACGGCTCGCCGGGTTCGGGACCCTGGACACCGCGGCCCTGCTCGAGCACATCGACGCGAGCTCGCGCGAGGAACCGGGGCCGGCGTCCTAGCGGCTGCGAACGGAACTCGTTCGCGTGCCGATCTGCGATCGGCGCCGCTCGCGCCAGCGCTGGCGCGGAGGGGGCTACGCGACGAGCGCGGTCTCCAGATGTCTCGCGAGCACGGCGGTTGCGAGCAGGAAATCCTCGATCGCCATCGATTCGTCGCGATGATGGCTTCCGTTGGGGTTTCGGATGAACACGAATCCGTAGGGAATGCCGGCGGCGCAGAATGCCGCGGCGTCGTGCGATGCCGGACTGAGCAGATGGGTCGAGGCAATGCCGAGTTGTCTTGCGCAATCGTCGAGTTGCGCAATCAGCGTGGCGTCGGCTTTGGCGACCTCGGCGCTCGTCCTTCCCCCCAGTTCGACCTTGACCGCCCGCTTCTTTTCGACCTGTCGCACGATCGCGCGAAAACCGACTTCGAGTTCACGCAGATCGGCTTCGTCGTAGGCGCGCGCATCGAGGCTGAACCGGAACTCGCCCGGGACGGTCGTCATGCCGTGGCGACTCGCATTGGTCTGGAATTCGCCGATCGTGAAAGCCATCGATCGCCCGTTGCCGTCCCATCGTTCCCAAAGCGCGTCGAGCTCGGTGAAGATCTCGGCTCCGGCGAGCGCGGCGTCGCGACGAAAACGGCGCGCGAGCCCCACGTGGCCGTACTCGCCGGCAATCGCGACGTCCGGATGGCGGAAATTCCCTGGAATCGCCGTGCCAACCGCGATCGGGAGGCCCGCCTGCGCGAGGCTCGGTGCTTGCTCGATGTGCACTTCGAGAAACGAAGCGACGTTGGAACGACTGAGGACCGCTCTGCTTGCTCGAACCGCCGACGGATCACCGCCCGTCTCGAGCAGGTGGTCCTCCAGAGTTCGGCCGGTATCGATCCGACGCGATTCGAGCGCGGTCGGTTCCAGCAGTCCCAACGCGCCGCGGCTCCCTATGTACGAGAACCGGAACCAGACGCTTTCCTCGGCACGGATGCCCATCACCACCAGATCGCGAGCAGGCCGCAGGCCCCGGCGTTTCAGGGCTTCGACGGCGACGAGGCCCGCGACCACCCCTGCCGCACCGTCGAAGTTCCCGCCGCCGGGAACCGAGTCGAGGTGCGATCCGACGACGATCGCGGGAGCGCGACGATCGGTGCCCGGCCAGGCCATGTAGGTATTGCACATGTGGTCGTGCCAGACCGACAGGCCCATGTCGTGCGCACGGCCGGCGACAAGATCGTGCGCGAACTGTTCGCCCCGACCATAGGTGTCCCTGGTGACTCCGCCGCGCACCGGATCCGCACTGCCGCTGCGCAGAGAAGCGAACAGATCGTCCGCGAAGACCTGCAAACCGAGCACTTCGTCCAGCAGATGGTCGTCGATCGGCATCGTCGGCACTTCGCCTATCCGGCCGCGTCAGCGCCGACGAGATGGCAGGCCACTCGATGCCCGGAGCCGAAGTCCCGCAGAACCGGAACCTCTTCGCTGCAGCGCGACTGCGCAATCGGGCATCGCGTGCGAAACCGGCATCCCGATGGCGGATTCATCGGCGAAGGCAATTCGCCGACCAGCGCTATGCGCTGACCGACCGAACCGCCGCGCGGGCGCGGAATCGCGGACAGCAACGCCTTCGAATACGGGTGCAAAGGCCGCGAGAAGAAATCGGTCTTGCCCGCTTCCTCGACGATTTTTCCCAGGTACATGACCATGACACGATGCGAGACCTGTCGCACGACGCCCAGATCGTGGGCGACGAACAGATACGAGACTCCCAGCCGTTCCTGAATGTCCTTGAGCAGATTGATGATCTGCGCCTGAACCGAAACATCGAGCGCCGATACGGGTTCGTCGCAGACAACTACCCTCGGGTGAAGCGCCAACGCCCGCGCGATCACGATGCGCTGCTTTTGCCCGCCGGAGAACTCGTGCGGATAGCGCCGCAAGTGCGCCGGGTCGAGCCCCACCAAACCGAGGAGTTCGTCGATTCGCCGTCGAATCCGGATCTTCTCCCATCGCGCAATCCTCATCGGTTCGGCCAGAACCTCCTCGATGGTCATGCGGGGGTTGAGCGAGCTGCCCGGGTCCTGGAACACGATCTGGATTTTCGGCCTGAACGTGTCCAGCGCCGCGTGAGACAAGGTCGCGATGTCCGCGCCCTCGAACAGCACACTGCCGCCGGTTGGCTCGAGCAACCGCACCACGGCTCGAGCAAGCGTCGACTTCCCGCAACCGCTTTCGCCGACCAGTCCCAGCGTTTCATTGGCACGCAACGTGAGACTGACCCCATCCACGGCACGCACGGTCGCCCGTCTGCGCCACGGCGCACCGTGCCCGCCGGCCGCGAAGTGCACGTCGAGGTCGCGTACCTCCAGGATGGGCTCGAACTCGTCGCCCTGAACGTCGACGGCGTCCCGATCGGTCACAGGCGATACCCGGCGTGACGAATGCAGGCCACCCGATGGCCGGGTTTCGGCTCGAACTCCTGACGATCGACCGAGAGACACGGTTCGCGCATGTGCGCGCAGCGCGCCGCAAAGCGGCACCCCGAGGGCATGCGCTGCGGCAACGGCACCGTCCCCGCGATGGTGGCGAGCCGGTGGACATCGACATCGAGCGGTGGAATGCTGTCGAGCAGCCCTTCGGTGTAGGGATGCATCGGTCGATCGAACAGGTCGGCGGCGACGGCGCGCTCGACGACCCTGCCCGCGTACATCACGACGACACTGTCCGCGATGTCGGAGACCACGCCCAGATCGTGGGTGATGATCAGTACCGCCATGCCGAACTCGCGTCGCAGCCGTCGCAGCAGATCGAGGATCTGAGCCTGGATCGTGACGTCGAGCGCAGTCGTCGGCTCGTCGGCGACCAGAAGTTTCGGACGGCACGCGAGCGCCATCGCGATCATCGCCCGTTGCCTCATGCCGCCCGACAGCTGATGCGGATGCTCGTCGATCCGTTTGACGGGCGACGGGATGCCGACCTCCGCGAGCAGATCGATCGCCATCTGACGCGCCGGGCGGGCGGAGATATCGCGATGGGTACGAATCGCCTCGACGATCTGGTCGCCGATCGTGAATACGGGATTCAACGACGTCATCGGCTCCTGGAAGATCATCGAGATCTCCGCCCCGCGCACCCGCCGCATCCGCTCGTCCGAGCACGCGACGAGATCCTCGCCTCCAAAAACGATCCGACCGCCGGAAATGGCGATGGCGGCGCTGTTCAGGCGAAGCAGCGACAGCGCGGTGACGCTCTTGCCACACCCCGACTCGCCCACCAGCCCTACGACCTCGCCGGGTGCAACGTCAAACGACACGCCGTCGACGATCCGGTAAGGCTTCTTGCCCTCGACCGAAAGGCTCAGATCCCGAACCGACAGCAACGGCTCCCGAACCGGGGAATCCGTCGCCGTCATGGAGAAAACGGATAGACCTTGTCGCGCGGGACGTGGACATAGTCGAGCGACTTCAGGTTGGCCGGGCCCCAGTCGGGCGTGTCGATGATGACGATCGCCGCGGTGATGTCGGTGTAGGCAGCACGGAAATGAGTCTTCGAGCGCAGCAGCACGTAGTCGAAGTCCTTGATGTCCATGCCGAACTGCGTGAAACAGTCTTCGGAAACCGCCACGTTCGGCCTGCTCGTGAGGCTCAGCACCGCGAACCCCGTGTCGAGCACGACCACGTCGCCCAGATCGACCCAACGGCCTTCCGAGAAAGCGCCCGTGCCGCGATACGCCTTCGCACCGGCAAAACGAATCGTCCCGCTGACCTCGACTGGTTCGCCGGCGCGCTCGGACGAGTGTCCGCCAACACTCAGCGTCACCTGCGCGCCTTCGCCGGCTTCCAAGCCCTTGGCGACCGCTGCCGGATCCCAGAGGTAGGGAACCGCGGTGCGTCCGAGTCGACGCTCGACGATGGCACGCAGAACGTGCGTCGAGTCGACCATCCGATCCGCGTGCTCGAGCAGCACCACGGGCCTGCGGGTCTGCTCGACAATTCCCTGCGCCTTGGCGATGCCGCCTTCGATGTCGTGAACCAGGTCTTCGTGGCTGAAGTCGCGCCGCGCGTCGCGAATGATCGCGCAGAACTCCGATGCCTGCTCGGCCGCTCTCTTCAAATTCGCGTTCGTCACGGCAAGCACCGAGAACCCGCAGTTGGGCACGTCGGCGTAGGAAAAGCCCGCGAAGATCGAGATGTCGAGGTAGACGTCGGGCGCGGTTTCGGCGCGTCGGATCGACTCGCGCACGACGCCCGCGAGCGGTTCGAGCCCGGTCGCACTGAAGATGCTCGGCACCATCAGACCGGGCTTGCAGATTGCCCAGGTCGGGGCGATCTCCCCTCGCAACGTCCGGATCAAACATTCGGCCGTGCGCTCGCCCGTCTGCGCCTGATCGACATGCGGCGAAAAGTGGTAGCCGAACGCGGCGTCCGCGTCGGCGAGTGTTCGGTCGTCGAGATTTGCGTGGTAGTCGAGCGCGACCATGATGCGCACGCCCGGCCCGACCTGTTTGCGAACGGCGGTGATGATGTCGCCGTCGGCGTCCAGCCGGTTCGGTGTGACCAGCGCGCCATGGAGATCGAGCAGGACACCATCGACGTGGCCCTGCGCCAGCGCGTCGAGTATCCGTGAACGATAGTGGTCGAACGCCTCGTCCGAGGCGCACGCCGCGGCGCCCGCTTCGGTGTAGACGATCGGCACCATCTCGACGTCGTTGCGTTCGCAGACCGAAATGAAACCACCGGTAGGTGTGTTCGCGCCACGATTGCGCGCGATCACCTCGGCGCCGGATGCCTCGATCGCCTGGAAATCGGCGAGCGTGGTGAGATTGGGCAGGAAGGTCACCGACTCGAGCTTGAACCCTGCGATCGCGACGCGAAATCTCTTGTTTGCCGACATGTCAAAGCCCTTTGCGCGAAGCGGATGCCGCCAGATCGCGCGGATCGAGGATGTCGCGCGTGGCGTCGCCGACGATGTTGAAAGCCAGCACCGACACGGTCAGCACGAGACCGGGAATCAGCGCGAGCCAAGGCGCCTGAAGGATCTCGGCAACCCCATCCCTGATCAGATTGCCCCAGCTCGGCTGCGGCGGTTGTATTCCGAGCCCGAGGAAACTGAGCGCGGCCTCCTCGCGGATCGCCCCCGCGATGCTGAGCGTGGCCATGACGATCAGCGGGCCGACGATATTCGGGAAGATGTGGCGAAGCAGGATATGCCACTGCCGCCCCCCGAAGGAACGGCTCGCGGCGACGTAGTCGAGTTCGCGAATCACGAGCGTCGAGCCGCGGGCGAGCCGGATGAAGATCGGCACGTGCGCGACGCCGATCGCAAAGATCAGCACGGTCATGCTCGAGCCGATCAGAGTGACCACCATCAGCGCGAGCAAGAGCGAGGGAAACGACAGCATGATGTCCACGAACCCCGAAATGGTCGTGTCGATCCAACCCCCTCGGTATCCCGCCAACATGCCCAGCGGCATGCCGATGCCCATCGACACCAGTACCGACAGCAACCCGACGAGCATTGCCGGACGCGTTCCCCAGATCACCCGACTCAGGATGTCCCGGCCGAACTCGTCGGTGCCGAACCAGTTCGCCGATGACGGTGGCCTGAGCGCGTTGACGATGCTCTGCGCGGTCGGATCGCCCGCGAGCCACGGCGCGAAGAGCGCGATCAGGCCAATCAGGGCAACCAGAATCGTTCCGACGAGCGCTCCTCGATCCGCGACCAACAGCGAGAGCCGCAGTGCAGCGCCCGAGCGCTCGGGCGCGAAGTCATCGAGCGAATCTCCGGCTGCCGCGGCCGGATTCTGTGATCGATTCACTCGTACTTCACCCTGGGGTCGAGCAGGCTGTAGCTCAGGTCAACCAGAAGGTTGACGACCATGATCACAAGCGCGAACACGATCAATCCCGACTGGATCAGGTTGTAGTCACGCTGGGCGATGGCACCGATCAGCAATTTGCCCAACCCGGGCCGATTGAACACGGTCTCGGTGAGAATCGCCCCGCCAAGGATCGTCCCGGTATAGACACCCATCGAAGTCACGACGGTGATCAGCACGTTTCGCAACGCGTGCTTGAAGTAGACCTTGCGTTTCGTCAACCCCTTCGAGAACGCGGTTCTGACGTAGTCATGGCCGAGCACCTCGAGCATCGTCGATCGGGTGAGGCGCGTCACATAGGCCGCCTGCACGAAACCGAGGCTGAACGCCGGAAGTGCGAGCTTGTGCAGGTACTCGCCGATCGACGATCCCCGCATGGTGTGCACGACGGGGAACCACCCGAGCCACACGGAAAAGACCATCAGCAGCAGTACGCCGAGGTAGAACGACGGGAACGAGAAGCCCAGGAGCGCGAACACCCGACCGCCGTAGTCGATGAAACTGTTGCGCCTGACCGCGGTGACGACTCCAAGCGGAATCCCGATCGCCGCACCGATGAGCAACGCCGCGAGCGCGAGCGTCACCGTATACGGGAACACGGCGACGATCTGCTCCGAGATCGATTGCCCGCTGATCAGCGACTTCCCGAGGTCGCCCCTGAGCAGACCGGCCACGAATCGTCCGTACTGGACCGCCAGCGGCAGGTTCAACCCCGCGCGTTCGCGAAACGCCGCCAGCGATTCCGCGGTCGCCTGATCCCCGAGCACGACCTGGGCCGGATCGGCCGGCACCAACCGCATCACGAAGAACACGATCGTCGGCACCGCGAGCGCGATCACCAGAAGAGAAACCAGTCGCCGGAGGACGAAATTGACCATGGTCGATCGGCCGATTCGGGTGGTCAGGGCGCGAGCAGTCGACTCTTTTCCGAGAGCTGATAGAAGCTGAAGCTCTTCTGTTCGTGACCGAGGTCCAGGCGCGGCGAACGCGACATCGCGTAGAACTGCGTGTACAGCGGAATCGAGATGGCATCCTTGGCGATCTGCTTCTGCGCCGCCTGCCAAAGTCGAACCTGTTCGTTGCCGTCGGAATTGTATGCAGCCTTGGACAGGAACTCGTCCACGCCGGGAATCTTGCCGCCGTAGTGGGTGAAGTTCGTGATCGCCGTCGGCGTCCCGATCGATGCTGCGCCGGCGTAGAACTGCTCGAAGTAGAGCTTCCCGGTCATCGGGAAACGGAACGCGCCGTAGAGCACGACCGGATTGGCATCCTCACGGATCAGCCGGTGATACGTCGGGTGATCGACGACTTTCAGATCGAGGTTCACCCCGATCTTCTTCCACTGCTCCTGAATCACCTGCATCGGCGGCAGATAGATGTTGCTGTTGCTGATGTTCACCGTCATCGTGAAGCCGTCTCGAAGGCCGGCCTCGGCGAGCAGCGCCTTCGCCCGCGCCAGGTCGAGCGGGTATTTCTCGATGTCCGACGCATGACCGGTGTACGCCGCCGGGAGCGCCGAGTACTCCGGGCTCGCGAGATCCTTGCCCAGGAACGCGATCAGGTTGGCCCTGTCGGTCGCGTGTGCGAGCGCCTTGCGCACGCGAATGTCATCGAGCGGTTTCTTGCTGACGTTGAGGTAGAGCACGAACATGTTCGCCGGGGCCGTCAGATCGACCTTGAAGCCGCCCGCGCGCATGCGATCCACGGTTTCCTGCTTCGCGTGAATGCCGATCGCGTGGACCTCTCCTGAACGCATCGCGAGTTCGCGAGTGCTCGCCTCCGGCATGAACTGGAACACGATCCGCTCGACGATCGGTTTGCCGCCCCAGTACGTGTCGTTGCGCGCCAGTGTCACGCTTTCGCGCGGCTTGTATCCGGACATCACGAAGGGGCCGGTTCCGACCGGATCGAGCTTCGGGTCGACTTTCTTGTCGGCCGCCGCCTTCGACATCACGTATCCCGACTGGTAGCCGGCGACGAGTTGCGGAAACGTCGGGTCCGGCTGCTTCAGCTGGACGCGAACCTTGTACGGATCGACGATCTCGACTCGATCGACGTTGTCCATGCTGCGGCGAAACGGCGAGCTGAACTCCTTGCCAGCGACACGATCGATCGAGTACTTGACGTCTTCGGCCGTGAAGTCGCCGAATCCCTTGTGCCACTTCACGCCACGGCGCAACTCGAAGGTCCAGGACTTGCTGTCGGCCGAACTCGACCAGCGCTGGGCAAGGCCCGGACGCAGCGCCGAGCCGTCCATGTGCCCGTGCGGGAATTCGACGAGGCCCTCGTAGATGTGCCCAAGGATCGGCGTCTCGCTGCTGCCGACCGATACGTGCGGATCGAGCGTGGCGATGTCGTTGAACGCCAATCCGAACCGAACGACCTGCTCCTTCGCGGCTTGTTGGGCGAACGCCGGCGACGCCAGTGGCGCGAGCGCCAGGACGAGTGTGGCAGAGAGGATCACGGAAAATCTGCTCGATTTCGACATTGCCTGTCTCCTTGCGGCCGGTTGTCGACCGAAGCTGAAAACACCCCGATCGTGGAACGAACGATAGCATTCGACTCCCCGCTGGAACGAATGTCGTGCCGATCCCGGTTGTGCCGATTTTTGGTCGATCTCCTTGCCGGAGCGTCGCGTGGCGCGTCGCTCGAATCCCATGTCGCTAGAGCCCCATGCGATCGAGGACGGCCTGCGGCAGTCCGTCCAACGCGCGTTCGCGCGGGCAAATCCGGTGTCCGACGAATCGAAGCCTGCGAGGAGTACCTGTTGCTTCCGGGGCCTATGTCGGCACGCGCGCGCGGCGTGCGCGTGGTTCAGCCTCCTGGACCCGGGATCGGAGAATCAGGCGCTCCGTGGCGAGAGCGCCAACTGCCCACTCGATCCAGGCAACGTCGAATCGGCACAAGAAAACTGATGAGATTCGTTCCATAGTAGTTCTTTATTCCTGTTTCTATCCTTTGGCTCGCAGAATCGACTACTCCGTTTTCACGCAAGATGGCTACAATTGGCCGGCAGAACATCGAAAATCAGGAGCCCAGAATGACCATCTTCCGGAAGTCGTCGCGCCGCATCGCCTTGCTCGCCACGCTCGCATGCGCGGCATCGCTCGCGATCCAGGCCCAGCCCGCCGCCGCGGCCGACTGGCCCACCAAGCCGGTGCGCATCATCGTGCCCGCGGGCGGGGGTGGCGGAACGGCCGACCCGATCTCGCGCGTGCTCGCCGAAGCGCTGTCCAAGCGCCTCGGCCAGTCGTTCATCGTCGAGAACCGCGGCGGCGCCAACGGGAACATCGGCGCGTCCGCGGCCGCGAAATCGGCGCCCGACGGCTACACGGTGCTGTTCTCGTGGGCCGGGACGCTCGCGACCAACATCAGTCTGTACAAGCAGCTGCCGTTTCATCCGAAGAACGATTTCGATCCGGTGCTGCTGATCGGTGCGGTCCCGAACATCCTCGTCGTCAACAAGGAGCTCGGCGTCGACTCGCTCGCGGCATTCACCGCCAAGGTGAAGAAGGAACCCGGCAAACTGAACTTCGGCTCGACCGGAAACGGCAGTTCGATGCACCTCGCCGGCGAGCTGTTCAAAAAGAGGACCGGAGCGTACATGGTCCACATCCCGTACAACTCGGCGGGCCAGGCAACCACCGATCTGGTCTCGAACCAGACACAGGTGATGTTTCACCTGGTCACCGGTGCCGCGCCCTTCGTCAAGTCCGGGCAGCTCAAGGCGCTGGCCTTGCTTGCCGGCAAACGCTCGTCGGTTCTCCCGGACGTGCCGACGATGGGTGAGCTGGGCCTGGACGGCGTCGAATCGGAGACCTGGTTCGCGATGCTGATGCCAAAAGGCACGCCGCCGGCGACGATCGCCAAGCTCAATGCAACGATGAACGAGGTCCTCAACGATCCGCCGATTCGCAAGCGACTGATCGAGATGGGACTCGAGCCGCTCGGCGGGACGCCAGCGCAGTTGTCTTCGCATCTCGATTCCGAGATCAGGAAATGGGCCGAGGTGGTCAAGTTCTCGGGCGCGACGATCCAATGAGTACCGGCAAGGCTGGCGCCGCCGCGCCGATGACCCGGATGCAGCGTTTCAAGGCGGCGGTCGCGGGTGCCGCGGTCGACCGCCCGCCCTGCTTGTCGTGGTCGCACTTCGCGAGCGACGCGCTCGGCGGCACCGAACACGCGATGCGCCACGCGCGCTATGTGCGCGACAACGACTGGGACGTGTGCAAGATCGTCAACGACTTCCGCTATCCGATCCCCGAGGGGCTGGAAACGATCGCCGGTCCGGCCGACATGCTGCGCTTCGAACGCGAGCCGATGTCCGCGCCGAGCTTTCACGAAGAGCTCAAATGCATCCGCCTGCTGCGCGCGGAATTCGGCCCGGACATGCCGATCATGCTCACAGCCTTCGATCCGTTCCAGCAGGTCATGCGCCGCGTCGGCTATACGAAGGCGAAACTGGTCTTCGCCCATCCGCGCGAAGCGCTGTCGATGCTCGACGCGGTGTGCTCGACGATGGTCGAGTACATGCACGAGGTGCGCAAGGCCGGGTGCGACTCGGTGTTCTTGTCGGTCAACAGCGCGATCCAGCCGCCGAATTCGCGCGGGATCGACGACGCCACGTTCAAGAAATTCTTCCGCCCGTTCGAGCTGCGCATGCTCGAGGCGATGCAGGGAATGACCCGTGTGCTGCACATCCACGGCACGCAACTCGACGTTTCGCGCGTGATCGACTACCCGGTAGAGGCGATCAGCGTCTCGGACCGCCTGCCCGGCAACCCGTCGCTCGCGCAGTTGCGCGAGATGACGTCCAAGCCTCTGATGGGAGGAATCGACGAATCGTCGATCGCCGAGAAGTCCTTGCCCGAACTGCGCGCCGAGATCCACGATTGCGTCGCGCAGATCGGTCGCGAACGCTTCATCCTCTCGCCCGGTTGCACGATTCCCACACAGACGCCCTGGTACCTGCTGCGCGCGATTCGCCAGACCTGCGAAACGCTCTGAATGTCGCGCGCGATCGATACCGGTCAACCTCGTAGCGCTGAGCAGGCGGCGAAGCATCGCAGCTGGGAGGAGCGCGCGGTCCGAACGATCGAAGCCGATTTCAATCGCTCAGCCGACACCCACCTGATTCCGGTGCCGCTTCCGGCGACCCCGGGCGTCCAGTTGTATCTGAAGGACGAGTCCAGCCATCCGACCGGAAGCCTCAAGCATCGACTCGCGCGTTCGCTATTCCTGTACGCGCTGTGCAACGGATGGTTGCGCGAGGACGGCCCGGTGATCGAGGCGTCCTCCGGGTCGACCGCGGTGTCCGAAGCCTATTTCGCCCGATTGATCGGACTCCCGTTCATCGCGGTGATGCCGAAGTCGACTTCGCCCGAGAAGATCAGCGCGATCGAGTTCTACGGAGGGCGGATGCATCTGGTCGAGCACCCTCACGCGGTCTACAGCGAGGCCGAACGCCTCGCGCGCGAGACCGGTGGCCACTACATGGACCAGTTCACCTACGCGGAGCGCGCCACCGACTGGCGCAGCAACAACAACATCGCCGAATCGATCTTCCTGCAGATGGCGCAGGAACCGCATCCGGTGCCGACGTGGGTGGTGTGCAGCTGCGGCACCGGCGGAACGACCGCAACGATCGGGCGATTCATCCGCTATCGCTGCTTCGACACGCGGGTTTGCGCGACCGACCCCGAGAACTCGGTGTTCTTCGACGCCTACGCGAGCGGCGACCGCAGCCTGCGCCTGGAAACGGGTTCGAGGATCGAAGGCGTCGGACGGCCGCGCGTCGAGAGCTCGTTCATGCCCAGCGTGATCGATGCGATGATCAAGATCCCCGACATCGCCTCGCTGGCGGCAATCCGGTACCTTTACGGTGTGCTGGGACGGCGCTGCGGTGGTTCGACCGGAACCAACTTCATCGGCGCGCTGCACCTGGCGCGCGCGATGCACGCTGCCGGCGAGTCGGGTTCGATCGTCACGATCCTCTGCGACAGTGGCGAGCGCTATCTGGACAGCTACTACAACGACGAATGGCTCGCCCCGCGAGGCTTTGTCGTCGAACCCGCACTGCGGGCGATCCGAGCTTGCGCCGAAAGCGGCGATGCCCTGCCCTGGGACCTCGCCACTGCGGGCGACTGCGAGAGTTAGGAAGATGGCAAGGACGACGGAGCTCACCCTCGACAGGATCGATCGCAAGCTGCTTCAGCTGCTGCAGGAGGACGCCTCGCTCGCGGTGTCCGAACTCGCCTCGCGCGTGAACCTGTCGGTGACGCCGTGCTGGAGGCGGATCCAGAAACTGCGCGACGCGGGAGTGATCCGCAAGCAGGTCCTTCTGCTCGACGCCGCGCAGCTCAACGTCGGCGTCACCGTCTTCGTCTCGGTCAAGACGAGCCAGCACAACCCCGAGTGGATCGAGCGATTCGCGCGAGGCGTGTCGCGGATCCCGCAGGTGGTCGAGATCTACCGGATGAGCGGCGACGTCGACTACCTGCTGCGCGTGGTGGTGCCCGACATCGCCGGTTACGACGCGGTATACAAGGAACTGATCAGCGTTGCCGAACTGACCGACGTGAGTTCGAGCTTCGCGATGGAGCAGCTCAAGTACACGACCGCGCTGCCGCTGGATTTCGTCGAGTCGAGCCGCGGTCCGGCGACCCGGCAGAAGAACTGAGGGGGTTTCCTGCCCTGATTGAGGGATTCGCGGGAAAAGTGCCCGCTAGAGTCCGGGGATCCGCAACGCCACCCGCGTGGTCCCCTTTTGCCAGCCAGCCTCTCGAAAGGAATCTCAGCCGGCGCCTCGCTGCTCGCGTCGATGAGCGTGCGTGCGCGACTGGTCGCGCTCGCCGCCTGCGCGTTCGTTCCGATCGCCGTGCTGGGAACGGTCGCTTCGACCCATCAGTTCGGGGTGCTCGAGGATCGCCTGCTCGACGAGGCGGTGCTCGCCGCGCGTGGCGTCGCGTCGGATATCGATGAGAGCCTGCTCAGGCTCGCGGCGGCGGCGCGCGCCGCGGCGGTGGTCTACGAGGTCACCGGCGGCGACGACACCGGGCTGGAAGCGTTGCAACGGGCGCTCGCGTCGGAGCTCGATCGACTGCTGATCGTCTCCGCCAGCGGCGAGGTGATCAGCGCCGCGCGGCACGCCCCGGGAGGTGAGAGTCGCCTCGAGCACGCCAACAGCCCATGGCTGAGGTCGGCGATCAGACAGAGGCTATCGGTCTACGCGGGGCCGGTTCTCGCGCCCGGGGGAAACGAGTCGGAATGGCTCGCCGCGGTTCCGTTTCTCCCGGCGAGCGGACATCGGCTCGCCGCGGCGATCGCTACCGTGCGCATGTCGCAGCTCGAGCGAGCGATCCGCGCGCGACTCGCGACCGAGTATCGATTCGTGCTGCTCGACGATGTCGGCGAAGTGGTCGCGGGCAGCGACCCGAGCAGCGTCCGACCCTGGCCGAACGCCGAGCTGCGCAACCTGGTCGCGTCGCGCAGTTCCAGGGCAACGCGCGCGCTGCTGCGCATCGAAGACCAGACCTACGCCGGCGCGCTCGCGAGGGTCGCCGACGGACAGTGGCACATTGTCGTGGCGATTCCGCGCGGCCCAGCGTTCGCGGCTTACTGGCAGTCCAATCGTGCGAACGCGACGATCGGCGCGATCGTGCTGATCGCGGTGCTCGCGCTCGCGCTGCGCATCGCCGCGAGCCTGCTCAGGATCCACAGGGTCGTTCGCGGCAGCATCCATCGCGTGGCGCTGGGCGACTACTCGCACCGAATGCCGATCACGGGCTCGCCCGACGACAATGATGTTGCGCGCGACTTCAACCGCATGGCCGGGAGGCTGGCGCGGGCGAGCGCCGAGTTGACCCACTCGCAGCAGCGCTACCGCAGCCTGCTGGCGCTCTCGAGCGACTGGCATTGGGAAACCGATCGCGAACACCGCATCGTCTACCTGTCCGAAGACGCTGCCCAGCGCAGCGGATTCAGTCGCCCGATCATGGACGTCGCGCGTTGGCAATTGCCCGGCGTCGACCTGCCGGGCAATCAATGGCAGGCGCACCGACGCACGCTCGACGCGCGCGAGCCGTTTCGCGACTTCGAGTACGCGCGCCTGAGCGAGAACGGCGAGCCACGATGGAGCTCGATCAGCGGCGAACCGACGTTCGACGCGCAGGGCGATTTCACCGGTTTTCGCGGAGTCGGGCACGACATCACCGAGAAGAAACGGATCGCGCTCGATCTCGAGCGCCAGGCGCGCTACGACCCGCTCACCGGCCTGGCCAACCGCACGCTGCTGCGTTCGCGGCTCGACGACGCGGTGTCCGCGAACGATCATGCGCAGGTCACGGCGCTGCTGCTGCTCGACCTCGACGGCTTCAAGCTGATCAACGACGCTCTCGGGCACGACGTGGGCGACGGCGTGCTCAAGACGCTCGCCACGCGTCTCGCCGACGCAGTTCGCACCGACGACGTGGTCGCGAGGCTGGGGGGCGACGAGTTCGTCGTGATGCTGCGCGACGCGCACGGCGAAGAGGAGGTTTCGCGCATCGCCGAAAAGCTGTTGCTCGCGTTGCGAGAAACGATCGCGGTCGATGGGCGCGAGTTTGTCCTCACCGCGAGCATCGGCGTCGCGCTCGCCCCGCGCGACGGCGAGGACTCCGAGACGCTGTTGAAGAACGCCGACGCGGCGATGTACCGCGCCAAGGAAGCCGGACGCAACACGGTGCGCCACTATTCGCCCGAGATGAACCTGCGCGGCGCGCGCCTGCTCTCGATGCGCAACGACCTCGCGCGCGCGCTCGATCGCGCCGAGTTCGAGCTGCACTACCAGCCGATCGTCGACGCGCATGACGGGCGGGTCGTCAGCGCAGAGGCTCTGTTGCGCTGGAGACGTGCCGACGGGCTGCAGATATCGCCTGCCGAGTTCATTCCGGTGGCCGAAGAAACCGGTCTTATCCTTCCGATCGGCCTGTGGGTCCTCGAGACCGCCTGCGCCAATGCGCGCCAGTGGAACTCCGGCGGGCTGCCGAACGTGGCGGTCGCGGTCAACCTCTCGGCCAGGCAGTTCCGCCAGCGAGACCTCGTCCGGCAAGTCGAGCGAATCCTGCTGACCGAGGCGCTCGCGCCCCACCTGCTCAAGCTCGAGATCACCGAGAGCGCGGTCATGGACGATCCGCACGAGGCGGTGCGCGTGGTTGCCGCGCTCGGCGAGTTGGGAGTCCGAATCTCGATCGACGACTTCGGCACCGGGCATTCCTCGCTCGCCTACCTGAAACGATTCGAAGCCGCCGAGATCAAGATCGACCGCGCGTTCGTCACCGGCCTGCCGACCGTGCGCGACGACGTCGCGATCGTGCGCGCGACGATCGCACTGGCCCACGAGATCGGGATGACGGTGGTCGCCGAGGGTGTGGAGACCCCGGAACAGCTCGCGTTCCTCAGGCACCAGAAGTGCGACGCGTTCCAGGGTTACCTGCTGGCGCGCCCAGGAAGGATCGCCGAACTGTACCGCTATGCGCGCGAGGCGCCGGCCGCGTTCAGCGCGATGGTGCCCGCCAGCTCGCGAACAGTTTGACGCCGCAGGGTTCGCCCCAGACGTCGACCGTGGCCGCTGTCGCATCGTGGGCCGGCTCCGCGGCTTCGCCGCGCAGATAACCGAGCGCGACGCACGCGCCCGCTCGCGGGCTCCAGCCCGCCGACGAAATTTCGCCCACCGCGGTGCCGTCGAGCACGATCGCCTCGCCGCCCCACGCCCAGGCGAGCGAATCGTCGAACACCAGCGTCACGAGGCGCTTGCGCAGCGGCTTTTCCTTCGCGGCGATGAGCGCGTCGCGCCCGATGAAACCGCCCGGCTTGTCGAGTTTGATCGCGAACTCCAGCCCCGCCTCGAACGGGGTCTCGTCGGGCCCCAGTTCGGCGCCCCACGCGCGCCTGCCCATCTCGATGCGCAGCGCGTCGATCGCGTAGTACCCCGCGTCGCGCAACCCCAGACCCGCGCCCGCGGCAACCAGCGTTCGGTAGACGTGGCGCGCCATCTCCACCGGCACGTAGAGCTCGTAGCCGGGTCCGCCGACGTAACTGATGCGCGCCGCGCGCACCCGCGCGAATCCGAGGTCGATCTCGCGCGTGGTGCTGAACTTCAGCCGTTCGGGGCCGATGTCGTCCGGGCTCACGCGCGCGATCAGCTCGCGCGCGTTCGGGCCCATCACCGAGAGCACCGAATACATCGCCGTCACGTCGGTGATCGCGACGTGCTCGTCGGCGCCGACGTTGCGCGCGATCCAGTCGCCGTCGCGCACCGCCTGCGCCGATCCGGTCACGACGAGGAAGCGCTCCTGCGCAAGCCGGATCACGGTGAGGTCGCTCTCGAAGCCGCCACGGCGGTTGAGCATCGCGGTGTAGACCATTCGATCCACCGCGACGTCGACGTCGTTCGCGCAAAGGCGCTGCAGCAGCGCGAGCGCGTCGCGCCCGAACACGAGCAGCTTGGCAAACGAGCTCTGGTCGTAGAGCGCGACCGCCTCACGCGTCGCGCGCTGCTCCTCGATCACCCAATCCAGCCAACCCGGGCGCCCCAGCGTATCGGCCGGCTTCGCCGCGCCGTCGGGTCGAAAGTAGTTGACCCGCTCCCAGCCGTTCTTCGTGCCGAATTCGGCACCCTTGGCGGCCAACGCATCGTACAGTGGCGACGTGCGCAAGGGCCGCGCGGTCTGCAGTTCCTGCCGAGGCCAGCGCATCGCGTAGTGCAGCCCCAGCGTCTCGGCGATGCGGTCGAACAGCGCGCGCCGGTTCGACGCGAAACTTCCGAAGCGGCGCAGGTCCACGTCCCACAGGTCGGTGCTCGCCTCACCGCCGACGATCCATTCGGCGATCAGCCGCCCCGCCCCGCCGGCATTCGCGATGCCGGCCGAGTTGAATCCGGCGGCGACGAAGTAGTTGCGCAATTCAGGCGCCTCACCCAGCAGGAAGTTGCCGTCTGGCGTGAAGCTCTCGGGGCCGTTGAGCAGCATCTTGACTTGCGCGGTCTCGAGCACCGGCGTGCGGTGGATCGCGTTGACCATCAGGATCTCGAACTGGTCCCAGTCCTCGTCGAGCAGCTGGAACTGGAAGCTCGAGGGGATCGGGTCCATTTTCCACGGTTTCGCCACCGGCTCGAAGCCGCCCATCAGCAGGCCCCCCACCTCCTCCTTGTAGTAGATGTAGCCGTCGGGGTCGCGCATCACCGGCAGCATCGGGTGCACGCCCTCGATGCGCTCGGTCACGATGTAGAAGTGCTCGGCCGAGTACAGCGGCACGCTAACCCCGGCCATCGCGCCGAATTGCCGCGCCCACTGTCCCGCGCAGTTCACCAGCACCTCGCACGCGATCGCGTGCTCGCCCTCGGCGGTGCGCACGCGCACGCCCGCGACCCTGCCGCGTTCGATCGTCACGCCGATCACTTCGACGTCCTCGGCGATGCGCGTGCCGCGGTTGCGCGCGCCCTTGGCGAGCGACATCGTGAGGTCGGCCGGATTGGCCTTGCCGTCGCCGGGGATCCACATCGCGCCCTGCAGGTCGTCGGTGCGCATGACCGGATAGAGCGCGCCCGCTTCAGCCGGGCTGATCAGTTCGCAGTCCACGCCGAAGCCGCGCGCGAGCGCGAGCTGCTTGCGCAACACCTTCATCCGTTCGGGGGTGCGCGCGACATTGATGCTGCCGCACTGCTTCCACCCGGTCGCCAGCCCCGTCTCGGCCTCGAGCTTCGCGTACAGCTCGATGCCGTAGCGGCTCATCCGCGTCATGTTGCGGTTCGGGCGCATCTGCCCGATCAGTCCGGCGGCGTGCCAGGTCGTTCCGCTGGTGAGTTTGCCCTGCTCGAGCAGCAGCACGTCGCGCTTGCCCATCGCGCTCAGGTGATACGCAGTGGAACAGCCTGCCGCGCCGCCGCCGACGATCACGATCTCGGCGTGTTGGGGAAGCTTCATCGTCTCGCTCCGTCAGCAGTTCATCCCAGGCGCAGCGCCATCACGCCGGTCACGATCACCACCGTGCCGATCGCTCGCTGCACGCCGAAGCGCTCGCGCAGCAGCACGGTGCCAAGCAGCGCGGCAAACAGCACTGACGTCTCGCGCAGCGCCGCCACCGAAGCGACCGGCGCGCGCGTCATCGCCCACAGCGCGATCGAATACGAGCCGATCGAGGCCAACCCTCCCACGAGCGCCATCGGCCAGCGCGCCCGCGCATACTCGATCATCACGACGCGCCCCTTCGCCCCTCGCCGCCACCACAGCAGCAGCGGATACGGCAGCCCGTCGAGCACGACCAGGATCAGCACGTAGCTCGCCGCGTCGCCGGCGGTTCTCACGCCCAGCCCGTCGACCACCGTGTACGTCGCAATGATCACAGCGTTGGCCAGCGCGAACGCAACCGCCTTGCGGTGGTGCAACGCGTCGCCCGGGTGCGACAGGCCCACCATCGTCACGCCCAGCGTGACCGCGAGAATTCCACCCCACGCGTAGGGCGTCGGCGACTCGCCGATGAAGGTGCCGCTCGCGATCGCCACGAGCAGCGGTGCGAAGCCGCGCATGATCGGATAGGTCAGGCCCAGATCGCCGAAACGATAGGCGCCGACCAGCGCGTAGTAGTACGCGACGTGGATCGTGAGCGAAGCGAGCAGATAGGGCCACGCCTCGGCGCGCGGCGGCCCCACGACGAACACCAGCGGCAACGCCACGAGCGCCGCGAGCAGGTGCATCAGCGCCGTGTCGGTGGCCTTGTCGCCGCTGGACTTGACCAGCGCGTTCCACGATGCGTGCAGCGCCGCGCCGACGAGCACGGCGAGCACGATCGGCCAGGTCAGCTCCATCGAGCCGGCTCAGGACCAGGGCAGCGAATAGGTCTTGAGATTCGTGAAGCTCTTGATCGCTTCCTGAACGCCTTCCTTGTATCCGAGCCCCGAATCCTTGATGCCGCCGAACGGCGTCACCTCGAGCCTGTAGCCCGGAACCTCGCGCACGTTCACCGTGCCCACGTGCAGCTTCGCGCACGAAACGCATGATGTAGTCGAGCCGATTCGTGCACACCGCCGACGACAGGCCGTAGGCCGTGCCGTTGGAGATGCGGATCGCGTCGTCGATGTCGCGAAACGCGATGATCGGCGAGACCGGGCCGAAGGTTTCCTCGCGCACCAGCGTCATTGCCGGGTCGACGCGATCGAGCACGGTCGGCGAATACAGCGCGCCGCGGCGCTCGTTGCCCACCAGGAGGCGCGCGCCCTTCGCGACCGCCTCGTTCACGCGCGCCTCGAACAGCCGCGCCGCCTTCTCGTCGATCACGGTGCCCATTTCGACGCTCTCGTCGGACGGGTCGCCGTAGCTCCACGCGCGCGTCTTGGCGACGACGCGCTCGGTGAACGCCGCGGCGACCGACTCGTGCACGAGCATGCGCTTGATCGCCGTGCAGCGCTGGCCCGAATTCTTGTAAGAGCCCTGCACCGCGAGCGTCGAGGCCTCGTCGAGATCGGCGTCCTCCATCACGATCAGCGGGTCGTTCCCGCCCAGTTCGAGGACGATCCTGCGGTAGCCCGCCCTTGACGCGATCTCCTTGCCGATCGACACCCCGCCGGTGAAGGTGACGAGTTCGGCGTGCTCGTTCGTGATCATCTCGGTGGCGATCTCGCGCGGGTCGCCCGTGACCACCGCGAGCATCTCGGGCGGCAACCCCGCCTCGTAGAGCAGGTCCGCGAGAAAGAACGCCGACAGCGGCACCTTCTCCGAGGGTTTGAGCACCATCCGGTTGTTCGACGCAACCGAAGGCACGATCTTGTGCGCGACCTGGTTCATCGGATGGTTGAACGGCGTGATCGCGCTGATCACGCCGAGCAGCGGTTCGCGGATCGTGTGCACGCGGCGGTTCTTGCCGTGCGGCGTGAGGTCGCACGCGAAACTCTGCCCGTCGTCGCGCAGCGCCTCGTTGGCGCCGAACAGCAGCACGTCCGCGACACGCCCCGCTTCGTAGCGCGCATCCTTCAGGCAAAGGCCAGATTCCGCGGTGATCAGCGCGGCGATCGCTTCGATGCGCTCGCGCACCAGCGCGGCCGCACCGGTCAGGATCTCCGCGCGGCGCGAGCGGCTCAGCGTCGGGCGATACGCGTTGGCGAGTTCGAAGGCGTGCCGTACCTCCTCGATACTCGCCTTGGGGACGCTGCCCACGGTCGCTCCGGTATACGGGTTGCGCACGGCGATCGCGCGGTCCGCGGCGCGTCCCGCGCCGATCCGCTCGCCTCCGATTCGCAACGCCTCGAGGATTGGTTCACCGATCATGTTCTCTCCGCTCGTCGGGGAGTCACTGCGCGTGGTTCAGCGCGAGGTCGAAGGCGTCGAAGTTGCGCCAGCGCCTTTGCGCGTCGAGCCCCTCGATGCGCCGGTTCAGGATCAGCGGCACGCGTTGCTCCGATACCCCGCCGTGGGATCGAAGCGGCGCGTCGAGCGCCGACAGGTCGTGCCGGCTCTCGGAGCTTCCGATCACGCTCGAGCGCTGCGACACGACGACGATGTCGCCGATCCGGTCGGCCGGCAGCTCGAAGCGCTCGGCCGCCTCGGCGCGCGTCAGAGCCGATTCCACCGCTCTGAGCGCGCCGACGCGCGCGCAAACGGCCGCCGGATCGATGTCGGGAGGCAGGTACGCGGTCGCGAACGATCCCAGCGCGCCGTGGTGAACGACATAGGGATCGGTGATCGGCAGGATCACCCGCGTTCGCCCGGAGCCGAACCATTCGTCGAACAGGTCCTGCAGGTAGATCACGTCGGGGCGCGCGTCGAGCCGCGTCTTGGCGTTCATCCCGTGGTCGGCAGTCAGCGCGATCACGCAACCCTGCGCGTCGAGCGCCGCGAGGTTGCGGTCCATCATCGCGTAGAAGGCGTTCGCCTGCGCAGTGCCGGGTGCGTGCTTGTGCTGGATGTAGTCGGTCGTTGACAGGTACATCAGGTCCGGGCGGCGCGTTTGCATCAGCCTCAGGCCCGCCACGAAGACGAACTCCGAGAGTTCCGCGCTGTAGACGTCGGGCACCGGCATCTGCACCATCGCGAGCACGTCCGAGATGCCGTTCTCCGCTTCGCTCGCCAGATCCGCCTTCTCCGACGAAAAGCAGATTCCGCGCATCCGGTGACCGAGCAGCCGGCGCAACTTGTCCTTCGCGGTCACCACCGCGATCGACTGGCCGGCGTCCGCGAGCGCGGCGAGGACTGTCGGCGCACGCAGCCACTTCGGGTCGTTCATCATCACTTCGGAATCGGATTCGACGTCGTAGAGGTAGTTTCCGCAGATCCCGTGCACCGCGGGGCTCGCGCCGGTGACGATCGACAGGTTGTTCGGATTGGTGAAGCTCGGAATCACGCAATCGGCCACCAACGCGGTGCCGGTGTCGAGCGTCTGCTTGATCCACGGCATCGCGCCCGCAGCTACGGCAAGCGCGATGTAGTCCGGTTCGCAACCGTCGACGCAGACGACGACGGTGGGCACCCGCGGCGGGCGATAGCTTCTCTGATTGACTTCGATCATCGGCGACGATCCCCCGAAAGAGCTGCGACGCGCCGCGCTCAGGGCGCGGACGACGTGCCGCCCTGGTTGCGCACGGTGCGCTCGCGGCTCGCTTCGACGTGGGCGCGCGTCGCGCGACCCGCGGCCTCGACGTCGCCCGAGGCGATCGCTTCGACGATGCCGCGGTGCTCGGACGCCGACGCGGCGAGCATGCGCGGCTGGGCGAGATTTCGGCGCCGAAACAGCGAGAGCTCGTTGGTAAGGGTGCGGTAGACCTCGACGAGCCGGGCGTTGCCCAGCGCGCGCACCAGCGCGTCGTGGAACTGCAGGTTCAGGCGGTGATACTGGTCCGCGCGATCCTCGCGGGCCGCGCGCTCGAGCGCATCGACCAGCTCCCGGGCGGGCTTGAGGGACTCTGCCGACGCGCGACGCGCGAGTTCGCGCCCGACCGACTCCTCGAGCATCGCGCGCAGCTCGAAAATCTCGAGCGCCTCGTCCAGCGCGAGGCTGCGCACGTAGGTGCCGCGATTCTTCTCCTGGCGAACCAGCCCGGCCTGCTCGAGCATTCGCAGTGCTTCGCGTACCGGGCCGCGCGAAACGCCGAGACGTTCGGCGAAAGCGGACTCGACGAGCTTCGCTCCGGGATCGATCTTTCCCGAGAGGATCTCGCTCTCGATCGCCTGCTGAACGGCCGTGACGAGCGATCGCGAGCGCAGCAGTTCGATCGTTTCGGCGACTTCGGCGTCCGATCTCATCGATCGATTGGACCGCAGATGAACTCGAGTGTCAACAATAGACAAACTACCGTTGACGCGATCGACTCGCCCGGATTAGATTGCGTGACGCGCCCGCGCCGAGCGGAAGCGATCATCGCGACGCGGTGCCCGCCGGGGGCACCTGATCACGCCAAGAACCACCGTATGCGGAGGAGAAAGACATGACGATCAGGCTACACGCCCGGGCGCTCGCGCTCGCCACCCTGATGGGTTTCGCCGCGACCGCGGCCGCGCAGAAGACTCAGCTTCTCGTCTACACGGCGCTCGAAACGGATCAGCTGAAAGCCTATCAGGAGGGCTTCAACAAGCACTATCCGGACATCGAGCTGAAGTGGGTGCGCGATTCCACCGGCGTGATCACCGCGAAGCTGCTGGCCGAGAAGGGAAATCCGCAGGCCGACGCGGTGATGGGTGTCGCGGCTTCGAGCCTGGCGCTGCTCGACAGGAACGCGATGCTCGAGCCCTACAAGCCGCTCAACCACGACGCGTTGATGAGCAAGTTCGTCGACTCGAAGAATCCCCCGGCGTGGTTCGGGATGGACGTCTGGGGCGCGACAGTGTGCTTCAACACGGTCGAGGCGAAGAAGCGCAACATCCCGAAACCGGAGACCTGGAAGGATCTGCTCAAGCCTGCCTACAAGGGACAGGTCGTGATGCCGAACCCGGCGTCGTCCGGCACCGGGTTCTTCGACGTCACCGCGTGGCTCTCGCTCTGGGGCGACGACAACGGCAAGGGCGGCGGCTGGAAGTACATGGACGGCCTGCACGAGAACATCGCCCAGTACACGCACTCCGGCTCGAAGCCCTGCAACATGGCCTCGGCCGGCGAATACGTGGTCGGGATCTCGTTCGAGTACCGCGCCAACAGCAACAAGGCCAAGGGTGCGCCGATCGACCTGGTGTTCCCGAAGGAAGGGCTGGGCTGGGACCTCGAGGCGTTCGCGATCCACAAGGGAACGAAGAAACTCGACGCCGCGAAGAAGCTCGCCGACTGGGCATCGAGCAAGGACGCGATGATCCTTTACGGGAAGAACTTCGCGATCACCGCGCAGCCCGGCGTCGCGGCGCCGCTCGCGAACGTGCCGAAAGACTACGAAGCGCGCCTGGTGAAGATGGACTTCTCGTGGGCCGCCGCGAACCGCGAACGGATCCTCGCCGAGTGGAACAAACGCTACAACAGCAAGTCGGAGAAGCGTTGACCCCAGTCCGCCGCCGCCCGCGTTCGCGCGGGCGGCTGTTCATTGCGCGGATCCTCGATTGACTTCGCCGCCTTTTCTGCGACTGCAGGGCATCCGCAAGGAGTTCGGCAGCTTCGTCGCGCTCGAGGGCGTCGACCTCGAGATCGAATCGGGCGAGTTCGTCTGCTTTCTCGGCCCGTCGGGCTGCGGCAAGACCACGGTGCTGCGAATCGTCGCCGGGCTCGAGACTCAGACTGCCGGAAGGGTCGAACAAGGCGGTCGTGACGTCTCCACGCTGCCCGCCGCGCAACGGGACTACGGAATCGTCTTCCAGTCCTATGCGCTGTTCCCGAACCTGAGCGTGTCGGACAACATCGCCTACGGCCTCGTCAACCGAAAGAGACCGAGGCAAGAGATCCGCGCACGCGTGGGGGAACTGCTCGAACTGGTGGGCCTCGCGGGCGCGCAGCCGAAGTATCCGAGCCAGCTCTCGGGTGGGCAGCAGCAGCGGATCGCGCTCGCGCGCGCGCTTGCGACCGCTCCGGGGTTGCTGCTGCTCGACGAGCCGCTCTCGGCACTCGATGCGCTGGAGCGGGTGCGACTGCGCCAGGAGATCCGCGCGTTGCAGCGCCAGCTCGGCGTCACGACGATCATGGTCACCCACGACCAGGAGGAAGCGCTGTCGGTCGCCGATCGAATCGTCGTGATGAACCACGGCGTCATCGAGCAGGTCGGCACGCCGATGCAGATCTACCGCGACCCGGCGACGCCCTTTGTCGCCGATTTCGTCGGCAGGGTCAACGTGCTGCCGGCCGTGGCCGCGGCGCAGGGCCGCGTGAAAGTCGGCGAGCACGTCTTCGACTGCGAGGCGCCGCTACCGGCACAGGGGCGCGACGGCGTTTCGGTCTACATCCGACCGGAAGACGTGCTTCCCGAGTTCGAGGCTTGCACCGACGCGAACGTGATCGACACGACGATCGACAAGATCGAGTTCCTCGGCTCGCACTGCCTGGTGCACGCCAGCAGTGCGCAGATCGCCGGCCATTCGCTGACCGCGTCGATGTCGCCGAACATGCTATCCGAGCACCGGCTCGAGGCGGGAACGCGGTTGCGCCTGCGACTGCTCGCGGACCGCCTGCGGGTCTTCTGATGCCCGGCGCAGCCGCCGCGTCGATCGCCGACCCGGTGCGGCTGCGCGCGCACTGGTCCGAGCGCCTCGCCTACGTCGCGCTCGCGGCGGTCGCGCTGGTGCTGATCGTGTTTCTCGCGGCGCCGCTCGCCGCGATCCTGCTGCAGTCCTTCGAGGACAGCGCCGGTCGCTTCGTCGGCCTGGCGAACTTCGTGTCCTACGCGCGCACGCCGGCGCTGCTGGATTCGCTCTGGAACAGCCTCTGGGTGTCGAGCGTCGTGACGCTGGTGGTCATTCCGCTCGCGTTCGCCGCGGCATACGCGCTCACGCGCAGCTGCATGCCGGCGAAGGCGCTGTTTCGCGGCATCACGCTCGTTCCGCTGCTCGCGCCCTCGCTGCTGTCGGCAATTTCGCTGATCTACTGGTTCGGCAACCAGGGCGCGCTCAGGCAGCTGATGCTGGCGGTCGGGGTCGAGCAGATCTACGGCGCACCCGGCATCGTGCTGGCCGAGATCTTCGCGGTCTTCCCGCACGCTCTGATGATCCTGATCACCGCGCTCACGCTGTCGGACGCGCGCCTGTACGAAGCGGCCGACGCGCTGGGCACGCGCGCGTCGCGCAAATTCTGGACGATCACCCTGCCCGGCGCGAAGTACGGACTGATCTCGGCGAGCGCGGTCACCTTCACGCTGGTGATCACCGACTTCGGCATCCCGAAGGTGATCGGCGGCAGTTTCAACGTGCTGGCCACCGACGTGTTCAAGCTAGTGATCGGGCAGCAGGATTTCCAGCGCGGCGCGGTGGTCGGCCTGCTGCTGCTCGCTCCGGCGATGTTCACTTTCGCGGTCGACCACATCGTGCAGCGCCGCCAGACCGCGATGCTCACCACGCGGGCGGTGCCGCTCGCGCCGCGCCCCGCGCGCGGCTTCGACGCCGCGATGGGAGCCTATTGCCTGGTGATCGCGCTTCTGATCCTCGCGATGCTCGGCATGGCGATCTTCGCCTCGTTCGCCACCTTCTGGCCCTACAACCTCGCGCCGAGCCTGCGCCACTACGTGCACGGACTGGTCGACGCCGAGGTAGGCGTCGCGTTCACGAACAGCCTGAAGATGGCCGCCGGCACGGCGGTGTTCGGCACCGCGCTGGTGTTCGTCGGCGCCTACCTGCTCGAGAAGATGCGCGCGCCGCGCGCCCTGCGCGGCCTGGTGCGGCTACTCGCGACGCTGCCGATGGCGGTGCCCGGCCTGGTTCTCGGTCTGGGCTACATATTCTTCTTCAACGCGGCGGCGAACCCGTTCAACGGGCTCTACCACACGCTCACGCTTCTGACGCTGTGCACGATCGTGCACTTCTACACCACCGGCCACCTCACCGCCGTCACGGCGCTGAAGGCGCTCGACGCCGAGTTCGAGGCGGTGTCGGCATCGCTGAAGGTTCCGTTCTATCGCACGTTCTGGCGCGTCACGCTGCCGATCTGCACCCCGGCACTGGTCGACATCGCGCGCTATTTCTTCATCAACGCGATGACGACGATCTCGGCGGTGGTGTTCATCTACGCGCCCGACACCAAGGTTGCCGCGATCGCGATCCTGAACCTCGACGAGGCCGGCGAGATCGGCGCCGCGGCAGCGATGGCCGTGCTGATCGCGCTCACCTCGGCGATCGCGATGCTGCTGTTCATGCTCCTCTCGCGCTGGGTCGAACGACGCACCCAGGCGTGGCGCAAACCAATTTCGAGATGACATCGATGGACAGAGACAAGATCCTGCTCACGCCGGGCCCGCTCACGACCACGCTTCGCACCAAACTGGCGATGTTGCGCGACTGGGGCTCGTGGGACGACGAATTCAACGCGATGACCGCCGGAGTTCGCTCCCGCCTGCTCGAGATCGTCCACGGCGGCGGGACCCACACCGTGGTGCCGCTGCAGGGAAGCGGGACATTCGCGGTGGAAGCGACGGTCGCCACGCTGGTGCCGCGCGACGGGCACGTCCTCGTGCTGGACAACGGCGCGTACTGCAAGCGTGCGGCGAAACTCACGCAACTGATGGGCAGGCGCGCTTCGGTCGTCGAGTTCGACGAGAGCGAAGCGGTGTCGGTGGCGCGGCTCGAGTCCGCGCTGGCGTCGGACAGCTCGATCACCCACGTGCTGGTCGTGCACTGCGAGACCGGCACCGGCGTGCTCAATCCGCTCGAGGCGCTCGCAGGGGCTTGCGAGCGTGCCGGCAAGGCGTTGATCGTCGATGCGATGAGCACCTTCGGCGCGTTGCCGATCGACGCGCGCACGCTGCGTTTCGACGCGCTAGTCGCCGCCAGCGGGAAGTGCCTCGAAGGCGTCCCCGGCATCGGATTCGTCGTGGCGCGCGAGCAGGCGCTGCGGCAATGTGCCGGAAACAGCCAGTCGCTGGCGATGGACCTGCACGACCAGCACGCCTACATGGAGCGCACCGGGCAGTGGCGCTTCACGCCCCCGACGCACGTCGTGGTCGCGCTGAACGAGGCCCTCGCCCAGTACGAAGCCGAGGGCGGGCGCGCCGCCAGGCTCGAGCGCTACAGCGCCAACTGCGCGACGCTGGTCGACGGAATGCGCGCGCTCGGATTCGAACCCTTCCTGCGCGACGAACTGCAGGCGCCGATCATCGTGACCTTTCACGCCCCTGCCGATCCGGGCTACGAGTTTCGGCGCTTCTACGAGATGGCGCGCGATCGCGGGTTCATCCTCTATCCGGGCAAACTGACCCGGCTCGAGACCTTTCGCGTCGGGTGCATCGGGGCGATCGGTCCGAACGAGATACGCCAGGCGGTCGAAGCGGTCGCCGACGTGATCGGCGCGATGGGCCTGAAGCGGGTGGGTCGCGCGTCGTGAACGTCGGCACGAAGGCAACCAACAATTCGAGGAGCAGTCAGTGAAGAGCAAAGCGCTCGCGATGCACCCGGCGTTCGCCGCGTTGCGCGACGATCCGACCCTGAAGGTGAAGGTTGCCGTCTCCGATATCGACGGCATCCTGCGCGGAAAGTACCTTCACCGCGACAAGTTCTTCGCTGCGGCCGAATCCGGTTTCGGGTTCTGCGACGTCGTGTTCGGCTGGGACAGCCACGACGTCTGCTACGACAACACGCAGGTCACCGGCTGGCAACACGGATTCCCCGACGCGCTCGCGCGGCTCGACCCCGGCACCGCGCGGCGCGTTCCCTGGGACGGCGACGTGCCGTTCTTCCTGGGCGAGTTCGTCGGCCACGATGGATCGCCCTATCCGATCTGCCCGCGCCAGACACTCAAACGTGTGCTCGCGCGGGCGCGAAAGCTTGGCTTCGAGCCGATGGCAGGGGTCGAATTCGAGTGGTTCAACTTCGCCGAAACGCCGCAAAGCTGGGCGGCGAAGAACGGCGTCGGACCGACGACGATCACGCCGGGAATGTTCGGCTACTCGCTGCTGCGGATGGCCGACAGTCGCGAATTCTTCAACGCGTTGATGGACCAGATGGGCGCGTTCGGCGTGCCGATCGAAGGTCTGCACACCGAAACCGGGCCTGGCGTGTACGAAGTCGCGATCGCGTTCAGCGAAGCGCTCGAGGCCGCGGACCGCGCGATCCTGTTCAAGACCGGCGCGAAGGAGATCGGCAAGCGATTCGGCATCATGCCCAGCTTCATGGCCAAGTGGAACGCGCAGTTGCCGGGATGCAGCGGGCACATCCACCAGAGCCTGTCCGATGGCCGCAAGAACCTGTTCTTCGACCAGGCCGGGCGTCACTCGATGAGCCCGCTGTTCGAGAGCTATCTCGCCGGGCAACTTGCCTGCCTGATGGAGTTCGCGCCGATGTTCTGGCCGACGGTCAACAGCTACAAGCGCCTGGTCGACGGCTTCTGGGCACCGGTCAAGCCGACCTGGGGCGTGGACAACCGCACCGCGAGTTTTCGCGTGATCTCGGGAAGCCCGAAATCGACTCGCCTGGAGACCCGCTGCCCGGGCGCCGACATCAATCCCTACCTGGCGATGGCCGCGGTGGTCGCGGCCGGAATACACGGAGTGGAGAAAGGCCTCAAACTGCGGACCAAGCCGATTCACGGTACCAATCAGGGCGCGGAGGGCGTTCCCAGAGCGCCGCGCTCGCTGATCGAAACCACCCGGATCTTTCGCGACTCGCGCGTCGCGCGCGACTGGCTCGGCGACACCTTCGTCGATCATTTCGCGGCGACCCGCGAATGGGAATGGCGGCAATGGCAGGATGCCGTCACCGACTGGGAAATGAAGCGCTACTTCGAGATCATCTGACACGACATGGGCATCGTCCGTTTTTCCTTTCCGACCACGATCCACTTCGGCGCGGGTGCACGCGGCCTGGTCGCCGCGCACCTGCTCGAGGCGGGCTGCTCGCGTGCGTTGCTCGTCACCGACCGCGCGCTGGCGTCGCTCGAGGTCACCGCCGGGTTTCGCGCCCAGCTCGCCGGGCTCGACGTGGCGGTGTTCGACGGCGTCACGGGCAACCCGACTTGCAGCCAGGTCATGGCCGCGGCGCGTGCCTTTCGCGCGCACCGCGCCGACTGCGTGATCGGCTTCGGTGGCGGCGCGGCGCTCGACGTGTCCAAGGTCGTCGGTGTCGCAGCGACCCACGAGGGCGACATCCTCGAGTACGTCTGGGACCACCCGCGGGTACGTCCGATCGAGCATGCGTTGCCCTACTTCGTCGCCCTGCCCACCACCTCCGGCACCGGATCCGAGGTGGGACGTTCGAGCGTCGTCTCGGAGGACGAGAGCCACGTCAAGCGAACCGTCTTCAGCCCGAAGATCCTGGCCCGGGCGGTGTTCGCCGATCCGGAACTCACGCTGGGACTTCCGCGCGCCGTGACCGCCGCGACCGGAATCGACGCGCTCACGCACAACATCGAGAGCTACCTCTCGCCCGCGTACCACCCGCTGTGCGACGGGATCGCGCTCGAAGGCACCCGGATCGCCGCGCGCGCGCTGCGCACCGCGGTCGCCGACCCGACGAACCTCGCGGCGCGCTCGGACATGATGATGTCGTCGATGATGGGCGCGATCGCCTTCCAGAAGGATCTCGGCGCGGTGCACTCGTGCGCGCACGCGCTCGGCGCGGTCGTCGACATGCACCACGGGCTCGCGAACGCCCTGATGATCGACACCGTGCTCGAGTGGAATGCCGAGGTGGCAGGCGCGAAGTTCGACGAACTCGCCCGCGTCGTCGGGCTGTCGGGCGCCGATCGCTTCGTGCCGTGGTTGCGCGAGCTTCGCGACTCGATCGGCATCGTGCCCGGGCTCGCGAGTCGCGGAGTCACCGCCGCACACCTGCCGCGGCTCGTCGCGATCGCGACGGCCGACATCTGCCACCAGACCAACCCCCGGCCGTGCAGCGCTGCAGACTTCGAGCGGCTGTTCGCCCGCGCGATGTGAGCTGGCCACTGTCGCGCCTGCTGCGATGACCCGACCCGCAATCCGATGAGCACACTGAAGATCGACAACCCAGCCACCGGCGAGCGCATCGCCGAACTCCCGGCCGACGACCCGGACTCGGTCGCGGTCAAGACAGCGAAGGCGCGCGCTGCACAAGCCGATTGGGCCCGCACCGCGCTCGACGAACGGATCGCGGCGATCGAACGGTTTCGCGCGCTGCTGCTCGCCGAGCAGGAATCGCTCGCGCTCACACTCACGCGCGAGGTCGGAAAACCGATCAGGCAGTCGCGCAATGAACTCGCCGGGCTGCTGGCGAGGATCGACTTCTTCACTTCGCAGACCGCCGCGGCAATCGGCGACGAAACGGTGCACGCGGAACCGGGATTGTGCGAACGGATCACGCACCAGCCGCTTGGGGTCGTCGCGAACGTCTCGGCGTGGAACTACCCATATTTTGTCGGCGCGAACGTGTTCGTTCCCGCGCTGCTGGCCGGAAACGCGGTGCTCTACAAGCCCTCCGAACACGCGACCCTGACCGGCCTGGAGATCGCGCGGTTGCTGCACGAGTCCGGCGTCGCACCGGAGGTCTTCCAGCCGCTGGTGGGAGCCGCCGACGTCGGCGCGGCGCTGATCGCGCAGGACGTCGACGGCGTGTACTTCACCGGCAGCCACGCGACCGGCACGCGGATCGCCGCCGCGGTCGGCCCGCGGATGATCCGCATGCAACTCGAACTCGGTGGCAAGGACCCGACCTACGTGCGCGCCGACGCCGACGCGCGCGTCGCGGCCGAGTCGCTCGCCGACGGGGCGATGTACAACACCGGGCAGAGCTGCTGCTCGGTCGAGCGGATCTACGTTCACCAGGACCTGCACGACGCGTTCGTCGCGCGTTTCCTCGAGGTCGTCGACGGCTTCGTGCTCGGCGACCCCTGCGCCGAGGACACGTACATCGGCGCGATCACGCGCGCAGCACAGCTCGACGTGCTCGACGCGCAGTCGGGCGACGCTCGCGCCAGGGGCGCCACACTTCGCTGCGGCGGCAAGCGCCTTGCGGGGCCCGGAAACTGGTACCCGCCGACGGTGTTCACCGAGGTGAATCACGAGATGGCGTTGATGGTCGAGGAGAGTTTCGGTCCGATCATCGGCATCCAGAAGGTCCGCGACGACGACGAGGCCCTCGCGCTGATGAACGACACGCGCTACGGGCTGACCGCGGGCGTCTACACGCACGACGAAGCGGCGGCGCGGACCCTGCTCTCGCGCGTGAACGCCGGTTCGGTCTACTGGAACTGCTGCGATCGCGTCAGCCCGAGACTGCCGTGGTCGGGAGTCGGGCATTCCGGAATCGGACTCACGCTTTCGCGTTACGGAATCCAGTCCTTCACGCGGCCCAAGGCCTGGCACCTGCGAAATGCCTGAGACCGCGCGAGTCGCGGGCGCGAGTGCGGGCGCAGGCGCGAATACGGGCGCCGGTGCGGGTGCAGGCGCGGCGGGCGGGAAACGCGCGGCGATCCGACTGACGATCTTCGATCTCGATCACACGCTGCTCGACGGCGACAGCGACGCGCTCTGGTGCGAGTTCCTGGTCGAGCGCGGGCTGATCGATCGCACCCGCTTCGTCGCCGGCAACGCCGACATGGAGCGGCGCTACGGCCTGGGGACCGTTGGCGTGGCCGAGTTCGCGGCGTTCTATGTCTCGACGCTTGCCGGGCGCACCGTCACCGAGGTCGATCGCCTGCGACGTGAATTCCTGCGCGAGTCGATCGCGCCGCGGCTCCCGGGGGCGGCGCGCGCATTGGTGGCGCGCCACCTCGCCACGGACGAACTGGTCGTCCTCAGCACCGCGACCAATCGAGTGATCACCGAACTCACGGCGCAGCATCTCGGAATTTCCCATCTGATCGCGACCGAAGTGGAGTTGCAGTCCGACACCTACAGCGGCCGCCCGAGCGGGGTACCGAACATGCGCGAAGGCAAGGTCGAGCGCCTCGACGCCTTCCTTGCCGCGCGTTCGCTCTCGCGCGACCAATGCGATTCGCGCTTCTACAGCGACTCGATCAACGATCTGCCGCTGCTGTCGGCGGTGCGCACGGCGATCGTCGTCGACCCGGATGCCAGGCTCGCAGGTGTCGCCGCGAGTCGCGGCTGGGAAACGATCAGCCTGCACACCTGACGCCGGGCGTCGCAAAACGATGACGCATGGACTCTGCGATCGACGAGCGGTCGGCTAAGATCGAGCCTCGAACAATGCTGTCGCGGGTAACGCGCAATCGGAGGCGGTGGTGAGTGACGATCGATCGGGTAAACCCGCCGGGATGCGCAAGGGACTCACCAGCTACGGCGACGCGCAGTTCTCGCTGTTCCTGCGCAAGGCTTTCATCAAGGGGGCGGGCCTCACCGACGAAGCGCTCGATCGACCGGTCGTCGGCATCGCCGATACCGGTAGCGGTTTCAATCCCTGCCACGGCAACATGCCGGCGCTGGTCGAGGCGGTGTCGCGCGGTGTCCTGCTCGCGGGCGGCCTGCCAGTGCGCTTTCCGACGATCTCGCTGCACGAGAGTTTCGCCAACCCGACCAGCATGTACCTGCGCAACCTGATGTCGATCGACACCGAGGAGATGATCCGCGCGCAGCCGATGGACGCGGTGGTCCTGATCGGTGGTTGCGACAAGACCGTGCCGGCACAGCTGATGGGCGCGGCATCGGCCGACGTTCCGGCGATCCAGCTCGTGACCGGTTCGATGCTCACCGGCTCGCATCACGGCACCCGCGTCGGCGCGTGCACCGACTGCAGGCGTTTCTGGGCGCGACACCGCGCGGGCGAGGTCGACGAGGCCGAGATCTCGGAGGTCAGCGAGCAGCTCGTTCCCAGCGTCGGCACCTGTTCGGTGATGGGAACCGCGAGCACGATGGCGTGCATCGTCGAGGCCCTGGGGATGGGGCTCCCCGGCAGCGCCTCGCCGCCGGCCGTGACCGCGCAGCGCGTGCGCATCGCGGAGCGCAGCGGCGCGGCTGCGGTCGCGCTCGCCGCATCGGGCATCACGCCGTCTCGAATCCTGACCGCCGGTGCGTTCGAGAACGCGCTGCGCGTTCTGCTCGCGATCGGCGGCTCGACCAACGCGATCCTGCACCTCACGGCGATCGCCGGACGCGTCGGGGTCGATCTCGACCTGGCACGACTCGACGCGATGTGCGCCGACACCCCGGTGCTGGTCGACCTCAAACCCTCGGGCGAACACTATATGGAGGACTTCGATCGCGCCGGGGGGATGCCGGCGTTGTTGCGAGAGCTCAGGCCCTTGCTCGACCTGAGCGCGCTCACCGTGACCGGCGCGACGCTGGGCGAGGAACTCGACCGCAGCGGCGCCGGCAGGTTCGCACAGGACGTCATCCGGCCGCTCGCCCGGCCGATCTACCCGCGAGGCGGAATCGCGGTGCTCCGCGGCAACCTCGCGCCGCGTGGCGCGATCGTCAAGCAGTCGGCGGCGAGCGCCGACCTGCTCGAGCACGAAGGACGCGCGGTGGTGTTCGACAGTCTTGCCGACCTCGCGTTGCGCATCGACGACGAAGCACTCGACGTCGAAGCAGGCGACGTACTCGTGCTGCAGAACATCGGGCCGATAGGCGCGCCCGGCATGCCCGAGGCCGGCATGCTGCCGATTCCGCGAAAGCTCGCGCGCGCGGGGGTGCGCGACATGGTGCGCATCTCGGACGGCAGGATGAGCGGAACGGCGTCCGGAACCATCGTCCTGCACGTCACGCCGGAGGCGGCGATCGGCGGGCCGCTCGCGTACGTGCGCAGCGGTGATCGGATCCGGCTCAGCGTCGCGCGTCGCGAACTGAGCCTGCTGGTCAGCGACGAGGAGATCGCGCGCCGGGCACGCGAAACGCCGCTGCGCGTGCCCGACGCGCCGCGCGGCTACCGCAAGCTCTTCGTCGAACACGTGACCCAGGCCGATCACGGCGTCGACTTCGATTTCCTGCGGCGCGCGGATCGCTAGTGGCGCGATCGCGAGAAGCGCACGCCAGGATCGGACGATGGAACTCAGTCAACGGATTGCGCGCTGGGGTGGAGGCGCGATCGCGCGCTACCTGACGCGTCCGTCGCGCGCGAGGTACCAGAACACGCCGGCCGATCTCGCCGCCTACGCGGCAGTGCTGCAGCCGGGCGACGTGCTGCTGGTCGAGGGAAACCTGCGCATCAGCACGGCGATCAAGTATCTGACCCAATCGACCTGGTCGCACGCCGCGCTCCATGTCGGCGAGAATCTCGGGAACGACGAGGACGGGCGGACCCGCACACTGATCGACGCCGACGTGGTTTCGGGCGTGCGAGCGGTCGCGCTCGAGGCTTTTCACGGCCTGCACCTGCGCATCTGCCGGCCCGTCGGACTGTCCGCCGCCGACATCTCCCGGGTCACCGACTACGCGAAGGCGCGCATCGGCGATCAATACGACCTGAAGAACGTGATCGACCTCGCGCGGTACATGTTGCCGACTCCCCCGGTGCCGACGAACTACCGGCGCAGGCTGCTCGCCCTTGGGAGCGGCGAGCCGACGCGCGCGATCTGCTCGACGCTGATCGCGCAGGCCTTCCAGTCGATACCCTATCCGATCCTGCCGATCGTCACGAAGACGATGACCGACGACCCGGACTGCGCTGGTTGCCGAAGCGAAATCCTGCGCATTCGTCACCACAGCCTGTTCGCGCCGCGAGACTTCGACGTGTCGCCCTACTTTCGGATCGTCAAGCCGTTGATCGAGCGTGGATTCGACCCGGGCACGATTTCCTGGGACGAAACCCAGCAGTAGGCTGCCTCAGGGTCTGTCGGCTTCCGCGCCGCGGCCTCTAGAGTCGCCACCGCGCGACTCGGAAGGCTGCCCGCGATGTCGTGGCGCGGCGTCTGCTTCGCCGCGATCGTCGCGCGGCACGAACGCCTCCTGGCGCGGCACGTTCGCCTGCGGCCTGTGTCCCGGCGGGTGGCTCGGAACGACCGGCGGATGTGCGCGATCGATCGAGGCGCGGCCATCGGGTTGTCGCCGGTCGTCGCGGCGCTGGTCGTTGGCGCGATGGTCGCCACGGCGATGGTCGTTGGCTCGAGGGTCGTCACGGCGACGGTCGTCCCAGCGGCGGCCCTCGTCGCGCCGGTCGTTGCGCGGATGCCCCGGTACGATGACGATCGGCGGCGGACGCACGATGACGGGCGCCGGGACGATCACGCCGACTCCGACCTGCGGCACGGGGTAGCCGGGGTAGACGTATCCGGGGTCGTATCGGCCGTAGTAAGGATCCTGCGTTCCGTAGGCCGGCGTGTACCCGCCATTGACCGATTCGTAACCTCCGTAACCAGAGCCGGGAACGTTCGCAGGGTAAGCCCCCGCGTAGGGATCGGGCGGCACGACTGCGCATGCGCCAAGCAGCACCGCACTGGCGAGCAGCAGGGGGCGTGTGATCGAGCGTTTCATCGTGAGGCCTCCGTTTGTGTGTCCATCAACCTTTAACGGATAGGGGACCGCGGGCGTGCACACCGGCTTGCAACGCTGCGTTCCAGTGTGTGACCGAATGTAACGCGAACGCTTCAGCGATTGCCAGGATCGTCGCGCGGCAGCTCGTGCGGGTCGTCGTTCGCCGGAAGCGGCCGTTCGAGTTCGAGGTCCTCCTGCCCGGGATCCTGATCGAGCGGAACACCACCCATCGGTTTGCGCGAACCGCGATGCTTGGCGATCGCGAGTTGCACACGCAGTGCGTTGGTTTCGCCGATCGCCCGTGCCGCGTCGCGCCTCGACGCGGAGAGCTCGTTGCGCAACTCGCGCATCTCGTCGCTCTGGTCGCGCAACATCTCGGTCATCGACGCCAACCTGCCCTGGATCGTCGCCAACTGGCGCCCGAGGTCGAGGACCTGCGCCTTCGAATCCGCGATCTCCGGAGCGAGCCTGGCGATCCGGGCGTCGCGTTCGGCGAGCGCGTCCTCGGCGTCACGCGCCGACTCGCGCATCGATTCGACCCGCGAGTCCGTCTCCGCGCGCTGGTGCTCGTAGCCCTTGGCCGCCTCCTGCTGGGCTTGCCCCCAGAGGCGGAGGGTCAACTCGCCGGCCGCTTCGCGCAGCGCGTCGGGGAGGTCCGGGTGGTCGATCCGGATTCGCGTGCGTTCGCGCAGATCGGTCCAGAATCTCGAAAGCACCTGCGCGGGAGTCGCCATGCTCCCCTTTCGAACGTACTGGTAGAGCTTGTTCGCAGTCGGGGTGATGCCGTAGCGAAAGAACAGTAGCGCGCACACTTCACGATACAACTCCCGGGTCTCCGGGTATCTGGCGCGCAAAGCCTCGATCTCGGTGGCGATCTGTGCGTCGGACATGCCTACAGCCCTCCACAGGAGATTTCCTAGCTAGAAATATATCATATTACGTAGTATTACTTACCATTCCTCTATCATTTTCCTGAGATGATCGATTTCGATCAGTTTGGTCGCCCGGTGTCGGTTCGCTACCGCGTCCCCTATTGCGACGCGAGCGACCCGTGGAACACGGCGCACTCGTGCTTCGTCGACGGCGCCCAGTTGCGCCCTCGCTGGCGAGGCCGAAGGCTGTTCACCGTGCTCGAACTCGGTTTCGGCCTGGGGGTGAACTTCCTTGCCACCCTCGACGCGTGGATGCGAGATCCGTCGCGTCCGACCAGGCTCGTGTTCGTCTCGATCGAAGACGAAGCGCTCTCGGCAATCGATCTCCGACGTGCGCACGACGCCCTCGGAATCGACTCGGCGCAGGCGAGCACGCTGCGCGATCGATGGCCGATGACCACCCCGGGCCTGCACCGGATCGCGTTCTTCGGAGGCTCGGCGAGCCTGATCCTCGCCTTCGGCGCTGCCGAGACGCTCCTTGCCAAACTCGACACACCGGCCGACGCTTTCTACCTCGACGGATTCGCTCCCGCGCTGAACCCCGGGATGTGGAACGAGGCGGTGATGCGCAATCTCGCCCGCCTCGCCCGGCCCGACGCGGTCGCGGCTGCCCGAACCGGGGCACGACCGGTTCGGGCGGCCCTGGCTCGGGCCGGGTTCTCGGTCGAAACGCACGCGCCGCTGGCCTCGGGAGACGCGACGATCTCGGCACGATTCGACCCGCATCGGCGAGCAACCGTCGACCGACCGCGACGGACACCTGCCAGTGTTTCCGCGCCGCGCCGGGCGATCGTGGTCGGCGCGGGGGTCTGCGGCTGCGCGGTGGCCGGCGAACTCGGCGCGCGCGGGTGGGACGTGCAGCTTCTCGAGTGCGGTCCTTCGATCGCGGGCCCCGGCTCGGGCTCGGGGCAACAGGTGCTGGCCGATCACCCGCACCTCTCGCCGGACGACAACCGGCTGGCACGCCTGAGCCGCGCCGCGATCTCCCTCTCGAACGCGCACGATCTCGACACCGTCGAGGTACGCGCTCGCCCGCCGGTACACGCTCGCCCGCGGGAGCGAGGGCCCGACGCGCCGGGCGGCATAGGCGGCGAGCCACTCGGGCGCCTGGTCGTCGCTGCGGACGAAGCCGGCGTCGAGCGCCAGCGCCAGACGCTCGACACGCTGCGATTCCCGGACGCTTTCGTCCGCCATCTGGACCGCGAGCGCGCCTCTTCGCTCGCCGGCATCGAGCTCGCCACCGGCGGACTGTGGTTCCCCGGATGTCGCGCGCTCGACCCTTTGGCGCAGTGCGAAGCCTGGATCGAACGCGCGGCTGCGGCAGTGGCGATCAGGACGAACGTCGCGGTCGCGGCTCTCGAGCGTCGCGACGGGCAATGGAACGCTCTCGACGCGAACGGAGCGATCCTCGCGCGCGCACCGGTTGCGATCCTGGCCAACGCCGGTGACGCACCCCGCCTCGGCCGGCAGGCGGTGCCGGGCCTGCGGCGGCTGCGCGGGCAGAGCACCGTTCTCGATCCCGGAATCCTCGCCGGCCTGCGCACGGTGGTCGGCGCCGGGGCCTTCGCGTGTCCGCTGCCCGACGGCAGGGTGGTCGTCGGCTCGACCTTCGACGATGGTGACTCGGTCGAGCCCTCGATCCGGGCCGACGAGAGCAACCTTCGCCGGCTCGCCGCGGCATTCGCGCACGCGCCGCCGCCGTTCTCCGGGGTGCTCGCCACGGTCGCCAAGTTCGCCACGCTCGCCACGGTCGCCGCGGTCGCCGCGAACGCGCACGCGAACTCGCGCGCGCAACTGTCGCACGGCGCTCTCGGGCTTTCGGGCTGGCGGTCGGGCCCCGTCGGGTTTCGTTGGGTCACCCGCGACCGCATTCCGATGATCGGCGCGCTGCCCGACGAAGCGGCGACCCGCGCGCGGCTCGACGCGCACATGCGCGACGATCGGATCGCGTTTGCGCTGCACGAAGGCCTCTACGGCGCGTTCGCGTTCGGTTCGCGCGGACTGCTCTGGGCCCGTCTCGCCGCCGAGATCCTCGGCGCGACGCTCGACGACGAGCCGATCGCGCTCGAGACCGATCTGCTCGCTTCGCTAGATCCGGCGCGTTTCCTTCGCCACGCCGTTCGCCGCGCACGACTCTGAACCCCGGGGTCGAACTACGCGATCGGGATGCCGGCATCGATCGAGCCGCTACACTTGCGCCTTCGCAAGGAACCATACGCTCATGCCCGTCGATTCTCCGCGACCACAGTACGACTGCTCGAAGTGCCCGGGATACTGCTGCAGCTACCCCAGGATCGAAGTAAGCGACAAGGACCTCAAACGGCTCGCCAGGCACTTCGAGATCGACGTCGACGTCGCCGAGAAGCGCTTCACGCGCGTCTGGCGATCCGAAGAAGGTTTCGAACGGGTTCTGCGCCACCAGAAGGACACCGTCTACGCGACGATCTGCCGCTTCTTCGACACCGATGCGCGTCGCTGCACGATCTACCCGGCCAGGCCCGATGTCTGTCGCGAATACCCCGACCGCGCGAAATGCGGGTACTACGAGTTCCTCAAGTTCGAGCGCAGGCACCAGGACGATCCCGACTTCATCCCCAGCGCGTGAGCGCGGGGAAACGCTGGAGAACAACGATGCGATCGATAGGCACCCCGCTCACTGCCGGGGCGACCCGTGTGATGCTCCTGGGCGCGGGCGAGCTCGGAAAGGAAGTGATCATCTCGCTGCAGCGCCTGGGCATCGAGGTGATTGCCGTCGACCGCTACGCGAACGCGCCCGGACAACAGGTCGCGCATCGCGCGCACGTGATCAACATGGCCGACGGTGCGCAGTTGCGCGCGCTGATCGAGCGCGAGCGCCCTCACCTCGTCGTGCCCGAGATCGAAGCGATCGCGACCGACACGCTGATCGAACTCGAGCGCGAGGGAACGGTCACCGTGATCCCGACCGCCCGCGCAGCACGACTGACGATGAACCGCGAAGGCATCCGGCGCCTGGCGGCCGAGGAGCTCGGCCTGCCCACTTCGGCCTATCGCTTCGCGAGCAGTCTGGACGAACTGCGCGCCGCCGTCGCGGGCGATTCCGGCTCGCCGGCGATCGGCTATCCGTGCATCGTCAAGCCGGTCATGTCCTCGTCCGGCAAGGGACAGTCGAAAGTGGACGCCCCCGACGGGCTGCAGGCCGCGTGGGATTATGCCGCGAGCGGTGGACGCGTCGACGCGGGACGCGTGATCGTCGAAGGCCTGGTTCCCTTCGACTACGAGATCACGCTGCTCACGGTCCGCGCGCGCGGTTCCGACGGCTCGATCGCGACGCACTTCTGCGAGCCGATCGGCCACCTGCAGGTTGCCGGAGACTACGTCGAGAGCTGGCAACCGCACCCGATGGGCGTATCCGCCCTCGCGCGCTCGCGCGAGATCGCGCGCGAGGTCACGTCCAGCCTCGGCGGCACCGGAATCTTCGGCGTCGAGTTGTTCGTCGCGGGCGACCAGGTCTGGTTCTCCGAGGTCAGCCCGCGCCCGCACGACACCGGACTGGTGACGCTCGCCACCCAGCACCAGTCCGAGTTCGAGCTGCACGCACGCGCGATCCTCGGATTGCCGGTGGATACGGCGCTGCGCAACACCGGGGCGAGCGCAGTGATCTATGGCGGGATCGACGCGCGCGCGATCGCCTTCGACGGCGTGGCCGAGGCGCTCGCGATCGATGGCACCGATCTGCGGCTGTTCGGAAAACCGGAGTCGTTTCGCAAGCGGCGCATGGGCGTGGCGCTCGCGCGCGCGAACGACGTCGACACCGCGCGCGCCAACGCGAGGCTCGCCGCGTCTCGGGTGCGCCCGCGCGCGACCGAAGAGTCGACCTGAGCGCTGCGCGGGTGCGCACGCGCGCGGCCCGCGGGTGGGCGCGCGCGTGGCCCGCGCGTTACGCCACCCACACGCGCGCGTTGCGAAACAATCGCATCCATGGCGAGTCCTCGCCGAGCGACGGGTCGCGCCAGCTCAACTGCACCGAGCGGAACACGCGTTCGGGGTGTGGCATCAGGATCGTCGCGCGTCCGTCGGGCGTCGTGAATCCGGTGAGGCCACCGGGCGAGCCGTTGGGGTTCGCCGGATACCGCTCGACGACCGATCCGTCATTGTCGACGAAACGCATCGCGCCGATCGCGGCGCGCATCTGCGCATCGTCGTCGAACGAGACGCGCCCCTCGCCGTGCGCCACCGCCACCGGCATCCGCGAGCCGTGCATGCCGCGCAGCAGGATCGACGGCGACTCGGCCACTTCGACCATCGACAATCGCGCCTCGTACTGCTCCGAGCGATTGCGCAGGAACCTCGGCCAATGCTGCGCGCCCGGAATGATCGACTTGAGGATCGAGAACATCTGGCACCCGTTGCACACGCCCAGGCTGAAGGTGTCGGTGCGCGCGAAGAATTGCGCGAACTCCTGCGCGAGCTGGGCGTTGAACAGCACCGAGCGCGCCCAACCGGCGCCGGCGCCGAGCACGTCGCCGTACGAAAACCCGCCGCAGGCCACCAAGCCGCGAAACTGCGCCAGCGAGCGTCGTCCGGCGAGCAGGTCGGTCATGTGCACGTCGTGCGCGTCGAATCCCGCGCGGGTGAAGGCAGCGGCCATCTCGACGTGGCTGTTCACGCCTTGCTCGCGCAGGATCGCCACCATCGGTCGGGCGCCGCGCGAGACATGGGGCGCGCAGACGTCCTCGGCGGGGTCGAATGCGAGCGACAGGTGCAGGCCCGGATCGTTCGGCGATTCGACCGTCTCGAACTCCTCGGCGGCGCACCGCGGATTGTCGCGCAGCGACGCGATGCGAAAACCGGTCTCCGACCAGATCGATTGCAGCCTGGCGCGCGACTCGCTCCATACGCGCCGCCCGTCGCGGTAGACCTCGACGTCGTCGCCGTCGTTGACCGAACCGATCACGTGCGAGTGTGCCGACAGGCCGTACTCGCGCAGCAGCGCCATGACCGCGTCGCGCTCGGCGGCGCGTACCTGGACGACCGCGCCGAGCTCCTCGTTGAACAGCGCGCGCAGCGTCAGTTCCTCACGTTGCACCGCGACCTGCTCGGGACGGATCTTGAAGTCGCCCCAGTCCGTCGCGTTCGGGTCGATCGTGAGCAGGTCGACGTTGATCGCGACGCCGCACCTCCCCGCGAAAGCCATTTCGAGCACGGTCGCGAACAGTCCGCCGTCGCTTCGATCGTGATAGGCGAGCAGGCGCCCCTGCGCCCGCAGCGCCTGGATCGCTTCGAACAGCGAGACGAGCATGCGAGGATCGTCGAGATCGGGCGCTTCGTCGCCGATCTGCTGCGTGACTTGCGCCAGCGCCGAAGCGCCGAGGCGCGACCGCCCGCACCCCAGATCGACCAGGATGAGGACCGATTCGACTCCGCGCTGCAATTGCGGCGTGAGCACCGCGCGCGCGTCGCTCACCGCAGCCCAGGCGCTCGCCACGAGGGACAACGGCGCGCTGACGCGCCGTTCGCCGCCCGCGTCGTCGCGCCACTGGGTACGCATCGACAGCGAATCCTTGCCCACCGGAATGCTGACTCCGATGGCGATGCACAGTTCGGAACACGCGCGCACCGCGTCGTACAGGTCGGCGTCGTCGTCCGCGGTGCCGCACGCCGCCATCCAGTTGGCCGAGAGCTTGACCCGCGCGATCGAGCCGATCGGCGCGGCGGCGATGTTGGTGATCGACTCGCCGATCGCGATGCGCGCCGACGCGGCGGCGTCGATCACCGCGATCGGTGAGCGCTCGCCGATCGCCAGCGCATCGCCTTCGTATCCGACGTGATCGCGCAATCCGACCGCGCAATCGGCGACCGGAACCTGCCACGGCCCCACCATCTGGTCGCGCGCGCTGAGCCCCCCGACCGTGCGATCGGCGATCGTGATCAGGAACGACTTGCTCGCCACGGCGGGCAGCCGCAGCACCCGGGCGACGATCTCGCCCAGCCCGAGCCCCGCGGCGTCGACCGCCGGAAGCTCGCGCGCGCGGCGCTCGCCCACGCGCTGCATCTTCGGCGGCTTGCCGAGCAGGACGTCGATCGGCATGTCGACCGGTCGCGAACCGTCGGGCGCCTCGAGGATCAGCTGGTGGTCGCTCGAGACCGTGCCCACCACGGAAAACGGGCAGCGCTCGCGTGCGCACATCGCCTCGAACTGCGGCAAGGACTCGGGTGCGATCGCGAGGACGTAGCGTTCCTGCGACTCGTTGCACCAGATCTCGGCCGGTGACAGCCCGCTCTCCTCGACCGGGATGCGCGCGAGTTCGAAGCGCGCCGCCCGTCCCGCGCCGTGGACCAGTTCCGGAAACGCGTTCGACAGGCCGCCCGCACCGACGTCGTGGATCGAGAGGATCGGGTTCATCTCGCCCAGCGACCAGCAGGCGTCGAGGACCTCCTGCGCGCGGCGCTGGATCTCCGGGTTGCCGCGCTGGACCGAGTCGAAATCCAGCTCCGCGGTGTTCGTTCCGGCTCCCATGCTCGACGCCGCACCTCCGCCGAGTCCGATGCGCATTCCGGGCCCGCCGAGCTGGATCAGGAGCGCCCCGGGGGCGAGGCCCAGCTTGTGGGAGTGGCGCGCGTCGAGCGAGCCGACGCCACCGGCGATCATGATCGGCTTGTGATAGCCGCGCACCTCGCCGGCGACGTTCTGCTCGTAGGTCCTGAAGTATCCGAGCAGGTTCGGGCGGCCGAACTCGTTGTTGAACGCCGCGCCTCCCAACGGCCCGTCGATCATGATCGACAGTGCGCTCGCGATGCGCCCGGGCGCGCCGTAGGGCGCGACGTCTGACGCGCGCATCCCGACCGGCTCGGTCACGTCCTGCGCGTTCTCCCACGCCTGCTCGAATCCGGCGATGCGCAGGTTCGACACGCTGAAGCCCGTCAGTCCGAACCTCGGACGCGCGCCGCGACCGGTCGCCCCCTCGTCGCGGATCTCGCCGCCCGCACCGGTGGCGGCACCTGGAAACGGCGAAATCGCGGTCGGGTGATTGTGGGTTTCGACCTTGAGGACGCTGTGCGCGATCTGCTCGATCGGCGTGTACCGCCCCGCCTGGTTCGCGAGCGGCACGAGCCTGCTCACCGGGCCACCTTCGAGGATCGCGGAGTTGTCGGCATACGCGACGACCGTACCGATCGGGTGTGCGGCGTGCGTGGCGCGAATCATCGCGAACAGCGACTGCGATTGCGCTTCGCCGTCGACGATCCACGATGCGTTGAAGATCTTGTGGCGACAGTGTTCGGAGTTGGCCTGCGCGAACATCATCAGTTCGACGTCGCTCGGATCCCGGCCCAGTTGCGCGAACGCCTCGAACAGGTAGTCGATCTCATCGTCGGACAACGCGAGCCCCAGCGCGCGATCGGCCTCGAGAAGCGCGGCGCGACCGCGCGCCCCGACGGCGACGCGCTGCAACGCGCGCCCCTCGATCGGCGCGAACAGTGCGCCCGCATCGGGCGGCTCGAGCAGTGCAGTCTCGGTCATGCGATCGTGCAATGCGACTGCGAGCCGCGTCAGGGTCGCATCGTCGAACTTCGAAGCGAACAGTCCACCGCGCGGCGCGATCCGGTACTCGGTGCCGCGTTCGATGCGGCGGATCGCGGCCATCGCGCAACTGTGCGCGATGTCGGTGGCCTTGCTCGCCCACGGCGAGATCGTTCCGATGCGCGGAACGACGTGCACCTCGCGACCCTCGAAGGCAAACCGGTGCGCATGCTCGGCGCCAAGAAGCGCGACCAGCCTGCGACGCTGGTCGTCGGAGATCGCGGCGTCCGACCAGACGACGTAGAACTCGCGAGCATCCACCCGCTCGACGCGCGGGTCGATCGCGCAAAGTTTCGCAAGCAGTCGCTGGCGACGGAACTCGGACAGGGCGGTCTGCCCAGGGATCGTCAGAAAAGCCGGCATCGGAGCATCCGCCGGAGCCGCCGCGTCCGGCATCGGTTACGCAATCCGCGATTATACGGTCCGGGGCGAGGCGCCCCGACGCGAACGCCCCCCCGCGGACCGATCATCGCGGGCGCCCGGGTCGGGCCGCGTTCAGTCGTGGACCGAAGCCGCGTCGGCGGCAGCGAGTGCGGTCATGTTGACGATCCTGCGCACGGTGCTCGATGGGGTGAGGATGTGCGCGGGCCGCGCCGCGCCGAGCAGGATCGGTCCGATCGTGATGCCCTTGCCGCCCGTGACCTTGAGCACGTTGAACAGGATGTTCGATGCGTCCAGGTTGGGAGTGAGCACCAGGTTGGCCGATCCTTCGTAGCCGCTCTCGGGCAGGAAGTCCTTGCGGATCGTCTCGGAAAACGCGGCGTCGCCGTGCAGTTCGCCGTCGCAGGGCACGTCGGGCGTGGACGCGGCGAACAGCTCACGCGCCGCGCGCATCTTCACGGCGGAGGGGCGGTTGCTCGACCCGTACATCGAATGCGACAGGAAGGCCACTTTCGGCGGCAGACCGAAGCGACGCAACTCGCGGCTTGCAAGCCGCGCGATCTCCGCAAGTTGCTCCGCGCTGGGGTTCTCGTGCACGAACGTATCGGCGACGAAGATCGTGTACTCGGGAAGCATCACCGCGTTCATCGTCGCGAAACATCGTGCCTGCGGCGCGAGGCCGATCACGCCGCTGACGTGTTCGAAGTGCGCTTCGAAGCGTCCGAACAACCCGCACAGCATCGCGTCGGCGTCGCCACGATGCACCATCATCGCGGCGATCGTCGTGGTCGAGCGGCGCAGAATCGCCTTGGCCATCTCCGGCGTCACGCCTCGCCGCCCCATCATCCGGTGATAGTCGCTCCAGTAGTCGCGAAACCGCGGATCGTCCTCGGGGTCGACCAGGTCGAAGTCGACCCCCGCCGCGATCCGAAGGCCCGCCTTGGCGACCCGCGCCGCGATCACGGCCGGGCGCCCGATCAGGACCGGCCTCGCGAGACCCTCGTCGATCACCATCTGCGCGGCGCGCAACACGCGCTCGTCTTCGCCCTCGGCGAAGGCGACCCGCTGCGCCTTCTTGCGCGCGCTCTCGAACACCGGGCGCATGAACATCCCGGTGTAGGTCACATAACGCTGCAGCGATTGCCGATAGGCGACGAGATCGGCGATCGGGCGTTCGGCCACCCCCGACTCGGCCGCCGCCGCCGCCACCGCCGGCGCGATTCGAAGGATCAGCCGGCTGTCGAAGGGTTTCGGGATCAGGTACTCGGGGCCGAAATGCAATTCCTGCCCGGCATAGGCCGACGCGACCTCGTCGCTGATCTCGGCCTTCACCAGGTCGGCGATCTCGCGCACGCAGGCGAGCTTCATCGCCTCGTTGATCGTCGTCGCACCGCTGTCGAGCGCGCCGCGAAAGATGTACGGAAAGCACAGGACGTTGTTGACCTGGTTCGGATAGTCGGAACGACCGGTCGCGATGATGCAATCGGGCCGCACCGCCTTCGCCAGCTCCGGGCGGATCTCGGGTTCGGGGTTGGCCAACGCGAGGATGATCGGCTTCGTCCCCATCGATCGGACCATCTCCTCGGTCAGCACCCCCGGCGCCGAGCACCCGAGAAAGACGTCGGCCCCGCGCACCGCGTCGCCCAGCGTGCGCGCGTCGGTCGCGCGGCAGTAGCGCTTCTTGCTCTCGTCCAGCTTGCCGGCACGCCCTTCGTGGATCACTCCCTTCGAGTCGACCACGAGGATCTTCTTCGGATCGACCCCCAGCGCGACCATCAGGTCCAGGCACGCGATCGCCGCCGCGCCGGCCCCCGATACTGTGATCGCGACCTCGCCGATCGTCTTGCCGACCAGTTCCAGTCCGTTGAGCAGCGCCGCGGCCGAGATGATCGCGGTGCCGTGCTGGTCGTCGTGAAACACCGGGATCTTCAACCGCTCGCGCAGCTTGCGCTCGACGTAGAAACACTCCGGCGCCTTGATGTCCTCGAGGTTGATTCCGCCCAATGTCGGCTCGAGCGCGGCGATGATGTCGACCAGACGGTCGGGATCCTTCTCGGCGAGTTCGATGTCGAACACGTCGATGCCGGCGAATTTCTTGAACAGGCACCCCTTGCCTTCCATGACCGGTTTGCCGGCGAGCGGACCGATGTCGCCCAGGCCCAGCACCGCCGTCCCGTTGGTCACGACCGCAACCAGATTGGCGCGCGCGGTGAAATCGGCCGCCAGCGAAGGGTCTTCGTGGATCGCCATGCAGGCGTATGCCACTCCGGGCGAGTACGCGAGCGAGAGGTCGCGCTGGTTGCCCAGCGGCTTGGTCGGCGTGACCGAGATCTTCCCGCGCGTGGGCGAGCGATGGTACTCGAGAGCGGCGTCGCGAAGCGCGCGTTCCGCCAGAGAGAGTTCTTCCGACATGGCTTTCTCCTGCTCGTTCTTGGTCTTGCCTATCCTACCTGCGGCGTCCCGAAACCGCCCCCTCCGGGCGTTTCGACGACGAACTGCTCGCCCGCGGCGAGTTGCGTGGTGTCGGCGTGCAGCAGGCGCTCGACGCTTCCATCGGACCGGATCACGCTGTTCACGCCTGGTGCACCGGGCGCTCCGCCCGCCGCGCCGAATGCAGGGTAGACGCGAGCGTTCGAGAGGATCGTCGCGGTCATCGGTTCGAGAAAACGCACCCGCCGTACGCCACCGTCGCCGCCGCGCCATCGCCCGGCGCCGCCCGAGCCGTTTCGGATCGCGTACGACTCGAGGCGCACCGGAAAGCGCAGTTCGAGCACTTCCGGGTCGGTGAGGCGCGAGTTCGTCATGTGCGTCTGCACCACCGCCGTGCCGTCGAAACCGCCGACCAGGCGACCTTCGGCGTCGAACACCCCGCCGGCGCCCGACCCCCCGGAAATCGTCTCGTAGTACTGGTAGCGATCGTTGCCGAAGGTGAAGTTGCTCATCGTCGGCGGGCCCGACGCCATCACGCCCAGCGCGCCGTAGAGGCAGTTGGTGATGCACTGCGACGTTTCCACGTTGCCCGCGACGACGGCCGCGGGATTGGCCGGATTGAGCATCGACCCGTGCGGCACGATCACTTCGATCGGCTTCATGCAGCCCGCGTTCATCGGGATCTCGTCGTCGACCAGCGTGCGAAACACGTACAGCACCGCCGCCATCGTCACAGCGAGCGGTGCGTTGAAGTTGTTCGGCTGCTGCGCGCTGGTGCCGCTGAAATCGATCTTCGCCTCGCGGCGTTCGCGATCGACCGCGATCGCGACCCGAACCACCGCCTCGTTGTCGAGTCGCAGCTCGAACGAACCGTCGGACAGTGCCGCGATCACCCGGCGCACCGATTCCTCCGCGTTGTCCTGCACGTGCACCATGTAGGCGCGAACCGTGTCCAATCCGAAGTGGCGCACCATGCGCAGCAACTCCTCGCGCCCCTTCTCGTTGGCCGCGATCTGCGCGCGCAGGTCGGCGACGTTCTGTTCGACGTTGCGCGCGGGGTGGCGTGCGCCGGCGAGCAGTTCGCGCAACTCCCGTTCGCGAAAGCGCCCGCGTTCGACCAGCAGGAAGTTGGTGATCAGCACGCCCTCGTCGTCGATCACCCTGCTGTCGGGCGGCATCGAACCGGGAGTCGTTCCACCGACGTCGGCGTGGTGGCCGCGCGAACCGACGTAGAACAGGATCTCGTCGCCGCTCTCAGAGAACACCGGGGTGATCACCGTGATGTCGGGCAGGTGCGTGCCACCGGCATAGGGGTCGTTGAGAACGTAAACGTCACCCGCAGCGAGCCGGCCGGCGTTGTCGCGCATCACCGCCTGCACGCTTGCGCCCATCGACCCGAGGTGCACCGGCATGTGCGGCGCGTTCGCCACCAGGTTGCCTTCGCGGTCGAACACCGCGCAGGAGAAGTCGAGCCGCTCCTTGATGTTGACCGAGTGCGCGGTGTTCTGCAGCCGGTACCCCATCTGCTCGGCGATCGACATGAACAGGTTGTTGAAGATCTCCAGCATCACCGGGTCGGCGTCGGTCCCGACGGCCACACGGCGAGCCCGCGGCGTGGCGCGCTCGAACACCAGATCGCCGCGGTCGGTCATCCGTGCGAACCAGCCCGGCTCGATCACGCTGGTGGCGTTGGCTTCGACCACGATCGCCGGGCCGACGATCCGTTCGCCCGCGCGCATCGCGTCGCGCCGGCACAGCGGCGTTGGCTGCCACGATCCGGCACACCACATCGAGACCGTCGCCGAAGAAGGACCGGCGCGCGCGACCCCGGGCCTGTGTCGTCCGGCCTCCGCGGCGTCTGGTGCGTTCGCATTCGCCGTTTCCCCGGCCGGCAACCCTGCGTCGGCCAGAGCCCCGACCGGGGTGTCGTCCAGCGCCCGCGTGTCGAGGGGTCCGAGCGCCTCGACGACCACCGACTCGATCACCAGGCTGCGCCCTTCCAGCAGGAACGAGAAGCGCTGTCGATAGCCTTGCTCGAAAGCGCTGCGCAGTCGCGCGACCCGACTCCGCGCCCGTACGCCGGAAGCCGTTGCGCCGACAACCTCGTCGCGATCGTCCCAGGGCACCTGCAACCCGGTATCGGTTCCCTGGTAGCGCAGGATCGCGTGCCGCCGAACCTCGATTCCCTCGCGTCGCTCGCCTTGGCGAAGTAGGTCCTCGAGCGCCTGCGCGACGAGCACGCGCAGGTCGGCATCCGCTGCGTCGAGTCCGGCCGAATCGAGCGCGAGTTCGACCGAACGCTCGCGCATCGTCGCCTGACGCGCGAGCCCCATCCCGTATGCCGAGAGCACGCCTGCCAGCGGGTGCGCGAGCACGCGCGGCATGGCCAGCGCGTCGGCCACCAAACACGCGTGCTGTCCGCCCGCACCACCGAACGTGGTGAGCGTGTATTCGGTGACGTCGTATCCGCGTTGAACCGAGATCTTCTTGATCGCGTTCGCCATGTTGGCCACCGCGATCTCGAGAAAGCCCTGCGCGAGGTCCTCGACACGCATCGCGCGCCCGGTGTGGCGCGAAACCTCGCTCGCGAGCGACGCGAATCGCTCGCGCACGACGGCGCCGTCGAGCGGCTCGTTTGCGTTCGGGCCGAACACGTGCGGAAACCAGTCTGGCTGGATCCTGCCGAGGAGCACGTTCGCATCGGTCACCGTGAGCGGACCGCCGCGCCGGTAGCAGGCCGGCCCCGGATTGGCACCGGCCGAATCGGGTCCGACGCGAAGGCGGGCGCCGTCGAAATGCAGGATCGAACCGCCACCGGCCGCCACCGTGTGGATGCTCATCATCGGCGCGCGCAGGCGCACGCCGGCGACCAGCGTGTCGAAGACGCGCTCGAACTCGCCGGCGTAGTGCGAGACGTCGGTCGACGTCCCACCCATGTCGAATCCGATCACCCGGTCGAAACCCGCCGCGCTGCTCACACGCGCCATCCCGACGATTCCGCCGGCCGGACCGGAGAGGATCGAGTCCTTGCCCTGAAAGGCGTGCGCGTCGGCGAGGCCTCCGTTGGACTGCATGAACTGCAGGCGCACGCCCGGCATCGCTCGCGCCACGCGCTCGACATACCTGCGAAGGACCGGCGACAGATACGCGTCGACCACCGTCGTGTCGCCACGCGCGACGAAGCGGATCAACGGCGATACCTCGTGCGACACCGACACCTGCGCGAAACCGATCTCGCGGGCGGCGCCGGCGACGATGCGCTCGTGCTCGGGGTAGCGATAGCCGTGCATCAGGACGATCGCGATCGCGCGCAATCCCGCGTCGAAGGCGGCGCGCAGCGCGGCGCGCATCGCACGCTCGTCGAGCCCGGTGATGATCGTGCCGTCGGCCGCGACGCGCTCGTCGATCTCGATCACGTCGCGGTACAGCAGCTCGGGCAGCACGATCTGGCGCTCGAACAGTTTCGGCCGGTTCTGGTAACCGATGCGCAAGGCGTCGCCAAAACCGCGCGTCACCACCAGCACCAGAGGTTCGCCCTTGCGTTCGAGCAACGCGTTGGTCGCCACCGTCGTGCCCATCTTCACCACGTCGACGGCGTCGCCAGAGATCACCTCCCCGTGCGCGAGCCCGAGCAGGCGGCGGATGCCTTCGACCGCCGCGTCGTCATAGCGCTCCGGATTTTCGGACAGCAGCTTCGTCGTCTCGAGCGCCCCGTCGGGGTTGCGCGCGACGACGTCGGTGAAGGTCCCGCCGCGGTCGATCCAGAATTGCCACTTGTTCATCGTTCGATCAGGGCCGGTGGGCGCCCCCCGCCGGGCGTCGGTCGTTTCGAAACCATCTCGCCTCCTTCGTCCAGGCCGTCCCGGCGCATGCGAATGCGCTATTCTCTCCGAGATCGCGACACGACCCGCACTGAGGTGGTCCGCGATCCACTACACTGCGTTCACCTAGAAAGCCAATACAGGAGAGACAGATGAAACCGATCCGCACCGCGATTCTGACGGCGGCGCTGTCAGCGCTGGCGGCAACAGCCGCCGCGCAGACCAAGTGGGACCTCCCCGCCGCTTACCCGGCGCAGAACTTCCACACCGAGAACATCACGCAGTTCGCCAAGGACGTCGACGCCGCCAGCGGCGGCAAACTCAAGATCACCGTGCACCCCGGGGCGTCGCTGTTCAAGGCCCCCGAGATCAAGCGTGCGGTGCAAGGCGCGCAAGCCCAGATCGGCGAGATTCTGCTGGTGAACTTCTCCAACGAAGACCCGATCTTCGAGGCCGACGGACTGCCGTTCCTCGCCACCGGTTACGACGGCGCGATGAAGCTGTACAAGGCCCAAAAGCCGCTGCTCGAGAAGAAGCTCGCGTCGCAGGGAATGATGCTGCTCTACGCGGTGCCGTGGCCGCCGCAGGGCATCTACACGAACCGCGACCTCAACAGCGCCGCCGACATGAAGGGCCTGAAGTGGCGCGCCTACAGCCCGGCGACCGCCAAGATCGCCGAGCTGGTCGGGGCGCAGCCGGTCACGATCCAGGCGGCCGAACTGCCGCAGGCGCTCGCCACCGGAACGGTCGACTCGTACATGTCCTCCGGATCCACCGGCTACGACTCCAAGACCTACGAGCACATCAAGAAGTGGTACGACACCCAGGCCTGGCTGCCGAAGAACGCGATCATCGCGAACAAGAAGTCGTTCGACGCGCTCGACAAGGCGACCCAGGACGCCGTCCTCAAGGCAGCAGCGGCGGCCGAGACTCGCGGCTGGAAGATTTCCGAGGAAAAGAACGGCTGGTACAAGGACCAACTCAAGGGCAAGGGCATGGCGATCGTCACGCCTTCGGCGCAACTCACCGCCGACATGAAGAAGGTCGGCGACACGATGCTGCAGGACTGGCTGAAGAAATCCGGCGCCGACGGCAAGGCACTGGTCGACGCCTATAACAAGATGTAAGCGGAGCCGGTGCGCCGTTTTCTCGAAGGGCTGTACCGGGGGGCCGCCTGGCTGGCGGCCCTTTGCATGATCGGCGTGCTCGCGATGGTGCTCACCACCATCGTGACGCGCCAGATCGGCGTACACATCCCGGGCACCGACGGCTACGCCGGCTACTTCATGGCCGGCGCGGGCTTTCTCGCCCTCGCGCACACGCTCAAGCGCGGCGAGCACATTCGCGTCACGCTGTTCATCAGTTTCCTCAAGGGGCGCGCGCATCGCGCGCTCGAACTCTGGGCGCTCGGAGCAGCCGTGCTGCTCGCGGCGCTGTTTGCCTATTTTTCAACGCGTCTCGCGTGGCAATCGCACGTTTTCAACGACATTTCCACCGGAAACGACGCGACGCCGCTGTGGATCCCCCAGATCGCGATGGCCGTCGGCACGATCGTGTTGCTGATCGCGTTCATCGACGAGTTCGTGCTCGAGTGGCGCGGCCTGCGCAACCCGCCCGACGAGGGCGCGGCCGAAGAGGCCCTGCACAACGAATGAGACGATGGCCGACCTGATCATCACCGCGTTGCTGATGGTGGTGCTGTTCGCGCTGCTGGGTTCGGGCGTGTGGATCGGCCTGACGCTCTCCGGGGTCGCGTGGATCGGCATGGAGCTCTTTTCGACCCGCCCGGCCGGCGACGCGATGGCGGTCACGATCTGGGGTACGTCCTCGAGTTGGACGCTGATTGCGTTGCCGCTGTTCATCTGGATGGGTGAGATCCTCTTTCGCACGCGGCTTTCCGAGGACATGTTTCGCGGGCTCGCACCATGGATGAATCACCTTCCCGGTCGCCTGCTGCACACCAACATCATCGGCTGCACGATCTTCGCTGCGGTGTCGGGTTCGTCGGCCGCCACCTGCGCGACGATCGGCAAGATGACGCTGCCCGAACTGGGGCGACGCGGCTATCCGGAAGCGCAGACGGTCGGAACGCTGGCGGGCGCCGGGACGCTCGGCCTGCTGATTCCGCCGTCGATCATCATGATCGTCTACGGCGTGACGGCCGAGGTTTCGATCGCAAAGCTGTTCATCGCGGGCGTCGTGCCCGGGATGCTGCTCGCGCTGTTGTTCATGGGCTACGTGGTCGTCTGGGCGCTGTTCAATCCGAAGAAGATCCCCCCCGCGGACGTGCACCTGGGCTTCATGGAGAAAGTGCACGCCTCGCGCAGCCTGATCCCGGTGGTCGTGCTGATTCTCGCAGTGCTCGGGTCGATCTATTCGGGTGTAGCGACCGCGACCGAAGCCGCCGCGCTGGGAGTGGTCGGCGCACTCGTGCTGTCGGCCTTCCAGGGCTCGCTCACCTGGGTCACGTTCCGCCAGTCGCTGATGGGCGCGACACGCCTGTACTGCATGATCGCGCTGATCCTCTCGGGCGCGGCCTTTCTCACGCTCTCGATGGGCTACATCGGCCTGCCCCGCCACCTCGCCGAGTGGATCGCGACGCTTGGGCTGACGCGCTTCGAACTGATCGTCGCGCTCGCATTGTTCTTCATGCTGCTGGGTTGCTTCCTCGACGGGATCTCGATGGTCGTGCTCACGATGGGCGTGCTGCTGCCGACGGTGGAAGCGGCCGGTATCGACCTGATCTGGTTCGGCATCTTCATCGTGATCGTCGTCGAGATGGCCCAGATCACGCCGCCGGTCGGATTCAACCTGTTCGTGCTGCAGGGAATGACCGGCAAGCAGTTGCCGTGGATCGCGAAGGTCACGATGCCGGCGTTTCTGCTGATGGTCGTCGCCGTCGGGCTCATCTACCTGTTCCCCGATCTGGTGAACTGGCTGCCGGGGAAGATGAGCAAGGCTTGAACCCGTCGGCGCGGGCCGACGACACAACAACGAAAGAGCGCGGATCGTGCACGTGATCGTGGTGGGCGCCGGGATCGTCGGCGTATGCTGCGCCTGGTATCTTCGGCGCGAAGGGTTCGAGGTCACGGTGCTCGAGCGACGCTCGGGCGTCGCTCAGGAGACGAGTTTCGCCAATGCCGGGATCGTCGCTCCCGGCTACGTCACTCCCTGGGCGTCGCCGGGAATGCCGCGCAAGGTGCTCTCGTACCTGTTCGCGCGCGAGGCGCCGCTGCGCTTCACGCCGACAGCCAACCCGGCGCAGTGGCGCTGGCTCGCGCGCTGGTTCGGGCAGTGCAGCCTCGAGCGCTACCGTGCCAACCGCGAGCGCATGCAGAGGGTCGCCTTCTACAGCCGCACGCAGTTGCACGCGCTGCGCGACGAACTCGGCATCCAGTACGAACAGGCGCAGGGGTACCTGCAGTTGCTGCGCACCGAGCGCGAAATCGAACTGACCGAACCGGCGCGCGCGATGCTCGCCGACGTCGGCGTGCCGTTCGCGCTGCTCGATCCGGCGCAGGTCCGCGAACTCGAGCCGGGCTTGTCGGCCGAGACCGCGCTCGCGGCCGGACTGCACCTTCCCGAGGACGAATCGGGCAATTGCGCCCTGTTCGCGCACGCCCTGCGCCGGCACGCGGAGGACGCCGGCGCGAGGTTTCGTTTCAACCAGTCGGTGCAGCGCGTTCTGACCGAAGGCGGCGCGGTGCGCGGAGTCGTCGTGGCGCGGCGCGAGATCGCCGCCGACGCGGTGGTGATCGCCGCGGCCAATGCCAGCCCCGAATTGCTGCGTCCCTGCGGCCTGCGCATACCGATGTACCCGATCAAGGGATACTCGGCCACCGTCGCGCTCGACCCGGCGGCGATCGGGCCGCGACGCGCGCTGATGGACGAGGCCTACAAGACCGCGATCACCCCGTTCGGCAACAGGATCCGGATCGCCGGCACCGCCGAGATCGGCGACTACAGCCTGGCGCTGCACGAACCCTCGCTGCGCACGCTGCTCAAGGTCGCGAAGGACTGGTTTCCCGGCGCAGCCCGCTACTCGGCTGCGCAGTACTGGAGCGGAGCCCGGCCGATGCTGCCCGACGGAGCGCCGCTGCTGGGCACGACGCCGATCAGGGGGCTCTTCCTCGACCTCGGGCACGGATCGACCGGGTGGGCGATGGCCTGCGGCTCGGGGCGCGTCGTGGCCGACGTCGTCGCCGGGCGCACGCCGGACATCTCGCTCGACGGTCTCACGATCGAGCGGTATCGTTGAGCGCAATGGTCGCGCTCACGCTCACCGCAACGATCCGCCGCATCGAACAGGCCTGGATTGGCGCCTTACCCCCCGGAACGCTGATGCGCCGCGCCGCGACGGCACTCGCCGCCGGTGCCGAGCAGTGCGCGCGCGCGATGCCGCGCGCGACTCCGATCGTCGCGCTGGTGGGTCCCGGCAACAACGGTGGCGACGCGCTGCTCGCGCTGACCCTGCTGCACGAACGCGGATTTGCCGTGCGCGCGCTGTTCGCGTCGAACCAACGCCCCGGCGCGAGCGATGCGGCCGGTGTCCACGACCGCTGGCGTGCGGGCGGCGGGCGCGTCGACGCGCTCGACGGTCTGGCGAGCATGCTCGAGGGTGCGCCGCTGGTGATCGACGGGTTGTTCGGCATCGGGCTCGCGCGGCCGCTGCAGGGGGCGATCGCCGACGCCGTGTCCAGGCTCGGCGATTCGGTGGCGACCGTTCTCGCAGCCGATGTCCCGAGCGGAATCGACGCCGACTCCGGAGCGGTCGTCGGAGGGGCGGATGGGGTCGCGGTTCGCGCGGCGCGCACGGTCACGATGATCGCCGACAAGCCGGGGCTGCACACCGGCGCCGCGATCGAGCACGTCGGAACGCTGACGGTCGCCGATCTCGGGATCGACGCGATGCCCGATGGCACGCGACTCGTGGCCGACGGGTCGCTGTTCGGCGCGAGCGATGCACGAGGGCTGCTCCACCCGCGACCGGCGAATTCCCACAAGGGAAGCTTCGGCTCGGTGCTGGTCGTCGGCGGAGCGAGCGGAATGACCGGCGCCGCCCTGCTCGCGGCGCGTTCCTCGCAGGCCTGCGGCGCGGGGCGAACGATCATCGCTTCGCCCGACGCGGTCGTTTTCGATCCCGCTCAGCCGCAGTTGATGACGCGCCCGATCGATGCGTCCTTCGACGACGTCGACGCGATCTGCGTCGGATGCGGCCTGGGGCGCACCGAAACCGCGCGCATCGCGCTCGCGCGCGCGATCGCCGCGGGCGCCGCGCTCGTCGTCGACGCCGATGCGTTGAACCTGATCGCCGAAGACCCCGCGCTGGCGCGCGCGCTGCACGCGCGCGGGCAACGCCGGCTGGCGGCGCCCGATTCGATAGTCACGCCGCACCCGCTCGAGGCGGCGCGCCTGCTCGGTTGCGGCGTCGACGAGATCCAGTCCGGCCGGATCGACGCGGCGCTGCGCATCGCCGCCCTGCTCGATGCGATCGTCGTCCTCAAGGGCGCCGGTACCGTCGTCGCCTCCGCGGATCGCGCCTGGACGCTGGTCGACGAGGGAACGTCCGCGCTCGCGAGCGCCGGAACCGGCGACGTGCTCGCCGGCGCGATCGCGTCGCTGCTCGCGCAGCGCCTGCCGGCCGCGCGCGCGGCGGCGCTCGCGACCTGGCTGCACGGACGCGCGGGGCGCGATTGGCATCGCGAACATCCGCACGGTGCCGGGCTGTCGTCCGCCCGGCTTCCGGAATTGATGACCGAGGCGATGCGAATCCAATGATCGCGAACTCGGGTCCGCGCCGCTACGCGCAAGCGCTCGATCGGGTCCGCCAACGCGCGACCGACCGCACACCACGCGTGATCGCCGAACTGCTCGAGCGCGAGTCCGATCGCCTCGATCGTTTCACGGTCCAGGCCGCCGGCCTGCACATCGACCTCGCCAAACAGCGCATCGCGGCTGACGACCTCGACGCGCTGCTCGAGCTCGCGCGCGCCGCCGAGGTCGAGCGCCAGCGAGACGCGATGCTCGAGGGCGAGGCGGTCAACCGCACCGAGCACCGCCCCGCTCTGCACAGTGCGCTGCGTTCGCCCGCCGGGTCCGCCGATCCGCGCGCTGCGCACGGCACGATCGCCGAGGTGGCGAGCACGCTGGCGCGCATGCGCGAACTCGCCGATGACCTGCACGACGGGCGTTGGCGCGGCTCGGGCGGCGCGCGATTCACCGACCTGGTTCACGTCGGCATCGGCGGCTCGCAACTGGGCCCGCAACTCGCGTGCGAAGCGCTCGGCGCACACGCGCGGCCCGGAGTTCGCGTGCACTTTCTCTCGAACGTCGATCCCGGCGCCTGGGATCGGCTGCGCGCCGGGCTCGACGCGGCGACCACGCTGGTCGTGATCGCGTCCAAGTCCTGGCGCACCGACGAGACCGCGCGCAATGCGGCGGCACTGCGAGCGTGGCTGCTCGAGCAGGGCGTCGCGCCCGACGACCTGCACCGGCACCTGGTCGCGGTCACCGCGAACGTCGACGCGGCGCGTGAGTTCGGAATCGCGGACGGTGCGATCCTTCCGTTTCGCGATTGGGTCGGGGGTCGTTTCTCGATGTGGTCGGCGATCGGCTTCCCGGCGATGGTCGCGATCGGCGCCGATCGCTTCGTGCGCATGCTGGCTGGCGCGCACCTGATGGATCTGCACTTCGCCACGACTGCGCTCGAGCGCAACGCACCGGTCCTCCTCGCGCTGGTCAGCGCCTGGAACCGTCTGGCGCTCGCAAACTCGAGCGAAATCGTCGTGCCGTACTGCGACGCGTTGCGAAGCCTGCCCGCGCACCTGCAGCAGCTTCAGATGGAGAGCAACGGGAAGTCGGTCGACGTCGACGGCCACCCGCTGCACATCGCCACGGTCGCCGCGGTCTGGGGCAGCGTCGGGACCGATGCACAGCACTCGTACTTCCAGGCGTTGCACCAGGGCACGACCGCGCATCCGGTCGAGTTCGTGGTGACGGTTCCGGCACGCTCCGACGAGTTCGGGCGCGACCGCGCGCTGATCGCCAACGCGATCGCGCAGGGTGCCACGCTCGCACTGGGCACGGTCGCGCAGCGCTCGGGCGACGCGGGCCCGCGAAGTGCGCACGACGCGCTCGCGGCGCACCGCGATCACCCCGGCAATCGCCCCTCGACGACGATCCTGGTGGGAGAACTGACGCCCGAGTCGTTCGGCGCGCTGGTCGCGCTCTACGAGCACAAGACCGCGACGCTCGGGTGGCTGTGGCGAATCAACAGCTTCGACCAGTGGGGCGTGGAGTTGGGCAAGCGGGCGGCGGGAGCGGTCGAACGCGCGATCGCCGGCGAAACGCCGCCCGGCGACGCGCTCGATCGATCGAGCCGCGATCTGCTCGAGCGCGCGGCCGCCCTTCTCGCGGCGCGCCCTTCTCCCGCCGCGCGGGACGACTGACTGCCGCGCGCGCCGCCAAGTGCCCGAAACGCCCGGCACTCGCTCGGGTGTGCGGCGAGTCGCCCCGTGCGCGAAACGAACTAGCCGCCGCTCTCGTCGCTCGCGAGTCGTCCCGCCCTTAGCGTCAGGCGCCGCGCGCAGCGGTTCGCCAGCGCCGGATCGTGGGTCACCAGGACCAGCGTCGCGCCGGCTTCCCGATTCAGGTCGAACAGCAATTCGATGATCCGCTCGCCCGTTGCCGCATCCAGGCTGCCGGTGGGTTCGTCGGCGAACAGCAATGCGGGCGCGGGAGCGAAGGCGCGGGCCAGCGCGACGCGCTGCTGCTCGCCTCCCGAAAGCGTTTTCGGGTAGTGCCCGAGGCGCTGTTCGAGTCCGACCCGTTCGAGCAGCGCGCGTGCTTTCTCACCCGCCTTCGGGTCGCCCGCGAGTTCGAGCGGGAGCATCACGTTCTCGAGCGCGCTCATCTGCGGCAGGAGCTGAAAGGTCTGAAAGACGAAGCCGATGTGGCGCGATCGCCAGGCGGCGCGCGCGTCTTCGTCGAGGTCGAAAAGGCTCTGGCCGAAAGCCCGGACGCTGCCCTCGCTCGGCAGGTCGAGCCCGGCCATCAGGCCGAGTAGCGTCGATTTGCCAGATCCGGACGATCCGAGGATCGCCACGCTCTCGCCGCGTGCGATCTCGAATCCGATGTCGTCGAGAATGGTCAGCCATCCGTCGGCGTCGCGGACGCGTTTGCTCAGATGCTCTACTATAAAATCAGCCATGGGATCGAGATACGCCTATTCAGTGCGGTTCGCGCGGCAAACGACGCGCCGCCGATTGCTCGCCGCCGCAAGTCTAATCGCGTTCGGTGTCGCGCCGTTGCCGGTCGCGCGCGCCCAGGGCGCGTCTTCGCGTGGGCGCGCCCAAGCCACGATCGCGGCCCCGCCGGCGATCGTGATCCTCGGCGACAGCCTGTCGGCCGAGTATGGCATCGCTCGCGGCAGCGGCTGGGTGTCGCTCCTGGAGCGCCGCCTCGCGAGCGAGGGCAGTAAACACCGCGTCGTGAACGCGAGCATCAGCGGCGAGACGACGTCGGGCGGGCGCGCGCGGATCGAAGACCTGCTTGGCCGCCATCGCCCCGCCGTGGTCGTGGTCGAACTCGGCGGCAACGACGCACTTCGCGGCCTCGACCTCGGGGCGAGCGAGCGCAACCTGAGCGAAATCGTTCGCTGGTCGCGCGCGTCGGGAGCGAAACCTCTGCTGCTCGGGATGATGGTCCCGCCGAACTACGGTCGCGCCTACGCCGATCGCTTCAGCTCGATGTTCCGCCGCGTCGCCGCCACCGAGAAGGCCGCGCTGGTGCCTTTCTTCCTCGAAGGCGTCGCCGAGCGGCCCGAGATGTTCCAGAACGATCGAATCCACCCGAACGAAAAGGCACAGGCGAGGCTGCTGGACAACGTCTGGCCCAAGCTCACCGCGCTGCTCTAGGACTGCCCGAGTTCTCAGCTCGCAACGAGCAGGTCCTGAGACAGGTAGTGTTTGCGGAACTCCTCGAACGGCTCGGTATCGGCGGCCTCGATCGCGAGTTGCGCGCGCCGCGATTCCTCGACCATGGCCGAGTAGCGCGACAGCGTGGCCGCGTCGAGCGGCGCGTCCCGGTGCTCGCGAGCGTGTTGTCGCGACTGCTCCAGCGCGAAGTGCATGAACGAGTCGTCGTAGTCTTCGCGCACGGTCGCGAGGATCCGCGCCGAGGGCGTCAACGCAGGGTCCTCGAGCGACGCGCGCGCCGAGTCGAGCGCTTCGTGTCCTTTGCGATCGCCGCGCGCGGCGTCGAGCGCCTCGACGATCGGCGCGCATCCCTGCAGGATCTCGCGTGCCCGATCGCGCAACGAGCGCTCGACGTCGCCGCAGAACAGCGTCAGTTCCGGGTCGCGCCCGCGTTCGGCCACGCGATGCTGGTTGCGCGCGCCGAACGCGATCTCTTCGGGCGTATCGGGCGCGCTCGGCGAGAGCAGGCAGTGCAGCAGGAACGCGTCGATGAAACGGGTGGTCTGTGCGTTGATTCCGACCGGCTCGAAAGGATCGACGTCCATGCAGCGAACCTCGATGTACTCGACGCCGCGGCGAGCCAGCGCGCGCAGCGGCCGCTCGCCGGACATGACCCTGCGCTTCGGGCGAATCGTGCCGTAGAACTCGTTCTCGATCTGCAGCAGGGTGGTCGAGAGCTGCAGGTAGCGATCGTCGCGCATCAGCCCGATCGCTTCGTACGCCGGATACGGTTCGGTCAGCGCCCGCTGGATCGACGCCGCGTAGCTTTGCATGCTGTTGTAGCTGACCGCGAGCGAACGTTGGGCGTCGCTCTGGTAGCCGAGCGGCCCCATCCGCAGCGAGGTTGCGTGCGGAAGGTACAGCGTGCCGCGCGCGAGCGGCTGCAGCCCGTGTTCCCTTCCCTGCACGAAGCTGCCGCACACGGCGGGCGACGCGCCGAACAGGTACAGCAGCAGCCAGGAATCCCTTCGGAAGTTGCGGATCAGAGAGAAGTAAGCGGCGTCGCGATAACGATCGACCGGCCCGGTGGCGCCCTCGGCGCGCTGGATCGCCTCCCACGCGTCGTCGGGCAGCGAGAAGTTGTAGTGGATTCCCGAGATCGTCTGCATCCGGCGCCCGTAGCGATGCGACAGCCCGTGCCGGTAGACCGACTTCGCGGTGCCGATGTTCGAGGCGCCGTATCGACCGATCGGAATCAGCTCGTCGACCGGGAGCATGCACGGCATGCTGGTCGCCCAGAGCATCTCGTCGCCGATCGAGCGATAGACGACGCGATGGATCTCGGTGAGTTCGTCCAGACAGGCGGCGGCGGTTTCGTGCACGCCGGTGATCAACTCGAGCTGCGACTCGCTGAAGTCGGTCGTGATGTGGGGATGCGTCAGCGCCGATCCCAGCGCCTGCGGATGCGGCGTGTCGGCCAGCATGCCGTCGGGACGGGTGCGAAGGCTTTCCTTCTCGATACCGCGACCGGTGTGCGACAGCACGCCGGGCGACAGCGCGTCGAGGCGCGCGATCATTGTCTTCAATTCTTCACCGAGGATCGACGCCGGCCGGAGCGGCCGACAAGTTGGGGCAAAGATACCCCGAATCCGGATTCGGCGCCGCGCTGGCCTACGCGTACCCGGCACGCACGAGTCGCTGCAACTGTGTCGCGCTCATGTCCGCGAGTCCCAGATCGCCGAGAAGGTCGTTCTCGGCACGGAAATCGCGCCCGTAGAGCGTTCCGAACAGCTCGACCCCCGCCTGGTGCAGCGGCATCGGCACCCCCGCGAGGCGACCGAGTTCCATCATCGGCACCAACCCGAACGGTACGTCCTCGAGCACGTACCGGGTGTCGGTCGTGTTCGGGCCCGGGGGATTGCCGCCGCGCCGGCGGTTGATCTCCTGTGCCATTTCGTGCACCGATCCTTCCGGCACAGCGAACGAAAGCTCCATGTGCCGAGCGGCCGTGCGCACCTGCAACCCGAATGCGGCGGCAAGAGCGAGCCTCTCGCGATCGAGTGCTTCGACCAGTCGCCCAACGCCCTCGGTGATGCAGCCGTAGTTCTCCCAGTGCTCGCCGCGCTCCATGCGCGTGAAGTTCAGCAGGGCGTTCGCCATGTGTACCGGCGGGTTCAGGTTCGACAGCGAGATCGCGAGCAGGTCGGCGCATCGTTGGAATCTTGCGCCGAAGAGCTCGATACAGGCGGATTCCCCAACCGAGACATCGCCGGCGGGGACACAGGCAATGTCGATCATCGTGCGCAGGCCCGACACGTCGACCGACAGTGCGCCAGTCCTGCGCCCGTTCGAGACGGTGGTCGCCCAGGTCACGATCGGCACGCTGATCGCGCGCTCGGCCAACCGCCGCGACAGGTACAGCGCGCTGAACGACAGTTGCGCGCTGATCACGACGATCTGCCCCACGCGCAGGTGCGGCGCGATTTCGTCGATCACGCGGCGATGCCCGTAGCCGGGAACGGCGATGATCACCACTTCCGCGCGTTCCACTGCCTGTGCACAGCTTAAGGCCGCGGCAAGCGGGAACGTGCCGGTCACCACGCCGGTCGCAGTCAGCGATTCGCCTCGTCCTGCAGCGGCAGCGGCGGCACCTGATGGCGACCATAGCGTCACCGCGTGCCCGCGTCCGCACAACAGCGCCGCGTAACCAAGACCGATGCCACCGGCGCCCAATATCGTTACATGCATGCTCGACGTTCCGTTCTCTCTTCAGGGTCGGGGCGTACTTCGCGCCGCGGAACCGGACCGTTGCAATCTCGCGCGCTTCGCTAACCGCCGATGCTGCGTGTCACCTCCGGGTACAGCTCCTTGCGCACCTCTCTCTTCAGTATCTTGCCGTAGCCGCTCTTGGCGAGCTGGTCGACGAGGTGCAACCGGTGCGGTTTCTTGAAGCCTGAAAGGTGCTTGAGGCACCATTCCCCGAGGCTTGCCTCGTCGGAACCGGCCCCTTCGTGCAGCGCGACGGCGGCGATGATCGATTCGCCCCATTTCGGGTCGGGAATTCCGAACACGGTCGCCTCGCGAACGTCGGGGTGGGCATACAGGACCTCCTCGATCTCGCGCGGATAGATGTTGGTCCCGCCCTTGATGATCATGTCCTTCATCCGGTCGGTGATGTACAGGTAACCGTCCTCGTCCATGTGCCCGACGTCGCCGGTGTGAAGCCAGCCATTGCGCAGCGTCTCGAGGGTCGCCTCCGGGTTGTTCCAGTAGCCCTGCATCACCAGGTCGCCCCGAACGACGATCTCACCTGCCGTGTTCGGCGCTACGACCCGGTCGTCCGGGTCGAAGACGCGAACCTGGACGGCGTAGCTCTCGCGTCCCACCGAAGCAAGGCGACGCTGGCTTTCTTCATCGCTGACGAGGTGCTCGCCCCTGGGCAGCCAGGTGCACGCAAGCGGCGCTTCGCCCTGGGCGAAGACTCCGACGAAGACTGGCCCGAATCGCGCCACAGCCTCTTTCAGGCGCTCGACGTACAGCGGTGCCGCACCGTACATGACCGTTCGCAGGCTCGTCAGGTCGTGCGCGGTGGGCCACGGACCATCGAGCAAGCGCTGGATCATCGTCGGAACGAGCATGCACTTGGTAATGCGCTGGCGCTCCACCAGCGCATAGAACTCCTCGGGCTGGAACCCGCGAAAAGTGGGGAACACGTGGGTGCCGGCGCCGGCGATTTCATGAAAGACCATCAACCCGGCCGCATGGCTCATCGGCGTGAGAACCGCCAGGCGATCGTCTGCCTGCACCGGCAACGATTCGATCAGCTGCGATTCGACCATGCTCCGAAGGCTTCGGTGCGTGTGCATCGCGCCCTTCGGATGTCCGGTGGTTCCCGAAGTGAAGAAGATCCAGGCGAGATCACTATCGGCTACTTCGACATCCGCCATCGCATCGGCGGCGCCCAGGAATCGTTCGTAGTCGCTGACGCCGGAAATGCCCCCGGAATCGATCGCGATCAGGTGCTCGAGTTCGGGCAACTCCTGGCGCACCGACAGCAGATCCTCCAGCCGCTCGTTGCTGCACAGCAGCGCCTTCGCGCCGCACTCGCGAAGCATGAAGGCGTACTCTCTCTGGTGCAGGCGTGGGTTCATCGGAACCAGCACCAGGCCCGCGCGAAGCGGTGCCAGCAGGCACTCGATGCTGCGCGGTTCCGCTTCGACGACGAGCCCGACACGGTCGCCCCTGACCAGCCCGAGATCGAGCAAAGCGCGGGCAAGCCGACCGACGCGCTGATCGAGCCGACGATAGCTCCGCGTGGTTTCGCCATGGATGATCGCCGCGTGCGCCGGATGGTGGTTGGCGCTTCGGGTGAGAAAATACGAAAGATTCAACATCTTCATGTAGCCGCGACTCGCTTGTGGGTCTAGCGCATCAGCGAAGGCAGGAACAGCGAGATCGCTGGTATCCCGGCCACCAATGCAAGGATCAGGAAACTTCCGACGAGAAACGGGCCGGTTCCGCGAAAGACCACCCTGGCCGGCAGGTCCTTCACCACTCCGCTGAGAACGAAGGCGTTCAGGCCGACCGGAGGGGTGATCAGGCTGATCTCCGCGACGATCACGACCACGATTCCGAACCAGACGAGATCGAGGCCGAGTCCGGCTACGATCGGATAGAAGACCGGAACGGTCAGGAGAATCATCGACATCGTTTCGAGCACGCACCCGAGAACGAGATAGATCGCCAGGATCACCGTGATGACGACCCACGCGGGCGCCTCCATCTCCCTGACCCAGGTCCCGATCTCGCCAGGCAATCCGGACAGGCTGATGAAGTTGGAGAAAACGAGCGCGCCAAAAAGGACCGAGAAGAGTATTCCGGTCGTTCGGGCGGAAGAGCCGAGAACTTCGTAGAGCAGGCGCCAGCTCAGCGATCGGCGAAACAGGGCGATCGCGAAGGCACCCGCCGCACCGACGCCAGCCGCCTCGGTCGCGGTGAAGACGCCACCGTAGATGCCGCCGATCACGACGATGAACAGCGCCGCCACGGCCCACACGGCGCGCAACGACTCCAGCCGCTCGGTGCCGGTCGCGCGTTTTCCACGCGGCCCCCAGCCGGGCTTTACCAGCGCAATCACCGAAATCACCATCAGGTAGACGACGACACTCAGCAGCCCGGGAACGATTCCGGCCACGAACAGCTTGCCGATGTTCGTCTGCGTCATCAGGCCGTAGATGACCAGGACGACACTCGGTGGTATCAGGATGCCAAGCGTTCCACCGACGGCGATCGAACCGGCGGCCAGCTCGTCGGAGTAGCCGTAGTGGCGCATCGACGGCATCGCGACCTTTGCCATCGTGGCCGTCGTCGCCACGCTCGATCCGCAGACTGCCGCGAAGCTCGCACTCGCGACGACGGTTGCCATCGCCAGCCCGCCGCGAAAGTGTCCCAGCAGCGAATTTCCACTACGGTAGAGGTCCGCCGACAACCCCCCGACCGTCAGGAAGTTTCCCATCAACACGAAGAGCGGCAGTACCGAGAGCGTGTAGGAAAAGCCCGTGTCGAACACCGTCTGGCCCACGCTCGACAATGCCGGCTGCCAACCGATGTGCGTGCCGATCCCGATGAATCCGGCCACCAGCATCGCGTAGCCGATCGGGACGCGACCGAGCATCAGCGCGAACAGGCCAAGGAACCCGAACAGCACTTCGATCATCGGCGAAGCCGGCACGTGCCGTGCGCGAACGACACGAGCGCGGCGCGCCGGAACTCAGCCGACTTCATGCCGCCACTTCGCGCTCGTCACTTGATCGACGACCTTCAAACAAAGGACGAAAGCCGATAGCGCGCACATCGACGCGATGAAGTAGGCAATCGGCGCGATCGGAATGGTCAACACCGCTGTGGTCACGGAATCGACGTCGGATGTCCGGGCCTTGGCGAACAATCGCCACGAGACGACGCCCATCGCCACACCCGACAAGGCATAGATGCCGAGTCGTCGCCAATACCGCGCGGCGCGCGTGTAGAGTCGGTCGAGCAGGTCGATCGTGATGTGTTCTTCGTGCAGTTCGACGAGCGGCAGACTCGCGAACACGATGACCGCGAGAAGTATCTCGGTCAACTCGAATCCGCCCGCAAGGGGTTGGTCGAAGAGATAGCGGCCGAAGACATCGACGACGGTCACGCCCACCAGGACAAATAGCGGCACCGCCGCCGTCAGCGTCAGGAACGACTCCAGACGCCGCAGCCACGCGCTTCGCGCACCGCCGCTCGAAGTGTCGGCGCTGGCGTCGTCCCGGCGCATCAGGCGCGGCTCGAAACGATTCGCGCGCTACTTGGGTTCGTTCGCCAGAATCTCGCGACGAAAGAAAGCGAGCACCTCGTCGCCGTTGATCCCCTTCGCCTTGATCTCGTCGAGCCACAGTCGTTCGATGTGCGCGGTTTCCTTTCGCATCTCCGCGCCAAGCGCCGGAGAGACGACGCTGAACCTGTGCCCGGCGGCCTTGAGATCGGCCAGCACTTTGGTGTCACGCGCGTCGAACGACGCGCTACCCAGACGCACCAGCACCTCGCCCGAAGCTCGGTCGATCGCGGCTCGATCCTCGGGCTTGAGCGCCATGTACTTCGCTTCGTTCATTCCCACGAAGAAGGTCGCGAAGTAGAACCCCCCCGGCACGATCGTCGTGTAGGGAACCAGTTTCTGAAGATTGAACGCTGCCATCGACTCGACCGGCAGCAAGGTTCCGTCGGCCACGCCGGTGGACAGCAGTTCGTAGGACTCGGTCGCGGGCTTGAGCAAAGGAACCATTTTCAGCGCGGTCGCGATGTCCCGAAGATAGCCGCCGGTGACGCGCATCTTGAGCCCGCCGAAGTCGCTCATCGACTTGAGTTCCTTCTTGGCGTGAATCTGCCCCGGACCGTGCGAGAAGATCCCGAGTACGTGCACGCCCTTGTACTCGTTCAGTGCGGCGAAGTACTTGTTGTGCGTCCTCCAGGCCGCGACCGATACGGCGGTCGCGGTGTTCCCGAGAAACGGCAGCGTGTACAGCTTGTCGCTGACGAAGCGCCCCGGTGTGTATCCGGGCACGCCGATGACGATGTCGGCGACGCCATTGCGAGCCAGGTCGAAGTGGGCCGGCGGGGTGCCGAGCGCCTTCGGCAACAGGTTGATGACGATCCGTCCCTTCGACTCGGTCTGTACCGCTTCGATCCAGGGCTTGATGATCTCGACCGTGATCGGGTGCGTCGGAGGAATCCAGTTCGACAGATTCAACGTCTCGGCGTGGACCACGATCGATACCGAGCCAGCTACCAGCGATGCGCAAAGAAACCGGACCAACTTCATACTTTCTCCTCGATGAAAAACAGGGTTCAGCGCCCGAGCCACTTTGGCGCGCGCTTGTCCAGGAACGCCGAGACCCCCTCGTGTGCGTCAGGCGCAGTGGAATTTCGCGTTGCCAGTTCGCTCGCGTACTCGTAGGCGTCGGCGATGCCGAGCTCGATCTGACGGTAGAACGCGTTCTTGCCCAGCGCGATCGCGTAAGGCGACTTGCTCGCGATCTCGGACGCCAGTCGGGCGGTGGCGCTGGCCAGCTCCGTCCGGCGCGACGACTTCGTTGACGAGCCCCATCCGCAGAGCCGTCTCGGCGTCGTGCAGTCGGCCGGTCAGAAGCAGTTGCATCGCGTGCTTGCGGTGCACCGCGCGGCTGAGTGCGACCATCGGCGTGGAACACCACGTTCCGATGTTGACTCCCGGAGTGGCGAAGCGCGCCTCGGTCGATGCGACGGCCAGATCGCAGGTCGCGACCAATTGGCATCCTGCCGCGGTCGCGACGCCCTGAACGCTCGCGATGACCGGTTGCGGCAGCCTCAGGATCGTCTGCATCATCCGGTTGCAGACGCTCGCCAGCCTCTTCGTGAATTCGGGCGAACTGTCGGCACGAAGTTCGCGCAGATCGTGGCCGGCGCAGAAAATCCTGCCGCGCGCGGCGAGCACGATCACGTGCAGGCTCTTGTCGTCGGCGGACTGGTCGAAAATCAGTTGCAGCTCCGCGATCACGCCCGTCGACAGGCTGTTGCCCGAGTCGGGACGATTGAGCGTGATCGTCAATACGTCGCCGGAGCGCTCGGTGACGACCGGTTTCTGTTCAGCGCGCAGTTCTCTGAGCTCGTTCATCCTTTCCCCGCTTTCTCACCGCGCGATCGTCAGATCGACAAGTTCGAGCATGCGAATTGACGGCGAAACACTATCACAGCGCCGCGAGCATCGTCTTGACGCCGATCCACTCCAGCGGTGCGGTTGACTCCAGCGGTGCCGTTGATCATCGGGGCCAGAACAGGCGCGAACGCGGAAAGCGGGAGGATCTGCCGGAGGGCGATCGAGGTGGTGCGGTGCCGGTGAAGAAAGCCTCGAGGGCGTCGTCGGGCCAACGACCTATGCGTCCCGGCAATCTGTCGGAAGAACTTACACTTCTTTGGCACAGGTTGTGTGCGGCGGACTCAACTTGTTGAAAAAACAGCAGAAAACGGATCAGGAACGATAATTGCCTTGCTATAAATGCAACGCCTTCACCATAGAACTACCTAATTCACGACGGAGGCGGCACCAGGGGGAATGAGTATGAAGATGCCACTATTTCGGCTTGTCAAATCCGCTGCCGCGTTATTGCTCGTCTTGGCGGTACCCGTGCATGCGGCGCCAACCTCGGTCTTTTTCAACGAGTTTCACTACGACAATACCGGCACCGATACCGGGGAGTTCATCGAGATTGCGGGTCCTGCGGGCACCGATCTAACGGGCTGGTCGATCACCCTCTACAACGGCGCCAACGGACTGACGTACAACACCGTGGCTCTGTCCGGGTTGCTTCCCCAACCAGCAGAACGGCTTCGGGACGAGCTCATTGGCGCTTCCGGCGAACGGCCTGCAGAACGGCTCGCCGGATGGCATGGCGCTGGTCGATCACGAAGGCACGCTGCTTCAGTTTCTGAGCTACGAGGGGTCCTTCGACGCAATTGGTGGGCCAGCAAGCGGATTGACGAGCGTAGACGTCGGCGTCAGCGAAGTCAGCAGTACTCCTGTCGGCGATTCGCTGCAGTTGACGGGCGCGGGCACGGTCTACGAGGATTTCTCCTGGGCATCCGCGGCGCCCAACACGGCAGGCGCAGTCAATACCGGTCAGACGTTCGGAACCGCCCGCTTCCGTACCCGCCCCCGCGACCCTTGCCCTTCTCGGAATCGGCCTCGTCGGCCTGGGCTTATCCCGTCGCCGCAGGCAGTAGCCGCACCCGCTTCACGACAGACCCGCTTCGGCGGGTCTTTTCTCTTCCGCGCTCGCTGCAACGAGCTTAGAAGCGCGATCGCGGTGCCATGCCATCACCAGCGCAACTCGGCTCGCGATAGGCGCGTCTGGCGCCGTTCCGGTGGCTCTCGGCGGTGCTGGCGCAGTGCTGGTGCGGACGGGAAACGGCCATGCGGGCATGGCGCGACCATTGCGCTGAACGAGAAGTGCAGACGTTGTGTAAACGACAACGTCTTCCACGCTCTTGTTAGTGAGCGCCATCGCCGAACTCCTTGGTGCCTCGGGCCGGACTCGAACCGGCACGCCTCGCGGCCGCGGATTTTAA
>CAVOLL010000009.1:0-15449 GCA_963696745.1 uncultured beta proteobacterium
AGCCGCAAGGTAGTTCGGTGAGCGCGCGCGGCGAATCGATCCGCGCCCGGATGCCTGCGTTCGAAGGATTCATCGGCGGACCGACCGATCGCGGCTGCTCTGGTTGCGTCGGGCACCCAGGCACTGAGCGCGTCCGACTCGGGCGCACGTGTCTGCGCCTACGGCCGGATCTCGTTCAGCGACGCGGCGCTCGCGGCACGTGCCAGCGAACTCGGCCCGGCCGATGCGCCGCTGCACGGCTGGCGCACGCACGGCGCGGATCTGCTCGAACGTATCGACGGGGAGTTCCTGTTCGCGGCGCGCTCGACGCCCGAAGGCGAGGTTCTGGTCGCGGTCGACCGCTTCTCGACCCTTCCGCTCTACTACGGACAGCGCGACGGGCGTCTCGCCTGGGCGATGCGACCGGCGCGCGTGTGCGAACTGCTCGGGATGCCGGCAGAGATCGACCCGAAGGCGCTGTACGCGTACCTCTGGTTCCACGCCATTCCGGCGCCGCTGTCGATCAACACCGGGGTCGCGCGTCTCGAGGGAGGGCAGGCGCTGGCGTTCGGCTCGACCGGGCTGCGCACGCATTGGCACTGGAAGCCGGGATTTCGCGTTCGCGAGCCGTTCAGCCTCGCCGGGGAACGCTTGGACTTCATGCAGGCATTGCGCAGCGGCGTCGCGCAGTGCATCGGCGACGTCCCGCGCGAACGGCTCGGGTGCTTTCTTTCGGGCGGAACCGACAGCTCGACCATTGCCGGCCTGGCCACGTCGGTGTTCGGAGCTCCTGCGCGAAGCTTCTCGATCGCGTTCGACGTCTCGGGCTACGACGAATCGCATTTCTCCAGGCTCGCGGCGCGTCACTTCGGGACAGAGCACACCGAGATCGTGCTCACTGCGGACGAAGCGGAGCGCACGATCGAGGTGCTGGCGCAGGCCTACGAGCAGCCGTTCGGCAACTCCTCGGCCGTGCCGACGCACGTGTGCGCGCGCATCGCCGGCGAGGCCGGCGTGACGCGGATGCTCGGCGGCGACGGAGGCGACGAACTCTACGGCGGGAACGAGCGCTACGCGACGCAGTGGCTGCTCTCGCTGTACCAACGCCTGCCATCGGCGCTGCGCGGCGCGGTACTCGAGCCGCTGCTCGGCGGTCCGTTGAACGACACGCAGTTCTGGCCGATCCGCAAGGCGCGAGGCTACGTCGAGCAGGCCAGTGCGCCAATGCCCGACCGGATCGGGGCGCGCTACAACCTGCTCAACCGCTTTGGACCTTCCAGCGTACTGTCCGAACAGGTGCTTGGCGCGGCCGGGGGCTTCGAGCCGCTCGCGCTCGAGCGCGAGGTGTGGTCGCGAAGCGCCGGCGAAGCGGCGATCGATCGGCTCCTCGCCTACGACTTCAAGTTCACGCTCGCCGACAACGACCTGGCGAAGGTCACCAGGATGTGCCACGCGGCCGGGGTCGAGGTCGGGTTTCCGATGCTCGCCGACCCGGTCGTGCGCCATTCGCTCGGATTGCCCCCCGGCCAGAAGCTCAGGCGCACGCGGCTGCGCTACTTCTTTCGCGAGGCCTTGCGCGGGTTTCTCCCGGACGAGATCGTCGACAAGCGCAAGCACGGGTTCGGGATGCCATTCGGCGAGTGGCTGCTGAGCAAGCCTCGTCTCGCCGAACGCGCCGACGACGCACTGGCGGGCCTCGCGGGGCGAGGACTGATCCGGACACCGTTCCTGGCGCAGCTGCGTGCGGCGATTCACACCCAGCACGCCAGCTACTACGGGACGATGGCCTGGGTGCTGATGATGCTCGAGCTCTGGATGCGCGAGCACGCCGATCGACCGCCGCCCAGCGGAGATCGCGCACCCGATCTGGTCGACGCCGGGGCGCCGGTGTGAAGATCCTTCACGTCCTCGATCACTCGCTGCCGCTGCACAGCGGCTACACCTTCCGCACGGCGGCGATCCTGCGCGAACAACGCAGGCTGGGATGGGAAACCGTGCACCTGAGCTCGCCCAAGCAGGGCGAGGTCGCGTCAGAGGTCGAAACGGTCGACGAGCTCGTGTTTCACCGCACGCGCCCGGTGCGCTCGGCACTCGCACGATTGCCCGGCGGCTGGGTGTTCGACCAGATGCGCGCGACGCAGCGCCGGCTCGAATGGCTCGCGCGCGCCGAACGCCCCGACCTGCTGCACGCGCATTCGCCGGTGCTCAATGCCTGGCCCGCGCTGCGCGTCGGCCGCAAGCTCGGGCATTCCAGTCGTCTACGAGGTGCGCGCCTTCTGGGAGGACGCCGCCGTGGATCACGGCACGCATCGCGAGAGGCGGCCTGCGCTACCGGCTGAGCCGCGCGCTGGAAACCGCGGCGTTTCGTCGCGCCGATGCGATCACGACGATCTGCGAGGGATTGCGCGCCGAAATCGTCGCGCGCTCGATCGCCGCCGACAAGGTCACGGTGATCCCGAACGCGGTCGACATCGATCGCTTCCCGGTGCTCGCCCGGCGCGACCCCGAGCTCGAGGCGCGATGGGGCCTCGCCGGGCACGACGTCGTGGGTTTTTGCGGATCGTTCTACGCCTACGAGGGTCTCGATCTCCTGGTTCGCGCGCTGCCGGCGATCGCCGCGCGGCGCCCCGCCGTCCGATTGCTGCTGGTCGGCGGCGGCGCGCAGGAAGCGCAGTTGCGCGCGCTGGCGCAGAAACTCGGCCTCGCGCAGCGGGTGGTCTTCGCCGGTCGCGTGCCGAACGCGCAGATCGATCGCTACTACTCGCTGATCGACGTGCTCGCGTTCCCGCGCCAGCGCGATCCGACTGACCGAGCTCGTGACGCCGCTCAAGCCGCTCGAGGCGATGGCGCAGGGTCGCGCGGTGGTCGCGTCCGACGTTGGCGGGCACCGCGAGCTGATCCGCGACGAAGAGACCGGCCTGCTGCACCGCGCGGGCGACGTCGACGCGCTCGCTGGCGCGGTGCTGCGGCTTGCTGCAGGACGAGTCGCTTCGCACCCGCCTGACCGGCACGGCGCGCCGCTTCGTCGAGACCGAGCGCAGCTGGGCAGCGAGCGTGGCGCGCTACGCGCCGGTCTACCGGCGCCTCGTCGGTTCGGCCGCGCAAGGCCAGCGTGCGGCGCTGCCCGCCGGGCGCGCCTGAGCGATGTTTCGCCTCGCGACCTCGATCCTGTCGCCCGGGGGCGAGCGCGGACGGCTGTCGGCGTTCATCTTCCATCGCGTACTCGCTCAGCCCGACCCGCTGCTGCCCGACGAGCCCGACGCGAAGCGATTCGACCTGATCCTGGGCAGGATCGGCGCGCAGTTCAGGGTCCTGCCCGCGCGCGAAGCCTGCGAGAGGCTGTTCGCCCGTAGCCTGCCGCCGCGCGCTGCGATCATCACCTTCGACGACGGTTATCGCGACAACCACGACGTGGCGCTACCGATCCTGCTCGGGCACCGGATGTCGGCCGCGTTCTTCATCGCCACCGGCTACCTGCATGGTGGGGCGATGTTCAACGATCGCGTGCGCGAGTCGCTTCGCGCCTGCAACGAAGCGACGCTCGATGCTTCCGCAATAGGGCTCGGCAACCTCGACGTGTCCGACATCGCTGCGAAGTTGTCGGCGGTGGAATCGATCATCACGACGATCAAGCACATGCGCCCCCACGAACGGATCAGCGCCGTCGAGCGAATCGAGCGAGCGTGCCGTTTCTCGCACGACGCTGGCGATCGCGCGCGCCGGCTGATGATGACCGAGTCCGAGGTGTGTGCGCTCGCCGCGCAAGGGATGGAGATCGGCGGGCACACGCGAACTCACCCGATCCTGCGCAGCCTGGAACCGGTCCAAGCCCGCGAGGAGATCAGCGGCGGCCACGCTGACCTGCGTGCAATCGTCGGTCGCGCCCCGGATCTGTTCGCCTACCCCAATGGAAGGCTGGGCGACGATTTCGACGCAACGCATTGCGCGCTGGTGCGCGCGGCGGGGTTTCGCTACGCGTTCACGACGCACCGAGGCGCGGCCAACGCGTCGAGCGACCCGTTGCTTCTCCCCAGGTACACGCCCTGGCAACCCGACGCGCTGCGATTCAAGTCGGAGGCGCTGCGGGTGCTGCTCGCGGGCGAGGTATCCTAGGACGAATGAAGCTCGGCAGCTCGAGTCGCTCGCGAGCAGACCGTTGAACAAGCTCCTGACTCGCGAAATGAAAGTCGGATTCGTCCTTGCATCCCCGATAGCAGATCCGCTTCCCAGCACACGGATTTCGGTGCTCAATATCGCGGCGCTACTGCGCGAGCGCGGAGTCGAGCCACTTGTGCTCTTTCAGCCCGAACAGGCGACCGAAACGCCGGTTGTCGATGGTCTGGCACTGCGGGCGAAAGCGCTCGAAATCGACATCGTGTACTTTCAGAAGACGAGTGGACAAAGCGTCGTCGCGCAAGTCGCCGCCCTGCGCCGTCTTGGCATCCGGACGGTGTTCGGCGTCTGCGATGTGATCGACCCCGAGATGACGGCCTGTTGTGATGCGACGGTCGTGGTCACCGACTACCTGCGGGGGCTCTATCCGCCGTCGCTGCAAAGCAAGATCTTTGTCGTGCACGATGGAATCGAGCGACCCGACGTTCAGCGAGTTCCGAACCGGCGAGACGATGTCTATGCGACGCGGGCGCGCCCGCTGAGGGTGATCCTGGTAACGTCGACTACGCTCGAAACGGTGCCCTTGATCATGCGACTCCCGGATTTCCTCGCGTTGACGATCGTGGGTCGCTACCCCGCCCGAACAACGAGAGCGTCGATTGTCGGCGCGGCGCGCGGAGTTCTGGCGCCCTCGGCGCTTCGCGACAGGCTTCAGCGGGTCGGCGGTCTGTTGCGGCCAGCGTTCAGGCGAGTGGATTGGGACCCCGTTGGCGTCTACGATCAACTCAGGCGTGCCGACGTCGGGATCATTCCGGTTGATACGTCGCGCAACCCCTTGCCGGGTGTCGAAGCCTCCTACTGGCAGGTGAAGTCGGAGAATCGACTGACGCTCAAGATGAGCGTCGGCCTGCCGGTCATCGCGTCGCCGGTGCCCTCGTACCTTCCGGTGATCCGGCAAGGGGTCAATGGTTTCATCGCCCGCACGCGAAGCGATTGGATCGACATGTTCGCAGAGCTTCGCAGGCCCGACCTGCGGCGAACGATCGGCGCAGCGGCGCGCAAGGCGGTGCTCGATCGATACTCGCAGCGACACCAGGCGGACCTCCTTGCAAGGGTTTTCGAATGCCTTCCCTAGGGAAAGCTGTCGGCGCACGCTGATGGAGCCCACCGTCAAGCCATGTCCGTAATGCGCAAGCGAGGCAATTGATGCAAGCGCACCAGGACTGCGAGAGCGGATCGCGGCGAGCCGCCTACACCGGCCCTCGCGCGGACATACTTGCCATGGTCCCCGCGCAAGCCATGACGATATTGGACCTAGGCTGCAGCAACGGGGCGCTGGGCTCTGCGCTGCTGGCTCAGGTGCCTGGGCGCACGGTGATGGGCGTCGAGATAGATCGGACACTCGCCGAAGAGGCGCTCACGAGACTCGACCGTGTCGCTTGCGTCGACCTCGGCGGCGACGAACTCGATCAGGTGCTCGCGGGCCACAGCTTCGATTGCATCGTGTTCGGGGATGTTCTCGAGCATCTGCCGTCGCCGTGGACGGTACTCGAAAAGGCAGCCTCGCACCTCGCGCCGACAGGAGCGCTGATCGTCAGCCTCCCAAATGTCCGCCACGTTTCAGCGCTGTGGGCGATCGCGGTCACCGGGACGTTTCCGCGACGCGAAAGGGGGATCTTCGATCAGACGCATCTGCGGTGGTTCACGTACCGCGATGCACGCGCGCTGCTCGAGGAACGGGGATTCGCGGTCGACAAGACCTCCTGCAATCTGCGGTTCGGGGATCGCGGAGGAGGTGCATTCAACCGGCTGCTGAACAGGTTCGGCGACACACTTGCCAAACTGGCGCCCGTTCGCGAGTTCCTCACCTACCAGTTCTGCATGCGTGCTCGACGCCGACCCTTCGGGGCTGGCGCTGCGCAGGCGGACCCGCAGCATGAAACCTGAAATCGCAGTGATCGTGGCGACCGCGGCGAGGCGCGAGCGTGCGGCGCGACTCTGGCAGGCGCTCGACACGATCAGGCTGCAGGTCGGCGTTCGTGCCGTGCCCGTCGTCGTCGCCAACGGGCCCGCGCGTGACCCGCAGATCATGTCGAGGCTGGAAGGCGACCCGTCGATCCGGCTGTTGTCGCTGTCCGATGGAAACTACCCTGATGCCCTGCGCGCGGGAAGGGCCTGCGTCGACACCGAGTGGTTCTCGCAACTCGACGACGACGACCTCCTGCTGCCCGGCGCGTTGCTCGCGCGCTGGTCGGCCGGCAACGCGGATCCGCATTGCGACGCGGTGATCTCGAACGGGTGGTCGCGCGATCACGATGGCGACACTCTGCGACTGTCCAGGTTGGACGAGATTCGCAGTGATCCGCTGTGCGCACTTTGCACGGGAAACTGGCTCGGCCCGGGGGCCGCCCTGTTCAGGGCGGCAAGCGTCACCGCGGAGGTGATCGCGGGCATGCCGAAGTACCTGGAGTGGACCTACCTGGCCTGCTATCTGAGCCTGCGTTGCCGGCTTCTCTTTCTCGACGCACCGTCGTACGTCTACCAGGCGGGCACCGTGGCGTCGCTCTCGGGTTCGGACGCCTACCTGATCGGTCAGGCGTCCGCGATCGCGGCGATCTGCAAGCTCGAACTGCCGGCCGACGTCAGGGACGTATTCCTCAGGCGCCTGAGCGCGGGACGACAGATGGCGGCGATGCGCCTGCTCGAGCGCGGGCGAGTGCGCGAGGCCTGGCAGTCGTACCTGCGCGGGGTTGTCGGCAAGGGAGGATACCGCCACCTTTCGGCCGTTCGCCGAATGCTTCGCGGCTCCCTTGGAGCGCGTCCGGGGTAGGCTGGGCGAGGTCGGGCAAGGTCGGGCCCGGTTATCTCCTGATCTTCGACAGCAGCGTTCGCGCATGTGCCAGAAGGTATGTCTCCGCGCCCTGCGGCCTTCCCGCGATACGCCATGCGAGCGCAAGCGCCGCCGGATAGACCGCGGCGCCGAGGGCGACTTTCGAGAGCAGCGCAAGCGTCGCGGCGGCCGGGGCGTACGGTGCGAACGCGCTCAGGCACACGGCCATCGCGGCGCAGGCGGTCATAGGGCGGGCGAAGCTGCCCAACAGTGCGCGCCACGGAACGCCGATCGGATCGCGGCTCAGCAGGAACGCGAAGATCCACGCCATCAGCGTCGACGACGCAAGCCTGACGAGCGCGAAGGCCTCGGGCGTGGGGACCACCAGCAGCACCGCCGCGAGCGACGCGAACAGAGCGGCCTCGATCCAGGTGAGGATCGCCTGGACCTTGATTTTGCCGATCGCCAGCAATGCGTACCCGCCGGTGTGCTGGAACACGAGGAACAGGCCCGCGAGCGCGAGCAGCATCAGCACCGGCCCGGCACTCGTCCACTTCGGTCCAAGGAATACCGCGACCACCTCGTTCGAGACGAACGCGAGGCCGACGCACACCGGCAGCGTGATCAGGAACTGTACCGAGAGCGCCAGCGACACCGCGCGCCGAAACGACTCGCTCGACTCGCGCGCCTCGACCAGCGCCGGATACAGGACGCGTGCCAGCGGCGCCAGGATCTCGACCGACGAAAGCGTCGCGAGTTCGCTCGACACCCTGTAGATCCCGAGATTGACCGCCCCCGAGAGCCTGCCCAGCATCAGCGAGGGCAGCGAGGCCGACAGGTACGCGCCGACGCCGCGCACGATCATCCACTGCGAAAATGAAAGCAGTTCGCGCAGTTTCGCGAGGCTCAGGCGCGGCCTGAACGGGTGCATCCGGAAGCTCAGCACGACCGACACGATCTGTGTCGCCACCGCGCCGATCACGACCGCCCAGTAGTTCATCAGCCAGAACGCGAGTCCGATCGTGATCGCGAACGAAAGCACACGCCGCGCGAGGAAGAAGCGCAGTTCACGCCGGAACTCGAAGTTCTTCTGGAGCAGGACCAGGCCGATGTTCTCGGCCCCGCTGATCGCGACCGAGAGAGCAACCACCTGGGCGACGGCCACCAGCCGTGGCTCGTCGAAGTAGGACGCCGCGGGCCAGGCGAAGGCGAAGACGAACGACCCCATCACCGCTGCCTGGATCATCCGCAGGGTCCAGGCCGAGTCGTAGTGTTCGGTTGTCGGGGATCGCAGCTGGATCAGCGCGGTACCGACTCCGAGGTCGAGCAGAACGGTGACGATCCCGGCAGCCAGCATCGCCATCGCGACCAGGCCGAAATCCTCCGGCGCCAGCAGTCGGGCGAGGATCGGCGTGCTGACGAGGCTGATCAGGCGGTCGATCAGGCGCCAGCCGACCATGATCGAAGCGCTTCCCGCGATCGAGTTGCGCGCCGCGGTATCGTGCGCGCCGATCGACCTGCTCGGGTCAGCAGTGGGGCTCAGAACAACTCCTGTTTGGCATGCCGCGGCCTTAGCGCGTCACGAGGATCGCGCGCTCAACGCACGACGAAGTACGAGAAATGCGCCCAGAACAGGATCGCGATCCAGGCGGCGAGCGACACCAGGTGCAGCGGTGCGCGCATTCTCGCAGGTCCGCGGACCGAGACGAAGGCGGCCAGTGCGAGGTTGAGCGCCAGAACTCCCAGCAGAAGGTAGGTCAGGCGCAGCCTGTAGAACGACAGCTCCCGGTACGGGGGGTAGGCAGCGTGCGCCCGGGAGAGTGCGCGCTCTTCGCCCGCGACGGCGGCATCGCGCGCACCGTGTTCGAGCGCGGCCAATTGCACCGAACGCTCTCCTATCGTCAGGCGCTCGCCCAGACGCCGGGCGATCGGCGTGCGTTGCGGGCCCGCGTGGATCGTCCAGTCGCCAGGGCCGGCTTGCACGAGTTGCAGATCCTCGGCGAGCAATGCAGCGCTGTGCGCCCGGGGGTGCCACCACGCGACGGCCTGCGCCGAGTCGAGCGAAGCGCTCGTGCGGGCGCGCCAGGCGCTGGTCTGCGCGGGCCTGGCTTGCTCGAGCCCCCAACCGGCCGCGTCCGCGTCGCTGCCGCCACGCACGAGTGAGACTGCCGGCGCTGGCGTGGACGCGAATCGAAGCGACAGCGACGCAGTCGACGTCGCCTCGGAAGTGGCGGATAGCCGGTAGAGACCGTCCGGCAATGGCGTGACCGAGACGCGCGGTGCAGTGCGCCAGATCGTCTGCATCTGGCCCGGCGAGCGAAGGCTCGCGAAGTCGAGCACGATCCACGCGCCGGGTTCGAGTTCAATCAGTTGCCGATGAAACGAATCGCCCGCATGGTTCGACCTGACCGCGTGCGCGAAGAAGGTCTCGCCCTCGTCGAGCAGATGGAGCAGCCGCGCGTCGACCGCGCTGCCCGCGGGCTCGCCCACGCGATGCGGCGCGTTCGACCCGGTCCACCCGTCCGAAGCGATGCGCCGGATGTCGCCGTAGGGCACGTTCCCGATCGCGGTGATCCACTCGACCCCGTCGGACCAGAAGGTCGTCGCGAGCTGGTTCGACTTGTAGTGACCGCGTCGCGGGAAGTTCATCCACGACAGCGTAGCCTGCGCCATCGCGGGTGCAGACGCGGACCCGGACGCGGACCCGGACCCGGACCCGGACCCGGACCCGGACCCGGACCCGGACCCGGACCCGGACTTGTCACCGGGCCAGTGCCGCCAGCTCGGAGTCCATTCGTTGGCGACGATCGACCGGTCGGCGGGATCGGTGTCCGTCGCGCTCGGACCGTCACCGAAGGCTGCCAGATCGGTGGAGTCGCCGATCAGCGGCAACGTCGCGTCGGGCCGCACCAGGCGCGCCGCCAGCCCCGGAACGGCTGCGATCTTGGCTTCGATCGCCGGGGGCAGCGTTCGCGCGGCCATCTCGCCGTACTCGCGCAGCATCGCGATCAGCCTGCGACCGAACATGTGGTATTGGGCAGAGTGCTCGGCGACCGCACCGGAGTGCGTGACGTAGTACTCGAGCAGCTCGACGCTTCTCGACCAGGCGAGTTCCTCGTGGCCGCGCAACTGATCGGGGCGGCCGAAGGCCAGCGACGCGTGAAGCAGCGCCAGGTTCTGCATCAGGCCGTGATTGGTCCGGTAGACATAGTGCGAGCGCTTCGCGAGAATCGCGATCGCACGTCCCGCCTGCTCGGCCAGCGGTGCGATCAGCGAGTGATCGGAGGGAATCGACGCGTTGACCTGCGCGAGCAGATCGACGACGACGTAGATCCGCTCGGCCAGCGCGTGGTCGTTCCACAGGAACGCTTCGTTGGTCCATTTCGTCGCCTCGTAGCGGTTCCAGTCCGCGACGTAGCGGACCGCGGCGCGCAGCGACTCCTGGCGACCGGTCGCTCGAAACGCGGCGAGCTGCCGGTTCGGGATGCGGAATCCCGCGAATCCGAGTTGCTCGCCCGGCGACCCGGCGTGGAGGTCGCGCGGGTCGAAGACCCCCGATCTGGTCGCCGGTGATTCGCTCGCCTCGCCGCTCTGGCTCCCCGGCGTGCCGTGCACCAGCCGATGCTGCCTGACGCGATCGATCGCGAGCGGATCGAGCCGCGTCACCAGCCGCGCAGGGTCTGACCGCGCCGGCCAGTCGGCAACGGTGTAGTAGTGGCGAAGCGGCGGATACCAGAGCGACGCGATGACCAGCAGCGCAGTGACGACCAGTACCGGACCAAGAAGACGACGCAATCGCGAGTCCGGAGAACGCTCAGCGGATTTCGCGGATCTGGCGCCGAGCCAGGGTCGGGTCGATCGGGAGCGCCTGCTCGCCGGTGCCTGCGGGCAGGTCCGCGGGCCCGCCTCGTCGCCTGACGAGTTCGCGCTCCTTGAGCCGCGCGCAGGCGAACACGATCACCGAAAGGTAGTACGGGTAATCCCAGTACCCGATGTTCACGAACGCACCGCCGACTCCGAAGCCGACCAGTGCGACCTGGCTCATCCGCATCAGGAACACGACGCTGTCGTTTTCTTCGCCGGGGGGAAGGCGGCGGATCAGGCGGCCTGCAGTGAACCATACCGACAGGCCGAAGCTCAGGAACAGGACGAGTCCCGGCCAGCCGTGTTCGCCCAGCGCCTGGAAGTAGATGCTGTGCGACGACCTCACCTGGCCGGCGGCGAACTCGCCCACCGCGCTTCCGACGTACATGTCGAAGCCGCCCCCGGTGATGCGCGCGTTCGCAACGTTCAGCGCAGTCTTCCACATCTCGAAGCGTCCCATTGTCGACGCGTCCTGCTCGTACGCGCCGATCGATGCGATTCGCGCCCAGTACTCGGCCGGCATCAGCACGATCGCCAGCCCGGCGCCGACGAAGACCGCGATCAGCGCCTCGAATCTTCGCGAGCTGCGCAGCACCAGGAACAGACCCATCGCGACCACCGCGACGAAGGCGCCGCGCGAATGCGAGCCGAGAATCGAAATCCCGCTCAACGCGATGCAGCCGAGAAAGGCCCATCGGTACCAGGGGTTTCGCGTGCGCTGGCGAAGCCAGAACAGCAGCGGCATGGTCATCACCAGTGCGGCGGCGAGCTGGTTGTTGTCGGCGATCACCGACCCCGGGGGCCCCCAGACACGGAACGCGCCGCCGGTGAGGACGGTGAACACCCCGCCCTTGATCCCGAAGAACGCGACCGAGAGCGTCGCGACGATCGTCAGGACCTCGACCCGCCTCCAGTTCGACAGCAAGGCGAGGGTGACCAGGCACATCAACTGGATCTTGGCGAACTCGATCAGCTTGGGCAGCGCGGCTGTCTCACTCAGCGCGAACATCGTCGTGATCGCCGTCCATGCGAGATAGGCGATCAGCAGGCGCATCCGCCGCACGCTGTCGAACACCTGGCGATCGGTGGCGAAGACCAGTCCGATCAGCGTCGCGATCGCGACCATCTGCGCCCATGGGATGTCGTAGGCGAAACCCCAGGTCAGGCGGTGCGGGTTCATCAGCGACAGCCACGCGAAGACCACCGCCCCGACAAAGGGGCGTGCGAGCGCGACCGGAATGCACGCGAAGAGAATGATCGAGAGTGCGATGTCGCGCATGCTGCGGGTTCGTGGGGCTGCGGGCCGCTGCCGCTCAGTTCAGCTTGAGCATGCCGCGCTGCAAGGCGAAGGTTTTCTTGTCCTCGACCGCGGTCTCGCCCTTGGCGAGTATGTCGAGCGCCTGCTCGCGCTTGCCGGCGCGCAGCAGGATGTCGGCCACCATGATGTAGCCGTCCGGGATCGTCGGCCACTCGGCCATCAGTTGTCCCGCGGTCGCCAGTGCCGCCGCGGGATCGGAGAAACGCATCTGCAGGCGCGCCTTGCGCGCGAGCGCCTCCTGCCGGAACGGGAAGTCGCGCGCGGTGTCGGTGCTGCGAAGGACGTAGTCGATGTTGGCGATCGCGCGCGGCCAGCTCGCGTAGGAGGGGTTGTTGCGCACCGAATAGCGGTCGAGCCGCATGTTGTCCACCAGCGCGTAGCAATAGTGGTGCATGTGGGTCCATCCGTCTCCGTAGCGCGTGATCAACGCCTTGTAGCCCTCGGGATGCTGCGGGCCTCCACCGCCCTGTACATACGCGCACCAGCGCGGCAACAGCGCGCGCTCCTCGGGGGTGATGTTCGGCGGCACGTCGGCGAGCGCGCCGCTCGTCAGGCCGAGCGACAGCGCGACGGCGGAAACTGTCCTGGTGAGGGCAATGCGGTTCAGGTTCATCTTGTCGCCTCGATCTGTTCGGGAGGCAGGCCCTGCGGGAAACACATCACGCTCCAGATCGATGCGCTCCAGTCGCGCCTGCCTCGTGCGTGCTCCTGCTGCAACCTGCCAAGGTGCCCGGTGTTGAACCTCGATTCGGACGCGACCCCGCTGATGCGTGCCCGCGAGCGCGCCGCGAGCGGCCCGCGAAACCAGTTCGCAAGCGGAACCGCGAAGCCGGCCTTCGGCCGATAGAGCACCTCGTCGGGCAGCTGGGGCTCCATCGCGCGCTTGAGCACCAGCTTGGACTCGGCGCCCGAGATCTTCAGCGACTGGCCGAGCCGCGCCGCCCACTCGACGAGAAGGTGGTCCATCAGCGGTTCGCGGACTTCGAGCGAATTCGCCATGCTGGCACGGTCGACCTTGGTGTTGATGTCGCCCGGCAGGTAGGTTTTGTAGTCCAGGTACTGTATCAGCGCGAGCGGCTGGTCGGTCGGCGCGCGCGTGGCATGGGCCCGGAACACCTCGATCGCGTTGTATCCGCCGAGCCGGCGCTTGAACTCGGGCGAGTACAGCGCCTGGCGATCTTCGTCGCGCATCACCGAAACGCTGTGGAAATAGGCTTCGACCGAATCACGCGCCAGTGCCTGCAGCGTCGTCTTCGCGCGAAACGGGCGCGGCATCCAGTCGAGCTTGGGGAAGGCGCGGCCCAGGGCGCCGAACACCGGACGCCTGAGCGCGAGCGGCAGCATCGCGCGCAGCTTGTCTTCCATCAGGTGCAGCCGGTAGCGGCGGTAGCCGCCGAAGGTCTCGTCGCCGCCGTCCCCTGACAGCGCCACCGTCACGCGCTTGCGTGCGAGCTCGCAGACCCTGTAGGTCGGAAGCGCCGAGCTGTCGGCGAAGGGCTCGTCGAACAGGTCGGGCAGGCGGTCGATCAGGTCGAAGTCGTCGCTGCGCACGGTTTCGACGTAGTGATCGGTGTGATAGCGCTCGGCCACCATCCGGGCGAACCGCGACTCGTCGAATTCCGCCACGTCGAAAGCGATCGAGCAGGTCTTGACCGCTTCGCTCGTCAGGCCAGCCATCGCCGCGACGACCGCGCTCGAATCGACACCGCCCGAGAGAAAGGCGCCCAGAGGAACCTCCGAGATCATCCGGATCCGCACCGCCTCGGAGATCCGTTCGCGCAGTTCGTGCGCTGCGTCTTGCAGCGTGATCCGCTGGTCCGGTTCGAAGGAAATGTCCCAGTACTGTCGCACGCGCGGCTCGCGCTCCCCGACCGACCACTGCAGCGTGTGCGCCGGCTCGAGCTTGTGCGCGTTGCGGTGGATCGTCTTGGGGTCCGGGATGTAGCCGAAGGCGAAGTAGTCCTCGATCGCGTGGTCGTTGAGCCGGGTGTCGAAACCCGGCAGGAGCTTGAGCGCCTTGAGCTCGGACGCGAAGCCGACGGCGCCGTCGGCGAGCACGCACCAGAACAGCGGCTTGACCCCCAGCCTGTCCCTGGCCAGGAACAGCGTCTTGCTGTTGCGGTCCCACAGCGCGAACGCGAACATCCCGCGAAAACGCTTGACGCAGTCCTCGCCCCATTGCTCCCACGCGTGCACGATCACTTCGGTGTCGCTGCGGGTGTGGAAGTGGTGGCCGGCGCGCTCGAGTTCCGCGGCGAGTTCCTGGAAGTTGTAGATCTCCCCGTTGTACGAGACGACGACGCTGCCGTCCTCGTTGAACATCGGCTGCTGGCCGGTGGCGATGTCGATGATCGACAGGCGCCGATGGCCCAGCGCGACGTGCGGTTCGACGTGAAACCCCTCGGCATCGGGCCCGCGATGTGCGATCGAGTCGGTCATCCGCTTGAGCAGCGCGCGCTCGAACACGCGGGGCGCGCCGGCTCGTGGGGAGAACAGTCCAGCCAGTCCGCACATCGTGTCTAGTGGGCTCCGTGTCAACGACCCGGGGACAGAGCGTCCGGATCGGATTGCGTGCCGGCGGCGAAGCCGATCCGGCGCAACTGCTCGGCGTAGATTCGATGGTACCCGCTCAGCATCGCCGCGAGACTGAATTCGGTCACGGCGCGCTCGCGAGCCGCCTTGCCGTGCGCGCGCAGGCGACGCGCATCCGTGAAGTATGTCTCGATCGCCCGCGCAATCGCGCCGGCGTCGGCCGATGGCACCAGCTCGCCGGTGACCCCCGCCACGACCAGGTCCGGGTTTCCGCCGACCTCGGTTGCGACCACCGGGACGCCGCAAGCCATCGCCTCGAGCACGGCATTGGAGATGCCTTCGGCCAGCGAGGGCAGGCAGACCAGGTCGATCGCCTGCAGGCACTGCGCGACGTCTTCCCTCGCGCCGGCGAACCAGGTCACGGAATCGAGTCCGAGCGCCGACGCGCGCGCCCGCACCGCCGCCAGCTCCGGACCGTCGCCGACGACCGCGAGGCGCGCGCGTTGCGCGAAGTGCGAATCCTGCTCGCGCAGACGCGCGAAGGCATCGAGCGCCACCTGGAGGTTCTTGACCGCCGCGACGCGGCCGACGAGCCCGACGACAAAGGCCTGTTCGGGCCAGTGTGGCGGCAGCGTCGCGCGGCGCGCGGCTTCGCGATCGCCGGCGATCGTGAAGCGCGCGGTGTCCACTCCATTGCAGATGTTCGACACGCGCGATCGCGGCACGCGAACGCGCTCGATCAGATAGCGTTCGGTGGCCGCCGAAAGCGCGACCTGCCGGTGAACCAGCGGTTTGAGCAACCTGCGCAGCCAG
>CAVOLL010000010.1:0-1334846 GCA_963696745.1 uncultured beta proteobacterium
GATCTGCCCCACGCGCAGTTGCGGCCCGATTTCGTCGATCACGCGCCGATGCCCGTAGCCGGGAACGGCGATGATCACCACTTCCGCGCGTTCCACTGCCTGTGCACAGCTAAGGCCGCGGCAAGCGGGAACGTGCCGATCACCACGCCGGTCGCAGTCGGCGACTCGCCTCGTCCTGCAGCGGCAGCGGCGGCACCTGATGGCGACCATAGTGTCACCGCGTGCCGCGTCGCACAACAGCGCCGCGTAACCAAGACCGATGCCACCGGCGCCCAATATCGTTACATGCATGGTCACGTTCCGTTCTCTCTTCAGGTCGGGGCGTACTTCGCGCCGCGGAACCGGACCGTTGCAATCTCGCGCGCTTCGCTAACCGCCGATGCTGCGTGTCACCTCCGGTACAGCTCCTTGCGCACCTCTCTCTTCAGTATCTTGCCGTAGCCGCTCTGGCGAGCTGGTCGACGAGGTGCAACTTGTACTGTTGGGGTTGGACTCCACGCACCCTGACCGGAACCCGCGAGCTCATTGCGTGCCCACACGGTAGAGCTTGACTATCGACAAGACCCCTGGTGCCTCGGGCCGGACTCGAACCGGCACGCCTTGCGGCCGCGGATTTTAAGTCCGCTACGTCTACCGATTCCGTCACCGAGGCCTCAGCGCGATTATAGGCAGCGCGCGCTCACCCGAGCGAACGCCGTTGGCGCGCGCGGCGCGCGATTCGCCGGCCCGGGCGTACAGCGAGATGGCGGCACATCCGGTACGCTTGCCCGCTGATCGATCGAAATCGGCGGGCCACAATGAAACGACGAACGCTTCCCGGCACCGCGCTCGAAGTGTCCGAGGTCTGCCTGGGCACGATGACCTGGGGCGAGCAGAACAGCGAGTCCGAGGCGCACGAGCAGCTCGACTTCGCCGTATCGCAGGGCATCAACTTCATCGACACGGCCGAGATGTACCCGGTGCCGCCGAAAGCGACGACGCAGGGTCGCACCGAGACCTTCCTCGGCAATTGGCTGGCTCGCGCGGCCGCGCGGCGACCTGGTGATCGCGACCAAGGTGGCCGGACCGGGACGCCGCGACTGGATTCGCGGCGGTCGCACCGACCTCACGCGCGACGGTGATCGCCGAGGCGGCGCAGACCAGCCTCGAGCGCCTGAAGATCGACGTGATCGACCTCTTCCAGATCCACTGGCCGCAGCGCAACGTGCCGATGTTCGGCGCGACGCAGTTCGACCCGACGTCAGAAGCAGACGGCCCGTCGATCCGCGAGCAGGTCGAGGCGATGGCCGCGTTGATCGACGCCGGGAACGATCCGCCACTACGGCCTGTCCAACGAGACGACCTGGGGCGTGTGCGAGTTCCACCGCGTCGCCAGCGAACTCGGCGTCCCGGGGCCGGTCACGCTGCAGAACAGCTACAGCCTCGTCTCGCGCAACGTCGACGGCGACCTGGCCGAAGCGCTGTTTCGCCAGCGGATGTCGCTGCTCGCCTACAGCCCGCTGGCCGGCGGCCTGCTCTCCGGCAAGTACGTCGGCGGCGCGAAGCCCGCCGACGGGCGCTTCACGCTGTTCGACGGCGTCGGCGCGCGATTCCGCAAGCCGCGCGTGGACCAGGCGATCGAGGTCTACGCCGAGCTGGCCGAAGCGTCGCGGGATCACGCTGGTGCAGCTCGCGCTCGGCTACGTGCGCAGCCGCTGGTTCCTCGGTTCGACGATCGTCGGCGCGACGACGATGGCGCAGCTGCGCGAGGATATCGCTGCGGCGCAGTTCGAGCTCGACGCCGCTACGCACGCCGAGATCGATCGGATCCAGGAGCGGTTTCCGAATCCGGGCGCCTGAGCCGCGTCATCGCGGCGAATTCACGCGATCCGCTTCGAGGCGAAACTCGATCACGTCGGGATCGTCGCCCCGGGTCGGCTCGAATCCGAACTTGCGCGCCAGCCCGCGCATCGCGCCGTTTGCCGCCATCACCTGCGCGACGATCCCGATCGCGCGCGGCGAGCCGTGGTAGTCGACGATCTTGCGCATCAGGATCGCGCCGAGGCCGCGGCCCTTCAGGTCCGAGCGCACCATGATCGCGAGTTCGGCGACGCGTCTCGTCGGGTCGGCCACGGTGCGAACCTCTCCGAGCGTCTCGCGACGACCGTCGCGGCGCTTCGCGAATCGCGACGAACGCCATCTCGCGGTCGTAGTCGATCTGCGTGAGCCGCGCGAGTCGCGGGTGATCGAATCGGTGCGCCCTGCCCAGGAACCGGCTGCGCAGGTCTTCCGGGTCCATCCGTGCGACCAGTTCGGCGAGCGACTGCTCGTCCTCCGGGCGCACCGGGCGCAGCACGACGCGCTCGCCGTCGCGCAGCGCGACGGACTCCTCGAGCTCGCTCGGATACGATCGGATCGATACCCGCCGGTGATCGTCGTGCTCGATCGGCGCGACGCGAATCCGGGCGTCGACCGCCAGCACGCCCTGCTCGTCGGCGAACAGCGGATTGATGTCGCAGGCGAGCAGCTCCGGGTGATCGGCGAGCATCGCCGACACGGCGACCAGCGCGTCGGCGATCGCGTCCAGGTCGGCCGCGGGGCGCACACCCTGCGCGTCGAGCCTGCGCGCCACCCGGGTCAGCGAGATCAGCTGGCGCGCGAGCGGACGATTGAGCGGCGGCATCGCGAGGGCGTGATCGCGAACGACTTCGACCGCCCGGCCGCCTTCGCCGAAGACCAGCGACCGGGCCGAACAGGCGGTCGCAGGCGATGCCGATCATCAGCTGGCGAGCGTGCGGGCGCAGCGCCATCCTCTGGATGCCGAAACCGTCGAATCGCGCGTGCGGCGCGGTCACCGACACGCGCGTGAGCATGGCCTCGGCCGCGACCTCGACCGCCTCGGCATTCTCGAGGTTCAACGCGACCCCGCCGACGTCCCACTTGCGCGGCACATCCTGCGACGCGTAGGTCAACGCCACCGGAAACCCGAGCCGGACGGCGGCCTGCGCCGCCTGCGCAGGATCGGCGGCGAGCACGCTTTGCATCGCGGCGATGCCGTAGGCCGCGAGAGTTTCGCGAACCTCGGGATCGGTGAGAAACCCCCCGGGGCGCCGCAGAGCGCGCTCGATCGCCGGTCGCGCGAGCCGACGGGCCTCGCGAAGTTCGATCAGGCCCGAAGGAGGCGTCTCCAGCAACATGGTCTGGTTGCGGTGGTAGTCGACCATGTGGCGAAAGCCGCGCACCGCGTGTCCGAGCGAGTCGTAGGTCGGCAACCCCGCCTGCGACAGGATTCTCCGCGCGGCCTGCGCCGTTTCCCCGCCCAGCCAGCAGGTGAGCAGATTGCCACCGAGTCGCTCGTGGGCCTGCGCGACGGCACTGGCGATCGCCTCGGCGTCGGCGAGCACGGTCGGGGCGTGCAGCGCGAGGACGACGTCGGGGTCCGCCTCTTCGGCGAGCGCCGCGAGCGCTTCGGCGTACTGCGTCGGCCCGGCAGCGGTGCCCAGGTCGAGCGGGTTTCCCGACATCGCGGGGGACTGCCCGAGCGACGCCAGCCGGGCGAACACCTTGTCCGGAAGTTCTGCGGGCGGCGCCGTCGCGCTCAACGCCAGTTCGTCGCTTGCCATCAGCCCGAGATCGGCGCCGTTGCACAGCACCGCCAGCCGTTCTCCGCGAACGCGAGGGCTGCGCGCGAGCGTGTCGGCCGCCGCGAAGAGCTCGTCGAGGTGATCGACCCTCAGCGCCCCGGTTCGGCGCGCGAGCGCGTCGAACACCTCGTCGTGCGTCGCAAGCGACTCGGACAGGAACGCGCCGATCGGCCGATCGGCGTCGCTTCGCCCCGCCTTGAGCATCAGCAGCGGCTTGTTGCGCGCCGCCGCCCTTGCCGCGGGCACGAAGTCGCGTCGTTCGTCGATGTTCTCGATGTACAGCAGGATCGCCTTCGCTTCGTCGTCGTTGGCGAGCAGATCGAGAACGTCGCCGAAATCGACGTCGGTGCCTTCGCCGAGACTGATGAAGTGCGAGAAACCGATTCCGCGCGGCTTCGCCCAGTCCAGGATCGTCGAACACATCGCACCGGACTGCGAGACGAACGCGATTCCGCCCTGGTGCGCCGGGACGTGCGCCGCGCTCGCGTCGAGGCGTGCCGAGGGCACGATCACGCCGAGGCTTCGTGCGCCCAGCAGCCTGATTCCCGACGCTTCGGCCGCGCGACGCAGCGCTGCCCGGTCGCGCACCGCGCCCATCACGATCGCGACCGCGGTGCCGCGCCGGCCGAGCGCCTCGATCAGCGAAGCGTTTCGCGAGTCGTTGGCGTCGCACAGCAGCGCCAGATCGGGGGTCAGTGGAAGCGCGTCGACGTCCGGATACGCGAGCACTCCGGCGACCGCCCGGGCATCGGGCGCCACCGGCATCACCGGGCCGCCGAAACGCCCCCGCAGCAGGTTCCGCAGCACGACCCCGCCGATCGATCCCGGGGGTCGCGCCGCTCCGATCACCGCCACCGATTCGGGGCGAAAGAGCCGCTCGAGTCTGGAACGCGGCAAGACAACGCGCCCAGCGCGCTTAGCGCTTCATGCCCGCTGGAGCGCGCGCACCGGGTCGGCAAGCTCGGATTGCTCCGACGATCCGGTCTGCCTGCGCCGCTCCCGCACGAGCTGCGTCAATATGCCTGCCGCGATCTCGGCCGGGGTGTTGCCACCGATCTTCTCGCCCGCTGGGCAAACGATCCGGTCGATGAAGCATTGCGCGAGCTCCGTTCCTGAGCAGTTGGCGGCGCATGATCGCGGCCTTCGACTTGCTGCCGATCACGCCCAGGTACGGCATTCTGACGGCTTTCGCGCAAAGCGCTTCGAGAATCGGCAGATCGCTGAGGTGCCCCATCGTCATGACGACGACGATGGTGCCGTTGCGAACCGCCTCGACTCCGTCGGCGAAGCGGCGCACCTGCAGCGCTTCGAGCCGCGCATCGCGTGGCAGCCGCTCCAGCCATTGCGCGCGCGTGTCGACGCAGACGACGTGGCAGTCGAACTCGAGCAGGAAACGACAGAGCTTCTGGGCGACGTGCCCGGCGCCGAAGATCGCGATGTTCCACGAATCCTCCGGGTGGTGCGCCTCGTAGTACAGCGTGACCTCTCCGGCGCAGGTCATCGCGACGTCGCGGCTGAGGTTCAGCGCCTCGAACTTCGTCCGCGGTCCGGTCCGCGACGCGAGCAGTGCGTGCGCCTGCTCGGCGCAACGCGCCTCGAGGCGCCCGCCTCCAACCGTGCCGTAGAGCAATCCGGCATCTCCGAACAGCGCGCTCGCGCCGATCTCCTGCGGAATGCTGCCGCGCGCGTCGACGATGGTCACCGTGCAGTACGCGACGCCGTCGCGCTGCAACCGTGTCGACTCGTCGAGGAACGCTCTGTCGTGCATCTGGGGCTCCGCAGACCGGGATTCCGGCGCCATCGTTTCGCCGAGGGGCGAGGATAAATGGTTTGTAATGCAAACTAAATGAATCGGCCCGGCACGTCAAGCCCGTCACGATTCGAACACCCGCGCTATGCGCCTGAGCATTCCCAGCAGGATCTCGCGTTCGCCGGGCGCGAGCGCAGCGTCCATCGCGCGCTCCTGGCGGTCGACCTGCGTGCGAACCTTCGCGAGCAGGCGCCTCCCCGAAGCCGCCAGCCACAGCGCGTAGTAGCGCCGATCGGTCTTGCTGCGGCTGCGCCGCACGAGTCCGCGTTTGACCAGGCCGCTGATGCGCAGCGAGAGCGTCGACTTGTCGACCTTGTAGACCGCGGTCAGCTGGGTCTGGCTCGCCCCCGGATTGACATCGATCAACGTGAGCAGGCTGAACTCTCCGGGAGTGATCTCCAGGTCGGACATCGTGGTCGCGAAGTCACGAAAGACCGCGGTCTGCGCCTGCCGGATCTGGTATCCGAGCATCTCGGGAAGCGGGCCGAAACGAATCCCGGCCCCCGATTCGTCGCCGTTCTCCACGGTCTGCTCGTTCGCAACGCGCATGGCATTCGCTCCAATCGTTCGACCATCAATGTTACGTACTTTTGCTGTGCATCAATAACGTTGCGTATCGGAAGGAGTAAAGGGTCGTTTCATTGCCGATCCGGCGGGTGGCGCGGTCTGTTGACTTGAGCGGAATGCAACCCTATAGTTTGATACACAAACTGTTTTTTGCACCATCCGAGCGCTCGCGCCGACTCCGGTCGCGCGCTCGCACCGCCGGGAATCCGGCACCCCGGGGACGAAGATGATCCTTTACGAGTTCGATTACGAGCGTGCGCCCGACCTGGAGCAGGCATCGGCGCAACTGCGAAAGCTCGGCGGCAGCGCGCGCCTGGCGGCGGGCGGAACCGCACTGTTTCCGAGCATGCGGGTCGACAACGAGCGTCCCGGCACGATCGTGAGCCTCGCCGCGGTCGCGCCAGAGCCGCCGACGATCGCAGGCGGACGGCTCGGTCAGGATCGATGCGCTGATGCGGCTCGCCGCGATCGAACGCTCCGAGATCATCGAGCAGACCCTCCCGATGCTCGCTCGCGCGGCGAGCGTCGTGGGCAGCAACCAGATCCGTCACATGGCCACGCTCGGCGGCAATCTCTGCCAGGACACGCGCTGCCTGTACCTGAACCAGAAGCACGACTACCAGTTCAAGGCGCCGTGCTACAAGCGCGGCGGCGAAGTGTGTTTTCCGTATCCGAACAACGCGCCCGACGTCTGCTGGTCGGTCTACATGTCCGACATCGCGCCCGCGCTGATCGCTCTCGACGCCCAGGCCGAGGTGATCGCCGAGGCGCGCGTGCGGCACACCAGCGTCGAGAGCCTGTTCTCGGGCAGCGGGATGACGCCGTTGAACCTCGCCGGCGGCGAGATCCTGCGGGCGATCGTCGTGCCGGCAAGGGACAGGCGCTTCGGCTGGGGCTATCTGAAGTCGGCGCGGCGCGGCGGGATGGAGTACGGCGTGTCGGTCATGTCGGTGGCGCTCACTGCTGACCCCGCGACAGGCACGTGCCGCAGCGCTCGCGTCGTGATCGGAGCGATCCGCGAGCGTCCGATTCGTGCGACGCAGGCCGAAGCGATGCTCTCGGGAAGCGCGCTCGACGAGCGGGCGATCGCGCAGGCCGCCGCCACGGTGGCGAAGGAGATCAGTCCGCTCCCGCACCACGGCTTCACCAAGAGCTACATTCGCGACGACATCCGCGTCAAGATCGCCCGCGTCCTGCGCGACGCGGTCGGGCGGATGTCCGCGTCCGATGGCGATGAAGGAGGCAGCAATGAAGGATGACGTCATCCGCAAGGTCGGCGCACGCTCTCGCACGGTGGCGATCTGCGTCAACGACGAGTGGCACGAGGTCACGGTTCGCCCGCGCCACATGCTGGTCGAAGTGCTGCGCGAGATGATCGGCCTGACCGGCACCAAGGACGGTTGCGAGCAGGGGGCGTGCGGCGCCTGCACCGTGCTCGTCGACGGACGACCCGACGCTGTCGTGCATGACGCTCGCGCTCGACTGCGACGGAAAGCAGGTGCGCACCGTCGAGGGGCTCGCGCGCGGCGACAGAATCAGCGCGATCCAGCAGGCGTTTCTCGATCAGGGCGCGATCCAGTGCGGTTTCTGCACCCCGGGAATGCTGATGTCGATCACCTCGCTGCTCGAACGCAACCCCCAACCCTCGGTGCCGCAGATCAAGAAGGCGCTCGAAGGCAACCTGTGCCGCTGCACCGGCTACAACGCGATCGTCGACGCGGTGCTCCAGGCGTCCGGCCAGGGCGTGACGCCGCTGATGAAGTAACCGGTCGCGACAGGAGAACTCGCCATGGACCAGTTGAGATACGTAGGCAAGAACATGCGCCGCAAGGACGGCCCCGACAAGGTGACCGGGCGCGCCGTCTACAGCCAGGACGTCAAGCTGCCGGGCACGCTGGTCGGACGCATCCTGCGCAGCCCGCATCCGCACGCGCGGATCGTGCGCATCGATACCAGCCGGGCCCGCGCGTTGCCCGGCGTGAAGGCGGTCATCACGGTCGACGACACCAAGGGCATCAAGCACGGCTTCGTCGAAACGCCGCGCTATCCGCCCGGACCAGGAAGTGCTGGCGCGCGAACGGGTGCGCTTCGTCGGCGAGGAGATCGCCGCGGTCGCCGCGGTCGACCAGATCACCGCGCAACAGGCGATCGACCTGATCGAGGTCGAGTACGAGATCCTGCCCGCCGTGTTCGATCCCTACGAGGCGATGAAACCGGGCGCGCCCGAGGTGCACGCCACTGCTGCCGAAGATCAGGAGCGAGACGCCGCTGCCGAACATCGCCGGGCGCACCGCCACCGGCTGGGGCGACGTCGAGGAAGGATTCGCGCAGTCAGACTACATCCGCGAGGACCGTTTCGAGAGCCACCTGCGAACGCACGGTTACCTCGAACCGCAGGTGACGCTCGCGCAGTGGGAGCACGACAAGCTCAACGTCTGGACCTCGTCGATGGGGACGTTCATCAAGCGCGCCAAGCTGGCCAAGGTGCTCGACCTGCCGTTCTCGGCGGTGCGCATCCACAAGACCTACGTCGGAGGCACCTTCGGCGGGAAGATCGACCTCTATTCGCACGAGTACTGCGCGGCGCGGCTGTCGATGATCACGGGGCGTCCGGTGCGCATCGTCGCCACGCGCGAGGAGATCTTCTCGGCCTATCGACACGGCCAGCCGCTGATCATGGAAGTCAAGACCGGCGTGCGCAACGACGGCACGATCGTCTGCCAGCAGGTGCGGGCGATCAACAACGCCGGCGCCTATCGCGGCAGCGGCGTGGTGGTGATCTTCCTCGCCTGGGGATTCACGATGCTCCCGTATCGCATCCCGAATCTCGCGTACGAGGGGCTTTCGGTCTACACGAACTATCCGCTGCGCGCGCCGCAGCGCGGCCACGGCGTGTCCGCAGATCCGCTTCGCGATCGAGTCGCAGCTCGACTGGATCGCCGAGGATCTGGGCATCGATCCGGTGACGATCAGGCTGCGCAACGCGCGCAAGCCGTGGGAAGCGCTGCCCAACGGCGACAACGTGCACGAAGCGGGCCTGATCGAGTGCATCGAGCTGGCGGCGCGCAAGTCGGACTTTCTCGCCAGGCACGGGCAGCGGCCGCAAGTCCGAAGCAGACGATCCGTCGCGGCATCGGCATGGGGGTCAGTTCGTACTTCGGCGGCTCGCTGATCTACCCGAACGGCTCGGGCGTGATCGTCAAGATGGCCGACGACGGGTCGGCGACCGTGCTGACCGGCGCGATCGACGTCGGACAGGGCGCGGAGACGGTCATCTCGCAGATCGTCGCCGAGGAGTTGTTCCTGCCGATCGACGACGTCAAGATCATCTCGTCCGACACCGACACCACGCCGCAGGACATCGGCGCGTGGATCAGCGGGATGACCTACGTCACCGGCAACGCCGCGCGGACAGGCGGCGGGCAACGCGCGCGAAAAGCTGCTGCGAGCTGGCCGCGGAAAAACTCGGCTGCGGCGATCGACGAACTCGAGGTCGAGCGACAAGATCGTGCGTCAACGCGGCGAACCGCGACGAGCAGCATGACGCTACCGCGAGATCATCGCGCACAGCGTCGCGACGCGACGCGGCGACACCGTGATCGGCGAAGGGTTCTGGCGCACCATGCGCGACGAACCCACGCACCCCAGCCTGGCGACCACCAAAGGCCGCTGGAGCGAGAACTATGCGTTCAGCTGCCAGGTCGCCGAGGTCGAGGTCGACACCGAAACCGGCGAGGCGCGCGTGATCAAGGCGCTGGACGGTCCACGATTGCGGGTTCGCGGTCAACCCGGCTCTGGTCAAGGGTCAGGTCGACGGGCAGGTTTCGATGGCGCTGGGGCACGCGTTCCTGGAAGAGATCCTGACCAAGGACGGCTACACGCTCAATCCGACCTGGCTCGACTACCGGATGCCGACCATCCACGAGATGGCGAGTTCCGAGGACGACGAGATCGTCACCGAGCAGTACACGGTCGGCAAGTCGTTTCGCGTCAAGGAAGTCGGCGAAGGCCTGGTGTCGGGCGTGCTGGCCGCGATCGCCAACGCCATCTACGACGCCACCGGCGTGCGCATGCACTCGACGCCCTTCAGCCCCGAGAAGATCCTCAAGGGCATGCGACATCTCGAGCGCGCTCGCAGGATCGCGGGCGAGAAAGCCGAGGCGTCGCACGACGCGCAAGAGCAGGTGTCGGCGTCGCTCGACTGACGGCGCCGACGGAAACCCTGCAGTGAGCACCCTGCTGCCGATCTCGCCGATCGTCCTGATCCGCAGCGCCGGCGAGATGGCCAGTGGCATCGCCTGGCGGCTTCACCGGGCGAACGTCGGCAGACTGTGTCTGGTCGATCTGGGCGATCCGCTGTGCGTGCGCCGCACCGTCGCGTTCTGTCCCGCTCTGGAATCGGGGACCGCCACGGTCGAGGGCGTCGAGGCGGTCTCGGCACGGACCGCCGACGACGTCACCCGCGCGTGGCAGGCAGGCCGGATACCGATCGTGCGCACCGGCGACTGGGCCGCGATCGACAGCATCCGGCCCGAGGTCGTCATCGACGCGATTCTCGCCAAGCGCAATCTCGGCACATCCATCGACGACGCGGCGCTGGTGATCGGACTGGGGCCGGGGTTCGAAGCGCAGGTCGATTGCCACGTCGTAATCGAGACCAACCGCGGCCATCACCTCGGGCGGCTGATCCACTCGGGTCGCGCTGAAGCGAATACCGGCACACCCGGTGACGTCGCAGGATTCACCAGCCAGAGGGTGCTGCGCGCGACGGTCGCCGGCGTGTTCCGTTCGGAGCACACGATCGGGAACCGGGTCGCGTTCGGCGAGATCGTCGGACGGGTCGACGACGTCGCGGTGAGCGCGGGAATCGACGGCGTGCTGCGCGGGTTGATCAGGCCGGGCACCGCGGTCACTGCCGGACTCAAGCTCGGCGACATCGACCCGCGTTGCGAACCGGAGAACTGCCACACCGTGTCGGACAAGGCGCGCGCGCTCGGCGGTGCGGTGCTCGAAGCGCTGATGCACCACTTCAACCGGGTGGGCACGCGATGACTCTGGTCGGCAGCCTCGGGCTCGGCTCGGCGCGGGTGATCAGCCTGTGCGGCGCCGGCGGAAAGACCTCGCTGATGTTCGCGTTGGCCGACGAACTCGCTGGCGCGGGCGAGCGCGTGTTGATGACCACCACCACCAAGATGGCCCAACAGCAGATGGCCGGCCGATGGCCCGGCAGGCTGGCCCCGGACGCGCGGGCGATCGCCGCCATCGCTCGCGACGAGGCCGAAGCGTTCATCGCCTACAGAGAACTCGATCTCGGCGCGCGGGAAAGGTCGTCGGCTACGCGCCCGAAGTCGTCGACCAGATCGCCGGCAGCGGGATGTTCGCGCGAATCATCGTCGAAGCCGACGGATCGGCGCACAGGCCGCTCAAGGCGCCGGCGGCCTACGAGCCGGTCTTTCGCGCATCCACGGACGCGGTCGTGATCGTGCTGGGCGCCAGCGGTTTCGGGCGTCCGCTGGACGACGAATCGGTGTTTCGCTCGCAGATCTGGTCCGATCTGACGCGACTCGCGCCAGGCGACGCGGTGAGCCCCGAGTCGGTCGCGGCAATGGTCGTGCACCGGCAAGGCCTCGCACGCACCGCACCGCAAAGCGCGGTGCGTGCGTTGTTCATCAACCAGGTGGATGACGCGGCGCGGCTCGAAACGGCGCGCCGGACGCTCGAATGTATCGCCCGAAGCTCGGGCGAACGGCCGGCGCGCGCGGCGATCGGTACGCTGCTCCCCAACGTGCGAATCCTGCACGAAACCGAGTACGCATCAGACAGGCGAATCGCAAGGAGATCGAGATGAACCGGGTAGCACCTGATCCAGCGGGCGTTTCGGTCAACGCTGCCGACCAGATCCTCGGGCCAGCACTGTCCCGGGGCCATCGCGACGATGCGGCGATCCTGTTCGCCGACTCGACGATCACCTACGGCGAGCTCGACGAAATGGCCAATCGCGCGGCCAACGCACTCGAATCGCACGCCCGCAAGGGCGACCGGGTCCTGGTGCTGCTCAAGGACAGCCCCGCCTTCGTCGCCGCGTTCCTCGGCATCATGCGCCGCGGATGCATCGCGGTTCCGCTGAGCACGCGCCTCGCGGCACGCGACCTCGCCTACGCGATCGCCGACAGCGAAGCGACCTGCCTGCTGATCGACGAGGAGTTCGTCGCGCTCTATCGCAGCGCGGCCGAACACGCCGACAAGCTGCCCGCGCTGGTCGCCGTGCGCGGACCCGCGACGGCCGGGACCGTCTCGTTCGATCTGCTGATGGCCGACGCGTCACCGACGGCCGCGAGCGCGCCGATGCAGCGCGACGACATGGCGTTCTGGTTGTACTCGTCGGGGACCACCGGCAATCCGAAGGCCGCGATCCACTGCCACGGCGACGTGACGGTGGGCGACTCGTACATGCGCGAGTTCGGGATGGGACCCGGGGTACGCGTGTTCGCGTCGTCCAAACTGTTCTTCGCGTTCTCGCTCGGGCACACGCTGGTCGGCGCGTTGCGCGCCGGCGCGACGATGGTCCTGCACGACGGCTGGCCCGACGCCGAAGCGATCGCGCAGGTCGTCGATCGCCATCGACCGCACGTGATGCTGAGCGTCCCGACCATGTTCAGGAACCTCCTTCGCGAAGGACACGCCAACCGGCCCGGTTTCAAGGAGATGCGCGTTTGCCTTTCCGCCGGCGAGGCGCTTCCGGCAAGCCTCTACCAACGCTGGATGGACGAGACCGGCGTGCCGATCGTCGAGGGCATCGGCGCGACCGAGACGATCTTCATGTTCGTCTCCGGCACGCCCGCGGCGCATCGACCGGGTGCGACCGGAAAGCCGATGCCGTACGCCGAGATGAAACTGCTCGACGAGCAGGATCGCCCGGTCGTGGGGCCCGACCTGCCAGGAACCGCCTGGACGCGGATCGGGTCGCTTTGCCGCGGCTACTGGCGACAGCCGGAAAAGACCCGCGCCTCGTTTCGCGACGGCTGGTTCAAAACCGGCGACGTGTTCGTCGTCGACGCCGACGGCTGGTGGCACCATCAGGGCCGGGGCGACGACCTGCTCAAGATTTCCGGGCAGTGGGTCAGCCCGGGCGAGATCGAGGAGTGCGCACTGTCGGTCGCGGGAATCGCCGAGGCCGCCGTGATCGGCGTCGAAAACGAGGATGGGCTGGTGCGGATGACGCTCTTTCTCGTCGCCAACGAGGGCACCCGCCCCTACCAGCGCGAACAACTCGAACGCGAGCTCCGCGACACGTTGAAGGCCACGCTCTCGATCTACAAGTGTCCGCGCGACATCAGGTTCATCGATGCGATACCGCGCACCGCGACCGGGAAGATCCAGCGCTATCGGCTGCGCCAGCTGGCCGCACCCTGACGGCGCTCACCCGAGCAACCGCGGAAGGATCAGCGAGATCGCCGGAAACATCACCAGGATGCCGAGCCTGAGGATGTCGGTGATCACGAACGGTATGACTCCGATCATGATCTGCGGCAGCGCGACGCTAGGCGCGACGCTCTTGATGACGAACAGGTTCATCCCTACCGGCGGCGTGATCAATCCCAGTTCGACGGTCACGACGGCGACGACGCCGAACCAGATCGGGTCGAAGCCGTTGGCGACGATCAGCGGGTAGAAGATCGGCACGGTCAGAAGGATCATCGCGAGGCTGTCCATGAAACAGCCCAGAATCAGGTAGAACCCGATGATGACCAGCAGGACCCCGATCGGCGCGAGCCCGAGTCCCTCGATGTACTCGACCAGCGCGAACGACAACTGCGATACCGACAGGAAGTAGCCGAACACCTCGGCGCCGATCAGGATCGTGAAGATCATCGACGAGACGATCAGCGTTTCCCTGATCGCGTCGACGAATCCGGCCAGGCGCATCCCGCCGCGCACCACTGCCAGCACCAGCGTGATGGCGGCGCCGACGCCGGCCGCCTCGGTCGGTGTGAACAGCGAACCGTAGATTCCGCCCATCACCACGCCGAACACGAGCACGATCGGAAGCAACTGCATCAGCGCGCGCCGAACCGAAGCCGAACTGCGCGCACCCGACGTCCTGGCCCAGTCCGGTCGAACCCGCACCGTGATCAGGATGGTCGCAAGGTACATCAGGTACGCGAGCAAGCCTGGAAGAAAGCCCGCGAGAAACATCTTGGCCACCGACTGCTCGGTGATCAGGCCGTACAGCAGCAGCGCGATGCTCGGCGGGATCATGATGCCCAGCGTGCCACCCGCCGCGAGCGAGCCGCACGCGAGCCTTGCCGAGTAGCCATTGGCCATCATCTCCGGCAGCGACACGCGGGTCATCGTCGCCGCGGTCGCGACCGACGATCCGCAGATCGTCGAGAAGCCGGCGCTCGCGCTGACCGCGGCCATCGCGAGCCCGCCGCGCCAGTGTCCGATCAGCGTCTTCGCGGCGTCGAACAGGTCGCTGGAAATACCGGCACGCGCGGCGAACCCGCCCATCAGCATGAACAACGGGATCATCGTGAAACTGTAGTTCGACGCGACTTCGTACGGGCCGTTCTCGATGATCGACAGCGCAGGCGTGAGCCCGGCGACCGCTGCGAATCCGCCGAAGCCGACGATGATCATCGCGAGTCCGATCGGACAGCGCAGCGCGATCAGCACGAACAGCACCGCGATTCCTGCAACTCCCGCCGTGGTCGGGTCGATCACGAGGCCTGCTCCGAGGCTCCGGGCGCGCGCTCGCCGGTTCTTCCGACCATCGCAGCGAACGACCAGACGATCGCCACCAGCGCGAGAGCGCCCGACGCGATCGCCAGGAACAGGTAGATCCAGTACAAGGGAAGCAGCAGGTCCTGCGTCGCGTCGCCCCGCTCATGGGTCACCACGACCGCGTGCGCGAAGCGCCAGGTCATCGCCGCGGCGAAAGCACCATAGATCAACCCGAACACGGCATCGATCACTCTCTTCACGGCCTGCGGCATGAAATCGGTGAACAGCTCGATGCGAATCGAACCGACCACGAACGCCCGGTGCAGCGACGCGAAGACGACCACGGTCAGCGCGAGAACCGCCAGCTCGTACGATCCGCGCCAGATCAGGTTCACCGCGCCGCCGGTCAACGCCTGGACGATCCTCGCGACGATCGTCCCGACGACGTTGAGCAGCATGAACACCAAGGCCGCTCCGGCCAGTGCGTTGAACGCACCGGCCAGCAGCCTTGCAGCGCGGACCATGCGAGAGGTTCGCGGCGCGACGCGCGACTCTACTTGGCGCCCTGACCCTTGCAGGCCTGGGCGTACTGCCTGGCTTGCGCGTAGATCTTGCGCGCCGGCAGCCCCTTCGCTTCGAGTTCGGCGAGATAGCCTTCGGCCGCGTCGCCTCCCGCTTTCTCCCAGACTTTGCGATTCTCGGGACTCAGTTTGTGAACGGTGCCCGATTCGAGCGTCTTCTTCCTGCCGGAGACGTCGGCTGCGTCGTAGCCGCGGCCGGCGATCGCTGCCCAGCGCGTGCCGGAGTTGTCGTCGATGACCTTTTTCAGGTCGGCCGGGAGCCCTTCGTAGACGGCCTTGTTCATCGTCATGACGAACGCGAGCGAGTAGATGCCGAGCTCGGTGTGGTGGTTCGACACCTCATCGGCGCGAAAGCCCGCCACGGCCTCCCACGGCAGCAAAAACCCGTCGATCGCCCCGCGTTGCGTCGATTCGTAGATCTGCGGCGCCGGCATTCCGACCGACTCCGCACCGACGGCGCGCAGCATCCGCCCGATGACCGCGGTCGGTTGGCGGATCTTGAGCCCTTTCATGTCGGCAACCTGGGTCACCGCCTTGTCCTTCGTGTGCAGATGCCCCAGGCCGTGCGCGTGCACGAACAACACGTGGGTGTCGCCGTACTCCTGCGCCAGCGCGCCGCTGTCGTACAACTTCTGGAAGACGCACGAACCCTGCTCGGCGGTCTCGAAGATCCCCGGCAGTTCGACGATCTGGCTCAGCGGGAACCGGTTGGCCGTGTACCCCTGCACCGTCCAGGTCACCTCGGCGACCCGGTTGACGGCGTTGTCGTAGCCCGCGACCGCCTTGCCCAGCGTCTGGGCAGGAAAGACGCGCACTTCGATGCGCCCCTTGCTCTGCTCGCCGACGGCCTTTCCCCAGGCTTCGAACAGTTCGCTGTGCTGCCATGACGCGGCGGGCATGAAATGCGCCAGCCGCAGTTTGACTTCCTGCGCTTGGGTGACGGTCGGGACGACGCCTGCCACGATGCAGGCCGCCAGCAGTTGCTTGATCACTTCGCTTCTCCTGCGTTAGCGGTGCGCCGGGCCCGCCCCCGTCTTGCGGCGGCGATCAGACTCGACGACGAGCTTAGTTGGACACGGAAACGGACATGACAACGAACACGACGAACATATCGTTGGCATGGCAAACCATAGGATGCGCCCTCTCGGAAGTCAACGCGGGAAAGCGCGGATCTTGTCCGCGATCAAGCATCGCGACGATGGCGTGCGACCGCGCTTTCGTCGGGGCTTGCCCGGGATTTGCTCGGCGTTCGCTCGGGGTTCGCGCCGGCGCGCTAGAGGTGCGGGTGATTGCCGCCCGACACGGCGAGGATCTCGCCGGTCACGAAGGCCGATTCGTCGCTCGAGAGGAAGGCGACCGCGTCGGCGACTTCGCTCGCCTGTCCGAGGCGCCGCAGGAAGCTCTTTTCGATGAAACCCTGCAGTTCGCTGTCGGGCATCCTGTCCATCACCGTGGTGCGAATCGGCCCAGGGGCGATGCAGTTGACGTTGACGTGCGGCGCGAACTCCTCGGCGAGCGTTCGCGTCAACGACGCGACCGCTGCCTTCGCAGCGGCGTAGTCGGACTGCCCGGCCTCGCCCGCCAGCACGACCGACGCGATATTGACGATCCTGCCGCCGCCGCGGCGCAGCATCTCCGGAGCGAGGGCGTGGACCAGGTGAAAGGCAGGCTTTAGATTGAGCGCGAAGGTGCTGTCCCACTGTGCCTCTTCGAGCTCGAGAAACGGCGTGTACAGTTTGGTCGAGCGAATCCCACCGACGACGTTGACGAGGATGTCGATGCGTCCGAAGGTCTCGATCCCCAGCGCCGCCACCGCGCGTGCCTCGTCGCGATTGGTCGCATCGGCACGGTGCGCGACGACGCGCACGCTCTCGATCGAGGTCGCCGCGGCGTTGAGCCGCGCGCCCGAGATGTCGGACAGCACCAGATCGACGCCGTCGGCGGCGAGCCGCGTGGCGATCGCGCGCCCCATCGGCCCGCCCGCGCCGGTAACCAGCGCGACCTTGCCCTCGAGCCCTCTCACCGCGCCATCTCCTTGAGCATCTCGCGCAACCTGAACTTCTGGATCTTGCCCGACGGTGTCGCGGGCATCGCGTCGCGAACGACCAGCCGTTCCGGGATGTACTGGATCGCCATCTTCTGCGATTTCATGAACTCGACCATCGCCGCCTGGTCGAACTGCTGGCCCGGCTTGAGCACCACGAACGCGCAGGCGCGCTCGCCGAGCCGCTCGTCCGGGTACGCGACGATCGCGACCTGAGCGATCGCGGGGTGCCGATAGAGCATCGTCTCGATTTCGACGACCGGGATGTTCTCGCCGCCGCGAATGATCACGTCCTTGCTGCGCCCGCTGATGCGGACGTAGCCGCGCGCGTCGATCACCGCGAGGTCCCCGGTGTCGAACCAGTCCTGCTCGTCGGTGGCGTTGAGCTGCGGGCGTTTCAGGTAACCGCCGAAATTCGAGCACCCTCGTACCAGCAACCTGCCCGGCTCGCCGACGGGCAGCTCTTCTCCGGCGTCGTCGACCACCCTCGCCTGCATCCCGGGCAACGGGCAGCCATCGGTGTTGACCGAACGCTCGTCGTCGTCGTCGGGCAACGTCGTCGTAGCCGCGCCGTTCTCGCTCATGCCCCAGGCCGACACGATCTTCGCGCCGAGCGCTGCGCGCGCCTGCTCGACCAGCGGCCCGGGAATCGGCGCACCGGCGCAAAGAAAGATCCTCAGGCTCGGGACATCCTTGCCGGACTCGGTCACCGTCCTCGCGAGGTCGGTCAGGAACGGAGTCGAGGCCATCGTGAAACTCACCTTCTCGGCGCGGATCAGTTCGACCGCCTTCGCAGGCTCCCAGATGTCCTGCAGCACGGCGTGGGCGCGCAACATGATCGGCATCATCAGGCCGTACATGAACCCGGTCTGGTGCGCCATCGGCGAAGCCATCAGCACGACGTCGTCGCCGCCCAGGCGCAAGCGCTCGGCGTACGGCACGATGTTGGCCATCAGCGTGTTGGCGCTGTGCATCACCCCCTTCGGCTCTCCGGTCGTGCCCGAGGTGTAGATCAGCTGCGTGACGTCGTCGGGTCCCGGGCGGCTGCGGCGCAGGATCTCGCCCGCGTTCGCCTCGCGCTCCCAGGGCGGATCGCTCAGGCGCGCCTCGAAGCTGTCGGGTCCGGTCGCACCGATCGCGACGACGTGCTCGAGGTCGGGCAACTTGTCGCGAATGCCGTTGACCATCGACTCGTAGTCGAAACCGCGAAACGACTTCGGAACGATCACGACCTTGCTGCGCCCGTGCGCCAGCATGAACGAGAGTTCGCGCTCGCGAAAGATGTGCATCAGCGGATTCATCACCGCGCCGATCCGCGAGCAGGCCAGGTAGGTGAGCGAGAACTGCCACCAGTTGGGCAGCTGACACGAGACCACGTCGTTGCGTTGCACGCCCAGCTGCGCGAGGCCGACCGCGATCCGATCGGCCAACGTACCAAGCTCGCGATAGGTGAATCGTCGCGTCTGACCGGTGTCGAGCGCCACACCGGTCAGCGCGCGCTTGTCCGGCGACGCTGCGATGCAGCCATCGAGGTGGTCGTTGATCGTCATGTCGTGCCAGAAGCCGCCGGCGATCATTTCGGCGCGGCGCGGCGGAATCAGGATTGCGTCGAACTCCATGCCCGTCTACTCCGATGAGCGAATGTTCAGGAAAGCACCGTACTGCGGCCCGCGTACTGCCGGGCGATGATCGTCTTCATGATCTGCGCGGTACCGTCTCCGATCTGGAAGCCGAGCAGGTCGCGCAGTCGCTGCTCCATCAGGCCTCGATCGTAACCGCTGTGGCCGTGCATCAGAAGACACTCGTGCACGGTGTCGTATGCGAGCCTGGGCGCCCACCACTTGCACATCGCCGCCTGCGCCGTATGCGGCAAGCCGCGGTCCTTCAACCAGAGCGTCTGCAGGCAAAGCAGCCGCGCCGCCGCGATCTGCGTCTCGAATTCGGCCAACGGGTGCGAGACGCCCTGGAAGGCCGCAAGCGGTTTTCCGAAGGCCTCGCGCCCGGACACATGGCCCCAGGTCTCCTCGAGCGCGACACTCGCCACGGCCAGCACCTGCAGGCCGATCAGCGCGCGCGAGAAATCGAAGCCCTGCATCACCTGGGCGAATCCCTCGCCCTGCGCGCCGAGCAGATGGCTGGCCGGAACCCTGACGTTGTCGAAGAAGATCGAACCGCGTCCGATCGCACGCTGACCGTGGCAGTCGAAGCGCGTGCAACTGATGCCGGCGAGGTCCATCGGAACCAGAAGCGCCGACACGCCGCGTGCGCCCGAAGCTGCCGAGCCGCTGCGCGCGAACACCACCGTCGCGTCGGCCTGGTCTGCGGCCGAGATCGAGGTCTTCTCGCCGTTGAGCAGATACTCGTCGCCGACCTGCTCCATCCGCAGCCGCAGGTTGGCAGCGTCCGATCCGCCACGCGGTTCGGTCAGCGCGATCGCCAGCAACGCCTCGCCGCGCGTGAGGCGCTCCAGCCACGGCTGTGCGATCGCCGGCAAGGCGTGCTGAGAAAGGATCTGCCCATTGAGCGAGGCCAGCAGGTTGACGTACGAAATGCTCAGGTCGGCGCGCGCGATCTCCTCGTGGATCACCCCCGAGGCCATGCAGCCCAGGCCCATCCCCCCGACCGCCTCGGGCAGTTCGGGGGCGATCAGGCCCAGACGTCCCATCTCCAGCATCAGCGCGCGGTCGAGAACGCGCGTCGTGTCGCGTTCGCGGAATCCCGGAGCGATCCTTTCGCTGGCGAAGCGCCGGGCGTGTAGCGCGAGTTCGAGCAGCTGCTCGTCGAGGTAGGGATTCGGAACCAACCGGTCCATCACTTCCCGGAGGGTTCCGCAGGCGCCGGTCCGGCAGGCGCGACCACCTTTCTCAGGCCTTCGATCGACTCGGGATTGACCAGCGACGAGAGATCTCCGGGCGGTTGCCCGTTCAGAACGGCGCGCACCACGCGTCGCATGACTTTCATGTTGCGCGTCTTCGGAAGGTCGGCGACGAAGACGATCTCGCGCGGGCGGAACGGTGTGCCGAACTCGGTGGTCACGGCCTGCGACAGCTTCGCGGCCATATGCTCGTCGGCGCGACCGGGAACGCAGACGCACACCAGCGCCTGCCCCTTGACGGCATCGTATGCGCCGACCACGGCCGCCTCGGCGATCAGACCGGTCGCGAGCAGGATCGACTCGACCTCGGCGGGACCGACGCGTTTGCCGGCGATCTTGATCGTATCGTCGGAACGCCCGTGGACGTACCAGAACCCGTCGGAGTCGATCGACGCGAAATCGCCGTGCACCCACAGGCCCGGGATGCGCGACCAATAGCTCTCGATATAGCGTTGCGGGTCGTTCCACAGCCCCCGCGTCAGGCCGATCGACGGCGCCCTCATCACCAGCTCGCCCACTTGCCCGCGCGGGAGGTCGTTGCCCTGGTCGTCGACCACCGCGGCGGCCATCCCCGGAACGGAGCCGGCGAAAGAACAGGGCTTGAGCGGATGCAGCACGGTGCCGGTGATGATGCCACCGCCGATCTCGGTTCCGCCGGAGTAGTTCAGGATCGGCACCCGCGAGGCGCCCACGTGCTCGAACAGCCACGACCACGAGTCCGGGTTCCATGGCTCGCCGGTCGAGGCCATGATGCGCAGCGACTTCAGATCGTATCGTTCGACCTCCTGCACGCCGTACTGCATCAGCGCGCGCACCACGGTCGGCGCGATTCCGAGAAAGCTGACGCCGAAATCCTGCACCAGTCGCCAGATCCGGCCTTTCTGCGGATAGTCGGGCGCGCCCTCGGCGAGGACGAAGCTGCCGCCAAGAAGCGTCGCGCCGGCGACGATCATCGGCCCGACGAGCCAGCCCATGTCGCTCATCCACAGAAGGCGATCGGCGGGCTTGAAGTCCATGCAAAGGCCCATGTCCAGCGCGAGCTTGGTCGCGAAGCCGCAGTGTGTGAGCACCGCGCCCTTGGCCTTTCCGGTGGTTCCAGAGGTGAAGATCAGGATCAGCGGGTCGTCCGCGGGCACCTGTTCGGTGGGCGCGCTCGAGGGCCGCGGCGCGATTTCATCGTGCCACCAGTGATCGCGCGGAGCGCTCATCGGAGTCGCCTGGTCGAGGTGCCTGACGACGAACACGTGCTCGACGCTTGGCACGCTCGCGAGCGCTTCGTCGAGTGTCGGCTTCATCGCGGCACTCTTGCCGCGGCGCCGCGTGCCGTCGACGGTGAACACCGCCTTCGCCCCCCCGTCATTCAGGCGATCGACGATCGGAGTCACGCCAAAGCCGGAGAAGAGCGGCAGCACGATCGCGCCGATCTTGGCGATCGCCAGAAAGGCCGCCGCGACCTCGGGCACCATCGGCATGTAGATCGCGATCACGTCGCCGTGTCCCAGCCCGTGCGCGCGCAGCGCGTTCGCCGCGCGGCAGACTTCGGCGTCGAGTTCGGCGTAGGTCCAGCTGCGCCGGGTGCCGTCCTCTCCTTCCCAATCGAGCGCGACCTTGTCCATCACCGGCGTCGCACGATAGCGGTCGAGGCAGTTTGCGACGATGTTGGTCGTGCCGCCGACGCACCACTTGGTCCACGGCACCCCGGCCGAGGAATCGAGCACACGTTCGTAGGGTGTCCCGAAACGAAAGTCGTGGTACTCGATCAGTGCGTTCCAGAACCACTCGGGTTCGGCCACCGAGCGCCGGTTGAGCTCGTCGTAGTCGGCGACCCCGACGGCCTTCATGAAAGCGGTCAGATTGGCCGCCTGGACGATGTTCTCGTCGGGGCGCCAGACCACGCCTGAGCGATCGCTCGAATTCGGGTTCACGTCGTCATCCCTCCGCTGCCGAGTCGGCGACCGGGTCGCTGTCGAAGACGACCATGTCGGCAATGAACGGCATCATGTAAGTCTTCATCTCCTGGTGCACGGGCGATACCTGGTAGCGGTCGTGCATTTCGGACGATTCGAAGACACCGGCCACGACGTACGTGTACGTCTTCGCACGCGCGGCGACGTTGCGGCAATAGTGATAGTGCACGATGCCCGCGCACTCGCTGCGAACGCGTTGCGCGTAGGCCTCGACCTTGCGATGAAACTGTCCGTCGGCGGTTTCGGTCAACTGCATCGTCACGACGTGGTAGAACATTTCAGCCTCCGTGTCCGGCAACCATCAGGTACTTGCGCGCGATTTCCGGATCGGCGTCGAACTCGACGGCGCTTCCGTCGAATACCGTCATCCCGCGGTCGATCACGTAGACGCGGTCGGCGCACTTGCGAACGGTGTGCAGCGACTGCTCCGAGATCAGCATCGAAACGCCGCTCTGCTTGAGCGCCAGAATCGCCGCGATGATCTCCTCGACGATCAGCGGCGCGAGCCCCTCGTGCGGCTCGTCGAGCAGCAGCAGCCGCGGATTGGTCAGCAGCGAACGGGCGATCGAGAGCATCTGCTGCTCGCCGCCGCTCATCACGCCCGCGACCCGGCGCCTGTACTCGCGCAACTGCGGAAAGAGCTCGTAGACCCTTGCGAGCGTCCACTCGACTCGCGCCCCGGTCGACTGAGGCGGCGGCACGCGCAAATTCTCCTCGACGGTCAGGCTTGCGAACACGCGCCGGTCTTCGGGCACGTAGCCGATGCCGCGTTCGATCACCTTGTGCGAAGGCAGTCCGACCAGGCTCGCCCCCTCCAGCGTCACGTCGCCCTGCGTCACGCGGACCAGTTCCTGCACCACCGCGCGCATCGTGCTCGTCTTTCCGACACCGTTTCGCCCGACCAGGCAGACGACTTCGCCCTTGTCCACCCTGAGGTCCACGCCGTGCAACGCGGCGCTGCGCCCGTAGGCCGCGTGCAGCGATTCGATTTTCAGCATCGCGCTCAGCCCGAACCCAGATAGATGTCCTGCACCGACCGATCGTCGGCGATCTGGTCGGGGCTTCCTTCGGCGAACACCTTGCCGCGCGCCATCACGGTGATGCGTTGCGCGAAGCGGAACACGATATCGATGTCGTGCTCGACGAACAACAGCGTGATCTCGCGCCTGGTCGTGTGGCGCACCATCATCTCCATCAGCTCGCTGCGTTCGGACAGGCCCATTCCGGCCGTTGGTTCGTCGAGCAGCAGGAGCCGCGGACCGGTCGCGAGCACCATGCTGAACTCGAGGCGTTTTCGGTCGCCATGGCTGAGATCGTCGACCGTCACACCAGCCGACTCGGCGAGCCCGACCTCCTCGAGCATCGACATCGCCGGCGCGCGCTGCGACCGCAGTCGCGCGCCGGACAAACTCAGCGATGCGCCGGTGGCTGGCAGAAGCGCCGCGAACATGTTCTCGAGCACGGTGAGGCGACGGAAAGTGCGGCTGATCTGGAAGGTGCGTCCGATTCCCATTCTCGCGATCCGGTGCGGCGGCGCGCCGGAGATGTCCTTGCCGCCGAAACGTACCGTCCCACCGGGGCCGGCGCTCTGTTGCCCGCCGATGATGCTGATGAACGTGGTCTTTCCGGCGCCGTTGGGCCCGATCAGGGCGCGGCGCTCGCCGCGCTCGAGTTCAAAATCGACGCCGTCGAGCGCGACGAACTTGCCGTAGCGCTTGTTGACGTTCCTCGCCACCAGGATCGGGTCGCCGCTCACCCGCCTCTCCTCGCGGCTGCGAACCCGACTCGGCGCAGCAGCCCGGCGAATCCCCCGGGAGAAGCGAGGACCACGACGAGCAGGATCACGCCGATCACCAGTTCCCAGTCGGCGATGTAGCGCGAAGCGAAGGTCTTGAGCAGCGTGTAGATCACCGCGCCGTAGATTCCGCCGGCGAAGCTTCGCAGTCCACCGATCACCACCATCACCAGCGCGTCGATCGTGAAGCCCAATCCGGCGTAGTCCGGAAAGGCGTTGCCCTGGTAGACCGCGAACAGGGTTCCGGCGACCCCCGCGAGCGTGCCGGCGATCACGAATGCCAGGTGCTGGACCCGCCTGGGGTTGTAGCCGAGCGCTGCAGCTCGGTGCGGCTCCTCGCCCACCGACTGGATCGCCAGTCCTAGCGGCGAGTTCACCACGCGCCACAGGAACGCGAGACACGCGACCACCACCGCAAGCACGACGACGCCATAGAGTTGCGGGTCCAGTCCGAGCCTGGGCGACATGAAGCTCGTGATCCCGGTGTCGCCACCGGTGTAGTCGTAGGCCTGGAACAGCACCGTGTAGGTGATTTCGCTGCAAGCGAGCGTGAGCATCGCGAAGTAGATGTGGGTCAGGCGCACGCACAGCGCGCCGTAGAGAACCGCAGCGAGCGCCGCCAGCGCCGGACCGGCGACGAGGCCGACCCAGACCGGCGCGCCCAGCTTCGCGACGCTCAGAGCGAGTCCGTAGGCGCCCAGTCCGAAGTAGGCGGCGTGGCCGAACGAGACCATCCCGCCGTAGCTCATCAGCAGGTTCAGGCTCGACGCGAACAGCACCATGATCAGCACGTCGGTCACGACCAGCGCGCCGCCAGGTCCGGCGAATGCAAGAAGGACGAGCGTGAGCGCGACTGCGATCGCTACGCGCCACACCGGGCCGATCGACACACCAAGGCTCACTTGCTCACCGCCGCGCGGCCCAGCGAGCGCATCACGAGCACGCTCGCCATGATCAGGAAGATCAGCACCATCGACAGGCGCGGGAAGTACAGCACGCCGATTCCCTTGAGCACGCCCACCGCGAGCGCGGCCGCGAGCGCGCCGTACAGGTTGCCCAGCCCGCCGATCACCACGACGATGAACGCCATCACGATCACGGTCGTATCGAGCAGGTAGTTGACGTTGCCAAACGGCGCGGCGAGCCCGCCCGCGAGCCCGGCGAGAAACGATCCGGCGGCGAACACGCCGGTGAAGATGCGCGCCTGGTTGATCCCCAGCAGCGAGACCATGCCGCGGTCGTCGGTCGCGGCGCGCAGCAGGATGCCGGCGCGCGTGTACCGGATCGCCACGATCATCATGATCACGACCGCCAGGCCGACCAGGAATACAGTGACCTGGAACATCGGAAAGTACGAACCGCCGACCTGGAACGCCCCGGACAGGTCCTGCGGCATAGGCACCGACACGTCGTTGCGGCCCCAGATCGCACGCACGAGGTCGCGGATGATCAGGACCAGCGCGACGGTGATGATCAGCTGCAGCGAGTCGTCCGCGCCGTAGATCCGGCGCAGCACCAGCGTCTCGAACAGCGTTCCAAGCAGCGCGACCGAGAGCGCTGCGAACAGGACGGCGAGCGCGAACCCCGCCACCGTCCCGGGCATCAGCATCGGCATGAACTGGTAGGTGAGGAACGCGCCCAGCATGTAGAACGAGCCGTGCGCGAAGTTGACGATCCGCGTGATCCCGAAGATCAGGGTCAGCCCGGAGGCGATGAGAAACAGCATCATCCCCTCCATCAGCCCATTGAGGACCTGGACGGCAAGCATCGCGAACGGCTCCGAGAGAGCTTACTTGGCCGCTGCCCGCCCGGCCTTGATCGCCGCCTCGGTGGGCATCGTCTTCTCACCCTCGACGCGCGTCGCGTCCTTGATCACCATGTACGGATACGCCGGGTCCTTGGCGACGATGCCGACCCACGACGGCGAGTTCATCTGCCCGTCGAGACCGCGCACCGTCATGTCGCCGCGCAGCCCGGCGTACTTGACCGTGGCAACCGCCTTCATCAACTCGTCCGCCTTGGTCGACTTCGCCTGCTTGACCGCCTCGGCATAGAACATCAGGCCGTCATAGGCAAGCATCGCCCAGTCGTCCGGATCCTTGTTGTAGCGCGCCTTGTAGGCCGCGACGAATGCCTTCGCCTTCGGGTTGTCGAGCATCAGGAAGAACGGCGCCCGTGCGAAGCCGTGCATTCCGGTCGTGGGCATGTCGGCGCCCATTGTCTGCAGGAAGTCCACGGTCGTGAGCGTGACCAGGTTGGTCTGCTGGAAGAAGCCGAAGGTCTTGCCCTGCTTGACCAGGTTCACCAGCCCGCCGCCGAAGATCGCGCCGTAGACGGCGTCGGGCTTTTGCGCGAGCACCGCGGTGACGTACGAGGTGAGGTTGGTCTCGCCGAGCTTGACCGGAACCATCGCCGCGATCTCGATGTCGGGCCGAAGCTTCTTCAGGTGCTCGGAAAACGCCCTGACCGAGGTGTGGCCCCATTCGTAATCGTAGGCGAGCGGCACGACCTTTTTCCAGTTGGTCTTGCGCGCCACGTACTCGGCGGCGGCGACCGCCTCCATCAGCGCGTTCGGCCCGGTCTGCCAAAAGTACGGCTGCCATTTCTCGATGTTGGCCGTCTGCGTCGCGCCGATCGCGGTGTAGAACGGCACCTTGAATTCGGCCGAGACCGCGGTTTCGGCGAGCAGGACCGCCGACGAGCAAACGCCGGTCAGCACGTCGATCTTGTGGTTCACGACCAGGTCGCGAGCCTCTTTCGCGCCCTCGTCCGGGCGCGTCTTCGTGTCGCGCTCGATCACCTCGATCTTGCGCCCGATCAGACCACCGGCCTTGTTCAGTTCCTCGACGCCCATGCGAAACGCCTTGGTCGCGCCATCGACGAGCGAGCCGCAAACACCGGACATGTCCGCCGCATAACCGATCCGAATCGGCTCCTGCGCGGCTGCCGGTGTGGCCAGAATTGCGCCGGCGACGAGTGCCGCCAGGCTGATACCAGTCAGTTTGAATCCCATCGTGCTTCTCCCTTGGTAAGTTGTGCCGGCCGACCCTCCCGGTACCCGTGATTCACCTGCTGCGCCTGTTGCCGGCGCCTGTTACCTGTTACCTGTTACCTGTTACCTGTTGCCTATTTCGCGTACTTGCGAAAATCCGGTTTCCTCTTCTCCTGAAAAGCCCTGACGCCTTCGCGCGACTCTTCGGTGTCGTAGTACATCTTCAGCGCGTACAAGCCCATTCCGGCGATTCCCGCCTGGTGCGCGGTGTCCATGTTGAACGATCGCTTGGCGATCGCGAGCGCCGTCGGGCTTCGCTCGGCGATCTGGTCGCACCAGTCCTGCACCTCGGCGTCGAGCCGATCGTGCGCGACGACCGCGTTGACCAGGCCCATCGCGAGCGCCTCGGCGGCGCTATAGCGACGGCACAGGTACCACATCTCGCGCGCCTTCTTCTCGCCGACCACGCGGGCGAGGAACGCCGTCCCGTAACCGGGATCGACCGAGCCCATCTTCGGCCCCACCTGCCCGAACTGGGCCTTTTCCGAGGCGATCGTGAAATCGCAGATCGTGCACAACACGTTGCCGCCGCCGATCGCGTAACCCTGGACCCTGGCGATCACCGGTTTGGGCACGTCGCGAATCACCGCGTGCAACTCCTCCATCGGAAGACCGATCGTCCCGCGACCGTCGTACTGGCCTTCGTGCGCCGACTGGTCGCCCCCGGTGCAAAATGCCCGGTCGCCGGCACCGGCCAGAACGATCGCACCGATCGCGCGATCGTAGCCGGCACGATTGAGCGCGTGGATCAACTCGTCGCAGGTCTTGCCGCGAAACGCGTTCATCTTGTCCGGGCGATTGATCGTGATCCAGGCCGCGGCGCCGCGCACCTCGTAGAGGATATCTTCGTAGTCCATGTCGTAGCCCACCTTGAATTGTGTCAACCGTTCATCGTCAAGCCACCCGAGACGCTGAGCACCTGTCCGGTGACATACGCGGCGTCGTCGCTGGCGAAGAAGAGGATCGCCCCCGGAAGGTCGTCGGGGCGTCCGATGCGCCCGAGCGGAATCGAGCGCTCGAATGCCGCGATCAGCTTCTCCGGATTGCTCGCGCCCTGCTTCACTGCGTCGAGCAGCGCGGTATCGGTCGGCCCCGGGCACACCACGTTGACCGTGATGCCGTGGCGCGCGTGCTCGCGCGCGATCGTTTTCGAGAACGCGACCAGCCCCCCCTTGCAGGCAGCGTACACCGCTTCGCCCGACGATCCGACCCGAGCCGCGTCGGACGCGATGTTTACGATCGCGCCACGCTTGCGTTCGACCATTCCCGGAAGGATCGCGTGGTGCATGTGCAGTGCGCCGGTCAGGTTGATCGCGATCAGCCTGTCCCACTGGCTCGGTTCGGTGGTCGTAAAGGGCCTGAACACGTCCCAGCCGGCGTTGTTGACCAGCACGTCGATCGGACCGATCGAATCCTCGACCAGGCGCACGGCCGCGTCGACGCTGGCGCGATCGGTGATGTCGCAGTGAACTGCCTCGGCTTTGCCTCCCTCGGCGCGGATCGCTTCCGCGACCGCGTTCGCCGCCGAGTCATCGAGATCGAGCACCGCGACACGCGATCCCTCGCGCGCAAAGCGGCGACAGGTCGCGCCGCCGATGCCGCCCCCACCCCCGGTCACGACGACCGTCTTCCCCTCGAGTCCCCTCATCCGTTCCCTTTCGACCGAGAGCGCGCTGCCCACGCGTCGGGGCTCGCAGTTCGATCATGAGAAATTATGTCAATGTCTTTACATATCTTAGATAAAGTGCGAACTTGTGGCAAGTACGGGAAGGATTGGGGGAAACGTGAATGCCTCTGACGCATCAGCCAACAACGCGAGGATGGAACTGGCCAACCGTTTGTTTTTCTGTTTGTATAAATGCGCAAATATGTTGCATAAAACAGGGACGCGCGCGGTCGAAGCCGAAGGACTGACGACCCAGCAGTGGGCCGTTCTCGGCGCATTGTCGCATCCGAAGGCGCGCGACGGGATGAGCATCGGCGACCTCGCTCGCTACCTGCTGGTGAGCCGGCAGAACCTCTCGGGACTATTGAGCAGGATGGAGCGCGACGGGCACCTGAGCACCGCCCCGGACGGGCGCGATCGACGCTCGCGCCTCGTACGGATGACCGAGTCGGGCCGTCACGTCTGGCGGACGCTCGCGCAACCGAAGATCAATGCGTACTACGAGCGGGTGCTGAGCGATTTCTCGATCAACGACCTCACGCACTCGCTGCACTATCTGCTGAAGATGCTCGAGAACATGCGCGCGCTCGACGCCGAGTCGCACCCGCGCGCGGACGCGCGATCCACCGAGCGCTGAGCCACGCACGTTGCCCGGGCGGCACGCGCTTCGCTCAGCCTTCGAGCACGGCACGCACCCGATCGAGCCGGGCCTGGTCGGCGCGCCCCGACGACGCCACGACGCGCGCCGCATCGAAAGCGAGTTCGCGCTCGTCGCGCGCGACGAAAGTCTCCATCAACTGGATCAGCATCTCCAGCGAGAGCTCGGTGCGCGCCCGGTGATAGGCGCCGGACAGGTCGTCGAAGGCCTCGTTCGCGACCTGCGGGTCGTCTTCCGCCACCGCACGGCGGAATCGCACCAGCCGCGCGGCGACACCGGTATCGGGGTCTTCGGCCTGCGTTCTGCACATCGCGCTGGCGACCTTCTCGGCACGCTCGTGCTTGCCGCGAGCCGAAAGCACGTCGACCAGGCTGACATAGTCGCTGCCGCGCGCGAGCTCGGAGTCCTGAACCCGCTCCATCACCCGATCGAGCACCTTCTCGGCAAACTTCAGGTCTCCCCCGCGTACCGCGGCCTCTCCGGTGCTGCGCATGCGCCTCAGGCTGAAGCCGGTGCGCTCGTTGGCCTCCTGGAGGTGGCGCAGGGCGACCGAGAACTCGCCACATTGGCTCTCGATTCCGGCCAGCGTGTCGTACAAGGCGATGAAATCCGGTCGCTCGCCCATCAGTTGCCTGAGCAGGTCGCGGGCTTCGGAGGTTCGTCCCCTGTTCTGGCGGATTCTGGCCTCGGCGAGCTGCATCCACGGAGTCTGCGCGGCTGCCCTGGCCTCGCCGAGCACGGTTTGCGCGTCGTCGAGCAGGTTGCGCTGGACCAGGTCCTCGCACACCGCGCGGTAGCCCGCCAGACGCAGGTCGAGCGCATCGGCCTCGAACAACCGGCACACCGCGAGCGCGGTCTTCCAGTCGTTGTTCTCCACCGCTTCGATCACCGGCTGCAGGCGGTCCTTGTGAGCGACGATCTGCATCAGCCGCAGGCGCACATCGCGCGGGACCAGCGGCTTGATCAGGCACGCGTCGGGGCCGTACGACGCGATGCCGGTGATCGTGCGCGGCGCGCGATCCGGGGCGACCGCGACCAGGGTGGCCGCGTGCGAAAGGAGGCGATCCTCGCGAATCTTCTCCAGCAGCAGCTGCGCGTCATAGACGTCGCCCGAGACCTGGCCGATCACGACCAGGTCAAAGCGCTGCGAGCGCAGTTTCGCGATCACGTCGGTGCCGCGTCGAAGCATCTCCACTTCGGCGGCCCCGAGCGCATCGAGCGAGGTGCGCAGCACCTCGCAGGCGCGGCTGGCCGTCTCCGCGACCAGCGCGCGTCGTCCCCGCAAGGGCGCTCTGCCCTCGGTCGGCCTTCGGTTCGTTGCCAGCTCGATCATTCGTGAAAACCCCGTTGCGCGCGCGACGCGCCCGCGCCGGACGACCCGCGCACCCCTGTTATCGGCACGCCCGCGCCGGGGTTGAGACGACGAAGACCGTCCCCGAACGACTCTGCTAGAGTCGAATCCGGATCGAACGCAGGTCGTTTCGCGCCCCGGCGGTGCGCCCCGGCTGCGGCCGCAAACCAGGACCGAAGCGATGGATTTTCCCGCAGCTCCCGATTCCCACGCGATCGCAGTGATGCTGCTCACGGTGGTCGCGCTCGCGCTGTTCATGCGCGAGAAGCTCCCTCTCGAGACTTCGAGCATGGCGGTGATCGTGGCGCTCGCGCTCGGTTTCGAGCTGTTTCCGTATCACTCGGCCGGCAAGACGCTGCACGCGATCGACTTCTTCCACGGCTTCGGACACGAGGCCCTGGTCGCCGTGTGCGCGCTGATGATCGTCGGGCAGGGGCTGGTGCGTACCGGCGCGCTCGAGCCGCTCGGGGGCGTACTGGCGCGGATGTGGAGCACCAGCCCGATGCTGTCGATGCTGCTCACGCTCACGATCGCGGCGGTGCTCAGCGCGTTCGTCAACAACACGCCGATCGTGGTGCTGCTGCTGCCGGTGCTGATCAGCGTGTCGATCCGCACCAACATGTCGCCGTCGAAGGTGCTGATGCCGATGGGCATCGCGACGCTGATCGGGGGCACCGCGACGACGATCGGGACCTCGACCAACCTGCTGGTGGTCTCGGTGGCGGCCGACATGGGGCTGCGTCGGATCGGCATGTTCGACTTCATCGTCCCGGCAGCGCTCGCCGGCGCGGTGGGGATCGTCTTTCTCTGGCTCGTCGCGCCGCGACTTCTCCCGAAGCGAAACACGCCGCTGGCCGACGCCTCGCCGCGGATCTTCACCGCCCACCTGCGCATCCCGGACGACAGTGTCGGCGTCGGCCTCACATTGTCCGAAGCCGACAAGAAAGTGGGCGGCGGAATGAAGGTGCTTCGCGTCGAACGCGGCGAGGGCACGTACGTGACGCCGTTTCCGGACGCCAAACTCAAGGCCGGCGATCGCCTGCTGCTGACCGATACGCCGAGCAACCTGAAGCGCTTCGAGAAGGGCCTCGGAGCGACGCTCTTTTCCGGGGGGATCGAGGTCGACGACGACCATCCGCTCAAGGCCGACGACCAGCAGATCTCCGAGATCGTCGTGGTGAGCGGTTCGCCGATCGAGGGCGTCACGCTCAAGGACGTTCGTTTCATCGACCGCTACCAGCTCGTCGTGCTCGCGCTGCACCGCGCGGGAAAGAAGGTCACTTCGATCGGGGCGGGGATGGGCGACGTCGCACTTCAGTCGGGCGACGTCCTCCTGGTGCAGGGCGCGGCCGAGCAGATCGCCGCTTTGCGCCAGGACGAGGAGATGCTGGTGCTCGACGCCACCGCCGACCTCCCGCACACCAATCGCTCGCCCACCGCGGTCATGATCATGGCCGCGGTGATCGTCGCCGCGGCGTTTGGGGTCGTGCCGATCGCGATCAGCGCAGTGTGCGGGGTGCTCGCCATGGTCGCGTCGCGCTGCCTGAACTGGCGCGAAGCGGCCGGCGCACTCAACGCGCAGGTGATCCTGATCGTCGTCGCGAGCCTCGGACTGGGGATCGCGCTGCTCGAAACGGGCGGCGCCGAGTACATCGCGAAGGTCTTCGTCGTGACCACCTTCGGCGCGTCGCCGATCGTCGTGCTCGCGAGCCTCACGCTGCTGATGGGCGTGCTCACGAACGTCGTCTCGAGCAACGCGGCCGCGGTGATCGGCACGCCGATCGCGATCAGCATCGCCGACCAGATCGGGCAGTCCCCCGAGCCCTTCGTTCTGGCGGTGATCTTCGGGTCGAACCTGTGCTACGCGACGCCGCTCGCGCACAAGATCAACGTACTGGTGATGGCGGCCGGCGGCTACACCTTCAACGACTTCCTGCGAGTCGGCTTGCCGCTCGCGGTGGTGATGTGGCTCGCCTACAGCGGGTTGCTCGGCGTGCTGTACGGACTGTGAGTCGGTCGCGCCGCAACCCGAGCTAGAAGACCCCGGGGTAACCGCCGCCGTCGATCAGGATGTTCTGTCCGGTGATGAAACCGGCGTGCGCCGAGCACAGGAACGCGCACGCGGCGGCGAACTCGTGCGGCTCGCCGAACCGGTTCGCCGCGTTGGTCGATTCGCGTTCCTTCCAGACCTGCTCGACTGTCTTGCCCTGCTCGCTCGCGAGCGACCTCGCGTAGGCGTGCTGGGTGTCGGTGGCGAAGATTCCGGGCAGCAGCGCGTTGGCGGTGACGTTGTGCATGACCGAGGTGCGCGCGATTCCGTTCATGAACCCCGCGAGCGCCAGCCGGGGGCTGATCGAGAGCATGTGCTCGAGGCGCGGCTCCTTCACGAAGCGCGAGGTGACCGTGACGATGCGCCCGAAGCGCCGCGCGACCATCCCGTCGACCACGCCCGTGATCAGTTCGATCGGCGCGAGCATCATCGCGTCCAGCGCCGCCTGCCACTGTGCGATCGTCCACAGCCTGAAGTCGGGGTGCGACTCGGGCCACCCCCCGCTATGGACCAGGATGTCGGGATCGGGGCACGCGGCGAGAACCGCCTGGCGCCCGGGCGCGCCCGACAGGTCGGCGGCGAGCACGTCGACGCGAACCGCGAACTCCTCGCGGATTCGCGCGGCAGCCCGGTCGAGCCCGGCCTGACCGCGCGCCACGAGGAAGAGTTCCACGCCTTCGCGCGCGAGCCGCTCGGCGCACGCTCTTCCCAGGCCACCGCTCGCGCCGCATACCAGCGCACGGCGACCGCCGATCCCCAGATCCACCGAGACGCTCCCGCGCGCGAAACCGCCCGGCTAGCCGCGACCGTGTCGGTCGCCGCTGGCGTCGGTCCTCACTTGCCCGCCTGGATCGTCAGGTCCTCGTACGGCCCGGTGTACGGGTTGTCCGGAATTCCGTTGACGCCGTCGTACCCGACGCGCGGCCCGATCACGATCGGAAACGCGTACTCCATCACCGGCAGGAAGCGAACCCGCTCGTGCATCAGTTGCTGGATCCGGTCGATCTTCGCCTTGCGCTTGGCGGCGTCGACCTCGAGCGACTGTTCCTCGATCAACTTGTCGAGATCGTCGTCGTGTATGTACGACAACGAGCCCGAACTGCGAACGAACTGCTCGAGTCGCGTCGCCGCGCTTCCCGGCGAACCCGAGCCGCTGAAGACCAGGCCGGTCAGCTTCTTTTCGGAGGTCTGCTTCAGATGCGCCGCGCGTTCGGTCGGTCGCAACTGCATCTTGATGCCGACCGCCGCGAGGTAGGCCTGCACCGGTTCGGCCATGAACTCGGTCGCGTCGGTATACAGGGTGCCGCCGTCGAAACCGTTCGGATGACCGGCTTCGGCAAGCAGTTTTTTGGCGCGCGCGACGTCGTACGGATACGCGGGCGGTGCCCAGTAGAACTGCATCGCGTGCGGGATGACGCTGTCGGACTCGCGCGCCATTCCAAGGTACGCCGCCTGGTTGATCGCCTTGCGATCGAGCGCCAGGTTGGCCGCGAGTCGCACCCGCTGGTCGCTCCACGGGGAAGCCTTGTCGTACTGGCTGGCGAAGATGATGAAGTTCGTCACCGGAATGCTCGCGGTCTTGAGCTTCAGGTGCGGCGTGCGCAGGACGTCCGCCGCGAGTTCACCCTGCACGCCGTAGGTGAAGTCGATCTCCCCGCGCTTGATCGCCGCGAGCCGTGTCGTCGCATCGGGGATGACCTTGAACACCAGTGTCTTGACGTTCGGAACCTTGCGCCAGTAGTGCTCGGAAGCCTCGAACACGAACTCGGTCCCGGGTTTGAACGAAACCAGCTTGTAGGGGCCCGCGCCAATCGGCGCCTTCTTGAATTCGTCGTCACCGACCCGCTCCAGGTACTTCTTCGGAAGCACCCAGGCCGCACCGGTAGCGGTCGTCCCGAAGAAAGTCATGAAATCGGGCCAGGGCTTCTTCATCCGGTAGCGCACGGTGATCGGATCGACGACCTCGACCGCGGCGACCTTCTCCTTGAACAGCGTCGCGCCGGCGCCGCGATAGCGGTCGAACGAAAACTTAACGTCTTCGGCGGTCAGCGGGTCGCCATTCTGGAACTTCAGGCCGCGGCGCAGTTTGAACTCGTAGGTCAGGCCGTCGGTACTCTGGCTCATGCTCTCGGCCAGGCTGAGCCCGAAGGATTTTCCGGCGATCGGACGGATCAGCCCGTCGTGTTGCGCGTACTGCAGCAGCAGCGGAGCTCCCGTTCCGGGTGTCTCACCCGGATCGAAGAAGCGGCTGGTCAACGAGAGGTGGATTCCCCAGGTCAGTGTCCCCTGTGGAGCGGCAACCGCGGCGGCGTTCGCGAACACCGCGATCGCGGCGCCCGCGATCAACTTTGCGAGGCGTCCCCCGAGTACGCCGGAAATCGTTCCGGTCGGCGCTGAGCGGATCTGTTGCATAGTCGTGCCCTCCCCTGATGCGTGCTGGATGCGTGAATTCGCGAACGAAAGCGATCGCGAAAGAATCGACACTGGATCGACGATCAAGCCGAGTATATCGACATCGTTCTGGAACGATTTCGCGAACCACGGGCCCGTATCGCATGCGAAACGGAAAAATCGTCCAATCGCCGCAAACCGGACTAGCCGTCGCCCTGCGCCGGATCGAACAGGTGGCAGTTGACCATCGTCTGGCCCACCAGGTGCCGACCGGGCGTCTGCGATTCGCAGCGCGGCATGACGTGCGGGCATCTGGGGTGGAAGCGGCAGCCCGAAGGCGGCGAGATCGCGCTCGGCGGCTCGCCGCGTGGAGCGAGCGTCGTCGCCGCAGGCGAATCGAGCGGCGACTGCACGGCGGAGAAGAGCATCTGCGTATATGGATGCCTGGGCGCGTGCGCGATCTCGGCGGCTCGCGCGAACTCGATGATCTCGCCGAGGTACATCACGGCAATCTCGTCGCTCAGCGTGGCGACCGCGTGCAGGTCGTGCGCGATGAAGACATAGGCGACGCCGAGCCGCTGCCTAAGGTCGGCCAGCAGGTTCAGGATCTGGGCTCTGATCGACACGTCCAGCGCCGAGATCGGCTCGTCGAGCACCACCAGTCTCGGGTTCAGGATCAGCGCCTTGGCGATCGCGATCCGCTGTCGCTGTCCGCCAGAGAACTCGTGCGGATACTTCTCGCCGCAATCCTCGGGCAGGCCCACCAGGCGCAGCATCTCGCGAACCCTGTCGTCGCTTGCGGCCCGGTCCGAGATCTTGTGCACGACCAGCGGCTCGGCAAGGATCGCGCCGACACGCATGCGCGGATTGAGCGACGAGAACGGATCCTGGAACACCGCCTGGACCGCGCGCCGGTAAGCGAGCGTGCCGCCGCGCTCGAGCGAGCCCAGCGCCCGCCCGTCGAAACGAACCTCGCCGCTGGTCGGAGTTTCGAGTTTGAGCAGCAATTTCGCGAGCGTCGACTTGCCGCAACCCGATTCCCCGACGATCCCGAGCGTCGCACCGGCCCTGATCGAAAGCGAAACGCCGTCGACCGCGCGCACCACGCGCTTGCCGCGAAAGATCGCTCCGCCGGCCGGGAAATGTTTGGTCACCCCGGACAATTCCATCAAGGTAGGCGTGTTCGCCGTCATCGCTCGTTCAGCCAGCAGGCGCTCTCGCGGTGTTCGCCGATCCTCACGAGCGGCGGCATCGCGACACTGCAACGCTCGAACGCTTCGGCGCACCGGGGGTGAAACGCGCAGCCCGCCGGCAGGTTCGCCGGATCGGGAGGCTGATTGGGAATCGTGGGCAAGCGCCCGGCAACGGTCGACATCGTCGGAATCGACGCGAGCAACGCGCGCGTGTACGGGTGCAGTGGCGCGCGCAGCGTCTGTGCGGTCGGACCCTGCTCGACCAGCCGCCCGGCATACATCACGGCGGTGCGGTCGCAGACCCTCGCCACGACCCCGAGATCGTGCGTGATCAGGATCAACGCGAAACCGTGTTCGCGCTGAAGATCCTTGAGGAGCTGGAGATACTGCACCTGAACGGTGGGGTCGAGCGCGGTCGTCGGTTCGTCGGCGATCAGCAGTCGTGGCGCGCACGACAGCGCGATCGCGCCGGCGATGCGCTGGCGCATTCCCCCGGACATCTGATGCGGATACTCGCGAAGCCGCGCCTCGGGGTTGGCGATGCGCACGGCGGCAACGAGGTCCCTTGCGCGATCCCACGCCTGCCCCCGCGACACACCCTCGTGCGCGATCGGCGCTTCGGCGATCTGCGTTCCGATCGACAGCAACGGGTTCAGCGAGTGCAGCGGATCCTGCAGGATCGTCGCGATCCGCTTGCCGCGAATCGGTCGCATCGCCGACTCGGACAGCCGCACCAGGTCGCTTCCCTCGAAGAGAACGCTACCCGCGAGGATGCTCGCGCCCGGCGCCATCAACCGCGTCAGCGCCGCGGCCAGCGTGCTCTTGCCGCAGCCCGACTCGCCGACGATGCCCAGCGTTTCGCCGCTGTCGAGCGAAAACGACACGCCGTTCAGGACCGTGACCATCGCCTTGCCGCGTTTTCCCGCGTACGCGACGGTCAAGCCCTCGACCTGAAGAAGCGGCGCGGTCACAGGTAATCCAACTGCGGGTCGAAACGGTCGCGCAGCCAGTCACCCAGCTGGCTGGCCGCCAGCACGATCAGCATGATGCACAACCCGGGGAACACTGTGAGCCACCAGTAGCCGATCATCATTCCCTTCTTTCCGTCGGCGAGCATCAGCCCCCACGCGGGCTTGGGAGGCGGAACGCCTACGCCGAGGAACGACAGCGACGCTTCGGTCACGATCACGATGCCGAGCATCAACGTGGCGAGCACGATCGTCGTGTTGACCACGTTCGGCAACAGGTGCCGGATCATGATCCGCGACGACGAGCATCCGGTGACGATCGCGAGCCGCACGAAGTCGCGCGCACGCAGCGACAGCACCTCGCCGCGCACGACGCGCGCGTAGCGGGTCCAGTACACGGCACCGAGGATCACGACGATGTTGAACTCGCTCGGTCCGGTGATCGCGGCGAGGAAAATCGCGAACACCAGCGAGGGCAACGCGAGCCAGGCATCGGCGAATCGCATCACCACCTGGTCGACCCACCCGCCGAGGTAGCCGGCCATCAAGCCGAGCGAGGTGCCCAGCAGGCCGGCCGCCAGAACCGCCGCAACGCCGACCGTCAGCGAGACGCGCGCGCCGAAGATCAGGCGCGAGAGCACGTCGCGGCCGAGGTGGTCGGTTCCGAGCAGGTACTGCGCCGTTCCGCCGGTCTGCCACGCAGGCGGGCGGAACCGCATCGCGAGCGCGCCCAGTTCGGGGTCGTGCGGCGCGAGCAGCGGCGCCGCGAGCGCAGCCAGGACGAACGTCGCCATGATCACGATCGAGATCACCGGATAGCGGCGAAACACGCCGGGGACCCGGATGTGCCTCGCGGCGAACTCGCGGACCGGCTCCTGCGCGCGCTCAGTCATAGCGAATCCGGGGATCGATCACCGCGTAGAGGATGTCGACCAGCAGGTTGACGACGATGATCATCGCGCCGGCGAGAAGCACGACGGCCTGTATCACGGGAAAGTCGCGAAACGAGATCGCCTCGAACAGCAATCGACCCAGCCCGGGCCAGGCGAACACGGTCTCGACCACAACCGCGGCGTTGACCATCGACACGAGGTTGATCGCCGCCAGCGTCAGAACCGGTATCAGTGCGCCCTTGAGCGCGTGGCGCACCACCACCTGCCATTCGGGCAGGCCCTTGAGCCGCGCGAGCTTGACGTAGTCGGTGCCCAGAACCTCGAGCATCGCCGATCGCGTCAGTCGCATGTGCGAAGCCGCGAAGTACCACCCCAGCGTGATCGTCGGCATGACGATGTGGGCCACCGAACCGCTGCCCGACGAAGGCAGCAAGTTCAGATACACCGACAGGAACAGGATCAGCAGCATTCCCATCCAGAACGCCGGCATCGACAACCCGGCCAGAGCGATCACACGCACCAGGTGATCCCACCAGCGGTTCACGTGCAGCGCCGCGAATATCCCGCAGACCACGCCCAGGGCGACCGACCATGAGAACGCCGCGCTGGCGAGCAGCAGCGAGCTCGGCAGCCGCTGGAGGTACAACTCCATCACCGGCGTTCGGTAGTAGATCGAGCGCCCGAAGTCGCCCTGCAGCGCCGACGTGACGAACTGCCAGAATTGCACCAGGATCGGGCGGTCGAGCCCCAGGCGCAATCGAAACGCGTCGATGTCGCTCTGGCTGGCGCCGGGCTCGAGAAACATCAGCACCGGGTCTCCGCCCAGCCGGGCGAGAAAGAAGATGGTCAGCGCGAGCAGCGCGAGCGAGATGCACGCATATCCGAATCGGGTCAGAAGAAATCGGGTCATCCGCGATCGATCTTTCGCGCCAGCGTCGCCGGCTTTGAAACGAACTCCGTCGAATCTGGTCTGTCGGAGCCAACCCGCGAAGGATAACCGCTCGGCACTGGAAATATCTGCCAATTGACCGCCACGCAAGCGTGGCGAATTGGAATGGCGTTCTCACCGTGCCGTTCGAATCCCGCGCGAATCGGTAGCATATCGTTCCAATCGCAGGCCGGATTCGGACCCAGAAGAGGATCCGATTCGCGCAGGCATTCGATAAACTCTACGAATCGTCCCCGAGCAAGTTGCGGCCCGATCGCATCGGTATCGCCCGCAACGCTACACGAAGGAGCTGCACGATGAACAAGCGCGAACGCGTGATGGCCGCGATCCGCGGCGAGCAAGTCGACCGGGTGCCGTTCGCATTCTGGTTGCACAATTTCGCGAAAGAATACTCGGCCGCCGCGCTGGCCGACGAAACGCTTCGGCTGTACCGCCTGTTCGATTGGGACTTCCTCAAACCGCAGTCGCCGTGGCACTGCTTCGGCGAGATGTGGGGTCTGCAGTGCGCGCCCTCGAAGGAGCGCGCCCAGTCGCCGCTGACCACGCGACTTCCGGTCACCCGGCTCGAGGACTTCGGTCGCCTGGAGCCGGTCGACCCGTCGACCGGCGCGCTCGGTGTGCAGCTCGAAGCGATGAAGAGAGTCCGCGACGGCGTCGGCCCCGACGTGCCGGTGGTCTCGACGATCTTCGCCCCGAGCATGACCGCCCAGTTCATGGTGCCCGGCGGAATCGCCGGCGTGTCGAAACTGATGCAGGAACACCCCGACGCGTTCGAACGCGGCATGTCGGCGATCGCCGAGACGCTCGCCGGTTACGCGCGGCTGTGCGTGGAGAACGGAATCGACGGGATCTTCTACGCCACGAAGATCGCGAACCACGACACGATGGACGGTGGGCAATTCGCCCGATTCGAGCGCCCCTTCGACCTTCGCATCCTCGAAGCGGCAAGCGGCGCGCCGTTCAACATCATGCACATGTGCGGCGACAGCATCCTGTTCGACGAATTCGTCGACTACCCGCCGGTGGTCTACAGTTGGGCGACCACGCCGGGCAATCCCTCGCTGACCCAGGTCCACGAACGCACCGGGCGCCCGGTGCTCGGCGGGCTACCAGCGAAACCACAATTCGGAACCATGACCGAAACCGCGCTGGCCGATCACGCGCGTCGCTCGCTCGACGAGATGAAGGGCCGCTTTCACCTGCTGGGGCCCGACTGCTCGATCAACCCTGACGCGCCCGAGGGACTGATGCACGCGGTCGGTCGAGTCGTCCGGGGACACTAAGTCCCGGCGCTCGCGCTACGCTCTAGCGCCCGGCGCCTCGGGTCGGCACGACCGCCGGCGCGCCGGTACATCGGCGCGATGCTGGTCGTGCTGGTGGACGGCTTTCTCGCGTACGGCGTTCCGGGCCACCGGCTGAGCGAAGAATTTTCGCACTGACGCCGTTTGCCGCAACGCCCAAGTAGTTCGCTAGCGTCCTTTGAAGTCCGGTTTGCGCCGCTCGACGAACGCGCGCACTCCCTCCTGCCGATCCGCGGTCGGGACCACCCGGTTGTAAGCCTCGAGCTCGAAGGCGTAGCCGCTTCTGAGATCGGTCTGGGTCGCGATGTCGAGACTCTTCTTTGCCTGGCGGACCGCGATCGGGGCGTTGTCGGCGATCCGCACGGCCGTGGCGACGGCCTCACCGACCAGCGCGTCGTCGTTGCAGATTCGATTGACCACGCCCCATGCGAGCGCCTGTTCGGCGTCGAACGACGCACCGGTCAGAACGATCTCTTTCGCACGACGCACGCCACAGGCACGCGGGAGCATCTGTGTGCCCATCGCCCCGGGCATGATTCCGAGTGTCGTCTCGGGCAGCGCGAAGCGCGCCGAACGCGCGGCATAGGCGAAATCGGCCAACAGCAACAGTTCGCATCCGCCGCCGAATGCAGCGCCGTTGACGGCTGCGAGAATCGGGACCGGGCAGTCGATGACGGCGCGGAACGCCTGCTCGCCAAGCGCGTGCTGTCGCTGCCAGGTTTCGTCGGACATGCCGTTTCGTTCCTTGAGATCCCCGCCCGAGCAGAACGCGCGCGTTCCGGCGCCCGTCAGGACGACGCAGCGCGTCGCTTTCTGATCGACGTAGAGCCCGGAAAAGAAGTCGCGAAGCTCACCGAGCATCCGCGTGTTCATCGCGTTCAGCGATTCCGGACGGCTCAGCGTCACGATCAGCACCCCGGGCCTGGGCTCGGTGATCGAAAGGGTTTCATACTGGCTGTGCATTCGAATCACCTCGATCTATTCTCGTCTCAACGCGCGCTGCCGCGGCGCAGCGCAGGAATCTCGCGCGACGAACTCCGTTGGTAGAAGCACGCGACGCGCGCCCCCGTCGGCGGACCCGTCGATCCGCGTCAGCAACAACTGCGCTGCAATACGACCGATCTCGGTGAAGTCCCATCGAATCGCCGCAATCGGAGGACGGAGGAACTCGGCAAGCGGGGCATCCGCGATACCGATCAGCGATACCCGCTCCGGAATCGTGATGCCGCGTTGATTGATCGCTCGCAGCACGCCGGGCAGCATCGATATGCCACCAGCGATGACTGCTGTCGGTGGCGTCGGGTCGGAAAGCAGAGCGTTCGCCTGCTCGAACCCGTATTCCGCCGAGAAGCCGCCCGCAAGCGCAATCGCCTCCTCGTACGCCACCCCCGCTTGAAGATACGCATTCCGGAAACCAGCCAGACGGCTGCGCGCCGCGGCGATTTCCGGCGACCCCGTGATCAGCGCGATGCGCCTGTGGCCGATGGCGAGCAGGTGCCGGGTCGCCGCATACATGCCGCCTTCGTGGTCCGCGAGGACGCGATCGAAAACTTCCGGCGTGTCGCGTTCGAACAGCACGACCGGGATGCCGGTGTCGTTGAGTGCGGCACTGAGCTCAGGGTCCCCTTCCGAACCGAATGTGACGATCAGACCGTCGGTCTGACGCTGTGCGAAAGTCTTGAGCATCTCGAACTCGACCGAACGCTCGCCTCCGGTGTTCGCGAGGAGTACGACATAGCCCGCATCCTGGCATGCGCGTTGCACGGACTTCACGAAAGCCGCGAGCGCCGGCACCGTGATGTCGTACACCATCAACCCGATCGTCTTGGTCGTCCCCAGGCGCATGCTTTGCGCGATCGCGTTGGGCACGAATCCGACCTGCCCGATCGTCTTGAGCACCTTCTCGCGGATCTCCGGGGCGACGTTCTCGTAGCCACCGAGCACCCGCGAGACCGTCCCGACCGCAACTCCGGCTACCCGCGCAACGTCCTCGATGGTCGGTCGACGTTTCAACGCTGATTCCTTGCCGCCCGCCGGCTTCACGGCGTTACCACCACTTTTCCGATGACTCGACGCTCGATCATCGCCCTGATCGCTTCGGGCGCCTCGCCCAGCGGGTAGACGGTGCTGACGAGCGGTTTGAGCCTTCCGGCGCGAAAGATCTCCATCAGTTCGCCCATGACACCCACCGCGAAGGCCGGATTCCGTTCCGACTCGGCGCCCCAGACAGTGCTGACGATCGAGATGTTCTTGACGAGGACGATGTTCGCCGGGATCTGCGGAACGGTTCCGCTGGCAAAACCGATCAGCAGCATACGCGCGTGCCAACCTACGGTCCGCAGCGCCTGGTCGAACGCGTCACCCCCGACCGGGTCGAAAACCACGTCGACCCCGGCCCCCTCGGTGTACTCCCTGACACGGTCGCGCATGCTCTCGCGGCCGTAGTCGACGAGAAGGTCTGCTCCGCGTGCCGCGGCCATCGACAACTTCTCGGGTGTGCTGGCGCAGGCGATCACCCGTGCGCCAAGTGCGCTTCCGATCTCCACCGCTGCCAGACCGACACCACCACCTGCGCCGGTCACCAGGAGCGTTTCGCCGGGCCTGAGACCAGCGCGGCGCGTCAGCGCGAAATAGGCAGTACCGTGCCCGATGAAGAACCCGGCTGCCGTCGTGAAATCCATCGTGGCGGGGATGTGCACCAGTGCATCTGCGCGCGCGACGAACTCCTCGGCAAATCCGCCCCCGTAACGGGCCCAGACCAGAACCCTGTCGCCAGGCTGCGCGTTGGTCACACCCTCGCCGCACTCTGCAACTTCGCCGGCGAGTTCGAGCCCCGGAATGTACGGCAGCTGCGGCTTGACCTGGTACTTCCCGGCGAGTATCAGCGTGTCGGCGAAGTTCACGGCGGACGCCCTCACGGCAATTCGCACCTCGCCCGGACCGGGCCGACGCGCGTCGACCTCCTCGATCCGCAGCCCCGATGGATCGCCCCACGACCTGCAAACGACAGCTTTCATCTGTTGTGCGGTCCCGTTCAGACCAGACGATCGACGGCCGCTTCCAGGCCGCGACGCGCGTCCGGATTGGCGATCGCTATCAGCCGCCTGGCACGTTCGCGTAGCGCGACCCCCTGCAACTCGGCGATACCGTGTTCGGTGACGACCAGGTCGACGTCGCTCCGAGCGGTGGTCGTCGGCCCCGAGAGCGCGGCGACGATCCGCGACACGCCGCTGCGCGCCGTAGACGGCAGCGCGATGATCGACCGTCCATCACGCGAGCGGACCCCGGCCCGCACGAAATCGACCTGTCCTCCGACCTGTCCCAGCGGCCGGCCGTCGATAGCCTCGGCGTTGACCTGGCCGGTGAGGTCCACTTCAACCGCCGAATTGATCGTGAACAGACGCGACAACTCGGCGAGCACCGCAGCATCATGGGTGTACCGATAGGGTTTCATCCGGATCTGCGGGTTGCGGTGCGCGTAACCGTAGATCCGGTCTGTGCCGTGCAAAACGGCTGCGACCGTGGCGCCATCGTCGACTTCCTTGTATCGGTTCGTCACGATACCCGCCTGCATCAAGGCAGCGACCGTGTCGCCAACAACACCCGAGTGGATGCCGAGGTCGCGACGCGACCCGAGCGCCGCCAGAACCGCTTCCGGGATCATCCCGATGCCGATCTGCAGCACCGCGCGGTCCGGAATCAGGCGCGCTACGTGCCCTGCGATCAAGCGCTCGATGTCGCCGCCCGCGCGGGCGGGCATCTGCTGCAACGGCCGCCGCGTGCGTACGCACGCGTCGATGCGCAAGCTCTCGACACGCGTGTCCCCACAGGTGACGGGCATCTCGTCGTTTATCTCCGCGATCACCACGCGCGCGGCCGCCAGCGCTTCAGGCATGTAGTCGACGCACACGCCGAGATTGAACGCGTCGCCATCCGTCGCGAGCTGGACCAGGACGACGTCCACCCGAATTCGGCCGCTGGCGATGAACCTGGGCACGTCGGACAAGTGGCAAGGAACGATGTCTGCCGCACCGCTCGCGATCAGGCGTGCGTTCGATCCGGTCGCACCGAGCGCGATCACGTCGACTTTCGTCCAATCGTCCAACGCGAACGCATCCGAGAAGCTGGTGCCAAGCAACACCCGCACGCGCGCGAGAGCCGCACACTGTGCCGCGAAGGCGCGCACGAGCGGCACCGGCTCGGCCGCAGATTGCCCCCAAGTCAGCGTGTCCGAGGCGCGCACGTATCGACTGAAGTCGAGGTCTGCAGCGGGGACTGTACGCACGTCCATCTCTGTTCTCCCCTCAGTACGCGCGCGGCATCCCGAGGACGTGCTGCGCGACATACGAGAGGATCAGGTTCACCGAGATCGGCGCGACGAGCGGCACGCGGGCCTCGCGCCAGCGACGCTCGATGTCGTACTCGCGCGCGAACCCGAAGCCACCGTAGGTCTGAACCGTGGCCTCCGCGGCATGCCACGCCGCCTCCGCAGCGAGCAACCGCGCCATGTTGGCTTCGGCGCCGCACTCGCGGCCTGCACCGAACAGCGCGGCGGCACGCCGCACCATCATGTCCGCCGCCTCGATCTCGCAGTGCGCACGAGCAATCGGGAACTGGATTCCCTGATTCTGACCGATCGGCCGGTCGAATACGACCCGGTCTCTGGCGTACGAGCTCGCTTTGCCGACGAACCAGCGGCCGTCGCCGATCGACTCGCTCGCCGCGAGCACCCGCTCGGCGTTCAGTCCGTCCAGAATGTAGCGAAACCCCCTGCCTTCCTCGCCGATCAGGTTTTCGGCGGGAACTTCCATGTCGTCGAAGAAGACCTCGGTCGTGTTGTGATTGACCATCGCCTTCAGGGGACGGATCTCGAGGCCCTTCCCGCGCGCTTCGCGAATGTCGACGACGAATACCGACAAACCGTCGGTCTTGCGCGAGACCTCGTCGAGCGGCGTCGTGCGCGCCAGCAACAACATCAGGTCCGAATGCAGTGCGCGGGAAGTCCACACTTTCTGACCATTGACGACGTAGCGCTCGCCGCGACGTACGGCGCGCGTCTTGAGCTTGGTCGTGTCGGAACCTGAGTTCGGCTCGGTCACCCCGAATGCCTGGAGCCTCAGCTCGCCCGAGGCGATGCCTGGCAACCAACGCTGCTTCTGCAGCGCGCTTCCGTGGCGAAGCAGGGTTCCCATGATGTACATCTGCGCGTGACACGCGGTGGCGCTGCACCCGGATGCGTGTATCTCCTCCAGGATCACGGAAGCTGCGCGCAGAGGAAGATCGGCGCCACCGAATTCGGCCGGAATCAGCGCCGACAGAAATCCCGATTCGGTCAGCGCCTGCACGAACTCGGTTGGGTAGCCTTCGCGCGCGTCGAGCGCGCGCCAGTACTCCATCGGAAAACCTGCGCATATGCGCCGGACCGATGCACGAATCTCGGGGTAGTCCTCGCCCAGGGCGACGAGAATCGCGTCCGGGTCAGTGGTCTGCGCAACAACGGAATTCATCGATTCGACTCCTACGAAAATCAACCTTCGCGCGTCGGCACTGCGCCGGACGGCGCGTCGCGAGTAACGGATGAACGAAGCAGGCGGGACAGTTCGCCCTCGTCGACGCCGAGCACATCGCGCAGAACCTCCGCCGTGTGCTCGCCCAGCCTGGGCGCAGCGCGTTCGGCCGAATGCGCATGACCACGCAACCGAAAGGGCACGCCCTTCACTGCCCGCCCGTCCGCACCTCGCATCAGCGCAGTACCGCCCTCGGAAACAATCGACGCGAGAATTTCCGCACCATCGCGCACCGCCTCGGCCGGAACTCCGGCGGCGCGCAACGTCGCCGCTGCCTCGTCGGCTTCTTGCTTCGCTATCCACGACGCCCACCCTTCGCGGGCGATCGCAGCAATCGGGTCTGCAGCTTCGGTAGGGCTCACGGCGACCCATCGCCCATCGGCCGCCCGAAAGCAGTCCTGCGCCGCATACTCGGGCGCTGCGTTGCCGACACGCCGGTTGCCGGCTCGCTCGACGATCGCCTCACCGATCAGAAAGCTCGTCAGCTCGCGCTGCGAGATATCGAGATGGGCTCCGCGCCCGCTACTGCGACGCGACAAGAGCGCGGCGATCACCATGCCTGCCGCGAAGAGCGAAACAACCTGATCCGGGTAGTTCAACGAGATGCCGCTGACGACAGGCTCTCCGTCCGTGTATCCGGTGAGCGACGCGAGTCCCGAGGTGGCTTCGAGCGTCGAACCGAACGATGCGGTCGTGCGCTCCGGCCCCGTTTCTCCCTGGCTCGTAATCGACGCGAGCACGATCGCGGGGTTCTTCGCCGCAAGTGTCCGATAGGCGAGGTCGAGCCGCTCGAGCACACCACGCCGGAAGTTCTCTACGACGACGTCGCTGCGAGCGACGAGATCCAGCAGCAACCCCCGGCCTTCGCGCGTCTTCAAGTCCAGGCTCACGCCACGTTTGTTGCGATTCGTGAACTGGAAGAATCGCGACTGGTTCCACCAGTCGTCACCGCCGCTGTGCCCGTCCCAGTTTCGGAACGGATCCAGTGAATCCGGGCTCTCGATCTTGATTACGTCGGCGCCGAGGTCGGCAAGCACTGCCGAGGTGCTCGCCCCCGCAGTGATCGTCCCCAGGTCGATCACGCGAAACCCGGTCAGCGGGCGATTTGGTCCTGACGATGCGATCATGCGGAGATCCTCGCCGACAACAGCGTCGGCGCAGGTCGCGGGACGAAACCGTGTCCGTCCCAGAGCACCGGCAGTCGCGGCATCACGACGGCGCCGAGGTCAGGGTGCTTCAGCGATCGCAGGAAGTCTCGGGCTAGGTACTGAGGATCGGTCGCGAGTTCAGCGATGGTCCAGACCGGGCCGAGCGGAACACCCAGAGCCCGCGCCTCGCGATAGATCTCGGCACGACTGCGCGCGCGAAACCAGGTGCGAAGACACTCGTAGACGACGGCGACGTTCTGCCCACGGGCGGCGCGAGTGCCGAAGCGCTCGGCCAACTCCGGAGCGCCGATCATCCGGCACAGTACCGGCCAGTCTTTCTCGAGAAACACGACGGCGACATGGCCGTCGGCACACTGCACAACCTGCCACTCTTCAGAGCGGCCCAATCGGGTTGGACAACGTGCCGAATCGGCTGTGACCGCCAAAGTCTTCCAGTTCAGCCACTGGCAGACGTCGAGCAGCGAAACGTCGATCGTCTCATGCCCCGACGGTCCCAGCGCGAGACCCGCCAGCAAACCGGAGAACGCGGCGAGTCCGGCCGCATACGCGGCCTGATGCCCGGCGAGTCGCAACGGCTGACGATTCGGATCTCCGACGATGTCGAGCAGCCCACCCAGCGCCATCACCGTGAACTCGCTGACCGGCTCGCCTCGGCGAGCCGACGATCGTCCGAACGGCGTCACCGCGACGACAACACGCGGCGTATCTCGAACTTCGCACGCCAGCCCATCGACGATCGCTGCGTCCGCGCTGCCGACGATCGTTTCGATCGCACTGCGCTGTCCAGGGTCTCGCTCGTCGAGCACACACGAGCGCTTGGACGCCGCAAGGAATTGATACACCGCGCTGCGCTCGTCGAGCGGACCGCGCTCGAGCAAGGGCGGGACACGACGCAGCAAGTCACCTTGCGGCGGCTCCACGACGATTACGCGCGCGCCGAGATCAGCCAGAATACGTCCGGCGAGCGCCATCGCGAGCCGCGCGCACAATGGCGTATCCGGTGCGGGCTGCTCGACCACGGTGAACGCGGACAGCGGCGAAGGCATCGGCGAATCTCCGACCATGCCGCGACTCAGCGCAGGACGCCGCGTTCCCGGAAATAGCGCGCGGCACCCGGATGAAGCGGCGGAGTAGAGCCCTTCGCCGCGAGATCGAGAGGGACATCGCCCAGCGTGCGATCGAGCTTGGTCAGGTCGGCAATGTTGTCCCAGTAGGTCTTGACAAAGTGATACACGAGCTCCGGCGAAGCATCCTTGTGAACGATGAGGACCGCCGGGATGCCGAATGTCGGGGTCGCCTTCGTTTGGCCCGGATAGGTGCCCGCCGGGATCTCGGTGCGCGCCAGAGTGCCGTGGAAGCCCTTGTTGACTCCCTCGAACACACTTTCCGGGACCGGAACGAGATCGATCGGAACACCGGTCGCGAGCTGCTGCAGGATGCCCGCGCCCTTGGGCAGGATGTTGCCCGATGCGTCGACCACCCGATCCCTGATCGCGTCGAAACTCCCCTTCGTGGCGATGTCGAAGGCTCTCAGATCACCGACGGCGACGCCTGCGGCGGCAAGTACGCGCTCGTTGATCCCCCGCGTCGCCGAGGCCGGGACATTGAGGTTGACCTTCTTGCCTTTGAGATCGTCGATGCTGCGAATACCCGAGTCGGCGCGCACCACCATGTGCCACGAGTCCATCGTCACCGGGAACAGAAGTCGCAGATTGCGGAACATCTCGCGCCCCTGAACTTCCTTGTATCTTCCGCGCCCCTCATAGGCGTCGGCGGCATGAAAGCTGGTTCCCAGGCCCAGATCGACTTTCTTCTGAGCAACGAGCGCCAGATTCTCGTTGAAGCCGCCCGAAGTCTGCGCGGACAGAACGACTTGCCCCTGGAGCCGATTGAGTGCGGTGGCGATGTTCGATCCGGTAACGTAAGGGCTCGATCCCGTGCTCGATGTCGCGATCGACCACTGCTGTTGTGCCGAAGCGTTGCCCGAAAGTCCGCCCAGCAGAGCCAGACCAGTGACGGCTGCGATACGAATAGAGCTTGAAACATTCCACATCATTGCGAATCCTCCCTCAAAAGATCTCATGGATCGGAAGTTCCCCCGATGTCGGCTTTCGCCACTACAGGGGCAGGTGCTTGCCGGCGTTGGAACACGAAACGGCGGTAGGCATAGAGACCGGCAAGGATGACTCCACCGATCACGGCGGAGCCTAGCGAATAGCGGATCAGAAGAATCGAGGCAACGACGAGTAGCGCACGCTCGATCCATCCGATCCAATCGAGGAACCAGCCCTGCAACCCGGCCGCGAGTCCGACGACTCCGGCGACGGCCAGAGCGAAGCTCAGGGCGATGTCGAACGCACTTCCCGCGAACAGCAACTGGGGCGAATAGACGAACATGAAAGCGACGATAAAACCAGGGATCGCATAGAGAAACGAATAGACGCCGGTGAGCCACCAGTTCGCGTTCGCGATCCCGGCCGCGACCATCGCAGTGACGGCGACCGGCGGAGTCGAACCCGACTTCACGGCGAAATAGAACAGGAACAGGTGCGCGGCAAGAGTCGGCACACCAGCCCGCTCCAACGCAGGCGCGACGAACAAGGCGAGCATGACGTAGGCGATCGGGGTAGGCAGGCCCATCCCGAGGAGGGTCGCCACGACGACGGCGAGAAGAAGCGCGAGCAGCATCGATCCGCTGCTCGCCGCCAGGATGATGTCGGTCAATCGCGGTGCCAACCCGGTCGTGACCAGCGCCTGTTGTACGAAACCCACCGCAGTGATCAGAGCCGTGATGCTGGCCGCCACGCGCACGCCGTCGGTGACGGTGAGGTGGAGATCGCGCAGCGACACACGGGTACGCGTTCGCATCGCACTGATGGACAGCACGAGCGCGACGCAAACCATTCCGGCGTAGCCGGGGCTCACCTGTTCGATCAGCAGGAGATAGAACAGCGCGAGCGGCGCTACCAGCAAGTGCCAACCGTCGCGCAGTGCCTGTCGCGCGCTCGGAATTTCCTCCCTGGCCATGCCCAACAGGCCTATGCGCACCGATTCGATGTGCACGACGACGTAGAGCGAAACGAAATAGAGCAACGCCGGGAGGACGGCCGCAAGTGCTATCGCCGCATAAGGAATGCCGGTGAACTCGGCCATGATGAAGGCTGCAGTTCCCATCACGGGAGGGAGGATCTGCGAGCCCTCCGATGCAGTTGTTTCTATCGCCGCCGCCTTGTGCGCCGGAATGCCCGCGCGCTTCATCATCGGGATCGTGAACGTTCCAGTGCTCACCACGTTGCCGATCGAAGATCCGATCATCGTTCCGAGGCCCGCGCTCGCCAACACCGCGGCCTTCGCAGGACCGCCGACCTTCGCTCCGACCAGCGCGTTCGAAAGCTTCATGATCAGATCGCCCGTCCTGGTCTTGTTGAGCGCTGAACTCAGCAGCATGAACATGAACAGGTACGAGGCAGCGACATCGAGGCCGAGACCGAACACGCCCTCGGCAGTGAACGCGGTAAGGTAGATGAAGCGGTCGATTTCCATTCCCGGGTGGCGGAGCACGCCGGTCACCGAATCACCCAGCAAGATGTACAGGATGCTGCCCAGGGAAAGCAGAAAGAAGGCGAAACTCTCCCGCCGTGCCGCCTCCAGTACGACCACGACGATCACGCCGCCAGCGATGAGGTCGGCGCGTGTCAGAAATGCGGCACCCCACAGCCCGATCAAGCGCTCCCACTCGACGACGACGTACAGGAGTGCGGCAACACTCGCGATCGCCATCCCCCAGTCGAGAGCACCGAGGTAGGCGCGCCGGTGGCGGTCCCGGTCGCTGCGGCGCAGGAAGTAGATCGCCAGCATCGCCATCAGGAACAGCGCGAGGTGCACGATCGTCGTCTTGTATGGGCCAAAGACCGTCGCGTAGGCCATATAGGCCGCGATAGCGACCGCGATCGCCGATGTGACCCTGTCCCTGAGGGGCCGCATTGCGGATCCTCCGACCCGATCGCTTTCCGTCGTGCCCATCCCCGTCATCACAAGAGGCTGCGTTCGAGGAACTTAGCCGGATCGCCCTTGCGTGTCAATGAAACGTTTCATCAGAGAGGAAAACGACGTTTCGTGGGCGCATTCGAGGAACTCGAACCAGGACCGATGTCACTGCTCCCCGGCGACGCGCGGGCAGGCTCCGGCGCGGAGCGCGCCTCTCAGCCGCCTTCGCGCCAGACCTCGTCCGGCGCATCGGTCACGATCGACGTCAATTCGGGGCGAGCCCGCGAGAGCGCCGCCGAGTCCGGAATCGGACGCGACAGCCCGTCGATCCCGGTGAAGGCGCGCTCCATCGCCTGCGCCGCGTCGAGCAGTTCGATGTCGCCGCCGAATCGGCCGACCACCTGCAATCCGAACGGCATCCGGTTCTGATCCACCCCGCACGGCAGCGCGATCGCCGGATTGGTGACCAACGTGACGACGTAGGTCAACGCGAGCCAGTGGTAGTAGTTCTTCAGCGTCTGGCCTTCCAGTTCGGGCAGGTAGAGCTGGCTCCACGGGAACGGCGAGACCGGGGTGGTCGGCGACATCACCAGGTCGTAGTTGCGGAACATCTGCTGGAAGCGGCGGAAGATCCGCGTCTGCTCGGCGTGCGCCCACGCCGCGTCGGACAGGGTCATCGCCCGGCCGATCTCGTAGTTCGCGCGGATGTTGGGCCCGAGCTTCTCGCGATCGCGCTCGTAGCTGTCCATGTACCGGGCGAGAAAGTTCTGCGCGCGCACCACGTCGAAGCAGCGATCCGCCTCGCCGAAGTCGAAATCGACCTCGTCGGCCGCGGCGAACAGGTGACGCATCGACGCCATCCGCTCGCGCATCACCGCGCGAATCCCGGCGCCGACCGGACACTGTCCGAAGTCGGTGGTCCACGCGACGCGCAGCTTTCCCAGGTCGATCGGGGGTTGCCGGTGAACGGACCGCGTGTCGAGCCGGTGCGACAGCGGATCGCGCGGGTCGACCCCCAGTTGCGCGTAGAACAGCATCCGGGTGTCGGCGACGTTGCGGCCCATCGGCCCCAGCACCGAGATCGGCGTCCAGCCCAACTGGCGCCCGTCCATCGGCACCAGACCCGGCGAGGGCCGGAATCCGACCACTCCGCAGATCGCCGCCGGAATGCGCAGCGAGCCTCCGGTGTCGGAACCGGTGCAGATCGGAAGCATGTCGCAGGCGAGCGCGACGGCCGACCCGCCCGACGAGCCGCCGGCGTTGAGCGAGGGGTCGAAGGGATTGCCGGTCGCGCCCCAGACAGGGTTGCGCGAGTTGGCGCCCGCGCCGAACTCCGGGACATTGGTCTTCGCGACGACGATCGCGCCGGCCGCGCGCACCAGCGCGACCTGCGCCGAATCCCGCGTCGGCACGTGGTTACGATACAGCGGCGAGCCGTGCGTGGTGAGCACGCCCTCGGTGTCCTGAAGATCCTTGATGCCGATCGGCAATCCGTGCAGCCGACCGAGCGGCGCGCCGCGCAGGACGGCCGCCTCGGCGGCGCTGGCTTCGTCGCGTGCGCGCCGGTAAGTCTTGGCGGCGATCGCGTTGACCGCCGGATTCAGCGCTTCGATCCTGGCGATGCACGACTCGAGCAGTTCGACCGGCGAGATCTCCCCGGCGCCGATCATCTGCCGAAGCACGCTGGCCGGGAGCGCGTTCAGGGGGGTGGAGTTCACGGTCGCGCTCCTCGGAATTTCACTAGTAAACCAGTCCGGGTGTGGTCTCGGCGTCGAGCGGCCAGATCGGGCGGCGGATCTTCGTATAGGGAAGATTGCGGTGGTTGCGAGCGAGCGGACCATCCGATTCGACGTAGATGACCTTTGCCGCGATCGGCCCGTAGGCGGCCATGAAGTGATTGGTGGACTTCACCGCGACGATCTTGCGCTGGCACGGGTCGATGCCGAGGTTCGAGAACAACTCCAGTCCCAGCGCCTGCGTTCGTTTCGTGATCAGCACCACTTCGACCCCACCGATACGGACGGCCGCGCAATCGCCCAGCGGAACCTGCGTCGGGCCGAAGCTCTGCCAGCAATCGCGCACGAGCGCAGTCACCTCGACCGTCGCGTCGACCGGCTGGCCCGAAGCCGGACCGATCTTCCCGCCAAAGCGCAGCGCGAAACGCGCGCCGACCCCGGCGTCGAAGCACAGTCGCACCGCGATCGGATCCCAGATCGGGCCGACCGCCGCGCCGCTCGCACCGCGCTCGATCAGCGTGCGCACGATCGTCGTGTTGTCCGACGGCGCACCGCCACCGGCGTTGTCGGCCGGATCGGCGATCACCACCGGTGAAGCTTCGAAGGCCATCGCCGCGTCGACGCCGGCTGCCACCGAGAGGAACTCGGGCATCGTCTTGCCGCGCATCGAGACGAACTCCTCGCCGAGCCTGCTCGCCAGTGCGTCGGCCTTCGCCTTGTCGCGATCGGCCACGACGAGGATGCCGCCGGTCAGTTCCTCGACGTCGGCATAGGGAAAGCAGTGCACCGCCGATACCGAGAGGATGCCGTCCTTGCCCTCGAGCGCCATCATCCGATCGACGAAGCCGCGCATCAGCGGCAAGGTGGTCGGATAGCTTCCGATCTGGCGGCAATCGTAGAGCGACATCACCGGGCGGATCTCGCCGCGAAGCGTGCGAAGCACCAGGTCGAGCAGGTCTTCGGCGCGGTCCACCACATCGGTGTGCGGGAACTCCTTGTAGAGAATCATGATGTCGCAGTTGCGCATGCGCTTGAGCGTCATGTGGCAGTGCGGGTCGTGCTCGACGCCGATCACGCATTTCGGCCCGACGATCGCGCGCGCACGTTCGAGCAGGTCGCCTTCGACGTCGTCGTAGCCGTGCGCGACCATCGCGCCGTGAAGCCCGAACAACACCCCATCGAGCGGCAGCGCCGCCTTCAACTGTGCGAGCACCTCGTCGCGCATGAACTCGTAGTCGGCCCGATTGACGGTGCCCGCCGGACTGGCGGCGAAGCAGCTTCCCTCGATCAGCGTGAATCGATCGCTCGCCGCGCGCTTGCGCGCGACGAACAGCGGGGCGGTGCACATCCGCGGTGCGTCGTCCGGGTGTTCGCCCGGTCGCAGGAACACGCTCTCCTCGAACGCGGCGAGGCTGGTGGGCATCGGCGAGAAGGTATTCGTCTCGGTGGCGATGGTGGCAGAGAACAGGCGCATGAAGGCTCCAGTCGTTCGGGTGTTGCGGTGTTCGGCGAAGCGCGCGGCTCAGGCCGCGGGCACGCTCCAGCGAGTCTCTTCGTCCAGCGGATAGATCGGCCTGGGCAGGCGCGTCCACTCGAAACTGGACAGCACCGGCGAAGTGAGTCCCGGGCAGTCCACCTCGTGGATCTGTTCGGGCGCGAAGAACTCGTCGAATCCGGCGCGAAAGTGCCCGCGGCTCTTGACCACCAGCGTGCGCACGGCGGCGAGATCCACACCGAGCACTTCGAGCTGCATCGGATCGAGGCACTGCTGCCGATTCGAGATCACTGCAACGTCGACACCACCGATTCTCAGCAACGCCGACGGACCCATCGACGCCGAGGCCCCCTTGATCAGGCCGCGGCGCCCGATGATCGCCCCGTCGGACAGCGCGAGCACCTGCGCCGGCGCTTCGAAGGGCTGCGAGAACGCGTCGTGCTCGGCGCTGTTCAAGTGCGCGACGAACTGCGCGCCCTGACCGAGACGATGCGTTTCGGCGGCAAGCGCCGGATCGTAGAAGACGCCAAGGACGACCCCGCCGGCCCGCGCCTCGACCAGCGCGCGAAGCAGGTAGGTCGTGTTCCCGCGTGCGCCTCCGCCGGGGTTGTCGGCAACGTCGGCCAGCAGGATCGCGGGCGCGCTGCGATCGGCGCCAGCCGCGACTGCCAGCGCGACCGCCTGCTCGAGGCTGGTCATCTCCTTGCGAAACCTGGCGCGCATCGACCAGATCCGTTCGCCGAGTTCGCGAGCGAGCGCGAGCGCGGCGCTGCCGTTGCGCGCTGTGACCACGGCGCTGAAACCGTTCTTCGGGCAGTCGCTGAACACGAAGCCGGCCATGATCGAAACGTTCATGATGTCGCCGCCGACGCGCGACTGCCCGTAGCGGATCAACTCGCCGTAGGGGCCGCTCGCGGTGAGCAGCGTGATCGACGGCGGCGCCAGCGGCAGCTTGACCATCGCGACCGCTGCCTTGGCCCCCGCGAGCAACTCGCGCATGTGCCGCGCAGCCTCCTCGCCCCGCTCGCGAATGTCGGTGTGCGGGTTCTCCAGGTAACCGACGAACACGTCGAGATTCTCGACCATCTTCAGCGAGACGTTCGCGTGCAGGTCGAACACGCCGATCACCGGAACGCCGGCACCGACCTGACGGCGGATCGTCTCGAACAGTTCGCCGTCAGGATCGTCCGATCCGGTGGCGAGCGCCGCACCGTGCGAAACGACGAACACGCCGTCGAGCGGACCGGCGTCGCGCAGCCCGGAACCGATCTCCTCGAGGAACGATTCGAAGAACTCCTGCTCGACCGGCCCGCCCGGGTTCGACAGCACGATGCGCAACGGCACCGCCGACCACGGACCCGTGCGGTCCATCTGCTGGACGAAGCCCGGGAGGTCGAGCGTGGTGCGGCACGGCCCGACGCGCGCCTGCTCGAGAATCTGCGCGCCGCGGATGTCGACTTTGCGCGCGAAGTCGGCGGCGCTCGTGACTGGCGAGAACCGGTTGCACTCGATCGCGAAACCGAGGATGGCGATGCGCGGTGTGTTCGTGCTCATGTCAGGCGGGCGACTCGATCGTGATGGGCAAGCGCTCGAACGGTCCGCCGGCGGGTCTGAGATGGCAGGCTACCCAGTGCGCCGGTTCGACCTCGAGCAGCGGTGGCCCGTCGACCCTGCATCGTGGCTCGGCGTAGAGGCAGCGCGTGTGGAAGTGGCAACCGGGAGGCGGCGTCATCGGGCTCGGGACGTCGCCCTGGAGCACGACGCGCTCGCGCTTGAGGCCCGGCTCCGGCACGGGCGCGGCCGCGAGCAGCGCCTCGCTGTAGGGATGCAGCGGCTTGCCGAAGAGCGCGGCGTTGTCGGCGAGCTCGACGATGCGCCCCAGGTACATCACGGCGATGCGGTGACCGATGTGCTCGACCACCGCGAGGTCGTGCGAGACGAACAGGTAGGCGAGCCCGAACTCCTGCTGCAGGTCGACCAGCAGGTTGAGCACCTGCGCCTGCACCGAAACGTCGAGTGCGGAGACCGGCTCGTCGGCGACGATCAGCCCGGGGTTCAGCGCGAGCGCACGCGCGATGCCGAGTCGCTGGCGCTGCCCACCCGAGAACTCGTGCGGATACTTGCGCGCCGCGTCGGCACGCAGGCCGACTCGCTCGAAAAGCGACGCGACGCGCTGCTCGAGCGCTTTTCCGGTCGCCAGCCCGAAGTTCGTCAGCGGCTCGCTGACGATCGCGCCGGCCGACAGGTGCGGGTTCAGCGACGAGTACGGATCCTGGAAGACGATCTGCATCTGCCGGCGATGGGCGCGCAGTTCGCCCTCGTCGAGCCGCGAGATGTCGACGCCGTCCAGGACCACCGAACCCGAAGTCGGCTCCAGCAGACGCATCACCGTCTTCGCCACCGTCGACTTGCCGCAGCCCGATTCGCCGACCAGGCACAAGGTCTCTCCGCGCCCGATGTCGAACGACACGCCGTCGACCGCATAGACCTGGCCCACGACGCGCGAGAAAAACCCGTGGTGCACCGGGAAGTGCTTCTTCAGATCCGTCACGCGCAGCAACGGTTGGGCGACCCGGCTGCCGGCGCCGGTCTCGCGGCTCATCGCGCGACCTCCGAGACACGCGCATCGAGCACGCGCTCGGTCTCCCAGCACGCCGCAAGATGATCCGACCCCTTCGCGTCGAGTTCGGGGCGCTCGCGCGAACAGCGATCGACCGCGAAGCTGCACCGCGGCGCGAACGCGCAGCCCGGAATCGGGTCGATCAGCGAAGGAACGATTCCCGGGATCTCCTGGAGCCTGCCGCGAATGTCGGTTCGGCGCCCCGCGGCCGTGCGCCGCGGAATCGAGTTGATCAGCCCGCGCGTGTAGGGATGCAGCGGATTGCGAAACAACTCCACGACCGGCGCCTCCTCGACCTTGCGTCCGGCGTACATCACGACAGCGCGCTGGGCGGTCTCGGCGACCACGCCGAGGTCGTGGGTGATCAGCACGATCGCGGTACCGAGTCGCTCCTTCAGTTCCAGCATCAGGTTCAGGATCTGCGCCTGGATCGTGACGTCGAGCGCGGTGGTCGGCTCGTCGGCGATCAGCACCTTCGGGTTGCACGCGAGGGCCATCGCGATCATCACCCGCTGGCGCATGCCGCCCGAGAGCTGGTGCGGATACTCGTCGGCTCGGCGCTGCGGATCGGCGATGCGAACGGTCGACAGCATCTCGACCGCGCGGTCGCGTGCCGCCTTCTTGGGCAGGCGCTGGTGGATGCGCACCGATTCCGCGATCTGTTCGCCCACGGTGAGCACCGGGTTGAGCGACGTCATCGGCTCCTGGAAGATCATCGAGATCCGGTTGCCGCGGATTGCGCGCATCTGGCGCTCGGACAGCGTCGTCAGCTCGGTGCCGTCGAAGCGCACCGAACCCGTCACCTCGGTGCGCCCGGCGCTTTGCGTGATCAGCCGCATGATCGAGAGCGCCGTCACGCTCTTGCCGCAGCCCGACTCGCCGACCACGCCCAGCGTCTCGCCGCGCTTGACGTCGAACGAGACGCCATCGACCGCGCGCACGATGCCGTCGCGGGTGAGGAAGTGCGTGCGCAGGTCGCGCACCGACAGTACTGCCTGCGATGCGGAATCGGGGGGCAATGGGTCTGTCTTCACATCCGGTCGTTCTTCACATGCGCCGCGCGATTCGCGGGTCGAGCGTGTCGCGCAGCCCGTCGCCGACCAGGTTGATCGCCAGCACGGCGATCGCGAGCATCACGCCGGGAAAGAAGATGATCCAGGGCGAGATCTGGAAGTAGGTGCGGCCCTGCGAGATGATGTTGCCCCAGCTGGGCACTTCGGGCGGCGTGCCGGCGCCGAGGAACGACAGGCCCGCTTCGGTCAGGATCGCCGACGCGCAGACGTAGGTTGCCTGCACGATGAGCGGCGCGATGGTGTTGGGCAGGATGTGGCGCATCATGATCAGGTGCGCTGCGCGTGCCGCTGGCGACGGCGGCTTCGATGTACGGCAGGTCGCGCACCGTGAGCACGACGCTGCGCACGACGCGCACGACGCGCGGGATCTCGGGTATCGAGATCGCGATGATCACGATCAGCAGGCTCGCCTTCATCAGCGTGATCAGCGCGATCGCCAGCAGGATCGCCGGGATCGCCATCAGGCCGTCCATCACGCGCATGACCACGTCGTCGACCCGTCGGAAGTAGCCGCACAGCACGCCGACGACCAGCCCGATCGCCGTCGCCACGACCGCGACGCTGATGCCGACGATCAGCGAGACGCGCGTGCCGTAGACGACCCGGCTGTAGACGTCGCGACCGAACTGATCGGTGCCGAACCAGAAGCCGGCGTCGGGTCGCTTCAGGCGATTGAGCGGGTCGAAGGACAGCGGATCGCCGGCGAGCCACGGAGCGACCAGCGCGATCGCGACGAACACGACGAGGATCGCGCTGCCGATCACGATGGTCGGGTTGCGGCGCACCCAGTCCCAGGCAGGCGAACGCGCGGCGGCGCGGACTGCGGCGGCTTCGATCATCGTGGCGGCCATCGCTGCGGCCTAGTAGCGAATGCGCGGGTCGAAGAACACGTAGCTGATGTCGATCAGCAGGTTCACCAGCACCTTGACGCCGGCGAACAGAATGATCAGGCCCTGGATGATCGGATAGTCGCGCTTGAGGATCGCGTCCACCGTCAGGCGTCCCAGTCCCGGAATGTTGAACACCGTCTCGGTGATCACCACGCCCGAGATCAGCAGCGTCAAACCGATGCCGATGACGGTGACGATCGGCACCGCCGCGTTCTTGAGCGCGTGGCGCAGCAGCACCACGATCGTGGCCACGCCCTTGGCACGCGCGGTGCGGATGTAGTCCTCGGAGAGCACCTCCATCATGCTCGCCCGCGTCATTCGCGCGATCAGCGCCATGTAGACCATGCTCAGCGCGAACGCCGGCAGGACGATCGATCGCGCCGTCTCGCCGATTCCCTGCGACAGCGGCCGGTAGCCCTGCACCGGAAGCCACTTCAGTTCGATCGCGAAGACGTAGATCAGCACGTAGCCGATCAGGAACACCGGCACCGCGAAGCCGAGCACCGAGAACCCCATCACGATGCGGTCGACCGCGGTGCGCGCCTTCCACGCGGCCAGCACGCCCATCGGCACCGCGAACGCGACGGCCATCACCAGCGTCGACACGGCCAGGACCAGCGACGGTTCGAGGCGTTGCTTGACCAGCGTGAGCACCGGCAGATTGGAGAAGATCGACGTTCCGAGATCGCCGCGCAGCCAGGTTCCCGACGTAGATCCCGAACTGCTCCCAGATCGGGCGGTCGAGGCCGAGCTTGTGACGGATCTTCTCGATCGCCTCCGGCGTCGCCTCGTCACCGGCGATCACCGCCGCCGGGTCGCCCGGCGTGAGGTGCAGCAGCAGGAAAACGAACAGCGCGACCACGACCATCACGGGGATGGTCGCGAGCAAGCGACGCGCGATGTAGGCGGTCACGGCAGGCCGTCGGGGGGCGCGCTGTCGTTATTCGCTAATGCTACTTCTTCTCGATGTTCCACATCGGCGGCACCGAGGGCATGGTCTGAACGCCCGAGAGCCGGTCGGAGCGGTACGCGACCGGATTGCGCCACTGCGCGAACGAGATGTAGGGCACCTGGTCGTAGGCGCGCCTGGACAACTCGACCGCCACCTTCTTGCGTGTCGCGACGTCCGGCGCGAACGCCCATTCCTTGCGCAATTCCTCGAAACGCTTGTCACACGGCCAGCCGAACCACGCCTTCTCGCAGCCCATGCCGATCGACGTGTGGGTCACCGGGCTCGACGAGGTGACGCACCGTGGTTCCGGTGATGAAGATGTTCCAGCCGCCCTGCGCCGGCGTCTCCTTCTTGGCGCGGCGCGCGACGACCGAACCCCAGTCCATCGCCTGCACGTCGAGCTTGAGAAACGACGCCTTGCGCAGTTGCTGGATCATCACCAGGTTGGCCGGGTTGATGTACTGGTGGTCGGTGGCGTGCAGGATCGTGATCGGTTCGCCCTTGTAGCCGGCCTCCTTGAACAGCTGCTCGGCTTTCGCGACGTTCTTCGCGCTCTTGTAGGGTTCGCTGCCGGCGTCGGTTTCCATCGCCACGCCGCAACCGAAGTACGAGAAACACGGCGTTTGCAGGCTCTTGTCGGCGGCGATCGTGTTCAGGTAGTCGTGGTTGTTGAGCAGGTAGTACATCGCCTGCCGCGCCTTCACGTTGTTGAACGGCGGATGCAGATGGTTCAGCTGGATGATGCCCATCGTTCCCATCGCAGGGTGGACCTCCAGCTTGATGCCCGGCGTCGTCTTGAGCATCGGCAGGAAGTCGGGGGCCGGGTTCTCGAGGTAGTCGATCTCGCCGGCGACCAACGCGGACTGCGCGGTCTGCGGATCCGACATCCAGATGAACTCGACGCGGTCGACCTTGACCACCTTGCCGCCGGCGTGTCCGGAGGCCGGTTCCTTGCGCGGCACGTAGTCCTTGAACTTCACGTAGACCGTCTTGCTGCCGGGCACCCATTCATCGCGCTTGAACATGAACGGGCCCGATCCGACCACTTCCTGGATCTGCTGGAACGGATCGACCATCGCCTCCTTCTCGCGCATCACGAAAGGAATGCTGGTGCCGGTCTTGGCCAGGATGTCGATCAGCAGCCCATAAGGCTCGGTGAGCGTCCAGACGAAAGTCTTGGCGTCGGCGGCGACCAGCGAGGCGGTGTAGCCCATCAGCTGCTTGCCGGCGCCGTCGCGCTTGCCCCAGCGGTTCATCGAGGCGACCACGTCCTTGGCGGTGACCGGCGAGCCGTCGTGGAACTTCAGGCCGTCGCGCAGCTTGAAGGTATAGACCTTGCGATCTGGGCTCACCGTCCAGCTCTCGACCATCTGCGGCTGCGGATCGAGATTGATGTCGCTCGAGAACAGCGTGTCGTAGACCATCAGCCCGTGAATTCCGGCGATCGTCTGGGTGGTCCAGAACGGATCGAGCGTGCGCACGTCGGCGTGCATCGCGACGCGCAGCACCTTCTCCTGCGCCTGCGCGAGCGACGCGAATCCGCCTCCCTGGGCAAGCAGCAATGCAGCGGCGAACAATAGGCCGCGCTTCATTCCACGTATCGACATGGTGTGTCCTCCCTGGTTGGTCTATTGATTGCTTCGGTGCGCAGTTCCAGCGACTGCTTGTGTGCGCACTCTAACGCAGATTCGTGCTCTGTTGCTCAGAAGAAAGTCCGAATTGCCCCGGTCACCTCGTACCGGTCGTCGACCAGCATCATCAGCTGCCATTTGTCGAAAGTCAGGCACGGGTGCGAGATCCCGAACCCGACCATGTCGCCCACGCGCAGCGGAGAATCGTCGGGCAGCGCGAGGTAGCCGTGCTGGTCGTTCAGTCCGGTGCAACGGTGCCCGGTGAGCGGCACGGCCTCGCGCGGCGCGGACCCGGGGCGGTACCACCGTTGCGGAAACGGCAGATGCGCGTCGTGCGACACGTCCCGCTTTCCCATCGTGACCAGCGCCAGCCCCGGTTCCGGAACCGACTGCACGTAGGCCCAGACCTCGATCGCCGCGCGCGGGCCTTCGCCGATCGTCTCCAGCTCGGGCGAGCGTTCCAGGATGCGAACGAAGTGCTCGGCGTAGGTGCCCGAGTCGTGGGTCAGGTAGCAGCCGCTGCGCGTGAGGATCGTCGCCTCGCGGCTCAATCCTGCCGCACCGAACTTCGTCGCCACCAGATCGTAGTAAGCGGACCCGCCGGCGCTGAGCAACACGCGACCGGGTGCGAACAGGTCGAGACGATCGAGCGCACGCGCGACTTCGACGATGAAGTCCAGGAACACGGCGACCTTCTCGCCTCCCTCGGAGCCGGAGACCAGCCCTTCGAAACCTTCGACGCCGACCAGCGCGAGATGGGGCGACGCATCGACCGCACGCGCAATCGACAGGGCGCCCGAGAGGTCGCGCACGCCGGTGCGCCCGCCGCGCATTCCGCACTCGAGAAAGAGCTGCAGCGGCCTGCCGGGATCGCTGGCCGAAGCCGCGGCGGCGAGCATCTCCACCTGCGCGACCGAATCGACCAGGCTGAAGAACTCGAAACCCGGATCGCGCGCGAGCTCTTCGAGGACGTAGCCGATCGCCTGCTTGCCGAGCAGCTGATTGGCCAGCACGATCCGGTCGAAACCATAGTGGCGCGCGACCTGCAACTGCTGGATCGTCGCCACGGTCATCGCCCACGCGCCGTCGTCGACCTGGCGACGAAAGAGCTGCGGACTCATCGTGGTCTTGCCGTGCGGCGCGACGATCGCGCCGGTGCGCGCGAGGAAGGCTTTCATCCACCGCGCGTTGTGCTCGAGCGCGCTTTCGTGCAGCACCGCCAGCGGGAGCGTCATGTCCTCGGCGAGGACGTTCCAGCCCCTGGTGGCGATCTCGCAGAGCGCGAGCGGCGCGCAGTGACCTGGAATGCCCTTGTGGCGTCCGTCGACGATCGAGTTCTCGAGTTCGTGCAACGTCGGGTCGGACATGGTCGGGCGCAACTGCCTGCGAAGGAAGTGGCAGCGTAGCACGGGATGTCGAGGTCCATCGACCCCCGCGGAGGTCGGGCGCTCGCGCCTCCCGACGCGAGCGCCACGACTGGTCGAGGCGACGGCGAACTAGAACACGTAGTCGGACACGACCTTCCAGCGCGCGTCCTGCAACTGCGACAGGCGCGACTTGTCGTTGCTCAGGCGCTTGGTCGGGCTGAACGAACCGGGCGCGCTGCCGAACATGTCCGCCGGAACGCTCAGGCTGTCCATCGCCTTGACGAAGGTGTCGGTCGTCAGGTTCTTGCCCGCGTTTCCTGCGCCCCTGGCGAAGGTGTCGATGATCACGTAGCCGTAGACCGAGAATACGGTGGGGTCTTCGCCGAACTTCGTCTTGTACTTGTTCGCCCAGAAACGAAGCGGCTGCGAGGCTTCGTCGAGGTAGGGGTGCTGCGCGCTGTGTGTCGCGTACAGCCCATCCATCGCCTTGCCGCCGAGCTTGTGGATCAGGTCGGTGTAGGCGGCACTCGATCCCAGAAAGGTCGGGTTGAATCCGAGCTTGCGCGCGGTGCCGATGCCACCGATGGTCTCGCGGATGATCGTGCCCAGCACGACGAAGTCGCAACCGCTCGATTTCAGCTTCGTGATCTGCGACGAAAAGTCGGTGGAGCCGCGCTTGTAGCTGGTCTTCTCGGTCATCTCCATGCCGATGCTCTTGAGCCCGGCTTCCGCTCCGCGCACTACCTCGAGGCCGAACTCGTCATCCTGGTACATCGAGCAGACCTTCTTGGCGCCCTTCTCCTTGACGAGCTTCGGCACCGCCCTGAGCATCTGGTCGTAGTAGGTGGCCGCGAACGAGTACTTGAGCCGATGCAGCGGTTCGTACATCTCGCGCGCCGCAGTCACCGGCAGAAAGTTGACGACGTTCTTTTCGAACTGCACGGGCATGGCGGCCATGTTCTGCGCGGTGCCGATGTGCCCGACCATCGCGAAGATCTTGTCCTGATTGACCAGTTTCTGCGCAGCGAGAACCGCCCGCTTGGGGTCGTAGGCGGAATCCTCGACCAGGATCCTGAGCTTGCGCCCGTTGATGCCGCCCTGCTCGTTGATCTCGTCGACACGAAGCATCATTCCGAGTCGAACCTGCTTGCCGAAAGCAGCGATCGGCCCGGACAGGTCCTGGATCGATCCCAGCAGGATTTCATCCTTGCTGACCCCTTGTTGCGCGAAACTCGAACCGCAGGCGAACAGAGCCACCGCGGCGATCAGTCTGTGCGTCTTCATGTCTTTCCTCTCCTGTGGAACATCGTTGTCCGGATCGGCGGTCATCCGGCGTACATCGCGTCGATCTGCGGCGCGTACTTGTGCTCGACGAGTCTGCGTTTGAGCTTCATCGTCGGCGTCAGTTCTTCGTCCTCGGCGCTGAGCTGGGTTTCGATCAGGTGGAACTTCCTGATCTGCTCGACGCGCGCGAAACCCCTGTTGACCCGGTCGAGCTCCGCCTGGATCAGCGACCGCACCTGCGGTGCGCGCGTCAGGCTCGCGTAGTTGCCGAACGGCACGTCGTGATCCTGGGCGAATTTCTCGACGTTCTCCTGGTCGATCATGATCAGCGCGGTCAGGAAGGCACGCGCGTCGCCGATCACCACCGCGTCGGTCACGTAGGGCGAGAACTTCAGTTCGTTCTCGATCTCGCTCGGCGTGACGTTCTTTCCACCGGCGGTGATGATGATGTCCTTCATCCGGTCGACGATCTTCAGCACACCCTCTTGGTCGACTTCGCCCACGTCGCCGGTGTGCAACCAGCCTTCGGCGTCGATCGCTTCGGCGGTCTTCTCGGGCATATTGAGATAGCCGGAGAACACGTTCGGTCCACGCACCAGGATCTCGCTCGTGGCGGGGTCGACGCGCACCTCGTTCCACGGCGCGGGCACGCCGATACGGCCGGGCCGAATGCGGTCGGCCGGGGTGTAGGTGGCCAGACCGGCCGTCTCGGTCATGCCCCACACCTCGAACATCGGCACGCCGAGCGCCAGGTACCAGCGCACCAGCTCGGGCGAGATCGGCGCGGCTCCGGTCACGCAATAACGCGCGCGATGTACGCCGACGAGCTTGCGAACGCTGTCCAGCACCAGCCACCTGGCAAGGAGGAATCGCAGCTTGAGCGAAGCCGGCACAGATTCCCCGGCGAGAACGCGACGGGCGACTTCGGCTCCGGTGCCGATCGCCCAGGCGTACGCGATCTGCTGCAGGCGACCGGACTCGTTGATCGCGATCGACACCGCCGAATAGAACTTCTCCCACACGCGTGGCACGGCGGTCGCGACGGTCGGCGCGATCTCGCGCACGTTCTCGGGCACGGTTTCCGGATTCTCGACGAAGTTCAGCTTCGAGCCGGTGTACATGCTGTAATACTCGCCGCCCATCCGTTCGGCGATGTGACAAAGCGGTAGAAAACACATGCGCTCGTCGGATTCGTCCTGAGTCACGGCGACGTTGTAGCCTCGCATCGCGCACACCAGCGAGCGGTGGGCGAGCATCGCGCCCTTGGGCCTGCCGGTGGTCCCGGAGGTGTAGACGAGGATGGCGAGGTCGTCGGGCTCGACCGCCGCGACGCGGCGACCGATTTCGCCGGGATGCGCGGCGAGGTGTTCGCGGCCGAGCGCACACAGCGCATCGAGGCCGATGACCTGGGCGTCGTCGAGGTCGTGCAGCCCTTGCATGTCGAAGACCACGATCTTGCGCAACAACGCAAGACGCTCGCGAACCTCGAGCACCTTGTCCAATTGCTCTTCGTCTTCGACAAAGAGCACCGCAGTGCGCGAATCGGAGCAGAGATAGTGGACCTGCGACGGCGCATCGGTCGGATAGATGCCGTTGCTAACCCCGGCGCAACTCAATACCGCCAGATCGGCGAGCACCCACTGGATCACGGTGTTGGCGAGAATCGACGCCGTTTCGCCGCGCTCGAAACCGAGCGCCATCAGGCCGTGCGCGATCTCGCGCACCGATTGGCCTACCTGAGACCAGGTCCAGCTGCGCCAGATCCCGAGTTCCTTTTCGCGCAGCCACACCTGATCGCCGCGCCGCTCGACCGCGTTCCAGAATACGACCGGCAACGTCTCGCCCGGGATCACGATCTCCGATTTCCCCTGGAGCCGGGACACGTTCCACAGGTTGGACATCGTTTCTCCCTACCTCCAGTTCTTTCTCTTCTTCCAGCGCCGCTCGCCCCGCACGCCCTCGTCCTTCATTCCGAGGTAGAACTCCTTCACGTCGTCCTTCTCGCGCAGGGCGCTGCAGCGATCTTCCATCACGATCCGGCCGTTCTCCAGAACGTAGCCGTAGTCGGCGACGTTGAGCGCCATGTTGGCGTTCTGCTCGACGAGGAGGATCGTCGTTCCGCGTTCGCGGTTGATGCGCACGACGATCTCGAAGATCTCCTTCGTGAGCAGGGGCGACAATCCCAGGCTGGGTTCGTCGAGCAGCATCATCCGGGGCGCCGCCACCAGCGCGCGCGCGATCGACAGCATCTGCTGCTGCCCGCCGGAGAGCAGTCCCGCCTGCTGCTCGCGACGCTCGCGCAGGATCGGAAAATACCCCAGCGCGAGTTCGGTGTCGCGCCTGACGGCGTCGCGGTCCGCGCGGGTGTAGGCACCCATCAGCAGGTTGTCGCGCACCGAGAGCAGCGGAAACATCTCGCGCCCTTCGGGCACGTGGCTCAGGCCCAGCCGCACGATCCACGAGGGATCGCGTGCGGTGATGTCCTCGCCGGCGAACTTCACGCTGCCGCGACGCGGGTCGATGATCCCGGAAATCGTCTTCAGGATGGTCGTCTTGCCCGCGCCGTTGGGGCCCAGCACCGTGGCGATCTGCCCTTCGCGCACGCTCAGGCTCACGCCGCGGATCGCACGGATCGGGCCGTAGGCGCTCTCGACGTTGCTCAGCACCAGGATCGCTTCGCTCATGTCGGCCTGCGCATCGCGCCGGGATCGCCGGTGCTTCCCAGATAGGCCTCGATCACGCCCGGGTGCGACTGCACCTCGGCCGGAGTGCCCTGCGCGAGCACCTCGCCCTGGTTCATCGCCAGAACGCGATCCGACACGCGCGAAACCAGCGACATGTCGTGCTCGACCATCAGTACGGTGATGCCGTACTCGCGCCGGATGTCGCCGATCCAGAAGGCCATGTCCTCGGTTTCTTCGACGTTGAGCCCCGACGAGGGCTCGTCGAGCAGCAACAACCTGGGCTCGGCGCACAGCGCACGCGCCAGCTCGACGATTTTGCGCACACCGTAGGGCAAGCCCGCGATCAGGTTGTCGCGATAGTGCTGCAGGTCGAGAAAATCGATGACCCGTTCGACCTTCTCACGCGCCTCGACCTCGGCGTCGCGCGCCCTGGGCAGGAACAGCAACTCGTCGAACAGGCGGGTACGGCGATGGGTGTGCCTGCCGATCAGCAGGTTCTGCAGCACGCTGGCGTGTTCGAACAGTTCGATGTTCTGAAAGGTGCGCGCGATGCCGAGAGCGGCGACCTGGTGCGGCGGGCGCGACGTGAGTTCGATGCCGTCGTACTCGATGCGCCCGCTCGTGGGCGTGTAGATGCGACTGATCAGGTTGAACACCGTGGTCTTGCCGGCCCCGTTCGGTCCGATCAGCGTGAACACCTCGCCGCGACGCACCTCGAAACTCACGCGATTCACCGCCAGCACGCCACCGAAACGCACACTCAGGTCCCGAGCGGCGAGCAACACCCCTGTCGAGTCGCTCATCGAAGCCTGTCCGACTTCTGGAACGCTTTCTGCCGCTTGAACATGCCCTTGCGGTAGAAGGGGAAGGTCTGAAAGAAAGTGCGGATCTTGAGCCAGCGTCCGTAAAGCCCCATTGGCTCGAACATCACGAAACCGACCAGCACGAGGCCGTAGACGAGCGACTGCAAGCCTGCGGCCTGGCCGATCGCGGCGGGCAGGAAATCCTTGCCTACCGCGATCAGCTGCGGCATCGAAATCAGGAAGATCGCACCGAGGAACGCGCCGTGCACGAAGCCCAGGCCGCCGATCACGACCATCAGCAGCAGGTCGATCGACTGGATGATGTTGAATTGCTCCGGACTGAGGAACTGGATCTTGTGCGCATACAGCGCGCCACCGAGCCCGGCGAGCGCGGCCGACAGCGCGAAAGACAGCGTCTTGTATCGCGCGAGGTGGATCCCCATGCTCTGCGCCGAGATCTCCGAATCACGGATCGCGACGAAGGCGCGCCCGGTGGGCGAGCGCAGCACATTGAGCACCGCGAGCGTCGAGAGCACCGTGACCGCGAGGCAAAGGTAGTAGAACGACGAACTCGTCCCGAGTTGCCAAGCGCCCAGGTTCGCCGGTTTCACCGACAGGCCCGAATTGCCGCCGGTGACCGACTCCCAGCGCGCGAGCACCTCCTCGACGATGAAACCGAAAGCGAGCGTCGCGATCCCGAGGTAGATGCCCTTGACCCGCAGCGCGGGCAGGCCGACGACCACGCCCACCAGCGCGGTGAGCAGCGCGGCCGCAGTGAGCGACACCGGAAACGGCGTCCCGGCGTTCGACAGCAGCGCCCCGGTATACGCGCCCACCCCCAGAAACGCAGCGTGCCCGATCGAGAACAGTCCGGTGAATCCGGCCAGCAGCATCAGCCCCAGACCGACCACCGAATAGATCAGCACGAAGGTGAGCTGGGCGAGCCAGTACTCTGGCAGCAGCAATGGCGAGAGCAGCAACAGCACGATCAGCACGCCATACCAGAAGCGATGCCCGCCGTGTTTCGCCAGGCCGATGTCCTGTTCGTAGCGTGTCTTGAAGATGAAGCGCATCGCTTTCGCCTGAACTTTCGCCTGAACTTTCGCCTGAACTTTCGCCTGAACTTTCGCCTGAACTTTCGCCTATACCTTCTTGCGCATCGATTCGCCGAACAGCCCGTTGGGCCGGATCATCAGCATCAGCAGCACGACCGCGTAGGGCGCGACGTCCTTGAAGCCTTCGGGCAGGTAGAAGCCCGCGAGCGCCTCGACCATTCCGATCACCAGGCCACCGACGATCGCGCCCGGAAGGCTGCCGAAGCCGCCCACGACTGCCGCCGGGAAGGCTTTCAGGCCGATCAGCCCCATGTTCGCGTGCACGAAGGTGATCGGCGCCAGCAGCAGGCCCGCGATCGCCGCGACCGCCGCGGCCAGCCCCCAGACGAGACCGTTGAGCCGGCGCACCGGTATGCCCATGTAGTAGGCGGCCAGCTGGTTCTGCGACGCGGCCTGCATCGCGATGCCGATTCGCGTATAGCGAAAGAGCGCGAACAGGATCGCGCAGAGCACGGTCGTCGCGGCGATGATCGCCAGTTGCTCGGCACTGAGCACCAGCGACCCGGCCTGAAACAGCTGATCCTTGTAGGGCACTGCGAGAAGGTGGGTCTCGGTGCCGATTCCGGGAATCATCGTGATCACCCCGCGCGCGATGTAGCCGATGCCGATCGTGAGCATCACGATGGAAAACACCGGTTGCCCGAGGACCGGTCGGATCACCAGGCGCTCGACTAAGGTTCCGAGCAGCGACATCAGCGCGATCGCGACGAAGGCGGCCGCCCAGAACGGCCATCCGAAGGTCGCCATCAGCGCGAATCCGCAGAAGGCTCCCAACATCATCAGGTCGCCCTGCGCGAAGCTGACCGTCTCGGTCGCCTTGTAGATGAGAACGAAGCCGAGCGCGATCAGGCCGTAGATGCAGCCTTGCGCAACTCCGCCGATGACGAGTTGAAGCAGCAGCACGAAGCCCCCTGCAGCGAACCGATCGCCGGAGCCGCGCAACGAGTACTGGCGTTCGTCATCGCCGCGGCCGCCGGCAGGTCGAGGGAGAGTCTACCGACGAAGCGTTGCCCGAAAAAGCCCTTGGCCGGACAAACTCGATCTGACTGACCGGAACCGGTGATTGCAGGGGGGGCAGGACGATGCGGGTGGCGGCCTTGACGGATCAGCGTCGGATCACGTCTACTCCACCGCGCCGCAGTGACTGCCGAACCGGGCGCGCAGACGTCGCGGTGGCGCAGCGATGCAGGGCGACATCCGTGGAGGGAGAAATGGCGGAAATGCAGGAGAAGGTCGGTTACATCGGCATCGGCCTGATGGGTCGGCCGATGCTCATGAGGCTGCTAAAGGCAGGCTTCGGGGTCAGCATCTGGGGAAGAAACCCGGCCCGGCTGCACGACGTCATCGCAGCCGGCGCCGCCCTTGTCGACAGCCCCGCCGAGGTGGCAAGGGCGAGCAACATCGTCGTTCTCTGCGTTGCCGATACGGCGGCGGTGCAGTCCGTTGTCCACGGTGAGAACGGCCTCGCAAACGGGCTGTGCGCGGGCAAACTGGTCGTCGACATGACGACGACCGACGCCGCCGTCACCCGCCGACTGGCCGAGCGTTTGCGCAGCGAAACGGGGGCAGGCTGGATCGACGCCCCGGTTTCGGGCGGGCCGGCAGGTGCCGAGGCGGGCAAGCTGGCAGTCATGGCGGGCGGTGATGCGACCGAGTTCGAACGATCGAGGTCGGTGGTAGGTCATCTGGCCGGCCGCTACACGCTGATGGGCCCGGTGGGTGCGGGCCAGACAACGAAGATGATCAACCAGGTGATCGTCGGCGGCTGCAAAGTGGTGATCGCGGAGGCGATACAGCTCGCGATGAACATGGGTATCGATCCGTTGCGCCTGCCGGAAGCCTTCGAGGGCGGACGGGCCGATTCGCTGTTGCTGCGCCAGTCGGTGCCAAAGATGGCAAGCCGTGACTACTCGGCGGCCGGTGGGCACATCCGGACCATGATGAAGGATCTGAACATGGTGATGGAACTGGCTCGGTCGACGGACACGCCGATGCCGATGACAGCGCTTTCGACCGAGATGCATCGAATCATGGTGGCTCATGGTCACGCCGAGGCGGACACCACGTCGGTCATCGCGCTGCTGCGCGACCATCCGATCGTTTGAGACCCGAACGCATCGTTGCCCCCAGCATCATGGTGGCGCTGCGTGCGCTGATCACTCCGGTCGTCGCGGGGAGTTGAACTCCCCGGTTGCGCCATCGCCGTTCAGGCCACCCACTCGCTGACCGGTGCCCGCGCTTCATGCAGCGGCTGGGAGATGACGTTGACCAGCGTCGGGCCGCCCTCCTCCACCGCCTTCTTCATGATCGCTTCCAGGTTGGCAGGGTCTTCGACGGTCCAGGCCTTGAGGCCAAAGGCCTCGGCGACGCGCGCATGATCGGTGCGATTGAAGTCGACGGAGAAATACCGGCCGCCAAAGCCGGTTTTCTGGCCCGCCTTGATCCAGCCGTAGCAGTCGTTGCTGAAAACCACGAAGGTGATCGGAAGCTTCTTGCGCACGACTGTTTCGAATTCGCCGCAGGCGAAGCCGAAGCTGCCGTCGCCCATGACGCTGACGATCTTCGCTCTCGGGCGGCCGTATTGCGCGCCGATGGATCCCGCGATCGAATAGCCCAGCGCGCCGTGTGCGCGGTTCGAGATGAACTGTCGCCCTGGCCGATTGAAGCGGTAATAGGCCGAGAAGTAGGGGCACGGCGTGCCAGGATCGCAGACGATCACGGCATCGTCGCCGAGTACGCGGTTCAGCGTGGCGACGACCCGTTCGGGACGGATCGGCTGTTCGGCGGAGCCCGACAACTCGTCGAAGGCGGCGAACTTCGCTTTCCTGGCGGCGGCCACGGCCGCGCGGCCGCGCTGGCGCTGCGGCGCCTTCCCGATGCGTGCCTGGAGTTCGACGAGAAGAGCGCCCAGCGCCAGCTTGGCGTCGCCGAGCACCGCGACTTCGGTCGGATAGATGGCGCCGAGGACGGCTGGATCCGCATCGATATGAATGATGCGTGTCTTGCCGGGCGCCGGGTAGCGCCAGCGCTCGGTCGTCACCGATCCGGCGCGGCAGCCGATGAAGCAGACCAGATCGGCGGTCATCAGCAACTCCCGGGTCGGCAAGGTGCCACCGTTGCTGCCGACGACGCCGACTGCCAGCGGATGATCGTCGGCGATGACGCCATGACCACTGACGGTGCTGGCGACGGGCGCCTCGAGGAGTTCGGCGATGGCCGCGAGTTCGGCTTCGGAGCCGGCGATGACCGGCCCGCCGCCGCAGACGAACATCGGTTCCTTTGCCGACAGCAGAGCGTCGGCGGCCGCCCGGATGCTGTCGGGGTCGGCGCCGATGCGTCGCGACGGAAAGACACCGAGGGCCGCATCGCCGTAGACCTGGCTCCGGGCGACCGGATCGCGCTGCACGTCGAAAGGAAGGCCGATGTGCGCGGCGCCAGGGCGCCCCGAGGTCATGTTGCGGAATGCGGTTCGAAACACCCCCGGCAGTTCGTCGGCCCGGTCGATGACCTTGCTCCACTTGGTGAGCGGGCGGAACAGTCCTTCCTGATCCATTTCGGTCAGGGTGTACTTGCCGCGCGAGGAAACAGCGATGTCGGTGGTGATCGCAAGGATGGGAATCGAGGATTCGTTGGCCTCGACCACGCCCGGCAGGATGTAGGTGGCGCCGCCTCCCGATGGGCCTTCGCAGACGCCGACCTTGCCGCTCACCCGGGCGTAGCAGTCCGCCATGTAGGCAGCATGGCGTTCGTCGCGAGTCAGGATGTGGGTGATGCCGTGGTCGAGCCGGGCGAGCGCATCGTAGAAGGGAAGGCTCGTGTCGCCGCACAGGCCGAACACATGGTCGACACCATGCGCTTCGAGCATCTTGACGGCCGCTTCACCGCCATTCATCTGGTCTGTTTCGTTCATCGCTTCTCCAATGGCCTCGCGATGGGCCGCGGCGCGTCAGTCAATTTCTGGTCTGCCGAGGACAATACACGAAGGTCCAAATACTGGGCCGGCCATTGGCCGACCTGGAACACGCACATGGTTCCAATCGAATCGACGGTGACCAACTTCTGCAATTCGGTGCTGGGTGCGCGCTCGAACCGCGACGGCTTCTTCTGCGTCTACGCGACAGTGCTCATGAAATCTGGATCCCGGATCTTCGACGCGTCTGATTGATGGCCGCAAAGCGAGCGTCAGAAAGCGGAAATTCCGGTTAGCGCGCGACCGATGATCAGCTGATTGATCTGCGTCGTGCCGTCCGGAATGGTCAGCAATCGCGCATTCCGGAAATGGCGCTCGACGGGGAATTCGCGGCTGATTCCGAATGCGCCGTGGACCTGGATCGCATGCGAGGTGATGCGCAATGCGGCTTCGGTGGCGAAGATCTTGGCCATCGCGGCTTCGGTTTCGCAGCGCCGGCCCTTCGAGATGTACGACAGCGCCCGGTAGACCAGCAATCTGGATGCATCGAGGTCCATCGCCATGTCGGCCAGAAGGGCCTGGACGAGCTGGTGGCCGGCGATCGGCTTGCCGAACTGCTCGCGCTGGCCGGCGTAGTCGGTGGCGGCAGTGAGCGCTGCCTGTGCGATTCCCAGGGCAAGCGTGGAAATGAAGCAGCGCGAGCGTTCGAAACCCTTCATCGTTTCGCGCAGCCCGCCGCCGATCTCGCCCATCACGTTTTCGTCGGGAACCAGGATATCGTCGAAAAAAACCTGACCGAGCGACCAGCCGTTGAGGCCGAGCTTGGAAATTTCCGCCGTGCGAAAGCCGTGTTCTTCGCGGTCGACCAGAAACATCGTGAACTGGTGCTCATCGGTGCGAGCGATCACAACCACCACGTCGGCGATCGACGCATTCGAAGTCCACATCTTTTCGCCGGTGATCCGCCAGCCACCCGGTACGCGCACGGCCCGGGTGCGCATGTCGCGAACGCCCGAGCCGATGCCTGGCTCGCTGATGGCCGAGCAGCCGATGATCTCTCCGCAGAGGAGTCGCGTCAGGTAGCGTTCCTTCAGGGCCGGCGAGCCGATGTTGTGCAGTTTCACTGCTGCGCCCTCGGCAACAAAGGCAAGCCCGGCAAGGTCTGGTGAAACCCGCGAAAGGCTCTCGTAAAGAAGGCCGCTGGTGAGGAAGTCCAGGCCCGCACCGCCAGCGTCTTCGGGAACCCAGCCGCTACCGACGCCGTAGGGGATCGTGCGTCGAAGGAGGTCGTGAGCGACGTCCTTGGGGATCAGCACGTCGCGATACTGGTCGGTGATCGGTCCGATGTCGCGCTGAACGAAACGCTCCCATCCGTCGAGCGCCAGCCGCTGTTCTTCCTGAAGGTCGAAATCCATTCGAATCACTCGCCTCTGAAAACCGGTTTCCGCTTCTCGAAGAACGCGCGAATGCCTTCGTCGTAGTCCTTCGTGGCTTCCAGCGGCCGGCGCAGCGCGTCGTTGAGGTCGGCGGCGGCCTCGAAGGAGAGGTCGGTACCAAGGTTGACCATTCGCTTGACCGCTCCGACCCCGAGAGGACTGGTCTGCTTGATCTGGGCCGCGAGTTCGAACGCCTTGTCGAGCAGTTGCTCGCGTGGCACCACCCATTCGACGATGCCGAGTTCCAGCGCCTCGGCTGCCTTGACCCTTCGAGCCGTGAAGAACAGGTCCTTGGCGCGCCCCCGCCCAATCAGTCGCGGCAGCAGTATTGCCGCGCCCGACCCCGGATACGCGCCGAGGGTCATTTCCGGGAACGAGAAGACCGCGTCGGGCGCGGCGACGCGCAGGTCGCAGGCCAATGCAAGTTCGAACCCGCCGCCGAGGCACCAACCGTGAATCAGTGAGATGACCGGCTGCGGCATACGCCAGATGAACTGGTTGACGTGCCATCCGCGCGTGCGCTGTGCCCATTTCCCGTCCGGACTGAGGTCGCGACGCTCCTTTAGGTCGGTGCCGGCGCAGAACGCATCGTCGCCTGCGCCACGCAGCACGATCACGCGGATGTCGCGTCGCTCGGCTGTCGCCTGCAACACTTCGAGCAGGCGCTCGGCGAGCGCGCTGGACAATGCATTGCGCGACTCCGGCCGGTTCAGTGTCAAGATGAGAACGCCGTCGCGCTCTTCCTTCAGAAGAATGTCCATCTGGTCCTCAGTCGACAAATGCGCGGACGTTCACGGCCGCCGCAACGGTTTCACCGCGCTCGTTGCGACACGTGACATCCGCGTACACCCGGCGCTTTTCGGCATCGATCTCGCGGATGCGGTATTCGGTCGTGATCGTGTCGCCGAAGAACACGGGCGAAGGGAAGCGGATCCGGTCGTAGCCGAGGGACACCGTGCGCCCCAGGTAGAGACGGGCCGACGCCGCCGACATGAATCCCACGAGCAGCGTGCCATGCGCGATGCGGCGACCGTATCTGCCCCCCCGCATGTACTGCTCATCGATATGGTTGGGCGAGAAATCGCCGGTGATGCCGGCATACAGGTAGACGTCGGACTCGGAAACGGTCTTCGTGAACGTGGATGATGCGCCGACATGCAGCGCTGGATTGGCGTCGTCGCTCATGCCGCGCCTCCGGTCGCGGGGGCTCGTTCGCCATCGGCTCCGGTCGGTCCCAGCCAGTCGCCGAGTACCGCTCTGGTGTGTTCGCCCAGCACCGGCGGCGCCTGCCATCCGTCAGCGATGTCGAAGCCGCTGTACTTCACGGCCGGGCCGACCACCGGGATGCGGCCGTAGTCCGCGTGCTCAACGTGCTGCACCATGCCTCGATGCAGCGCCTGCCGGTGATTGAACACCTGTTCCATGTTGTTGACCGGCGAGCAGGGCACACCCTCGGCGCGCAAGCTCGCGATCAGCGATGCCGTGGTGTGCTTGACCAATTCGGCGTTCAGGATCTCGAGCAGTTCGGTGCGGTGCTGGACCCGTGTGGAAAGTGTCGCGAAACGCGCGTCGTCCTTCAGGTCGAGCCTGCCCAGGACCTTCAGCAGCGACTCGAACAGCTTCTGCATGCCGGCGGCGATCACGATCCAGCCATCGGCGCTCCTGAAAGCCTGATAAGGCGCCTGCGTCGAATGCTCCGATCCCCATTTTTCGCGGTTCTTGCCAGTCAGGAAGTACTCCATCGCGGCGTCGACCAGGAACGTGATCTCGCTTTCGAAAAGGCTGGTCTCCAGGCGTTGGCCGCGCCCCGTGCGCTCGCGATCGAACAGCGCGGTGACGATCGCGCTCATCGAATACTGGCCGCAGATCAGATCGAATGCCGACGTGCCAAGCTTGATCGGCGCACCGCCTCGTTCGCCGGTGATGCTCATGTATCCGCCCTCTGCCTGGATCGTCAGGTCGAAGGCGCCCAGTTCGCTGTCGGGACCGTCGGCGCCCATGCCCGACATGGCGGCATAGACAAGCCGCGGATTGCTCGCGGCGAGCGCGTCGTAACCGAGTCCCAGTCGGTCCATGACCCCTGGGCGGAAATTTTCGACGATGACATCCGCGGCGCTCGCAAGTTGCTTTGCCAGCGCCAACCCTTCGGGCGACTTGAAGTCGAGGACGACCGAGCGCTTGTTCCGATTGACCGCCAGGAAGCTCATGCTGTGCCCATGGTGAAAGGGCGGCCCCTGATGGCGGATCGGGTCGCCGTCGGGGGCTTCCAGCTTGACGACGTCGGCGCCGAGATCGCCGAGCAGCATCGTGCAAAAAGGCCCGGCATACAGACGGGTGAAGTCCAGAACGCGAATCCCGTTCAATGGCTTGCGCGACATCATTGGTTTCCCGGGTTGCGATTGTTCATTGAATCGGCAGATCCTCGGCCACGACTTCTCCCGCCGAGCCCCGCCGGAAGGCGATGTGGTGTAGCCAGCGTTCGTCGTCCTGGCCGGGCCAGTCGATGCGTTGATGTGCGCCGCGACTTTCGCAACGTGCAAGCGCGCCCATCACCACCAGCCGCGCCGTCAGGACGATATTGCGGGCTTCCAGGGCCTTGATCGACTGAGTCCAGTCGGGTGCCGCCAGCCCTGTCTCGGTCAGATCCTGCAGCAGATCGAGCTCACGCATCGCCTGCTCGAGATCCTCGCCCCGACGCCAGAGTCCGGCCGCCCGCGGCATGAGGGCGCGTACCTTCTGCTTGATCTCGTCGGGTGCCGTCCCGCCCGATAGTCGCCTAGCGGCGCGCAACTTCTCGGCGGCAGCGTCGATGATCCGTTGCCAGTTGCGACCGGCTAGCGTCGAGCGCGTGGCCGCGGCGCCGCGGCCGGCGAGAGCGCCGGATACGATCGTGTCGCTGCCGCCGTTGCCCGCAAGGCGACTTGCCCCGTGCAGGCCACCGGCGGTCTCGCCGCCCGCGTAGAGACCAGGCACGCCCGACCAGCCCTGATCGTCGATCGCCACGCCGCCCATTTCACTGTGGGCAGCCGGCCGCACATGCGGGCCTTCCTTCGTTGGCTCCAGGCCGGCGGAGCGCAAGCGCCTGACGTGCGACACATAGCTTTCGAGCCGATCGATCGGCACCTGCGTCGTATCGAACAGAACCGAACCATCAGCCAGTCCCCTGCCCTTCGTCGATTTCGTGCTGGATGATCAGCGAAAGCTTCGCCTTCTCGATGCGCTTCTCGCCATGCTCCGGATTGTGGCGAAACATGAAGCGCTCGCCGGCCGCGTTGAGAAGCGTTGCGCCATCTCCCATCATGGCGGTCGGCATCTCCATGCCTCGGCAAGCCTCTGGCCAGACGGTGACCACCGGTTCGAACTGGACGAACTCCATATCGATCAGCCGGGCGCCTGCATCGAAGGCGAGCGCGTACGCATCAGACGCTACGTCGGCCGGATAAGTGCTGTCCTCGTAAATGCGGCCAATTCCTCCAAGAGCCAGAACTACCGCGCGCGCGCGCACGGCAAGGAACCGGGAGTCTCGCGGCTGCGCCAGCAATGCGCCGACCACTTCTTCTCCATCGCGAAGCAGCGAGACGGTTTTCCATCCCGAAAGCTTCTCTACCCCCAGATCGTGACACTGGCGCCCCAGATGATCGAGGATGGCCCGACCGGTTCCCTCCGGGACGTAGACCGAGCGCGGATAGGTGTTGCCCGACAGGTGCCGCTGCAACAGTCGTCCGTTCTGCGCAGCGAACGGTACGCCGATCGCCCTCAGTTCATCGATGGCGGTCGTGGCTTGCGTTGCCAGAGCCCGAGCCAGGCGCCGGTCGTTGAGGCCGTATCCGCCGCGGACCATGTCCTCGTAATAGACCTCCGGGCCATCGCGCGGATCGACATGCCCGAACGGCGCGTTGCAGCCAACGATGTAGGGAGAAGCCCCATTGGCGAGATAGGCCTGGCTTACGCGCATGCCTTGCTGACGAGCCGCGACCGCCGCGCGGTGACCCGCAATACCGCCGCCAAGGACGAGTACGTCCGTTTCGGCTACCGGGATCGGGTCCAGGCCGGAGCTCAAGCCGGACCCTGTGCGCTCCGCGACCGGCGCTCGTTGCCGGCGCGAAGGGTGCGCGTACCACCAGCACGCGGCTGACGACGGCCAGCCCGAGAAGTGCCGCGCCGATCAGATCGCTGGTGAGCCCTGGCTTGATCAGCGTAAGCGCCGCAGCGCCGAGGAGCATGCGTTCATGCCATTTCGCGGGCCCGAACAGATACCCCTGCACGCTGCCCGACAGCGCCAGGATCCCCACCAGCGCGCTCGTCACCGCGACGATCGTCTCGAGGATTTCGCCCTGCAGGATCAAGGCCGGGTTGTAGGCCCACATGAACGGCAGGATGAATCCGGCCAGCGCCAAACGAAACGCGATCAAGCCCGTCGTCGGAGGATTTCGCTCCGGCAAGTCCAGCTCCGGCATACGCCGCGATCGCCACCGGCGGTGTGACGTTGGCAAGCACGCCGAAGTAGAAGACGAACATGTGCGCCGCCAGAAGATTGACGCCCATGTCGGTCATGGCCGGCACGACCAGCACGGCGAGCACGACGTAGACCGCGGAGGTCGGCAGCCCCATGCCCAGGATCAGCGAGACGAGCATCGTAAGGAACATCAGAACGATCAGGCTGCCGCCCGAGAATTCGATCAGCAGCGAGGACAGCCGCAATGCCAGCCCGCTGATCATCATCACGCCAATGATGATCCCGGCGCAGGCGCACGCGGCGGCGACCTCGAGCATCGACATCGCGCCTTGCCGAAGTCCTTCGGCGACCTTGGTCAGGCTCGGTCGCGTCGCAGCGCGAAGCGAGCTGATGACCAGAACCGAGACGATGCTGATGAAGGCCGACTTGATCGGGGTGTACTGCACCCAGACGAGAAGGTAGACGAGAAGAACGAGCGGCAGCACCAGATGCCACCGTTCCTTGAATACGCCCCACGCGCTGGGCAGTTCCGATCGCGGGAGTCCACGGATCCCCAGCTTGGCGACCTCGAAGTCGACCATGGCGAGCACGGCGACGAAATAGAGAACTGGCCGGAATTGCCGCCGCGGCCATGACGGTGTTGTAGGAGGTGCCGACGATCTCGACCATGATGAAGGCAGCCGCGCCCATCACCGGCGGCATGATCTGGCCGCCAGACGAGGCGGCCGCTTCGACGGCGCCCGCGAAAGCGGGCCGCAGGCCGGCTCGCTTCATGATCGGGATCGTGAAGGTGCCGGTCGACACGACGTTGGCAACCGCGCTTCCGGACACCGTTCCCATCATCGCGCTGCAGAAGATCGCCACTTTTGCCGGGCCGCCGCGCATCCAGCCGAACGCCGCGTAGCTCCAGTCGATGAAGAAGCGGCCGACCCCGGAGACGTCGAGAAACGCAGCGAAGATCACGAAGATCGCGACATAGGTTGCCGACACCTGCAGCGGCGTGCCGCCGATCCCGGTGTCCGTCAGGTAGAGCGTCGCGGCGATCCGCTCGATATCGAAGCCACGATGCGCAAGCGGGCCCGGCATCCACGGCCCGATGAAGCCGTAGATCAGAAACAGGATGGCCAGCGTGGGCAGCGCCCAGCCCACCATCCGCCGGGTCGCATCGAGGACGAGCAGCGTCGCAATGACGCCGAGGACGACGCTGAACTGCGTCGGATCGCCGCCGCCCCTCTGGGCGATCGTCCATGTAGTTGACGACGGCATACGTCGCGACGACGGTCGAGCGGCGAGGCGAGCGGCGCGTCGATCATCCAGCGCAGGCCAGGGTGCTTGCCCCCGAACGCAGGACGCGTGATGAAGATCAGGACAAGCGCGAATCCGAGATGGACGTAGACTTGCTGCAGCGTCGGCAGCGTGCCGAAGTAGCTGGTCCACAGATGGAAGGCAGAGAAGGCTGCCGCAATGACGAAGACCACTACGGCGAGCCCTCTCGTGCTTCCATAGGCAGCTTCCCTTCGACGCGCCGATGCACGTTGCGGCTTTCTAGAGCAGCCCTTTTTCCTTCAGGTACTTCTCCGCTCCGGGATGGAAACGGAATGACGCCCTTGATGCCGTTGCTCGGCTTCCTCGGTCGTCCACTCCTTGCCGAGGTTGTGCGCCTTGGTCAGTTCGGCATTGTTCTCGAGCAGGGTCTTGACGATCGCGTACGCCGTTTCATCGGGAAGCGACTTGTCGGAAATCAGGATCGTGGACACCGCGAAGCTGCCTGGAAGGTCCTTGTCGTGCCCTTTGTAGGCGCCGCCCCTGATCTTCGCGGCGACCCAATACGGCCGCTCGGCCCTCAGCTTTGCGAGCACCTTGGGATCGGGCATCAGGAAGATGGCTTCTGCGCCGTGCGTGCTCGTGATGTCCGTCATGTTTCCGGTGGGCACGGAACTGATGTTGAGGACCGCGTCGATCTGCCCGTCGCGCAGCGCACCGGCGCCTTGCGCATGGCCGATGATATTCGGGTCTCCAGTCCTGGGTCATCTTCAGGCCATGTGCCTCGATCACCGTCTGGCCGATCGAATTGCCGATCGAGCCGGCGGCGCCGAGAGAGATGCGCTTGCCTTTCAGGTCGTAGATCGACTTGATGCCGCGATCCTTCAGCGTGACCAGTTGCCAGATGATGGCGTGCCCACCGACGAGGCCGCGGATGTTGTCGATCTTGGTCTCGAACTTGCCCTCACCGCGGAATGCCGCGAACGCCTGGTCGGCGGTCGAATAGGCGAGCTCGACCTTCTCGTTCATCATCAACTTCAGGTTGTCGACCGTCCCGCCGCTGGTTTCCACGTTGACGTTCAGCTGCGGATATCTTCTTGCTGATCAGACCCGCCATCGCGCCGCCCAGCGGATACCAGGTGCCGCCGACGGACGAGGTCGCCAGCGCCAGGAATTGCTGTCGGCGCCTCATCTGCGCCAATGCCTGCGGCGCGAAAGCGATCTGCGTCAAGACACCGAACCCAATCGCTGCAGTGACCGATAAGAATTTCCTGCGTGTCGTTCTCAGCATTGTCTCCTCCTGTTATGTGCTTGCCCAAGCTCCTGCCCGCTCCCCTACCCTGCCGACGCGAGCCGGAAAAAGCAAGGGGTTTCAGTTACCGTTCAATGAGGCGTTTGATCCTCTCCACGAGTTCCGAATTCCCCCCATCCTCGATTCTCGGGAGCCGCGAATTGGGACCAGTGTCTGATGCCGTCGATCCGCTGTTCGAGTGCAGCCGCCTGATGCGCAGCAGTACGCGATCCGCTCACCTTTGGACTAGTCTATCTCTGAAATTGGCACAGAAAAGCTCGCGCAAGGCGGGCGTCAGAGTGGTGACTGGAGGCGGGAGTCGGAATCGAACCGGCGTTGACGGCTTTGCAGGCCGCTGCATGACCACTCTGCCATCCCGCCCGGGAGCAGAAACCAAAAAGGGAAGCCGGGCTTCCCTTTGCAGAATTCTGGAGCGGGAAACGAGTCTCGAACTCGCGACCTCAACCTTGGCAAGGTTGCGCTCTACCAACTGAGCTATTCCCGCGTCGTACAGAAGCGGAATTATAGCGTCGGGGGTAACACTGTCAAATTGCGTCGCGCAGGAACGGCCAGGCTCGGCGCAGGTAGTAGACCATCGACACGACGGTGAGCGCGGCCGCGATGTAGATCAGCCAGGTCCCGAGAAGCCGGCAGTCGAGGCGGCCGAACAGCGTCGCGTCGTACAGCAGCATCGGGATCGCCACCATCTGCGCCGCGGTCTTGAACTTCCCGATCGAGTGCACCGCGACGCTGGCGCGCGCGCCGATCTGGGCCATCCACTCGCGCAGCGACGAGATCGTGATCTCGCGTCCGATGATGACCAGCGCGACCACCGCCTCGACGCGCTGCAGTTCGACCAGCATCACCAGCGCGGCGCACACCAGCAGCTTGTCGGCCACAGGGTCGAGGAACTCGCCGAACGGCGAGGTCTGTCCGAGCCTCCTCGCGAGCCAGCCGTCGAACCAGTCGGTGATCGCGGCGGCGACGAACAGCACGGTGGCCGCGAAGTTGATCACCGCTATCGGCAACGGCAGGTAGAACAGCGACACCAGCAACGGGATCGCCAGCACGCGCAGCCAGGTGAGCAGGTTGGGCAGCGTCGTCACGAGGTGGTGTCGGTGATTGAACGATCCGGGTCAGTGCAGTCGCCGGTAGATCTCCTCGGCCAGCTTTCGCGACACGCCATCGACGGCCGCGAGATCCTCGACGCTGGCAGCAATGATGCCACGCAATCCGCCGAATCGCGCGAACAGGCGCTGGCGCTTGCGCGGACCGATGCCGTCGATCTCCTCGAGCTTCGAGACGTTGCGCGCACGCGCGCGTCGCGCTCGCATCCCGGTGATCGCGAAGCGGTGCGCTTCGTCGCGAATCTGCGCGACGAGCATCAGAGCGGCCGAGTCGCGGCCGAGCGCCAGCGGCGCGCGCCCGTCGGCGAACACCAGCGTCTCCAGCCCCACCTTGCGCGCCTCGCCCTTGGCCACCCCGACCAGCGCGTGCGGATCGAGCCCGAGTTCGACGAACACCTCGCGCGCGACCGCCACCTGGCCCGCGCCGCCGTCGATCAGGACGAGATCCGGCACCACCGAATCGCCCTCGGCGATCCTGCCGTAACGGCGCGTGAGAACCTGTCGCATCGCCGCGTAGTCGTCGCCGCCGACGATGTCGTCGACGTTGAAGCGGCGGTACTGCGAGGCCTGCATCGCGTGGTGGGTGTAGACGACGCACGACGCCTGAGTCGCCTCTCCGGCGGTGTGGCTGACGTCGAAGCACTCGATGCGCAGCGCGTCGAGGTCGGCGTCGCTCGCCAGCCCGAGCGCCTCGGCGAGCGCACGGGTGCGCGCCTGCTGCGAGCCCTCCTCGGCGAGCAGCCTGGAAAGGGCGAGTTCGCCGTTTTGCCGCGCCATGTCGAGCCACGCCCGGCGCTGGGCGATCGGGCGTCCGACCCACTGCAGCTTTCCCCCCGCGCGCTCGCGCAGCCACTCGGTCAGCGCCTCGGCGCCCGTGTCGTGCGACGCGACGATCACCGGCGGGACGAAACCCTCGTCGTAGTGTTGCAGGCAGAACGCCTCGAGGACCTCGTCCTCGAAGCCCTCGTCGCCGGCGTCGATCTCGCCCGCGTGCGTCGGGAAGTACGCGCGATCGCCAAGGTGCCGTCCGCCACGCACCATCGCGAGGTTCACGCAGGCGCGTCCTCCGCGCACGACGACCGCGAGCACGTCGGCGTCGACGTCGCTGCCCGCCTCCATCGCCTGTTGCTGCTGCAGGCTCGCCAGCGCGCTGACCCGGTTGCGCAGCAACGCCGCCTCCTCGAAACGCAGTTCGGCCGCTTCCGCGTGCATCTGCGCCTCGAGTTCGCGTATCACGTCGCCCTGCTCTCCGCGCAGGAATCGCACCGCGTCGCGCACGTCGCGCGCGTAGTCGCGCTCGCTGATCGCGCCGACGCACGGCGCGGTGCAGCGCCCGATCTGGTACAGCAGGCAAGGGCGAGACCGGTTGGCCAGCACGCCGTCTTCGCAGGTCCGCAACCGAAAAGCCTTCTGCAGTGTCTGCAGGCTCTGGCGTACCGACCAGGCGTTCGGATAAGGCCCGAAGTACTGGTTGCGCCGGTCGACCGTGCCGCGGTAGTAGGCGATGCGCGGGAAGGCGTGGTTGGTGATCCTGACGTAGGGGTACGACTTGTCGTCGCGAAAGACGATGTTGTAGCGCGGGCGCAGCGCCTTGATCAGGTTGCTCTCGAGCAGCAGCGCCTCGGCCTCGGAGCGCGTGACGGTGGTCTCGATGCGGCGGATCTTCGCGACCATCTGAGCGATCCGCGGCCCGACGGCGTTCGTCCTGAAGTACGAGGCGACGCGCTTGCGCAGGTCGCGCGCCTTGCCGACGTACATCACGGTGCCCCCCTCGCCGAGCATCCGGTAGATGCCCGGGCGGTGCGGCAGCTGCGACAGGTAGGCCTTGAGGTCGAACTCGCCCGCTTCGTTCGCGACCGGCGATTCGGGCGCAGTGCCGCTCATCGACTCACCCGCGCGCGCGCACCCGCTGAAGGCGCTCGGGGAACGCACGCGACGCCTTCCAGCGCAGGCCGTCGAGCAATGCGTCGGCCATCGCCGGTTTGTTGCACACCAGCACCATGTCGCAGCCCGCCTCGAGCGCCGCGGCGCCGCGCTCGACGATTCCGCCGACCACCGCCGCGCCTTCCATCGTCAGGTCGTCGCTGAACACCATGCCGCGGAAGCCGAGCCTGCGACGCAGGATCGTCTGCAGCCAGCGCCGCGAGAAACCCGCGGGCAGCGGATCGACCTTCGAATAGACGACGTGCGCCGGCATCACCGCGGCGAGCGCCTCGCCCAGCCACGGGTACGGCGCCGCGTCGTCGGCCAGGATCGTGGCGAGGTCGCGATCGTCGGTCGGCACCTCGGTGTGCGAGTCGGCGCGCACGTAGCCGTGACCGGGAAAGTGCTTGCCACAATTCGCCATTCCCGCGAGGAGCAGCCCGTGGTTGATGCTCTTGGCGAGCAGCGTCACCACCCGCGGATCGCGGTGCAGCGCGCGGTCGCCGATCACGCCCGAGGGTCCGTGATCGAGGTCCAGCACTGGAGCGAAGCTCAGGTCAACGCCCACCTCGCGCAATTCGGAACCGATCGTGTGACCGATTTCGGTCGCGCGCTTGCAGGCCGCGAGCGGGTCGCGATCCCACAGTTTGCCCACGTCGCGCATCGGCTCGATCTTGCTGAAGCCTTCGCGAAACCGCTGCACCCGACCGCCTTCGTGATCGACGCAGATCAGCAGCGGCGGATGGCGCAGCGCGTGGATCTGGCGGCAAAGCGCCGCGAGTTGCGCCCTGGACTCGAAGTTTCGCGCGAACAGGATCACGCCGCCCACCAGCGGGTGGCTGAGACGATCGATGTCCTCTCCGGCGAGTTCGGTGCCGCTGACGTCGAGGATGACCGGTCCGGTCGTCGGGGGGTTCATTGCATTTCTCCCATTTCATTTTCGCGCTCGATGATCACGAACGCCATCGCACTGTCGACTTCGTCGCTCAAAGACACGTGTGCCACCAGTCGGCGCGTGCGCAGGTACGGCTCCAGCGCCTTGCGCGCCACCGCGACCGGCTTGCCGCGCGGATCGTTGAGGATCTGCAGCGAGAGCAGCGTCATCGGCCCGCGCAGCCCGAGGCCAAGCGCCTTGGAGAACGCTTCCTTCGCCGCGAATCGTTTCGCGAGGTAGCGCGCCGCGTAGCCGGCGCCGTGCGCACCCCGGCCAGCTCGGCGCTGGTACTCGGCGAGTTCCTGCGGGCCCAGCACGCGACGCGCGAATCGCTCGCCATATCGATCGAGCAGCACTTCGATGCGTCGCACCAGCACCACGTCGGTACCGATGCCGTAGATCACGCGGCGGCCCCCTCCCGGATCAGGCGCTTCATCTCGCCAACCGCCTCGCGCAGGCCGACGAACAGCGCGCGCGAGACGATCGCGTGACCGATGTGCAGTTCGCGAACCCCCGCGAGGGCTGCCACCGGCTGGACGTTGAAGTAGTTCAGCGCGTGCCCTGCGTTGAAGCGCATCCCGGCGGCGCGAATCGCCTCCCCGGCCGTGCGGATCCGGTCCAGTTCCGCGACCACGGCGGGCGACTCGGCGTCGCGGCCGCGGGAATGAAAAGCGAGCGCGTACGGGCCCGTGTGCACCTCGCAGACCTTCGCACCGGCGCGCGCGGCCGCGTCCACCTGCCTGCGATCCGCGTCGATGAACACACTGGTCACGATGCCGGCGTCGGCGAGCTTCGCCACCACCGCCCCGATCCGCGCCTGCTGCGCGACGATGTCCAGCCCGCCTTCGGTGGTGACTTCGTGCCGCCCCTCGGGCACCAGCATCGCCATTTCCGGGCCGATCTCGCACGCGATCGCGAGCATCTCGTCGGTTGCCGCCATCTCGAGGTTGAGCTTGATGTGGGTCAGCTCACGCAGGCGCCGCACATCCTGGTCCTGGATGTGGCGGCGATCCTCTCGCAGGTGCACCGTGATGCCGTCGGCGCCCGCCGAGGTGCGCCTCGACGGCCGCCCAGACCGGGTCCGGTTCGTAGGTACGCCGCGCCTGGCGCACGCTGGCGACGTGGTCGATGTTGACGCCGAGTTCGATCATCGGATGGAGCGTTTCAGAGTTTCTGCAGGTCGATCAGGATCTGACGCGTCTTGAGCACGACCCCGTCGAGGTGATGTGCCAGGATCGCGCGGGTCAGGTATTTTGCCTGCGAACGGCCGTTCGGAGTATCGATTCGCCCTGCGCCCGAGCCCAAGAAGCGTTGCGCCGCGCACGGTACCCCTTTCGTGCCCCTGCGCCCGCCGCGGGCTCGCCGGCGACCAGGACGAAGCCTTCGCCCGGCGACCAGTCGGTAGTCGCGCTGCGCTTCGATCGGACGCGACGCGTCGAGTCGTTGCGCAGGTCGGGCGCATAGCCGATCTCGCGCAGCATCCTCCACTCGAAGCGGCGAAGCGTCTCGTCGAACGGGGCGTGGCGAGCACAGCGCCGCGATCGCCTCGCAGTAGGCATCGTACAGTACCGGATGCGAGTCCTCGCGCGGCAGCAATCGCACCAGCAGTTCGTTCAGGTAGAACGCATACAGCAACGCGTCTCCCGCGCGGCGACACCGCGCCACCGGCCCATTCCGCCGCGGTGAGCGTGCGCAGTTCGCCGCGCCCGGAGAACGAGACGCTGAGCGGCTGGAACTGCAGCAACACCGCCCGCAGCGCCGAGCGCGGACGCTTCGCGCCTTTCGCGATCGCGGCGACACGCCCGTAGTCGCGGGTGAACAGGTCGACGATCAGGCTCGTTTCCCGATACGGCGTCGCGTGCAGCAGAAATGCCGGTTCGTTGCTGGTGCGGGTCATCCGTCGGGCTTACTCGTAGCCGTAGGCGCGCAGGCTCTGCTCGTTGTCGGCCCAACCGCTGCGGACCTTGACGAACAGTTCCAGGTAGACACGCGTCCCGGTCATCCGCTCCAGGTCGAGGCGTGCCTCGGTCGCGATGCGCTTGATCCGCGCCCCGCCGGCGCCCACGACGATGCCCTTCTGAGCCTCGCGCTCGACCAGGATCGCCGCGTGGATCCGTCTCAGTTTCGGGGTTTCCTCGTACTGCTCGATCTCCACCGTGCTCGCGTACGGCAGTTCGTCGCCGAGCAGCCTGAACAGCTTCTCGCGGATCAGTTCCGCGGCGAGGAAACGTTCGCTGCGGTCGGTGAGCGCGTCGGGCTCGAACATCGCCTCGGCTTGCGGAAGCCGCTCGGCGCACAGGTCGGCGAGTCGACCGACCTGGTGACCGTTGCGCGCGCTGATCGGCACGATCTCGGCGAATTCCCTCGAGCGGCTGGCGCGCTCGATCATCGGCAACAGCTGCGTTTTGTCGGCGACCCGGTCGACCTTGTTGACCGCGAGCAACACCGGCCGATCGGTCGGTAGTGCCCGCGCCAGCGACTCGTCCGCGGCGGTCCAGCGCGCCGCGTCGCACACCATCACCACCACATCGGCGTCCTCGGACACCTGTCGCGCGGTGCGGTTGAGCATCCGGTTCAATGCTCCGCTCGCGCTGTCCTGCATCCCCGGGGTATCGAGTATCAGCAATTGTGCGTCGTCACGGCTCAGGACCCCGAGGATCCTGTGGCGGGTGGTCTGCGCGCGGTGCGAGGTGATCGACAGTTTGTGCCCGATCAGTCGGTTCACGAGCGTGGACTTGCCGACGTTCGGGCGCCCGACGATCGCGACGTAACCGCAGCGGTGGCGCCGCCCGCCGGCGGCGCGCGGCGCCTGCGCCTCGCCCATCAGGAGATCCGCGCGCCCGATCTGGCCGAGGCGTCGCCCCGATCGTCGCGCGCGCTCCGGGCGGGCGTCGCCGGCGCGGGCGTCGCGGCCGACGCGCTTCGCGCGCGCCGCGCCGGAGCCGGGGCGAGGGTCTGTATCCGCTCGAGGGCGAGTTTCGCCGCCGCCTGCTCTGCCGTGCGACGGCTCGCGCCGCTCCCGAGCACCTCGATCGCCGAGCTTGGGCACCGCGCAGGCCACCTCGAATTGCTGATTGTGCGCGGCGCCGTGCGTCGCGACCACCGTGTAGACCGGCAGCGACTGGCGACGCCCCTGCAGGTGCTCCTGCAACAGCGTCTTGGCGTCCTTGCCCAGCGTCCTGCGGATCGACCGACTTGAGCACCGGCGCGTAGAGCGCGCCCGATCAGCGCGCGCGCGGCGTCGAATCCCGACATCGAGGAACACCGCACCGAAGATCGCCTCGAGCGTGTCGGCGAGGATCGACGGGCGGCGGAACCCGCCGCTCTTCAACTCGCCTTCGCCCAGCAGCAGGTGCTGGCTCAGTTCGAGCCGTTGCGCGATTTCGTAGAGCGATTGCTGGCGGACCAGATTCGCGCGCAGCCGGGACAGGTCGCCCTCGTCGATCCGGCCGAAGGTGTCGAACAGCAGCGCCGCGACGACGCAGTTGAGCACGCTGTCGCCGAGGAACTCGAGGCGCTCGTTGTTGTGCTTTCCGTGACTGCGGTGCGTCAGCGCCTGAGCCAGCAGCGCGCGGATCGCGAAAGACATACCCCAGTCTTTGCTGCAGCGCGTCGAGGCTCATCTGATCGCACCGTGTCACGGGGCGCTCGCCTGATAGTCGAGCAGCGAGGCTGGCCGGGCCGAACAGCGGCATGCGCTTCTCGTAGCGAAAACTCACCCGCACGAAGTTGCCGTCGCGCTCGATCTTGCAGGTCCTTCGCGCCGATCGACACGATGTCGTCGACCGCGGCGATCCGGTCGAACGAGCGCCTGATCTCGATCGGGTTGGTTTCGCCCGAGCTCGCGACCCGCGTGATCGCGCGCTTGGCGGCCATGTACTCGAGCGCCGACGGCAGGATGCGCATGCCGATCACGACCACCGTGACGGCCACGATCGCGAACAGCAGCATGCCCAACAGGCTCAGCCCGCGTTGTCCTCGCGGCGACTGGATCGAATCGAGTGTTTTCATCAATGGAACCGTCCGATGCGTTTGATGTCGCCGAAGTTCATCCAGATGAAGAATGCCTTGCCGACGATATTGCTTTCAGGGACGAACCCCCAGTAGCGACTGTCGAGGCTGTTCTCGCGGTTGTCGCCCATCACGAAGAAGTGATCCGGGGGCACGACGCAGCGCACTCCGTTGCTCAGGTACTCGCAGCGATCCCGGTGCGGGAACGCCTCCACTGCCGAAATGAAAGACGGTTTTTCCAATTCTGTCAATATCTTATGATCCAAAGCTCCCAACTTCTCTGAATATTGTGGGGAGTAGGTCAGACGCTCGCCGTCGTAGTATTCGCCGGCCGCCTGGAGCGGCACCTCGCGGTCGTTGATGCGCAGGCGCTTGTCCAGGTACGAAACGGTGTCGCCGGGCAGTCCGACCACCCGTTTGATGTAGTCCATCGACGGGTCGCGCGGGAATCTGAACACCATCACGTCGCCGCGTTGCGGCGAGCCGATATCGAGGATCTTGGTGTGCACGACCGGCAGGCGCACGCCGTAGCTGTACTTGTCGACCAGGATCAGGTCGCCGACGAGCAGCGTCGGAATCATAGATCCGGAGGGGATCTTGAACGGCTCGACGACGAACGAGCGCAACACGAACACGACCGCGATCACCGGAAACAGCCCCGCGGTGTACTCGAGCCACCAGGGTTGGCGCAGCGCCGATTCGACCACGGCGTAGCGCGCCGCCGCCGGGTCCGAGGCACGCTGGTGCGCCGGCAGGGTGGCCTGGCTGCGATCGAACTCGATCGCCCGGCTCTCGGCCTCGCGGCGCCTGCCGGGAAGGAACACGAAGCGCTCGGCGAGCCAGGCGGCGAGCGTGACCAGCAGCAGCAGCAGCAGGATCAGTGCGAAGTTCACGGACGTACTCTCGTTCACGTTGGGCTCCGTCGGTTCAGCGATCGCCGACCTGGAGCACCGCCAGGAAGGCTTCCTGCGGTATCTCGACCGTGCCGACCTGCTTCATGCGTTTCTTGCCGGCCTTCTGCTTCTCGAGCAGCTTCTTCTTGCGCGTGATGTCACCGCCGTAGCACTTGGCGAGGACGTTCTTGCGCAGCGCCTTGACGTTCTCGCGCGCGATGATGTGCGCGCCGATCGCGGCCTGGATCGCAACGTCGTACATCTGCCGCGGAATCAGCGCGCGCATCCTCGCGGCCACCTCCCTGCCCCGACTCTGCGCAACGCTGCGATGCACGATCAACGACAGCGCGTCGACCTTCTCGCCGTTGACCAGGATGTCGAGCTTGACCACGTCCGAGGCGCGATACTCCTTGAACTCGTAGTCCATCGACGCGTAGCCGCGCGAGGTCGACTTCAGCTTGTCGAAGAAATCGAGCACGATCTCGTTCATCGGCAGTTCGTAGGTGATGTGCACGTGGCGGCCGTGGTAGGCGAGGTTGGTCTGCACGCCGCGCTTGCCGGTGCACAGCGTGATCACGTTGCCGACATACTCCTGCGGCACGAACACGGTGACCGTCACGATCGGCTCGCGGATCTCGGCGACCTTCGCCGGATCGGGCAGCTTGGCCGGGTTCTCGACCCGCAGCACCGCGCCGTCGTTCGTCAGGACCTCGTACACGACGGTCGGCGCGGTGGTGATCAGGTCCATGTCGAACTCGCGCTCGAGCCGCTCCTGCACGATGTCCATGTGCAGCAGACCGAGGAAACCGCAGCGAAAGCCGAATCCCAGCGCCTGCGAAACCTCGGGTTCGAACTGCAGCGAAGCGTCGTTGAGTTGCAGCTTTTCCAGCGCCTCGCGCATCGCCTCGAACTGATTCGCCTCGACCGGGTACAGGCCGGCGAACACCGAGGGCTTGATCTCCTTGAAACCGGGCAGCGCAGCGCTTGCCGGGGCGTTGGCGTGCGTGACGGTGTCGCCGACCTTGGCGGCCTTGAGTTCCTTGATCCCGGAGATCACGAATCCGACCTGCCCGGCCGACAACTCCTCGCGCTGGATCGACTTCGGCGTGAAGATCCCGACCTGGTCGCAGCCGTGCATGGCCCCGGTGGCCATCAACCGGATGCGGTCGCGCGGCCGCAGCGTACCGCTGAACACGCGCACCAGCATCACGACGCCGACGTAGTTGTCGAACCAGGAATCGATCACCAGCGCCTGCAGCGGCGCGTCCGGGTCGCCCTTGGGCGCCGGAATCCGGGCGACGATCGCCTCGAGGATCTCGTCGATGCCCTGGCCCGTCTTGGCGCTGATGCGGATCGCGTCGCTCGCGTCGATTCCGATCACGTCTTCGACCTCGCGCGCCGCAGTCTCCGGGTCGGCCGAGGGCAGGTCCATCTTGTTGAGAACCGGAACCACCTCGACGCCGAGATCGATCGCGGTGTAGCAATTGGCCACCGTCTGCGCTTCGACGCCCTGGGTCGCGTCGACCACGAGCAGCGCTCCTTCGCAGGCCGACAACGACCGGCTCACTTCATAGGAGAAATCGACGTGCCCGGGCGTGTCGATCATGTTGAGCATGTACGCCTTGCCGTCGCGCGCGGTGAACTCGAGCGTCGCGGTCTGTGCCTTGATCGTGATGCCACGCTCGCGCTCGAGGTCCATCGAGTCGAGGACCTGCTCGGCCATCTCGCGGTCCGACAGACCCCCGCAACGCTGGATCAGACGGTCGGCGAGGGTCGACTTGCCATGGTCGATGTGCGCGATGATCGAAAAGTTGCGGATCTGTTGCATAGACTCCGGCACCGTCGTGGCGCAGCCCATCTACCGATGGGCCGGGCTGCGCGACGGCGCGCTCGGCTCGGCGCCTACGGGCGCCATTGGTTGCGACGCGCTCGGGCGCCAGTGCGGGCGCGTCAAAGCGCCAAGAGAGGCGCCCCAGGGCGCCTCGCAGACACATTTTACCGGATCGTCAGCGCGCCGCCGGCGGCGTCGGCCGGATCGGCACGAACGACGCGCTGTCGCCCCTGCGCACCAGCAGCACGTGGGTCTTGCCGCGATCGAGCCGTGCGACCAGTTCGTTGAACTGCCGGGTGCTGGTCACGTCCTGGTTGTTCAGCGACATCACCACGTCGCCCGGACGAAGGCCGGCGCGCGCGCCCGCCCCGTCGACCGAATCGACCACCACGCCGTTCTTGATCTTGAGCTGCGCCTTGCGATCGTCCGGGATGTCGGACACCACGAGGCCCAGAGCGTTGGCCACGGCCGGCGCCGGGGTCGGGGCGTCGCCGCCCGGTCCGCGGCTCGCACGGGGCGAACGCTCGGCCTGCATCTCGACGATCGTGACCTGCAGGTCGCGCGTCGCGCCCTTGCGCCAGACCTGAAGCGTTGCCGCCGACCCGGGTCGGGTCGCGCCGACGATGCGCGGCAGGTCGCTCGCCTTCTCGATCTGCTGGCCGTTGAAGCGCAGGATGATGTCCCCCGCCTCGACGCCGCCGCGATCGGCGGGCCCCCCGCTCTCGACGCTGCGCACCAGCGCGCCGGTGGCCGCCGGCAATCCGAGCGGCTCGGCGACGTCCTTGGTGACCTCGGCGATCCCCACGCCGATGCGACCGCGCACGACCCTTCCGGTGGCCTTGAGCTGATCGGCGACGCGCATCGCCTCGTCGATCGGGATCGCGAACGAGATGCCCATGAACCCGCCGGTGCGGCTGTAGATCTGCGAATTGATCCCGATCACCTCGCCGCGCATGTTCAGCAGCGGACCGCCGGAGTTGCCGGGGTTGACCGCTACGTCGGTCTGGATGAACGGAAGGTAGTCGCCGGTGTCGCGGCCCTTGGCCGAGACGATTCCCGCGGTGACGGTGTTCTCGAGGCCGAACGGCGAACCGATCGCCACCACCCATTCGCCGACGCGAATCCGGCGCGAATCGCCGATTGTGAGCTTGGGCAGGTTGCCGGCCTCGATCTTGACGAGCGCGATGTCGGTCCGACGGTCGGAGCCGATCAGCTTTCCCTTGAACTCGCGCTTGTCGGTGAGCGTGACGTAGATCTCGTCGGCGCCGTCGACGACATGGTGGTTGGTGAGCACGAATCCGTCGCCCGACACGATGAAGCCCGATCCGACGCCGCGCGGAACCTCCTCGCCATTGCCTCGGCCCCGCGGCCCGGGCTGCTGGCGCGGCGGGAAGAAGCGTCTGAAGAATTCGTAGAACGGATCGTTCTCGTCGATCCCTTCGGGCAGCTGCGGCACCCCCTGCCCTTGGCGCGCACGCTCGACGGTCCTGATGTTGACGACCCCAGGCCCCGCTTTCTCGACCAGATCGGCGAAATCGGGGAGCTCGCGCGACTGCGCGGCACCATGCTGCGGCGCGGCGCCCGCCACCAGCGCAAGTGCGAGCGCCACGATCGGCAAAACTCTTTTCATCGGTCCCTGACCTCTCACATCGAATGAATTCCGGCCGGTGCAGGGCGAAACCCCACCGCACGTCCTGCTCCCGATATCTGGGCGCGCGGACCGCGATTCAAGTCTGCCTGCCGCGCTCGAGCCATCTGAGCCATCGATTAAGTTGCGCCCACTCTCGGTCGCCGCAACGATCGCGGCCTGACAGCAGCAGCAGGCGCCGCGATCCGCTCGTTGCCTCGATCCACGCCAGACCGGCCACGCTGAACCATCGTACCGCGTTCGCCGCGAACTCGCCGGAATCGGACTCGCCCCTCCACGTGGCCGCCCCGTCGGGCTTGACCGACAGCGTCCCCTTGGCGCCGCGACGCACGGTGCGCACGAACGACCAGGCGAGTGCGGCGAGCAGCACCGCCGCGGCCAGCGTCGATGCGCCCAGTACTTCCGCCCCCGGCGATTGCAGCGATCGGAGCACCAGCACGAGGCTCGCCACGATCGACCCGGCGGCGAACAGGTACAGCCCCAGGACCGCCCTGCGAAGCCGCGACGTCGGCCCGGCCTGCAACTCGAAAGCGAGCGACACCGCGGCGACCGCGATCAGACCCGGCGCATCACCAGCGTGCCGTTGGTGCCGCCGAACCCGAACGAGTTCGATAGCGCGACGTCGATGCGCATCTCGCGCGCCTGGTTGGCGCAGTAGTCGAGATCGCAGAGCTCGTCCTGCTCGAAGATGTTGATCGTCGGCGGCGATACCTGGTGATGGAGCGCGAGCGCCGTGAACACCGCCTCGACGCCCCCCGCCGCACCCAGCAGGTGCCCTGTCATCGACTTGGTCGAGTTGACGACGACCTTGGTCGCGTATTCGCCGAGCGCGCGCTTGATCGAGCGGGTCTCGGCGATGTCGCCCAGCGGCGTGGACGTCGCGTGCGCGTTCAGGTACTGGATCTGATCCGGGTTGATCTCGGCCTTGCGCAGCGCATTGAGCATGCCGCGCGCCGGGCCTTCGCCGTCGTCGCTCGGTGCGCTCATGTGAAACGCGTCCGAACTCATTCCGAAACCGATCAACTCGCCGTAGATCTTCGCGCCTCGCTTGCGCGCGCGCTCGAACTCCTCGAGAACGATCACCCCTGCCCCCTCGCCGAGCACGAATCCGTCGCGGTCCTTGTCGAAGGGGCGGCTGGCCGTTGCCGGGTCGTCGTTGCGCGTGGACAGCGCGCGCATCGACGCGAACCCGCCGACACCGAGCGGCGAGACCGTCGCTTCGGCGCCACCGGCGAGCATGACGTCCGCATCGCCGTACTCGATCAGGCGCGCGGCCTCCCCGATCGAGTGCGTGCCGGTCGTGCACGCCGAGACGATCGCGAAGGTCGGCCCCTTGAGCCCGAGCATGATCGACAACTGGCCGGAAACCATGTTGATGATCGAACCGGGAACGAAGAATGGCGAGATACGCCTCGGACCGCGCTTGGCATAGTCGGCGTGGTTCTCCTCGATCAGCGGCAATCCGCCGATACCCGAACCGACGATCGCGCCGATCCGCTCGGCATTGCTCTCGTCGATCACGATGCCGCTGTCGCGCAGCGCATCGACGCCGGCGGCGATTCCGTAGTGGATGAAAGTATCGAAATGCCGCGCCTCCTTGGCCGGCATGTAGGTCGAGACGTCGAATCCCTTGACCTCGCCGGCGATCTGCGCGCTGAACGCCGACGCGTCGAAACGCGTGATCCGGTCGATGCCGGACTTGCCGGCGACCAGATTCGACCAGCCGGTCTCGATGTCGTTGCCCACTGGGCTGATCAGGCCCAGACCGGTGATCACGACGCGGCGGCGACTCACGGATTTCCCCGGGCGCCGGGCATCAGCCCTTGCTGTGCGAAGTGACGTAGTCGATCGCCTGCTGGACCGTGGTGATCTTCTCCGCTTCTTCGTCGGGAATCTCGGTTTCGAATGCGTCCTCCAGCGCCATGACCAGTTCGACGGTGTCGAGCGAATCGGCGCCCAGATCGTCGACGAAGGACGACTCGTTCTTGATGTCGGCCTCGTTCACGCCGAGCTGTTCGGCGACGATCTTGCGCACACGCTGTTCGATGCTTTCCATTCGTGAGACTCCTCAATTCGGACATCGGCTCGGTGGCCGGCACCCATGGTTGTGATCCTTCTTCGCACGCGACCGAAGCATTCGACGAGGCGACGGGCACGGATTTTATCAGCAGCCGCCGCCATGGCGACCAAATCCCCGAACGGCCTAAGCGCAACGCCGCATCCGATCGGGGCATCGCCCGGTGTCCAGTGCGATGCTATTGCATGTACATCCCGCCGTTGACGTGAAGTGTCGCGCCGGTCACGTAGGCGGCCCGCGGGCTCGCGAGAAACGCCACGGCGGCCGCGACGTCCTCGGGTTGTCCGAGGCGGCCCAGCGGAATGGTCTGCATCAGCGCCGCGGTCTGGGCCTCGGTGAGCGCGCGCGTCATGTCGGTGTCGATGAAACCCGGGGCGACGCAATTCACGGTGACGTTGCGACTGCCCAGTTCGGCCGCGAGTGCACGGCTCATTCCTGCCACGCCGGCCTTGGCGGCGGCGTAGTTGGCCTGGCCGGCGTTGCCGCTGGAGCCGACCACCGAAGTCACGTTCACGATGCGACCGTAACGCGCTTTCATCATCGCGCGCATCACCAGCCGCGACATCCGGAACACCGCGCCGAGGTTGGTCTGCAGGACCGCGTCCCAGTCCTCGTCCTTCATTCGCATCGCGAGGTTGTCCCGGGTGATTCCGGCATTGTTGACCAGGATCGTGACCGGTCCCTCGCCCGACTGGATCGCCTCGACCAGCGCCCGGCAGCCGGGCGCGTCGAGCACGTCGAGCTTCGCGCCGCGCCCATCGATCGCAGCGCCGCGCAGGGTTTCGGTGATCGCGCCGGCGCCGTCCTCACTGGTGGCCGTCCCGATCACGGTCGCGCCCTGCCGTCCGAGCTCGAGCGCTATCGCGCGCCCGATCCCGCGCGACGCTCCGGTAACGAGCGCGACCTGGCCCTGAAGCGGCGTGGCCGTGGGCGAATCGATCATCTGTTCTCCCCGAGCGCGGCGGCTAGCGAAGCGGGGTCGTAGACCGCCGCCGTCGCGATCTCGCGGTCGATCCGCCCCACCAGGCCCGAGAGTACCTTGCCGGGGCCGAACTCGATCACGCGCGTGACCCCGAGTTCGCGCAGCTTTCGCACCACCTCGACCCAGCGAACCGGCGAAAAGGATTGACGAACCAGCGCGTCCGCGATGCGCTCGGGCCGGGTCTCGATCGCAGCGTCGACGTTGTTGACCAGCGGCATTTGCGGCGCACGCAGCGCGATCGCCGACAGGGCACGCGCCAGACAGGGCCCGGCCGCTTCGAGCAGCGACGAGTGAAACGGCGCCGACACCGAGAGCAGCACGGCGCGCTTGGCGCCCAGCGCCTTGGCATGCTGGCAGGCGCGCTCGACCGCGCCGGTGTGCCCGGCGATCACGACCTGCGAGGGCGCATTGAAATTGGCCGGTTCGACGACCTCGCCCGGGTGGCCTTCGCGCGCCAGCCGACATGCCCGAACCACCGAATCGTCGTCCAGACCCAGGATCGCCGCCATCGTACCGACCCCGACGGCGACGGCTTGCTGCATGGCCGTCGCGCGCAATCGCACCAGAGGCACCGCATCGGAGAAGTCGATTACCCCGGCCGCCACCAGCGCGGTGTACTCGCCCAGGCTGTGGCCGGCGACCGCAGCGGGTTCGGCGCCGCCGGCGGCGCGCCACGCCGCCAGGCAGGCGTAGGAGGCGACCAGCATCGCCGGCTGCGTGTTCACGGTGAGTCCGAGCTGCTCGGCCGGACCGTTCGCGATCAGCTGCGACAGCGGCTCACCCAGCGACGCGTCGGCCTGACTCAGAACGGCCGCGACCGTGGCGTCTGCGGCGAACGCGTCGAGCATTCCCACCGCCTGCGAGCCCTGCCCCGGGAAGACGAACGCCAACGACATCAGGGAACGCTCCTTGTACGGTTGTTCAGGATGACCATCGAAGCGCTCAGATGACCGCGAGCACGGCTCCCCAGGTGAAGCCGCCCCCCACGCCCTGCATCATCACCCGGTGACCGGGACGGACGCGCCCGTCGCCGATCGCCGTGTCGAGCGCGAGCGGCACCGACGCGGCCGAGGTGTTCGCGTGCCGATCTACCGTGATCACGACTCGCTCGGCGGGCAATCCGAGCTTGCGTCCGGTGGCGTGGAGGATGCGCACGTTGGCCTGGTGCGGGATCAACCAGTCGACGTCGGCAAGCGACAGGCCGGCAGCGTCGACGACCTCGCGTGCGACCGAGTCGAGCACGCTCACCGCGAGCTTGAACACGGCCGGGCCGTCCATCGTGAGAAACGGGTGACCGGTGATCCCGCCGCCGCTCACGTGACCCGCGGTGCGCAGGATCTGCTCGTGGCGTCCGTCGGCGTGGAGCTTCGAAGCGAGGATCCCCGGCACCGAGTCGGCCGCGAGCACGACCGCACCGGCGCCATCGCCGAACAGAACGCAGGTACCGCGATCGCTCCAGTCGAGGATGCGCGAAAACACCTCGGTGCCGATCACCAGCGCGCGCGGTGGCCATATCGGTACGGATCATCGCGTCCGCGGTCGCCATCGCGTAGACGAACCCGCTGCACACCGCCTGCACGTCGAACGCCGGGCATCCGGCGATCCCGAGCGACTTCTGGATCAGGCACGCAGTGCTGGGAAAAACGTAGTCCGGCGTGGATGTCGCGACGATGATCAGGTCGATCGAGCCGGCTTCGACCCCGGCGGCGCGCAGCGCGGCCCGAGCCGCCTCGGCGCCGAGCATGCTGCTCGAGACCTCGGGCGGCGCGAGGTAGCGCTGGCGGATTCCGGTGCGCGCGACGATCCACTCGTCGGAGGTCTCCACCCCGCGTTGCGCGAGTTCGCGCACGAGCTGCTCGTTGCTGACGAGCCGCTCGGGCAGCGCGCTTCCGGTGCCGACGATCCTCGTGTAACGCTGCATCGTAGTCTCGCGTCGCCCGCGCCGTCAGGCTGGCGCTGCGGCGACCGCGCCAGGCGTGGCGGGGTTGCGCAAATTTCCCACCAGCGGCAGGGTTTGACCGATGCGCGAGATCAGGCCGTTGTGCGCGGCGTCGTAGGCACGCCGCAGCGCTGACTCGAAAGCGACCGGATCGGCCGCGCCGTGGCTCTTGATGACGATTCCCCGCAGGCCGACCAGGCTCGCGCCGTTGTAGCGGCGGTGGTCGACTCGCCGGCGCAGACGCCCGAGCACCGGGAGCGCGGCGAATGCGACCAGGCGGGTGAACAGGTTGCGCGTGAACTCCTCGCGGATGAATTCGGTGAGCATCCGCGCCAGGCCTTCGGAAGTCTTGAGCGCGACGTTGCCGACGAATCCGTCGCAGACGACCACGTCGGTGGTGCCCGCGTAGATGTCGCCTCCCTCGACGTTGCCGTGGAAGTTCAGCCCGCTGGCGCGCAGCAACTCTCCGGCCTGCTTGACGACTTCGTTGCCCTTGATCGCCTCCTCGCCGATGTTGAGCAGGCCCACGCTGGGGCGTTCGCGTCCTTCGAGCGCCGAGACCAGCGCGGCACCCATGATCGCGAACTGCAGGTAGTGGGTCGGTTCGCAGTCCACGTTCGCGCCGAGGTCGAGCACGGTGGTGACGCCGCCGCGCTGGTTCGGCAGCGGTGCGGCGATCGCCGGCCGATCGATTCCTTCGAGCATTCGAAGAACGAAGCGCGCGGTTGCCATCAGCGCCCCGGTGTTGCCGGCGCTCACGCAGGCCTGCGCGTCACCCGCCTTGACCGCCTCGATCGCGACGCGCATCGACGAATCGCGTTTGCCACGCAACGCGCTGGCCGGCGCCTCGTCCATGCCGACGACCTCGGTGGCATTGCGCACCTCGATTCGAGGATGATCGCCGGCTCCGGCCTTGGCGAGCGCGGCTCGAAGCTCGTGTTCACGCCCGACCAGCAGCAGGCGTACTTCGGGCTCATGCGACAGGAACGACAGGGCCGCCGGCACGGTGACCGGCAAACCGTGGTCGCCGCCCATGCAATCGATCGCGATCCTGACGCTCATCGGCGCGGCGGATCGGACCAGCCGACTTACTCGTCGCCCTTGGTCTTGAGGACCTTCTTGCCGCGGTAGAAGCCGGTCGGGCTGACGTGGTGGCGCAGGTGCGGCTCGCCGGTGGTCGGTTCGACGGCAATCGGCGGAGTACCGAGGAAATCGTGGGCGCGGTGCATGCCGCGCTTGGACGACGATTTCTTGTTCTGTTGGACGGCCATTTCGTGGCTCCGAGAAAATGCTGAATCTGAAATTATATCAAGGGTTTGACCCGATTCGCCCGACCCGCGAAGCAAAGGCGCCGGATTCAGCTCCCTTTGCCGCCCCCTTTGTCGCCCGCTTTGTCGCTCTCTCGCAGCCGCGCGAGCACCGCGAAGGGATTGCCGCGCTCGGCGCCCGGATCGGCCGTCTCGGGCGCGGCAGCACCCATTTCGACGCCGGGCCGGCACTGCGCGTGCCTCGGCGCGATCGGCAGGGCGAGGATCGCTTCGTCCTCGAGCAGCGCCAGCGGGTCGAAACGTGCGTCGCCCACCAGCGCGTCGTACTCGTCGACCTCGGCGTCTTCGCGAAGCGCCTGCGTCTCGGTCGCGAACAGCCGGTACAGGCGCCGTTCGTGCAGTTCCACCGTCACGGGCTGCAGGCAGCGAACGCAGGCGAGCTGCGCCGCGCCATCGAGCGCGAGTGCGAGGTAATCGTCGTGCCCGCCCTCGTGGCGCGCGCGGCGCTCGCCGCGCAACTCCCAACGCAACTCGCCTTGTTCCCCCGCGAGCATGTCGCGCATCCTGCCCAGGTCGCGCACCGCGACCACCCCCTGCACGCTCGTTCCCCGGCGAGCGAACTCGGCCGTGTCGATCGTCTGCCTCGGGCGGGTTCGGGGCGCCATCCCGCTATGATAGCGGGCCGTGAACGAAGATCCCCGACCTCAAGCGCAGGCGCCACTCGTGCTCGCGTCGAGTTCGCGCTACAGGCGCGAGCTTCTCGAGCGCCTCGGGATTGCTTTCGAGGTGGTGGTCCCGGCGATCGACGAATCGGCGCTGCCCGGTGAAACGCCGCGTGCGCTCGCGCGGCGGCTGGCGATCGAGAAGGCGCGCGCGGTGGCGTCGCAGCGCCCGGACGCGGTGGTGATCGGCTCCGACCAGACCGCGAGCGCCGACCAGCGCATCGCGATCGGCAAGCCGGGCGGCCACGCGGCGGCGGTGCGCCAGCTGAGCGCCGCTTCCGGGCGCACGCTCAGCTATCACACCGCGGTCGCGGTCGTGGTCGGCGCCACACGTTTCGAAGGCGCGGCGGTGGTCGACGCGCTGGTGAAGTTCCGCGTACTCGACCGCGGCACGATCGAAGCCTACCTCGCGCGCGAACCAGCCTACGACTGCGCGGGAGCGGCCAAGGTCGAAGGGCTCGGGATCGCACTGATCGAATCGCTCGACTGCCCCGACCCCACCGCGTTGGTGGGGCTACCGCTGATCGCACTGACCGGGTTGCTGGCGCAGGCCGGACGGCCGGTGCTGTGAGCGCCGGCACGCTGTTCCTGTTGCCCGCCCCGCTGGGCCCGGACGAGGATCCCTCGCGCACGCTGTCGCCGCGCGCGACCGAAGTGGCAATCGGGCTCGACTACCTGATCGCGGAGAACGCGCGCAGCGCGCGTGCGGTGCTCGGGCGCCTGGCGCTGCGACGACCGATCCAGCAGATCGAGATCCGGACGCTGAACCTGCGCACGCCGCACACCGAACTCGCCGGGTTGCTCGCTCCGGTTCTCGCAGGGCGCGACGCGGGCCTGATGTCGGAAGCGGGCTGCCCCGGCGTCGCTGACCCCGGCGCCGAGCTGGTTGCGCTCGCGCACTCGCGCGGCGTGCGCGTGGTCCCGCTCGTCGGGCCCAGCGCGATCCTGCTCGCGTTGATGGGAAGCGGGCTCACCGGCCAGCGATTCGCCTTCGTCGGCTACGTTCCCGTCGCCGAGGCGCAGCGCGCGACGCGACTGCGCGAGATCGAGCGTCGCTCGGGAATCGAGGACGAAACCCAGCTGCTGATCGAAACGCCCTATCGCACCCAGGCATTGTTCGAGGCGATGATCGCGACGCTCGCGACCGACACGATGCTCACCGTCGCTGCCGAGCTGACCCTCGCTGGGGAACGCCTCCAGACGCGTTCGGTCGAGCAATGGCGAGCGGCCCGGACGACGCTCGCCCGGGCGCCGACGGTTTTCGCGCTGCTGGCGCGGCGCCAACTCGCGCGCGGGCGCACGCGCTAGCCGCATGGCCCGACGCGCAGGTCCGGACCGACGCGCAGGTCCGGACCGGCGCGCAGATCCGGCCCGGCGCGCAGATCGGGACCGTCCTCAACGCATGCGCAACGATTCGGTCGCGGCGCGCACCGCGCGCGACAACGACTCGCCCGCGCTCGCGCCTACACGTTTGGCGACCCGCTCGGCCAGGCTGCGGTGCGGCGTGAAATCGACGACGGCGTCGGCCTTGACCAGGTCTCGCGCCACGCTGCCCACGCTTCCCAGGCCGTCGGCCAATCCGATCTCGACGCTCCTCGCGCCGGTCCAGATCGTTCCCGAGAAGGTCTCGGGCGTCTCCTTCAGCCGGTCGCCGCGGCCTTTCTTCACGACGTCGATGAACTGTCGATGGATTTCGTCGAGCATCGTCTGCGCATGCGCGCGGTGCGATTCGACCATTGGCGAGAAACTGTCGAGGAAGCCCTTGTTCGCCCCGGCGGTGAGCAATCTGCGCTCGACCCCGAGCCGATCCATTACGTCGACGAAACCGAATCCGTCGAGCAGGACGCCGATCGAGCCCACCAGACTCGCCTTGTCGACCAGGATCTGGTCGGCGGCGACGGCGACGTAGTATCCGCCCGACGCGCACACCTCCTCGACCACCGCGTAGACTTGGGTCTGGGGATGACTGGCGCGAAGGCGCCGGATCTCGTCGTGGATGATTCCGGCCTGCACCGGGCTGCCGCCGGGGCTGTTGATCCTGAGCACGATACCCGCCGTTCTTCGGTCCTCGAACGCTGCGCGAAGCGCGCCGTTGATCGCATCGGCGGAGGTCTCGCCTTCGGCTTCGATCACGCCGGCGATGTCGATCACCGCCGTGTGCCGTTCGGCGCCCGGGCCTCCCGGTGTCCACAGGCCGAACCACACCGACGCGAACAGCGCGACGAAGACGAATCCGATCGACTTGAAGAAGATGCCCCAGCGCCTGGCTCGGCGACGCTCGTCGAGCGCAGCCGCGACCAGGTCCTGAAGGACCCGCCGCTCCCAAACCTCGGCGCCGGCCGGCTTCGGATCTTCGCGCCCCGCATCCAGCCTGGGTTCGCCACGGATGTCGGCCGGTACCGCGCCGGTCTCGGGCACCTGCGCCGCGCCCGGGCCGGGCTCGTCTCTGTGTTCCATCACTCGTTCCCCGATTGCATCGCCACCCACACCGCCCCGTCGAACTCGACCGCCTCGAGCGCCTGCAGGCGCCGTCCGGTGCACGGACCCTCGATGCAGACGCCGTCGTTCGCGCGATAGGTCGCGCCGTGCGTCGCGCAGACCAAGTATAGGCCGCTGGAATCGAAGAATCGGCCCGGCTCCCAGTCCAGTTCGACCGGGATGTGGCGGCACTGGTTCAGGTACGCATGCACCAGCCCCGCGGAACGAACGACGAAGGCTGCTTCGGGCGTGGCGGCGGCGAGCTCGAAGCGCACGCCGTCGCCTCCGTCGGCAAGCTGCGCCGACGCGCAAACCGCCCTCCAGACCCATCCCTGCGGCAAGCCCGGAAGCGCGCCGTGCATCGCCGCGGCACGGTCGTTCACCGCCCCCCCGCGCCGCTCGCGTCGAGCGGATCGAGCCCGAGCCTGGGCAGCAGCCAGTCGCGCAACTCGGACACGCTCGAAACCATCGCGAGCGGGTCGTGCGCGCCGAGTTCGTGATCGGGATGCGCGCCATAGGTGACCGCGATCGCTGCCGCGCCCGCGCTCGCCGCCATGCGCAGGTCGTGGGTGGTGTCGCCGATCATCAGCGTGCGCGCGAGGTCGATCTCGAGCTCGCCGCAGAGGTCGCGCAGCATCCACGGATCGGGCTTGGGAGCGCCTTCGTCGGCACAGCGCGTGGCGCGAAAGCGTCGCCCCCAGCCGGTCTGCGTCAGCGCGCGGTCGAGGCCCGCGCGGGACTTTCCGGTCGCGATCGCGAGCTTGGCGCCTCGCGTGTCGAGTTCGGCCAGCAGTTCGTCGATGCCCTCGAAGGGCAGCAACAACGCGTCCTGGCGCAGGAAGTGGTGGCGGTAGCGCTCGACGAAAGCGGGTATCTGCTCGCGCACGATGGCAGGCACCGCGTGGTGGATCGCCTCGAGAAGGCCCAGACCGATCACGTGGCTGGCGCGTTCGCGCGAGGGCACCGGAAGGCCGAGATCGGACGCCGACGACCGGATCGCCTCGGTGATCGCGCCGGTGGAATCGATCAGCGTGCCGTCCCAGTCGAACACGACCAGGTCGAATTGCACGGACGAGGTTTCGGACAACCGCTTCTCCCCATGTGTCCCGATCGCCGATCAGCGAACGCGACGATCCTCGGTGAACATGTCGAACTCGCCGGGCCGTGGCGCGACGAGTTCGAGCACGCGATTGGTCGAAGGATGACGGATTCGCAGCGACCACGCGTGAAGATACATCCGGTCGTGCCCCGCCTTGCGCAGCGCACGATTGAGTTCGAAATCACCGTACTTCTGATCGCCCGCGATCGGGAAACCGGCGTGCGCCAGGTGCACGCGGATCTGGTGCGTGCGCCCGGTCTCGATCGACACCTCGACCAGCGTGAACATCCCCAACGTCGGCAGGGTGAAATGCCGCACTCCGGTGACCCGGGTGAGCGCGTCCTGGCCGTCGGCCCGCACCCTCACGCGGCGCTCGCCTTCGGCGCTCAGGTAGCGCTGCAACGGCTGGTCGAAGGTCTTGGTCCGCAGCGGCCAGCGTCCCAGCACGATCGCCAGATAGCGCTTGTCGACCTGGCGATCGCGCAACTGCCGATGGACCGAGAGCAAAGCGCTGCGCTTGCGCGCGAGCACCAGCACACCGGAAGTGTCGCGGTCGATCCGGTGCGCGAGTTCGAGAAACTTCGCGTTCGGCGCCGCCGCGCGCAACTGCTCGACCGCCCCGTGCGCCACACCGCTGCCGCCGTGGACCGCGACGCCAGCCGGCTTGTCGATCACCAGCAGTTCGTCGTCCTCGAAGATGACCGGGAAATGCGCCGGGGGGGCGCTGCGCTGCGACTCGCCGGGGGCGACGTCGTGCACGATCGGGGGCACCCGGACGGTGGCGCCGGCCTCGAGGCGGTCGTCGGCACGGCAACGCCTGCCGTCGACCCGCACCTGGCCGCTGCGGATGAGCTGGTACAGGTGGCTGCGGGGCACGCCCTTGCAGTGTCGAGCCAGGAAATTGTCGAGCCGCTGCCCGGCGCCGCTGTCGTCGTCGACCGACAGCATCCGTACCGGCGAACGGTCGCCCGGCACCGCAGGTCGTGCAGGCGTCACGACAGGTTTTGTCGGTAAGGCATTCATCTTGCTATACTTTATATGCCGCCACCGATGGGCCGCAGGTTTCGATTGTATCGATCCCGGGTTCCCCTACGGCGACAAAAGAACATTGAACGCGGCTCCCGGTCCCTCGGGAGCGCGGAACAAGCGGATTCCGAGCCAGACTTTCCTGCAAGCCGGTGCCTAGCGGTGCCGGCTCCGATCAAAGAATGCACCGTTACCCAGCGCCTGCGGCGATCGATCCTGCCCTGCCCCCCGGCAGTGGTGATCGCGATCGCCCGATTGCAGCCGCCTGGGCGACACGGCGCCGTCTTTCGCATCGAGCGATCGTCTCGAGAGCACGTCCGGTCGATCGCTGACCGTCGTTCGCTCGCATCCGTGCGCCCTTCGCGGGCGTGTTTCGCCGGCTTGTGCAGGCCGTGCCTTCGCTGCGCAATGGAGCTGAACGAATGAAGCGGATGCTTTTCAATGCGACCCACGCCGAGGAGTTGCGGGTCGCGATCGTCGATGGACAGAAACTCATCGACATCGACATCGAGTCTGCGGGACACGAATCCCGCAAGAGCAACATCTACAAGGGCGTGATCACGCGCGTCGAGCCCAGTCTCGAAGCGTGCTTCGTCAACTACGGCGAGGAGCGCCACGGTTTCCTGCCGTTCAAGGAGATCTCGAAGTCGTACTTCAAGCAGGGCACCGACGCCGGACGGGCGCGCATCCAGGACGCCCTGTCCGAGGGCCAGGAACTGGTCGTGCAGGTGGAGAAGGAGGAGCGCGGCAACAAGGGCGCGGCGCTCACGACCTTCATCTCGCTCGCCGGACGCTACCTCGTGCTGATGCCGAACAATCCGCGTGGCGGCGGGGTGTCGCGGCGCATCGAAGGAGAGGACCGGCAGGAACTGCGCGACGCGATGGACCAGCTCGAGATCCCGGCGGGCATGAGCATCATCGCGCGCACTGCCGGAATCGGGCGCACCGCCGAAGAGCTGCAGTGGGACCTGAACTACCTGCTGCAGCTTTGGCGCGCGGTCGATTCCGCCGCCGGTTCGGCCACCGGTTCGTTCCTGATCTATCAGGAGTCGAGCCTGGTGATCCGCGCGATTCGCGACTACTTCACCGCCGACATCGGCGAGATCCTGATCGACACCGAAGACGTGTGCGAGCAGGCGCGCCAGTTCATGGCACACGTGATGCCCGACAACGTCGAACGCGTGAAACGCTATCGCGACGACATCCCGCTGTTCTCGCGCTTCCAGATCGAGCACCAGATCGAGACCGCCTACTCGCGGATCGTCCCGTTGCCCTCGGGTGGATCGATCGTGGTCGATCACACCGAGGCGCTGGTCGCGATCGACGTGAACTCGGCGCGCGCCACCCGCGGTGGAGACATCGAGGAGACGGCGCTACGCACGAACCTGGAAGCGGCGGACGAGGCCGCGCGGCAGATGCGGCTGCGCGACCTCGGCGGGCTGATCGTGGTCGACTTCATCGACATGGAGAACAACAAGAACCAGCGCGAGGTCGAACAACGTCTGAAAGACGCGCTGCACTACGACCGCGCGCGAGTGCAGACCGGAAAGATCTCGCGCTTCGGGCTGATGGAGTTGTCGCGCCAGCGGCTGCGCCCGGCGCTCAACGAGGGAACGCACATCACCTGCCCGCGGTGCAACGGCACGGGCGTCATCCGCGACATCGAATCCTCGGCGCTTCACGTCCTGCGCGTCGTGCAGGAAGAATCGATGAAGGAGAGCACTGCCAGCGTGCACGCCCAGGTGCCGGTCGAGGTCGCGACCTATCTGCTGAACGAGAAACGCGGCGAGATCGCGAAGATGGAAGCGCGGCTGAAAATCGAGATCATCCTGATTCCGAACCGGCACATCGAGACGCCGCACTATCGTCTCGAGCGTCTGCGCCACGACGACGAGCGCCTCAATACCTATCGCGCCAGCTACACGATCGCAGACGGCCCGAGCGAGGAAGCCAACTACCTCGACGCCAAACTCGCCGCGCAGGCGCCGCGCCAGGAGGCCGTCGTGAAAGGCGTGACGCCGGATCAGCCGGCGCCGGTCAGCGCCCCCGCGGCAGCGGCGGCACCCGCACCCCAGCACGCCGCAGCCAGCGCACCCGCGCTCACCGCGCCGGACGGCCTGTTTGGTCGAATCCTCAAGATGTTCCGCCGCGCGGCGGCGAACGAGACGATCGTCCCCTCGCCCAAGCTTTCGGCCGATGAATCGGCGCGCGTTTCCGGCGCCAAGGCCAACGGAGCCGACCAGGCTTCGGGAGCACCCGGGCAGAAGCGCAGCGCGGACGACTCGCGCCGCGAGCGCGGCCGCGGTGGTCGCGGACGACGCGGCGATGAAACCGGTCGCGAATCGCGCGATTCACGCGGTCGCAGTCGCGGCCCGCGTCGCGAAGAGCGTCAAGCCGAGGACGGAACCGGCGCGCGTCAGCCTGCGGCAAAATCCTCGCTCGAGAGCGATGCCGGCGAGGCCTCCGCGCAGGTCCAGCGCGAACCACGCGAACCGCGCCAGCGGCGCTCGCGCGGCCCGCGCTCTGGCGAGTCGCGTGCGAGCGAGCCGGCCGCGGCCGCCACGGTCGCGGCACTCGACGAAGGCGCCGTCGCCGATCAGACCGGCACCGAGCCGGGTGTGCAGGCTGAAGCGCAACTCGAGCACCCAGGAGCGGGCCAGGCGAGCGATCAGGGCGCCGACTCCGACACCCGGCGCCCGCGTCGCCGCCGTCGCGGCGGCCGTCGCGGTCGCTCGGATCGTGGCGATGCAGCGGACGAATCGAACGCTTCGACCGACAGTTCCGACGAGACATTGGATACCGACGCGCAGGACAGTGCGATCGAAGCGCCTGCCACCGAAGCCGTAGCCGAAGCTCCGGAACAGGTCGCCGCCCAGGCCCCGGCCAAGATCGCCGCCCAGGCCCCGGCCGAGGTCGCAGCCGAAGCCCCGACGCAGGTCGCTGCCGAAGCATCGACACAGGTCGCTGCCGAAGCCCCGACGCAGGTCGCCGCCGAAGCATCGACACAGGTCGCTGCCGAAGCCCCGACGCAGGTCGCTGCCGAAGCCCCGACGCAGGTCGCTGCCGAAGCCCCGACGCAGGTCGCCGCCGAAGCACCGACGCAGGTCGCCGCCGAAGCATCGACGCAGGTCGCTGCCGAAGTTCCGGCCCGGGTCGCCGCTGAAGTTCCGTTGAATGTCGCCGCCAGTTCCCCGGGCGAGGCAGCTTCCGAAGTCGGCCGCACGACACCGGCCGACGCGGCGACCGTGTCGCGTCAGGGACCAGCGAGCGTCGCGTCATCGAGCACGCCCTCGGCGACACCACCTGCCGCCGAGCCGCAAGCCAAGGAAGAGTTGGAATCGATTGTTGCCGGCGCCGGGCTGCAATGGGTCGAGACGAAGCAGGGCGAGTTCGGATTCACCACCGGCGAAGTCGAGCCGGTGCCCACGAAGAAGCCGCGGATCCGCAAGCGCAAGGTTGTGACGACCGAGCCGACGTTGATGCAGGTCGAGACGCGACCGGACTGAGGCAGGCGTCGCGGCCGGCGCGCGCCTGAGCGGGCGCGCGCCGCGGCAGTCTCTTGCCGCAGTCTCTTGCCGCAGTCTCTTGCCGCAGTCTCTTGCCGCAGTCTTCTACCGAGAGAGTTCGCGTCTCGCGGCCGCGTCAACGACCGGCGATGACCCCGCAGGCCACGCGCGGGCCGGAGTTGCCGGCCGGCTGCGAGCGATGGTCGTCCGGGTCGCGATGGACCACGACGCTGCGGCCGAGGATTCCCGCGGGGCCGCTGCCGAGGTCGAGCGGGTCGATCGCGAACACGCCGCGCGCGACACCGTTGGCGTCGGCGCGCATGTTGGGCAGATCGCCGCTGTGGCGTTGTGCCGCCTGCCAGTGGGCGTGCGGATGTCCTGCCGGATTGAAATGCCCCCCGGCGCTCGCCGCATCGGCAGCGCTGCAATCGCCTTTTTCGTGAATGTGGATCCCGTGCTCGATCCCGGGGCGCAATCCGGAGACGTCGAAGTGCGCCATCGTGTGGTGCGTGCCTTGCGTGAACCACACGCGTCCGCTCACCGTGCTGGCGCTTCTCGGCTCCAGGCGCACCGTCGCCGGCGCGCGCGGTCCGTATCCGGGCGCGTGCCCCATCCCCCAGTGCGGGCCCCAGTGCGCGCCGCCGCCGCACGACGCGAGCAGCGCAGCCGCAGCGGCGACAAGCGCCAGGCGCATCAGGCCGGCGGGCGGGCGATCGTTGCCAGCGCGGTTGGCGGTTTGCCTCACTTGGTGACCGCCGCGGGTTTAGCGCCGGACGCACCCCCCTTCATCTTCGCCGTGTACTTCTGCACCGCGATGTCCTGCCACTTGCCAAGCAACTCGCCCTGAACCTTGGCGCCAGCGGCGGCCTTTTCCTGCGCTTCGGCAGCTTTCGCCTTGGCCTCGTCCGAGGGGGGCGGCAGCTTGGCGACCGCCACGCCAGCCGTGGCCGTGGCGAAGGCCACGAGCATCAATGCCATCGATTTCCCGATCATGTCGTCTTCAGTTCCTGCGATCCAGCGCTTCAATTGGAATGCCCGGGTGCGACAGCCGCTACCGGTGCGCCCGAGGGTTCGTCGGAGGCCGTCGAAGCGCGTACGCCGGCGGCCTTGGCGTCGTCGTACCAGAGCGGATGGTGCTCCTTCGCCCAGGTCTCGTCGACGTGTCCGTCGCGCATCGCCTGGTAGGCGCCGACCTGGCCGATCGTTCCGAGGTAGATGTGCCCGAGCGCCATCGCGATCCCCAGCATCGCGGTGATCAGGTGCACCGTGTTGGCCAACTGCATCTGCTGGCGCGTCTGCTCGAAGTTCGGAAACAGCATCACCAGGCCGCTGACGATCAGCACGATCGAGAGCAGGCACACCAGGCCCCAGAACAGAACCTTTTCGCCCCCGTTGAAGCGTCCCGAAGGAGGATGGTTTGCGCCGCCGAGCAGTCCGCCGAACGCCGCCAGCCACTTGAGATCGTAAGCCTTCAGCAGGTTGTCGCGGACGAAGATCACGATGAACACCGGAATCGAAACGAGAAACACCGGAGCGATGAAGTTGTGCAGATTCTTCGCGACGCTCGCGAGCCAGCCGAACAGCGTGTAACCGATCACCGGCAACACCAGGTACTTCCCGAATGTGAGCAGCAAGCCGGTGAGCCCGAGCACGACGAACGCGATCGCCATGGTCCAGTGCGCGATCCGCTCGACCGGCGAGAAGCGTTCGATCATCCTGCCGGTGAGCGGTGCATCGACCCGGATCGGTCCGCGGATCAGATAGAAAGCCATCAGCAGGACGATCACCGCCGCGAGAAGCGCCCCGCCAGCCGAGTACAGCGACGGCCTCAACTGGCGCCACTGCTCACCCTCGCTCTGGATCAGCACGCCGGCCTCGTTCGCCGGATTGTTCGTCGTGTGCGCGACGCCGCTGTTGACCGCGCGCCAGACCGGCGCGTTGTTCAACGGTTGGCTGTTCTGACGCTCGACCTGCTCCTTGGCCGCATCGAAGATATTCGCCGACTGCGGACCACCCGACTGCGCGAGCGCGCTCTGCGACGCCGCGAGCGCGGCGCTGAACCCGAGGGCGACGAGCAGCGCCCGAATCGTTCGTTTCACCTGTGTTCCTCCATCCGGTGGCGGGCGCGCGCCGATCGCACGCGACCGCTTTCCCGGCTCACTTGATGCGGACGGACTCGTTCTGCGCCTGCGCCCGATCCTTCAGCGCCGACTCCCATGCGGCCTTGTCGCCGCGCTTGAAGTTGCCCGAATCGAACGCGAGTTTGTCGCCCTCCCACGGTCGCGTGTCGGGCTTGCCCTGATACTTTCCTGACTTCAGCGGAGCATCCTGCGATTTCTCGCCGCAGCCCGCGGCGAGCGCGGCGAGCGCGACGACCAGCGTCGCCGATGCGATGCGTACGATTGCCATGTTCACCCCTTCGGCTGTGCCGGTTGACCGGTTCCCGGTTGCTTGCCCGGCCCGTAGGCCGTCCCCCATCCCCAGACCTCCGCGCCCTTGCCGCGGGTGAGCACCCTATTGCGGTAGATGTCCGCAACGACGTCCCCGTCGCCGCCCAGCAGCGCCTTGGTCGAGCACATCTCGGCGCACGCCGGGAGCTTGCCTTCGGCCAGCCGGTTGCGACCGTACTTCTTGAACTCATCGGCGCTGCCGTCCTTCTCCGGGCCGCCGGCGCAGAACGTGCACTTGTCCATCTTGCCGCGCAACGCCGAACGCACCGGCCTGGGGAAACTGCGGCGCGCCGAAAGGACAGGCGTAGAAGCAGTAGCCGCAGCCGATGCACAGGTCCTTGTCGTGCAGCACCACGCCCTCTTCGGTACGGTAGAAACAGTCGACCGGACACACCGCCATGCACGGCGCGTCCGAGCAGTGCATGCACGCGACCGAAATCGAGCGCTCGCCCGGCACCCCGTCGTTGATCGTCACGACGCGGCGGCGGTTCACGCCCCAGGGCACTTCGTGCTCCTGCTTGCACGCGGTCACGCAGCCGTTGCACTCGATGCAGCGCTCGGCGTCACAAAGAAACTTCATTCGAGCCATCTTCGATCTCCTAGGCTTGCATCAGATTCAGGCGACGTACTTTTCGATCTGGCAGACCGTCGTCTTGGTCTCCTGCATCATCGTCACCGAGTCGTACCCATAGGTGGTGGCGGTGTTGACCGCGTCGCCGCGCACGATCGGGGCCGCGCCGTCCGGGTAGAACTCCTTCATGTCCTTGCCCTGCCACCAGCCCGAGAAGTGAAACGGCATGAAGGCGTGATCGGCCGCGACCCGCTCGGTGACCAACGCCTTCGCCTTCAGGCGCGCACCGGTCGGCGTCTTGACCCATACGTTCTCGCCGTTGCGGATGCCGCGATCGTTCGCCGCTCTCGGGTTGATCTCGACGAAGTTCTCCTGTTGCAGCTCAGCCAGCCACGGGTTCGACCGCGTTTCCTCGCCACCACCCTCGTACTCGACCAGACGCCCGGAGGTGAGCACGATCGGGAACTTCTCGTGCACCTTGTCCGCGACGTTCTTGTCCTGGATGCTCTTGAAAAGCGTGGGCAGCCTCCAGAACGTCTTCTTGTCGTCGTGCGTCGGATACTTCGCGATCAGGTCGGGCCGATTGCCGTAGAGCGGCTCGCGATGGATCGGGACCGGGTCGGGGAAGTTCCAGACGAGAGCGCGCGCCTTGGCGTTGCCGAACGGGTGGCAGCCGTGCTTCATCGCCACGCGCTGGATGCCGCCCGAGAGATCGGTCTTCCAGTTCTTGCCTTCGGCAGCCTTTTTCTCGGCGTCGCTGAGGTCGTCCCACCAACCGAGCTTCTTGAGCAGCACGTGGTCGAACTCGGGGTAGCCGGTGGGGATCTCAGCGCCAACCGAGTGCGAACCGTCCTCGGCGAGCAGCGACTTGCCGTCGCGTTCGACGCCGAAATTGGCCCTGAAGTTGCCGCCGCCGTCCATCACGTGGCGCGTCGTGTCGTACAGGTTGGGCGAGCCTGGATGCTTGAGTTCCGCGGTGCCGAAGCAGGGCCACGGCAGGCCGAAGTAATCGCCGTCGGCCGGTCCGCCCTTCGCGCGCAACGACTTCACGTCGAAGGTGTTCATGTGCTTCATGTGCAGTTTCAGGCGCTCGGGCGACTGGCCGGTGTAGCCGATCGTCCAGACGGCACTGTTGATCTCGCGCAGGATCGACTCGGGTTCAGGCTCCTTCCAGTCGAGACCGTGTTTCTTGACGCTGATCATCTTGAAGTTCTTGCCGAACTGCTCGCCGAAGCCGAGCCGGTCCGCGAGCGCCTGCATCAGCGTGTGGTCGGGCATCGACTCGAACAGCGGCTCGATCACCTTCTCGCGCCACTGGATCGAGCGATTCGACGCGGTGACCGACCCGGAGGTCTCGAACTGCGTGGACGCGGGAAGGAGGTAGACCGCGCGATTCGGGTTGACGTCCTTCGTGTCGCTGGTCATCGCCGCCATCGCGGCGGTGGCCGATGGATACGGGTCGATCACGACGAGCAGGTCGAGCTTGTCGAGCGCCTTCTTCATCTCGAGCCCGCGCGACTGCGAATTCGGCGCGTGGCCCCAGAAGATCACGCCCTTGACGTTGCTGTCCTGGTCGATCAGCTCGTTCTTCTCGAGCACCGCGTCGATCCATCGCGACACGGTCGTGCCGGCCTTGGTCATCATGCCCGGGCGCGTACTGGCTCTTGATCCAGTCGAAATCGACGCCCCATACAGCCGCGTAGTGCTTCCACGACCCTTCGGCCAGACCGTAGTAGCCGGGCAGCGAATCGGGGTTCGGACCGACGTCGGTCGCGCCCTGGACGTTGTCGTGGCCGCGGAAGATGTTCGCGCCGCCGCCGGACACGCCGATGTTGCCCAACGCGAGTTGCACGATGCACGATGCGCGCACCATCGCGTTGCCGATCGTGTGCTGGGTCTGGCCCATGCACCAGACGAGGGTCGAGGGGCGGTTCTTCGCCATCATCTCGGCGACCTTCGCCATCTGCGCCTCGGAAACGCCGCACGCCTCCTCGACCTTGTCGGGGGTCCACTTGCTCATCACTTCTTCGCGGACCTTGTCCATGCCATAGACGCGGTCGTTGATGTATTTCTTGTCTTCCCAGCCGTTCTTGAAAACGTGGTGCAGCAGGCCGAACAGGAACGGGATGTCGGTGCCGGAACGAATGCGTACGTACTCGTCTGCCTTCGCTGCGGTGCGGGTGAATCGCGGGTCGACCACGATCATCTTCGCCCCGCTCTCCTTGGCGTGGAGCATGTGCAGCATCGACACCGGATGCGCCTCGGCCGCGTTCGACCCGATGTACAACGCACACCTGGTGTTCTGCATGTCGTTGTAGGAATTGGTCATCGCGCCGTAGCCCCAGGTGTTGGCGACGCCGGCGACCGTGGTCGAGTGGCAGATCCGTGCCTGGTGGTCGGTGTTGTTCGTGCCGAAGAACGACACGAACTTGCGCATCAGGTAGGACTGCTCGTTGTTGTGCTTGGACGATCCGACCCAGAACGTCGCGTCCGGTCCGCTCGTCTTCTTGATGTCGAGCAGTTTCGCACTGACTTCGTCGAGCGCCTGCTTCCACGGGATCTTCTGGTACTTGCCGTTGACGAGTTTCATCGGCGTCTTGAGACGGTATTCGCCGTGACCGTGCTCGCGCACCGACGCGCCCTTGGCGCAGTGCGCGCCCAGGTTGATCGGCGAGTCGAACACCGGTTCGTGGCGCACCCACACGCCGTTCTCGACCACTGCGTCGAGCGCGCACCCGACCGAACAGTGCGTGCACACCGTGCGCTTGATCTCGATGTTGCGCGCCGCCTGCGCCTCGGCCTTCTCGACCATGCTGAAGCTCAGGCCGCTGGCCGCGGCCGCGGCGCCGACCCCGACACCGGAACGCCTGAGAAAAGCCCGCCGATCCATCGTCGCGGCCATCGCGGACTGCACGCCACGCGCGAGGCTGGCAGTCAGCCCGCCGGGCACCGGCGCGGATTGCGCTTTGCGTTGTAGTTGCATGCTGGCTCCCCTTCCTTCAGACCTTGGTGGTGCGGTAGTAGCTGCGCACGTGATCGGTGACGTGATAACCCCCGCCGCGCCCTTTCGTGTCGGGCTTCGATGCGGCGCCCTTGCGAGGGGCGCCCGTAACCCCGGTCGCGATCACCGCGGCCCCCGCGACGCCTGCGGTACCGGCGCCGAGCAGGAATCCGCGTCGTCCGGTCTTGTCCTTGTCGCTCTTCATTGCATCGCTCCTTGCCAGGCTCGGCTTTTGATTCAGTGATCGAAATCGAATGCGACCCGCTCGACCGCGAAGAACGCGGATGCAAGCCGCCCGACGTGTTTGTAGAAGTCCGTGGTGCCGCAGTGCTCCAATGCCTCGACGAACTGATCGACCCACGGCCCGATGAAGCGGGCGAAGAATTCGCGCTGGGTATCGAGCGGCGCGTCTTCGACGATCAGCAGGCGCATGACCTCGCACAACGCGCTGACATGATCTTCGGTATCGGCGGTGTCGGCGCGACGCGCGATTCCGATCCGCGCGAGCGCGTCGCGCAGATCCGCCAACGGGCGTTCGTGCAGGAAACCGCTCAGGTAGTACGACGCGTTGACGAAGATCTGCGGCTTGCCCACCCCGATGAAGCTCGCGTCGAATTCCGCCTCGACCGCTTCCGGCGTGGTACCGGCACAGGCCTGCGCCAGCGCGTCGAAAGCACGCGCCAGGTCGCTCGAAGTGTCTTGCCCGCGGGCCGCGACGATCGCCGAGAGGCGGGCACGATCTGCCGGCGCGCGCAACAGCGTACCGATCAGCGCGTACCAGTGCGCGCGCGCCAGTTCTTCGTCGGCAGAGGGGGTCAACCGCGAATCGCCGCGGATCGCCGGAAGCACCTCAACTCCTGCGCGGCACTTCGTGGATCGACATCTCGTCGGACGCCGAGAACATGTCGGTAACGCGACAATCGGCGCACATCTGCAGCCGGCGCACCGCTCCCCCGCCGAACATCGAGTGCGAGGCAAGTCGCGAAACCATGCTGTCCACCATCTGTCGGGTCCCGAAAGGCTTGCCGCACGCGACGCAGTCGAAAGGCTGCGCCTCGTTGAGCACCCTCGCGGTTCGTGCCTCCTCGCTGAAGGTATATCTCGGGACCAGCGTGATCGCCTCTTCCGGGCAGGTCTTGACGCAGATCCCGCACTGCACGCAGTTGCGCTCGACGAATCTGAGCTGGGGAAGCTCCGAACTTTCCTGCAGCGCCGATCCGGGGCACGCTCCTACACAGGCTTTGCACAGCGTACAGCGCACCGTGTCGATGTTCAAGGAGCCGAACGGGGCGCCGTGTTCCAGTTCGATATGCTGCGACGCAACAACCCCCGCCGTCGCGGCCTGCGCGGCGAGGTGATCGAGCGCGAACTCGACCGTGCGCCGCTTCTCGCCGGACGCGGCGAAGGTCGCCGCCGTCGCGATCGATCGCAGCGGGGTGAGCGCGTGCAGCGCCGCCTCCAGTTCGACCGCGTCGCGCGGAGAAGTTCTGGCCAACCGATGCGCCCCGAGCCCCAACGCGGCGAGGATCGTCGACGCGTAGCCGAACTGGGCATCGAGCGCGTCCAGGTAGGACTGCGCCTCGCTGCCCGCGGCCAGCACGACGACCTGCGAAGCACCGTAGGCGATCGTCGCCAGCGCGAGGTCGATCCCCACCGATCCGACGTGATGCACCTCGAAGGGAACGACCTGCGCGGGAAGCCCCCGCACACCCGGCTCGGCGCGCGCCGGGCCGCGGTGCCCGCCGGACAATGGACCGCGCCCGACCTCGTCCAGCATCCGACGCCCCGACTGCGCGTCGTGGATCAGCACCACCGGGTCCGCTCCGCCGGCTGCGCGAAAGGCCGACAGGCCGATTCGCAGTCGGCGCGCCAGTTCCGGCACGCTCGGGTAGCGGTGGGTGATCGCACCGCTTGGGCAGACGGTTGCACACCCGCCGCACCCCAGGCAGCGGTGCGCCTCGACCTGCACGGCGTCGCCCGACACCGTGATCGCCGATGTCGAGCAGGTGTCGATGCAGTTGCCGCATCCCTCGATCCGGTTGCGCTGATGCGCGCAAACGCGTTCGTTGACGGCGACGTAACGCGGCTTCTCGAACTCGCCGACCAAAGCGCTGAGAAGCAACGCGTCGCGTGTGCGCGCGCGCTCGTCCCTCGCGGGGTGAAAGTAACCGTGCGGGAAGTCCGGACCGGGGAACGCCGGCGTGTCGCGCAGGTCGAAGATCAGGTCGAAGGTTTCGCTTCGCGACCTGTCGGCACGCGTGAAGTCGATCGCGCCGATCTCGCCGCAGGCCGCGACGCAGGCGCGGTGCGTCGCGCAGCGATCGAGATCCACCTGGAAGTCCTCGGCGATCGCCTGCTCGGGACATGCGGCAACGCACGCGCCACAGCGCACGCAGGCATCGAGGTCGATCGGGTTGACCTGTTCCCAGCCGACGTCGAAGGCGCCGAGCCAGCCGCTCACGCGCGTCGCGCGGCCCGAAAGGGTCACGAAGCGCCGCTGCGCACCCAGCGCCGTGCCGTCGGCCGAAGCGAGCAGCGCGGTCACCGTCAGGTGGTCGGCCAGGCGTTCGGCCCAGTCGAGCGCGTCGCGCGCAGGGCCGATCACCAGCGTGCGCCCGCGCGATCGATACTGCACCGAGGGCACCGGATCAGGGTCGACCGCGGCGGCCATCGCGACGAGCGCCGCGATCTTCGGGCCGGCGCGCGCGCGTTGCTCGCCCCAGCCGGCGCGCTCGCGGATGTTGACGAAATGGACCTGCGCGTCGCTTCGCTTCGCGCCGGCCAGTTCGGCGAACAGCGCCGACTCCTGGGTGCAGGTGACGAGCACAGGCGCGGCGCCTTCGACGGCTTCGACGAATCGACCGATCTCGCGCCGGCACAACTCCCGCGCCGGCGTCGACACCTGTATCGCGAGCCGCGGATCGAGCGATTCGAGCCCGGCGTCGGCGAGCGCGACGGTCCCGTTGCAGGTGCAGCTCAGCAGTCTTGTACGGTGCATCTGGCTGCGGTCCGGGTCGTGGGGTCCTGGGGTGGCAGGTTCAGCTTCGGTGCGCGTCGGTGCGCGAGGCCGGCGCGGCCGCCTGGACCGGCGGGGTCGCGTCCCCGGCGTCCGATGCCGCCCCCGTGACCGTCCTCGCGTTCGTTTCGCTCGTCGCAGTTTCGCTGGCCGCCGTTTCGCTCGCCGCCGTTTCGCTCGTCGCAGTTTCGGCCGCCGCCGGTTCTGCGGACGCAGCTTCGTGCCCGCCGCCCGCGGCCGACACTGCCGGCCCGGAGTGATCGGGCTCGCGGCGCGCCAATTCGCCGGATTCGTCGTTCTCGTCGCTGAACAGGCCGAGGCTGCGCGCCTGATTCATCATCCTGAGCATCGCCATCGGGATCGGATCGGGCTTGCCGTAATCGTCGATGTAGATGTCGAGACCGTCCATGCGGTTGAAATGCGGATCGGTGAACAGTCGGCGCAACGCGCCAGCCCGCGTCGTCGGGTCGACACCGGTCTTCATGAACGGGGTGAAATCCGAATCGGGGCGAAGGCTCGCCAGCGAAGGAAGCGGTTGCCGATCGCGTTGCGCGTCGTCGTTGCCTGGCGCCACAGCGGCGCCCTGGCCGGCGGCATCCGGGGGTTCGACCGCCGCGGTGCGCGCCCGACCCGAGACCGCGTCGCCGTCCTTCGGGTCGCGCGGCTCGGGGTTTCGAGCTTGCGCTCCGGGCGCCTGCTCCCGCTGCGTAGGCGCGTGCGATCGTTGTTCGGGCGCAGGCGATCGCTCGGGCGCAGGCGATCGCTTCGGGCGCAGGCGATCGTTGTTCGGGCGCCTGTGCCCCTTCCTCGGTCGCGGTCGCGGGATCGGACTGCGTGCGTTTGCGGCGCGACCAGCGCGCGAGGAAGGTCTCGTCGGCGCTCACTGTCCTGGCCCGCCCGGCGAAGCCTGGCCGGCGGGCGCCTGCGCCGACGCCGCCTCGCGCTCGGTCATCGCCGCGAACTCCTCGCGCGGCATGAACGAAGGTTTCGTGCCGCGGCGCTTGCGGCCCTTTTCGGGCCGGTAGTGAATCCGCACGTACTCGACGAGCCAGTGCGCCATCTCGGCCGGCATCGGCACGCGATCGACCATCTCACCGCCGTCCATCCAGCGCGCGGCTTCGTCGTAGCTCAGCGTCGCCGAAACCGCCTCGGCGCGCCCCGCCTCGAGGCGCCAGAGCACGAAGATCGACGGTTCCTCGGTCGTGACGTTCAGGTAGTAGCCCTGGGCCTCGTCGCGGTGCAGTTCCAGGCACAACGCGTCGCCGTCTGCGCCCGGTTCCACCGCCGCAAGCCTCCAGCCCCCGGCCTGCGAAGCCGCCGCGACGAAGCTCGCGCGCACCGGAATCGGCTCGATCCGATCGAGCGGCTCGGGCCCATCGGGTTCGCGAGCGGACGCCTCCATCGTGGTCTCTCGGGTCATCGTTGCGGCGGCTTGCTAAGATGCGGACCATCATAGCCGCATCCAGATGACCGATCGCAACATCCCTATCACCGACCTGCGCTATCCGGTCCGCGTACCCGTCGTTCCGGAGTCGGCGCGGCCGGTCGTCGGCCCGCTGCACGACGCGCACGGGCGCCGCCTGCACGATCTGCGGATCTCGGTCACCGACCGCTGCAATTTCCGCTGCACCTACTGCATGCCCAAGTCGGTGTTCGACAAGGGATACCGATTCCTGCCGCACGATTCGCTGCTCAGCTTCGAGGAGATCACGCGAACCGCGAAGGTTTTCGCCGCGCTCGGAATCGAGAAGTTGCGCCTGACCGGTGGAGAACCGCTTCTTCGCAAGGACATCGAACGGCTCGTCGCGATGCTCGCCGCCGTGCGCACCCCTGCGGGCGCTGCGCTCGACCTCACGCTCACGACCAATGCGTCGATCCTGGCGCGAAAGGCGAAGGCTTTGCGCGAGGCCGGACTCAGGCGCGTGACGGTGAGCCTCGACGCTCTCGACGACGGCATCTTCAGGGCGATGAACGACGTGGACTTTCCCGTGTCCGACGTTCTGGCCGGGATCGACGCCGCGACCCGCGCCGGTTTCAGTTCGCTCAAGATCAACGTCGTCGTCAAGCGCGGCGTCAACGACGGCGAGATCGTTGCGCTGGCAAGTCATTTCCGCGGCAGCGGGCACATCGTCCGGTTCATCGAGTTCATGGACGTGGGCGCGTCCAACGGCTGGCGGATGAACGACGTCCTACCGAGCGCGGAAGTCGTGCGCCGGATCTCCGAACGCTTTCCGCTCGTGGCGGCCGATGCGAACTACTCCGGCGAAGTCGCGCAGCGTTGGCGCTATGCCGACGGCGGCGGCGAGATCGGCGTGATCTCCTCGGTGACCCAGCCGTTTTGCGCAAGCTGCACCCGGGCGCGCCTGTCGACCGAAGGACGGATCTACACCTGCCTGTTCGCGACCACCGGTCACGACCTGCGCGCGCTTCTTCGCGGCTCGTACGACGACGATCAGCTCGCCGCCGCCATCGCGCGGATCTGGTCGATGCGCGAAGACCGCTACTCCGAGCGCAGGTCCGACGCGACCGCCGGCCTGCGCCGCATCGAAATGTCGTACATCGGCGGCTGAGCGGCCGTGCCCGAGAATCCCTTCGCGCTGCGATGACGACGAAGCTCGAGATGAGCCGCAACGCGCGGCCGAGCACGTTCACCGTCGACGCGGTGAACGAGCGCGGCGAGTTCGTTCCGACCCCGATCGCCGGCGAACACCCCCTCACGATCTACCTGGACAAGCGCGAACTCGTCACGCTGATGACGCTGGGCGCCGCGCCCGAAGACCTCGCGCTCGGCTACCTGCGCAACCAGCGCCTGGTGCGCTCGATCGACGACCTCGCGGCGGTGCAGGTCGACTGGGACGTCGACGCGGTGGCGGTCACTTCGCGCGCGCTGCGCGAGACCGGCCGCACGATTTGGGACGACGACGCCGGCGGACTCGAATCGCGCCTTGGTCGACGCACCGTCACCACCGGCTGCGGCCAGGGCACGGTGTTCGGCGACCTGATGGACGAGATCGATTCGGTGCGGCTTTCCGACCAGGCGCGATTGACCGAGGAAGTGCTGTACGCGGTGATGGACCGGGTCCGGCGCCACGAGTCGGTGTACAAGGTGGCGGGCGCGGTTCACGGCTGCGCGCTGTGCTCGAATTCCGGCGGCGATCGCGGCGAGATCCTGCGTTTCGTCGAGGACGTCGGACGGCACAACGCGGTCGACGCGATCGCCGGATGGATGTGGCGCGAAGGTGTAGCCGGTGGCGACAAGATCTTCTATACGACCGGCAGGCTCACCAGCGAGATGGTGATCAAGTGCGCGCAGATGGGCGTGCCGTTCCTGCTCTCGCGCTCCGGACTCACGCAGATGGGGCACCAGATCGCCGATCGCGTCGGCATCACGATGATCGGCCGATGCCAGGGAAAGCACTACCTGCTGTTCACCGGCAACCAGCGGTTCGTGCGCGCCACCGGCACCGCGTACGCGTGATTCTCGCGCCGTGATCGCGCGCGAGGACATCACCGGACTGGTGCTCGCCGGAGGCCTGGGCCGGCGCATGAGCAGCGACGGCGCCGGCGTCGACAAGGGCCTGCAGGTGCTTCGCGATCGTCCGATGGTCGCGCACGTGATCGCGCGCTTCGAGCCGCAGGTCGGGCGCCTGATCGTCAACGCGAACCGCAACCTGGAGCGATACGCGGAGTTCGGATATCCGGTCTACGGCGACTCGATCGAGGGATTCGCCGGCCCGCTCGCCGGAATCGAGGCCGGGCTGGCACACTGCGAAACACCTTACCTCGCGACCGCCCCCTGCGACACGCCGTTCATTCCACCCGACCTAGTGTCGCGCCTGGCGCACGCGCTCGAATCGTCCGGTGCGGCGGTCGCGATCGCGCACACCGGCGCGCGATCGCATCCGGTGTTCATGCTCGTCGAGCGCTCGCAACTCGAAGGGCTGCGCACGTTCCTCGCCGGCGGACGGCGCAGGATCGACGCCTGGTACGCGGATCTTGCGACGACCTCGGTCGATTTCGGCGACGAGCATGCCTTCAGTAACATCAACACCCCGGACGAACTGAGCAGGTACGACGCGCGATGACAGCACCCTCCTCCCTTTCGCAGGCGGTCAGTTGCCTCGACGACTACGACCCCGATGCCCTTGCGGTCGCCGACGCGCAGCGCGTGATCGAGCGCTTCGTCAGGCCGGTCGAGGCGGTCGAACGCGTCGCGCTGCGCGCCGCGCTCGGGCGTGTGCTGGCGAGCGACGTCATCTCGCCGATCGACGTTCCCGCGCACGACAACTCGGCGATGGACGGATTCGCGGTGCGCTCGTGCGACCTCGGCGACGCGCGCGAGACGATCCTGCGGGTGATCGGCGCCGCGTTCGCCGGAACGCCCTACGACGGCCCGGTCGGCGCCGGCGAGGCGGTGCGCGTGATGACCGGAGCGGTCATGCCGCAGTCCTGCGACGCAGTCGTCGTCCAGGAACTCGCTCGGATCGAAGGGGATTCGGTGCGCATTCCCGCCGGCCAGAAACGGGGCCAGAACAGGCGACTTCGCGGCGAGGACCTGGTGGCGGGCCGCCCGGCGCTCGGCGCCGGGCGCATCGTCACGCCAGCGGACCTGGGCCTTCTCGCGTCGCTCGGGGTCGCCGAACTGCCGGTGTTCCGGCGCCTGCGCGTCGCGTTCTTCTCGACCGGCGACGAACTGCGTTCGATCGGCGAAACGCTCGCAGTCGGGGAGGTCTACGACAGCAATCGCTACACGCTCTACGGCATGTTGAGCCGGCTCGGGGTCGACCTGATCGACATGGGCGTGGTCCCCGATCGCCGCGAGGCACTCGAAGAATCGATGCGAATCGCCAGCGAGAGCGCCGACGCGATCATCTCGTCCGGCGGGGTGTCGGTCGGCGAAGCAGATTTCACCCGCGAGGTGATGCAGGCCCTGGGCGACGTCGCGTTCTGGAAGATCGCAATGCGCCCGGGCCGCCCGATGGCGTTCGGGCGCGTGGGAACGGCCTGCTACTTCGGCCTGCCCGGCAACCCGGTGGCGGTGATGATCACCTTTTATTTTCTCGCGCGCGACGCGCTGCTGAGGATGTCGGGCGCAAAGGCGAGGCGCACGCCGATGCTGCGTGCCCGCGCTCTCGAGGACATCCGCAAACGCCCGGGGCGCACCGAATACCAGCGCGCAATCCTCCAGTTCGGCGACGACGGATCGATGCAGGTGCGCACGGTCGGGACCCAGGGTTCGGGCGTCCTGCGCTCGATGTCGCAGGCCGACTGCATCGTCGTGCTCGGGCACGACCAGGCGAGCGTGCGCGCGGGCGAACTGGTCGACTGCGTCGCGTTCGACGGGCTGGTCTGAGCACCTCGGGCGACTCGCCCGGCCGCTACGCGTTGCGCATGCCCTCGTTCGCGCAGGCGTCGCGCGGCGATCAATCCAGCGCGGTGTCCGAGATCAGCGTGCCGTCGGCGTCGCAATAACACCACTGCCCGGGCTCCACGCGCACGCCGGCGATCTCGACCGCAATGTCGCTCTGCCCGCCGCCGCGCTTGTCGCTGCGCCGCGGATGCGCACCGAGCGCGAGGATCCCGGTCCTGCAGGCACGCAGTTCGGCCGTGTCGCGAACACATCCGTAGACGACGATCCCGGCCCAGCCGTTGTCCTGCGCGAGAAGGCCGAGTTTCCCCCCGACCAGCGCGCAACGCTTGCTGCCACCGCCGTCGACCACCAGCACGCGCCCACCGCCGGCTTGCTCGAGCGTCGTGCGCACCAGGCTGTTGTCCTCGAAGCACCGGATCGTGCTCACCGGGCCCGCGAAGGCCGCGGCCCCCCCGAAGCTGGTGAAGATCGGCGCGAGCACGCGAAGCGCGCCCGAAGCGAGCATCGGCTCGTTCGCGTCGCACAGGTCGGCGGTCGGGGTGCTGGGCATGACGAGTCGGCGCCTACTTGCGATAGCTGAGCTGCCCGCGCAAGCTCGCGTAGAACGCGGCCAGGTCGCGCATCTCGACCTTCGTGAGCGGCTTGGCCATGCCGCCCATGATCGCGTTCTTGCGCGTTTCGTTCCGGTATCCGAGCAGGGCCTGATAGAGATAGTCGGCCGACTGCCCGGCGAGCTTCGGGTACGAGGGATCGATCGGCGTATTGCCGTCCTTGCCGTGGCAGGCCGCGCAGACCTGATCGGCCTTCTCGCGGCCTTTCGCCGCGTCCGCGGCGACCGAGGCCGTGGCCGACAGCACGAGCGCGCCGGCAACGGCCGCTCGACAGAGAAATCCGGAAGTGCGGTTCATGTGTCTCTTCGGTTTCACCTGGTGCCGTAGTAGGCCGCCAGATCGGCGATGTCCTGATCGGAAAGGCTCGCGGCGATTCCGCGCATCGACGGGTGTGTGCGGTCGCCCCTGCGATACGCGATCAGTGAGTTCTCGAGGTACTTGGCGCTCTGGCCGGCGATCTTCGGGACCGAGTACACGGTCGGGTAAGCGGTTCTGTACCCGGGGATCCCGTGGCAGCCGACGCACATCGAAACCTTGGACTTCGCGGCTTCCGCGTTGCCCTGCGCGGCGACCGCGAAGGGAACAAACGCCACCGCGGCGAGAAACACCGTCTTGTTGAACATGTCCACCCGGAGAATCTGGTTGGCCGGAATCGCACCTTCGATCGCCGGTGCGCCCCATCGGCGTGAGTACGCAATTCTAGCGGAGCGCTCCGACCCGGTCCAGTTCGCGGCGCCAGGCGCGGTCCTTGCCCGGGTTCGCACCGCCGCGCGTGGACCCTGCCCCGGTTCACGGCGCCGCGCGCGGACCCTGCCGTATACTGCGGCGACGACAGACACCCCACTCCGACGACCCATGCGCTTCGAAGGCACCTCGAATTACGTCGCGACCGACGACCTCAAACTTGCCGTGAACGCGGCGATCAAGCTGCAGCGCCCGCTGCTGATCAAGGGCGAACCCGGAACCGGCAAGACGATGCTGGCCGAGGAAGTGGCCACCGCACTGGACATGCCGCTGCTGCAGTGGCATATCAAGTCCACGACCAAGGCCCAGCAGGGCCTGTACGAGTACGACGCGGTCTCGAGATTGCGCGACTCGCAGCTCGGCGACGAGCGCGTCAAGGACATCCACAACTACATCGTCAAGGGCGTCCTGTGGCAGGCCTTCGATGCCGAGAGCCCATCGGTGCTGCTGATCGACGAGGTCGACAAGGCCGACATCGAGTTTCCGAACGACCTGCTGCGCGAGCTCGACCGGATGGAGTTCTACGTCTACGAGACGCGCCAGCTGATCCGCGCTCGCCACCGCCCGGTCGTGATGATCACGTCGAACAACGAGAAGGAGCTGCCCGACGCGTTCCTGCGTCGCTGCTTCTTTCACTACATCAAGTTCCCCGACCGCGAAACGATGCAGGCGATCGTCGACGTTCATTTCCCGAAGCTCAAGAAGACGCTGCTGAAGGAAGCGATGGACGCGTTCTACCAGATCCGTGAAATGCCGGGGCTGAAGAAGAAGCCTTCCACCTCGGAGCTTCTCGACTGGCTCAAGCTGCTGCTCGCCGAGGACATTCCGCCCGAGGCCTTGCGCTCGCAGGATGCCAAGCAGGTGATCCCGCCGCTGCACGGGGCGCTGCTGAAGAACGAGCAGGACGTGCACCTGTTCGAGCGCCTGATCTTCATGGCGCGCCACAACCGCTGAGCGGCACGAAAGTGGTTCCGCCGTCACGCAAGGGCGCACGATCATGACCTGGTTGCAGGCAGTCACGCTGGGCGGCGACCACGCGACGCTCGAGCCGCTTGACGAGGCGCACGAGGCGGCGTTGTCCGAGGCGGCGGCCGACGGCGAGCTCTCGCGGCTGTGGTACACCGCGGTGCCGAGCCCGCAGGCGGTCGGCGCAGAGATCCGTCGTCGCCTCGGGCTTCAAGCCGCCGGGACGATGCTGCCCTTCTCGGTGCGCGACAACGCGAGCGGCGAACTGGTGGGGATGACGACCTACATGAACGTCGACGCCGCGAATCGGCGCGTCGAGATCGGCTCGACCTGGCTCGCCAGGCGCGCGCAGCGCAGCCTGGTCAACACCGAGTGCAAGCTGATGCTGTTGCGCCATGCGTTCCAGACCCTCGCGTGCAACGCGGTCGAGTTTCGAACCCACTTCATGAACCGGCAGAGCCGCCAGGCGATCGAACGGCTCGGCGCCAAGCTCGACGGCATCCTGCGCAGCCACATGGTGCTGCCCAACGGCACCTTGCGCGACACGGCCGTCTACAGCGTGATCGCCGGCGAGTGGCCGGCGGTGCGCGCCAACCTCGAATGGCAGCTCGCACGACCGCGCGAGGCCGCGCCGCGATGAGACACCCTGTGTCAACCTCCCGCCGTTTGAAGCAGTGTTTGAGCAGCGCGATGTTGCGTCGGATCGTAGGTTTTGCGATCAGTCCAAGCGCGCCAGATGACGCGCACCCAAGCCCTGGACAGGATGCGAACGGCATGCGGGTGATCGCAGCCGCGAGCGCGAGCCTTTACGTACACGCTGGCGGCCCAGGCGTTGGCGTGGCGCGAGTTGTCGGCCAAGCACGTTATGGCGGCGCGCAGCCGGTGGTTGCAAGCCCAGCGGAACGTCACGGCCTTGGACTTGCCAGAAGCGTAGGTGACGGGCGCGACGCCGGCCTCAGCGGCAAGCTGCTCATCGCTGGCGAAGCGCTCGCGCACGCTGCCCAGCTCGGCCAGGATTTGCGCGGCGCAGATGCGCCCGGCGCGCGGGAAGCTCATCAGGATGCGGCCATCGTCGGTGGACGCGACGTGGTGCTCGATACGGCTGGACAAGAGCCGAATCTGCTCGACCAGGCGGTCCAAGGTGCGAGCCAGACTGCGGGCCAGCTCACCCTTGGCCTCCATCTCGAGCTCGCCGCACACGGCTGCGGGAGCTTGGTGCAGGCGTGCGAGCAAGTCCTCGGCGCTGCGCCGGCCGGAGTACGCGTGCTGGGCGCAGAAGGCAGCCATACGCTTGGGGCCCAGGCGGGTGGCGCTCTCGGGCGTGGGGTAGCGCTCGATGAAGGCCAGCGCGATGGGCGAGTCCACGTCGGCAAAGACCTCGGCGGCACCGGGCCAGAACGATTCGAGCAGGCTGCACAACTGGTTGGCCAATTGCACGCGGGTGGCCACCAGGTCGTCGCGGCCACGCACCAAGGCGCGCAGCGCGCGAATCTCGTCGCTTTGCGCGGCCAGCGGCTTGAAGCGATGGCCGTCGGTGCGCAGCAGGTCGGCCAGCAGATAAGCATCGCTGGCGTCGCTCTTGGCGCCGTGGCTGCGGTAGCGCGGGCGCGTGGCCTTGACGGCGTTGGGGTGGATCGGCACGACGGTGAAGCCGCCTTCGAGCAAGGTATCCACGACCATGCCCGAGGGGCGCTCGATGGCCACGGGCGGTCGGCCGAAGTGGATCAGGCGGCGCTGCAATTGCGCCAAGCCGGCGGCGTCATGCGCGATCTCGAGTCGCTCGCATACCGTGCCGTGCTGATCGATCAAGCACACGGCGTGGGTTTGGCTGGCCCAGTCCAGCCCGGCGAAGAAAGTGCTCATGGACAGACTCCTGCAAGTTGCGGTAAGACTTGTCGTGTCGGAAGGCCCGGCGGGTCGCTCACTGATCGGCGCTCCTGGCTGCACACCGTGGCGCTACACCCTGTAGCCCGTCTGGGTCTTCCGGCACCCCGTGGGCTGCGGGTCTCATCGAGGCCGTCGAGCGGCCAGCGCGCGCGGCAGTCACCTCGGGGGCACGGAAGTCGAATCGAAACATCGGCGCAACGTGTGCGTCGAGTCAAGGACGCGACGCGCCAGCACCTGAGCGTTGAACACGGGTTGCCCACCGCGGCGGTCGGTCGGTTCGTCGCAAGCGCCGACCGCCCACCGCCGTGGACAACCCTGCGCTGTGCCACGTCAACGTCCTCCAACAGCCGGAAGGTAGTCCAGTGAGCGCGCGACGCTTCGCGCAGGGAGGATCGCGGTGCTGATCGACTTCTTCCTGCACCTTCGCCACTCCAAGCTTGCGGTCTCGATCAACGAGTACCTGCTGCTGCTCGAGGCGATGCGCGAGCACGTGATCGGCCCGTCGATCGACGAGTTCTACTATCTGTCGCGCGCGTCGCTGGTCAAGGACGAGCGCAACTTCGACAAGTTCGACCAGGCCTTCGGCGCCTATTTCAAGGGCGTCAGGGCGATCCCGTCGAGCGCGCTGGAGCTGCCGCTCGACTGGCTCAGGCGCCAGTTCCAGCGCGAGTTCAGCGCGGAGGAAAAGGCGGCGATCGAGGCGATGGGCGGGCTGGACAAGCTGATGGAGCGGCTGCGCGAGTTGCTCGACGAGCAGAAGGAACGCCACGAGGGCGGCAGCAAGTGGATCGGCACCAACGGCACTTCGCCGTTCGGCAACGGCGGGTTCAACCCCGAGGGGATTCGCGTCGGCGGCCCGTCGGCGGGCAATCGCACCGCGGTCAAGGTCTGGGAACAGCGCGCGTATCGGGACTACGACGACCAGGTCGAGCTGGGCACGCGCAACATCAAGATCGCGCTGCGCCGGCTGCGCAAGTTCGCGCGCGAAGGCGCCGAAGAGGAACTCGACCTCGACGACACGATCAGCTCGACCGCGCGCAACGCCGGTTACCTCGACATCAAGATGATCCCCGAGCGGCACAACACGATCAAGGTGCTGATGCTGCTCGACGTCGGCGGCACGATGGACGATCACATCAGGCAGACCGAGGAGCTGTTCTCGGCCGCGAAGACCGAGTTCAAGCATCTCGAGTTCTACTACTTCCACAATTGCGTCTACGACCACCTGTGGAAGAACAATCGACGGCGCCACGCCGAGCGCTTCGCGACCTGGGACGTCCTGAGAAAGTACAACGCCGACTACCGCCTGATCTTCGTCGGCGACGCGACGATGAGCCCCTACGAAGTGCTCCAGCCCGGAGGCTCGGTCGAGTACAACAACGAAGAAGCCGGCGCGGTGTGGTTGCGCCGGCTGGTCGAGCGCTTTCCGAAGTTCGCCTGGCTCAATCCGGAGCCCGAGGGCGTATGGGAGTACCGCCAGTCGATCGCCGTGATCCGCCAGCTGATGCAGACGCGGATGTACCCGGTAACGCTCCGGGGCCTGGAACGGGCGATGCGCGAGCTCTCGCGCTAGCCGGATCAGACGACGAGCGTCTTTCCTTGCCTGCCCTCGCGCAGCGCGGCGACCCAGCCCGGCGCGTCGAGTCCCAGGCGATCGCGCAGTTCGCGGGCCCGCGCTCGCAGCGCGCGCCATGAGATCGCGATCGGCGGCCCCGAGAAGGCGAACGCGACGACGTTGCCAGCGTCGGTAGGCGGCATCGCGAGCACGCGACCGTCGAAGGCGCGGCCGATCCGCCCGAGATTCGGCGCGAACGAGGAGTGCCTGCCGAACAGGTTGACCACGACGATCCCGGCCGGCGCGAGCACCGCGCGACAGTCGCGATAGAACGCCACCGAATCGAGCACCGGGCCGCGCGCGTGCATGTCGTACAGATCGACCTGCACGACCGCGTAACGGCCGCCTCGGCCTGCGCCGGCGCCTTCGCCCGTGGCGCTCGCAACGGATTCGAGAAACTTCCCCGCGTCGGCGTGCACGACTCGCAGCAACCTGCCCTCGCGCGGCAGCGCGAACCAGTGCCGCGCGGTCGCGATCACCTCGGCGCTGCGCTCGACGACCGTGACCTGCGCCTCGGGCACCCGCGCGCGCGTGAACCGGGTTAGCGCGCCGGCGCCCAGACCCAGCTGCAGGATCCTGCGCGGCGCTTCGAGAAAGAGTTGCCAGCCCATCATCCGCGCGACGTAGTCGATCACGATCACCTCGGGCGCGTCGAGCAGCATCGCACCCTGCACCCAGGGCGAGCCGAAGTGCAGGAATCGCACGCCGTCCTGCTCGGAAAGCGTGATCGGGTCGGCGTTGGATCGCGCACGCCAGCGCTTCGCCGGCGACAGCGCGCGGCTCATCTTGCGCTCGCCAGCGGCGCGGGCTCGCCGATCGGCGCGTCGCGCAGCGCCGCGCCCCAAAGCTCGCCCTTCTCGTCGACTCGCATCGTCGCGAAGGCCGGGCTGGTCGACGGAAGAACCGCGGTCTCGAAACCGGCGTCGGCAAAGCGTCGCTGCAGGCGCCCGGCGCGTCCGCCGTTGAACAGCACGCGCCGGATCAGCGGCCCGCGCGCGAGCAGCGGCGCGAAGTCGTTCGCCGCGGCGTTTCGGATCGACGCGTCGAGGCTGTCGCCGCGCTCGCAAGCCGCGATCACATCCCACAACCCGATCCGGTGCGCGAGCAGTCGCAGGTAGCGCGCCTCGATCTCGAGCTCGACCAGCGACTCGCCGATCGCCGCTCCGACGATCGGCCAGAACTGGTTGCGCGGATGCGCGTAGTAGTGACCGGCGGCGAGCGAGGTGCGGCTCGGAAAACTCCCGAGTATCAGCGTGACGCAGCGCGCGTCGATGACCGGTGCGAAGCCCTCGAGCCGGGGATTGCGTGCGCTCGGCACCCGAGCCTCAGGCGCCGGGGCCGATCGCGACGAGCATCGCGTTCAGCCTCCTGACGAAGCCCGCAGGATCGCCGAGTTGCCCGCCCTCGGCGAGCAGCGCCTGGTCGAACAGCAGTCGCGACCAGTCGTCGAAACGCGCGTCCTCGCCCTGCAGCCTGCGCACCAGCGGGTGCTGCGGGTTGATCTCGAGAATCGGCTTGCGATCGGGGGTCTTCTGCCCAGCCTGACGCAGCAGCCGCTCGAGGTTCCCGCTCATTTCTCCCTCGTCGGCCACCAGGCAGGCCGGAGACTCGGTCAGGCGATCGGTGACGCGCACCTCCTTGACCTGATCGGCCAACGCCTTGCCCACGCGTTCGACGAGCGGCGCGAACTCCTCGGCGACCTTCTTCGTCGCGATCTTCTCCTGTTCGTCCTGCAACGCGCCCAGATCGAGCCCGCCTCGCGCCACCGAGACCAGCGACTTGCCTTCGAACTCCTGCAGGAACGAGAGCATCCACTCGTCGACCCGGTCGGTGAGCAGCAGCACCTCGATTCCCTTCTTCGCGAACACTTCGAGGTGCGGGCTGTTGCGCGCGCTCGCCGGGCTGTCGGCCGTGACGTAGTAGATCGCGGTCTGTTCTTCCTTCATCCGTGCGAGGTACTGCGCGAGCGACGCCGTCGCAGCGTTGTCGTCCGACGCGGTGGACGCGAAACGCAGCAGCTTCGAGAGCCGTTCGACGTTGCCGAAATCCTCTCCGACGCCCTCCTTGAGCACCTGGCCGAACTCGTTCCAGAACTGCGCGTAGCGCTCGGGCTGATCCTGCGCCAGGTCCTCGAGCATCGAGAGCACGCGACGGGTGCAGCCGTCGCGAATCGACTTGACGTCACGGCTCTCCTGCAGGATCTCGCGCGAGACGTTCAGCGGCAGGTCGCTCGAATCGACCACGCCGCGCACGAAGCGCAGGTACGCGGGCAGCAGTTGCTCGGCGTCGTCCATGATGAACACGCGCCGGACGTAGAGCTTGATTCCGTGGCGATGCTGTCGGTCGTACAGGTCGAAAGGCGCCTTCGACGGAATGTAGAGCAGTTGCGTGTACTCGGTACGCCCCTCGACCCGGTTGTGCGTGTACGCGAGCGGCTCGCCGGAGTCGTGCGAGACGTGCTGGTAGAAACTCTTGTACTGCTCGTCGGTGATCTCGGATTTCGGCCGCGACCACAACGCGCTGGCCTGGTTCACCGTTTCCCATTTGTCGAGCGCGCGCATCGCGCCGGCGTCCTTGTCCCACTCCTCCCCGGGCATCAGGATCGGCAACGAGATGTGGTCCGAGTAGCGGCGCAGGATCGACTTCACCTTCCAGCTGTCGAGCAGGTCGGCGAACGAGACCTTCTCGTCGCCATCGCCTTCGTCCTCGCGCAGGTGCAGGATCACGTCGGTCCCGCGGCGTTCGCGCTCGAAGGGCTCGACCGTGAACTCGCCGCTGCCGTCGGACTCCCAGCGCACGCCCTCCGACGGCGCCGCTCCCGCCCTGCGCGTGAGCACCGTAACCCGATCGGCAACGATGAACGAGGAATAGAAGCCGACACCGAACTGCCCGATCAGTTGCGCGTCGCGCGCCTGGTCGCCGGTGAGCGTGCCGAAGAACTCGCGCGTGCCCGAGCGCGCGATCGTGCCCAGGTGCTCGATCACGTCCTGGCGCGACATCCCGACGCCGTCGTCCGATACCGTGATCGTGCGCGCGGCACGATCGACCGAGACCCGGATCGCCATCTCGGGCGCGCCTTCGAACAGCGCCTGGTCGTCGATCGCCTCGAACCTGAGCTTGTCGCAGGCGTCGGAGGCGTTCGACACCAGTTCGCGCAGGAAGATTTCGCGGTTGCTGTAAAGCGAATGGATCATCAGCTTGAGCAGCTGCTTGACTTCGGTCTGAAACCCCAGGGTTTCCTTCATGGCTTGTTCACTCATCTCGACTCTTCGGTTCGTGGTCTGGTTTCGCAATCGCGCCCCGCTTCGCGAGCTCGCGGACGCAGCTTCGCGCAAGGCCTCGCCTTGCACGCATGAGCGTGCAGATGGGGGCGCATTCCGGTGCTTTCAAGAGCTGCATCAGGAGCCGCGCGCCCGGTCGAGCGTTCTCGCCAGTCGATCGACCATCTTCGGGTTGGAACTGGTCGCCAGGTTGAAGCGCATCCAGCTGCTCGGGCGCTGGTCGGGAAGAAACAGGCTGCCCGGGGCCATCAGGAAACCGTGCTCGAGCATCGCCTGTGCGATCGGGTTCGCATCGACGCCCGCGTCTGCCCAGGCGAACATGCCCGCTTCCGGCGTGGCGAACAGTCGAAAACCGAGGCGTTCGATCATTCGCAGCACCGGCTCGCGCGACCGGGCGAGGCGGTCGCGCAATCGCTGCAGGTGCCTGCGATAGTGCCCCTCGGAGAGCACCCGGTAGACGATCCGCTCGCCCAGCTCCGGACTCGTGAGGCCGACCAGCATCTTCAGGTCGGTCAGTTCGCGGGCCAGTTCGGCGTCGCAGGCGATGAACCCGACGCGCAGGCTGGCCGCGAGCGTTTTCGAGAATCCGCCCAGGTAGATTACGCGGTCGAGCTGATCGAGCCCGGCGAGCCGCACCGAGGGTTGCGTACCGCCCCCGCCGTGCAGGTCGCAGTAGACGTCGTCCTCGACCACGCGAAAATCGAACTCGGCGGCAAGCCTGAGCACCTGGAACGCCTTGGCGACCGACATCGTCGTGCCGGTCGGATTGTGCAGCGCTGCGGTGGTGACGAAGATTCCGGGGCGGTGTTCGGCAGCGAGCGCGCGCAGCCGCTCGAGATCCGGACCATCGGCGCGACGCGGCACGCCGATCACGCGCAAGCCGAGTTGCGCGTAGCGCCCGAACAGCAGGAACCACGACGGCTCGTCGACCAGCACGACGTCGCCGGGCCGCAGCAGGTGCTGCGCGACGAGGTCGAGACCGTGCGTCACGCCGCCGGTGGTCAGTATTTGCGCCGGACTGGCGCGCACACCGTGTTCGGCGAGCTTGAGTTCGAGCTGCTGGCGCAGAGGAAGGTATCCCTGCGGGTGCCCGTAGTCGAGCAGCGCGCCGGCGCTCTGCCTGCCGATCGCGCGCAGGCTCGAAGAGATCAGTGCCTCGTCGAGCCAGTCCGATGGCAGCACGCCGCCGCCGGGCATGTCGCGCGCGGGCAGGCGCTTGAACATGTTGCGCAGCAGCCAGACCACGTCGATCTCGCCGCGCGGCGCCTCCGGCCACGCGCGTGCGCCCTGTGCGAGCGCGCCCGGGGCACGTTCGCGCACGAAGAATCCGGCGCCGCGGCGCGACTCGAGGAATCCGCGCGCGACGAGCCGATCGTAGGCCTCGACGACGGTGAATCGCGAGACCCGATGTTTGGCGGCGAACTGCCGGATCGAGGGCATCCGCGTACCGGGCCGCAGCAGGCGCTCGTCGATCCGTGCCGCGTACCATCCGACGATCTGCTCGACCAGTGTGACGTCGCTCCCGGGCGTGAGAAAGGTTCGCGCCGAGTGCTCGTCGCGCGCATCGGCCAACGGTGCGAGGTTCGCTGCTGTCATGGTCCGATCTCCGGGCCAGTCGATCGTTTTGTCCGGTCAACTGTACCGGAACTGTACCCTTCGATTCAGATAATCTGCAAACATGGTCGAACCCGAACACGAACTGCGAGGTATGCTGCTCGCGCTGGTCGGCGTGATGATCTTCGCCGGCACGCTGCCCGCCACGCGCATCGCCGTCGCGGAACTCGACCCCATCTGGCTCGCGCTCGCGCGCGCCGAACTCGCCGCGGTGCTCGGCGCGTTCGCGCTCTGGGCCAGCGGCGCGAAGCGCCCGCTGCGCCGGCACCTCGGCCCGCTCGCACTGGTCTCGCTCGGCGTGGTGATCGGCTTTCCGCTGTTGTCCTCGATCGCGATGCGCGAGGCGAGCGCGTCGCATGGGGCCGTCGTCATCGGCCTGCTCCCGTTCGCGACCGTCGTCGCCGCCGCCGTGCTGGGCGGCGAGCGCCCGAGCCGGGCGTTCTGGGTCGCCGCCTTCGCCGGCAGCCTGATCGTCGTGGTGTTCGCGCTGCACGAGGGCGGCGGAGGCCTTCGCTCGAGCGACTGGTCGTTGATCGCGTCGGTGGTCGCCGCCGCGGTGGGCTACGCGGTCGGCGGTCGGCTGGCGCGCGAACTCGGCGGCTGGCAGACGATTGCGTGGGCATTGTTGCTCGCGGCTCCACTGCTGGTCGTTCCGACGCTGTGGCTGACATACGTCGAATCGATGGCGGGCGTGTCGCTGCGCGCCTGGGCCGGATTCGCCTACGTCACGGTGTTCAGCCAGCTGATCGGCTTTCTGTTCTGGTATGGCGGAATGGCGATCGGAGGTGTCGCGCGCGTGTCCCAGACACAGCTGCTGCAACTTTTCTTCACGCTGATCTTCGCGTCGTTGCTGCTCGGCGAGCCGGTGCAGGCGAGCACCTGGGTCGCCGGCAGCGCGGTCGTCGCGCTGATCGCGATCGGCCGCCGTGCCGGCGTGCGCTCGTTCGCCGAACGCGTCCCGCCCGCGGCCAGCCCCTGAGCACGGCGAATCGAGAAAGGAGAACCACCGATGCGACAGCGCAACTTCAAACAGGTCGACGTCTTCACCGCGACGCCGTACCGGGGCAACCCGGTCGCGGTCGTGCTTGACGCCGAGGGACTCGAGACCTCGACGATGCAGAGAATCGCCAGGTGGACCAACCTTTCGGAGACCACCTTCGTGCTCGCGCCGCAGCACGCTCGAGCCGACTACAGCGTCCGGATCTTCACGCCGCTGGCCGAACTCCCCTTTGCCGGTCACCCGACGCTGGGCACCGCGCACGCACTGATCGAAAGCGGATTTCGCGGGCGACGCGATGGCCAACTCGTCCAGCACTGCGCCGCCGGCCTGATCGAAGTCGAACGCGACGATTCCTCGAGCCGCTCGTGGCTGACGCTGCCGGCCTCGCGCGCGCAAGCGCTCGATGGCGCAGCGTCGGCGCTGTTGTCGCGTGCGCTCGGCACCGATGTCGACGACGCCGAGCGAATCGATCTGGGACCGATCTGGATCACCGCGAAACTGCGCAGCGCCGAAGCGGTTCTCTCGCTCGCCCCGGATCGCGCTCTGCTCAGCGAACTCTCGACGCTGTGCGCGGCAACCGGTGTCACCGTGTTCGGCGAACACGACGGTTCGCACGCGCGCTACGAGGTTCGTTCGTTCGCGCCGGCCCACGGCGTCGACGAGGATCCGGTGTGCGGCAGCGGAAACGGCTGCGTCGCCTCCTATCTCGCCGGGCGCGGGATGCGCGACGACTACCTCGCCCGGCAGGGCCGCGCCGTCGGGCGCGACGGAGAAGTCGCTGTGCGCTATCGCGACGACGGATCGATCCTGATCGGTGGTGCCTCGGTCACCTGCGTCGACGGGAAGATCCTGGCCTAGCCGCGCGACCGCGGTCTCAGATGCGTTTGCCGCTCCCGGCGTCGAAAACGTGCAGCGCCCGCGCGATCGGCACGAGCGTGATCCTCTGGCCCGGGCGGAACTGGTGGCGCTCGCGGAACATCGCCACGACCGGCCCCGCGGCACTTTTGCAGGACACCACCGTGTCGGCCCCGATCGGCTCGACCGTCGACACCTCCACCTCGAGCCCGTCGTCGCCCAGCCTCAGGTGCTCGGGGCGAACGCCGAACACCACTTCGGTACCGGGCGGGGCGTGCCAGTCGGGCACCGGGAGGGTCGCGCCGGCGACGTCGACCGACGCCCCGTCGATTCCGACGCGGGCCGCGAGCCGGTTCATCGCCGGTGAACCGAAGAATCCCGCGACGAAGGCGTTGGCCGGCTTGTCGTAGAGCTCGAGCGGCGCGCCCGACTGCGCGACGATGCCGTCGCGCATCACGACGACCCTGTCGGCCATCGTCATCGCCTCGACCTGGTCCTGGGTAACGTAGATCGAAGTCGCCTTCGACTGCTGGTGCAGCTCCCTGATCCCGGCGCGCATCCGCGCGCGCGAACTCGCGTCGAGCTTCGACAGCGGCTCGTCGAACAGGAACAGCCGCGGCTTGCGCACGATCGCGCGCCCGATCGCCACGCGCTGGCGCTCCCCCGCCGATAGCTGGCGCGGGAGCGATTCGAGCAGTTGCGACAAGTCCAGGGTGCGCGCCGCGTCCCGGACCCGTCGGTCGATCTCGGCGCGGTCCGCGCGCGCGAGCTCGAGGCCGAACGCCATGTTGCCGTAGACCGTCTTGTGCGGGTACAGCGAGTAGTTCTCGGACACCATCGCGATGTCGCGCTTCTCCGGCGCGAGGTCGTTGACCACGCGCGAGCCGATCGTCACGCGTCCCTGCGAGATCTCCTCGAGTCCGGCGATCAGCCGCAGCAGCGTCGACTTGCCGCTGCCCGAGGGCCCCACCAGCACGCAGAACTCGCCGTCGCCGATCGACAGGTCGATTCCCCTGATCACGTGCTTGTCGCCGAAGTGCTTGTGGACGCCCTCGATATGCACTTCAGACATCGGCGGGCACCCCGCGATCCGGTTCGCGCCGCCGGGTCGACACGCCACGATCGGGAGAACGCGACAACGGCGAGTTCGGACGCAAGAGAGCGCGCGCTGCAATCATGCCGCGGCCGGACGCGGCCCCGTCGCGGCGGGAGGCAGCGACAATCGGACGTCGCGCACCCGCGGCTCGATCAGCCGCCCCTTGCGCGCGCGCGCGCCGGCGAACGCCGCGAGTTCGCGCGCGCTGAGTGCGCGACGGACCGGTTTCGCGCCGCGCCCGACGCCTTCGAGCACGACGCCCTGCGCGCCGTAGGCGATCGCCTGGACCAGTCGCTCGCCGGCGTCGAGCCCCATCAGGATCACTCCGCGCCCGCCGTTGCGCAGAACCTTCGCCTGGCCGAGTTCGAACACCAGCGCGCGGCCCTTTTCGGACACGCACAGAACATGTGCGACGTCGCGATCGAACAGAGCCGGGCGCAACGGCCTTTGTTGCTCGTCGAGTGCGAGGAAGGCCTTGCCCTGTCGCGTGCGCCCGATCAGGTCGCCCGCCTGGCAAAGCAACCCGGTGCCCCCCGAACCGGCCAGCAAAACGCCGGTTTCGCCGCCCGCCGCGAACACGTGCTCGACGCGTGCGCCGGGTTCGAGATCGATAAAGGTCGTCACCGGAGCGCCGTCGCCGCGAGCCGGCGGAAGCTGCGAGACCGCGACCGAGTAGACCCGCCCGTTGCTCGCGATCGCAAACAGATGGTCGGTCGTTCGGACCTCGTGCGCACCCTGCAGCGAATCGCCGGCCTTGAAAGCGAACTGAGCCGGATCGTGACCGTGTCCCTGGCGCGCGCGCACCCAGCCGCGATCCGACACGATCACCGTCACCGGCTCCTCGGGCACGCGGATCTCCGCGCTCGCGCGCTGCGCCGCCTCGATCAGCGTGCGGCGCGCGTCGCCGTAAGTCTTCGCGTCGTGTTCGATCTCGCGCACGACCTGGCGACGCATCGCCGCCGGACTCGCGAGCAGCGACTCGAGCGATTCGCGCTCGCCGCCGAGCCGCTCGAGCTCCTGCTCGACCTTGATCGCCTCCAGGCGCGCCAGTTGCCGCAGCCGGATGTCGAGGATGTCGTCGGCCTGGCGTTCGCTCAGCGCGAAACTCGCGATCAGCGCCGATTTCGGCTCGTCCGACTCGCGAATGATCCGGATCACCTCGTCGACGTTGAGCAGCACGACGCGCCGCCCCTCGAGGATGTGGATCCGATCGGCCACGCGCTCGTGCCGGTGGCGCGTGCGTCGTGTCGCGGTGTGCACGCGAAACTCGCACCACTCGGCGAGCATGTCGCGCAAGCCCTTCTGGCGCGGGCTCCCGTCGAGACCGACCGTGACCAGATTGAGCGAGACGTTGGCTTCGAGGCTGGTGTGCGCGAGCAGCACGCTGGCCATCTCCTGCGGGTCCAGGCGCGACGTGCGCGGTTCGAGCACGAGGCGCACCGCCGCATCCTTGCCCGATTCGTCACGCACCGTGTCGAGCACTCCGAGCACGGTCTGGCGCAACTGCATCTGCTCCGGAGTCGGGGACTTGCGGCCCGCGCGCGGCTTCGGATTGGTGAGCTCCTCGATCTCCTCGAGGACTTTCTGCGACGACACCCCGTGCGGCAGTTCGCTCACCACCAGCTGCCACTGGCCCCGCGCGAGCTCTTCCACGGCGTAGCGAGCGCGCAGCTTGATCGACCCGCGTCCGCTGATGTACGCGTCGCGGATCTCGTCGGCCGAACTGATCACCTGCGCGCCTCCGGGGAAATCCGGTCCCGGGATCAGCGCGAGCAAGGCGTCGAGATCGGCCGACGGATCGCGAAGCATCAGCACTGCCGCGGCGGCGACTTCGCGCAGATTGTGGGGCGGGATCTCGGTCGCGAGCCCGACCGCGATTCCCGATGCGCCGTTGAGCAGCACCATCGGCAGCCGCGCCGGAAGTCGCGCCGGTTCGACGGCCGAACCGTCGTAGTTCGCGACGAACTCGACCGTCCCCTCGTCGATTTCGTCGAGCAGCAGCGCCGCGTAGCGGGTCAGCCGCGCCTCGGTGTAGCGCATCGCTGCGGCCCCGTCGCCGTCGCGCGAACCGAAGTTCCCCTGCCCGTCGATCAGCGGATAGCGCAGCGTGAAGCCTTGCGCCATGCGCACCAGCGCGTCGTACGCCGCGGTGTCTCCGTGCGGGTGGTAGCGTCCGAGCACGTCGCCCACCACGCGCGCCGATTTCACCGGTTTCGCGCTCGGCCCTAGGCCCATCGCGTTCATCGCGTAGAGGATTCGGCGCTGCACCGGTTTCTGCCCGTCGCACACGTCGGGCAACGCGCGCCCTTTGACCACCGACATCGCGTACTCGAGATAGGCGCGTTCGGCGTAATCGGCGAGCGTGACCTCGCCTGACTCGTCCTCGCGCGGTTCGTCCCCGCGCACCTGCGCGGCGGCCCCCTTCGGGTCCGCCCCGGACTCGAGATCGGAGAACAGGTCGCGCTCGTGTTCGGTGGCGCTCGCAGCGCGTTTTTGCGCGCGGCGCTTCACCGCGCGCCGCTCGCGCTGGGGATCGTCGTTCTCAGACATCGACTTCGGTCTGGTTGCCGTGTTCCTCGAGCCACGCACGCCGCGCCGCCGCCTCGCCCTTGCCCATCAGCATCGTGAATCGGCGTTCGGTCTCGGGCTGGTCGACCCGGCCGAGCATGACCGGCAAAAGGCGGCGAGTGTCGGGGTTCATCGTGGTCTCCCAGAGCTGCTCGGCGCTCATCTCGCCCAGGCCCTTGAAGCGCGAGATCGACCACGCGCCCTCGCGCACACCGTCCTTGCGCAGCTTGTCCTCGACGTGGCGCAACTCTCCCTCGTCGAGGCAGTACAACTTTCGCAGCGGGCGCTTGCCCTGCGCCGGGACGTCGACCCGGTACAACGGCGGGCGTGCGATGTAGATGCGCCCGCTGGCGATCAGGTCCGGGAAATGCCGGTAGAACAGGGTCAGCAGCAGCACCTGGATGTGCGCGCCGTCGACGTCGGCGTCCGAGAGGATCGCGACCTTGCCGTAGCGCAATGCGCCGAGGTCCGTGGCGGAGCCGGGCGAGTGCGGATCGACCCCGATCGCCACCGCGATGTCGTGGATCTCGTTGTTCGCGAACAGCCGGTCGCGCTCGGCTTCCCAGGTGTTGAGCACCTTGCCGCGCAGCGGAAGGATCGCCTGGAACTCCTTGTCCCGGCCCATCTTCGCCGAGCCGCCGGCGGAGTCGCCCTCGACCAGGAACAGCTCGTTGCGCCCGAGGTCGGTCGACTCGCAATCGGTGAGCTTGCCCGGAAGCACGGCGACACCGGAACTCCTGCGTTTCTCCACCTTCTGCGCGGCGCGGCTGCGCGCCTGCGCCTGGCGGATCACCAGTTCCGCGAGCCGCTTTCCGTGATCGACGTGATCGTTGAGCCAGAGTTCGAGCTGCGGCCGCGCGAGCGACGCGATCAGCCGCACCGCGTCGCGCGAGTTGAGCCGCTCCTTGATCTGACCCTGGAACTGCGGGTCGAGCACCCGCGCGGAGAGGACGAAGCTCGCGCGCGCGAACACGTCCTCGGGCAGGACCTTGACGCCCTTGGGCAGAAGGCTGTGCATCTCGATGAAACCCTTGACCGCGCCGAACAGCCCCTCGCGCAAGCCCGATTCATGGGTCCCGCCGGCCGAGGTCGGGATCAGGTTCACGTACGACTCGCGAACCAGGCTGCCCTCGTCGGTCCAGGCGACGACCCACTGCGCTCCCTCGCCTTCGGCGAAGGTCTCGTGACCCGCGACCACGTACTGCTCGCCCTCGTACAGCGGAATCAGCGGTTCGGCCGCGCCCTCGCCCATGAGGCTCTCGAGCAGGTACCCGCGCAGTCCCTGGTCGTATCGCCACTGCTCGGTCCGGTCATGTCTGGCGTCGACCAGCGTGACCCGCAGGCCCGGCAGCAGCACGGCCTTCGAACGCAGCAGCCGCAGCAGTTCGGCTCCCGGTATCGTCTGCGAGTCGAAATACTTCGGGTCGGGCCAGCAGCGCACGCGGGTTCCGGTGCGCGGCTCGCCCCGCGCGGGCGGGCGCGATCGAAGCGACTTGACGACCTCGCCACCGGCGAACGCGATCTCGTGCGCCGCGCCCTCGCGCCAGACCGTAACTTCCAGGCGCGTGGAAAGCGCATTGGTGACCGACACGCCAACCCCGTGCAGGCCGCCCGAGAAACTGTAGGCGCCACCCGCGTGTTTGTCGAACTTGCCACCCGCGTGCAGCCGCGTGAAGACGATCTCGACGACCGCGGCCTTCTCCTCGGGGTGTTTGCCGACCGGAATCCCGCGCCCGTCGTCCTCGACCGTGACGCTGCCGTCGTCTTCCAGCGTGACCCTGATCTCGCGGCAATACCCGCCCAGCGCCTCGTCGGCGGCATTGTCGATCACCTCCTGCACGATGTGCAGCGGATTCTCCGTCCGCGTGTACATCCCCGGTCGCTGGCGCACCGGCTCGAGCCCCTTGAGGACGCGAATCGATGCCTCACTGTATTCGCCTTTTCGTGTCGCCATTTCTTCGTGGTGATTCGCGCCGTGCGCGGCTCGCGCGCGGCGCTCAGATCCCGACCCGCGTGCCCAGCTCGATGACGCGATTCGGAGGCAGGTTGAAATAGCGCGCGACGCTCACGCTGTTGGCCAGCATCCATCCGAACACCGAGCGCCGCCAGCCAAGGAGCCCGCGCGGCGACACCGACACGACGGTCGGTTTGCTGGTGAAGAACGACGTCGTCTCGACGTCGAGTTCGAGGCCCTTGCGCGCGGCAAGTCGCAGGACCAGCCGTATGTCGGGATCTTCGCGATAGCCGAAGTGCGCAGTCAGGCGCATCAACCCGTTCGCGCCACGCTGCAGTTCGACCCGCTCGTCGTCGCGAACGATCGGGACGTCGTCGAACTCCACGTTCAGGAATACGGTGGTCTGGTGCACGACGCGATTGTGCTTGAGGTTGTGCATGAACGCCGCCGGACAGCCGCGACGCGACGAACTGAGGAACACCGCCGCGCCCTCGACGCGCGACGCATCGGAGAGATCGAGCGACAGCCCGTCGCCAACGCCGCGCACCTGCGCGTCCTTCTTGGCGCGCATCACCTCGATTCCGCGGCGCCAGCTGGTGAGTACCGTGAACACGATCGCCGCGAGCGCGAGAGGGAACCAGCCGCCGTGCGCGATCTTCGCGGCGTTCGAGAACAGGAACGCGCACTCGAGCACGACGAACACGACGAACAACGGCACGAGCCAGCGCAACCTCGCGTTGCCCGCCAGCGGAAGCGCGATCAGCACGATCACGCTGCTCAGGAAGAGGTCGCCGGCGACCGCGATCCCGTAGGCGGCGGCAAGGCGCTCGGAACTGCGGAACTCGAGCACGACGAACACCACCAGTGCCAGTAGCAGCCAGTTCACCAGCGGGATGTACACCTGCCCCTGCGCGGAGTCGGAGGTGTGCAGCACACGCAGGCGCGGCAGGAAGTTCAGGCGCGAAGCCTGCTGGGTCGCCGAGAAAGCGCCCGAGATCACCGCCTGCGACGCAATGACGGTCGCGGCCGTCGCGAGCACGATCATCGGTGCGATCAACGCCTCCGGCAGCAGCAGGTAGAACGGGTTGCGCGCCGCATCGGGCTCGCGCAGCAGCAACGCACCCTGCCCGAAGTAGTTGATCATCAGCGCCGGAAACACGATCAGGAACCACGCCCTGCGCACCGGGCGCGGCCCGAAATGCCCCATGTCGGCGTAGAGCGCCTCGGCTCCGGTCACGCAGAGGAAGACCGCGCTCGCGGCGAGCAGCGCGGTCGCGGGAAACGAGATCGCGAAGTCGATCGCGTAGCGCGGGTCCAGCGCCTGGAGCACGGCCGGCGTCTGGGCGACGCTGAGCGCGCCAAGCGCCGCCAGGGCGCCGAACCACAGCAACATGACCGGCCCGAACAGCGACCCGACCAGCGCCGTCCCGCGCCGCTGAATCGAGAACAGTCCGACCAGGATCAGCAGCGCGAGCGGCGTCACGTATCCGGCGAGCGAGGGTTCGATCACCGCGATGCCCTCGATCGCCGAGAGCACCGAGATCGCCGGAGTGATGACCGCGTCGCCGTAGAACAGCGAAACGGAGAACGCGCCGAGGATGACGACCAGCCACGCGCGCCTGCGATGGTGCGCGACGGTGCCCACCGCCCAGGAAAGCAGCGCGAGCACCCCGCCCTCGCCGCGGTTGTCGAACCGCAGCATGATCACGACGTACTTGAGCGACACGATCAGCGTCACCGCCCAGAACATCATCGACAGAACGGCGAACAGATTGTGCGAAGTGAGGGCGATCGCATGCGCGCCGCTGAACGCCTCGCGAAACGCATACAGCGGGCTGGTGCCGATGTCGCCGTACACTACGCCGAGAGCGGCTAGCGTCAGCGTTCTCGAGGCCGCTTGTTGCGTGGGGGCGGACATGGGGCAAGATCTTAGCATTGCACCGCAGCATCCGACAGTCGGCATCGCGGGCGCACGGTGCTCGATACGCACGCCCGATATTGGCAAGAAATGGCGCCGGAGCGCGCCCGATTCCTGCCCTCGAACGCATTTTTCGTGCCATGCAGGTCGATTTTCTTGATGTTTGCGAACGAATCCCGGGCTGTGCGACTGCATGATGGGCTGCGACGCTGTCTCGAGCGGCGCGCCCGGACCCGGAACAGAAAAGGCGATTGATGTATACGATCCACCGACGCGAGGCATTCTCGGACACGACCTTCCTCTGGGAGGTCATGGCACCCGACGTCGCCCGGGCATCGCAGCCCGGGCACTTCGTCATGCTGCGCCTGCACGAGGGCAGCGAGCGCATTCCGCTCACCGTCGCCGACTTCGATCGCGACAAGGGCACCGTGACGCTGGTGATCCAGGCACTGGGCAAGTCGACGCGGGACATGCGCGATCACTACAAGACCGGCGACACCTTCGCCGATTTCGTCGGACCGCTCGGCTTGCCGCAACACGTGAGCCGCGCCGGGCACGTCGTGCTCGTCGGTGGCGGTCTCGGGGTCGCGCCGGTGTTCCCGCAGCTGCGCGAGTTCAAGGCGGCAGGAAACCGAACCACCGGAATCATCGGCTTTCGCAACAAGGACCTGGTGTTCTGGGAGGACAAGTTCCGCCAGTACTGCGACGAACTGATCGTCTGCACCGACGACGCCAGCTACGGCAAGCCGGGATTCGTCACCGCGGCGTTGCAGGAGTTGCTCGAGAGGGAACGACCCGACCTGGTGATCGCGATCGGCCCGATGCCGATGATGAACGCCTGTGTCGAGACGACCCGTCCGTTCGGCGTGAAGACGATGGTTTCTCTGAACGCGATCATGGTCGACGGCACCGGCATGTGCGGTTCGTGTCGCGTCACCGTAGGCGACGAGATCAAGTTCGCCTGCGTCGACGGGCCGGACTTCGACGGGCACCAGGTCGACTTCAGGGAGCTGCTCCTGCGCCAGAAGCGCTTCAAGGGCGAGGAGGCGGCGGCCAACACCGACTACGCACACGTGTGCAACGTCGAGAAAACCCTGTTCGAGCAGAACAAGCACAACTACAAGAAGTACAAGGACCTGGCGCCGCTCGCGACGAAGATGCCCGAGCGCGACCCGCTCGAGCGTTCGCGCAACTTCAAGGAGGTCAACCTCGGTTACTCGATGGCCGATGCGCTCGCCGAGGCCGAGCGCTGCATCATGTGCTCGAAGGCGGCGTGCGTCGAAGGCTGTCCGGTGTCGATCGACATCCCGCGCTTCATCAAGCACCTGCTGGTGCGCGACGTCGACGGCGCGCTGGCGGTGATCAACGAATCGAATCTGCTGCCCTCGATCTGCGGGCGCGTGTGCCCGCAGGAATCGCAGTGCGAAGCGCAGTGCGTGGTCGGGCGCAAGCTCGAGTCGGTGGCGATCGGGCGGCTGGAGCGCTTCGTCGGCGACAACGCCAATCCGCGCAAGGCCGCGCCGCCGCGCTTCGAGCGCAGCCTGGGCAAGGTAGCGGTGATCGGGTCGGGCCCCTCCGGACTCGCAGTGGCTGCGGACGTCCTGCGCTACGGCTGCGAGGTCACGGTCTACGAAGCGCTGCACGTCGTCGGCGGCGTGCTCCAGTACGGTATCCCTTCGTTCCGCCTGCCGCGCGAGATCATCAGCCGCGAGGTCGAGAACCTCAGGGCGCTGGGCGTGCGCTTCGAGACCAACAAGGTGATCGGGAAGACCTTCACGGTGCCGCAGCTGATGCAAGAGATGGGCTTCGACGCGGTGTTCGTCGGAGCCGGAGCGGGCGCGCCGTCGTTCCTCGGAATTCCCGGAGAGTTCGCCGGACAGGTGTACTCGGCCAACGAGTTCCTCACCCGCGTGAACCTGATGGGCGGCGACAAGTTCCCGTACCTCGACACGCCGGTCACCCTTGGCAAGAGCGTCGTCGTGATCGGGGCGGGCAACACCGCGATGGACTGCCTGCGCGTCGCGAAGCGCCTCGGTGCGCCGACCGTGCGCTGCGTGTACCGGCGCACCGAAGCCGAGGTGCCGGCGCGCCTCGAGGAACTGCGCCACGCGCGCGAGGAAGGGATCGAGTTCTTCTTCCTGCATTCGCCGGTCGAGATCCTGGTCGACGACGAGGGCAACGTGCGGGGCATGCGGGTGCAGAAGATGACGCTGGGCGAGCCCGACGAACGCGGCCGCCGCAAACCGGTGCCGCTGGACGAGTTCGTGGAGCTCGAATGCGACACCGTGATCTACGCGCTCGGCACGAAGGCCAATCCGATCGTCACCAAGTCCACGCCCGGGCTCGAACTGAACAAGTGGGGGTACATCGTCGCCGACCCGGACACGCAGGCCACCAGCGTGCGCGGTGTCTTCGCCGGAGGCGACATCGTCACAGGGGGCGCGACGGTGATCCTGGCGATGGGCGCCGGGCGCCGCGCCGCCCGCGCGATCGGCGCGTACCTCTCGAGCGACCGGACGAAGTGGCCGACGACGCAGGCCGACGCCGATGCCTTCGTGCCGCCCGCGCCTGGCGCCGCGCCAACCCGCACGACGCCCAGCGAGGTTTTGCCATGAGCCAATGTCCGCGTTGCCACCGTCCGCTCGACGACGAGGAACCCTACGTCTGCTGCGCTGGCGTCGAGCTGCGCTGGCGCTGCACCTCGTGCCACAAGGTCGCCGAAGGCTTCGCGTTTCCCTACGGCCTGTGCCCCTACTGCAAGGGCAAGCTCGAGATGCTCGATCGCGGCCCGGTCGCCGGTGACGAGGCGACCGAAGCGATCCGCAAGGCCTTCGAGATCGAGCTCGGCGGGCGCGCCTTCTACCAACGCGCCGCGCGCGACGCCGACGATCCGCGGCTGCGCGACCTGTTCGGGCGATTCGCGGCGATGGAAGACGAACACATGCAGACGCTGTCGCGCCGCTATCACGCCGACTTGCCCGAGCCTTCGGAGGACTTCCAGATCGATCGCGCGGCGATCTTCGCCGGAGTCGACCGCAAGCCCGAGGACCCCGCGAACCTGTTCCGCATCGCGATCGCCTTCGAGCAACGCGCGGTCGACTTCTTCACCCGCGAGGGCGAGAAGGCGCCGCAAGGGTCGATCGAGCGCGAGCTGTACAGCGAACTCGCCGCGGAAGAGCGCGAACACGTCGAGCTGCTCGGCGTCGAGTTCCGCAGATGGGAGGCCGGCAAGCCCGGAATCCTCTAGTCGCGCGAACGCACGCTCGGCGACCCGGATCCAGCGGCAATTGCCGTCGTCGGGGTCGATGCGAATACGCATCGCGAAACCGCGTTCGTTCAAGCACGATCTGTGCTCGGAACCCGGCCCCGGAGCGAGTATGACCGAACGCGCACAAGTCCTCGACGGCAACGAAGCCGCGGCACGCATCGCCCATCTGACGAGCGAGGTGATCGCGATCTACCCGATCACGCCAGCGTCGACGATGGGCGAACTGGCCGACGCGTGGTCGGCGGCGGGCCAGCGCAACCTCTGGGGGATGGTTCCCCAGGTGATCGAGATGCAGAGCGAAGCCGGCGCCGCGGGCGCGGTGCACGGCTCGCTGCAGGCGGGAGCGCTGACCACGACGTTCACCGCCTCGCAGGGGCTGTTGCTCAAGTTGCCGAACATGTTCAAGATCGCCGGCGAACTGACACCGACCGTGTTTCACGTCGCCGCGCGCACCCTCGCCACCCACGCGCTGTCGATCTTCGGCGACCACAGCGACGTGATGGCGGCGCGCACGACCGGTTTCGCGCTGCTCGCTTCGGCCAGCGTCCAGCAGGCCCAGGACATGGCGATGATCGCGACCATGGCGACGCTGAAGTCGCGCGTTCCGTTTCTGCACTTCTTCGACGGCTTTCGCACCAGCCACGAAGTGAACAAGATCGAGTTGTTGCTCGAGGATGACGTGCGCGCGCTGATCGACGAGGGCCTGGTCCGGGCGCATCGGTCTCGCGGGCTGAGCCCGGACCGTCCGGTGCTGCGCGGATCGGCGCAGAACCCGGACGTGTTCTTCCAGGCGCGCGAGGCATGCAACGCGTTCTACACGGCGGTGCCGGGCATCGTGCGCGAGTCGATGGATCGTTTCGGCGAGCTCACGGGTCGCAACTACGGCCTGTTCGACTACGCCGGCAGCCCCGACGCCGAGCGCGTGCTGGTTCAGATGGGCTCGGGCGTCGGCGCCTCATACGAAGCGATCGACAAGCTGGTCGCCGCCGGGGAGAAGGTGGGCCTGGTCACGGTACGCCTCTATCGCCCCTTCGACACGCAGGCCTTCGTCGACGCTTTGCCACCAACGGTGCGCGCGATCGCGGTGCTCGACCGCACCAAGGAACCGGGCGCGATCGGCGAGCCTCTCTACCAGGACGTGGTGACCGCGTTGTCGGAAGCGTGGACCGAGGGCGCGCCGCCGCGCGTGATCGGCGGGCGCTACGGGCTGTCGTCCAAGGAGTACACGCCCGCGATGGCCAAGGCTGTGCTCGACGAACTGGGCCAGAACAAGCCCAAGCGCCATTTCACCATCGGAATCTTCGACGACGTCACTCATCTGTCGCTGAAGTGGGACGAATCGTTCGATACCGAACCCGCTGGCGTCACTCGTGCCGTGTTCTATGGGCTGGGGGCGGACGGCACCGTCGGAGCGACCAAGAACACGGTCAAGATCATCGGCGAGAACACGGCCCTGCACGCGCAGGGCTATTTCGTCTACGACAGCAAGAAATCTGGCGCGATCACGGTGTCGCACTTGCGCTTCGGCCCCGAACCGATCGACTCGACCTACCTGATCCGACGTGCCGACTTCGTCGCCTGCCATCAGTTCGAGTTCATGGAGAAACTCGACGTCCTCGCGCTCGCCCGACCCGGTGCGACGTTCCTGCTGAACTGCCCGCATCCACCGGATCGGGTCTGGGACCTGCTGCCGCGCGAGGCGCAGCAGACGATTCTCGAGAAACGCCTGAAGTTCTACGTCGTCGACGCGCTGACCGTCGCCAGGCAAGCGGGGCTGGCCGGGCGCATCAACACGGTGACGCAGGCGTGCTTCTTCGCGATCTCGGGCGTCCTGCCGCGCGCCGAGGCGATCGAGAGGATCAAGGATGCGATCCGCAAGACCTACGGCAAACGCGGCCAGACCGTGCTCGCGCGCAACTTCGCCGCGGTCGACGCCTCGCTCGAGGCGCTGCACGAAGTGCATATCCCCGAACGCGCCGATTCGTCGCTCGTGCGACGCCCGACCGTCTCGGGCGCGGCGCCCGAGTTCGTGCAGCGGGTCACCGCGATGATGATGAACGGTCAGGGCGACCTGCTGCCGGTGTCGGCGATGCCGGTCGACGGCAGTTTCCCGACCGGCACCACGCAATGGGAGAAACGCGGCATCGCGAACGAGATCCCGATCTGGGACGAGAAGCTGTGCACGCAGTGCGCGATCTGTCCGCTGGTCTGTCCGCACGCCGCGATCCGGATGAACGTCTTCTCGCCCGAGCACCTCGCGCATGCGCCGGCCGGGTTCAAGGCGGTGCCGTGGGCGCGCAAGGACAGCCCGCTCGAGGGCATGCTGTTCAGCCTGCACGTGGCGCCGGACGACTGCACCGGGTGCGGCGTGTGCGTCGACGTCTGCCCGATCCGCAGCAAGGAGGCGGTCAAGCACAAGGCGATCAACATGGCGCCCAAGCTCGAGCACCTCGAGGTCGAGCGCGCCGGCTACGAGTTCTTCCTCGGCCTGCCCGAGGTTCGCCCCTCGTTCGACACGATCGACCCGTTGCGCGGCTCGCAGTTGCGCAAGCCGCTGTTCGAATACTCGGGCGCGTGCTCGGGATGCGGCGAGACGCCATACCTGAAGCTGCTCTCGCAACTGTACGGCGACAGACTGGTGGTCGCCAACGCCACCGGCTGCTCGTCGATCTACGGCGGCAACCTGCCCACCACCCCGTGGTCGCAAAACGCCGCCGGACAGGGGCCGGCCTGGGCCAACAGCCTGTTCGAAGACAACGCCGAGTTCGGTCTTGGCATGAGACTGGCGCTCGACGCGCAACGCGATCAGGCGCGCGCGCTGGTGCGCGCGCTGCGCAGCGAGATCGGCGCCGAGCTCGCCGACGCGCTGCTCGAAGCGCCCCAGGACGACGACGAATCGGTCGCGCGGCAACGCGCGCGCGTCGTGCAGCTCAAGACGATCCTGCCCGGCGTGCCGCAGCCGCAGGCCGCCCGCCTGCTGGCACTGGCCGACCACCTGGTGGTGCGCAGCGTCTGGATCGTCGGCGGCGACGGCTGGGCCTACGACATCGGTTACGGCGGGCTCGATCACGTACTCGCGTCCGGGCGCAACGTCAACATCCTGGTGCTCGACACCGAGGTCTACAGCAACACCGGGGGGCAGGCGTCGAAGTCCACGCAGCGCGGTGCGGTCGCCAAGTTCGCCGCGGCCGGCAAGTCGGCGGGAAAGAAGGACCTCGGCATGATCGCGATGGCCTACGGCAACGTCTACGTCGCGCAGGTGGCGATCGGCGCGAGCCCGGTTCAAACCGTGCGGACCTTCCAGGAAGCGGCATCCTGGCAGGGTCCGTCACTGATCATCGCCTACAGCCACTGCATCGCACACGGCATCGACATGACCACCGGAATGAGCCACCAGCGCGACGCGGTCAAGAGCGGCTACCTGACGCTCTATCACTACGACCCCCGGCTCGGCATGGACGGAGCGGACCATCCGCTCAAGCTCGACTCACGCAAGCCGACGCAACCGCTCGAGCAGTTCGTGATGAAGGAAGGTCGCTACGCGATGCTGGCCCGATCCGATCCGGCGCGCGCGAAGATGCTGCTCGCGACCGCGCAGCGCGACGCCGACGCGCGCTGGCAACTCTACGAGCAGATCGCCGGCGTGCATCGCGTCGTCACGCAGCAAAGCGACGTCGCGGACGCGCCGCAAGCCGACAGCCCGGGCGAGGCGCCTTCCGAGGAGACAGAATCATGACCGTCGATCTTCGCACCCGTTATCTCGGGCTCGAACTCGCCCATCCGATCGTGGCGTCGGCCTCGCCGATGACCGCTTCGCTCGAAAGCCTCCAGCGATTGCAGGACGCGGGCGTCGCGGCGGTCGTGCTTCCTTCGCTGTTCGAGGAGCAGATCGAACACGAGGAGATGGAGACCCACCACCTGATGCTGCACGGCGCGGAACTCTCGCCCGAAGCGCGCGGGTTCTTTCCCGAGATGCCCGAACACAGCAGCGGCACCGACAGGTACCTGCAGCTGATCGCCGATGCGAAGAAGGCGCTGTCGGTGCCGGTGATCGCCAGCCTGAACGGCTACACGCCCGGCGGCTGGACCCGCATCGCGCGCCAGACCCAGGACGCCGGCGCCGACGCGATCGAGCTCAACGTCTACTTTCTCGCCGCCAGCGTCGACGACAGCAGCGCGGAGGTCGAGAACCGCTATGTGGATCTGGTGGAATCGGTCACGCAGCAGGTCGACGTGCCGGTCGCGATCAAGGTGGCGCCCTACTTCAGCGCGATGGCCAACATGGCCTCGCGACTGACGAATGCCGGCGCGTCCGGGCTGGTGCTGTTCAACCGCTTCCTTCAGCCCGACATCCTGCTCGAAGAACTCGAGGTGGCGCCGCACCTGGTCCTGTCCACCTCGGACGAACTGCGACTGGCGCTGCGCTGGATCGCGATCCTGCACGGCCGCGTCGACGCGAGCCTGGCCGCGACCGGCGGCGCGCACACCGCCGAGGACGTGCTCAAGCTCGTGCTCGCCGGCGCCGACTGCGTGATGCTCGCGAGCAGCCTGCTCGCGCGCGGGCCCAAGCACGTCGCCACGCTCGTCGGCGGCGTTCGCGAGTGGATGAGCGCACGCGAGTACGATTCGATCGAGCAGATGAAGGGTTCGCTGTCGCAGCGATCCTGCCCCGACCCGGACGCCTTCGAGCGCTCGAACTACATGAAGGCGTTGAAGTCGTACACGAGCGAGTTCGCCTGACCCACTGCAATTGCCACTGCCACTGCCACTGCCACTGCCACTGCCATTGCCATTGCCATTGCCAAGGAGATGAAGATGATTCGCGCCGCTGCCCTCACGCTTGCCGCAATTGCCTGCATGCCTGCCATTGCCGCCGATCCGCACCCGGTGGTCAGCTACTCGAAGCAGGCGAAGTTCGACGACGTCCGCGACGACCTCAAGACCGCGATCGAATCGAAGGGACTCGTGATCGACTACCACTCGTTCGTGAACCGGATGCTCGAACGCACCGGCCAGGACACCGGCTCGACCCGCAAGCTCTACCAGGACGCGCAGGCCTTCGTGTTCTGCAGCGCGAAGCTCTCGCGCAAGACGATGGAGGCCGATCCGGCGAACATGTCGATGTGCCCCTATTCGATCTCCGTCTACGCGACTGCGCAGGACCCCGGCAAGGTCCACGTCTCGTACCGCCGGCCGTGGCGCCCCGACGGAAACGCCGCGTCGAAGGCCGCACTGAAGGAGGTCGAGACGCTGCTCGACACGATCGCGCGCGAGGCGCTTCAGCTGCGCTGACGCTGGCTGCGCGAGTGCCAGCGCGTTGCGCAGTGCGACTCAATCGAACAGGGTGTCGTAGTCGGCGGCGCCGTGACCCGGGCGATCTGAACGAATCTGCTCATCGGAGAGTCCGCCCCATGCGCTACGCTGAAGGCTCGATATCTGCCGGCCGGCGCCTCGTCGAGCTGGCCGATACTCCGACAGACTAGTAAGTTACCGGTAAGGTTCCCGGATTACCTTGCAGCATGCCGGCCGTCCAACTAGGATGCACACGCTGATAGCGGCCGTCGGTTCCAACGTCTCAGAAACAAGCGACGCCGAACTAACCAAGGAGAGGAGAAACGCCGTGTCTGCAAGCGATACTCAGCAGCGGGAGGTCCATTGGCAACGGACGCGCTCCCTGATGATCATCCATCTGCTCATCTGGTTCCTTTTCGCCTACGTGATCCAGTGGTTCGCGTTCGAACTCAATAGCTTCAAGTTCCTGGGCTTCCCATTTGGGTATTACATGGGCGCGCAGGGTTCGCTGTTCGCATTCGTGATCCAGCTGTTCATCTTCGTGAAACAGCAGGAAAGAGTCGATCGCGAATGCGGCATGTCCGAAGACTGAGCGGGGGAGCGAGATGAGCTTTTTCAGAATGCAGGGGTCGCTCGTCGACAACCTGCCCAAGATCTACGGTATCTACACCGGGGGCTTCCTGGTCTTCGTGCTGCTGATGGCGCTGGCAGAACGGATGGGGATGACCGCCGACACGATCGGACTGATGTTCGTCGGCTTCACGATCGTGATCTACGCGGTGATCGGCTGGCTGTCGCGCACGATGCAGATCGACGCCTACTACGTGGCGGGCCGGCAGGTACCGCCGGTGTTCAACGGCATGGCAACGGCGGCCGACTGGATGTCCGGCGCGTCGTTCGTCGCGATGGCGGGCGGCATCTACATGGCCGGCCACCCCTACCTCGGCTTCGTGGTCGGCTGGACGGGCGGTTACGTGCTGGTGGCGGTGCTGATGGCGCCATACCTTCGCAAGTTCGGGTGCTACACGGTGCCCGACTTCATCGGTACGCGTTACGGTGGCAACACCGCGCGGGTGCTGGCGGTGCTCGTGCTGATCGTCGCGTCGTTCACCTACGTGACTGCGCAGATCAACGCCACCGGAACGATCGCGTCGCGCGCTCTGGGCGTGAGCTTCGAGGTCGGCGTCTGGCTCGGCCTGATCGGCATCCTGCTGTGCTCGATGCTCGGCGGCATGCGCGCGGTGACCTGGACGCAGGTGGCGCAGTACATCGTGCTGATCATCGCCTACCTGGTGCCGGTGTTCTGGATGTCGAGCAAGCAGGGCTTCGGGATCTTCCCGCAGTTCGCGTACGGCGAGGCCATCAACCGGATCCAGGAACTCGAGGTCTTGCACCAGGTTGGAAAGCTGCTGCCACTCGAGAAGGTTGCCGGGATGTCTTCCCTGACAACCTTGCACGCGACGCCGGCCGATTCGATGCTCGCTTCGTGGAAGTTCGTCACGCTGGTCGCTTGCATGATGCTCGGCACCGCATCGTTGCCGCACATCCTGATGCGATACTTCACGACGCCGTCGGTGAAGGCCGCGCGCTCGTCGGTGGCGTGGTCGCTTTTCTTCATCACGCTGCTGTACTTCACCGCCCCGGCGCTGGCCACCTTCTCCAAGCTCCAGGTGCTCGATCCGAACCTCGCGACCAGCATCATCGGCAAGACGATCGCGCAGGTGAACGCTCTGGAGTGGATCCAGAAGTGGAGCGCCGTTGACATGCTGAGGATCGTCGACGGCAACAAGGACGGAATCCTGCAGATCAACGAGTTCTTCATGCGAGCCGACATCGTGGTGCTGGCAACGCCGGAAATGGCCGGCCTGCCCTACGTGATCTCGGGCCTGGTTGCCGCCGGCGGCATGGCGGCGGCGATGTCCACCGCCGACGGGCTGCTGCTGGCGATCGCCAACGCCTTGTCGCACGACCTGTACTACAAGGTCATCGACCCGAAGGCCGAGACGCGCAAGCGCCTGATCGTCGCCCGCGTGCTGCTGTTGGTCATCGGTGCGCTCGGCTCGTTCGTGGCCAGTATGAAGCTCACCGGGATTCTCGGTGCGGTGGCTTGGGCGTTCTGCTTCGCGATGTCCGGGTTGTTCTTCCCGCTGGTGCTCGGCGTATGGTGGAAGCGCGCCAATCGCGCGGGTGCGATCGCCGGCATGGCGGTTGGCCTGGCGGTCGGTTCGTGGTACCTGTACCAGGTGAAGTTCGCTGGAATGGCGCCGTGGATCGGTCTGGATGACCTTCGTTTCGGTATGGTCGGCGCGGGCGCGAGCCTGATCGCGATGGTCGTCGTCACGCTGCTCACCGCCGCGCCCGACGAGGAAACCCAGCGCATGGTCGACGAGATTCGCATTCCGAAAGGCGAGACCATCCTCGGCTCTTCGCACTGAGCAACACTGTCTGTTGGTCGGCCGGGGCGAGCGTCACTCGCCCCGGCCTTTTTCTTTGATGCGCGGCGCGCCACGGCCCGCCGCACCGGAGCTAGTGCATGACCGCTTCAATCCCTGCCTGGGCAGTGGTGCTCGACTACGTGCTGGGCACGATCATGTGGACGCTGGTCGGTCGCTTCGGGATGCGCCTGTTCCTGCCCGAGGAGAGCCGCTTCTTCTTCAGCCGCTTCTTCGTCAGGGTGACCGACCCGCTGATTCGCCTGTTCGCCCCGATCACGCCGGCCTTTCTGATCGTTCCACTGGTGCCGTTGTACGTGGCGTGGTTCTTCTTCATGGTGCGCTTCTACCTGATTCCCTGGCTGCTCGGTTATACCGTGATGGGAATGCTGTCGTTTCCGCTCGAGAGCGAATTCGCGGCCGCAGTGGCCCACCTGATCGGTCTGGTGCTCAAGTAGGCGCGACATGTTCGACAAGCTCCCACCCCCGAGCCACACGCCTCTGATCGCGCTGCCGGCGCTTGTGCTCGACCTGGAGACCACCGGGCTCGACGTGCGCGCCGACCGCGTCGTGCAGATCGGTGCTGTCGCGATGCGCGGCGTACACGCGGTCGACGGTGTCGAGCTCGATCAGCTGATCGACCCCGGCGTTCCGATTCCGCAAACATCGACCCGAATCCACGGAATCGCCGACGCCGACGTAGCCGGCGCACCGCGCCTGACCGAACAGTTCGCGACCTTGCACGACCTGCTCGCCGGCCGGATCGTGGTCGGTCACAACATCGCCTTCGACGTGGCGGTACTGCGCCACGAAGCGGCACGGCACGGCATCGCCTGGCACGACCCCCCCACGCTCGATGTCGGCCAGTTGCTGGGCGCGCTCCAGCCTTCGCTGCCCGATTTGGGAATGGAGAGGGTGATGGCGCAGCTCGGCGTGGAGATCGAAGGCCGGCACAGCGCGATCGGCGACTGTCGCGCCACCGCCGCAGCCTGGGCACGTCTGCTGCCGTTACTGCGCGAAGCCGACGTGCGCACGCTCGGCGAAGCTCGCACTCTCGCCGCGCGGCGTGGCGACTTCGCGCTGCGCCAGGCGCAGGCGGGATGGGACGCGATGCCCGTTGGCGCTGCCGGCGCCCCGGCGCCGCAGCCCGCCATCGTTCGGGTCGACAGTTACGCCTTCGAGCGACGCATCGAACAGCTGATGAGTTCGCCCGCAGCGATGATCGCACCGCGGGCCACGCTGCGCGAAGCGGCACGAACGATGGTCGAGAAGCGAATCGGCGCGCTCCTGGTGGGCAATGAGCACTCCCCGCCCCTGGGAATCGTCACCGAGCGCGACGTGTTGCGCGTGGCCGCAGCAGGAACTCCCGATCTGGACGCGAGCAGCGTCGAAGCGGTGATGAACGCGCCGGTGGCCAGCGTCGCCGCCAACGACCTGATGTACCGCGCGCTTGGAAGGATGGACCGCCTCGGCGTGCGCCACCTATGCGTGGTCGATCACGATGGCAAGGCCATCGGCATGGTTTCGCAACGCGACCTGCTGCGACATCGCACCCGCAGCGCGAGCGTGATGGGAGATCTGCTCGCCACCGCGGACGATGCACCCGCGCTGGCGGCCGCGTTCGCCCGCCTGCCTACAGTGGCAACCGCCCTGCTCTCGGAAGGCCTGGGCGGCGTCGACATCGCGCGCGTCGTCTCGGACGAGCTGCGCGCGCTCACCGCACGCGCGAGCGAAATCGCACTCACGCAGATGCGCGACCGCGGTCGCGGCGATGCGCCGGCACCGTGGTGTGTTCTGGTGCTCGGTTCAGGAGGGCGCGGCGAGAGCCTGCTGGCGGCCGACCAGGACAACGCGCTGATTCATGCGGGAGCTGCGCAAGACGACGACTGGTTCGCCGAGTTCGGCACGATCGTCGCCGACCTGCTGGACGGCGCCGGCGTGCCGCGCTGCAAGGGCGGCGTGATGGCCAGCACCGCGCAATGGCGCGGCACCGTCGAGGGTTGGGACGAGAGGGTCGAGAACTGGCTGCGGCGCGCCCGCCCCGAGGATCTGCTCAACGTCGACATCTTCTTCGACCTGGTGCCCGTCGCCGGTGAGCTCAGGCTCGCCAGAGATTTGCATCACGGCGCCGTGCGGCGCGCGTCGACGAGCAGGGCCTTTCTGGGGCTTCTCGCCGAGTCCGTTTCGGGATGTGCGCCACGCCTTGGAATGTTCGGCGGCCTGCGCGTGGTCGACGGCCGCGTCGACCTCAAGCGCGACGGATTGCTCGCGCTCGTGATGGTGGCGCGCACGCTGGCTTTGCGCGTTTCGTCGACCTCGCGCTCGACGCCGGAGCGCCTGCGCGACGCGGTCGACGCGGAGCGAATGTCCGAGGCCGAGGCAGGTGAGTTGATCGCGCTGCAGGAATTGCTGCTCACATCCGTAGTGCGGCAGCAGCTTGCAGATCTGGACGAAGGCACGACCCTCTCGGCCCGCGTGCAGGTCAAGTCGCTCTCCAAAGACGAACGCAAGCAGCTCTCGCACGGGCTGAACACGCTCGCGACGCTCGCCAACGAACTGCGCAGCGTCGTCGCCAGCGGCTAGCGTGACGGCTGGCGGCTGGCGGCCGGCGGCTGGCGGCTGGCGTGACGGCTGGCGGCTGGCACTACCCGATCAGAATCGCCGGCGCATCCAGACTGCGACGAAGGTGCCGCCGCACTTCCTGCCAACGGAAACGCACCGAGTTGCGCACGATCGGCGCGTCGAGATTCTTCAGTTCGTCGATCACGGGTGCCCAGCGCACCAGCGCGTCGGGGCTCAGGCTGAACGCCCCGTCGTCGTCGCTCACCGAAGGCCAGTCGCACAGCGCAATCCGCGCACGCACCGCATCGGCGTACGAGACGAAGTCGTCACCGGCGTCGACCGGCACGCCGGTATCGTCGAGAATCTCGGCGATCAGCCGCTTCATCAGCGCTCCGACCGCCTCGGGCGAAGCGCCGCCTCGAACGCACAGCATGCCGCCCACGTAAACGGCGAGATCCGACAGGCACGCAAGCCACAACTGCCACTTCGCGACGTTGATCGAACGAACGAACTGGTCGTCGTCGAACAACTCCGGGTAGCGCATCCCGGCGCGCGTTCGCAGGTATCCGTACAGAGAAGTCTGAGCCACGAAACTCGCGCGGCTGTGCACGAAAGCGCGCAGTGATGCGTAGTCGCCCACTGGCTCGCGGCTGCGTCCGAAATTCGCACCGGCGTACTGTCGCACCATCCGCCAGACGGCGCCTGGTCGCCTGAGCGCGTCGATCAGCCCGGTGGGCGTGTGGTCGAGGTCGGATCGGTTCATTCGCACTCGAATTATGGCGGAGAGAGGGGGATTCGAACCCCCGAAGGGCTGTTAACCCTTACACGCTTTCCAGGCGTGCGACTTAAACCACTCATCCATCTCTCCGGGGGCGCGAAGTATAACAAACGGCCTTTCACGCGGGTCGGAGGTTGGGGTAGCGAAGGTGCTCTACGAGGTCCTGCGTCTCGAGCGACGGTGCGCGCGTGAGCAGCGAGACGATCACGATCACCGCGAAGCCGAGCGGCACGCCGAAAACGCCCGCCGAGATCGGTTGGATGTCCCACCACAACCCGGTCACCGGCAAGGCGCGATCGACGCCATGAAAGACACTGCGCAACCACGGTTCGGTCAGCGTCATGTAGTAGAACGTGACGCCGAATCCGCAGACCATCCCTAGCGAGGCGGCGATTCCGGTGGTTCGTTTCCAGAAGATCCCGAGCACGAGCGCGGGAAAGAATCCGGCGGCCGCGAACGAGAATGCGGCTGACACCAGAAACAGAATGTCGGCGGGCTTTTGCGCCGCGACCAACGCGGCGACGATCGCGACAACCAGCAGCAACATCTTCGAGAGCATCACGCGACGGGCGGTCGACGCGCTCGGATCGATCATCTTGTAGTAGAAATCGTGCGACAACGCGTTCGTGATCGTGAGCAGCAGTCCGTCGGCGGTGGAGAGCGAAGCGGCCAGGCCCCCGGCGGCGACCAGACCGGAAATCACGTAGGGCAAACCCGCGATCTCGGGCGTGGCGAGAACCACGATGTCGGCGCCCAGCCTGATCTCCGCGCGCTGCACTATGCCGTCGCCGTTGACGTCACTGATCGACAGCAGCGCCGGGTCCACCGTCTGCCAACTCTTCACCCACGCCGGGAGGTTCGCGAAACTCGTGCCGACGACGTCGTTGTACATCACGAACTTGACCAGGACCGCGAGCGCGGGGGCGGTGAAGTACAACAGGAAGATGAACAGCAGCGACCAGACCACCGAAGTGCGCGCCTCGCGCACCGAGGGGGTCGTGTAGTAGCGCATCAAGACGTGCGGCAACGCAGCGGTGCCGACCATCAGGCAGAAGATCAGCGCGAGGAAGTTCCTTCGTCCGATCTCGCGCTCGTTTTCGTCGCGCCCCGGGAACGCCTCGGCGTGTCGCAGCAGAGGGGCGCCGTGGGCGCCTTCCCGGACTTCCTTCTGCCAACGAAGCCTGGCCTCGTCGATCGACCGCGGGTACCGTGCGAGGGCCGTGGCCGCAGCCTTGACCCGCTCGTCCTCGTGCGTGGCCCTCGCGGCGGAAAGCGCCTCTTCCAGTTCGCGCCGCTCGTTGCGATACGAGGCGTCGGCGTCGCGTAGCCTGTTCGCGGCAACGTTGGCGCGTTCGGTGAATATCCTGCGCACCTCTCGCTCTCTGGGATCGGCGATCAGTTTCTCTTCGAGCTGGGTCACCTTTACGAGCTGCTTGCCGTAGACGAGTTGCGGTACCGGAAAACCCGTCTGCTTCACCGACAACCACACGACCGGAATCAGGTAGGCGATGATCAGTACGATGTACTGGGCCACCTGGGTCCAGGTCACCGCCCGCATGCCGCCCAGAAACGAGCAGACCAGGATGCCGGCGAGACCGAGAAAAATGCCGATCGTGAACTCCACGCCGGTGAAACGCGAGGTGATGATTCCGACCGAGTAGATCTGCGCGACCACATAGGTGAACGAACATACGATCGTGATCACCAGGCCGATGAAGCGCGGGGTGTGGCCGCCGTATCTGGCCCCCAGGAAATCGGGCAGCGTGAACTCGCCGAATTTTCGAAGATAGGGCGCGAGAAGAAGCGCGACCAGCACGTAGCCTCCGGTCCATCCCATGATGAACGCGAGACCCGAGTAGCCCTGCAGATAGAGTCCGCCGGCCATCGCCACGAACGACGCGCCCGACATCCAGTCGGCACCGGTCGCCATGCCGTTGAACATCGCGGGAACGCGTCGGCCCGCGACGTAGTATTCGGTGCTTTCGCTGGTGCGGCTCATCACGCCGATGCCCGCGTACAGCAACATCGTGGCGGCGAGAAAGGTATAGCCGATCGCGGCGCGCGACATCCCCAGCTGCTCGAACAACGCGAGCGCGGCGACGAACACGACGAAACCCCCCGTGTACCAGAGGTAGACCGCCTTCAGCTGACGCGTGAAGGCGCGTTGGGATTGCCCGTCGTCGCTCATTCGTCGTCATCCTCGCTCACGCCGAACTCGCGGTCGAGTCTGTTCATCGTTCGCGCGTAGTACCAGACGATCAGCAGATACACCACGAGCGCCCCTTGCGCCCCGACCCAGAACGCGAACGGCCACCCGAAGAACTCGGCATTGAGCGAGCGCGCGAAGTACGCGAGCACGAAGGTCACGGCGAACCAGATCAGCAGCAGAACGGTGGTGACCAGCAGGTTTCGCCGCCAGTATTGCCGTTTCTTGTCGCTGAATTCCAAGTCGCACCCCACCCGAGCGGCGCACCGCCCCGAAAGCTCGCCTAGTCGCTCACGAAGCCTTGCCCGTCTCGCGTTCCAGACGCCTGGCCACTCGCGGCTCGAACCGGGCAAGGTGGCGGATCGTGCGCACCACTCGCTCGCGCTCGCCCAGCCTGTGGTAGAGATGCGCGAGCTGGTACCAGCCGTACGGACTCATCGGCTGCAGTGCGCAGTTCCTTTCCAGCGGCTCGATCGCTTCGCCAAGTCGAGCGAGCTTGATCAACGACAGGGCCTTTCCGTACCAGGCGCGATCGAGCTTCGGATCTATCCGCAGCGCACGCGCGAAACTTCCGATCGCGTCGACGTGCGCGCCGCAATGCTGCTGCACGAACCCGAGGTTGAACCACGAACAGCCGTTGCCCGGATCGATCTCGACCGCTTGCTCGAGAATCTCGATCGCCGCGTCGTCGCGGCCTCGCGCTGCCTGCCTGCAGGCGATCGTGACGAGGACGTTGGCGTCGCCCGGCACCAGTGCGCGCACACGTTGCCAGTGCGCGAGCGCTTCGTCGTCGCGCCTGAGCGCGCCCGCCCAGATCGCCCTCTGTCTCCAATAAAAGACCGCGAGCGACCTCATCGCGCATTGGCTCCGATCGGATCGGGACGGTCGTATTGCCGCCGACCGCGTCGCGCCAGAAGACGGAGCGAAGCACCCGTCCTGCGCCGCCCGTCATCGACGGCAACTCGAGCGAGGAGCGACAACCGCAATTCGCGCCAGAATGGAAAGCGCACGCGCTCAGGTGCTCTTCTTGAGCTGTTCGAGAATCCCCGGGTTCTCCAGAGTGGAGACGTCCTGGGTGATCTCCTCGCCCTTGGCGATCGATCGCAGCAGCCGGCGCATGATCTTTCCCGAACGCGTCTTGGGCAGGTTGTCGCCGAAGCGAAGGTCTTTCGGCTTGGCGATCGCTCCGATCTCGCTCGCCACCCAGTTGCGCAACTCGGTGGCGATCCTGAGCGCTTCGTCGCCCTCGGGGCGCGTCTGCTTGAGCACGACGAACGCGACGATCGCCTCGCCGGTGAGGTCGTCGGGCCGCCCCACCACCGCCGCCTCGGCGACCAGGTGGTTGGACACCAGCGCCGATTCGATCTCCATCGTACCGAGCCTGTGACCCGAGACGTTCAGGACGTCGTCGATCCGGCCCATGATCCAGAAGTAACCTTCCAGGTCGCGCGAAGCGCCGTCACCGGCCAGGTAGTACTTGCCCTTGAACTCCGGCGGGAAGTAGGTCTTCTTGAAGCGTTCCGGATCGCCCCAGATCGTGCGGATCATCCCCGGCCAGGGTTTGGTCACGACGAGGAAGCCGCCCATGCCCTTGGGGACTTCGGCCCCGGCCTCGTCGACCACGGAGGCCGCGATTCCGGGCAGCGGCATCACGCACGAACCCGGCTTGAGTCCATGCACGCCCGGCAGCGGCGTGAGCATGTGCCCGCCGGTCTCGGTCTGCCACCAGGTGTCGACGATCGGGCAGCGCTCGCGTCCGACGTTCGTGTGGTACCACATCCACGCTTCGGGGTTGATCGGCTCGCCGACCGTGCCGAGCAGACGCAGCGACGAGAGGTCGTACTTCAGCGGATGGTGCTCGGGGGACACGTCGCCGGCCTTGACCAGCGCCCGGATCGCGGTGGGAGCGGTGTAGAAGATGCTCACCTTGTGCTTGTCGATCGTCTCCCAGAACCGGCCCGGATTCGGGTAGGTGGGGATGCCCTCGAACACGACCTGCGTCGCGCCGCAGGCGAGCGGGCCGTAGGCGATGTAGGTGTGCCCGGTAACCCAGCCGATGTCGGCGGTGCACCAGAAGATGTCCTTGTCGTGGATGTCGAACACCCACTTCATCGTGACCATCGCGTGCAGCAGGAACCCGGCCGACGAGTGCTGCACGCCCTTGGGTCTTCCGGTCGAACCCGAGGTGTAGAGGATGAACAGCGGGTGTTCGGCTTCGACCGCGACCGGATCGCAGCTGTCGCCCTGGCCGTCGACGACCGCATCCCACGTCAGGTCGCGGCCTTGCTTCATCGCAACCTTGGCGCCGGTTCGCTGGAACACGACCACGTTGGTCACCGCGTCGCAACCGCCGAGCGCGAAGGCGTCGTCGACCGCTCCCTTGAGGCTCAGCTTCTTGCCGCCGCGCACCTGCTCGTCGGCGGTGATCACGAGCGTAGCGCCCGCATCCTGGATGCGCTCCTGCAGGCTCTTGGAAGAGAATCCGCCGAACACGACCGAGTGGATCACGCCCAGACGCGCGCAGGCCTGCATCGCAACCACGCCGTGGACCGACATCGGCATGTAGATGATCGCGCGGTCGCCTTTCTTCGCGCCGAGTGCCTTCAACCCGTTGGCGAAGCGGCACACCTCCCGGTGCAGCTCACCGTAGCTGAGCTTGCGGGTGCTGCCGTCGTCGGCCTCGAAGATGATCGCGGTCTTGTTCTCGGTGGGCGTGCCCAGGTGCCGGTCGAGGCAGTTGGCCGAGACGTTCAGTTCGCCGTCGTCGAACCAGCGGTAGAACGGCGCTTTCGAGTCGTCCAGCGTGCGGGTGAACGGTTTGCTCCACTGCAGCTGCTCGCGCGCCAGGCGCGCCCAGAAACCGGCGTGATCGTTCTCGGCCTCGGCGCACAGCGCCTCGTACTGGGCCATTCCCGATACCGTGGCTTTCCTGGCGAAGTCCTCCGGCACGGGGAACACGCGGTTCTCGTGCAGGACCGATTCGATTTCCTTGGACATGCTTCTCCTCCTTTTCTTGAGGTGCCTGAAGAACTGCAAGCGCATGCAACGATGCGCACGCGCCTTCCGCACCCTATTTTCGGCCGACGATATGCGGCGCGGCTTACGACACCCTTACGCTTGCGGCGACCCCGAACGCGATGCAGCATCGGGAAGAATCCATCGCGTTCAGCATCTTAGCGAACCAGAGCCTGATCGGATGGGTTCCCCGTGTTGCAGCGCAAGTTCGTGGGGATCTCGCCCACTCCGATCGTAGCCGATTCCGAGTCGATGAAAGTCCGGGTTCCCCTTGCCCGCGCCGGCCATTGCCCGCGCCGGCCGGCCGATGCGCCACGCGGCCGTGCGCGAGGCGCGACGAGCGATGTGCTGGCGTCGCGCACGTGATGCAACTGATGTGCCTCGTCGCCGCTTTGAGCGCGGCGATCAGTCCAGCGGCAGATCGTCGGGCAGTGGCGCCTTGGTCGGCGCGCGCAAGTGCATCGCGGCCTGCGCCATCATGTTCGCCGAGACCGGCGCGGTGACGAAGAGAAACAAGGTGATCAGCAACTGGCTTAGACCGAACTCGCCCTGCATCCAGCCCAGCGCCACGCTTGCCAGCAGCACACCGCCCACGCCCAGCGTGGTGGCCTTGGTCGGCGCGTGCATCCGCATGTAGAAGTCGGGAAAGCGCACCATGCCGATCGCGCCGATCAGCGTGAAGGCGCCGCCGACGACGAGCAGCGCGGAAACGATGATTTCACCCCACAACGGCAGGTCCGGCATCAGCACTCCTTACTCGATGACGTCGCCGCGCGTCAGGTAGCGCGACAAGGCGACGGTCCCCACGAAACCGAGCATGGCGACGATGAGCGCCGCCTCGAACAGCAGGCCGGTGCTCCAGCGCATGTCGAGCAGGATGACCAGCGCGACGACGTTGACGTAGAGCGTGTCGAGCGCCAGCACGCGGTCGATCGTCTCCGGCCCGCGCAGCAAGCGCCAGCCGCACAGCAGCGCCGCGGCGGACGCGCAGACGAATGCGAAGTTCAGCGCCCACTCGATCATCCCAGGATCTCCTTCAGCGCGATCTCGTAACGCGCCTTGATCGCCACGGCCATCGCGGGCACGTCGTCGCAGTCGAGCGCGTGGACCAGGATCTGGCGACGGTCCTCGTCGACGATACAAGACACCGTGCCCGGCGTTGTCGTGATGATGGCCGCCAGCAGCGTGATCGCCAGCGGGTGTTCAATGTCCAGCGGCACCGGCACCCACGCGGGGTTCGGGCGCGCACTCGGCGAGAGGACGATGCGCGCCACCGTGACGTTCGAGACGATGACGTCCCAGATCACGATCGCCACGAAGCGCAGGGCCAGGAGCGGCTTGCGCGGCCGCGCGCCGTCGCCGATGAAGCCGTGCACCAGCCCTGGCACCAGCAGTCCGAGCGCAAGCGCGACCAGCACCTGTGCAACGCCGACGGCGGGCTGAAGCAGCAACCACATGAACGCGATCAGCACCGACAGCACCGGGTGCCGGAAGAAGCGTTTGACGCGCCGGTTCATCGCGCTCCCCCGTTGCCGTCGTAGGGCCTGGTCGTCCGCACGTCCGCGCCGCCGAGCACGGCACGCGCGTAGGCGTTGCGGTTCTCCAGTTGCGTGGCCGCGGCGTCGGTGTAGCGCTTGATCGGCGCGGCCAGCGCGCTCATCAGGAGACCGGCCAGCAGCAAGGACATCGTCGCCCCGACCAGGCGCGCGCTCGCGCCGCCAGCCGCCGTCGGCGGGGCGTCCGTGCGCAGGTGCCAGAACAGGATGCTCCCCGCGCGCGCCAGGCCGACGAGGGTCAGGAAACCGACGACGAGCACCACGCTCCAGATCGCGGCGCCCCATTCATGCGGAGCGGATGCTTGCAGGATCATCAGCTTGCCGAGAAAACCGGGCATCGGCGGCAAACCGGTGACCGACGCCGCTCCGAGCAGGAGCATCAGGCCGAGCAGCGTCGGCTGCGCGACCGGCGACGCCGGAACGAGCTGGTCGGAAGCGTCACCGCGCTGCGCGGCGACGAGCTCGGACAGCAGGAACAGCCCGGCAATGACGAGCGTGCTGTTGGTCATATAGAACAGCGCCGCCGACCAGCCGGGCACGCTGAACAGCCCGATCGCCGCCAGCGCCGTGCCGACCGACGCCACGGTGAGCCACGCGACCAGGCGCGGCAGCGTGTGCGCCGCCAGCGCACCGAACACACCGCTGAGGCTGGTTGCCAGCGCCAGCGGCAGCAGCCACGGCGCGACGGTGAGCGCCGAAGTGCCGGCGTCGATGCCGAAGACCACGCCGTGCACGCGCAGGATGGCGTAGACGCCGACCTTGGTCATGATCGCGAACAGCGCGGCCACGGGCGCCGCCGCCGCCGCGTACGTGGCGGGCAGCCACATCGCGAGCGGCATCAACGCGGCCTTGAAGCCGAAGACCACGAGCAGGATCAGTGCGGCGCCTTGCAGCACCGCGGCCTCGGCCCCCGTGACCAGCGGCACACGCAGCGCCAGGTCGGCCAGGTTGAGCGTGCCGGTGAGCGCGTAGATCAGCGCAACGCCGATCAGGAACAGGGCCGACGCGGTGAGGTTGAGCACAACGTAGTGCACACCGACGCGGAAGCGCTCGCGCCCCTGCCCGTGCAGCATCATCGCGTAGGAAGCGATGAGCAGGATCTCGAAGAACACGAACAGGTTGAAGATGTCGCCGGTGACGAAAGCGCCATTGAGCCCCATCAACTGGAACTGGAACAGCGCGTGGAAGTAGCGCCCGTGCGCGTCCCAGCCGCCGGTCGCATAGATCAACACGGGCGCGGCGACCGCGGCGGTCAGTACCAGCATCAGCGCGGAGAGGCGATCGACGACGAGGACGATGCCGTACGGCGCGGGCCACCCGCCCAGGCGGTAGACGCGCAGGTCGGTACCGGCGGCGTCGACCGCATGGGCGTCGAACGCCAGTCGCAGCGCCAGCATCAGGCCCAGCCCGACCGAGCCAAGTGCGATCCGGCGCGCCCACACCAGGCGCGCGTTGCGGTGGCTGCGCCCGGTGCCGCCATGGTCACCGATCAGCAGCAACAGGATGGCGGTGAACGCCGGCAACAATACCGGCAGGATGGCCAGGTGCGTCTCGAGCATCTCGCCCACGGTCACGACCTGTCCTGCGCCGCGCCGCGTTGCGCGTCGCCGGCCTGCGCGCGACCGGGGTGTGCGTCGGGCTTGCCATCGACATGGTCGCTGCCCGTCTCGTAGCGACTGCGCAGCGCGAGTTCGATCACGAAACCCGTCGTCGCGAAGCCGATCACGATGGCCGTGAGCACGAGCGCCTGCGGCAACGGATCCGCGACCGGACCGTCGCCGCCGAGGATGGGCGGCGCTGCGTTCCACAGGCGCCCCATCGTGAAGATGAAGACGTTGACCGCGTAGCCCAGCAAGGTCAGGCCCAGCACCACCGGAAAGGTGCGCCCGCGCAGCAGCAGATAGATGCCACACGCGGTCACCCAGCCGATGCCGCTCGCGACCAGGAACTCCATGCTCAACACGCCGCTCATGGCTGCACCCGCACGTCCTTGCTCGCCGCACCGAGCATGGACAGCATCAGCAGCGTCGCGCCGACGACGGTGACGTAAACCCCCAGGTCGAACAGCGCCGCACTCGCGAGCGGCAGTTCGCCCAGGATCGGAACCGTGGGGTGGCCGTGTGCACTCGTCAGGAACGACCGCCCCAGCACGAAAGCTCCGACGCCGGTCAGCCCGGCAATGCCCAGGCCCGCGCCGATCCAGCGCGTGAAGCGAAGCCCGCCGCCGCTCCTGAGCACCCCCTCGGCGGCCTGCTGGCCCTTGGCCATGAACTGCAGCACCAGCGCGACCGCGGTGACCAGGCCGGCGATGAAACCGCCGCCCGGCTGGTTGTGGCCGCGCCAGAAAATGTACGCCGAGAGCACCAGCGCAAGCGGCAGGACCAGGCGCGCGGCGACGCGCAGCATCAGCGACTCGCGGCGGAAGCTCCACGAGCGCCCCTGCGAGTCGGCCGCCGCGCGGCGCACGCGCAGCCCGTCGAGCAGCGCGAGCACGCCGACGCCGGCGATGCCGAGCACGGTGATCTCGCCAAAGGTGTCGTAACCGCGGAAGTCGACCAGGATGACGTTGACCGCGTTGCTGCCGCCACCCGCCGGGATGGACTGGTCGAGGAAGTACCAGGCGATCGAGTCGTGGTCGCGCGTCAGCATCAGCCAGGTGAGCACGCTCACGCCCAAGCCGGCCAGGCCGGCGAGGACGATGTCGCGCCCCCGGCGCGTGGCACTGGATTCGCGCGGCGTCGTCGCCGGCAGCAGCGCGAGACCCATCAGCAGCAGCACGGTGGAAACGATCTCGACCGACAGCTGCGTGAGCGCCAGGTCGGGTGCCGAGAAGCCCAGGAAGGTGAGCGAGGTCACCAGACCGACGACGCCGGTCAGCACGACCGCCCGGAAGCGGTCGTGGTGCGTGAGCAGCAGCGCAAAGCCGGTAACGAGCAGCAGCGCCCACAGCACCAGCGCCAGCGGCGTCGCTGCGATGAGCGAGCGCGTGCCCGTGCCGAGACCGGCGCCGTTGCCGATTGCGAAGGGCCAGAACGCGACGACGACGGCCGCGCCGATCATCATGGCCGCGTACGACTGCAGCGAGCCGGATTCGATGCGGCTGGTGAAGCGCCCGGCCGCGCCGAACAGCGAGTCGACGGTTCCGGTGAACAAGCCGTCGGCACTGAACGCGCGCGGCGTGTAGCCGTGCAGCGGAAGGCGGCGCAGCAAACCGAAGTACAGCGTCACGCCGCCGATCACCGCCAGCGCGCTCATCGCGAGCGGCAGATTGAAGCCGTGCCAGATCGCGAGGTGGAACTCGGGCGGCGGCGCTCCGAGCACGGCGGTCGCGGCTACCAGCACCAGCGGCCCGAAGATCAGCGCCGGCAGCACGCCGACTGCGACACACATCACTGCGAGCAATGCGACCGGTGCCTTCATCAACACCGGCGGCTCGTGCGGATGCGCTTTGGGCAGGTCGCGCGGCTTGCCGTTGAAGAAGACGTCGTGGACCAGGCGCAGCGAGTACGCCACCGAACACACCCCGCCGAGCAGTGCCGCCAGCGGCACCAGCACGCCAAAGGCAAAGGTGGACTGGGCTTGGACGGCCTCGACGAAGAACATCTCCTTGGACAGGAAGCCGTTGAACAGCGGTACCCCCGCCATCGCCGCCGCGGTCACCATGACCATCGAGGCCATCCACGGCATGGCGTGGAACAGGCCGCCCAACCGGCGGGCATCGCGCGTGCCGGTCTCGTGGTCGATGATCCCCGCGCTCATGAACAGCGCGCACTTGAAGGTCGCGTGATTGAGGACGTGAAACATGGCGGCAACCGCGGACAGCGGCGACGCCAGCCCGATCAGGAAGACGATCAGGCCCAGGTGGCTGACGGTCGAGTACGCGAGCAGGGCCTTGAGGTCGTGACGGAAGATGGCGACAAAGGCGGCGAACAACATGGTCGCGAGCCCGACCGGGGCGACGATTGACTCGAACAGATCGCCGGCGAGTACCGGATACATGCGCGCGAGCAGGAACAGCCCCGCCTTGACCATCGTCGCCGAGTGCAGGTAGGCCGAGACCGGCGTCGGTGCGGCCATCGCCGCGGGCAGCCAGAAGTGAAAGGGAAACTGCGCGCTCTTGGTGAAGCAGCCGATCAGGATCAAACCCAGCGCGAGCGGAAAGCGCGGGTCGGCCTGCACCTCGGCGCCGCGCGTGAGCAGGTCCGACAAGTCCATCGTGCCGGCGATCTGTCCGAGCACGAGGACGCCGGCAAGCAGGGCAAGGCCGCCCCCGCCAGTGAGGGTGAGCGCCATGCGCGCACCGGCGCGCGCATCGGCCTTGTGCCCCCAATACCCGACGAGCAGGAACGACGAGACGCTGGTCAGTTCCCAGAACACGACCAGCAGCAGCAGGTTGTCCGAGAGAACGATGCCCAGCATCGCCGCCATGAACAGCATCAACTGCGTGAAGAACTTGCCTGCCGGGTCCTCGGCATGCAGGTAGTAGGCCGCGTAGAGGATGATGAGCAGCCCCACGACCAGGATCAGGCCGGCGAACATCAGCGCCAGTCCGTCGAGCCGGAAGTGCAGGTTCAGTCCGATCTCGGGTACCCAGGCCGCGTGCCACAGCAGTGTGTCCCCGGCAAAGACCGCGGGCGCGCCCTGCAGCAGCAGGACCAGCGCGGTCGCGGTAACCGCACCTGCGCACCAGGCCGTCAGACTCCGACGCGCAGGTGTCTCCTGTAGACCTGCGACGAAGCACAGCGCCGTTCCGAGGAACAGCGGCAAGGCAACGACCAGGGGAAGGAAGCTCATCGGCAGGGCATCAAGCGCGCAAGTGGTGGCGAAAGGTGGCGAAAACGCAGGGCGCTGATTCTAACCGGGCCTCGCCTGACCCGGCATCGATCCTTCGCGCATTCCCTCCGAGCCAGGCGTGTTCCCCGCATTCTGCCCGAGCCAGCCGCGCTCCCCGCGCTGTGACCGACTCAGGCCACGCGCAGGCCCGCGGCGGTACAAGCGATGTACAGTCGTCTTTCTGCGAAAATGCAGTATCGCGGCCCGAGCCGCGAAGAAAACACACCGTTTCGAGACGAGCACCTACACATGAGAACCATCAAGTACGCCGATCTTGTCGAGTCGGTTGCGGCGGCCGTGCAGTTCATCAGCTACTACCACCCGGCCGACTACATCGCGCACCTTGCGCGCGCCTACGAGATCGAGCAGGGCCCCGCCGCGAAGGATGCGATCGCGCAGATCCTGACCAATTCGCGGATGAGCGCGCAGGGCCACCGCCCGATCTGCCAGGACACTGGCATCGTGAACGTATTCATCGAGCTCGGGATGGACGTGCGCCTCGAGGGCTTTTCCGGCTCGCTGCAGGACGCCGTCGACGAGGGCGTGCGCCAGGGCTACCTCTACCCGGAGAACGTGCTGCGCGCTTCGGTCGTCGCCGACCCGCACTTCGAGCGCAAGAACACGCGCGACAATACGCCTGCGGTGCTCAACGTCGAACTGGTGCCCGGCGACACGATGGGCGTCACGGTCGCGGCCAAGGGCGGCGGCTCGGAGAACAAGTCCAAGCTCGTGATGCTCAATCCCTCCGACTCGCTGGTCGACTGGGTGCTCAAGACCGTCCCGACGATGGGCGCGGGCTGGTGCCCTCCGGGAATGCTGGGCATCGGCATCGGTGGCACGGCGGAGAAAGCGATGCTGCTCGCGAAGAAGTCGCTGATGGATCCGCTGGACATGCACGAGCTGCTCGAGCGCGGACCGACGAACAAGACCGAGGAACTGCGCATCGAGCTCTACGAGAAGGTCAACGCGCTGGGCATCGGCGCGCAGGGCCTCGGCGGACTTACCACCGTGCTCGACGTGAAGATCGCGATGTTCCCGACGCACGCGGCGGGCAAGCCGGTGGCGATGATCCCGAACTGCGCCGCCACGCGACACGCGCACTTCGTGCTCGACGGCAGCGGCCCCGCGTATTGCGAACCGCCGAGCCTGGACACCTGGCCCGACGTCGACTGGGCCCCGGACTACGAGCACTCGCTGCGCGTCGACCTCGACACGCTCACGCCCGAAACGGTCGCCTCGTGGAAGCAGGGCCAGACGCTGCTGCTCTCGGGCAAGATGCTCACCGGCCGCGACGCCGCGCACAAACGCATCGCCGACCTGCTCGCGCGCGGCGAGAAGCTTCCCGTGGACTTCACGAACCGGGCGATCTACTACGTCGGTCCGGTGGATCCGGTGGGCAACGAGGCGGTCGGCCCCGCGGGCCCCACGACCGCGACTCGGATGGACAAGTTCACCGAGACGATGCTCTCGGAGACGGGGCTGATCACGATGATCGGCAAGGCCGAGCGCGGCCCCGTCGCGATCGAGTCGATCCGTCGTCACAAGGCCGCGTACCTGATGGCGGTGGGCGGCGCAGCGTACCTGGTGTCGAAGGCGATCAAGTCGGCCAGGGTGCTCGCCTTCGAAGATCTTGGCATGGAGGCGATCTACGAGTTCGACGTGCGCGACATGCCGGTCACCGTGGCGGTCGACTCGTCGGGCGCGTCGGTGCACCAGAGCGGGCCGGCCGAGTGGCAGGCACGCATCGGGAAGATCCCGGTCACGACCGTTTGAACGCGACCATTTGAACGCCACTGCTTGAACGCGAACGCCGCCCGGTGACGCACACGACGCACCCTGCATGCCGACGACCTCAGCCGATTACCTGATCGTCGGCGGCGGGATCGCCGGCGCGTCGGTCGCGAGTTTCCTCGCGCCGCACGCGCGCGTGGTGGTGCTCGAGCGCGAATCGCATCCGGGCTACCACTCGACCGGACGCTCGGCGGCGCTCTTCTCCGAGACCTACGGCACGGCCCAGGTGCGCGCCCTGACCCGCGCGAGCCGCGCGTTCCTCGAGTCGCCCGCTGCGGGCTTCACCGAGCACGCGATCCTCTCGCGGCGCGGCGTGTTGCACGTGGCCGCTGCCGATCGGCTCGACGCGCTGTCCGCACTCCTGGACGAAGTGCGCGCGCTCGCGCCGACGGTGCGTCGCCTATCCGGCGCCGAGGCCCTCGCGATGGTGCCGGTGCTGCGCCCCGAGGCCGCAGCGGCCGGGCTGTACGAACCCGAAGCCTTCGACATCGACGTCGACGCGCTTCATCAGGGATACCTGCGCGCGATGCGTCGTGCCGGCGGCGAACTGCGCACCCGTTCCGAGGTCCGCGAGCTTCGACGCGAGGGTGAGCGCTGGAAGGTCGATTGTCCCGGCGAGAGTTTCGAGGCGCCGGTGCTGATCAATGCCGCCGGCGCATGGTGCGACGAGGTCGCACGCATCGCCGGCGTGGCGCCGATCGGCCTGCAGCCCAAGCGCCGAGCGGCCTTCGTGTTCTCGCCACCCGCGGGTGTCGACACCAGCCGCTGGCCGCTGCTGATCGACGTCGACGAGAGTTTCTACGTCAAACCCGACGCGGGCCAGCTGCTGGGTTCGCCCGCCAACGCCGATCCGACGCCGCCGCACGACGTGCAACCCGAAGAACTCGACATCGCCACCGGGATCTACCGCATCGAGCAGGCGACCACGCTCACGATCCGGCGCCCGGCGCGCACGTGGGCCGGTTTGCGTTCGTTCGTCTCGGACGGCGACCTCGTCGCCGGCTTCGACCCCGACACGCCCGGATTCTTCTGGCTCGCCGCGCAAGGCGGCTACGGGATCCAGACCTCCGCGGCGATGGGCGAAGCCTGCGCCGCGCTCGCGCGCGGACTGCCGCTGCCCGAGCGCATCGCGGCATTCGGGCTGACCGAAGCGATGCTGTCCCCGGCGCGGCTGCGCAAGAGCGGGAGCGCCTGAACCGTAGGTCTCGAGGCGTTGTTCGCGGCGCGCGGGGCGCACGAGTCGGCTGCACCTGAACTGGATGCCGTCCGACCCCACACACGCGCACCCCGCTTCGCCCCGACGTCGAACGCCGATTCGACCAAGCGTGTATCGGGGAGCGACTCGAATCGGCGTTTGGCGGCGGGGCGTCGCGCGCGATTGATTGCGTCGTGTACGAGTGATGGTGCCGCGCACGTGCGGTGCGGGACGACGCGCCGCGTACCGCCTACTCGACGCCGAAGCGGAAGTGCCGGCCGGGCGCCGCCTCGAACAGGGATTTCGTGTACTCGTGCTCGGGCGCATCGAACACCCGGTGCGCCGGCCCGTACTCGACCACTTCGCCCTCGGACATCACCGCGAGGTCGTCGCACACCTGCGCAGCGACCCGCAGGTCGTGGGTGATGAACAGCATCGCGAGGTTGAGCCGCACGCGGATCTCGTCGAGCAGCTTGAGCACCTGCGCCTGCACCGAAACGTCGAGCGCCGAGACCGCCTCGTCGGCGATCAGCAGCTCGGGCTCCATCGCGAGCGCACGCGCGATGCAGATGCGCTGGCGTTGCCCGCCCGAGAACTGGTGCGGATAGCGCTCCATCGCGCTCGGGTCGAGGTGCACGAACTCGAGCAACTCGCGCGTGCGCGCCAGCGCTTCGGTGCGACCGAGCCCGAAGTTCATCGGCCCTTCCATGATCGCGGCGGCCACCGTGCGCCGTGGATTGAGCGAACGATAAGGATCCTGGAAAACGATCTGCACGCGCTGGCGCAGCGGCCGAAGCTCGCGTCGCGACATCGCTGCGATGTTCTTTCCGCCGAGCAGGATCTCTCCGCCGCTCGGGTCTATCAGCCGCACGATGCAGCGCGCGACAGTGGACTTCCCGGAACCCGATTCGCCGACGATGCCCAGCGTCTGTCCGCGGCGAATCTTCAGGTTGACGTCGACCGCCGCCTTCACCGAGCGACGCTTGCCAAACCAGCCGTGGTCGGCGTAGGTCTTCGCGAGCGCGCGCGTCTCGAGCACCACGGTCGCCCCGGCGTCGGAAGCCCGCGCGCGCGGAGTGTGCGTGGGCACCGAACCGATCAGCATCTTCGTGTAATCGTGCTTCGGGCGCTTGAGCACCTCGTCACGCGGCCCGAGCTCCACGAGCTGCCCCAGGCGCAGCACCGCGACGCGGTGCGCGATCTCGGCGACGACTCCGAAGTCGTGGGTGATGAACAGCACGCCCGTGCCGTGGTGCGTCTGCAGGTCCTTGATCAGGCACAGGATCTGCGCCTGCGTCGTCACGTCGAGCGCGGTCGTGGGCTCGTCGGCGATCAGCAGCACCGGATCGAGTACGAGCGCGATCGCGATCACGATGCGCTGGCGCTGTCCGCCCGAGAGCTGGTGCGGGTACGCGCCGATCATGCGCTCGGGATCGGGCAGGCGGACCTCGTGGAGCACGTCCAGGATCTTGGCGCGGCGCTCGCTCGTGCGAGAGCTGCGTGTGCTCCTGGAGCACCTCGTCGATCTGGTCGCCGCAGGTCATGACCGGGTTGAGCGCGGTCATCGGTTCCTGGAAGATCATCGACATGCGCGTCGCGCGCAGCTGGCGCAAGCGCTTGATGTCGGCGCCGGTGATGTCCTCGCCTTCCAGCTCGATCCTGCCGCCGGTCACCGGAAGGGTGCGCGGCAGCAGGCCCATCACGCCCTGCGCGATCACCGACTTGCCCGAACCGGACTCGCCCACCAGGCAGACGATCTCGCCGCGGCCGACCGTGAACGAAACCTTCTGCACCGCCGTGCGGGCGATCGCCGCCCGCGGGCAGCGCGATCGTCAGGTCCGTGACCCGCAGGATCGGAGCCTCTCCGCTCATACGCGTTTGGCCATCTTCGGATCGAGCGTGTCGCGCAGGCCGTCGCCCAGGATGTTCACCGCCAGCACGGTGATCGCCAGGAAGATGCCGGGGAAGAAGATGTTGTGCGGGTACTGGTTGAACTGCGAGCGGCCCTCGGCCATCACGTTGCCCCAGGTGGGAATGTCGGGCGGCAGCCCGACGCCGAGGAACGAGAGGATCGCCTCGACCAGGATGCCCGCGGCGCAGATGTAGGTGCCCTGCACCACCAGCGGAGCGACGCAGTTGGGCAGGATGTGCCCGAACATGATCTTCAGCGTCGGCGTACCGAGCGAGATCGCCGCCTCGACGTAGGGCTCCTCGCGGATCGACAGCACCAGCGAGCGCACCAGACGCGTGACGCGCGGAATCTCGGGGATCGCGATCGCGATGACCACGGTGAGGATGCTTCCGCGCCACATCGCGACCAGCGCGATCGCGATCAGGATCGCGGGAATCGCCATGATCCCGTCCATCACGCGCATCAACATGCCGTCGACCCAGCGCACGTATCCGGCGACGAGCCCGAGCACGATCCCGAAGGCGAGCGAGAGCAGCGCCGTGGACACGCCGACGATCAGCGACACGCGCGTACCGTAGATCACCCGGCTGTAGATGTCGCGCCCGAAGGAATCCGAGCCCATCCAGAACGTGTGCTCGAGGTAGGCGCCCTCGAGCGTCATCATCTCGCCGGGCTGTCCCGGAAGGAGGTCGCGGCTCGCGGCGTCGAACATCGTCGGGTCGACGGTGCCCATGATCGGCGCGGCCAGTGCGATCAGAACGAGGATCCCGAGCACGACCCCGCCGATGCGCACCGACCAGCTCCGGCGCACGCGCTGCCACGCGCTCTCGTGGCGCGCGACGTCGGCCGATTCGACCGACAAGGTCTCGAAGGCGGGGGTCCGGGTATCTGCCATCGTCTGAGGGGGCGCGCTCAGTAGCGGATGCGCGGATCGAGGAAAACGTACGACACGTCGACGAGCAGGTTGACGCCGACGTAGACGAATGAGAACAGCAGGATCACGCCCTGCACCGTCGGAAAGTCGCGCGCGAGCACCGCGTCGACGGTGAGCCGTCCGAGGCCCGGGATCGCGTAGACCGACTCGGTCACGACAACGCCGCCGATCAGCAGCGCGATGCCGATCCCGATGATCGTCACGATCGGCACCGCCGCGTTCGCCAGCGCGTGGCGAACGAGTACGCGCGACTCCGGCAAACCCTTTGCGCGCGCGGTGCGGATGTAGTCCTCGCCCAGCGTCTCGAGGACCGACGCGCGCGTCACGCGCGCGATCAGCGCGATGTAGATCACCGCCAGCGTGATCGAGGGCAGGATCAGGTGATGGATGTAGGGGCCCAGTCCGTCGGCGATACGCTTGTAGCCCTGCACCGGGAACCAGCCCAGCTTCAGCGACGCGACCCAGATCAGCAGGTACGCGAAAACGAACACCGGCACCGAGAATCCGAGCACCGAGAAGCCCATCAGCGCGCGGTCGAGCCAGCCGCCGAAACGCCACGCGGCGAGCACGCCGAGGGGCACTGCGATCAGCACCGCCATCACGATCGTGAACAGCGCGAGCGAGAGCGTGGGCTCGATGCGCTGCCCGATCAGGGTTGTGACACTGGTCTTGTAGTAGTAGGACTGACCGAGATCGCCGGTGAGCAGGTTGCCGAACCAGATCGCGAACTGCACCGGGATCGGCTCGTCGAGTCCGAGGCTCGTGCGGATCTGCGCGATCTGGTCGACGCTCGCGGCGTCGCCGGCGAGGATTGCCGCCGGATCGCCTGGCGTGAGGCGAAGAAGCATGAACACCAGCACCGCGACGATCAGCAGCACAGGGATCGTCGACAGGAGGCGGCGGGCGAGGAACGCGTACATTGCCTGTCAGCGCGGAAGAAAAACGGCGGCGCGGGACATGGCCCCGAGCCGCCGCCGAACGTCAGCCGACGTCAGCCGACGTCAGTTCTTCTTGAGGTTCCAGTAGATGTTGCCGTTGGTGACGAAGAAACCCGAGATGTTCTTGGTCGCCGCCATTGGCTGGTTGTACTCGCCCAGCGGCGCGTGGGTCGCGACCTCGAAAGCGCGCGTCTGGATCTGGTCGGCGAGTTTCTTCTTCTTCGCGGCGTCGGTCTCGCGCATGAACTGACCGCGCAATTCGATGATCTTGTCGTCCTTGCCCCAGCCGAACCAGCCCGACTGCTCGCCACGCGTGTCGAGCGCCGCATTGGCGATCGGGTTCCAGATGTCGAAGCCCTGCCAGGCGGTGAGGAACATGTTCCAGCCGCCCTCGGCCACCGGAACCTTCTTCGCGCGCCGCGACACCAGCGTCTGCCAGTCCATCGCGACCAGATCGACCTTGAAGCCGGCCTGGCGCAGCAGGAGCGCGGCGACGTCGGGGAGCTTCTGGATCGACGCGAGGTCGGTGGGCTTCATCAGCAGCACCGGCGTGCCGTCGTAGCCCGAGGCCTTGAGCAGTTCCTGCGCCTTCTTCATGTTCGACTTGGACTGCAGCTCGGTTCCAACCGCACTCGCGTACGGCGTGCCGCAGGTGAACATCGACGGACACTGCTTGTAGAGATCCTTCACCCCGACCTGCGCTCGCAGGAACGGTTCCTGCGAGAACGCCGCCATCGCAGCCTGGCGCACCTTCGGGTTGTCGAAGGGCTTGTGCAGGTGGTTGAAGCGCGCCATGTACTGCAGGTTGATCTTCGAGTAGTTCGGGATCTGCAGCGTGGCGTCGGCCTTGACCGCTTCGTAGTGATCGAAGGCCAGCGCTTCGATGATGTCGACTTCGCCCTTTTTCAGCGCGTTGACCTGCGCCTGCGCGTCGCGCAGCGCGAGGTTCCACTCGACGCGATCGACGTAGACGCGCTTTCCGCCGGCCGAGCCCGAAGGCGGCTCGCTGCGCGGAACGTACTTCGCGTTCTTGACGTAGATCGCCTTGTCGCCCGGCTTGAACTCGTCGCGCTTGAAGATGTACGGGCCCGAACCGGTGTAGTCCTCGATCTGCTTGAAGGCGTCCGTTTCGGCGACGCGCTTGGGCATGATGAACGGAACGTTCGACGAGGGCTTGCCGAGCGCCTCGAGCAGGAAGCCGCAGGCCTCGCGCAGGAAGATGCGGAACGTATCGGGGGCGGGCGAGTCCATCCGCTCGACGAAGGTCATCAGCGCCGTGCCCATCGCGTCGCGCTTGCCCCAGCGCGCGAGCGACGCGATCGCGTCTTCACCGGTGACCGTTGCGCCGTCGTGGAACGCCAGGCCGCTCCTCAACTTGAAGGTCCACAGGCGATTGTCGGGGCTGACCGTCCAGCTCTCGACCATCTGCGGCTTGATCTGCGCGTTCTCGTCGGTGGCGAACAGCGTGTCGTAGATCATGTAGCCGTGGTTGCGGCTCATGTACGCGGTCGTCCAGATCGGATCGAGGATTGCCAGGTTCGAGTGCGGTACCACCCGCAACGTGGTCTGCGCGACCGACGGCGATGCCGCGAGCGCGGCAGCGCCGAACGCGGTTGCGCACACAACGCGCCTGAGCAGAGTCTTGTACATGTCGTCTCCCCCTAGTCTGTCTTAATTGGATTTCCGTGGCCGCACGCCAGCTTGCCCGGCGCCGCCGGCCGCCTATCGTCACCATTGTGCCCGACGAACCCTCACTGTCAACAAGGCATTACCCGTAAACGGGACGAACGCGCGGCGTGTGCACGACCGAAGCGCTGCAGCCGAAATCCCGCATCGGGGCGCGCGCCGTGCGCGAAATCCGCAACTCGACGCGCGTTCAACTGACGGCGATCGGCGGGCGGCGGCGATGCCAGTCGGTGGCGGCCTCGTAGGCGGCGGCCGCGCGCAGGCAGAGGTCCTCTCGGTGCGCCGGAGCGACCAGTTGCAGCGCCAACGGAAGGCCGTCGTCGCTGAACCCGCAGCACAACACGATCGCGGGCTGCTGGGTCAGATTGAACGGATACGAGAACGGCGTCCACCAGGTCCAGTCGGGCTCGTCGTCGCCGCTCGCGCGGCGCGCATCGAGACCCGGCGCGCCGCGTCCGGCGCCCGAATCGATCTCCGGCGAGAACCTCCCGACGGCGAACGGCGGCACCGCGGTGGCTGGCGTGAGCAGCAGGTCGTAGCGTTGCAGGAACGACGCCATCGCGATCGCCGCGCGCGCGCGCACGGCCTGCGCGTCGAGGAAGTCGGCCAGCGTGAAACGCTGCGCATCGTGCACCGTGCGCCGAAGGCCCGGATCGAGCAGCGCGAACTTCTCGGCGGGCAGTTGCCGCAGCAGGTGCCGCGCGCTGCTGAACCAGTGCACACGAAACGCGTGCGCGGTATCGGGGATCGGCGGATCCTCCTGCTCGACGATCGCGCCCAGTGCGCTGAACTTCTGCGCCGCCCGTTCGACGGCGCCGGCCACGCGCGGGTCGACCCACGGCACGTGGCCGAGTTTCGGGCTGTAGGCGATGCGCATCGCGCGCAGTCCTCCCTCGCGCGCGCCGGCCGAAGCGTCGTGCGACCAGTCGCGCTGCGTCTGCGGCAGCGCCGTCCAGTCGCGCAGGTCGGGCTGCGAGAGCACGCGCAGCATCAACGCCGAATCGGCCACCGTGCGCGTCTGCGGGCCGAGGTGAGCGACGTTGCCCATCGGCGAGAGCGGATACGCCGGGACACGCCCGAACTGCGGCTTGAGGCCGACCGTCGCGGTGAACGCCGCCGGGATGCGCACCGACCCGCCGCCGTCGGTACCCACCGCGATCGGGCCGAGTCCGGCAGCGACCGCGGCGGTCGCCCCTCCGGAGGAGCCGCCGGGCGTCACGTCGGCGCGCCAGGGATTGCGCGTGATGCCGGTGAGCGGCGAATCGGTGCTGCCGCGCCACCCGAACTCGGGCGTAGTCGTCTTTCCGAGCAGCACCGCGCCCGCCTCGCGCAATCGCGCCGTGCACGGCGCGTCGACGTCCCAGGGACCGCGCGGATCGGTGGTGAGCGACCCGCGCAGCGTCGGCCAACCGCGCGTGAGGATCAGGTCCTTGATCGAGGCAGCGACGCCGTCGAGCGGGCCGAGGGGCTCGCCGTCGAACCACCGCGCCTCGGAGGCCGCCGCGTCGCGCAGCGCCGATTCGTGATCGACCAGGCAATAACAGTTGAGCATCGGGTTGAGCCGGTCGATGCGCGCGAGCAGCATGCGCGTGACTTCCAGCGGGGAGAGCGACTTGCGCCGGTACATGTCGATCAGCTCGACCGCGCTCATCCAGAGGGGATCCTGCTGATTCGTCATCGGGTCGCGCAATGCCTCCGCCGGGCCGTGCCGTTTCGAATCCGCAGCCTAGCAGAGCGCCGGCGCGCCGCAAGTCTGCATAATCGCGTCGAACGGACTGTGCGGCGCTGCGCGTCGCGCCCACGCCTCACTGACCGAAAGGACGACAATGGCCGTCATCGCGATCGCCGGAATGCAGCACGAAACCAATACCTTCGCACCGTCGAAGGCGCCCTACAGCGCCTTCGAGGCCGGCGGCGGATGGCCGGGAATCCAGACTGGCGAATCGATGTTCGAGGCGGTCGGCGGCGCGAACATCCCGATCAGCGGAGCGATCGAGGCGCTGCGCGCGCGCGGGCACCGGCTGGTGCCGCTCACCTGGGCGGCCGCTTCGCCTTCGGCGCAGGTCACCACCGATGCCTTCGAGCGCATCGTCGGAGCGATCGTCGACGGGCTTCGCGGCGCCGGGCGCGTCGACGGCGTGTGCCTCGACCTGCACGGCGCGATGGTCAGCGAGGCGCACGACGATGGAGAGGGCGAGATCCTGCGCCGCGTGCGCGAGGTGGTCGGTCCGCGCGTCGCCGTCACCGCGAGTCTCGATCTGCACGCCAACGTCACGCGCGCGATGCTCGAGCACAGCGACGCGCTGTCGATCTATCGCACCTACCCGCACGTCGACATGGCCGACACCGGCGCGCGCGCCGCACACCTGCTGATGCGAATCCTCGAGACCGGACACGGGTTCCGGAAAGCGATGCACGCCTTCGACTTCCTCACGCCGATCCCGTCGCAGTGCACGTTGATCGAACCCTGCTCCAGCCTGTACGCGCTGCTGCAGCGCATCGAGGGACGCACCGGCGTGGCGCTGTCGTTCGCGCCGGGCTTCCCGATGGCCGATTTCGACGAATGCGGGATGACGGTGGTCGGCTACGGCGGCACCCAGGACGCCGCGCACGCGGCGGTCGACGAACTCGCCGGCGCGATAGTCGACGCCGAGAGCCGCTTCGAGATCGACTTGCTCGAACCCGACGAGGCCGTCAGGCGCGCGATCGCGCGCGGCGAGGTCGGCGCTCCGGTCGTGCTCGCCGACACCCAGGACAATCCCGGCGCCGGCGGAAACGGCGACACCACCGCACTGCTCGCGGCGATGCTGCGCCAGGCGCCGCACGACGCGGTGCTCGGCCTGCTGATCGATCCGGCGAGCGCGAAGCGCGCCCACGAAGCGGGCATCGGCGCGAGCCTCGATTTCGAGCTCGGCGAGATCTCCGGCGTGGCGGGGCACGTGCCGCTCGGCGGCCGGTTCACCGTCGAACAGCTGGGCGACGGTCGCTTCACCTGCACCGGGCCGATGTACAAGGGATTCCGGATGACGCTCGGACCGATGGCTCTTCTGCGCTCGGGCGGCGTTCGCGTGGCGCTCGCGAGCCGCAAGTGCCAGGCGGCCGACCAGGAGATGTTCCGCCACCTGGGCGTCGAACCGTCGCGCCAGCGCATCGTCGCGCTCAAGAGCTCGGTACACTTTCGCGCCCACTTCCAGCCGATCGCGCGCGAAGTGCTGGTGGTTCGCGCGCCGGGACCCGCGCTGGCAGATCCAGTCGATTTTCCGTGGCGACGGCTGCGCGAGGGCCTGCGCATGCGACCGAACGGTCCCCGATTCACGCGCGCCGCAAAACACTGATCGACGAACCGGAGCCACGCGTGAGTCCCTACCTGTTGATCGACGTCGGCAACACCTTCCTGAAGTGGGGTCGCTACGACACCGGCGGCGCACTCGGGATTCCCGCGAGCCAGGTGTGCTCGAGCTATGGTCGCGTGCTGCACGACGAAATCCCGTCGCTGGCCGCGCTGTGGCGCGTGCACAAGGTTCCGCTCTACATCCTGATCTCGAACGTGGCCGGGACCCGGGTACGCAACCCATTGCTGCGCGCGCTCGAAGTCTGGGCCGACGCTCCGGAGGTGCAGTGGATCGCGTCGCAGGCCGAGCAGTGCGACGTGCGAAACGAGTACCTGAACCCTGCGTCACTCGGCAGCGATCGCTGGGCCGCGCTGATCGCGACGCGAGCGCTCTTTCCGGGACGCGCCGCCCTGATCGCGGTCTGCGGCACTGCGACCACGATCGACCTGCTGTCGGCCGAAGGAGCGTTCCTCGGCGGAGCGATCATGCCGGGTCTGGGACTGATGCAACGCGCGTTGCACGAACAGACCGCGGCCCTGCCCGACGCGATGGGCGAGTACGTCGACTACCCTCGACAGACGGTCGACGCGATCGCCTCGGGCTGCGCGCACGCGCAGGCGGGCGCGGTCGAGCGCCTCTATCACCTGCACCGCCACCGCTATCCGGAGTTGCTGTGCATCATCTCCGGCGGCGCCGCGCGCACGCTCGCGCCGCGGCTCACGATCGAGTACCGCTATCAGGGCGATCTCGTGCTCGAGGGTCTGTACCGGATCGCAGAGGCGAACTCGGCCGCGCGAGCGACGTGAACTACCGAGGAAGCGCCGATGCCTGACGTCGACCCCACCGAGCGCCCCCCGAGCGCCGCGCTGCCCTGGTCGCTGAACGTCGACGCGAGCGGTGTCGCCGGACTGATTCGCGCCGGAACGATCAGCGCGAGCGAAGCGCTCGAAGCGGCGATCGCGCGCGCCGCGACGTTGGGCGCGCGCCTGAACGCGATCTGCAATCCGGACCCGGACGCCGCGCGCGCGGTCGCTCACGAGATCGACGCCACACTGGTGGCGGCGCGAAGGCATCCGGGCGAGGTCGAGCGTCTGTGCGCCGCGCGCCCGTTCCTCGGCGTGCCCACGCTGCTCAAGGACCTGGGCACTGCCGCGCAGGGCCTGCCTTCGACGATGGGCTCGAGGTTGTTCGGAAAGATCGACTGGCAGGTCGATTCCGAACTGGTCGCGCGGTTGCGCAGGGCGGGCTTCGTGATGTTCGCGCGCAGCACCAGCCCGGAGATGGGAATCAGCCCGTCGACCGAGGCGCTCGCCTACGGCGGTCCGACGCGCAATCCGTGGAACCTGCAGCACAGCGCGGGCGGATCGAGCGGCGGTGCCGCAGCCGCGCTCGCGGCGCGGATCGTGCCGATCGCGCACGCCACCGACGGCGCGGGATCGATACGCATTCCGGCCGCGTGTTGCGGGCTGGTCGGGCTCAAGCCCTCGCGCGGCCTGGTGCCAGCGGGGCCGCTGACCGGCGAGGCATGGGGCGGCCTGGCGACCGAACACGTGGTCAGCCTCAGCGTGCGCGACAGCGCAGCGGTGCTCGACATCATCGCCGGGCGCGACGCCGGGGCACCCTACGCCGCGCCCGCGTACGACGGCGCCGCCGATCGCGTGCGCGCGATCACCGCCGGTCGCTCGCTCACCGGGTTGCGATTCGCGCTCATGACCCGCAGCTTCGACGGCGACTCGATCGACGACGAAGTGGCCGCCGCGGTTGAACAGACCGCGCACACCCTCGCCGCGCTCGGCCACTTCGTCGAGTCGGCCGCGCCGAAGGTCGGCGGCGACGAGATCGTCCGGCCGCTGATGACGGTCATCGCCTGCGGAGCGGCGATGACGATCGACCTGCACCTGAGCGCGCGCGGAGGGCCGTTGCGCGAAGACGAACTCGAACCCACGACGCGCGGCGCGCTCGACTACGGGCGCTCGGTGAGCGGGCCCGACTACATGAAGGCGCTGGCCCGGCTGCACACGCTCACGCGCCGCATCGCGCGGTTCTTCGAAGGCGACGACGACAGCCCGGGATTCGACGTGCTCTTGCTGCCCGTGCTGGCGCAGCCGCCGGCACCGCTCGGTCGCTGGGCGATGACCAACCCCGACTTCATCGACTACCGCCTCGGGCCCGAGGGCCTGATCCGGTACTCGCCATTCACGCCGCTGGCGAACATGACCGGGCAACCCGCGATCTCGCTGCCGTTGGCGATGAGCGCGTCGGGCCTGCCGATCGGCGTCCAGCTCGTCGGGCGTTTCGGCGACGACGCGCGGCTGCTCGAGATCGCCGCGCAACTCGAGGCTGCCGCGCCCTGGGCTGGCCGCGTGGCGCCGTTCGCGCGAGGCGCCTGAGCGGGCGGCGACGGTTGACGGGCGCCGCGCTCAGGCGCTCGCCGCCGGGCGCGCCGCGAGCACGCCGCGTCCGGTGTCGATCCTGCGCAGGATCAACAACGCCACGATGAAAAACAGCCCGGTCACGCCGATCGCGAGGCGGTGGTTGCCGGTGGTGACGAAGGTGACGACGCCGTAGGTGACCGGGCCGATGATCGCGGCGAGCCGGGTCGCGAAGCTCCACAGCCCGAAGAACTCGGCGAGCCGCTCGGGCGGCGTCATCGAACCGACCATCGCGCGCCCGCAGGACTGGCTCGAACCCATGCACAGTCCCGCGACCGTCGCTGCCAGCCAGAAGACCTCGACGGTCGTCCCGAGCGACGCCAGCGCGACCATCAGGATCCATCCCCACAACGTGATCGCCAGCGCGCGTTTGTGACCGACGCGGTCCTGTACGTAACCGAACAGGAACGCCCCGAGCGCCGAAGCGATGTTCACCAGGAACACCAGCATCATCGTCTGCGCCTGCTTGAAGCCCATGACCTGCTCGGCGTAGACGGCAGCGAGCGCGATCACCACCGAGATCCCCGCCTGATAGGCGCACCCGCAAGCGAGCAGGAGACGGAAATCGCGAAACCGCCCGGACTCGTTCCAGGTGTGGCGCAATCGCTGCAGCGCAGTGCGGCCGTGGCGCTCGAGTTTCGCGCGCTGCGGATCGCTGCGCTCGCCCAGCAGCAGGAAGGTCGGGATCGATGCCAGCGCGAACACGGCGGCGGTCACGAGCATCGTCATCGGGACGAACTCGCTGGCGGGTTTGCCCGCCGCCTGCGAGCCGATCACCACCCACAGGCACAGACCCAGCGTGAGCATTCCGCCGAAGTACCCGAAGCTCCAGCCCCAGCCGGACACCTTGCCCAGCGCTTCGTGCTTCGATATCTCCGGCAGGAAGGCCGAGATCAGCGACTCGCCTATGCTGTAGAAGTAGTTCGCGACGATCACCGCAAAGATCGCGATCGCGACCGTTCCCGGCTGCGCCAGCGACAGCGCGACGGTTCCGGCCACGCATCCGATCGTCGAGAGCGCCAGCAGCCGCTTCTTCGCCCCGTGCGCGTCGGCGTAGGCGCCGATCGCCGGCGCGGTGACCATCACCAGCAGGCTCGACGCGGCCAGCGCCAGCGTCCAGGCGAGCGTCGCCCACGACGCGTTGCCCGCGACCGCGCCGACGAAATAGGCGTTGAACACCGCGGTCAGGACCACCGTCGTGAATCCCGAGTTGGCGAAATCGTACATCGCCCATCCGAAGACCTCTCGCGGCGCGACGCCGGGATTCAGGGCCGATCTGCTGAAGAACGCCATCTATCCTTCTCCCGTTGGCGAGAACCGCGCCGACCTCGCCGGCGCGGCGCATCTCGTTCGTGCCTGGCGCCGGCGCGGCGCACGTCGTCACAGTCTTGCGCGTACCCAGTGCCAGAGCAAGCCCGCCAGTTCGTGGGTCGCCAGCCACGACGTGGCGACCGCGCCGGCGCCAGGCACGAAATCCTGCCAGCTGTAGCCCTGCGAACCGCCGGCAAACCCGTGCGGCGCACCGATCACTTCGAGTCCCGCGGAGCGAAACTCGATCACCGCGCGCGGCATGTGATACGCCTGCGTGACCAGCACGATCCTGGTCACGCCGGCCGCGCGCAGGATCTTCGCCGACTCGGTGGCGTTCGAGGCGGTGTCGCGGGAGCGGTCCTCGATCCAGCGCGCCGACAGCGCGAAGCTCGCGCGCAGCGCCTGCGACATCAACGCGGCTTCGGATGCCTGGCGCCGGCGCGGCGTCCCTCCGCTCACCAGGATCGGAAGCGCGCTCGCGCGCGCAAGCAGCGCCGCGAAGGCGAGGCGCTCGAGCGTGCGCTGATTCGACCACTCCGGGCTGGGCCACTCGCGCGCGCTGTGGCGGACTCCGCCGCCAAGGACGACGATCGCGCCGGGCGGGCGCGGTCCGCGCAGTTCGTCCGCCAGTTGTTGCGCGCTGAGCACCTGGGGCGACGCGTCCTCCAGCCAGCCGATCAGCGCCTGCGACACTGCGGGCGTCGAGAACAGCCAGGTGCAGGCGAGCCCGACGCTGAGCATCACGCGCGCGCCGGCGCCTGATCGGCGGCGCAACGCGAGCAACGCGCCTGCGAGCGCGACGATCAACGGCCCTGCCGGCGGCAGCACGAGCAGCGAGAACAGGCCCTTGACGGTCGATTCGTCCATTCGTCGCGATTCTATGCGAGAGCCCCGATAGAATCAGCCGATGATCGACGATCGCATCGCCGAAGGCGCACCCTACGACCGACTCACCCCCGACCTGCTGCTCGACGCGATCGAGTCGCTCGACCTGCGTTGCGACGGGCGGCTGCTCGCGCTCAACAGCTTCGAGAATCGCGTCTACCAGGTCTGGATGGACGACGGCACGGTGACGGTGGCGAAGTTCTACCGGCCCGGGCGATGGAGCGACGAGCAGATCCTCGAGGAGCACCAGTTCACCACCGAACTCGCCGAGCGCGAGATCCCGGTGGTCGCTCCGTTGCGGCTCGCGGATACGACGCTGCACACGCACGAGCGCTACCGCTTCGCGCTTTACCCGCGTCGCGGAGGACGGGCGCCGGAGTTCGACCAATCGGGCGTTCTCGAATGGGTCGGGCGCTTCGTCGGCAGGATCCATGCGCTTGGTGCCGCCCGGTCGTTCGCCACGCGCCCGACGCTGGACATCGCGTCGTTCGGCGACGAGCCGCGCGAGTGGCTGCTCTCTCACGACCTGGTCCCGGCCGACCTTCTTCCGGCGTGGCGCGCGGCGCTCGACCAGGCGCTCGAGGGCGTGCGTCGCGCGTTCGAACAGGCCGGTGCGGTGGCCTCGCTACGCCTGCACGGCGACTGCCACCCGGGAAACATCCTGTGGACCGACGCCGGTCCGCACTTCGTCGATTTCGACGACGCGCGCAACGGCCCGGCGATCCAGGACCTGTGGATGCTGCTATCGGGCGACGCCGCCGCGATGTCGCGCCAACTCGGCGACGTGCTGGCCGGTTACGAGGATTTCGCCGACCTCGATCGACGCGAACTGCGCCTGATCGAACCGCTGCGCACGCTGCGGCTGATCCACTACAGCGCCTGGATCGCGCGGCGCTGGAGCGATCCGGCCTTTCCGGCCGCGTTTCCCTGGTTCGGCGGCCAGCGTTACTGGCAGGACCGGATCCTGGAGCTGCGCGAGCAGATCGCCGCGATGAGCGAAGCGCCGCTGGTCGCCTAGGTGGTGGCCCAGGTGGTGGCCCAGGTGGTGGCCCAGGTGGGTGGCCCAGGGACTGTTCACGCGGGCACGAGCGTGGTTTGAACAGGCCCTAAGCCCCGACCGCCTTGCGCACCTGTTCGAGCGCGGAGGGGTCCTCCAGCGTGGTCAGGTCGCCCGCCTCGCGTCGCTCGCACAGCGCCTGGATCGCGCGCCGCACGACCTTGCCCGAGCGGGTCTTGGGCAGGAGCGTCACGAAGTGCACGCGCGAGGGCCGCGCCACCGCGCCGAGTTGGCGGTCGACCGTGCGCATGATCTCGCCCTCGAGCGCCAGGCGCGCCTGCTCGGTCGCGATGGTGGCCTCGGGATCCTTGAGCACCACGAACGCCATCGCGACCTGCCCCTTGAGCTGGTCGGCCACTCCGACGACCGCGCATTCGGCGACCGCCTGATGGCTCGAGATCGATTCCTCGATCTCGCGCGTGCCGAGACGATGGCCCGCGACGTTGATCACGTCGTCGGTGCGACCGAGGATGAAGTAGTAGCCGTCGTCGTCGCGGACTCCCCAGTCGAAGGTGGAATAGACCATCTTTCCCGGCACGCTGGTGAAGTAGGTCTCGACGAAGCGTTCGTCGTCGCCCCAGACCGTCTGCATGCACCCCGGAGGCAGCGGCGGAACGATCGCGACGACGCCCTTTTCGTTCGGCCCGACCTCGTCGCCGGTTTCCTCGTGCAACAGCCGCACGTCGTAGCCGTACATCGGCATCCCCGGACTGCCGAACCGGGTCGGCGTCTTTTCGACGCCGTGCGCCACCGTCAGGATCGGCCAGCCGGTTTCGGTCTGCCAGTAGTTGTCGATCACCGGTCGACCCAGCCCGTCGGCGATCCACTTGGCGGTCGGCTCGTCGAGCGGCTCTCCGGCGAGGAACAGCGCGCGCAGCGAACTGGTGTCGTGCCGCTTCAGGTAGGCCGGATCCTGCTTCTTCAGCACCCTGATCGCGGTCGGCGCGGAGAACATCACGGTGACCTTGAAGCGCTCGACCAGTTCCCACAGGATGCCGGCATCGGGCCGCAACGGCGTGCCCTCGTAGAGCACGGTCGCCATGCCCGCGATCAGCGGTCCGTAGACGATGTACGAGTGCCCGACCACCCAGCCGATGTCGCTCGACGAGAAGTACGCTTCGCCGGGGTTGCCGCAGAAGATGTACTTCATCGAGGCAGCGAGCGCCACCGCGTAGCCACCGACGTCGCGCTGCACGCCCTTGGGCGTTCCGGTGGTGCCAGAGGTGTAGAGCGTGTAGCTCACCTCGTTGGACTCGAGCCAGGTGATCGGCACATCGGCGTCGAGGTGCTGCTCGCGCAGTGGCGCGTAGTCGAGGTCGCGCCCCGGCACATGTTCGATCGGCGCGAGTCCGCGATCGACCAGCAGGACCTTTTCAGGCGCATACGAGGCGATGCGGATCGCCTCGTCGAGCAGCGGCTTGTACGCGATCACCTTGCCGACGCGCGATCCGGCGTCGGCCGATACGATCAGCCTGGGTTTGGCGTCGTCGATCCGGCTCGCCAGGCTGCGCGACGCGAAGCCGCCGAACACCACCGAGTGGATCGCGCCCAGGCGCGCGCAGGCGAGCATCGCGAACACCGCTTCGGGGATCATCGGCATGTAGATCAGCACGCGGTCGCCGCGTCCCACACCCTGCGAACGCATGATCGCAGCCATGCGCACCACTTCGCGATGCAGTTCGGCGAAGCTGTAGCTGCGCTGCTCGCCGGTCTCGGTGGACACGTAGTGCAGCGCCGCGGTGTCGGCCATCGTGCCGAGGTGTCGATCGACCGCGTTGTGGCAGAGGTTGGTCTTGCCGCCGACGAACCAACGGGTGAACGGAGGCTTCGAGTAGTCGAGCACCTTGCGGTGCGGCTCGTGCCAGTCGATCAGCGCCGCCTGCTCGTCCCAGAACTGGTCGGGATCTTCGATCGAACGCCGATGAAAGCTCTTGAGGTCCATGCCTGCTCCCCGCGCGGGGCGCGCCGCCGAAAGCGCCGTCGATCCGCCGCGCCGCACCGCCGATTCTACCCACCCCCCTTACGCCCGCCTGACGGCGGGTCGCGCCTTTGACAGCGCGCCGCTGGCGCGCCGATACTGCGACCGATGGCCGATGACGATTACCGCCCGGGCAGCGACGCCCGACCAGCGCGCAAAGAAGGGGTGCGCGCGGCGGTGCGCGCGCGAGGGGTCCGTGCGCGATGGGTGCGTGCGCTGCTGCTGGTCGCGACGACGATCGCGGCGCTCTCGGGCGTGCCGCGCTCCGCCGGCGCGGCCGAGCCCGCGGCGAAAGAGCGCACGAGCGCGGTCAGCGCCGAATTGGTGCTCAGGGCGCTCTCGATGCTCGGGGTCAACTACCGTTTCGGAGGGACTTCGCCCGAAGCGGGCCTCGACTGCAGCGGTCTCGTGCTGCACGTCTTTCGCGAAGCTGCCGGGCTGAGCCTGCCGCGGCGCTCCGAGGAGATGAGCCGGATCGGCGAGCCGGTGAACACGACGCAACTGCGCCCCGGCGACCTGGTCTTCTTCAACACGCTGCGACGCGCGTTCTCGCACGTGGGCATCTACATCGGCGACCGCCGCTTCGTGCACTCGCCTTCGAGCGGCGGCAGCGTCAGCATCGAGACGATCGACGGGAGCTACTGGAAACGCCGCTTCAACGGCGCGCGCAGGCTGCTCGCATCGGAGGATTCGCCGATCGACGCCGGCAGCGCCGGGCGGATGGCCCGGCATTCGCCGGCGTCCGCGGTCTCGACGAATCCGGGTCCGGACGGACCGCCAGCCTCGCCACAGGCGCCGGCGGCCGCGGCGAGCGCGGCCACCGCGGCGAGCGCGAGCGATCGACCCTCGATCGACACCAGGCTCTACCAGAACTGAACTCCGGCCCGTGGGACCGGCGGGGTTGATCCGGATCAATAAACGCGAACGATTCTCATTTACATTCATCCGAATGGTCGCTAGACTCCGGTTCGTCAGTCGACGCAAGACCGTCCAACGTACCGAAAGAGCAACCCAGATGAAGATCCTCCCGACCCTCGCGACCTTGGTCGCGATCATCGCACCGGCGAGCCCCGCGACTGCCCAGGAGAAGGTCGTCAACCTCTACTCGGCACGCCACTACCAGACCGACGAAGCGCTGTACCGAAACTTCACCCAGAAAACCGGCATCCGGATCAAGCGCCTGGAGGCAGGCGACGAGGCGCTGCTCGAACGACTGCGCAACGAAGGTCGCAACAGCCCCGCCGACGTGATCCTGCTGGTCGACGCGGCAAGGTTGTGGAAGGCGCAGATCGAAGGCCTGTTCCAGCCGGTGAAGTCGGCCGTGCTCGAGGCACGGATCCCCGACTACCTGCGCGCCAGGGACGACGGCAAGGGCAGCGAGTGGTTCAGCTTTTCGACCCGGGCGCGGGTGATCGTGCGCAACAAGGCGTCGATTCCGGCGAGCGAGGTCATGAATTACGAGGACCTGGCACGCGCGTCGCTCAAGGGTAAGGTCTGCACCCGCTCGGGAACCCACCCGTACATGCTGTCGCTGATCGGCGCGATGTCCGAACATCTGGGCGAAGCGAAGGCCGAGGAATGGGCCCGCGGCGTGGTGGCGAACTTCGCGCGCTCACCGCGCGGCGGCGACACCGACCAGATCAAGTCGGTCGCGAGCGGCGAGTGCGGGGTCGCGCTCACCAATACCTATTACCTCGCGCGGCTGATGCGCTCGACCAAGCCAGAGGACCGCGCGATCGCGGACAGGGTCGCGGTGGTCATGCCGAACCAGTCGAGCTGGGGCACGCACGTCAACGTCTCCGGCGGCGCGGTCGCACGCAACGCGCCCAATCGCGATGCGGCGGTCAGGTTCCTCGAATACCTGGCGAGCGACGAGGCGCAGGTCTACCTTGCCGACGGCAACAACGAGTGGCCGGTCGTCAGGTCGGCGCTGACCGCGAATCCGGCGCTGGAGTCCTTCGGCGAATTCAAGACCGACAAGCTGTCGATCGCGTCGATCGGTCGCAGCCAGGTCACCGCGGCGAAGATCATCGACCGCGCCGGCTGGAAGTGAACCACGGGTGAACCGCGCGCCGGACAGCGCGCCGGACAGCGCTAGCGCTGCGCCGCGACGACCTTGATCTCGACCAGGTAGTCGGGTTTGGCCAGTTTCGACTCGACCGTCGCGCGCGGCGGCGTATGGCCGTGGACCACCCACTTGTCCCAGACCGCGTTCATGCCGGCGAAGTCGGACATCGTCTTGACGAAGATCGTCGCCTGGAGGATTCGCGTCTTGTCGCTCGCGCACTCGGCCAGCAGGCGGTCGACCGCGTCGAGCACCTGCTGCGTCTGCCCGGCGATGTCCAACGACGTGTCCTCCGCGACCTGCCCCGCGAGGTAGACGACGCCGTTGTGAATCGCCACCTCGGACAGCCTCGGTCCGACATGGAGTCGCTCGATCGTCATCTGGTCGTCCTCATTGAAGTACTCGCGTCAATCGTGTTCCCGTCAATCGTGCAGCAATCGCTCGATCGCCGCAATCTGCTCGTCGGCGATCAGCGTGGGCGCGTGCCCGACCCCGGGCAATTCGATCAGTTCGGCGCGCGGGCCGCGCTGCGTCATCTCGGTCGCCGTCTCGGCGGACAGGACGTCGGAGCGCGCGCCGCGCAGCACGCCCACCGGGCAGCGAATCGCGTCGTAGATCCCCCACAACGGCGGCGCGGGTTTCGCCGTCGCCGCCCTGAACGCCGCGCCGATCCGCGGGTCATAGTGGAAAGTCCAGCGCCCGTCGCGCTGCACGACGAAGTGTCGCGACAGGTAGCGGAACTGCTCGTCGCTGTGTGGTCCGAACTCGGACATCCTGGCACGCAGCGTACGCTCGCCGTGGTCGAAATCGGTGAAGGTCGGATCGTCGCCGATGTCGTCGCCGATCCGGCTCGCTCCCTGCACGCCGACCACCGGGCCGATGTCGTTGAGGATCAGCCTGCCGATCGCATTGCCTGGCAGCGAAGCCATCACGACGCCGATCAGCCCGCCCATCGAGGTGCCGAGCCAGGTCAGCTGCTCGACGTCGAGCCGAGCGACCAGCGTAACGCAGTCCGAAACGTACTGAGTGAAATCGTACTGCGCGACGTCAGCGGCGAAATCGGATCGGCCGCGTCCGATCATGTCCGGGCACACGACGCGGTAGCGCCGCGACAGGCGCTCGGCGAGCCGGTCGAAATCGCGACCGTTGCGCGTCAGGCCATGCACGCACAGCAGCACCGGCGCTTCGCGATCGCCCCACTCGGCGTAGCCGATGCGGTGAAGGCCGCGCGCGCTCGCGCAGCTCAGGTGTCGCAGCTTCGGTTCGCTCACGAAAGACGCCCTTTGGCCCGGGTAGAATCGGGCCAGATGTTAACAGGGAGCTGAGATGTTCAAGGGCAAGGCGGCGCTGGTGACCGGTTCGACCAGCGGCATCGGCCTGGGGATCGCGAAGGCGCTCGGAGCGAAGGGCGCGAATCTGATCCTCAACGGATTCGGCGATGCGGCCGAGATCGAGCGACTGCGCGCCTCGTTGTCGAAGGAATTCGGAGTCGATGTCGCGTACGAGGGGGCCGATCTGACGAAACCGACCGAGATCGAATCGATGGTCGCCTCGATCGAGAAACGCTTCGGAGCGATCGACATCCTCGTGAACAACGCCGGGATCCAGCACGTCGCGCCGACCGAACACTTTCCCACCGATCGTTGGGACGCGGTGATCGCGGTCAACCTGTCGGCGGCGTTTCACGCGATCCGCTGCGCGCTGCCGGCGATGAAGCGACGCAACTGGGGGCGGATCATCAACATCGCCTCGGCCCACGGGCTGGTGGCTTCGGCCGAGAAAGTGGCGTACGTCGCGGCCAAGCACGGCATCATCGGTATGACCAAGGTGGTCGCGCTGGAGACCGCGCGAACCGCGATCACCTGCAACGCGATCTGCCCCGGATGGGTGCTCACGCCGCTGGTGCAAAAGCAGATCGACGCGCGCGCCGCGGAGAACGGCGTGTCGATCGAGCAGGCGAAGGTCGCGTTGCTCGCCGAGAAGCAGCCGTCGCTCGAGTTCGTCACCCCCGAGCAGCTCGGCGAGGTCGCGGTGTTTCTGTGCGGTGAGGCTGCGCAACAGGTGCGCGGCGCTTCCTGGTCGGTCGACGGAGGGTGGACGGCGCAGTAGGGTCGTATCGCCCGGTCTAAGGGTCGGGCTCGACCGCGATGCGCCAGTAACGTCGCGCGTCGATCCGGTGCCGCGTCACCCGCACGGGCTCGCCGACACTCAGCCTGATCGTGACCGCGCCGTGCGCGTCGCTGCGGTGCACGGCGATGGCGCGATCGCGATAGCGCTCGAGCACCTTCGGGTGCGGATGGCGAAAGCGGTTGCGGTACCCGAGCTGGAACAACGCGTGCGACGGAGCGACCGCGTCGAGGAACTCCGCGGTGGACGACGTCGCGCTGCCGTGGTGCGGAGCGAGCAGGACGTCGGCGCGCACGCTCGCCTCGCCGAGCAGCGCGAGCAGCCGGCGCTCCTGCGCCGCCTCGATGTCGCCTGTCAGCAGCACGCGCCCGGCGGGTCCCTTGACCAGCAAGACGCAACTGCGCGCGTTGGTCGAAGGCTTGCGTCCGGTCGCGGGGTCCTGCCCGGGATGCAGCCATTCGAACGACCAGTCTCCCCACAGCCAGGCTTCGCCGCGACGGCATTCGTAGTGCGAAGGCGCCGAACGCACGAACGGATGCTCTGCGTCGAGCGACGAAGCGCTCCAGCCGGCGCGAAGCGCGCGCGCGACCGACAGGGCACCGCCCGAATGATCGAGATCGAGGTGCGAGACCACGAGCGCGTCGATCGTGCCGATCCCGCGAGCCCGCAAGTACGGGACGACGATCCGCGCACCGGCATCGGCGCCGGCGCCGAAGCCAGGTCCGGTGTCGTAGAGCAGGCGATGGCGATCGGTTTCGACCAGCACCGCGCTGCCCTGTCCGACGTCGAGTGCGGTGATCCAGAGCTGTCCGGCGCGTGGCCTGTCCGCCGGGTTGATCAGCATCGGGATCATTCCCAGGCCCGCCACGAAGCGCCCCGCCCCGATCGGCATCGGCGCGAGCAGGACGGCGCAGGCAGCGCAGGCGAGCACGAGCATCCAGATCGAAGGCAACGCGATCGACGGCGCCGCCGCCGCGCCGGGGTCGAGCCAGTTCAGCAGCGCGAGCAGCGGCGACGTCAGCGCCACTGCAAGGTGAACCAGCGGCTCGAGCAGCGAGACCATCGGCAGCAGGAGCGCTCCGGCGAGCGCGATCGGCGTGATCAACGCCGACACCACCGGGATCGCGACCGCGTTGGCCAGCGGCCCCACGAGCGAGACGCTGCCGAAGAACAGCACGCCGAGCGGCACCAACGCGACCGTCGCCGCGAATTGCGTGCGCAACGCCTCGCGCAACATCCGGCGCAGCCCTCCCGGGGCCCCCGCGCGACGCGGGCTGCGCGCGGCGCCGAACCAGACGATCGCGGCGACCGCGGCGAACGACAGCCAGAAGCCGGCCGCCAGCGGCGCCCAGGGGTCGACCGCGCAGACGATCGCCGCGGCGGTGAACAGCACCTGATCGACGCGCCGTACGCGCCCGAGAAGCATCGCCGCGCCAGCCGCGGCGAGCATCCAGCAGGTGCGCTGCGCCGGAATCCCCCAGCCGGCGAGTCCCGAATATGCGAAGGCCACGGCGACGCCACAGACCCAACGCGCGGTCGGCCTCGCGAGCAGCGACGCCAGCGGGCGGCGCGACGTCGCCACGGCGAGGCCGCGATGCCTCCACAACCGATTCGCGGCAGCGGCGCCGAGCGCCGCGAGCATCGTGATGTGCAGGCCGGAGATGCTCATCAGGTGCCCGACTCCGGTGCGGTTGAACATCTCCCACGCGCTCGACGGGATCGCCGCCTGATCGCCGACGGTGAGCGCGACCAGCACGCCGCGCGCCTCGGGGTCGCTGTCGGCGAGCGCCGCGAACAGGGACTCGCGCACGCGATGGCGCGCGCGCTCGAGCAGCGCCGCGGGATCGAGCACGACCGCGTCGAGCATCGCGTTGGCGTGCCTCGGGTCGCGGGTCGCACGAACGTAACCGTGCGCGGAAACGCCTTCCTCGAGCGCGCGCAGCTCCGCATCGAACACTCCGGGGTTCGACGACGCGTGCGGTCGCTTGAGCCGCACCGTCAGCCGCCACCGCTGCGCCGGGATCACGCCGCTGGCGGCGGCGCTGACCTGGCGACTCGAAGCGTTGGCGGCGCGTACCGCGTACCAGCTCAACGCGACGGTGATCCCGACCGGGCAGCGGTGATCGGCGTCGACGCAGCCTTCGATCCGGAACCGAAAACGGCTCCCGTGCTCGATCTGTTGCGGCATGCCGGTGACGACGCCAATCGCGACGATGTCGATCCCTTCGAGCGACGGCGCGAGCCGGGCCTCGAGCGCCAACACGCCGCGCGCGCTGGCCCACGAAAAAGCCAGCAGCGCCACCGCGATCGCCAGCAGCGCGCGCGGCGCGCACGCATGCGCCTGCGCCCGCTCCTGCTCGCGCACCTGCTCGTGCGCCTGCTCGTGCGCCTGCTCGTGCGCCCGCGTCCGAGCCGATCGCGCGAACATCGCCAGCGACGCCGCGAGCGCGACGACGCCCGCCACCGCGACCGATACGATCAGCCAGGCCGGCGGCAGGCTCTGGAGCTGCTGGTTCGACCAGCACACGGCGACGACGATCGCGCCCGGTGGCAGCGAAGCGAGCGTCGCGCCGGGCAACATGATCGCGCGCCTTGCGTCGGTGTTCATCGCGCAAGGCTAGAACGCGGGCCGCCGCGACGCGATCCGTCGTTCGGCTGATGCAGGGTTGGCAGATGCGATGCGATCCGCGGTCTGGCTGAAGCAGTGTCGGCAGGTGCGACGCGACCCGCCCTGATCGCGCCGGCGTTGTCTCTCCGTCGTCGGCATTCCGACGATGGACCCTGAACAGCCTGCGGCTTAGGTCGAAGGGCTCGCTCTTGCCACGCGGCGCGCGAGGCGGGGCAACACGCGACACGCGTTGAGTGCGGTCTGGCGCGCGGCCTCGTGCGGCGTCAGCGATCGCAACTGGGCGAACACTCCGGCGATCGCCGCGAGTTCGCCCGGCGTGTTGCGCGCCGGGGCGAGCCAGCTCGGCGCGATGTCGGGCGCGTCGGTCTCGAGGACGTGCGCCTCGGGCGGGAGATCGGTCACCAGCCGGCGGATCCGCAACGCGCGCGCAAAGGTCATCGCGCCGCCGAAGCCGAGCGCGAAACCCAGATCGAGGAACATGCGCGCCTGCTGCGGGCTGCCGTTGAAGGCGTGCGCGATTCCGCCCGGCGGACGAAATCGCCGCAACTGCTTGAGCAGCGCGTCCTGCGAACGGCGCACGTGCAGCAGCACCGGCAGGTCGAACTCGCGCGCGATCTTCAGCTGCTCGACGAGGAAGAACTCCTGCCGCGCGCGGTCCAGCCCGGGAACGAAGTGGTCGAGCCCGATCTCGCCGACCGCCACCAGCGCCGGATCGTCGCGATCGCGTTCGATGCGCATGCGCAACGTGTCGAGATCGGCCGGCTCGGCGCGCTCGACATACATCGGGTGGATTCCGAGCGCGTATGCGCAGCCCGCGTCGTGCGCGCACAGCGCCGCGACCGCGTCGAAATTCGACACGCCGATCGCCGGCACGACGATCGCCTCGACGCCGTTGCGCCGCGCTTGCCCGATCACGGCCGCGCGGTCGGCGTCGAACTGCTCCGCGTCGAGATGGCAGTGCGTGTCGATCAGCACCCGCGCATCGTCCCTAGCGGCTCGCCGCGACCAGCCTTCCGTCGTCCATCGACATGACGCGCCCGGCGTGCGCGGCGAGCTCGAGGTCGTGGGTGACGATCACGAAACTGGTGCCGAGGTCGCGATTGAGCATGTCGATCAACGTGAACATCTGTCGCGCGGTGGCGCGGTCGAGGTTGCCGGTCGGTTCGTCGGCGAGGACGCAGCGCGGATTCGTGACCAGCGCGCGTGCGAGCGCCACGCGCTGGCGCTCGCCGCCGGAGAGTTCGCCCGGAAGGTGGTGCAGCCGCGCCCCGAGCCCGACGTGGCCCAGGATCTCGCGCGCCGCCGCGTCGCACTGCGGCGCTGCCGTCCTGCGGATTCGAAGCGGCATCGCGACGTTCTCCTGGGCCGTGAACTCGGGTAGCAGGTGATGGAACTGATAGACGAAACCGAGCAGGCGATTGCGCCGCGCGCCGCGCTCGGCCTCGTCGAGCGCCGAGACGTCGTGTCCGAGCCAGCGCACGACGCCCTCGGTGGGCAAGTCGAGTCCTCCGAGCAGGTGCAGCAGCGTGCTCTTGCCCGAACCGGACGCACCGACGATCGCGATCCGCTCGCCCGCAGCGACGTCGAAATCCACCCCGGCGAGCACACGCACCGCGAGCTCGCCCTCGCCGTAGGTCTTGTGCAGGCCGCGACACGACACGACCGGATGGTCTTTCGTCGCGGCGCTCATTCGTAGCGCAGCGCCTCGGCGGGACGGACACGGGACGCGCGCCAGCTCGGGTACAAGGTCGCCGCGAACGCGAGCAGACACGAGGTCAGTCCGATCATGCCGACGTCGTCCAGATGCAGGTCGCTCGGAAGGTGCGAGATGAAGTAGATGCCCTGCGGCAGGACCTGAAAGCCGAACAGGCGCTCGATGGCGCCGACGACCGTGTCCACGTTCAGCGCGAGCACGACGCCCAGGACCACACCGATCGCCGTGCCGAGCAGGCCCACCGCCGCACCCTGCACGACGAAGATGCGCATCACGCTCGCGGGGGTCGCGCCGAGCGTGCGCAGGATCGCGATGTCGGAGCGCTTGTCGGTCACGGTCATCACGAGCATCGACACGAGGTTGAAGGCGGCCACCGCGATGATCAGCATCAGGATGATGAACATCATCCTCTTCTCGATCTGCACGGCGGCGAACCAGTTGCGGTTCTCGCGCGACCAGTCGCGCACGAAGTAGTCGGCGCCCAGGCGCTGCGACAGCTCGGCGGCGATTCGCGGCGCTGCGCTCATGTCCGAGGTGCGCAGCCGCACGCCGCTCACTCCGTCGACCCGAAACAGCTTGGCCGCGTCCTCGATGTTCATCAGCAGCAACGACGTGTCGTATTCGTAGTGCCCGGACTCGAACACGCCGACGACGGTCAGCTGGCGCAGCCGCGGGATCACCCCCGCCGGCGTCAACGTCCCCTGCGGCGCGATCAGCGCGAAGCGATCGCCCGGTTCGAGCAGGATCTGGCGCGAAAGCTCGCGACCGATCAGAACGCCGAACTCTCCGGGTCGAAGCGCAGCGAGCGCCTGCGGCGCGACGTCGCCGATGAAGTCGGCCACCTCGCCTTCGCGCGCCGGGTCGATGCCGCGCACGAGCACGCCGCGCACCGTCTCGTCGCGCGCGAGCATCGCCTGGCCCGCGACGTAGGGCGCCCCGGCGAGCACTCCCGGCTGTTCGCGCGTTCGCGCGATCAGCGCCGCAGGATCCGCGATCGGTTCGCGTCCGGCGATCACCTCGATGTGCGAAAGCACCGAAAGCATCCGGTCGCGGACTTCCTTCTGGAATCCGTTCATCACCGAAAGCACGGTGATCAGCGCGGCCACGCCGAGCGCGATCCCCGCCACCGACAGTGTCGAGATGAACGAGATGAAGCCGTTGCGCCGCCCGCTGCGGCGCCCGGCGCTGGTGTAGCGCAGCCCGATCTGCAGTTCGAACGGAAGTGGCAAGCGTGTTCCAGTGAGTCTGACGTTGTGCGTCGCGCTGTCGGTCGCGCTGTCGGTCGTGCTGTCGGTCGTGCTGTCGGTCGCACCGTCGGTCGCACCGCAGGCCGCGCCTCGACCCTCGGGACCCGCGATCGATCGCCGACGCTGCCGGGAGCCGGGGCGAGTTTGCCATAGAATCCCTCGGTGAAACCCGACCACGTCGTTCGTCGGCGCCTGCGCCGGTGCCTGGGCCGAGATCCGCGCCGCCGCAACCGCCGGCGCGGCAGCAGATGCCCGAACTGATCCTGCTGTGCGACGGCGCGGCCGCGCGGCGCGATCCGGGCGCCGCGCCCGACGCCTTCGACGACGCCGCGAAAGCGATCCGCGATTCGGTGCCGGGCGACTGGTTGCGCCGCTGTTTCGCCGCCGGTCGCATCGTGTCCGATCTCGCCGACGACGCGCCGATCGCGCGCGAATCCCCGGCGGACCAGTGGCTGCGCACACGCGTCGGGGTGCCGGAACAGGATACGATCGAGGCCTACGCCAGCTTCGCCGGCGCGAGCGAAGCGCCCTCCCCGCGCTGGAGCCTCAGGCCGGCGAACGTGCAGGTCGGGTTCGACCACCTGCGCCTGGTCGATCCGGGCGAGTTGGCACTCGATCCGGGCGACGCACACGAGCTCGCCGCGACCATCGCGCCGCTGTTCGCCGAGTTCGGCTACCGGCTCGACACGAGCGCCGCCGACCGGTGGTTCTTCACCGCGAACGAACAACCCCGCATCGAGGCGTGTGCGTGGACCCAGGCTGCGGGACGCAGCATCGAGGCCTACATGCCGGGCGGACCCGATGCGCGCCAGTGGCGCAGGCTGCTCACCGAGGTGCAGATGCACTGGCACGAGCATCCGGTGAACGCGCGTCGCGAGGCCGCGGCGATGCCGGCGGTGAACATGCTGTGGCTCGACGGCCGTGCCGCGGGCACGCTGTCGGCGAGCTTCGAGGCGATCGCGACGACGCACCCGGCGATCGCCGGGCTCGCGCGCTGCGCGCAGGCGCGCCTGCTCGACCCGGCCGACGCACGATCCGCGCTCGCCGGTTCCAGCGAAACGACGACGCGGCGCGATCTGCTGCTCGACCTCGGACAGTGGCGCGCGGCGCGACGCCGCGGAGACACGCACGCCTGGGCGCGAGCCTGGCGAGAAGCCGACGACCGGCTCGCCGCGATCGGCGACAGCCGCGAGATCCTGCGCCGCTTCGACCGTGTGCGCGCCGTGTTCACCGGCGAGCGACGCCGGATCGAGATCAGTTCGGACGGCGCCGGCTGGTCGCGGTTGTGGCGGCGCTTCGATCCGCTCGCGACGGTGCTCTGAGCGCGAGTCTCGTGCACCCGCCGCTGCCGATCGTCACCCGCGACGCCTCGCCGCAAGCCGCGAGCAGGCTTGCCGAGGCCGGCGTTCACCGGGTGCTCGCGCGGGTCTACGCGGCACGCGGCGTGACCGAAGCCGACGAGTTCCGGCACGACCTCGCGAAGCTGATCGCACCGGATCGGATGCGCGCGATCGATGCGGCCGCGACGCTTCTTGCCGACACGATCGACGCGCGCCTGCCGATCGCGATCGTCGCCGACTACGACTGCGATGGGGCCACCGCGTGCGCGGTGGCGATGCGCGGACTCGCGTCGATGGGGGCACGGGTCGACTACCTGGTGCCGAACCGCTTCGAGCACGGCTATGGCCTGACGCCGGCGATCGTCGAACTGGTCGCGGCGCATCCGCGGATCGGCCGTCCGGCGCTGATCGTCACGGTCGACAACGGAATCGCGAGCGTCGAGGGCGTGGCGCGCGCGCGCGCGCTCGGGATCGACGTGCTGGTGACCGACCACCACCTGCCCGGCGATGCCTTGCCCGACGCGACGGTGATCGTGAACCCGAACCAGCCCGGTTGCGACTTCCCGAGCAAGAACCTCGCCGGGGTCGGCGTGATGTTCTACGTGCTGCTCGCGTTGCGCGCCGAACTGCGCCGCCGCGGGCGCTTCGCGAGCGGGCCGGCGCTGCAGTCGCTGCTCGATCTGGTCGCGCTGGGCACGGTCGCCGACCTGGTGCGGCTCGACCGCAACAACCGGCTGCTGGTCGCCGCGGGCTTGAGGCGGATCCGCGCCGGGCAGGCCGCGCCGGGGCTCTCGGCGCTTCTGGCGGTGGCGGGGCGCGACCCGCGTCGCACGAACTGCGCGGACCTGGGTTTTGCCGCCGGTCCGAGGATCAACGCCGCGGGCCGGCTCGCCGACATCACGCTGGGCATCGAATGCCTGATCGCCGACGACGCCGAGCACGCGCGTTCGCTCGCGCAGCAACTCGACGAGATCAACCGGGCACGCCGCGAGATCGAGTCCGAGATGCGCGACCAGGCACTGGCCGACGTCGAGGACGCGCCGCCCTCGGGCAAGACGCTGGTCGTGTTCCGCACAGCCTGGCACGAAGGCGTCGTCGGACTGGTCGCCTCTCGACTGAAGGATCGCCACCACCGCCCAACCGTGGCGTTCGCGCCGTCGGGTGCGGAGCCGGGGATGCTGCGCGGCTCCGGACGCTCGATCGCGGGCGTGCACCTGCGCGACGTGCTCGACCTGGTCGCCAAGCGCGAACCGGGAACGATCGCGAAGTTCGGCGGGCACGCGATGGCGGCCGGACTCACGCTCGCGCAGGGCGGGCTCGAGCGCTTCACGCTGGCATTCGAGCGCGCGGTGGGCGATCTCGCCGACATCGGATGCTTCGACCAGCAACTGCTCACCGACGGACCGGTGCCGCCCGAGGCGATCGACCTGGGGCTGGTCGAGGCGATCGATCTAGGCGTGTGGGGCCAGGGTTTTCCGGCGCCGCTGTTCTCGGACGAGGTCGAGGTGATCTCGCAGCGGCTGGTCAAGGAGCGCCACCTGAAACTGGAGCTGCGCCTGGGCAGCCGGCGTTACGGCGCGATCGCGTTCGGTCGCACCGAGCCGCTGCCGCGGCGCGCGGCGATCGCGTTCACGCTCGCGCGCAACGACTACGGCGGCGCGGCGCGCGTGGAACTGGTGGTCCAGGGGGTCGGCTATACTTCGGGCCTCCCGAAGGACACAAGAGCGCCATGGAAGCCGAACGCCTGAACCAGATCGACACCCTGATCGACTCGTTGCGCGCGCGCAGCGGCGATCTACGGGGGTATCTTTGACTTCGATGTCAAGAAAACACGGCTGAACGAAGTCTCGCGCGAACTCGAGTCGCCCGAGATCTGGCAGGACCCGGAACGCGCGCAGGCGCTCGGTCGCGAGAGAAAATCGCTCGAAGGCGTGGTCGACACGATCAGCGCGATCGACGCCTCGCTCGCCGACGCCGGCGAGCTGTTCGCGATGGCGCGCGACGAATCCGACGACGACACGCTCGAAGCGGTCGAAACCGACGTCGCACAGGTGCGCGCGAAGGTCGAGTCGCTCGAGTTTCGGCGCATGTTCGCGAATCCTGCCGATCCGAACAACTGTTTCGTCGAGATCCAGGCCGGCGCCGGCGGAACCGAGGCGCAGGACTGGGCGCAGATGCTGCTGCGCCAGTACCTGCGCTACTGCGAACGCAAGGGATACGGCACCGAGGTGCTCGAGGAATCGGCCGGCGAGGTCGCGGGGTTGAAGGGCGCGACGATCAAGGTCGAGGGCGAGTACGCCTACGGGCATCTGCGCACCGAGACCGGCGTGCACCGCCTGGTGCGCAAGTCGCCGTTCGACTCCGGCGGCGGGCGCCACACTTCTTTCGCGTCGGTCTACGTCTACCCGGAGGTCGACGACTCGATCCAGATCGAGATCAATCCGGCCGACCTGCGGATCGACGTCTACCGCGCCTCCGGAGCGGGCGGCCAGCACGTGAACAAGACCGAGTCGGCGGTGCGGATCACCCACCTGCCCACCAACATCGTCGTGCAGTGCCAGAACGACCGCTCGCAGCATCGCAATCGAGACGAGGCGATGAGCATGCTGCGCGCGCGGATGTACGAGTTGGAGTTGCGCAAGCGCAAGGCCGAACAGGACAAGGTCGAAGCTGGCAAGACCGACATCGGCTGGGGCCACCAGATCCGCTCGTACGTGCTCGACCAGTCGCGGATCAAGGATCTGCGCACCAACGTCGAGACCAGCAACACCAAGTCGGTGCTCGACGGAGACCTGGACGAGTTCATCTCGGCCAGCCTCAAGCAGGGCGTCTGACAGGAAGACCGCGATGACCGAGCCGATTCCGTCGCCCGCCGACGAAAACCAGATCATCGCCGAACGCCGGGCCAAGCTGGCGCGGCTGCGCGAAGCGGGCCCGGCGTTTCCGAACGATTTCGTGCCGGCCGATCGGGCCGGGGCACTGGTCGCCGCGCACGGCGCGAAGACGCGCGAACAGCTCCAGGGCGAGGCGCCGCGCGCCTCGCTCGCCGGGCGCATGGTGCTCAAGCGCGTCCAGGGAAAGGCGAGCTTCGCAACGATCCAGGATGCGACCGGGCGGCTGCAGCTGTGGCTCAACGACGAAGGGATCGGCGCCGAGGCGCACGAGGCGTTCAAGCACTGGGACCTCGGCGACATCGTCGCGGCAGAGGGCGAACTGTTCAAGACGATGAAGGGCGAGCTGTCGCTGCGCTGCGCCTCGGTGCGACTGCTCGCGAAGGCGCTTCGGCCGCTGCCGGACAAGTTCCACGGCCTGTCCGACCAGGAGTTGAAGTACCGCCAGCGCTACGTCGACCTGATCGTCAACGAGACCACGCGCGAGACCTTCGTCATGCGCAGCCGGACCGTGTCGGCGATTCGCGCGTTCATGGTCGCGAGCGGTTTCCTCGAGGTCGAGACGCCGATGTTGCACCCGATCCCGGGCGGCGCGGCGGCCAAGCCTTTCGTCACGCACCACAATGCACTCTCGCAGGACATGTTCCTGCGCATCGCGCCCGAGTTGTACCTGAAACGCCTGATCGTCGGCGGCTTCGAGCGCGTGTTCGAGATCAACCGCAACTTCCGCAACGAGGGCATCAGCGCGCGTCACAACCCCGAGTTCACGATGATGGAGTTCTACGCCGCGTACACCGACTACCGCTGGCTGATGGATTTCACCGAACAGGTGATCCGCGACGCCGCGCGCAGCGTCACCGGCGGCGCGTCGCTCGTCTATCAGGAGCGCGCGCTCGACCTCGCGGCGCCGTTCGAGCGCCTCACGATCGTCGAGGCGATCCGCAAGTACGCGCCGCGCTACGAGAACGCGGCGCTCGACGACGCCAGCTGGCTGCGCGCCGAGCTCGCCCGGTTCGGGACGGACACGAGCGACGTGCGCCATCGCGGCGCCGGCCTCGGAGCGCTGCAGCTCGCGCTGTTCGAGGAGTGCGCGGAGGGGCAGTTGTGGGCGCCGACCTTCATCGTCGATTACCCGGTCGAGGTCTCGCCGCTGGCGCGCGAATCGGACACGCGCCCGGGAATCACCGAGCGCTTCGAGTTGTTCATCACCGGCCGCGAGATCGCCAACGGCTTCTCCGAGCTGAACGACGCCGAGGACCAGGCCGCGAGGCTGCGCGCGCAGGTGGCCGCGAAGGAGGCCGGCGACGAAGAGGCGATGTACTACGACGAGGACTTCATTCGCGCGCTCGAGTACGGAATGCCACCCACCGGTGGCTGCGGGATCGGGATCGACCGGCTCGTGATGCTGCTCACCGACAGCGCCAACATCCGCGACGTGATCCTGTTCCCGGCGCTGAAGCACGAAGCCTGAGCCGAACGATGCCGACGGGCGAACGACTCCTGTCCGCGGGCCTGCCCGCGGGTGCGGCGCTCAGCGGCGTCGCCCGACGATCAGCCACAGGCCGACCACGAGCAGGATCACCGGCCAGAACTTCCAGTACGGCTTCAACTCGAGCAGGCCGAAGTTCTGCGCCAGGAACAGCGTTCCGAGCACGATCAGCACCACGCCAGCGAACGAACCCTTCATTCCCGCATCCCCATTGTTGCGCCGCGGCCGCGCCGTCGCCGCGCGCGCGTGTCCCGGAGTGCGCGCGCGGCTGCGCGCACCCACCGTCACCGGGTGCAAGTGTATAGGCTCCCGGGCGGCACGGTCACCGCGCTGGGCATCACCCAGCTGATCGGCTGGGGCACGACTTTCTACCTTCCCGCGGTGTTCGCGCATCGGATCGCCGCCGACACCGGCTGGAGCCTGACGCTCGTGTTCGCCGCGTTCTCCTGGAACCTGGTCGTCGCAGGCGCGGTGTCGCGGCGCGTCGGCGACATGATCGATCGCCACGGCGCGGCGCGCGTGATGACGATCGGGTCGGCGCTGATGGCGATGGGGCTGCTGATGCTCGCCACCGCGACGACGACGCTGCAGCTGTTCGCGGCCTGGACGATCCTGGGCGTCGCGTCGCGCGCCGCGCTCTACGACGCGGCCTTCGCGGCGCTCGCCGCGATCTTCGGCCAGGGCGCGCGCCGTGCGATCTCGCTTCTCACTCTGTGGGGAGGCCTCGCCTCGACCGTGTTCTGGCCCCTGGGCCACCTGCTGGGCGAGGCGATCGACTGGCGCTGGAGCGTCGCGGTTTATGCGCTGCTCAACCTCGCCGTGTGCCTGCCCTTGCACCGGCGCTTCGTGTCGATCGAGACGCAACCGGCGGCCGGTCAGGCGAGCATCGCGGATCCGCCCCGCCCGAGCCCACACCCGATCGCGACCCACTCCGAGCACCCGCGTTTCGCCGGCGCCGCGAAGGATCGCGCGCTGCTGCTGTTTTCGTCGATTCTCGCGTGCTACAGCTTCGTGTTCTCGAGCTTGTCTGCGCACCTGATCGTCGTGTTCGAGGGGCTTGGCCTGGCCGCCGCGACCGCGGTCTCGATCGCCGCGCTCAAGGGCATCGCGCAGGTCGCGGCCCGATTCCTCGAGTTGCTCGGCCAGCGCTGGCTGAGCCCGCTCGCCGTCGGCGTGGTCGCGCTCGCCTTGCTCGCGTCGGGGATCCTGCTGATGCGTTTCGGTCCCGCTTCGACCTGGCCGATCGCGATCGGGTGCCTGGTCTACGGCGCGGCGAACGGCTTGACCACGATCGTGCGCGGCGCAGTGCCGCTCCTGTTGTTCGGGACGACCGGCTACGCCGGCATCCTGGGGCGCCTCGCCGCGCCGAGCCTGGTGTCGGCGGCGCTCGCCCCGCTCACCTTCGCCTGGTTGATCGAGGGCTGGGGCGTTCACGCCGCGCTCTCGGTGCTCTCCGCGATCGCGATCCTGGCCTGCGCCGGAATGCTGTGGCTCGCGCGCCCCGAGCGGCGCGCGCCGCAATAGCGCGCCGCAATAGCGCGCCGCAATAGCGCGTCGCAATGACGCGCCGCAATGACGCGGCGCGAGGCCGGCGCAGGCGATCACGAGGTCGCGCGCGCGGCTGGCGGCGTCGAAGCGCGACCCCAGTATGCTTCGGTGATGCGCTCATTCCGTCGAAGGCCAACCGTGCACGAACGCTTCACTCGATTTCTCTCGCGTCCGACCCTGATCCTGATGCTTGCGGTGCTCGTCTCGGCGTGCGGCGGCGCGGGCGACGAGCCAGTCGCGCCGCCCGCCGTCGTCGGTCCCGGCGAGCTCAAGTCGTTCGCGTTGCTGAACACGATCTCGCCGGGCGAGATCGGCGAGGCACTCGCGGGCGAAGGCCTGAGCGGGATCGGGATCACGCCGGTGTACAGCGTCACTTCGTATCGGCTCGAATACCTGACCACCGACGCGCAAGGGCGGATCGTGCGCGCCTCGGGCCTGGTGAGCGTTCCGGTCAAGGGCGCAGGCGCGCGCAGCCCGGTCCTGGGATACCAGCACGGCACCATTTTCCGCGACGCCGAAGCGCCGGGCAACAACGCGGTTGCCTCGGAAATATCGATCGTCCTCGCGTCGCTCGGCTACATCGTGGTCGCGCCCGACTACGTCGGCTACGGCGCCTCGCTCGGCACGCCTCACCCGTACCTGCTGGCAGGGCCCGCGGCGGCGGCCGTCGTCGACTTCCTCACCGCGGCCAGGACCTGGCGCCACGGCGCCGGCGTGATCGACAACGGCCAGCTATTCCTCACCGGGTATTCGGAGGGCGGCTACGTGACGATGGCCGCGCACCGCGCGATGCAGCAGGACAACTCCGCGCACCTGCCGAACCTGCTCGTCGAGGTGCCCGGCGCAGGCCCCTACGACGTGCAGGCCACGCTCGACGGACTGCTCGATCTGGTGCGCGACGAGGAACCGATCCTCGGAGCGCTGCTCAACCCGGGCCTGCTGCGCCGCCTCGGATCGACCGTGCGCGACGAACTGCGCCGCGCGCTGCTCAGGCGGCTACTGCCCGAAGACGCGGACGTCTCGATCGACACCACCTTCCTGGACCTCTACCTGGCCGACGACACCGCCGCGATCGCGCGATCGAGCAGCGTGCACGACTGGCTGCCCGCGGTTCCGGTGCGAATGTTCCACGGCCGGGACGATCGCACCGTTCCCTACGCCAGCGCGCTGAGCGCGCTGCGCGCGATGCACGCGCGCGGCGCGGGCGACCTGGTCAGCCTGAGCGACTGCCGCGCTGCGCCACCGAGTCACATCGGCTGCGTTCCGTCGTTCCTCACCCACGTGCTCGAACAACTGGCGCCGCACGCGCAGGATCTCTGAATCGTCCTGGCGCGCGCCGCGCTCAGTCGGCCTCGTCGATCCAGGCCTGCTGGATCGCTTCGAGCACGCGCTCGCCGGCGCGTTCCGGGTCATCCGCGAAACCCGGCAGCGCCATGACCCAGTGGTGCAGGTCGGTGAACCGGATCGTCTTCGGATCGACCTGCGGATGGGTGTCGGCAAGCGCGATCGCGATTTCGCCCACGTCGGTCCATTTCATGTTCAGTGCTCCTCGCGTGCGTAGTTCAGCGTGTACTTCGGGACCTCGATCACCAGATCCTGGGTGCCGACCCTGAGCTGGCACGACAACCTCGACTGGGAGGTCAGCCCCCAGGCGCGATCGAGCATGTCCTCTTCCTCTTCTTCGGCTTCGGACAGCGAAGCCAGTCCCTCGCGAACGATCACGTGGCAGGTGGTGCAGGCGCACGACAGCTCGCAGGCGTGCTCGATCTCGAGCTCGTGCGCGAGCATCTCGCGGCAAAGCACCGCCCCGGTTTCGACCTCGAACACCTTGCCCTGCGGGCAGAGATGTTCATGCGGGAGCACCGTAATCTTGGGCATCGTCGTTTCGTCTTTCGTGTGTCGTCCGGGGGCGGGTCGTCGCTTCGGTATCGCCGCTTCGCGCGCCGCGCGCCGGTTCAGGCGCGCAGGTCGTCGAGTTTGCGGCCGGTGAGCGCGCGCGCGACCGACCGGTCCATGCGGCGCGCGGCGAAATCTTCGGTCGCGCGCGACAGGGTGTCGATCGCGGCGTGTATCGCGCCGACCTCCTCACCCGCGCGCGCGGCGTCCAGTCGCGCGAGCAGCGCGTCGATCTTGTGGCGCTCGGCCGCGGCGAGCAACTCGCCGTCCGCGGCCAGCGCGGCACGGGTCGCCAGGCTGATGCGCTCGGCCTCGACCTGCTGCTCGCGCAGCGCGCGTAACTTCATGTCCACGCCAGCCGACTCGAACGAAGCCTTGAGCATCGACGCGATCTCGTCGTCGGACAGGCCGTAGGAGGGTTTGACCGTGATCGACGCCTGTACGCCGCTCGATTGCTCGCGCGCGCTCACCGAGAGCAGGCCGTCGGCGTCGACCTGGAAGGTGACGCGAATGCGCGCCGCGCCCGCCACCATCGGCGGTATCTCGCGCAGCTCGAAACGCGCGAGCGAACGGCAGTCGGAAACCAGTTCGCGTTCGCCCTGCACGACGTGTACCGCCATCGCGGTCTGGCCGTCCCTGAAGGTGGTGAATTCCTGCGCGCGCGCGACCGGAATCGTCGAGTTGCGCGGCACCAGCCGCTCGACCAGTCCGCCCATCGTCTCGAGTCCAAGCGAGAGCGGTATCACGTCGAGCAGCAGCAGGTCGTCGTCCGGGCCCTGGTTGCCGGCCAACTGGTTAGCCTGCACGGCGGCGCCCAGCGCGACCACCGCGTCCGGGTCGAGGTCGATCAGCGGCGCCTTGCCGAACAGCTCCTCGATCGCGCGGCGAACCTGCGGCATACGCGTCGACCCGCCGACCAGCACGGTACCCTTGACTGCGTCCGGGCGAAGACTGGCGTCGCGCAACGCGCGCCGCGTGGCGGCGAGCGTTCGCGCGAGCAGGTCGCGCGTCAGGTGCTCGAAACGCTCGGCCGACAGCGGCAGCGTCACCCGGGTCGCATCGGACAACTGCACCGAGAAGGTCGCGCCGGGATGCGAGGTGAGCGCCTCCTTGGCGCGCCGCGCCTCGACCATCAGCGCGCGGATGTCGCCCGGGGTGAGCTGGCCCGCGCCGCGCGCCGCCTCGATCGGATCGGCCTGCGCGTCGCCCGGCTGCGCTTCGCCCGGCCGCGCGTCGCCCGGCTGCGCTTCGCCCGGCCGCGCGTCGACGAATCCGGTCTCGCGCAGTGCCCATTCGACGATGCGCCGGTCGAAGTCGTCGCCGCCCAGCGCAGAATCGCCGCCGGTCGCCAGCACCTCGAACACCCCGCGCGTGAGCCTGAGGATCGAAATGTCGAAGGTCCCGCCGCCGAGGTCGTAGACCGCGTAGACGCCCTCCGCACCAGTGTCGAGCCCGTAGGCGACCGCCGCAGCGGTCGGTTCGTTGAGCAGTCGCAGCACGTCGAGCCCGGCCAGGCGCGCCGCGTCCTTGGTCGCCTGCCGCTGCGCGTCGTCGAAGTACGCCGGCACCGTGATCACTGCGCCGACCAGTTCGCCGCCGAGCGCCTGCTCGGCGCGCTGGCGCAGGCTGCGAAGGATTTCGGCCGACACCTCCACCGGGCTCTTGTCGCCCGCGCGCGTGCGCAGTTTGACCATCCCGGGCGCGGCGACGAAGTCGTAGGGCGCACGCTGCGCGCGCGCGTCGTCGATTCCGCGCCCCATCAGTCGCTTGACCGAGACGATCGTGTTCACCGGATCGACCGAAGCCTGGCGTTCGGCGCGCTGCCCGACCCGAACGCTGCCGTCCTCGGCGTAGCGCACCACCGAAGGCAGCAGCATCATGCCCTGCTCATCGACGAGCGCTTCTGCGATGCCGTGGCGCACCGCCGCGACCAGCGAATTCGTCGTGCCCAGATCGATCCCCACCGCGAGGCGCCGGCGGTGCGGCTCCGGCGACATTCCCGGTTCGGAGATCTGCAGCAATGCCATCGCGGGAGCGCCCTTTCAGTGTCCGAGGATCCGGTCTTCGGCCGCGTCGACCTCGTCGCCGAGACGGTCGTAGAACGCGAGCTGGCGCACCAGCCCGGCGGCGCCCGCGAAATCGCGTCGATCGTCCAGCGCCTCGGCGAGCCGCTCGAGCAGGCCCTCGCGTTCGGCCGCGATGTCGGCCCGAAGCGCGTCGAGCGCCGCCGCGTCGCCCTGCCGGGCCGACGCTTCGAGCCGCTCGCGCCACTCGATCTGGCTGATCAGGAAGAGCTGCGGCATCGACGTGTTGGAGTGCAGCTCGAGTTCGGCGCCGTGCAGCTCGCACAGATAACCGGCGCGACGCGCCGGATCGCGCAGCGTCCTGAGCGCATCGTTCGCTTCGGTGGCGAACTGCATCGCGGCGCGCCTGTCGCTGTCGGTCGCGCCGGCGTGGCGATCGGGGTGCACGGCGCCCTGCACCTTGCGGTAGGCGAGCTCGAGCGCCGACTGGTCGAGCGCGAATCGCTCGGGCAGGCCGAACAGCTCGAAGTGCGTTCTCGGAAGGGGCTGGTTCATCATGCAGAGAAAAGGGCGGCTCGCGGCCGCCCTCGACGCGACGCGGCCTGCGTGCCGCGCGGCACGGGCGCGCGCCGACGCGCCTCGCTCAGACGTTGAACGACTCGCCGCAGCCGCACTCGGCGTGGACGTTCGGGTTGTTGAAGCGGAATCCTTCGTTCAGGCCCTCGCGAACAAAATCGAGTTCGGTTCCGTCGACATAGGGAAGGTTCTTCGGGTCGACGAAGACCTTGACCCCGTGGCTCTCGAATCGCTGGTCGGCGTCGCTCTCGGCGTCGACGTATTCGAGCACGTAGGCCATGCCGGAACATCCGGTGGTCTTGACGCCGAGGCGAAGCCCCACGCCCTTGCCGCGTTTCTGGAGGAATCGCGCCACGTGGCTCGCGGCGCTCTGGGTCAGGGTGATCGCCATTGTCTGGTCTCCGCTCGCTCAGGCTGCCTTGCGCTCGGCGGCAGGCGCCTCGCCGTGCTTGCGCCGGTAGTCGTCGATCGCCGCCTTGATCGCGTCCTCGGCGAGGATCGAGCAGTGGATCTTCACCGGCGGCAGCGCGAGTTCCTGCGCGATCTCGGTGTTCTTGATCGCCATCGCCTGGTCGAGCGTCTTGCCCTTGACCCACTCGGTCACGAGCGACGACGACGCGATCGCCGAGCCGCAGCCGTAGGTCTTGAACTTCGCGTCCTCGATCAGCCCGGACTCGCCGACCTTGATCTGCAGTTTCATCACGTCGCCGCAAGCCGGCGCGCCGACCATCCCGGTGCCGACCGTACCGTCGGACTTGTCGAACGCACCCACGTTTCGCGGGTTCTCGTAGTGGTCGATGACCTTTTCGCTGTATGCCATTTATCGCTCCGTCCTGTGTGCTGAGTTCGTTGTTTTCGATCGGCTTCGCGCGGTCAGTGCGCCGCCCACTGCACCGTGCTGAGGTCGACGCCTTCCTGGACCATTTCCCAGAGCGGCGAGAGTTCGCGCAGCTTCGCGACTTTACCCTTGATCAGTTCGACCGCGAAGTCGATTTCCTGCTCGGTGCTGAAACGCCCGATCGTGAAGCGGATCGAGCTGTGCGCGAGCTCGTCGTTGCGCCCGAGTGCGCGCAGAACGTACGACGGCTCGAGGCTGGCCGAGGTGCACGCCGAGCCGCTCGACACCGCGAGGTCCTTGACCGCCATGATCAGCGACTCGCCCTCGACGTAGTTGAAGCTCAGGTTCAGGTTGTGCGGCACGCGGTTGTCCATGTGACCGTTCAGGTAGACCTCTTCCATGTCGCGCAAGCCGTTCCAGAGCCGGTCGCGCAGCATGCGCACGCGCTCGCCCTCGACCGACATCTCCTCGGCGGCGATCCTGAACGCCTCGCCGATTCCGACGATCTGGTGCGTCGCGAGCGTGCCCGAGCGAAAACCGCGCTCGTGGCCACCGCCGTGCATCTGCGCCTCGATGCGCACGCGCGGCTTGCGCCGCACGAACAGCGCGCCGACGCCCTTGGGACCGTAGGTCTTGTGCGCCGAGAACGACATCAGGTCGACCTTCAGCTTCGCCAGGTCGATCGGCACCTTTCCGGTGCCCTGCGCGGCGTCGACGTGAAAGACGATGCCGCGCGCGCGACAGATCTCGCCGATCGCCGCGATGTCCTGGATCACCCCGATCTCGTTGTTCACCAGCATCACCGACACGACGATCGTGTCCTTTCGAAGCGACCGCTCGAACGCGGCGAGGTCGAGCATTCCCTCGGCGTCGACGTCGAGGTAGCTCACCTCGAAACCCTGTCGCTCGAGCTCGCGCATCGTGTCCAGCGTCGCCTTGTGCTCGGTCTTCACGGTGATCAGGTGCTTGCCGCGCTCCTGGTAGAAGTGCGCCGCTCCCTTGATGGCAAGATTGATCGACTCGGTGGCGCCGGAGGTCCAGACGATCTCCTTCGGGTCGCAGTTCACCAGCGCGGCAACCTGCGCGCGCGCGTCCTCGACGGCCTGCTCTGCGGTCCAGCCGTAAGCGTGGCTGCGCGAAGCCGGATTGCCGAACTTCTCGTTCAGGTACGGGACCATCTTGTCGACGACACGCGGATCGACCGGCGTCGTCGCCGAATAGTCGAGGTAGACGGGAAGGTGCAACATCTGGGAATCCTCTCTCTGTCGTCGTTCGCGCGCAGCTCAGGACGCGGTGCGCGTGCGGGTGCCGTCGCCGCGGATCGGCTGCAGCGTGGAAGTCGGGAAGTTCAGCGCGTCGCGATGCTCGCGCAGCACCGACATCTTCTGAACCGGCTCGGCCGCCTCGCGCTCGCGCTGGCGCTCGACCAGTTCGGCCAGCGAAACCGAATCGAGGTAATCGACCATCCTCTTGGTCAGCGTCGCCCAGAGCTCGTGCGTCATGCACCTGCGGTCGTCGTCGCAGTTCTCCTTGCCGCCGCACTGCGTCGCGTCGACCGGCTCGTCGACCGCGAAGATCACGTCGGCGACGCTGATGCTCTTCATCGGCCGTCCGAGCGAGTAACCGCCGCCCGGGCCGCGCGTGCTCTCGACCAGCTCGTGGCGACGCAGCTTGCCGAACAGCTGTTCGAGGTACGACAGCGAGATCTTCTGTCGCTGGCTGATGCCCGCGAGCGTCACGGGACCCTGGTGTTCCCTCATCGCCAGGTCGATCATCGCGGTGACCGCGAACCGTCCCTTGGTGGTCAATCGCATCGTTGTGCTCCGCTTCGTGGACTGCCGACCTGACTCGAACTCGCCGCAGATATGGCGCGAATCCGGTCGCTTTTTCGATTCCCCACTATTTTAGTCGGCTTTAGCCGGCCTTGCAACCGGGTGGCCGCACCGGGCGCCCGGAACGGGCACCTGGCACGGGATCACGGCGCGGGCGTCCGACCCGCTCGAGGCGCGCGCTCGCCCGGTCAGCGAACGGTCAGCGCTCGCCGCCCAACCGGCGGCGCGCCTCGGCCGCCGACTCGTAGATATGCGGGGCGACGCCCCGGCTCGACAAGCCCTCGCCCAACTTGCGGCGCAGGAACCCCGAGGTCGTGTAGCGGCTCACCTCGAGGTAATGCCGCTCGACCAGCGACTTGACCATGTCGAGCCAGTCGTCCTCGAGATCGCGCGCGAGCGAGAAATGGTCGTAGTTGACGACTGCGAACACCCGGTGCCCGACCGCCGCCACCTCGCGCTCGACCAGTTCGCGAACGCGCGCGACGTCGGCCCGGGTGACGATCTCGAGCCGCTCGAAGTTCAGGAACAGCGTGTTGCTCGCCGAGTCGTACGACAGGCGCTGTTCGAGCGGCACGCTGATCAGGCGCTCGCGCAGGCCGATCGGCGCGTCGCCGAAGATCGCCGCGTCCATCGTGCGCGGCGTGCCGCGGATCACCGGCGCGAAGTCCATCAACGCGAGGATGTCGCGCTCGAGGTCGACGCCCGGCGCCACCTCGATCAGTTCGAGTCCTTCGGCGGTGAGTTCGAACACGCAGCGCTCGGTCACGTAGCGCACCGGCTGCCCGCGCGAGAGCGCGTACGCGCCGCTGAAGGTGCGCTGTTCGACCTGCGCGACGAACTTGCGCGCGTGCCCCTCGCGCACGAACACGAGCCGCCCCTCGCGCACCTCGACGATCGACTCGCCTGCCATGAAGGTTCCGACGAACACGACCTCCTTGGCGTTCTGGCTGATGTTGATGAAGCCGCCCGCGCCGGCCAGGCGCGGCCCGAACTTGCTCACGTTGAGGTTTCCTTCGCGGTCGGCCTGCGCCAGGCCCAGAAACGCGATGTCCAGGCCGCCGCCGTCGTAGAAATCGAACTGGCTCGGCTGATCGATGATCGCCTGGGCGTTGACCGCGGCGCCGAAGTTCAGCCCCCCCGCGGGAAGGCCTCCGATCACTCCCGGCTCGGCGGTGAGCGTGATCAGGTCGCTCACCTTCTCCTCGGCCGCCACCGCAGCAATGCCCTCGGGCATTCCGATTCCCAGGTTGACCACCGCATTGGCGCGCAGCTCGAGCGCGGCGCGCCGGGCGATCACCTTGCGCAGGTCCATCGGCATCGCCCGGTGCGAGGACGCGGGCACCCGGATCTCGCCCGAAAACGCCGGGCTGTACGCCTCGGCGAAGGTCTGCATGTGGTACTCGGGCTTCTCCGCGACCACCACGCAGTCGACAAGGACGCCCGGGATCTTCACCTGCCGCGGGTTCAGCGTGCCGCGCTCGGCGATGCGTTCGACCTGCACGATCACCAGTCCGCCCGAGTTGCGCGCCGCCATCGCGATGGCCAGCACCTCGAGGGTGAGCGCCTCGCGTTCCATCGTCACGTTGCCGTCGGTGTCGGCGGTCGTACCGCGAACGATACCGACGTTGATCGGGAAGGTGCGATAAAGCAGCACCTGCTCGCCGTCGATCTCGATCAGCCGCACCAGTTCCTCGGTGGTGCGCTCGTTGATCCGCCCGCCGCCGAGTCGCGGATCGACGAAGGTGTCCAGCCCGACCCGCGACAGATGCCCGGGCTTGCCGGCAGCGATGTCGCGAAACAGCTGCGAGATCACGCCCTGCGGCAGGTTGTAGGCCTCGATCTGGTTCGAGATCGCGAGCTGCTGCAGCGTCGGCACCAGCCCCCAGTGCCCGCCGATCACGCGCTTGACCAGGCCCGGGTGCCCGAAGTGGTTCAGGCCGCGCGACTTCCCGTCGCCCTGCCCGGCGGCGTAGACCAGCGTCAGGTTCGACGGTTCGCCGACGCCGTCGGTGTCGCGCTCGGACGTCTCCAGGAAACGCGTCTCGAGCGCCACCGCGATGTTCTCGGCGAAGCCGATTCCGACGAAACCGCCGGTGGCGATCGTGTCGCCGTCGCGGATCAGCATCACCGCTTCGCGCGCGGTGACGACCTTCCCGTTCGCGAACGGCCTGCCCGCTTCCCTGCCCGGCACGTTGATCGGATGCAGCATCGGATTCTCCTGTTTCGCCTCGCGCGCGGACTTCTCGCGCACTTCTCGCCTCGCGCGCAGATTAGCAGCCCGTTCGGGAGGCTGGCGTCCCGTTCGAGAGGCTGACAGCCCGTTCCGGAGGCTGGCAGCCCGTTCGGCAGTCGGGGCGCTTGCAGTACGATCCTGATGAACCCTGAGGCTCGACACATGAATCAGAGCGACTCCCCGCCCGCACTCGAGAACGTATTCCAGACCCAGCGCAGCGCGCATCGCGACGCGCCGTTTCCCGACCTGAAGCTGCGGCGCGACCGGCTGCGCAGGCTCGACCGACTGGTGCGCGACAACGAGCAGCGCGATCGAGGCGGCGATCGACGCCGACTTCGCCGGCCGCCCGCCGATCGAGACCCAGATCGCCGAGGTCTTTCCCAGCCTGGCCGAGATCCGCTCGGTGTCGCGCGGTGCGCGGCGCTGGATGAAACCGCGCGGCGCCTGGGTGTCGAAGTGGTTCCTGCCGGCGCGCGCGCACATCATGCCGCGCCCGCTCGGCGTGGTCGGCATCATCGTTCCCTGGAACTATCCGCTGTACATGGCGATCGGCCCGCTGGCCGGAGCGCTGGCCGCGGGCAATCGGGCGATGGTCAAGCTCTCCGAGTGCACGCCGGAGTACGGCCTGCTGATGCAGCGCCTGATCGCCGAACATTTCGGCCCCGACGAGGTGTCGGTGGTCCTGGGCGGCCCGGAGGTGGGCGCCGCCTTTGCCGCGCTACCCTTCGACCACCTGGTGTTCACCGGCTCGACCCCGGTCGGGCGCAAGGTGATGGCGGCGGCGAGCGCGAACCTGACGCCGGTCACGCTCGAACTCGGCGGGAAATCCCCGACCGTGGTCGCGCCCGGCTACCCGATGTCGAAGGCGGTGGCGAGGATCATGGCGGGCAAGCTGCTCAATTGCGGCCAGACCTGCATCGCTCCGGACTACGTGCTGGTTCCCCGCGGCTCAGTCGACAGATTCGTCACCGAGGCCATCGCACAGGCGCGGCGGATGTATCCGACCGGTCTCGCCGACAAAGACTACTGCAGCGTGATCGACCGCCGCCAGTACCAGCGGCTGGTCGGGTACCTGGACGAGGCGCGCGCCGCCGGTGCGAGAACGGTCGAACTGTTCGAAGGGCCGGCGCGCGACGACGCCGCGCACCGGATGGCGCCGGTCGTGGTCGTCGAACCGTCGATGTCGCTCGCGCTGATGCGCGACGAGATCTTCGGGCCGATCCTCCCGGTCATAGCGTACGAGCGGCCCGAGGACGCGGTCGCGTTCATCAACGACCAGCCGCATCCGTTGGCGCTGTACTGGTTCGACAACGATCGCGCCCGCAGCGAATGGGCGCTGCAGCAGACCCACGTCGGCGGGGCCTGCGTGAACGAGACGCTCGTTCACATCGCGCAGGAGGAGCTACCGTTCGGCGGGATCGGCCCCTCGGGGATGGGGCACTACCACGGCAAGTGGGGCTTCGACACGATGAGCAAGCTCACGCCGGTGTTCCGGCAGTCGCCGCTCAACGGCATGGGCCTGTTCATGCCGCCGTATCGGCCGATCGCGCGGCGCCTGCTCGCGCTGATGAAGCGCTTCTGAGCGTCGCTCAGGCGGCGGCGACCTGCGTCGCCCTGCGCTTGGCGACGTCGAGCAGACCGGCGCAGGCGTCCTCGATGTAGTCGAGCACCTGATCGAAGCCCTGCGCGTTGCCGTAGTACGGATCCGGAATCGTCGCAGTCTCGTGCTCGGTGGCGAAGCGCATCAGCAACTGCAACTTGTGATGCGTGCGCTTCGGGAAAGCCTGCTGCAAAGCCTGCAGGTTGTCCCAGTCCATCGCGAGGATCATGTCGAACTCGTCGTAGGCGGTGTCCGAGACCTTCGACGCCTTCAGGTCGGAGATGTCGTAGCCGCGCTTGAACATCGCCGCCTGCGCGCGCTTGTCCGGCATTTCGCCGGAGTGAAACGCGTGCGTCCCGGCCGAAGTGACCTTGACCACGTCCTCGAGCCCTGCCTGGCGCACGAGCTGGCGAAAGACCCCCTCGGCCATCGGCGAGCGGCAGACGTTGCCCATGCAGACGAACAGCACCCGAGTGTTCATTGCGAGAGAGATTGGTTCCCTTTTACCCATTTCAGTTTCCGACGAAGTAGTTGAATTCTTGTACGCGCCGCCCGGCCACAGCCTACGCAGCGCGATCAGCCACGAACGGAACCACGTTGTCATTGCCGTTCGCCCCAAAAACCTGTTGCTTGAGAGTAGCGAGCTGGTCGCGCACCTGCGCGGCCTTCTCGAACTCGAGGTTGCGCGCGTGCTCGAGCATCATCTTCTCCAGCCGCCTGATCTCGCGCGCCGCATCCTTTTCGCCCATCGCCTCGTAGCGCGCCTGGTGCTCGGCGACCTTGAGGTCGTGGCGCGCTTCCTGCGCGTCGTACACACCGTCGATCATGTCGCGCACCTGCTTGACCACGCCGCGCGGCACGATGCCGCGCTCGGCGTTGAAGCTCAGCTGCTTGTCGCGCCGCCTCGTCGTCTCGTCGATCGCCCGGCGCATCGAACCGGTCACGCGATCGGCGTAGAGGATCGCCGCGCCGTTGAGGTTGCGCGCCGCGCGGCCGATCGTCTGGATCAGGCTGCGCTCCGAGCGCAGGAATCCTTCCTTGTCGGCGTCGAGGATCGCAACCAGCGACACCTCGGGCAGGTCGAGCCCTTCGCGCAGCAGGTTGATCCCGACCAGCACGTCGAATACGCCAAGGCGCAGGTCGCGAATGATCTCGACCCGCTCGACCGTCTCGATGTCCGAGTGCAGATAGCGCACCCGCACGCCGTGTTCGGAAAGGAAGTCGGTGAGATCCTCGGCCATGCGTTTGGTCAGCGTCGTGACCAGCACCCTTTCACCGAGTGCCGTCCTGAGCTTGATCTCGGACAGGACATCGTCGACCTGCGACGTCGCCGGACGCACGTCCACCGGCGGGTCGACCAGTCCGGTGGGACGCACGACCTGTTCGACCACCTGCCCGGACTGCGCGGCCTCGTAGTCGGCCGGCGTGGCCGACACGAAGATGCACTGGCGCACCTTCGACTCGAACTCCTCGAACTTCAGCGGCCGGTTGTCCAGCGCAGACGGCAGCCGGAACCCGTACTCGACCAGCGTCTCCTTGCGCGAACGGTCGCCGCGATACATGCCGCCCAGCTGCCCGATCGTGACGTGGCTCTCGTCGATCACCATCAGCGCGTCTTCGGGCAGATAGTCGACCAGCGTCGCAGGCGGCTCGCCCGGTTCGGCGCCCGAGAGGTGGCGCGTGTAGTTCTCGATCCCCTTGCAGAAACCGAGCTCCTGCATCATCTCGATGTCGAAGCGGGTGCGCTGCTCGAGCCGCTGCGCTTCGAGCAGCTTGCCGGCGTCGCGCAACTGCTCGAGCCGCTCGCGCAGCTCGACCTTGATCGTCTCGATCGCGCGCAGGATCGTCGCGCGCGGCGTCACGTAGTGCGACGACGGATAGACGGTGAAGCGCGGAAGCTTCTGGCGCACGCGCCCGGTGAGCGGGTCGAACAGCTGGATCGACTCGATCTCGTCGTCGAACAGCTCGACGCGCACCGCGAGTTCGGCGTGTTCGGCGGGAAAGATGTCGATCGAGTCGCCGCGCACACGAAAGGTGCCGCGGCCGAAGTCGGCGTCGTTGCGCGTGTACTGCATCGCCACCAGGCGCGCGAGCAGGTCGCGACGCGGGAGTTTGTCCCGCACGCGCAGCACCAGGATCATCTGGTGATAGTCGTTCGGGTTTCCGATTCCGTAGATGCACGACACGGTCGCGACGATCACCACGTCGCGCCGCTCGAGGAGCGACTTCGTCGCCGACAGCCGCATCTGCTCGATGTGCTCGTTGATCGACGAGTCCTTCTCGATGTAGAGGTCGCGCTGCGGCACGTAGGCTTCGGGCTGGTAGTAGTCGTAGTACGAGACGAAGTACTCGACCGCGTTGTTCGGGAAGAACTCGCGCATCTCGCCATAGAGTTGCGCGGCGAGCGTCTTGTTCGGAGCGAGCACCAGCGCCGGACGGCCCGTGCGTGCGATCACGTTGGCCATCGTGAAGGTCTTGCCCGACCCGGTCACCCCGAGCAGCGTCTGAAAACTAAGCCCGTCGGCGAGGCCCTCGAGCAGGCAGGCGATCGCCTCCGGCTGGTCTCCCGCCGGCTCGAACGGTCGTTTGAGCTGGAAAGGGCTACCCGGATAGCTGACGAAGGCCGAATTGTCCTGAACGTTGCCGGTCATCTTTGGCGCGATCGCGAGACTGGACGCGTGATAAAGTTTGTGATTCCGAAACGGTTCCCGTTGCGCCGCCGCATCGCCGGAAACCCTCTCGCCCCTGCTGCTGGACGAAGTGCTCGGGGCTAAACGACAATTATCCCCCATCCGCCCCCCAAAAAGCTAGCCTTGTGCACATTTATTGGGCAGGCAGTACTCGAGGGCCTGCTCGGATTCCTTTGTAATCAAGGACTTGAGGTATTACATGCATGTCTCGCTGTTCTCCGATGTCGAACTGGCCCCACGCGACCCGATCCTCGGTCTGACCGAGGCGTTCAACGCCGACACCCGTCCGGTGAAAGTCAATCTTGGCGCCGGGGTCTATAGCGACGACAACGGCAAGATCCCGCTTCTTGCTGCGGTGCGCCATGCCGAACGCGTGCGACTCGAGAGCGCACCGGCGCGCGGCTACCTCCCGATCGAAGGCATCGCCGGCTACAACCTCGCGGTCCAGCAGTTGCTGTTCGGCAAGGACGCGGCCGTTCTCGCCGACGGTCGCGTCGCGACCTTCGAGTGCCTGGGCGGCACCGGCGCGCTGCGCGTGGGGGCCGACTTCCTGCGGCGACTGCGTCCGGAAGCGACCGTCTGGATCAGCGACCCGAGCTGGGAGAACCATCGTGCGCTGTTCGAATCGGCCGGCTTCAAGGTCCAGGCCTACCCCTACTACGACGCCGCCACCCACGGTCTGAACTTCGACGCGATGCTGACGCGCCTCGCGGCGATCGCCAGCGGCTCGATCGTCGTGCTCCACGCCTGCTGCCACAACCCGACCGGGGTCGACCTCAGCGGCGAGCAGTGGGATCGGGTCATCGAGGTGCTCGAGCGCCGCGAACTGGTGCCGTTTCTCGATTGCGCCTACCAGGGTTTCGGCGAGGGCATCGACGCCGACGCCGACCCGATCCGCCGCTTCGCGCGTTCGGGGATGAACTTCTTCGTCGCGAGTTCGTTCTCGAAGTCGTTTTCGCTCTACGGCGAGCGCGTCGGCGCGCTGTCGATCGTCACCGAGAACCGCGAGGAGGCCACCCGCGTAGTGAGCCAGGTCAAGCGAGTCGTGCGAACCAACTACTCGAACCCGCCGACGCACGGCGCGGCGATCGTCGCCGCCGTGCTGGGCGACTCGCAACTGCGCGCCACCTGGGAACAGGAGCTCGCCGGGATGCGCGACCGGATCCGCGCGATGCGCCGGGCGCTGGTCGCGAAGCTCGAGGAGCGCGGCGTCAAGCAGGACTTCTCGTTCGTGGCCGCGCAGCGCGGGATGTTCTCGTACTCCGGGCTAACGTCGGCGCAGGTCGATCGGCTGCGCGAGGAGTTCGGCATCTATGCGGTAGGCACCGGCAGGATCTGCCTCGCAGCGCTGAATTCTCGCAACATCGACTACGTGGCCGACTCGATCGCAAAGGTGCTCGCGAGCTGAGATCGCGCGAGCAGGCCGATCGCACGATCGCGAACCGGGCGACGCCGGGCTAGACTCGGGCGATCGTCCCAGGGAACACCGGCATGAGCGCACCCGTCGACCTCCACACCCTCGCGGGCGCCGTCACGAACGGCGCGCGGCTGGCCATCGCCAAGGAGGACAGCGGCGCGGCGATCGCCGCCACGCTCGCGATGATCGCGCGCGGCGTGCGCGACCTGCATCTGGTCTGCGTCCCGGTGTCGAGCCTGCAGGCCGACCTGCTGATCGGCGCGGGCTGCGTCGCCACGATCGAGACTTCGGCGGTCTCGCTCGGGGAATTCGGCCCCGCGCCACGCTTCGCCGAAGCGGTGCGCGAAGGCCGCATCCGGATCGTCGACGCGACCTGCCCGGCGATCTATGCCGGACTGCAGGCGGGCCAGAAGGGCATTCCGTTCATGCCGTTGCGCGGCATCATCGGCAGCGACCTGCTCGAGAAACGCGACGACTGGCGCGTGATCGACAACCCCTTCGGAGAAAGCGACCGGATCGTCGCAGTGTCGGCGATCGTCCCGGACTTCGCGCTGTTTCACGCGCCTGCCGCGGATCGGCACGGCAACGTCTTCCTCGGGCGCGACCGCGACGGAATGCTGCTCGCGCACGCCGCGCGCGCCGCGCTGGTCACGGTCGAACGGATCGTCGAGGGCGACCTGCTCGAGGACGAGGCCCGCGCCGGATCGGTGCTTCCCGCACTGTACGTGCGCCACGTTGCGCTCGCGCCGCGCGGCGCCTGGCCGCTCGCCTTCCCCGGCGAGTACGCAGCGGACGCCACGGCGATGTCGCGCTACGCGCAGCAGGCGCGCAGCGCCGAGGGCTTCGCGACGATGCTCGAGGAATTGAGCGCGGCGGTCCTGTCGCCGGCGTGAACGCGCCGCCGTGAGCACTCCACCGTGAACGGGCTGTTGTGAGCATTCCGCGGTGAACACTTCGAGCAGCGCGACGCAAGCCGCGAGCGAAACCGAACTGCTGATCTTCACGATCAGCCGACTGCTCGCGGGGGTGCGCCACGTCGCGGTCGGCGCCTCGTCTCCGATCCCCGGCGCGGGTGCGCTGCTCGCGCGCGCACTCGGCGAACGCCGCGAAGACCGCCGCGAAGACCGCCGCGAAGATCGCCACGAAGATCACCACGGCGAGCGCGATGGCACCGCCGCCGCCGGCAATCCGATGCGCGTGTCGATCCTCGGTTCGCGCCGGCACAACACGTTCACCAACGGCGGCGTCGAAGTGTTCGATCTCGCCGCGCAAGGGCGCATCGACGCGTTCTTCCTCGGCGGCGGACAGATCGACGGTGCGGCGAACATCAACCTCGTCGGTACCGGAACCTACCCGCGCAGCGACGTGCGCTGGGCCGGGTCGTTCGGCTCGGCTTACCTCTATCACCTGATTCCGCGCGTGATCCTGTTTCGCGAGGAACACAGCCGGCGCGTGTTCGTGCCAAGAGTGGATTTCGTCTCGGCCGCCGGGCCGCGCGACGACGGCGTGCACCGTCCTGGAGGGCCGCGCGCCCTTCTCACGCGACGCTGCCTGTTCGCCTTCGACCGCGAACACCGGCGATTCCGGCTCGAGAGCGTGCACCCGGGGCACACTGCGCAGGAGATCCGCGAGCAGACCGGTTTCGACTACGACGAACCCGACACGGTCGCGCAGACTGCGCTGCCCGACGCAGACACGCTCGCGCTAATCCGCACGCGCGTGCGCGATGAAATCGCCGAGACCTATCCGAAGTTCGCCGCCCAACTTGCGAGCTCGTTGGCTTGACGCTAAAATCACGGGTTCCGTTCCTCGATAGCTCAGTTGGTAGAGCGCCGGACTGTTAATCCGTAGGTCCCTGGTTCGAGCCCAGGTCGGGGAGCCAAGAAACACCAGCTCGACGAAGGCCTTGCGCGTATGCGCAAGGCCTTCTTTCTTTTGACTTGTTCTCTTGACTGAACCGCCTGGCTTTTCCGGACAGAGTCGAGAGCTAGTTTTCGGCGGTTGCGCCACCCCCCTGCCGATACAGGTGCACGTCGCGTTGCGGGAACGGAATGCTGACGCCACCTTTTTCGAGTTCCTCCTTGCAGCTGCTTGAGCAGGTCGAGTTTGGTCGCGAACCAGTCGGCACGCGCGGTCCAGACGCGGAACAGGATGTTGACCGAACTATCGCCGAGGCTCTCGACCTTGATCAGCGGCGCGGGATCGTCGAGCACGCGCGACTCGTCCGCGGCGATGCGGGCGAGGATCGCGATCGCCGCGTCGATGTCGTCGTCGTAACCGATGCCGTAGGTCTCGTCGATGCGCCGGATGTCCTTGTCGGTCACCGAAATGTTGATGATCGTCTGGCCCCAGATCTTCGAGTTCGGAAGGAAGGCGCGAGGACCGTCGGGAAGGTGCGCCCTGCACATGAACAGGCCGAGCGCGTCGATGACGAAGACCTCGCCGCTGATCTTGACGGTGTCGCCGATCTTGAACGGCCGGAACACGAGGATCATCACGCCTGCGGCGACGCTGCTCAGCGTGCCCTGCAACGCCAGGCCGATTGCGAGGCCGGCGGCGCCCAGCACCGCGATCAGGCTCGTCGTCTCGACGCCGAAACGGTTCAGAACGGCGACCAGCGTGAACACCAGGATCGCGGCCCGGAGGATCTTTCCGGGTAGCGGCTGGAACACCGCGTCGATCCTGTTCGCCTTTCGCATCGCCCGGTCCGCCAGGCTCGCGACACGTCCGGCGATGAAGAATCCGATGATCAGCGTCACGATTGCGCCGAGCACGTTCATCCCGTAGGTCGCCAGCAGTGCGGTCAGGGTCTCGATAATTTCGTTGAGTTGGTCATCCATGGGTTCTTGCCGATGAAGGTGGGTTTAGGCGGCGCGCGCGCCGCGGCGCCGTTGCGCGAGCGGGGGCGCGCCGTTCAGATCCAGCGCCTGTTCCTGAACACGAGCAGCAGCGTGACCACGATCGCGAGCATCACGCCCAGCAGCACGAAGTAGGCGTCGTGCGATTTCAGTTCGGGCATGTACTCGAAGTTCATTCCGTAGATGCCGGCGAGGAAGCTCAGCGGCACGAAGATCGCGGTGATGATCGTCAGCACCTTCATGATGTTGTTCAGGCGGTGCGACGCGAGCGAGATGTAGCCGTCGATCAGGTCGGCGGCGACCTCGTAGTAGAGCGTTGCCAGGCTGCTGGCCCGCTCCTGGTGCTCGTAGACGTCCTTTATCTCGTGGATCCGCTGCTCGCGCACCTGAGGCGGCGGGTTTCCCATCAGTTCCAGGAAGATCTGCACGTGGTACAGCAGCACGCGGCGGAATTTCCTGAGCGTCGTCTTGTAGCCCATCAGTTCGGCCAGGACCTCGTCCCTGGGATTCTCGACGATCTCCTGCTCGAGGTCCTCGAGCCGCGGCTCCAGCGTGATCAGCCGGTTCAGGTATCGGTCGACCGATATCCGCGACAGGCGCAGCGCCAGCGCGTCCGGGCCGGAAGCGAGCAGCGGGGCGTTGTCGCGCATCTCCTGCCACAGCCGGTCGATGCTCGGCGACGGGCCCGAGTGGCGCGTGACGAGGAAGCGATCGCCGATGAACATCGCGATCTGGATCGTCTCGAACTCGAACTGCCGGCGTGTCCGGCCCGATGCCCTTGAGCAGGATGAAGACGTTTTCAGCGAAGACTTCGATCTTCGGCTGATGCCGGCTGCGCTGCGCGTCCTGGATCGCGAGCGGGTGCAGGCCGAATCCCTCGATCAGGATTGCCTTCTCGCTGAGCGGGTCGTTGTCGTGGAAGTCAGCGCACAGGATCGCGTCGGGGTCGCCGCGCCACGCGGCCAGCAACTCCTCGCCACCCGTGGCGATCTCCCGCGTCGCGGGACGATAAAGCATCGTGCGGATCATCCGCCCTCCAGCATTTGTGCGTGCGACCCGCGCGTCCGTCATCGGCCACTGCGCGGCTCGCGTCGTTCGTCCGAGGATACAAGGACGGCCTTCGCCGCGATGCGATCGCGCGGCGGGCGTGCGTGAGCGACAGCAGGGCCCGGGTGTCGCCGGCCCGGCGCCGCGCGCCGTAGAAGTGCAGTCCCGTGGCCGACCCCGCCGCCGCGGCGAGCGCCGCGCCAGTCGATCCAGGACATCGCCGTCTCAGTTCAGCAGGAACAGGCTCAGTTGCGGGAACGCCACGAGCAGTGCCAGCACGATCAGCATCATCAGCGCGAAAGGCGCTGTCCCCTTGAAGATCTCGCCGAGCGACACGCGCGGGTCGTTCAACGTGCTCTTGACCACGTAGGCGGACAGTCCGAACGGCGGCGTCAGCAGACCGATCTCGACGGCAACGATCGTGATGATGCCGAACCAGACCAGGTTCAGGTCGAACCCGGCTGCGATCGGCAGCACCAGCGGCAGGCTGATCAGCATGATCGAGACGGAGTCGATGATCGTGCCGAGCGCGATCACGACCAGCAGGTAGACCGCCAGGAACCCGTACGGCCCGAGATCGGACTGGCCGATCGACTGGATCAGGAACTGCGGCGTGCCCGACATCGCCAGCATGCGCGAGAAGATGTTCGCGCAGATGATCAGGAACAGGACCGACACGGTCACATGTCCGGTCTCGAGCAGCACGTTCCAAAGCCCGGACCAGCTCAGTCGCCTGCGCAACAGGGCGATCGCGAGCGCGCCCGCGGCGCCGACCGCGCCGCCCTCGGTCGGCGTGAAGAAGCCGGCGTAGATGCCGCCGAGGCACAGCACGATCAGGGCAATGGTCGGCAGGACCCTTGCCAACATCTGACCCGCGCCCATACGCGGGGTCTCGGTCTCGTCGAAACTCCCGCCGACGAAGGTCGGCCAGAAGCGCGCCATCGCGAGAATGCCGACGCAGTAGACCAGCGCGAGAAGAAGACCCGGAATGATGCCGGCGATGAACATCGCGCCGATCGACTCGCTCGCCAGGAAGCCGTAGACGATCATCAACAGCGAGGGCGGGATCAGCATGCCGAGCACCGACGAGCCGGTCACCACGCCGACCGCGAAACGCGGCGTGTAGTTGAAGCGAAGCATCTCCGGCACGGCAACGCGCGTGAAGACCGCGGCCGACGCGATCGATATGCCGGTGATCGCCGCGAACAGGGCGTTTGCGGCCACGGTCGCGACGCCAAGACCGCCGCGAACCCGTCGGCACAGCTGGTTCGCCACCTCGAAGGCGTCGCGCCCCACGTCGGCGGTCGCGACGAGAAAACCCATCAGAACGAACAGCGGGACGATTCCGAAGACGTGGCTCGCGATCGCGTCGCTCGCCGCCTGCGCGAGCAGGTTCGACGCGATGCCGAGGTCGCCGCGAATCAACCACACGCCGACGAGCGACACGCCACCGAGCGCGATCGCGACGTGCATCCCGGCGTAGATCAGAACGAACATCGCGCCGAGGCAACTCAGCGCGATGACGACATTGCCGGTCACGCGCGCGCCTTCGACGCGAACGCCACGCGGAAATCGGCGACCGCCAGGAACACGAAGGTCAACGTCGTGCAGGCCGAGCCGAGGATGATGACCGCGCGCATGATCCACACCGGCGCCTGGAAGTCGCCAATGGCGCCGAGGTACTCGCCGTTTTGCCAGGACTCGACCAGCAGCGACCAGCTCGCCGCGCACATCGTAGCGAGAAGCCCGGCGCCAGCGAGATGGAATACACCCTGCAGCGCATGTCCGGCGAGCGGCCTGCGCCGCATCAGCGATCCCAGAAAGGCATCGGCGCGGGTGAACTTCCCGTTGCGCAGCGTGTCGGCGAGCTGAATGAACACGATGCTGACGATCGAGAGCTTGACGATCTCGATCACGCCGCGAATCGGCGCGTTGAACAGATTGCGCCCCAGCACGTCGGCCGTCATCAGGATCATGATGACGAAGATCCAGCCCGTTCCGATCGCATTCATCACCCCGGTCAGGTGATGAAGGCCCAAGGGCAGCGGCTGACCGTAACCGTCGGATGCGGGATCGCCGCCCCCCGCACCCGACGCCGGTTCGGCCTCTGCGGCCGCCTCTGCGGCCGCCTCTGCGGCCGCCTCTGCGACCATTACTTCGCCCAATCGCGCGGTACTTCGACGCCGGCCTTCTTCAATGCCGCCATGTAGTCGACCAGCACCGCGTCGGCGGGAAGGTTCTGCTTGGTCTTGAGGTCCGCCGCCCAGATCTTCCCGATGCTCGGCAACGCGTCGGCCCAGCGCTTGCGCTCGGCCGGCGCGAGATCGTTGAACGTCATCCCCGCCTCGGCCATCTTCTTCTCGAGAGCCGCCGCGGTGTCGGTTTCGAGCTTGGCGAAACGCACCGCGTATTCGGCGCCGACTTCGCGGAAGGTCTTCTGAACCTCCGCCGGCATCGAGTCGAAGCGACGCTTGTTCATGATGATGCCGCCGGCGTACATCGCGCCGATGTTGATGCGCGTGGCGTACTTGGCGACCTCGTGCAGCCTCGCCGCGAATCCGCCCGTGACGAATGCGAGCGCGCCTTCCGATGCGCCCGACTTGATGTCCTCGAAGTAGGTGTTCAGGTTACCGCCCACCGCGATCGCGCCGGTGCCGTTGACCCAGTTCGCGGCGGTGCCGGGCGCCGAGATCTTGCGGCCCTTGAGGTCGTCGATCGACTTGATCGGGAAGGTCGTGAAGATCTGGTAGCTGTCGAGAGAAGCGCCGGCCAGATAGAGCAGGTTGTTCTTGCTCCACGCGTCGGCCATCGCTGGGTGCTTGTCCTGCAACTCGGTGATGATCCGGGAGATCAGTGCGACGTCGTTGGTACCGAACGGGGTGTAGTAGGTCACGTTCTGCAGCGGAAAGCGCGCCGCCTCGAACAGGGTGCCGACGAATCCGACGTCGGAGATCCCGTCCTTGATCGCGACCGATTCCTGCCCGACCTTCGCGAGGGTGCCGGCCCACGCGCGCGTCCACTCGATCTTGTACTTGCCGCCACCCGCCGCGAGCCGCTTGTCGATCTCCGGAATGAAGAATTCCTCCAGCACCCGCACCCACATGAACGCCGGCGGGTGGCCGGACGAAATCGTGAGCTTGATGGTCTGCTGCGCGCTGGCAGGCGCGCCGAAAACAAAGCTCGCCGCAAGCGCGAGCGCAAGAAATAGACGTTGATGCACGGTCAGTCCCTCCGAGTCGATTGGTGTTGTAGTCCGATGATTTGCGTCCGGTGAAACGGCGATGCTCCCTCGAGTCTACCGGGCGACGTCCGGATTGAGCGCGTACCGGCCGGTGATCGAGGCCTGCGCGAGTATATGGCCGCGCATGGCCGAGAGCGCGGCGTGCTTGTCGAATGCGCCTTCGACGTCGAGGCGAGCGACGTCGAGTGCGTAGAACGTGAAGACGTAGCGGTGCGCGCGCTCGTCGTTCCAGGGCGGGCACGGCCCGTCGTAGCCGAAGTAATCGCCGCGCATCTCGGCGTCATTCCTGAACCAGTCGGTGTATTCGTTGATGCCCTGGCGCGTTCCGCGCGGCGCATGCGGCCCCGGCTTGCCGCCGACGCTGACGCCGTCGGAGAACTCGCCAAACGCCAGCGGCCCGGCCGCCGGGTCGATGTCGACGAGCACCCAGTGACAGAGGCTGCGTCGCTGCTGGTCCTTCGCGACGACGCTGCCGTCCTTGTTGAAGGTGTCGAGTTTCACCGGAACGTCGAGGTCGTCGTTGATCAGCGCGAGCGATCGAACTCCCGGCGGCAGGTCGCTCCAGGCCAGATGCGGGTTGCGATTGGCGCCCCAGGTGGTTCGCTTGTCGGGCCCGAGCAGGCCGAAGGCGCAGGCATCGGGCATGAACTCCATGTCGCCGAAGGTATCGCTCCAGATCTTCATCGCGTCTTCTCGCGCTCGAACGGATCGGTCAGCGCACGACCTGGTCCGGATTCTCGTGGTAAGGGGGCGAATAGATCACGAGAAGCTTGGCCGGCGTGTCACCGATGACCTGGAAGATGTGCCGCATTCCGGCCGGAAAGTAGCATGTGTCGCCGGGCCCGAGCTCGCGGCGCACGCCGTCGACTTCGGCGATCGCGCGGCCCTCGAGCATGTAGCAGACCTGTTCGATGTCGGGATGCGAATGTGGCAGCGCGCCCTGGCCGGGATCGATCGTTCCGTGCACCACTTCGACGTTTCGCGCGCCGACGTTGTCGCGCCCGATCAGTCTGCGATTGGTCGTGCCGGTGTGATTCGCCGGATGATAGGCCGGCACTTCGTCGTGACGAACAAAGTACTGCTGGCTCACTACGTTTCCCCCCGGATGGTCTCGTCAGGCGCGTAATGTACAACACTGCCCGAGACCATCCACGGAACGAGGTTCGCGTTCAGTCGTCGTGATGGCGATCGCGGTGTCGATCGGATGACGAATGCCCGGCCCCCTGGGCCGGGATCAGCCCGTTGGGCGACTGCTGCCACTGCCAGCCGACGAACGACAGCGCGGCCACCAGCAGCAGCGCCGCCAACCACGCGTGGTTGCGCTTGGCGATGTCGGGTCCGGAGCCGTCGATGCGCCCGGTCAGCATCGGGAGCGCCTGGTTCTTGCGCCGCAACGCGCTCAGCCCGGCGATCAGCGCCAGGTGGCCGAGCACGATGGCGAGGAAGAGCTCGCCGAAGAACTCGTGCATATCTTCGAGCCAGTCTCCGCCGAGGAAATCGCCCCACTCCTGATAGGTGCCGTAGCCGCTCAACGCAAGGGGGACGACCAGCACGAATAGCGCCGCGACCGCGAGCGCCATCGACAGGTTCAGGCCCTGGCGCCAACTGACGCCTCGGGCCGAGCTCTGACGCAGCGCTTCGGCGACCGAGCGCGACCACACCGGCACACCGCGCAGCTTGCGAAACACCAGCCCCAGGCGCGCCTGCCGAGGTCCCAACACGCCGTAGAGCACGCGAAAGGCGAGCAGGCCGGCCAGCGTGTATCCCAACGTGACGTGCAATGCGCGCCAGCGCTCGCCGTCGGCGCTCAGGTAGGCGCCGACGAAGCTCAGCGCGAACAGCCAGTGGAACATCCGCGTCGGCGCGTCGATCACCAGGCGCCTCGGTACGGCGGTGGTGCTCGAGGGGCCGGCGCAGACCGGCTGATAGGCGGGTACGGTTTGCATCTCGAATCTCCTTTGCGTTCAGTCGTTCCAGGGCCGGCGCAGATTGGCGGCCAGTCCCTCGGGATACTTCAGGTCGTCGTCGTCGAAGTCGCCCTCGTCGGCGCGCGTGTGGCAGGCCCCGCAGTTCGCGGCGCTCTTGACGCTGGCGAGCCTCCAGACCGAGGCGGCGACCTTTCGGTGCTTGCGTTCGAACCAGGCCGAGCGCGTGATGCGGTCCTCGGGAGGCTGTTCGCGCACCCGCTTGTAGGTGCCGGCGTTCGCCTGCAACCACGCTCCGATCCGCTGCACGGTCGCCGCGTCGAGCGAGGCATCGGTGCCGTAGTGCCTGTCCAGGCCATTCATCAGGCGTTGCCACGAGCGCGCGGGCAACATGCCGGGCGGATATGCGGTGTGACAGGACGCGCATTCCTGCGTGTATGAGGGGGGCACGTCGCGCGGCATCCGCCTGTCGCCGTCGGCCAGGGCCGGCGCGATCATGATCAGGCCGATCGTGGTGGCAACGGCCCGGCGGCGCAGTCGTGATCGCAGTTCCGATCGGAGTGTCATCGAGGGTTCCTTCGGATTCGAGGCCGAGCGTCGCTTCACGGCTGAAGACTGCCCAGATAGGCCAGCACGTCGGCCTTCTCCGCGGCACTGCATTCGCGCTTGAGCACGTCGTTGCAGTTGCGGCGGAACCACTTGTCGACCTTGGCGCTGTCGGTGAAGGCCTTCGGGTTCGCGGCAGGCGCGATCGGATCGATTCGCTTGCCGGTGCTGGCGTGCTTGCCGGGCGTCGTCGGCCGATCGCCGTGGCACGACGCGCACGACCACTCGCCACCGTGGCGGCTCGAGAAGAAGTCGTGGCCACGCTGCGCTTGCCCCGGTGCGCCCGCCTGCGTGCTCCAGCGCGCGAGTTGCTGCGCGGCGGATGTGTCGGCGGCGCGGGCGGCATTGGATGTCAGGGCAAGACCGGTTCCCGCGGCGATGCAGATGATCACCAGTGATCGACGGCATCGTGCAGGATAGAATCGGCTGAGGTTCATCGTGGCTCCCGAGAGCGACCGGCATTAGTGGTCGACCGCGGCATTGTTGCGGCGCACGCTTGAACCTTTCCTGAAGGGCGCGTTCATCGACGGTTCAGACTCGACCGACGGGGATTCGGCCGACGGGGATTCGGCCGGCGGGGATTCGGCCGGCGAACTCGGGCTACGACCGCGTTCGAAGCCTCGCGAAACGCGTGCTCAGTACGACTTCGGCAGCCCCAGCGCCTTCTCGGCGATGTAGCACAGCGCCATCTCCTGGGTGACCGGCGCGATCAGTCCCAGGACGCTTTCCCTCAGCCCGCGCTCGACGTGGTACTCCTTGGCGAAGCCGAAGCCGCCGTGCGTGCGCACCGCGCGCGTCGAGGTCTCGAAACTTGCCTCGGCCGACAGGTATTTCGCCGCGGTCGCCTCGACCCCGCAGGGCTTGTCCGCGTCGTACAGCCAGGCCGCCTTCCACATCATCAGCTCGGCCGCCTGCAGCCGCATCCAGCATTCGGCCAGCGGGTGCTGGATCGCCTGGTTCTTGCCGATCGGGCGACCGAACACGACGCGTTCGTTCGCGTAGCCGACCGCGCGTTGCAGCGCGGCTTCACCCGCACCGACCGCCGAGGCGGCAACGAGGATGCGTTCGGGGTTCAGGCCGTGCAGCAGGTACCTGAACCCCTTGCCTTCTTCCCCGATCCGATCCTCGAGCGGGACTTCGAGCCCGTCGATGAACAACTCGTTGGAGTCCACCGCCTTGCGCGCCATCTTGTCGATCTCGCGCAACCGCACCTTCGAGCGATCGAGATCGGTGTAGAACAGCGTAACGCCGTCGATCGGACGCGCGCACTGCTCGATCGGCGTGGTCCGCGTCACGAGCAGGATCTTGTTCGCTTGCTGCGCGGTCGAGGTCCACACCTTCTGGCCGTTGACGATGTAGCGATCGCCGTCGCGCCGCGCGAAGGTGCGCACCCGGGTCGTGTCCGACCCGACGTTGGGCTCGGTCACACCGAAGCAGGCGCGATCCTCGCCGGCGATCAGCGGCGGCAGCATCCGCTGCTTCTGGCTCGGCGTGCCGAACACGACCACCGGTTGCGGACCGAACAGGTTGAGGTGAACCGACGACACCGCGGCCGCTCCGAGCCCGCCGATGGTCCTCATCACCATCGCGGCGGCAGCAATGCCCAGGCCCGAGCCTCCGTACTCGGTGGGCATCGTCACGCCGAACCAGCCGCCCTTCGCGATCGCCGCGCAGAACTCGGACGGCCAGCGTCCGTCGCGGTCGCGTTCGAGCCAGTAGTTCTGGTCGAAGTCGCGACAGATGCCCGCCACGGCATCGCGAATCGCGACCTGTTCCCCAGTGGGCTCGAACTCCATCGTCAGCTCCCGGGCCCCATCGTCAGCTCCCGAACTCCATCGTCAGCTCCCGGACTTTGGCAACCGAGCTTCAGAACCGCCCGGACGCGCTGCGCCAGGCCTTGACTGCCTCGCTGCCGGGAAGCTTGCGCTCGTCCATCCGCTTGGCCCAGTCTTCGTGCACCGGCTCGAGGCGCTTGCTCAGGTCGGCCTTCTCCGCGGCGTTCAGGCGCCACGTTTTCGCGCCGAACCCTTCCATCGCGGTCACGGCGGCCGCTTCCTGCTGGTCGGCGATCGCGCAGATCGACTTGTTGGTCTCCTCTCCGGCCGCGACCAGCGCCTGCTGGATGTCGGGCGCGAGGCTTTCCCATTTCTTCAGGCTGATCGAATAGGTTCCGACGAAGCCCCCGAAGCTCGCGCCGACCGTCATGAACTTGAACTCGGTGTCGAGCCCGTAGGGCTTGGAACTTCCCGCCGGGCCGACCGAACCGTCGATCGTTCCGCGAAGCAGCGATTCGCGGATCTCCGGCGCCGCCATTCGCACCGGAACCGCGCCGAGCGTGCGCAGGGTCAGGTCCATCGCGCCACCGGCGCCGCGGATCTTCAAGCCCTTGAGGTCCTCAAATTTCGCGACCGGCGCCGACCTGGTGGAGATCTGGTACGGCGCGAGCGCGAAGGCGAACAGCGGCTTGATGCCGTTGGGTTTGAACTCGCGCTCGTAGAGAAAGCCGTCCTTGACCTGCTTCCAGTAGGCGGCAGTGCCCTCGCACGACGAAGTGAACTGGCCCGGCAACTCGGCCACCGCCGAGAGCGGAAGCTTGTCCGGCGCGTAGGCCGGTGCGACGTAGGCGACGTCGGTGACGCCCGCTACCGTGAGCTGAAGGAAGTCCTTGGCCTTGCCGAGCTGCTCGGTCGGGTAGTACTCGAAGCTGATCTTGCCGCCGGACAGGCGCGTGGCCTCGTCCATGAACTTCTTCGCGCCGTGAATCGAGATGTAGTGCGTCGTCGGAAGCGAATCGGCGAGCTTGAGCTTCACCTGCGCGAAGGCCGGCAGTGCAGGCACGAGTGCGGCGGCGGCCAGTAGCGGTGCGAGGGTGGATCTCATCATGGTCTCCTAGGTTGGTGAACTCATTTCATCATGGTCGAGGGTAGCCACATCACGATCGCCGGAAACGCGACCAGCAGCGCGATCAGCAGCACGTGCGCGACCGACGTGCGGAAACACCCCTGCGAACACCTCGTCGACCGGCCTGCCGGTGTAGCGGGCCACGACGAACGCGTTCATGCCCACCGGCGGCGTTACCATGCCGACCTCGGCGGTCAGGATCAGGACGATGCCGAACCACACGCCATCGAAACCCAGCGCCTTGACGACCGGAAGCAGGATCGGCACGGTCAGGATCAGGATCGCGATCTGGTCCAGGAAACAGCCCAGCACCAGATACAGCAGCACGATGATCGCGATGATCGCATAAGGATCGAGCGGCAGAGCGGACACCCAGGCGACGAACTGCTGGGTCGTCTGCGTGACGGTCAGCCCGTAGCTGAAGATGTGCGCGCCGACGATGATCATGCTGATCATCGCCGAGGTGCGCGCCGCGCCGCCGAGCGCGGTGAACAGCGCCCTCCAGGTCATGCGCCGCCGCACCAGCGCGATGCACAGCGCACCGAAGGCACCCAGGCACGCCGCCTCGGTCGGCGTGGCGACTCCGAGATAGATCACCCCGGTCACCAGCAGCATCAGCACCACCATCGAACCGGTCACCTTCAGGCTGACGAGCTTCTCGCGCCAGGAATAACCGCGCCCGGGCGGCGCGCGCCGCGGATCGATCAGGCACAGGATGTAGACGGTGGCCGCGATCGTCAGCGTCACCAGCAGCCCCGGCACGAGGCCGGCGATCAGCAGTTGCGAGACGCTCTCGTCGGCCACCAGCGCGTACAGGATCACCGCCATGCTGGGCGGGATCAGCATCGCGAGCGTGCCCGAGATCGCGACCACTCCGTTGGCGAGCCTGCGCTCGTAACCCTGGCGGATCATCGCCGGCAGCGAGGTGGACGCCAGCGTCGCCGCGCCCGCGGTGCTCGAGCCGGAAATCGCGCCGAATCCCGCACCGGCGAATGCGGTTGCGATCGCGAGTCCGCCACGGACCCGACCGACCCAGACCGTCATCGTCTCGAACAGTTCGTCGGCGATGCGGCTGACGATCACGATCTCGGCCATCAGGATGAACATCGGGATGGTGAGCAACTCGTAGGTGGACACCGAGCTCAGCGGCGTGGTCGACAGGATGCCCATGACCATGCTCGAGCCGCCCAGCAGATAGAGGCCGGCCATTCCGGCGACCCCCATCGAGAACGCGACCGGCACGCCGATCGCGAGCAACAGCAACAACAGGCCGATCAGCGTCGCGGTGGCCATCGTCGGTCGCAGTCGTCTCAGCCGTGCGACGATCGAGCGTCTGTGGCTGGCGCTGCGCAGATCGCCGCTGAATGCGGCGAGCGCGTCGCCGGCGACCTCGAGCACCAGCCTGGGTACCATCAGCCCGAGTCCGACCGGGATCAGCAGGTAGGTCGGCCAGCGCGGCCACGGGATCTGCCCGTCCATCACCAGGTTCCTCTGCCACGCTTCCCAGAACCCGGTCGCTCCGGCCCACCCGATCAACGCGAACAGCAGCACCACCGCGCAACCGGCCGGGACCGCGAGCGCGCAGCGCAGCCGCTCGGGCAGCTTGCGCGCGAGCAGGTCGACGTGGACGTGCTGGCGCCGCGCCTGCGTCGCCGACACCGCGAGGAAGAACGCGCCCACCATCAGGTACGACGAGATCAGCTCGAACGACCAGCTCAACGGCGAGTTGAACAGGTAGCGCATCACGACGTCGATCACGGTCACCGACATCATCGCGGCGAACGCTGCACCCGCGACGATCAGTCCGGCGCGCTCGAGCAGTGCGATCGGCCTTTCCAGCGTTGCGAGCAGGTTCCTGAAGTCCATTGCTTCGATCGGATCGAAGGTTTCGAGCGATCGAATATACCAGCGAGGTTGCCGACGCGACCCCGATTCACACGAAGATGCAGAATGCGCGGTTCCGAAAATGGTTGGCCGCGACGCGCGACGGCGAGTGCGCGCGACCGCGCCCTCGCCGCGGGACCTCAGGCCGAATGGCGGGGGTGCGCGCTCGCGTAGTCGACCATTCCCTGGAAATCCACCACCACCGCCGGTTCTTCGCCGACGACCCAGGCGTCGTGTCCCGAGGGCAGCAGCGACACCTCGCCGGGTCGGCACTCGATTTCGGTGCCGTCGTCCATCAACACCATCAGCACGCCGGAGACGTGATACTGGAAGTGTGGTGCCTCGCAGCTTCGGGTTCCGGCCATCGGCTGCACCGAGTCCTTCCAGCGCCAGCCCGGCTCGAAGATCGCTCGTCCGATCGTCGCCCCGCCGATGTTGACCAGTTCGACACGCCCTTTGGGAAACTCGCGCACCTCGTCAGGCCGGCCGAAAGCCTTCAATTCCGCCTTGTCCATGTTTGCTCCCAGTGGTTTGCCAGGCCGCTCGATCGGCGCACGCCAACAGCAGTGTGCCGTGTGCCTGGCATCGGCAGTGTTCGATCCGGCGAGCCGCGCGTCGATACGTAGCGCTGCGTACGCGCGCCGGGCACGCGTCAGAGGCGTGTCGCGCGCATGACCGCGGCCGTGCGCGTCTCCACGCCGAGCTTTGCGTACACGCGCTCGAGGTGCTTTTGCACGGTGCGCGGGCTGGTGCCGAGAATGGCGGCGATGTCGCGATCGGTCTTGCCGCGTGCGAGCCAGCGCAGCACCTCTCGCTCGCGCTCCGTGAGCGTGACGATGAGCGGCGTGGATCCGAGCCGATACAGGTGCCCCATATGGCGACGGATCAATTCCATGCAGGCGCGATCGCGGTCGCTGAAGCCGATCCCGGCGCGATTGAGCACGAAGCTCACGACGTAGCGGTGATCGACGTGGATCGGCACCGCCATCGCATGATCGATGCGTATCCTGCGGTAGTAGTCGTTGTAGAGCGCCGTTCCGCGGAACTGCGCCTGCGGGAGCACGTCTTCGATGCGGCAAGTGATCGCCGCGAGGTTGCGCCCGTGCAGGCGCACCAGCGGATGTTCGTGAAAGTGGCGATCGAAGATCTCGTTCTCGCGTTGCGAGATCGCGCCCGGATGTTCGCTCACCACGCTGCGGTGTCCGGTATCGAGGTCGCAGATCGAGAGCGTGGTGAGTTCGCTGCTCACCAGCCCAGGCAGGAACTGCACGCCGCGTAGCGCGAAGTCCTCGCCGCCGGCGCAAGCCTCGCCGATCGCACCGAGCGTGTCGAAGGCCGCACGAAGGTCGGCCCGGGACAGCTCGGGCAACAACCGACCGACGCCGGTTTTACTCGGGTTGGGGGAAGGCGCGGCGGCCGATCCGCCGTCTGGTGACGGAAGCAGTGACATCGGCGTTCGCCCGATCAGTTTCGACGCGAACGACATTTCTACTCGCCGCGGGGAAAGCCGTCAACGCCAGGTGACGGCTCTCGCCGCTGCCCCGCAGGCGGTGCGTACGCACTCCTGCGTATCGCAACCGGCGCGGCTTCGGTTCAGCATCGAGCGACGATTCACGCCAGGGGGACCGGATATGAGCATCGCATCGCTGCTTCGCAGCCTCTTCAATTCCGCCACGACGCAGGCCACCGCGACCGCGCCGTCCGCGACTCGCGCCACGACCCTCGACGGCAAGCGCTTCGAGGGCGTGGTGCTCGAACCTGGCAAGACCTCGGGCGACGCCGATACGCTGGTGTTCAGCAACGGAAGGTTTAGTTCCTCGGCCTGCACGCAGTACGGTTACGGCGACGGCCCATACACGGTGACGGTCGCCGACGGCGTGATCTCGTTCTCGGCGCAAACCGAGAGCCCAAAGTACGGAAAGCTCGAGTGGAACGGCGTCGTGCGCGGGCGCAAGCTCGACGGCACGCTCACGATGTTCAGCGACGGGCGCGCCTCGGGCGAGAAGTGGGTGGTGGCCGGCGAACAGGGCTGAGGCCGATCGCCGATCCTGCCCGGGCGCGCGTCGAGGGCGAGTTGGATACGACGCGGCGCGACGACGCGAACGAGCCGGCGCCTGCCTACCACGCGGGCATGCGCCGGTTGCAGGATCGCTTCGACACGCGCCGGCTGGCCGACCGGCTCGACGAGGTGCTGGGACGCGACGCGTTCACCGCCGAGGACCGTGCTTTCATCGAAAGCCGCCCGTTCTTTTTCTTCGCGACGGCCGACCCGGCCGGACGGCCAGACTGCTCGTACAAGGGCGGCGCACCGGGATTCGTGCGAACGATCGGTCCGTCGGATCTCGTCTTTCCGAGCTTCGACGGCAACGGCATGTTCCGCAGCCTGGGCAACGTGCTGGTGCAACCGAACGTGGCGCTGCTGTTCATCGACTTCGAGCGCACACGCCGGCTGCGAGTGAATGGCGTAGCCTCCCTGAGCGACGATGCGGAGTTGCTCGGCGCCTTCGAGGGCGCACAAATCGCGGTGCGCGTGCACGCACAACGGATCTTCCCGAACTGCCCGCGCTACATCCACCGCGACGACGCCGCGGAGCTCTCGCCCTACGTTCCCCGCGCCGGGCTCGTCGCGCCGGTCCCGGCGTGGAAGCGCATGGATGCGTTTCGAGACGTGCTCGCCGAGGGGGATCCGGCGCGCGACGAATAGGCACGCGCGCGAGCGCCTCTGTAGCATAGACACGCGCGCGAGCGCCTCGGCAGCGTCGCGGCGGGTTCGCGCTCGGGACTTCTCGGATGATTCAGTGAAAATCGTTCTCTTTGGCGCGAGCGGCATGGTCGGACAGGCTGCGCTGCGCGAGTGCCTGCTCGATCCGACCGTCGAGTCTGTGCTCTCGATCGCGCGCAGCGCGAGCGGATTCGTGCATCCGAAGTTTCGCGAGCACCTGCACGCCGACTTCCTCGACTTCTCGGCGCTCGATGAACTCTGGCGCGGCTACGACGCCTGCTTCTTCTGCCTGGGTGTGTCGTCGGCCGGAATGAGCGAGGCCGCATACAGACGCATCAGCTACGACTTCACGCTCGCCGCGGCTCGGTCGCTCGCAAAGCTGAATCCGGTGATGACTTTCGTCTACGTGTCTGGCGCCGGCACCGACAGCAGCGAGCACGGGCGCAGCATGTGGGCCCGTGTCAAGGGCGCGACCGAAAACGCGTTGCTCGCGCTGCCGTTTCGCGCCGTGATGTTCAGGCCCGGCGCGATCGTGCCGATGTACGGCGTGCGTTCCAGGACGCGCAGCTATCGGCTGCTGTACGCGCTCACGCGTCCGCTGTGGGGCGCGATGCTCGCAGCATTCCCGCGATCGGTGAGCACGTCCGAACAGGTCGCACGCGCGATGTTGCGCGTCGCACGCGAGGGCGCTCCGAAAGCCGTCATGGAAGCTGCCGACATCATCGCGTGCGGCAAAGGCAGCTGAGGACCGCGCAGCGCCCCTCTCGTTCGCGATACGGCGCCGGTCAGACGATCAGTCGCCCAACCCCCATGCCGCAGGCACGCGGATCGGCATGTCGAGCACAATCTGCGCCATCCCCTTGCCCAGCGGATCGTTGCGCAGCGACGCCATCCCGCCGCCGCCGAGCGCGCGTTCGCAGACCAGGTTCACCGCGTCGATTCCAGGCAGGTCGTAGCGGCGGATCGGCCCCTTGACCAGGTGTTCCAGGTAGGCGCCGACGCGCTCGGGCGTGACTTCCCGGCGCATCAGCGCGAGCCACTCGGGCCGGCGCGCAATCAGGCCGATGTTCGAGACATCGCCCTTGTCGCCACTGCGCCCGTAGGCGATGCGAATCAGCGGCACCTGCCGCGACGGCCCGTCGTCCTCGGAGGCGCCCGGGGGCGGCGGCACCGGCGCGGGTTCGGTCTGGGGGGAAGGCGCAGGCGACTCGATCGCGACCGTTCGATCTCCCAGGCGCACGCTGGCCTGCACCCGTGCCTTGTCGATCATGAAAGCGAACTGCCGCAGCACCGGCGAGACCCGGGGGCGCCCGGTGCCCGCGCCGGTCGTTCCCGGCGACCACGAGGTCCCGGGCGCGGCGAACTCCCTGCTGAACACCTCGAGCGCACGCTTGTCGTCGTGGGTCACCGCGAGGCGCAGCACCACTTCCCGGCTCGCGAGTGATCGTGCATGCGGCCCGTAGGTCGACTCGGTACCGAGCAGCTCGATCGAAGTCGCCGCGAAGTCGGCGTGGCCGAGCATGCCGAAGAGCTTGCGGCCGCGTTCGAGGAACGCCTCGCCGGTGCGTCGCGCCTTGCGCGCTGCGTCGATTCCGACGATCGTCAACTGGACCGCGACACGGAACCCGGCGAGCATCGTCGCGCTGACCTTGTACGAACCCGAGGGTGCGCGGCCGCGCGCGCCGGACACGCGAACCCGCGAAGGCCCGGCCTGCTCGATCCGCACCGCACGAAAATCGCAGCTCACGTCGGGGAGCAGGTAACTCGCCGGATCGCCGATCTCGTAGAGCATCTGTTCGCCGACCGTCGCCGGAGAAACCAGCCCGCCGGTGCCGGGCGGCTTCGTGACCACGAACGAGCCGTCCTCCGAGCACTCGATCACCGGGTACCCGATGTTGGCCCAGTCGGGCACGCTTTCCCAATCGGTGTGCAGCCCCCCGGTGGCCTGACAGCCGCACTCGATGATGTGCCCGGCCAGGCTGCCTGCGGCAAGCCGGTCGAAATCGTCGGCACGCCACCCGAACTCATGGATCAGCGCGCCCAGCGTGACCGCGCTGTCGACGCAGCGCCCGGTGATCACGATCTGTGCGCCCTGCTCCAGTGCGGCCGCGATCGGCAAGGCGCCCAGGTAGGCGTTGGCGCTGACCAGGCGCTTGGGCATCGGTTCGCCGCTGATCATGTCGACGACGCCCTCGGCGCGCAAATCCGGAAGCAGCGCCGTCACGTCGTCGCCTTCGACGACCGCGATGCGCACCTCGACGCCCAGCTCGCTGGCGAGCGCCTCGAGTGCCTTGGCACAACCGCGCGGGTTGACGCCGCCGGCGTTGCTGATGACGCGGATGTTCTTCGCGACGACCTGCGCCAGCACCGATCGCATCGCGACCGTGACGAAATCGGTCGCGTAGCCGGCGTCAGCGTCCTTCAGCCGGGCGCCGGCAAGGATCGACATCGTCAACTCGGCGAGGTAGTCGAACACCAGATAGTCGATCCCGCCCGCGTTCACCAGTTGCGGCGCGCCGAGGCTGCTGTCGCCCCAGAAGCCCGACGCCCCGCCGATTCGAACCACCTTCGCACTCATCGCACTCCTCGCTCGTTCTCGATGTAAGCCTCGGCCCGGCTCAGGTCCGGGTCCGGCTCGGGTCGGTCTCGCCGGGTTCGGCGATCGGATCGGGCGCCTCGGTCACACCGGCTGCGATCATCGCCTCGATCTCGTCGCCGCGATAGCCGAGCTCGGCCAGCAACTGCCTGCTGTGCTGGCCCAGCAGCGGCGGCGGGCGCAGCGGCGCAAGCGCCGATCCGCTCCATTCGCTGGGCACCGACATCGTTCGCAACGTGCCCTCGGTCGGATGCTCGTACTGCTGGAAGAAACCGATGTCGGCCAGGTGTTCGTCGCCGAGCAGGGTCTCGAAACTGTGGACCGGAAACACCGTGATCCCGAGCGGCTCGAGCAGCGACTTCCATTGCGCCGTCGTTCGCAGCAGCAGCTTGTCGGCCACGATCTTGTAGAGCTCCTGGATGTGCTGGGTGCGCGTCTCGCCATCCTTGAACCGGGGATCCGATTCGAAAAGATCGGCCTCGCCGGTCGCGGCCAGGAATGCGGCCCACTGCTCGTCGGTGTAGACCAGACAGCAGGCGAATCCGTCGGCGGTCTGGAACGGCCGGCGTTGGGCGTTGAGCAGCCGCGGATAGCCGAAATCGCCACGCGCCGGAATGAAGGTGTGCCCGTACAGGTGATCGCCCAGCACCATCTGCGCCATCGTCTCGAACATCGGCACCGCGACCGCCTGCCCGGCACCGGTTCGCTCGCGCGCGTAGAGCGCGGCGCAGATGACGCCGAACGCATAGATGCCGGTGGCACGATCGGCGAGGTTCAGCGGCGCGTAGCGCGGCACTTCGGCACCCGCTCGCATGCTCGCTTCGGGAATCGCGACCGCGGCCTGGATCAGGTCGTCGAATGCGCGCGCCGAGGCATAGCGCCCGCGCTGGCTGAAGCCGAAGGTTCCGACGTACACGATCCGCGGATTGACCGCGCGCAGCGCGTCGTAGTCCAGACCGAGCCGCTGCATCGCCTGCGGGCGCACGTTGTAGACCAGTACGTCGGCCGTTTCGGCGAGCTTGAGCAACGCGCTCTTGCCCTGCGGCTTTTTCAGGTCGAGCACCAGGCTGCGCTTGTTGCGATTGAGGTTGAGGAACAGTGGACCGGCACCCCGGCGGCCCCCGGGACCGGTGCCGCGCAGCACGTCGCCGCCGGGCGGCTCGATCTTGATCACGTCGGCGCCCAGGTCGGCTAGCATCTGCGTCGCCGAGGGCCCCATCAGGACTTCGGTGATGTCGATCACCCGCACGCCGGCGAGCGGCCCCGCCGGCTCGTTGTTCGACCCGACCTCGGTCGGCTCGTCGATCGGCTCTTTCATCGCGTCTTTCATCGCCTCATTCATCCTGCCGTTCGTGCCGCCATTCTTCCCGGCATTCGTGCCGCCATTCGTGCCGCGATTCGTCGCCACGAGCATAGGTTCGTCGCGGTCATCGATCGGACGCGGCGCCTTGCTCGAAGCCCGCTCCGGTGTACTGCGCCGGCTCCTTGGCTAGAAAACGGCGCACGGCCTCGCGGTGCCAGTCGGTGGTGAAACAGATCCCCTGCGCGTTCGCCTCCATTTCCAGCGCAGTGCGCAGGTCGAGGTTGAAGCTGCGATTGAGCGACTGCTTGGCCAGACCGAGCGCGGTGGGCGATGCCAGGCAGAATCCCAGCGCCATCGAACGCGCGGCCTCGAGCAGGCGCTCGGCCGGGTGAATCGAGTGGACGATGCCCAGGTCTCTCGCTTCGTCGGCCGCGAGCGCACGCGCTGAGAACACCAGCTCCTTCGCGCGCTGCAGCCCGACGATGCGCGGCAGCAGATACAGGCCGGCGAAGTCCGGCACCAGACCCACACGCAGGAACGACTGCGTGAAGCGCGCCGCCGGCGTCGCCAGCACGATGTCGGCGGCCAGCGCGAGGTTGCACCCGGCGCCGGCCGCGTGCCCGTCGACCGCTGCGATCACCGGACGATCGAGCATCACCAGGTCCTCGACCCAGCCGATGTTGGCGCGCAGGCGCTCGCGACCCGCCGCCGCGTCGCCAACCGCTCCCTGCATGCTGGAGATGTCGCCGCCGGCGCAAAAATGGCCGCCCGCCCCGGTGAGGATCATTGCCCGTATCGCCGGGTCCGAACGCACCCGCGCGATCGCGTCGGGGATCTCGCCGCGCATCGCCAGGTCGATCGCGTTGCGCCGCTCGGGCCGGTTCAGCGTCAGCAGCGCGACCCCGTCGTGCACGTCGAAGCGGATCGTCTGGTAGTTCATCGTGAGGCTCCCTTCAACGAGACGGCGAGGCGAGGTGGATCGCGTCGATCCCCAGCGCCTGTGCGCCGAGGACGTCGGTCGCGAGATTGTCGCCGATCATCACGGCGCGTGCGGGGTCGGCACGATCGAGCGCGAGCGCCGCGCGAAACAGTGCCGGCTCGGGCTTGCCGACGATGTGCGCCTCCTGGCCTGGCAGGACCGCGCGCAGCAGTGCGAGCAACGCGCCGGTTTCGATCCGCGGCACGCCCCCCGCGCCCGGGTGACTGAGATCCGGATTGGCGACCACCAGTGGCGCGCCCGCGTGCAGCGCCGCAATCGCCGCTTCCAGCTGCCGGAACCCAACCCCGGTCGCGCGCGCGAGCACAACCACGTCCGGTGCCGTCGCAACGAGCGCGAGTCCGGCACGGCGCGCCCGCGCCCGAATCGCCGCGGTGGCAAGCAGCATTGCGCGCGCTCCCGGCCACTGCCGGGCGACCGTGTCTAGCGCCACCTCGCCCGCGAGCACGAAACGCCCGGGACCCACGGCCAGCCCGTTGCGGCGCAAGGCCCGAGCGAGCTGGCCGCAGCTGTGCGTCGAGTTGTTCGACGCGACCACGAGCCGCTTGGCGACGCGCCGCGCCAGTTCACGGGCGCCTGGCAGCGGTATCAGATCGGCCGCGAGGCATCCGTCGAGATCGGCGATCACGACCTGCGCGGCGTCGATCAGTTCCCACGCCTGCGCGGACAGATGCTCGAGGCTCGCCTCGCTCAGCACCCGCGGCATCGGCTCAGCGTTCGCCTGCGTCGATCCGCGCCATTCGCGCGCGCAATGCCGGCGAAACGACTTCCGGCCTCGGCGCGAACGAACGCGACAGGTTTGCCCAGTGCTCGCCGGGCTTTCGAATCGGAAGCCTGTAGTAGGCCGGGTCGCGGCCGAAAACTTCGATCCGGATGTCGTCGTCGATCTGCACCAGCGCCCAGGCACCGCTCGGATGCGGCCAGGTCGTGAACGACTCGGTCAGCGAGTGGATCGTCACGTAGTGGATCCCGTCGATCGTGTTGCGTGCGTTCCAGTGCGTGTGTCCGGCCAGACACAGGATCACCTTGGCGCTGCGCTCGATCACGTCGCGCGCTTCGGCCGCGTTGCCGTAGTGCGCGAAGCCGGCGAGCACCTTCTCGAAATAGAAGTTGCCGATCATGCTTCCTTCGTCGAGCGGAAGGTGGCTGAAGACGATCGTCGGCAGATCGGTGGCGCGCAGGTCGGCCTCCAGCCAGCGCAGGTCGGCCGCGTCGAACAGGAACTGCTGCTTGCCCTTGACGCAGGTGTCGGCATTCCAGAACACCAGGTGAAAGCCGTTCAGGTCCCGGCTCCAGGAGCCGAATCCGACCTGCATCGCCGCCTCGGCGATCGCGCGCGGCAGGTCGTGGCTGTCGTGGTTGCCCAGCAGGTGCGCGCGCGAGGCCGTGATCCCGCCCAGCGCGCCGGCCACCGTGAGAGTCAGTCGTTCGTCGGCCTGTGCGTCGACGTTGTTGATCCGGTCGCCAAGCTCGACGACCATGTCGAGCGGATGGCGGTTGGCCCAGTGCCCAAAGTCGCCGAGCAGCGCGATGGCCGCGGGTCCGCACTTCGTGCCCGCCTGCGCGCCGTGGTGGATGTCGGCGACGATTCCAAGGCTCAAGGGTCGGGGCATGGCTCGGGCGGTCGGGCAGTCTGGGCGGTTTGAGCGGGCTCCAATATATCAGTACGGTTCTGCCCTACCGACCGGCCGAACGTTCTTCGGGTAGTGCGGAGGTGGCCGGAATCGCGCGAACGAACGATCAGCCCGCCAGGATCCATGGCTCGACCGGTGTGCTCGATAGGCACTCTGAACCGGTCTCGGTTACCACTACGGGTCGCTCGAAGCGCAATCCGCCAACCCCCGGAACGTTGCAGGTAAGTGCCATGATCTCGATGAAGTTCGGTTGCAGTACGACTTCTGGATCACTCGCATAGGGCATGTAGACATCCGTGAACGCAGGGAACCACTCGTTTCCGAAATGCCCGATACCGTGCCCGAAACCACGAATGATGTGTCCCCAATCATTGTCGACAGTAAATTTTCGGATATCCGCCGCAACGTCGCCGATGGTCCTTCCCGGCCTTAGAGCCTCGAGCATATAGGTGCACGTCTGGACATAGGCGTCGATCACTCGTTGCTGCTCGCCAGAAGGCTTTCTCATGATCGCATTGTGCGACACGTCCCCAAGCATCAGGCCGTACATGCCGTGGATATCGAGCAGAAGAAACTCTCCCCTTTGCACGATCTTCCTCGTAGCCGGTGTGCACGCTCCGGTCCAGGTTCGATGACCGGAGGCGATCTCCTGACCGCCTGTAAAGGTCCACGCAAACTCGCTGCCGCGGTCGCGCAGCACCTGTTCGGCGATTCCGGCGATCTCGGTCTCCGTCATTCCAGGGTGTACGCGCTCTCGTAGCGTCTCCTGAGCGGTGTCGCACAATGCGGTCGCCTGGCGCATCAGTTGGATCTGCTCCGGTTCCTTGAGCAGCATGTGCCGATCGATCTGATGCGTGATGTTCGAGATCCTGGCTTTCGGGCAGGCACGCTCGAGTATCTGGTACTCCTCGTGCGTGATGTTGCCTTCCGGCAGGTACCACGAGTAACCGTCCTCCACTGCGACGCGGCTGTTCTGGAGACCAAGTTCGACCAGGTGCCGCCCGACCATCTCCATCATCGGAATGCGACCATAGCCAACGACGTCCTTGAGCCACCCTTCTTCGGCAACGCGCACCGAATCCATCGTGACGGTAAACACGCGAATATCGCCCTTTGCCGGAATCACCGCAGCGCTACGCCAGGGAACGAACGCGCCCGTCACGTGGGTAATCGTCTTCAGCCTCGTCGCAACCATTACGTCCACGTCGTTGCGCTGAAGTTCGTCCTGAAGAAGCCGGATTCGTTTGACGAAGTTGATATGGACCTGCATATGAAATCTCCCGATTTGTGAATCTAGTGTTGCTGTCGTAGCGTTGACTTCAAGATCTTCCCCGACGCGTTCTTGGGAAGATCGGAAACAAATTCGACCTCTCTGAGCCTCTTGAAGCCAGCAAGACGTCGACCGCAATACTCGATCAACTCGGTTGCCGCCAGATCGCGATCGCTGCGCAGCACGACAAACGCCTTTGCGGCTTCGCCCCATCGTGAATCCGGCACGCCGATGACTGCGCATTCAAGGATCGAGGCGTGCGTGCGCAGCACGTCTTCGATCTCGCGCGGGTAGACGTTCTCACCGCCGCTGATGATCAAGTCCGTCTTCCGGTCGACCACGTACACGTACCCTTCGTCGTCGATTCGTCCCAGGTCTCCGGCGGTGAACCACCCCTCCCTCAAGGCGTTGTCGGTTTGCGCCTTGTTCTTGTAGTAACCGTCGAAACGCCCGTCGCACCGGCTGAAGATCTCGCCTACGGTTCCGCCGGGCAGTCGGGCGCCCGAGTCGTCGCGGATTTCAACCTCGGCGCCAAAGCACGGCTGACCGCAACAACGCTGCTTCCTCATCTGATCGCGCGGATGCAGTACGGTGAGAAAGCCGCTCTCGCTCGCACCGTAGAACTCGTGCAGCACCGGTCCGATCGAATCTACGACGGCGGTTTTGACGGCGCTTGGCAACGCGGCTCCGCCGGTAACAAGTACGCGCATCGATTCGACGCGCGCCTCGTTCAGCGCGGGATGCTCGAGCAGCATGTCGAGCATGGTCGGAACGAGAAAAGCTGCAGTGACGCCCTCGACCTCGATCGTTCTCAAGACATCGGCGGCGGAGAACTCGGACATGACGTGCACCGTCCCGCCTGCCTGGAGCACCATCAGCGGCAAGAAGGTGACGCCATGAAAGAACGGTGAAACCGCAAGGAAGACGTCGTCACGGCGGAATCCGAACTCGATCATTCCAAACAGGATGCATACCGCGGTTCGGTAGAAGGACCGCACAACGCCTTTCGGGTTTCCGGTCGTTCCCGAGGTGAACATCATCCAGAACGGCCAGCGGGTGTCTATGTCGACCAGAGGCTCCGATTCCGTGTCGGCCACCAGACTGGCCAACGACCGCGCGCCGCTCAGCGATGCCTCGCCGATCACGATCAACCCGTCGCCACGGAGTTGGGGCAAGCGAGGCACGATGCACGCAACGCTGTCCTGCAGCGATTCGCCGACGACCAGCCATGTCGCGTCCGAATAGTTGAAAAGCAACTCGATCTCGGCCGGCCTAAGCCAGAAGTTCAGCGTCAGGATCCGCAGTCCCAGCTTCGCGCAGGCGTGGAACAACTCCATGTACTCGATCGAATTGCGAGCGAGCACGGCGAGGCAGTCGCCGGGCTTGCAGCCCGATCGCAGCATTCCATGCGCCAACCGATTGACCCGGACGTTCACCTCGGCATAGGTGTAACGACGGTGCGCATCCGCAAGGCAAAGCCTTCCCGGTGCCTTGGCGGTGTTCATTCGCAGGGCGTCGCCGATCGTCAGCATCTCAGCGCTCAGATTCCGAGGTAGTACTTCTTCAGCTGCGGATTGATCAGCAGTTCAGCGCCCGTCCCTTGCATCACGACGCAGCCCTGCTCGATGACATAGCCGCGCGTTGCGAGGCTGAGCGACCTCTGTACGTCCTGCTCGACAAGGAGGATGGTGATGCCCTGGCTGTTGATCAGCGGCAGCTTGGCGAAGATCTCCTTGACGACAAGCGGGGCAAGCCCGACGGAAGGTTCGTCCAGCAGGAGCAGTTTTGGGGAAGTCATCAACGCGCGGGCGATCGCAACCATCTGCTGCTCGCCGCCGCTGAACGAACGCGCCAGTTGGTGCCGTCTCTCGGCGAGTTTCGGAAACAGCGCGTATACCCGCTCGAGATTGCGTCGGCTCATTGCCCTGTCGCGAAGAATGTCCCCGCCAACGAGGAGGTTCTCTTGCGCGCTCATGTGCGCGAACAGGCGCCGTCCTTCCAACACCTGGGCGATACCGAGGCGCGCAATCTCGTGGGTCGGCCGCCCGTTCAGGTTCTCTCCCAGGAACCGCATCTCGCCCGCGCTCGCGCGGGCAGTTCCCATGATCGTGCGCATCAGAGTCGTCTTTCCGGCTCCGTTGGCACCGACGATGCTCACGATTTCTCCCTTGCGAACCGAGAGTGTGATGTCGTGCAGAACACGTACATCGCCGTAGCCGGAACTTATGCCGCTAAGCTCGAGCATCGCAATTCTCGCGCTCCCCAAGGTAGGCTGCGACGACGACGGGGTCGGAACCGACGTCGGCTGGCGTGCCCTCGCAGATCTTGAGGCCATGGTGAATCACCACCACCCGATCGGACAGGTCCATCACGGCACGCATGTTGTGCTCGACCATGAGAATCGTGATCCCCGACCGGTTCAACTCGCGAATCACCGCCATGATCTCGCTGGTCTCGACCCGAGTAAGACCAGCCATCACTTCGTCGAGCAACAACAGCCTCGGGGCCGTAGCGAGCGCTTTGGCGATCTCCAGCCGTTTCCGACCTGCGAGCGTCAGCGTGCGCGCAACCTGATCGTCGCGGCCCGACATCTGAACCCGCTCCAGGACCGACGCTGCCCGCTCGCGCGCGGTCGCCGCATCCTTCGACCGGAGAAAGGCCCCGACAAGAACATTTTCCAGAACTGTCATTTCGCCGAACGGGCGCACGATCTGGAAGGTGCGCGCAAGCCCCATCGCGCAAATCGCCGGGGTACCAAGACCGTCGATCCTCCTGCCGACGAACCGGATCTCGCCGCGGGTTGGACGCTGAAAGCCGGAGGCCAACTCGAACAAGGTCGTCTTTCCCGCGCCGTTGGGTCCTATCAGTCCGACGATCTCTCCCGCGGTGACGCTGAATGACACATCTTCGATCGCCCGCAGGCCACCGTAGTCCTTTCCGACGCAGAGATACTCGAGCAGTGTCAATGCGCCCCCACTTGCCTTCGCGCCATCCAGCGCAGCCGAGCGTCCTGCAGAATCCGATATACACCGCGTGGCTCGATTCGGATCACCGCCATCAGCAGGAGTCCGTAGAGCATCATGTCGGCGCCTATCGTTCCTCCTGTCAGATAGCGGGTCCCCTCTTCGGCCGAGAAGAGCAACGCGGCTCCCAGAACGGGCCCCCAAACCGTGCCACGCCCGCCGATGATGCACATCACTGCGATTTGCACGCTCAGGTTCGCCCCGAACACCTTGTCCGGGCTGATAAACAGCATGAACTGCGCGTAGAAGGTTCCGCCCACCGCGGTCAGCGCCGCGCTCAGAATGGCCGCCTCGAGCTTGCATCGGGTGGTGTCGACACCGAGCGCGCGCGCAGCGTCGTGATCGTTGCGAATTGCGACCAGATAGTGACCGAGTCGAGAGCGAAGAACCGCCTGATTTACAAATATCGCGATCGCCGTCAGCACGACGATCACGACGTAGTAGAACTCTCTCCTGGTGTGCTGAAACTGCAGCGGCGCATCGTGCAAGAGTTTGACCGCGAGCCCACCGGGTCCGCCGAGCGCCACCTGGGAGTTCTCGGCGATGATCTTGAAGATCATCGCAGCCGCAAGGGTCGCCAGCGCGAAGTAGGCGCCGCGCAAACGAAAGCATGGAAGTCCGATGATCACCGCCGCCCCCGCCGCCAGGGCGGCTCCGGCCAACATACCGACCCAAGGACTGATCCCGAAGTGAAGAAACATCAGCGTCGAGGTGTAACTGCCGACGCCAAAGTAGGCCGCATGCCCAAGCGACAGCTGCCCTGCGATGCCTCCGATGATGTTCCACGCCAGCGCCAGGTACGCGTACAGAAGAGTCAACGTGATGATCGACAGCACATATTGATTCGAGATCGCCAAAGGCAGCGCTGCCAACGCCGCCACCGCCAACACGGCGCCCGACGACTTGAACAAGGCGCTCATTCGCGCTCCAGCCCGAACAACCCGGTTGGCCTGAAGTAGAGCACGCCGAGGAAGATGGTGAAGATGAGGGCCTCGGAGAATGTCGCCGGCATGAACTGTCCGCCGATCGATTCGAGCACCCCGACAACGATCCCACCCCAGAACGCGCCGCCGATCGAACCGATTCCACCCAACACCACGATGACGAACGCACGCAGACCGAACACCTCGCCCACGAACGGATTCACCGGGTACATCGGCAGAAGAAGTGCTCCGGCCACGCCAAGGACCGCAAGACCGATCGCGAACGAGATCTGATAGATCCGCGCGCTATCGATACCGAGAACGCTGGCCGCCTCGCGGTCCTGGCCGGTCGCACGAATGGTCCGCCCAAGACGCGTACCGCGCAGAAAGAGCACGAGCGCTGCCGTGGTCACGCACGACACCAACAGACCGGCGGCTTGCGGGTAACTCAGCACGAGTGGGCCAGCCGAAATCGTCATGTCGGTCCAATCGGACTTGATCACCTGGTAATCGGGTCCGGCGATGAACAGGAACAGATTGTCCAGAAATATCCACAATCCGGTCGTGAATATCAGAACGCCCATCGGTTCGCGAGTGGCTTCCTTGCGGTAGATGTCCTCCAGCAACCAGCGCTGCGTCAGCCATCCGATCAGGTACAGCGCGCAAGCCGCGAACGGTATGACGGTGATCGGATGAAGACCGAAGTGACGACCGCACCAGAGCGAGACGTACATCGCCACCATCAGGAACGATCCGTGTGCGAAGTTGATGATCTTCATCACACCGAACTGAAGGCTCAACCCCAGGGCGATCAGGCCGTAGATCGCGCCGCTAGCCACGCCGTTCAGAAGTGCCTGAGCGAGCACGCCGGTCAACTGGATCTCTCCGGCAGACCCGGCGACGCGCTCTTCTCAGGCACCACGAACGGCTGCCGAGAACTCTTTGCCACAGAGAGGCGCTACTTCCGATCGGCCCACTTCGGCGCCGGCCATGTCAGTCGGAAACTTTCTGGTGCGAGTTCCGGCGGCCAGATCGTTCTGTACTTTCCCTCCGCGATCTGTTGCACGACGAAACGCTTGAGCGTGTTCTGCCCCTTTTCGTCGAACTGGACGTCGTAGCCGAGCAACTTGGTGAGATCGGTGTTGGTGAGTCGGGTCTGGGCGAGCGCGTCGCGAATCGATTTCGGGTCCGCCTTGCCCGCACGCTCGAGCGCATCCTTCAGAATCCAGACAACCGAGTACGCAACCACGGAGAATTCAGTTGGATCTGTCTTGTAGGCTGCGGAGAACTCGCTCCAGAATCGCTTGGCGAAAGGTGTCGTGATCGCCGATTCGTAGCCGGCCCAGCCGTTCGTGGTGTAGGTAAAGTTCGCGCCCCGGGCTCCTACCGTAGGGACGAACGTGGAATCGACCTGTCCGGCCCCGCTTCCAACGATGGCCATGGCGTCGACCTGCATCTGCTCGAACAGCTTGTGGATCTGGATCGCATCGGTCGCATACGAGGTCACCGAGATGACGTCCGGGTTCACGCCCTTTGTCTTCAGGACCAGCGGGCGCAGATCGGGAGCGTTGGGAGGATAGGATTCGTCGAGAACGACTTTGACGCCTTGCTCCGCAAATCGCACACGCATCGTCTTCGCCAGATCCTGACCCCAGTCTGTGTTCTCATACAGAATCGCAGCGCTGCGCGCCTTCTTGCCGCTCTTTTCCCCGATCCACTTGACGAAACTGGCTACGCTGTCTGCGTTGCCGGAAGACGGGATCTGCGTCGGGCGAAAGACGTACTTGAACCCGCGTTCGGTGATTTCGGCCTTGGCTGAGAGATCCACCACCCACGGAACCTGATATTTCTCTGCGACGGTAGTAGCCGGGAACGTTACGCCGCTCTGGAATGCGCCGATGATGACGGGAACTTTTTCGACCGTTATCAGTCGCTCAGCCTCGGTCACGCCGACCTGCGGGTTGCCGCGCGAGTCGACTTCGACCAGTTCCAGCTTCGCGCCACCCATGGATTTGATACCGCCTTCGGCATTGATGTGCTTGATCGCGAGGTGCGTCCCGTTGCTCATGGCGCGACCGATCGAGGCAGCGGCACTCCCGGATAGCGGAATGATGTAGCCGACCTTCACCGGATCCGCGGCTACCGCGCCCGATGACCAAGTGCCACAAGCCAGTACGAGGCAAACAAGCGATGCAGCTTGGACGGATCGCTGCAGGAAACCAATTTGTTTCATGACGTCTCCAGTTGTATGCGCATTCAACAAACGAACAGAAAAACCGTACCGCGAAGCAATGCTCGCCACCCGTCAGGGGCAGCCATGTCAGCTTCGAGCCGCAGCCTCGTCGAACTGCGGTCGATCGACGCAACGCACTTTAACTGACACTGACACCAGCGTCAGTTAAAGATAAGATAACAACCTCCTGCTTGACATGTCAACCTGAATGCGCTGCCCTGTCGCATGGGCATCTGCCTCGACCAACTCCGGAACTCGCGCGGATCGATTGCCGGAAAATGGTCGTCGTCGTCACCACGCGCAAATGCCGCATTCAACGTGAATCGGACACGGGAGGAAGAATGCCGCGCAAAGAAAAACGCACCGCTTCATCGGAGAAGAGAAAGCGCTCCGCACCCATCACGGAGGCCGCACTGCTACGAGCGGCCGAAGAAGTCTTCGCGACCAAAGGGTTCGTCGACGCCACGGTTGCCGACGTCGTGGAACGTGCCAAGGTCAGCCGCGGAACGTTCTACCTGTATTTCACGAACAAGGACGATATCTTCGCGACCCTCATGTCGCGCGTCGTCGATGAGATGTTCGTCCTCTCCGCGACACGGCAAGCAGGAACGGTGCGCGAGCGCATCGAGGCAGGCAATCGCGCGTTCCTGGAAACATTCAAACGCCATCGAAAATTGATGCGGAGCATTCTCCATGTGGCGAGTCTGGATCCCGCAACGGCAAAGACTCTGAACAATCTGCGCAATCAGTTCGCCGACCGCGTACGCATTCAACTCGAGCGCGGACTTTCCTCCGGAAAATGCCATCCGCACGACCCGGCTATCGCGAGCTACGCCTTGGTCGTGATGGTCGAGTTTTTCGCCTATTCCTGGCTATCGTTCGGATTCGGTCCGCGTGGCGGCAACGTCGATATCGAGAAGGTCTCAACCGAACTCAGCAAGTTATGGTATCGGGCGGTGTACAAGGAGTGACCGCGACCCGGGCGATCGCCGGGCGGCCTTCCGTCCACTGCGCATCCCAATGGACATGCAATGACGAACACCACGATCCACGACGCACGCCCTCTCACCCGAATCGACACCGACTTGCTGGTCGTCGGCGCCGGCGCGGCAGGCGTCGCGGCAGCTGTCACCGCGGCGCGCGCCGGGCTCGCGGTCACCGTCGTCGAACGCTACGGATTCTGCGGCGGCGGCGCGGTGGCCGGCATGTCGGGCACCGTCTGCGGCCTGTACGAAGCCTCGCAGAACCCCGACTCGAAGCCGCGACAGGTGGTGTTCGGATTCGCGGATGAGTTCCTGCGCCTGCTCGCGCAGAACAACGGCGTCACGGGCCCGGTGCGATACGGCAAGACCTTCACGCGCGTGCACGAGCCGCACGTCTGGCGCGAGGCGGCCGATCGCCTGCTCGCGCAAGCCGGCGTGCGGGTCCTGCTGCACACGACGGTGACCGACGTGCTGCTCGAGGGCGGCGAGCGCGTCGCCGGCGTGATCGCGTACTGCAAGCAGGGCAAGCTCGACATCCGCGCCGGGCTGACCGTCGATGCGAGCGGCGACGCCGACGTCGCGGCGATGGCCGGCCTGCCCACCTTCATGGGCGAAAACGGTCAGGTCCAGAACCCGACGATGATCTTTCGCGTGCTCGGCGTGGACATGGCGCGTTTCCAGGCCGCGCGCGGCCCGGACAGCATCATGGGCGATGACGTGGGCAAGACGATCATGCGGTTGAACGCGTCGCGCGAGTATCGGCTACCACGTGCCAAGATCTTCCTGTTCGAGACGCCGCGACCGAACCAGTTGCTGTGCAACGCGACGCGCGTGATCGGGCGCGACGGGCGCGAGCTCAACCCGATCCTGGTGCACGACATCACCGAAGCCGAGATCGAGGGGCGCAAGCAGGCGCGCGAGTACGAGCGCTTCATCCGCGCGCACGTCGCCGGCTGCGAGAACAGCTGGCTGCAGGACACCGGCGTGCAGGTCGGCGTGCGCCAGTCGCGCCAGATCACCGGCGTGCGCACGCTGAGCAACGACGACATCGTTGCCAAGGCACGATTCGCCGACGGCATCGCGCGCTGCCCCTGGCCGATCGAGATGCACAGCGGCGAGAAACCGCGCCTCGTCTGGCTGTACGACGACTACTACGAGATCCCCTACGCGTGCTTCGTTCCGCAGCGCGGCGAGGGCCTGCTGATGGCCGGCCGCTGCCTGTCGGCGCAACACGAGGCGATGGCCTCGGCGCGCGTCACCGCGCAGTGCTTCTCGTACGGACACGCGATCGGGCACGCCGCGTCGATCGCGTTGCGCGAGCGAATCGCGCCGCGATCGATTCGTGGCGCCGACATCCGAACGCGACTGAACGGCGACGGCGCGCGGCTCGACTGAGTCTCGGGCGCCGGCCAGGCCCGGCCTCGCCGGCCCGGCCCGGCCCGGCGCGGCCTGGCTCGGGCCCGCCCTGCGCCTGCGCCTGCGCCTGCGCCTGCGCTTTCAGGCTTCGCCTGGATCAACTTGGTAATATCTATTACATAGTAAGTAGGATATGCTACTTATCATGTGGTCACTCCTGCTGCTCGCGCTCCCGACACAGCCGAACGCGGTACGCGTTCGCGTCTGGCGTGCGCTGAAGAGCCTGGGCTGCGCGGCATTGCGCGACGGTGCCTACCTGCTGCCCGCCACGCACGAGAAGTCGTTCGAGCCGATCGCCGCGGACGTACGCGAGAACGACGGTACCGCGATGGTCTTCGCGCTGTCCTCGCGCGACGCCGCGCAGCGCGACGAACTGGTCGCGCTGTTCGACCGCGCTGAGAGCTACGCGCAGTGGCACGAATCGGCCGCCGAGCTTCGATCCGGGCTCGGCGCGATCGCCGAAGCCGAAGCGCGTCGCCGTATGCGCGCGGTGGCCGAGGCGCTGCAGGCCCTGGGGCGAATCGACTATTTCCCGGGGACCGCCGCGCAGCAGGCGCGGTCCGAGCTCGACGCACTACGCCAGTCGCTCGACAAACATTTTTCGAGTGGCGAGCCGCGCTCGCAGGCCGCGCAGGGAATCGCCCGACTGAGCCGTGCGCGCTTCCAGCGCAAGCGCTGGGCCACGCGCGCGCGCCCCTGGGTCGATCGCATGGCCTGCGCCTGGCTGATCGGCCGCTTCATCGACCCGCAAGCGAAATTCGTCTGGCTGGACGATCCCGTGCGCGCGCCGCGTGGCGTACTCGGCTTCGACTACGACGGCGCGCGCTTCACGCACGTCGGCGCGCTGGTCAGTTTCGAGGTGCTGATGGCGAGCTTCGCGCTCGAGGGCGACGCGCGGCTGCAGCGGATCGCGAGCGCCGTTCGCTACCTCGACGCCGGCGGTATTCCGGCGCCGGAAGCCGCGGGACTCGAGGCGGTGCTGGGCGGGTTGCGTGCGATCCATGCCGACGACGACCAGCTCGTCGCCGCCGCCGCAACCGTTTTCGACGCGCTCTACGCGGCGCAGGGAGAATCGGTTTGAGTCCGGACGCGCACGCCCGTTCCTCCGCCGCCACACCGGGCGCGCCCGAATCGGTCAGGTTCCGCGACGCGCTGCGCTTCTGGCTCAAGCTGGGCTTCATCAGCTTCGGCGGACCGGCCGGGCAGATCGCGATCATGCACGCCGAACTGGTCGAGCGCCGGCGCTGGATCAGCGAGAAGCGGTTCCTGCACGCGCTGAACTACTGCATGCTGCTGCCAGGCCCGGAAGCGCAACAGCTCGCCACCTACATCGGCTGGCTGATGCACCGCACCTGGGGCGGAATCGTCGCCGGCGCGCTGTTCGTGCTGCCTTCACTCTTCATTCTGATCGCGCTGTCGTGGATCTACCTGCGCTACGGCGACGTGCCGCTGGTGGCCGGGATCTTCTACGGCATCAAGCCGGCCGTCACCGCGGTGGTGCTGCACGCGGCGCACCGCATCGGCAGCCGTGCGCTGAAGAACGGCTGGATGTGGCTGATCGCGGTGGCAGCCTTCGTCGCGATCTTCGTTTTCGGCGCGCCGTTTCCGGCGATCGTCGCCGCCGCGGCGTTGATCGGGTATCTCGGCGCGCGCTGGGCGCCTGGCGTGTTCGCGCTGGGTGGCGGCCACGACGGCGCGGCCGCCGGCTACGGCCCGGCGATGATCGACGACCACACGCCGACTCCGGCGCACGCACGCTTCTCGCGCAGCCACCTTGCACGCGTCCTGGCGGCGGGTCTGGCGATGTGGGCGCTGGTCATGGCGGCGCTGATCGCGAGCCAGGGCCTGCAGGGCACGCTCGCGCAGATGGCGTGGTTCTTCACCAAGGCGGCACTGCTCACCTTCGGCGGCGCGTACGCGGTGCTGCCGTATGTCTACCAGGGCGCGGTCGAGCAGCACCACTGGCTCGGCGGCGCGCAGATGATCGACGGCCTCGCGCTGGGCGAGACCACGCCCGGTCCTCTGATCATGGTCGTGGCCTTCGTCGGTTTCGTCGGCGGATGGATCAGGCAGGTGCTGGGGCCCGAGGCGCTGTTCCTGAGCGGCGCGCTCGCCGCCACCGTGGTCACTTTCGTCACCTTCCTGCCGTCGTTCATCTTCATCCTCGCAGGCGGACCGCTGGTCGAGGCCACGCACGGCAAGCTCGGCTTCACCGCGCCGCTTTCGGCGATCACGGCGGCGGTGGTCGGCGTGGTGATGAATCTCGCGATGTTCTTTTCCTATCACGTGCTGTGGCCCGAGGGCTTCGACAATCGCTTCGACTGGGTGTCGGCCGTGATCACCGCACTAGCCGCGCTCGCACTGTTTCGCTTCAGGGTCGGCGTGTTGACACTGCTCGCCGCGAGCGCGGCGCTCGGCCTCGCGATCAGCTTCGCTTTTCCCCACCTGCGCTGAAGGAGCCGCGATGGACACGCCAACCGAACCACGAATCCCGGTCCCGGCGATGGCGCTCGCGCTCGAGGCCAGCTTCGGCAGCGTCGAGCGCTGGCGCGAGGATTTCGCCAGCATCGCCCACGCACCGGGCGGCGACGCTGGTTGGGTGCTGCTCGAGTTCGCACCGCTCGAGGGCCGCCTCGTGAACCGGCGGATCGCCGACCCGAAATACGTGCTCGCCACCGAGATAGCGATCCTCGCGCTTGACATGCGCGAGCGGGGCACGCCGATCACTCCCGGCGCGGTGTCAGGATCTCGCGCCGACCTGTTCATCGCGCAGATCGACTGGACCGTCGCGCACGAACGCTACAAGCGCGCGATCGACGAGGCCAGCGAAGCATTCGGCGCGACACCGGAACAAGCCGACGGCGCGGTGCTGATCGACGTGCGCCGTGCGGGCGTGTTCGAACGGGCGAGCACGATGATCGCCGGTGCGCGGTGGCGTGATCCGGCGACGGTGTCTTCGTGGGCCGGAGAACTTCCGGACGATCGGCCCGTCGTCACCTACTGCGTCCACGGACACGACGTCAGCCGCGCGGCCGCGTTGCGCCTGCGCGCCGCCGGATCGAACGCACGCTTCCTGCGCGGGGGCATCGAGGCCTGGCAGGCCGAGGACCGGCCGCTGCAAGCCAGGGCGCAGCCGGCGTAGCGACGAACGCGTCGATCGATGGCTGCAAGTTCGCGGCCGAATTCCGCCGGCGCATCCGAGGCGCCGGGCGTCGCGGCTGTGGCATCCTCGGGACTCGATCAGGGGAGTCCGCGTGCCAGATCCTCACGTCGGCTCGACGCAGTGAGCCGCCTGAACCAAGTCGAAGTCACGACACCGCCGCGCGACGCGGCCACGGTGCTGCTGCTGCGCGACGCTGCCGGCCGGCTGGAGGTGCTGATGCTGCGCCGGCATCGCGACTCGAGCGTGCTCGGCGACGCGTTCGTCTTTCCAGGGGGCAAACTCGACGCGGCCGACTCGGACCCCGCGCTCGCGATGTGCACCGACATCGACAGCGAGGCATTGCGCGAGCAACTCGGCGAGTCGGCGCTGACGCCCGACCAGGCGCGCGCCCTGTTCGTCGCCGCATGCCGCGAGACCTTCGAGGAGGTTGCGGTGCTGCTGTCGCCGCATGCCGGCGCGGCGGCCGAGCTGTCGCGCAGGGTCGCCGCCGGCGTGACGTTTTCGGCCGCGCTCGGCGCGCTGGACATCGCGCTCTCGGCGAGCACGATGCATCCGTTCACGCGCTGGATCACGCCGCGCGTGCCCTCGATGATGAACAGGCGATTCGACACCCGTTTCTTCGTCGCCGCGCTTCCCGAGGGCGCCCAGGTGCGACACGACGAGCACGAAGCGGTCGAGGCGCGGTGGTTGGCGCCGCGCGAGGCACTCGAACGCTATTGGGGCGGCGAGATGGTGCTCGCGCCGCCGCAGATCCAGTCGCTCGCGCACCTGGCGCGCCACCGCGACGTGTCCGGGGTGCTCGCCGAGGCGTCTTCGCGCCCTCCGCCACTGATCCAGCCGCACCCTTTCGCGCTCGGCGGCCAGCGAATGATCGCCTACCCCGGAGACCCCGAGCACCCGAACCTGGTGCGGGCGATGCCCGGGCCGACCCGGCTCGCGGTGCGCAACGATCGCTTCGAGCCGGTCGAAGGCTTCGAGGGGTTCTTCGGTTGAGCAGCTTCGACTACGGCGACGGCATCAGCGCGGTCGACGCGATGTACGGCGGGCGCGCGGGCCGGGTCGCGGTGCACCTGATCGTCGAGGGCGGGCAGGCGGCGATCGTCGACACCGCACACAACGCCGCCGCCCCCGCAGTGCTCGCCGCGCTCGCGGCCCGCGACGTCAGGCCCGAGGCGGTCGCGCTGATCGTGCTGACCCACGTGCACCTCGATCACGCCGGCGCCGCAGGAACGCTGATGCGCGCCTGCCAGAACGCCCGGCTGACCGTGCACCCGCGCGGCGCGCGGCACATGATCGACCCGGGCGCGCTGGTCGCCGGCACGCGTGCGGTCTACGGCGCGCAGGCCGCGCAGGCGATGTACGGCGAGATCGTCCCGGTCGCTGCCGATCGCGTCGTCGAAACGGGCGAAGGCGCGGCGGTCTCGTTTGGCGGACGCGAACTGCGCTTTTTCGACGCTCCCGGTCACGCGCGTCACCACGTCTGTGTGCACGATCTGCGCTCGGGCCACCTGTTCGCGGGAGACAACTTCGGCCTCTCGTACCGCGAGACCGATCGCGATGGGCGCAGTTTCGTGTTCCCGACCACGACGCCGGTGCAGTTCGAGCCGGGCGCGCTGCACGTGACGATCGATCGGATGCTCGCCCTGTCGCCTGGTGCGATCTATCTCGCGCACTTCGGACAGGTACGCGACGTCGGGCGCATCGGGGCGGACCTGCACCGACTGGTCGACGAACACGTCCGCGTCGCGCGGGCCTGTCCGCACGACTCGGGAACCTCGCGCGGGCAGTGGCTGCGTGCCGGACTGCGCGAACTGCTGCTCGACGAGGCCGCTCGCCAAGGCTGGGCCGGCGAGCGCGAAGCCTGGCTCGCGATGTTCGGCGACGATCTCGCGCTCAACGCCGCCGGTCTCGAGGCATGGATCGATCGGGGCATGCCCGAAGGCTGAACAGCCCCGCCCGAGCCAGCCTTCTCCTTGCCGGCGCGCAGCGCTCGCGCCACCCCTGCGACGCGCCCGTGAAACGCGAACTCGCGCTCAGTCCACGCGCACCAGCGCCCCCACCTCGCGCAACGCGACCGATAGCATCGCCAGATCGGGGCGCTCGACAAGTCGCAGCTCGTCCAGGGTCGCGCGCACCCGCGCCACCGCGTCGCCGTTCACCTCGAGCCAGCGCTCGAGCAACTGCGCCTGCGCGACGCCCTCGCCGTTGGCGTGCAACGCACTGGTCGTCAATTGACGCGCCTGCTGGTAGACACCGTCGACCAGCGCCGCCTTGGCGCGTGCCTGCCACTGCCCGCTCGCCGGGAGCGAGATCGCGGCGTTGCGCAACCAACCCAGATCGAGCTGGTGGTACAGGCCGAAGTACACCGCCCCGACCGCATCGACCGGCATCGCCGCCTGGTCCGCCGCTTCGACGATGTCGAGCGCGCAATAGATCAGGTCCAGCCGGGCGACGCGCTCGGCGAGTTGCGCCGGCACGCCGGCCGCGGCGAGGCGCGTGCCGCTGGCCTCGCAGGCCCTGTACTCGGCCTCGGGAAGCAGCGCCGACATCCTGCCCGAGAGCGTCGCGATCTTCTCGCCGAACTGCCGGACGATCGCCTCGATCGACAGCGGCGGGCGGCGATTTCGCAGCAGCCACAGCGTCGCGCGCTCGACCAGTCGCTGCGTGTCGGACAGCATCCGGAGCTGCTGCTGCCGCGGGCACGATGTTGTCCAGCGCCTCGATCTCGCGCCACATCGTGCGCACGCCGAAGATCTGGCGCGCCACGGCATAGGCGCGCGCGAGCGACGCGGTGTCCGCCCCGCTCTCCTGGCGAAGCCGCGTCGCGAAGCCCGGACCCATCCGGTCGAGCATGCTGTTGGTGATGTACGTGGCGATGATCTCGCGGCGCAGCGGGTGCGTTTCCATCGCGGCGACGAAGTGCTCGCGAAGCTGCGGCGGGAAGTAGGCGATCAGGTCGACACGCAGGTAGGGATCCTCGGGAACGTCCGACGCGATCAGCTGTTCGAACAGCGAGATCTTCGCGTACGCCAGCAGGACCGCGAGCTCCGGACCGGTCAGCCCCTTGCCGCGAGGATTCGCGCGAGCGAAGCTCGTCGTCGTCGGGCAGGAACTCGATCGCACGATCGAGCTTGCCACTCTTCTCCAGCGCGCGGATCAGCGCGACGTGATCGGGAAGCAGTTCGAAGGCGCGCGCCCGCGCCATGCCGATCGCCTGCGGTTGCAGGTAGTTCTCGCGCAACACCAGGCTGGCGACGTCGTCGGTCATCTCGACGAGCAGCTGGTTGCGCTGCTTCTCGGTCATGTCGCCGGCGCGAACGACCTGCGCGAGAAGGATCTTGATGTTGACCTCGTGGTCCGAGCAGTTCACTCCGCCAGAGTTGTCGATCGCGTCGCTGAGCAGCCAACACGCCCGCGGCGGCAGCTTCGATCCGTGCGCGCTGCGTGATCCCGAGGTTTCCGCCCTCGCCGATCACCTTCACGCGCAGCTCGCGGCGCGTCGACGCGCACCGCGTCGCTCGCCCGATCGCCGACCTCGACGTGGGTCTCGGTGCTCGCCTTGACGTAGGTGCCGATGCCGCCGTTCCACAGCAGATCGACCGGCGCCCTGAGGATGGCCTGGATCAGCTCGTTGGGCGCGAGGCCGCTGCGACTCGACGCCCAGCGCCGCGCGCGCCTGCGCGCTGAGCGGGATCGACTTGGCGCTGCGCGGCCACACGCCGCCTCCCGCCGAGATCAGCGCGCGATCGTAGTCGTCCCACGACGAGCGCGGCAGCGCGAACAGGCGTTCGCGCTCGGTCCACGAGGTCTTCGGCGTCGGGTTCGGGGTCGATGAACACGTGGCGGTGGTCGAAGGCGGCGACCAGGCGGATCTGTGTGCGAGAGCAGCATCCCGTTGCCGAACACGTCGCCGGACATGTCGCCGACGCCGACCACGGTGAAGGTCTCGTTCTGGATGTCCTTGCCGAGCTCGCGGAAATGGCGCTTGACCGACTCCCACGCGCCGCGCGCGGTGATCCCCATCTTCTTGTGGTCGTAGCCGACCGACCCGCCCGAGGCGAAAGCGTCGCCGAGCCAGAACCCGTAGTCGTGCGGCAACGCGGTTGGCGACGTCCGAGAACGTCGCCGTGCCCTTGTCGGCCGCCACGACAAGGTACGGGTCGTCACGGTCGTGGCGCACCACGCGCGTCGGGCGCGACGACCTTTCCGTCGACCAGGTTGTCGGTCAGGTCGAGCATGCGCGCGGATGAAGCTCGTGTAGCAGTACAGGACTTCCTCCTGCAGCGCCTCGCGCGACTCGGGCAGGCGTTTGCACACGAAGCCGCCCTTCGATCCGACCGGAACGATCACGGCGTTCTTGACCATCTGCGCCTTGACCAGTCCGAGCACCTCGGTGCGGAAGTCCTCCTTGCGATCCGACCAGCGCAGACCGCCGCGCGCGACCGGGCCACCGCGCAGGTGCACCGCCTCCACCCTGGGCGAGTGCACGAAGATCTCGAACATCGGACGCGGCAGCGGCAACTCGGGTATCAGCCGCGGATCGAACTTGAACGACAGGTACGGTTTCGGTTCGCCGTCGGCCCCGGGCTGGAAGAAGTTGGTGCGGATCGTCGCCTCGATCATCGCGAGGTACTTGCGCAGGATGCGATCCTGGTCGAGCGAGGTAACCGCCTCGAGCGCATCGTCGATCGCCACCTTCAGCGAGGTCGTCTCGCGCGCCGCCGCGTCGACACGATCCGGGTCGAAGCGCGCGTGAAACATCGCGATCAGGAGTCGCGCGATCCCGGAGTGGTCGAACAGCGCCTGCTCGACGTAGGCCTGGCTGAACGGCATGCGCGTCTGCAGCAGGTAGCGACAGTACGCGCGCAGCACGACGACGTCGCGCCAGGCGAGGCCGGCGCTGAGCACCAGTCGATTGAAGCCGTCGTTCTCGGCGTCACCGCTCCACACGCGCGCCAGCGCTTGCTGGAAGACTTCGCGCACCTCGACCGCCTGGACCTGCACGCCGGGCGCTTCGCGCAGGTCGAACTCGAGCATCCACAGCGCCTCGGCCTCGCGCGTCTGCGGCTCGCGCGTCTCGAACTCGTAGGGACGCGCGCTGACCGCCTTCAGGCCCATGTTCTCGAGCATCGGCATCAGCTCGGAGAGCGCAGCCATCGCGCGCGGCCCGTAGAACTTCAGACGCAGCGGACCTTCGGGATCCTCGAGCGGACGATAGAGATGCATCTGTATCGGTTCGCCCGCGCGCACCTGCTCGAGGCGCAGGATGTCGCCGACCGCGCCGCGCGCGTTGTAGTCGTCCTTGTAGGCGGCGCTGAACGCGTTCTCGTAGCGCGACGAACAGCTCGTTGCCCTTCTCCTCGCCGCACTGCGCGAGCAGCGCCTGTTGCAGCTTCTCCTCCCACGACAGCAGCGCCTCGCGCAGCCTGCCCTCGAGCGCCGACACCGAGTACTCGGGCAGCGTTCCCGGCGTGGTGTAGATCGTGAGCAGCACCCGCGCGAGCACGGACTCGGAAAACCTGAGTCGTGAACTCGGCGGAGAGCCCGTCGAGCGCCTCGATCAGGATGTCCTGCATCCGGATGCGCAATTCGGTGTGGTAGCGCTCGCGCGGCACGAACACGATGCACGAGACGAAGCGCCCGAACGGATCCTTGCGCATGAACAGCCGCAGCCTGCGGCGCTCCTCGAGGTGCACGATGGCGACGCTGGTCTCGAGCAGTTCCTCGTTGCTCGCCTGGATCAGCTCGTCGCGCGGGTAGGTGTCGAGGATGTGCTGCAAGGCCTTTCCGCCGTGACTGTTGGGCGGCAGGCCGGCGAGCTCGATGATGGTGCGCACCTTCGTGCGCAGCATCGGGATGTCGCGCGGCAACGCGCTGTACGCGGCGGAACTGTGCAGCCCCAGGAAGCGGTGCTCGCCGATCACCTGTCCGTTCGCGTCGAATCGCTTCACCCCGAGGTAGTCGAGCCGCGACGGGCGATGCACGGTGGCGAGCGAGTTGGTCTTGGTGACGATCACGATGCTCGGCCCCAGAGCGAGCGCGCGCTGCTCCTCTGGCAGGGTCGCGAAACTGCGGCACTCGCGCTCGGCGGGTTCGCCCGAGAGGATGCCAAGACCCGAAGCCGGCACCGAACACAACTGAGGATCGTCGCTGTCGCGCACCACCTCGTAGGCGCGGTAGCCGAGCAGCGTGAAGTGGTCGTCGGCCACCCAGCGGATGAACTCGCGGGTCTCGCCGAGTTCGGCCGGCGCGACCGGCGCGTGCCCGAGTTCGTCGCTCGCAGCGATCTCGACCAGGCGCTCGCGCATCGGGCGCCAGTCGCGCACCGCGAGGCGCACGTCGCCGAGTACCGCGAGCACTTCGGACTCGATCCGGGCGAGCCGCGTCGCGTCGGTCTGGCGGTCGACTTCGAAGTGCATCACCGCTTCGGCCGATCCGCCAGGGCCGTCGATGGCGGCGATCTGCCCCGATTCGTCGCGTACGACGCGCACCACCGGGTGGATCAGCCGGTGCACGGTCAGTCCGTGGCGGTTGAGCGCGATCGTGACCGAATCCACCAGAAACGGCATGTCGTCGACCACGACGTCGAGCACCGTGTGCGTCGAGGTCCAGCCGTGCTCGTCGTAGACCGGGTTGTACACGCGCACCAGTGCCTCGCCGCTCGCGCGCTCGCGCCCGAAGCTGAAATGCGCGAGCACGAGCCCGGCGAGGTTCTCGGTATCGTCTTCGAGAAGATCCTCCGGCGCGGTGTGCGCGAAGTACTGTCGCGCGAATTCGGCGAGCACCGCCCCGGGCTCGCCGGCGACCCGCGCGAGCAGCTCCTGCGCGACGCGCTCGATCAGCTCGTTCTTGAGCGCCGCCAGCGTGGTTGCCATCTTCGTGTCCTCCCGGGGACGCGGCGACACCGGTGCGGGCAATCGCGCCGGACCGCCCTCAGCGTTGGGTCATCTCGTCGTCGCGCGCGCGACGCGCTCAGGCGGCAACCGCGGCCGCACGCTCGCGCGCCGGCGCGCCGGCGAGCGCGAGCATCGTGTCCGAAATGATCTCGAGGCCCTCGTCGACGATCGCGTCGCTGGCGGTAAGCGGAACCAGCACGCGAATCACGTTGCCGTAGGTGCCGCAGGACAGCAGCACCAACCCGCGTTCGAGCGCGCCCGAGACCAGCGCCTTGGTCAGCTCGGGATCGGGAGCCGTGCACGAGGCGTCCTTGAACAGTTCCATCGCTACCATCGCGCCGAGTCCGCGAACCTCGCCGATCCGGTCGACCTTCTTCGCCAGCGCGCCGAGGCTCTTGCGAATGCGCTCGCCCATTGCGCTCGCCCGCACGAGCAGCTTCTCCTGTTCGAACACGTCGAGAACCGCCAGCGCTGCCGCGCACGCGACCGGGTTGCCGCCGTAGGTGCCGCCGAGCCCGCCCGGCGCGACCGAATCGACGATGTCGGCACGGCCGATGACCGCCGAGAGCGGAAAACCTCCGGCGAGGCTCTTGGCCATCGTGATCAGGTCCGGAACAACGCCGCTGTGCTCGATCGCGAACATCCGTCCGGTGCGCCCCGCGCCGCTCTGGACCTCGTCGGCGATCAGCACGATTCCGTGTCGATCGCACAGCGCGCGCAGTGCCGCGAGGAACTCCGGCGGCGCGACGTAGAACCCTCCCTCGCCCTGCACCGGTTCGATGATGATCGCGGCCACGCGCGCGGCTTCGACGTCGACCTTGAACAGTCGCTCGATCGCCGCGATCGAATCGGCCGGCTCGACGCCGTGGATCGCGTTCGGATAGGGCACATGGTAGATGTCGGCGGCCAGGGCGCCGAACCCGGCCTTGTACGGCTGCACCTTGCCGGTGAGCGCCATCGTCATCGTCGTGCGCCCGTGGAACCCGCCGTCGAACGCGATCACCGCGCTGCGCCCGGTGTAGGCGCGCGCGATCTTCACCGCGTTCTCGACCGCCTCGGCGCCGGTGCTCAGGAAGATGCTCTTCTTCGGCTCCTTGCCCGGGGCGAGCGCGTTCAGGCGCTCCGCGAGCGCGATGTACGGCTCGTAGGCGGTGACCTGGAAACAGGGGTGCGTGTACTGGCGCATCTGCGCTTCGGCCGCCGCGATCACCTTCGGGTGGCAGTGGCCGGTGTTGAGGACGGCGATGCCGCCGGCGAAGTCGACGTAGCGCTTGCCTTCGACGTCCCACAGTTCCGCATTGGCCGCGCGCGCCGCGAAGACGGGGTGCATCGTTCCTACGCCTCGCGCCACCGCCGCGTTGCGGCGTTCGAGAAGCTTGCTGTTCGTCGTCATTCGGGATCCCTCCTTTGCTGGGGCCGGCGGCGCGTCGCGCGACCCGGCCGGCCGATCTGGTTCTCGCGCCGCACGCGACGCGTCCGGCGTGACTCGCAAATGGTACAGGTGTTCAAGTTATTGAACAATATGTAATAGAATCTTGGACAACATGGAATCACCTCCACGCGACAGTGCCGCCCCCGGCGCCGCCTCGACCGGCTGCGCCGCCGAACCCGAAGCCACGACCGGGCGGGTCGGGCTCGGCGCGCGTTTGCGCACGCTGCGCGCGAGCCGGGGCCTGTCGCAGCGCGAACTCGCGCGACGCTCGGGAGTGGCCAACGGCCTGATCTCGCTGATCGAGCAGGAGCGAACCAGCCCGTCGGTGTCGTCGCTGAAGAAGATCCTCGACGGGATTCCGATGTCGCTCGCCGAGTTCTTCGCGCTCGACACGGGGCCCGAAACGCGCGTGTTCTTTCGCGCTTCCGAACTGTCCAGGCTGAGCGAGGGAAAGATCTCGTTGCGCCAGGTGGGCGACGCACGCGGGCGCTCGCTGCAGATCCTGCACGAGCGCTACGCGCCCGGCGCCGACACCGGGTCGGCGATGCTGCGCCACGAGTCGGAGGAAGGCGGGATCGTGCTGAGCGGGCGCATCGAAGTCACGGTCGGCGACCTGCGGCGGGTGCTCGAAACCGGCGACGCCTACTACTTCGACAGCCGCACGCCGCACCGCTTCCGCAACCTCGGCGACATCGCCTGCGAGATCGTGAGCGCCTGCGCGCCGCCCTCCTTCTAGCACCGCGCCGCACCCCGGATCGCCGCACGATCCGCGCGGGCGAGCGAGACTCATCCCGGCCCCCCGCGCCCGAGCTCGGCCTCGTGCTCGTCCGGAACGTAGGGAAAACGCACGACGCGCACGCCCTCCTCGAACTCGGTGAACGACTGGCGCCAGCGCACCCGCGGCCAGAGGTAGACGACGTTGCCTTCGGAGGGTCGGTAGGCCGCCGTGTACAGCGTGCCGAATCCGCGCTTGTACGCGGTCGAGTACAGCGGGTAGTGCAGGAACGCGCCGACCAGCCGCTCGGGCGTGGCGACGCTGTCGCGCAGCCGCGCGTAGAGGAACTTCTCGCGCAACTCGGTCGCCGTCGCGCGCGCGTGCTGGTGCCACTCGACCTTTTCCTGGTGATTGGTCGCGACCGGGTCCTTGCGCACCGAGGCGACCCGATCCGGGCCCAGAAACACCGTCGCGAACTCGCCGCTCGAGTCGATCACCGTGACGTTGTAGGCCATGTGGATCGGAACCCGCTCCAGCACCGAAACCGCCTCGGCGGTGCTGGTACAGAACTCGAGCACGTAGCGCAACACCAGAGGCAGGCCGAAACCCTCTCCGACGATGCGTCGCCCGCCGAAGCTGAGCGACACCGCCAGCCCGGCGTCGTTCATCCCGTCGAGCACGCCGCACATGCAGTCGCACATCGCGATCACCTGACGGCCGTTCCACGCCGACTTCATCAGCATCGCGTCCCACAGATGCGGGCTGTAGTCGTAATTGCGGATCAGCACAGGCGGGTCGCCCTGCCAGACCACCTGCGAACACCCGGCGACGTACGGCGGCGGGCAGTACAGCGAGAGAAACCGCGCGGCGTGATCGCCGCCCCCGGCGAGCTCGACCAGGCGCTCGTAGGTGGGCATCAGTTCGGGCATGTGCGCGCGCAGCGCTCGCACCGAACTCAGGTAGTAGGGGCGCGCGCGTTCGCCTTCGCTAAGGAACCAGCTGTTGTAGAGCGGCCAGTTGCGCGCGAACAGCGACGCCCACTTCGGCCCCGGCAGGTCCTCGGCGATCGATTCGAGGGTGAGTTCCAGCACGAGGGCTCCAGGCGCCGGGGCTATCCGCCCCCGACGGGCTCAAAGGATCTTGAAAGCGCCGGGCGCCGGGACCGCTTCGATCTCCGCCGAAGGCAGCGGCTTGCCCTTGTAGTGCCCGACGATGCCGTCGATGAACTTGTGCGCGCGCGTGTTCAGCTCGAACTCGTCGGTCATCGCCCGCCCGCGCATGATCAGGATGCCGAGGTCCGCGCCTTCGTAGCGATAGTCGCCCTCACCGGTGATGCGCAGGAAGAACGCTTCGGCTTCGGTCTCGATCATCCTGCGGTGATAGTCGAAGCGGCTGTAACCCAGCGACCCGTCGGACTGCAGGCGCCAGATACCTGACGCGGGCGCCTCGGTCACGATGTCGACCGTGTCCGGCGTGTGCTTGATCACCAGCTGGCACCAGTCGTCGATGAACTCCGGATCGGCCCAGCGCGAGTTCAGCTCCGCGACGTCGATCTCGTAGTCGGCGCCCGAGAACTCGAGCAGGTGGAACAGGAACAGCGGCGCGTCGGCGTGCGCGAACGCGGCGTGGTTGGTCATCGAGCTGGCGCCGGTCACGCGCGGGTTGAGCTCGCCCAGCCAGACCTCGCCGCTGTCCTGGTCGACCAGGAAGTCGAGGTCGAAGTAGCCCCGGTATCCCTCCTGGTTCAGCTCGTTGCCGAACTTGAAGGCGTAGTCGAGCGCCTGGTCGCGTATGCCCTGCGTGAAAGCGCCGGGGAAGATCTCGTTGCCGCACCACCCTCCCTTGTAGGGCGTGAGCTTCTTCTGCCCGACGACCTCGGTGAGCAGCGGTCCGACCAGCGTGCCGTGGCGCGTCGCGCAAGCCTCCAGCGTGGCGCCGCGGCAGTTGATCCGCTTCATGATCTTCACCTCGGGCTCGGACACGATCTCCTTGGCGTACTTGTTCCAGTCGGCTTCGGACTTGATGAAGAAGGTCGTGTGGCCCGAGTCGCCGAACGCGCTCTGGATCACCAGGTCGTGGCCCAGCTTCGACTGTTCGCAGATCGCACGCAGTTCCTCGTAGCTGCCCACCTTCTTCAGCGCGTTGGGCACGCTGGGCACGCCCGCCTTGTTGCCGATGCGCACCGTCTCGATCTTGTTGTCGCAGCGGCTGCGAAGCTCGGCCGGCGGGAACCACACCTCGATACCGAGTTCGCGGCACAGCGCCTCGGTCTTTTCGTCGAACATCAGGAACGCCGCGACCGGCCTGCCGCCGCGGCCCTTGACGTAGTCGATGACCTCCTTGTGCTCGAGCAGGTAGTTGTTGATGTCCTCGATGCTCTCGAACTCGGCGTGCGGCACCTCGGTCGGCACGAACACGTTCGGGTGGCGGCCGTCGTAGCAGTCGATGTACGAGATGTACTTGAAGTGGCGCACCCACTCGTCGATCCCGAGCAGGTTGAAATTGGTCGCGCTGATGAAGTAGATCGGGCGCTCGTTGCGGTGAAAGAAGCGGCGGATGTCGGAGATCGTTCTCAGCTTTTTGTCCATTGACCTGTTTCCTCCTGATTCGTTGTCCTGTGCGAAAGCGCCGCCGTGGACTGCCCGCGGCGGCGGCGGCGCGACGTCGGCGGGTTCGGCGCGCGCCGCGGCGGCAGCGCCCCGGCGGCGCGTGCGCCACCAGAACGTCGCGCCGCCGGCGAGCAGCGCCAGCCAGCCGAGCGCCTCGAGCGCCCTCACCGTTCGGCCGGTTCGCGATGCAGTCCGTCGCCGCGCACGGCCGCGACGCTGGCCGGCGCGGCGTGCACGTCGGCGGCCTTGCGCGCGCGCGGCTCGTCGGCTCGCGCCGCGGCGGGTTTCCCGCCCAGCGCCGCATCGTTGAACACCCGGAATCCGAGCGCCGCCCGGTAGCCGTGGATCTCCTTCGTGTCCAGCGCGAGCATGAACGCGAGGATCTCGTCGCTGATCACCTGCCCGGGCACCAGGATCGGGAATCCCGGCGGGTACGGAATGACGAACATCGCCGAGACGACTTCGCGCCCGGCGGCCATCTGCTTGCGCATCAACGGCATCGTCAGGTACTCGCAGTAGTCGTCCTTGTACGACATGAAGAACGCCGTGCGCAGGTCGCCGTCTGGCGTGCCCTTGGCCGCGTCCGGTCGGAAGAAATCGTGAAAGCGGCTGAAGTCGGGCAGCGGCGGGTTCTCCTGGGTGAGCGAGACGATCCTCTCTCGCAACAGCTTGCCCTCGGTGCGGCTCATCTCGTCGCGCTCGTCGTCGAGTTCGCGCGCGATCTTCACCAGAATCTCGATCAGGTAGGCGATCGAACTGCGCGTCGTTCCGATGTTCGTCATGAACAGGTTCGTGTTGCGCGTGGTCTTGTTGATCTGGATGCCGTACTTGTCCATCAGTTGCTGGTGCTTGAACGTGTCGCCGTCGAGCCCGGTCGCGCCGATGTACAACGTCAGGTGGCTGGGGTCGAGCACGAACTCGTCGGCGCGCCAGGCGGTTTCCATCCGCGCCCAGCCCTTCTCGCGGCTGTAGTAGAAATCCATCCCCGAGGGCCGGTATTCCGAGGGAATCACATCCTCGATCGTGAGGAATCGGAAGTACTTCGAGAGCAGCGGATGCTTGACGACCGCCTCGCGAAGCGCCATCGCGAGATCGGTCTGGCGTTGCACCAGTTCGAAGCCCTCGAGCTCGACCTGGCGCCGGCCGACGTCGAGCGAAGCGAGGATCTGGTAGTTGGGAGAGGTCGAGGTGTGCGTCATGTACGCCTCGTGAAAGGCGTCCTCCACCTTGTTCCTGAAGTCCTGGTCGTAGACGTGGATCATCGAGCCCTGGCGCAACGCCGTGAGCCGCTTGTGCGTGGACTGGGTCGCGTAGACGCGGATCCTGACCTTTGCGGGGTCCGGCATCAGCTTGTTGTCGAGCCAGGTCCGGTCGTCCTTTTCGTCCTTCGCGTCGAAGTCGGCCCTGAAGGCCTCGTATTGCTTCTTGTACTCGTCCGAGCGGTAGCGCTCACGCAACTGCGCCGCCGACCACATTCCGGTGCGCCGCCTGTAGGTCGGGTGAAAGCGCGCGAACGCGAACCACGCCTCGTCCCACAGGAAGATCAGGTCGGGTTTGATCGCGAGGCACTCCTGCATCACGTTGGCGACGTCGTAGATGATCCCGTCGAAGGTGCAGTTCGTGAGCAGCAGCATCTTGACCTTGCCCAGCGTGCCGGCGCGCTTGTACTTGAGCAGCGTCTCCTTGATGTGGCGCAGCGGCACCGCCCCGTACATCGAATACTCGTGCAGCGGGTACGAATCCAGGTACGCGACGTGCGCGCCCGACAGCACCATGCCGTAGTGATGCGACTTGTGGCAGTTGCGGTCCACCAGCACGACGTCGCCCGGCTCGACCAGCGCCTGCACCACCACCTTGTTTCCGGTGGACGTGCCGTTGGTCACGAAGTAGGTCTGGCGCGAGCCGAACGCGCGCGCGGCCATCTCCTGCGCGCGCTTGATCGGCCCGGTCGGATCGAGCAGCGAATCGAGACCGCCCGAGGTCGCCGAGGTCTCGGCCATGAAGATGTTCAGGCCGTAGAACTGCGCCATGTCCTGGATCCAGTTCGAGCTGACGATCGACTTCCCGCGCGAGATCGGCAGCGCGTGGAACACGCCGGTGGGCTGGCGGCTGTACTCCTTGAGCGCGTTGAAGAACGGCGTCTCGTAACGCGCGTTCACGCCGCGCTGGATGCTCAGGTACAGCTCCATGTAGTCCTCGAGCCGGTAGAAGATCCGGCGGAAGTTCCCGCTGAGCTTTCCGGCGATCTCCTCGACCGCGACGTCGGTGATCAGGTACAGGTCGAGTTCGGGGCGCAGTTCGGCGATCTTCGCGCCGAGCACCGGACCGTACTCGGTCACCGGAAGATTCTCCTGGTCGGGCACCTCGACGTCGGTGAGCAGCTGGCGCAACACGTCGAGCTCGTGCTGCGACTTGAACGGGAAACCGTAGCGGATCAGCACCGCCTGGATGTTGTAGTTGAACAGCACCGCGATCAGCGCGTCCTCGAAGCTGGGCACGACCAGCATCTCGAAGACGAACTTGTCCTCCGGGCGGCGCAGCCGGCGCATGCGCGCCTTGAACATCTCCTCTTCCTGCGGTGAGATGTCGGCGACGATCAGCACCTCGAAGTACGGCCGCGCGGTCGCCGCGTCGGTGTCGAACTCCCAGGTCTCGCCGGCCTCGCTGGCGTCGAGCAGATCGTCGGTCTCGCTCATCGCGCGCGCCTGCTGGTACGAGCGGCTGCCGAGCGCGCGGCGGTGGCGCATCACCAGCCGGCGCAGCCGTTCGAATTCGTTCGCGCCGAACAGTTCGTTCAGCCTGACGAAGTCGTGCCGGCTCGGATAGGCCCAGTAGCTGTCGATCGGCTCGAGCAGCGCGAGACCTTGCGCCACCCGATCCTTGATCTCGGCCAGGTCGGCGCCGGCGTCGGACGCCTCGGCGAGGCGCGTGGTGTTGCGGTGCAGTTCGTTCCATCCTTCGATGCGCAACTGCCCGACGCTGTGGTAGGCGTTGAGCGACGCGCCCTTCTTGCGGGCTTTCTTCGCCTGGCGCCCCTTGCCGGTTGTCTTGACCGTGTCGTTCATCATTCGTTCTCCTGTCTTGTGCGATGCGCGCGCCGAGCGGGCGCGGCGCGCGTCGCCGATTCCGCCGGTTTTCGCGAACCCGCGATCGCGCTCAGTTCGATCCGGGCACGATTGCCGGCACGATTGCCGGCGCGATTGCCGGCGCGAGTTCGGCCGCGAGTTCGGCCGCGAGCGCCGCCTCGAGCGGTTGCGCCGACGGCGCGACCGGCCCGGCCGGCAGGTGGTGCTCGCCCGCCTTGACCGCTTCGACGACGTCGTGCGCGGCGCGCAGCCCCGCGCGCGATCCGCGCGTGGGCTTGGCAAGCGGTCCCAGGCTCTGCAGATAGAGCTGGCTCTGCTCGTCCCTCTGGTAGACGGCGAAGTCCACCGGGCGATCGCGAAAACTCTTGAGCGGCTGGCCCAGCGAGCGGATGCCCACCTCGCGCTCGCGACGCACGCGGTCGAGGTCGATCTCGACCGGAATGCTCTCCTCGTTGCCGCGCGCCTCGTGGATCACGTAGCCGGCAGGACCGACGATGATCGATCGTCCGACGCCTCCGTCGCCAACGCCGTTGATGTCGACGAAGTAGCACTGGTTGGTCACAGCGGTGGCGCGCGCGATCGAGATCTCGACGTCGCGATCGATCGTGTCGGTCATCGTCGGGTGAAGGATCACCTCGGCCCCGAGGCACGCGAGGGTGCGCGAGGTCTCCGGAAACCACATGTCGTAGCAGATCGACACGCCGAAGCGCCCGACCTGCGGGACGTCGAACAGCAGGTGCTCGGTGCCGGCCTCGACTCCCTCCTCGTAGGGGCGAAACGGGAACATCTTGCGGTAGCGTCCGACGACCGTGCCGCCCGGGTCGATCACCGACGCCGTGTTGTAGATACCGTGCGCGGTGCGCTCGAACATCGATCCGGGAACCAGCCAGATGTCGTAGCGCTGCGCCATCGCGCGAAACTCGTCCTCGGCCGGGCCGGGAAGTTCCTGGGCGTTGCCTAGCAACGGACCGAAGGGCGCGAGTTCGCTGAACACGACCATCTGCACCCACGGAAACCGCGCCATCAGCACCGCGAGACGCTGCCCCATCGACTCGATGTTGTTGCGCCCGGCGTGCACCTGCATCTGGATCCCGGCAATCGCGAACGGCGTCATTGGCCCGCCTTCGGCGTGCGCACGATCAGCACCGAGCGATCGGCGTGGCGCGCGACCTTCGCCGCATTCGAGCCGATCAGGAAGTCCTCGAGTTCGGGATTGTGCGACGCCATCACGATCAGGTCGGCGTCGACCGTGCGCGCGGCCGCGAGGATCTCGGCGTAGACCTTGCCCACCGCCACCAGGCGCTGGGTCGGCACTCCTTCGGGGACGTTGTCGCTGACCATCTCCTTGAGCCAGTTGGTCACCCGCTCGAGCGCTTTCTTCTCGAAGTCCATCGGCAGGAAACTGGAAACGTTGCCAACGCCGAGGTCCTGAACGACGGTGAGCAGGTGCAGCCGCGCGCCGAAGGCCTTGCAGTACTCGAGCGCGACCGGCAGGGCCTCGCGCCACGAATCCTCGTGGTCGTGGTCCACCGCCAGCAGGATGTCCTTGTACATTCGTCTTTCTCCTTGTCAGGCCGCGGCGCTCGCCGCGGCGGCGGGCGGGCCCGCCCTGCGACGGCGACGCTGCAGCAAAACGACGACCGCGAGCAATGCGAATCCGGCGAGCCACATCAACTGCTTCGGCGGTTGATCGGTTTCGATCCTGGCGGCCAGGATCTTCTGGTCGAAGCTCAGGCCCGCCTTTGCGCCGGGCCCGCCGTAGGTGACGGCGTCGATGATCAGCGCGCCGTCCTGCTCGAGCAGTTCGACGCCCAACGCCGCGAACCTCTCCGTGCCATCCTTGCCCGCGGGCACCGTGATCGGAACGAAGAACTTCTTCTTCTTGCCGAACTCGTCCTCGCCGTCGATGCTCAGGCTCACGCCGGTGCCAGGATCGGCCTTCGCGATCGCGGCAAGCACCGCCGCAGGGGCCACGTCGGCGTAGGGCGGAGAGATCATGTCCATCCAGAACCCCGGCCGGAACAACGTGAACGCGACCAGCAGCAGCGCGGCCGACTCGTAGATGCGGCTGCGAACGATGAACCAGCCCTGCGTCGCGGCGGCGAACAGCAGCATCGCGATCGTCGCGATTGCGAAGGTGCTGGTGCCGGTGACCCATCCGACGTCGACCAGCAGCAGGTCGGTGTTGTAGATGAACAGGAACGGCAGCGCGGCGGTTCGCAGGCTGTAGAAGAACGCGGTCAGACCGGTCTTGATCGGATCGCCGCCCGATATCGCCGCCGCAGCGAACGAAGCGAGGCCCACCGGCGGCGTGATGTCGGCCATGATCCCGAAGTAGAAGACGAACAGGTGCACCGCGATCAGCGGGACGATCAGCCCGGTCTGCGAGCCGAGTTCCACGATCACGATCGCCATCAGCGAAGACACGACGATGTAGTTCGCCGTGGTCGGAAGGCCCATCCCGAGGATCAGGCTGATCACCGCGGTGACGAACAGTGCCGCGAGCATGTTGCCACCCGAGATCGTCGCGACCATGTCGACCATCACCGCACCGAGACCGGTGAGCGTGACGGTGCCGACGATGATGCCGGCGGTGGCCGTGGCGATGCCGATGCCGATCATGTTGCGCGCACCGGTCACGAGGCCGTCGATCAGCTCGGCGAAGCCCTTGAACACCGCCGCCCCAAACGCGCCGCGGCGGCGGAACATCGCTATCAGCGGCCGCTGCGTGAGCAGAATGAAGATCATGAACAGCGTGGCGTAGAACGCCGAGAGTCCGGGCGAGAGCTGTTCGACCATCAGCGTCCAGACCAGCACGATCACCGGCAGCAGGAAGTGCAGCCCCGCCTTGACGGTCGGCCCGACCAGCGGCAGTTCGACGACTTCCGAGTTCGGGTCGTCGAGCACCAGTTCGGGGTACCTCGATGCGAAACCGATCAGGCCGACATAGGCCGCCATCAGGCCGGCGCCGATGATCCAGTTCGACGCGGGACCGAACGCCGGACGAATCCAGCCGATCGCGTAGTAGATCGCGCCGGCGAGCACGATCGAACCCGAGACGATCAGACCCCAGTTGATCAGGTTCTGCGAGATCGTCCTGACTTCACGCCTGGGCAGCGCCTTCATGTCGGCCTTCATCGCCTCGAGGTGGACGATGTACACCAGCGCGATGTACGAGATCAGCGCCGGCAGGAACGCGTGGCGGATCACGTCGGTGTACGGGATGCCGACGAACTCCACCATCAGGAATGCCGCGGCGCCCATCACCGGCGGCATGATCTGGCCGTTGACCGACGAGCTGACCTCGACCGCGCCGGCCTGTTCGGCCGTGTAGCCGACCCGCTTCATCAGCGGGATCGTGAAGGTGCCGGTGGTCACGACGTTGGCGATCGACGAACCCGAGATCAGCCCGGTGAGCCCGGACGAGATCACCGCCGCCTTGGCAGGCCCGCCGCGCATGTGTCCGAGCAGCGCGAACGCGACCTGGATGAAGTAGTTGCCGGCGCCCGCCTTGTCGAGCAACGCGCCGAACAGCACGAACAGGAACACGAAGCTGGTCGACACGCCGAGCGCGACGCCGAACACGCCTTCGGTGGTGACCCACTGGTGATTGATGATCGCGTTGAGCGAGTAGCCCTTGTGCGAGATCAGGTCGGGCATCGATTGCCCGAAGAAGGTGTAGCCGAGAAAGACCGCCGCGAGGATCGTCAGCGCCGGTCCCAGGCTGCGCCGGGTCGCTTCGAGCAGCAGAACGATCCCGATGGTGGCCACGATCACGTCCTGCATGATCGGAGCGCCCGGGCGCCGGGACAGTTCGGCGTTGAACAGGAACAGGTAGAGCGCGCACAGCGCCCCGACGATCGCGAACACCCAGTCGAGCAGCGGAATGTACTGTCGCGGCGATCGCTTGAGCGCCGGGTATCCGAGGAAGGCGAGGAACAGCGCGAACGCGAGGTGGATCGACCGGGCCTCGGTGTCGTTGAACACGCCCATGCCGAGCATGAACGGAACCGGTGACGCGATCCAGAGCTGGAACAGCGACCAGATCAGGGCGCCGCCGAGCAGCACGTTCTTCGCGAGTCCGCCCGGATCGCGTCCACCCGTGTCGGCATCGGCGATCATGTCGTGGAGCTTGTTGTTCGGCGACGCCGTCTCGCCGCGCGCTTGTGCGCTCATCGTCTTCCTCCCGCTATCGTCGTTTTCTCCGGTCTTGTCCTTTTCCGCGGCCAGTTCCTCCCGACCTCGGCCGACCGGCCGCAGTCGCGCCGGTCGCCTCGGCTTTCGTTGCCGGGCACCGCTGCGGCCGCGACGAAAAAAGGCGGGGCCGGTCGACCCCGCCTATCTCCGGAAGGCTTACATCCAGCCTTTCTCTTTGTAGTACTTTGCCGCGCCGTCGTGCAGCGGAGCCGAGAGATTGTTCTTGATCATCGTCTTCGGGTCGAGGTTCGCGAATGCCGGGTGCAGCTTCTTGAATCGATCGAAGTTGTCGAACACCGCCTTGACGACCTGGTAGATCACCTCCGGGTCGGCCTTGGCCGAGGAAACGAAGGTCGCGCCCACGCCGAAGGTACTCACGTCGGCGTCGGTACCCTTGTACATCTTGCCGGGAATCGTCGCCTTGGCGTAGTAGGCGTTGTCGGCGACGAGCTTGTCGATCGCCGGACCGGTCACCGGGACGACCATCGTGTCACACGAGGTGCTGGCCTCCTGGATCGAGCCGTTCGGGTGTCCGACCGTGTAGATGATCGCGTCGACCTTGTTGTCGCACAGTGCCGCGGACTGCTCGGCGGGCTTGAGCTCGGACGCGAGCTTGAAGTCGCTCATCTTCCAGCCCACCGCTTCCATCACGACTTCCATCGTGCCGCGCTGGCCCGAACCGGGGTTGCCGATGTTCACGCGCTTGCCCTTGAGGTCGGCGAAGGTCTTGATGCCGGAGTCCTTGCGGGCGACCACCGTGAAAGGCTCGGCGTGCACCGAGAACACCGCGCGCAGTTCCTTGAACGGTCCGTTGTCCTTGAACGAAGAGGTGCCGTTGTAGGCGTGGTACTGCCAATCGGACTGCGCCACTCCCATGTCCATCTCGCCGGCACGGATCGAGTTGATGTTGGCGACAGACCCGCCGGTGGAGGGTGCGGTGCACTTGATGTTGTGCTTGGACGCCCCGCGATTGACGAGCGAGCAGATCGACTGGCCGACGACGTAGTAGACGCCGGTCTGGCCGCCGGTGCCGACGGTGACGAACTTGTCCTTCGCCTGGGCGTGGGCCGACATCGGCGCGAGCAGCGCTGCGGTTCCGAGGGCCGCAACGAGGAGTTTGACTTGGATTCTGATCATTCATTGCTCCTGAGTAGATGGTCGAACTGGCCGTAAAGTCTGATCCTGGAAAGGATGCAGGACGAACTAGCTTTGAGGGCTATTACTTTGTAGAAAACTATATTGGAGCAAAGCATACATGAAATCAAGTTGCCCGGCAATTCGCGGGGTTATTCCGGCGATTCGGGCGCGGCGCCGGCGTGCTCGTCGGGTGCAGCCGGCACGTCGGCCAGAAGCCGGATCAGGTCGGCTTCGACCAGCGTCTCGTGCTCGAGCAAGGACTTCGCGCCCTGTTCGAGCCGTTCGCGCTGCGCTTCGAGCAGCGACACCGAGCGCTCGAAGCTGCGCGCGACGAGCGCGCGCACCGCCACGTCGATTCGTCGCGCGCTGTCCTCCGAGTACTCGCGCGCGTTGCCCTGCATCGCCGCGAAGCCGTCGCCGCCAAGAAGCGGCGACGCCGGCGACTCGTAGGCCACCGCGCCGAGTTCGGGGTCCATCCCGAAACGCAGCACCATGCTGCGCGCGATGCCGGTCACCTTGGCGAGGTCGTCCGCCGCGCCGGTGGACAGTTCGCCGAAACGCACCATTTCGGCGGCGCGCCCGCCGAGCAGCACCGCCATCTTGTTCTCGAGCTCGCCGCGCGTCATCAGGAACCTGTCCTCGGTCGGGCGCTGGATCGTGTAACCGAGCGCCCCCACCCCGCGCGGGATGATCGACACCTTGTGCACCTTGTCCGACCCCGGCAGCGCCAGGCCCACCAGAGCATGTCCGATCTCGTGGTACGCGACGATCTCGCGTTCGCGCGGGTTGAGCAACCGGTTCTTCTTCTCCAGGCCGGCGACGATCCGTTCGATCGCGAGCGTGAAATCCTGCATCGCGACCGCTTCGGCGCCGCGCCGGGTCGCGAGCAACGCCGCCTCGTTGACGAGGTTCGCAAGGTCGGCCCCCGAGAATCCCGGCGTCAGCGCCGCGATCGCGTCGGGTTCGACATCGGCGGCGAGCTGGACGCGGCGAAGGTGCACGCCGAGGATCTGCACGCGCCCGATCTTGTCCGGGCGGTCGACGAGCACCTGCCGATCGAAACGCCCGGCGCGCAGAAGCGCCGGATCGAGGATCTCGGGGCGGTTCGTCGCCGCGAGCAGCACCAGTCCGACGCTCGGATCGAAGCCGTCGAGTTCGGCCAGCAACTGGTTGAGTGTCTGTTCCTTCTCGTCGTGTCCGCCCACCCCGAAGGCGCCGCGCGCGCGGCCCAGCGCGTCGATCTCGTCGATGAAGATGATCGCGGGTGCGCGGCTGCGCGCCTGCTCGAACAGGTCACGGACACGCGCCGCGCCTACGCCGACGAACATCTCGACGAACTCGGATCCGTTGATCGAGAAGAACGGCACCCCGGCCTCGCCGGCGACCGCACGCGCGAGCAGCGTCTTGCCGGTGCCCGGCGGCCCGACCAGGAGGATTCCGCGCGGAATGCGCGCGCCCAGTCGGCCAAGCTGCGCGGGATCCTTCAGGAAAGCGACGATCTCCTCGAGCTCGGCCTTGGCCTCGTCGACACCCGCGACGTCGGCGAAGCCGACCTTGATTCCGGTCTCCATATAGACGCGCGCCTTGCTCTTGCCGATCGAGAGCAGGCCGCCGCCCACTCCGCCGCGCTCGGCCATGCGGCGGATGAAGAACATCCAGATGCCGACGAACACGAGCGCCGGAACGACCCAGGACAGCAGGTCGCGGATGAACGTCGTCTGCACGCCACCGCTCACCTTGACGCCGAAACGCGACAGCATCTCGGAGAGTTCCGGATCGACGCGCAGCGTCTCGAAGCGCGAACGTCCGTCGACCGGGGATTTGAACTCGCCGGCGAGGCGATCCGGGTAGACGGTGACCTCGGCGACGCTTCCGGCCTCGACCAGACGGACGAACTCGCTGTACGCGAGCGGCTCGACGTCGCGTCGCGTGCGCACGAGATCCTGCACCAGCGTGAGCGCGAGCACCGCGAGCGCGAGGACCCACAGATTCCAGTTACCGGGACGCTGCATCAGGGCAGAGCATAACCGTTGCACTTCGATCCGCGCCACGCCAGACTCGCAGAATCGATGAACCGATTCGACCTGCGCCCCGCCCTCAGCGCACTGACCATCGCGCTGCTAGCGACGACGACCGCGATTTCCGCGCAAGCGGCCGGCACCGCGCCGTTGGCCGACGCCGCACGCGCGCCGGTCCCGACGCAGCGCCACGCGCCGCGCGTCGCCGCGATCGTCGCGGCATCGGTCGTCGCAGCATCCGTCGTCGCGGCATCGGTCGTCGCGGTGCTCGACGGCGACACCGTGATCGCCATCGTTGCCGGAAAAGGACAGATCAGCGTGCGCGTGGCGGGAATCGACGCTCCCGAATCGGCGCAGCGCCACGGCCGGGCCTCGCGCGAACATCTCGCGGCGCTGGTCTGCGGACGCAGCGCGACGCTCGCCGGGGACAAGGTCGATCCGTTCGCAAGGCTGGTCGCGACGGTCGAAGTCGACGGCGTCGACGTCGGACTCGAGCAGATTCGCGCCGGGCTCGCCTGGCACTTCACCCGCTACGCGCACGAGCAGCAAGCAGCGCAGAGACTTGCCTACGCGCAGGCCGAGGCGAAGGCACGCGAACACGAAACCGGACTGTGGCGCGACCCTGCACCCGAGCCGCCGTGGAGTTTTCGCGAGCGCCACCGCAGGGCGCGCGAAACGCGCGAAACGCGCGGGCCGCGCGCGACGCCTGAGACGCCTGAGACGCGAGCGCGCGACCCGCGCGCGCCTCAGCCCGCGGCGCCGCGTGTGCCGCGCTCGCGCGACATGTGCTGACGCACCGTCTCGAACAGCACGACTCCGGCGGCCACCGACACGTTCAGGCTCGCGACGCTGCCGCCCATCGGGATGCGCACCAGCATGTCGCACCGCTCGCGGGTCAGCCGGCGCAGGCCCTTGCCCTCGGCGCCCAGCACCCAGGCCACCGGCTGCGGGATGTCGAACGCGTACAACGAGGTCTCGGCATCGTCGGCCGTGCCGACCAGCCACAGACCGCCGTCCTTGAGCTGGTCCATCGCGCGCACCAGGTTCGTCACCATCAGGTAGGGAACCGTTTCGGCGGCGCCCGAGGCGGTCTGGATCGCGACCTCGGTGAGCGGGCAGGCATGGTCCTTCGGGGCGATCACCGCCTGCACGCCGGCCGCGTCGGCGACGCGCAGGCACGCTCCGAGGTTGCGCGGATCGGTCACACCGTCGAGCAGCAACAGGCGCGGCTTCTGCTCGCGCGCGAGCAGCGCGTCCAGGTCGACCGCCGGAAGCGCGGTTTCGGCGCTGAGCACCACGCCCTGATGCCGTCGCCCGGGACAGAGCTTGTCGATGCGCGCGGCGTCGACGAAGATCGCGCGCACTCCCGCCTGCTCGGCGATCTTGACCAGGTCGCGCACGCGGGCGTCGTCCCGCCCGCCCGCGACGTAGAGTTCGCGCACGCCCTCGCCGCCTCGCTTGAGTCGGGCCGACACCGCGTGAAATCCATGTATCAGCATTCGATCTCCAGGCCGCGTCGCCGCGGTTCGCGGCGCGGGACGTGCGCAATCGTTGACGCGCCGGCGCGCATCAGCGCTTGCGCTTGCGTTTCGTGGCGCTCGCACCGCGCGCCTTCTTGGCGGGCGTCTTGCGGGCCCCGAGGCGCGCATCGCGCGCCCTGGCCGCTCGTTCCGACTTGGGCGCGGCGCGTTTTCGGCTCGTTTCGTCGGCCGGCGGCGCGGCCTGCACGGCGGCGATCACTTCCTTGTACCCGAGCCGCGGGACGAGCCTGAAGTCGATGCGGCGCGCTTCGAGGTCGACGCGCGAGACCTGCACGTGCAGTTCGTCGGTCAGGCGAAAGCGCCGTCCGGTGCGCTCGCCGCGCAATTCGTGCGCGGCCTCGTTGTACTGGAAGTACTCGTTGCCCAGTTCGGAGACGTGCACCATGCCGTCGACGTAGAGTTCGGTGAGGGTCACGAACACGCCGAAAGGCGCGACGCCGGTCACCCGACCGGCGAACTGCTCGCCGACACGCTCGCGCATGTACTGGCACTTGAGCCAGGCCTCGACGTCGCGCGACGCGTCGTCCGCGCGGCGTTCGTTGGCCGAACTGAGCGCGCCGTACTGTTCCCAGACGTCGATCGCGTGCGCCGCCGCGCTCGGCACGGGCGCGCCGAGCAGCACCGCCGCGGGTTGCTTCGCGCCGCGCGCGCGTGCGCCGCCCTTTCCCTTGGCGTGAGCGGCATCGGCCTTCGCGTGCGCTGCATCGCCCGTCGCACGCGTTGCCCGCGGCGGAAGTCGCGACGACGCGCGCCCGAGCGCCTGGGGCACGTAGCGTTCGCTCGCGAGCAGCGCCTTGATGACCCGATGGGTGAGCAGATCCGGATAGCGCCGGATCGGCGAGGTGAAGTGCGCGTAGCTGGGGTACGCGAGACCGAAGTGCCCGGAGTTGTGCGGCGTGTAGATCGCCTGCTGCATCGAGCGCAGCATCATCGTCTGCAGCAGCGTCGCGTCGGGGCGTTCGCGCACCTGCTGGGCGAGGCGCGCGTAGTCTCGCGGCGCCGGATCGTCGCCGCCGCCCAGCGAAAGCGCGACGGTGCGCAGGAACTCCCGCAGCAGCGCGAGGCGTTCGGGCGTCGGGCCCTCGTGCACACGGTACAGCCCGGGATGACGCGCAGCGCTTCATGAAGTCGGCCGCGCAGACGTTGGCCGCGAGCATGCACTCCTCGATCAGCCGGTGCGCGTCGTTGCGCACCCTGCGGTTCGATGCGCTCGATCTTGCCCGCCTCGTCGCAGACGATCTTCGTCTCGACCGTGTCGAAGTCCATCGCGCCGCGCGCCGCGCGCGCCTTCGCGAACACACGGTACAGCGTCGTGCAGGTCCTGAAGCCGCGGCACGCAGCGCCGCGCGCGCGCGCGCGCGCCTGCAGATCGCGCCCGGAGAGGATCCCCCAGACTTCGTCGTAGGTGAGCCGCGCGGCCGAGTGCATCACCGCTTCGTAGAACTGGTACGCCACGCACCTGCCCGCGAGCACTCAGGACCATGTCGCACACCAGAACCAGCCGGTCGACGTCGGGGTTGAGCGAGCAAAGACCGTTCGACAGCCGCTCGGGCAGCATCGGAATCACGCGGCGCGGGAAGTACACCGAAGTCGATCGCATCGCGCGCCTCGGCGTCGATCGCGTCGCCGTCGCGGACGTAGTGCGACACGTCGGCGATCGCGACGATCAGACGGTGGCCGCCGCGACGTCCGCTCTCGATCGGTTCGCAGTACACCGCGTCGTCGAAGTCGCGCGCGTCTTCGCCGTCGATCGTCACGAGTGGCACGTCGCGCAGGTCGACCCGCTTGCGCAGGTCGGCCGGGCCGCACCTCGGCCGGGCAGCTCCGCGGCCGCGTCGCGCACCGCCGCGGGCGAACTCGTGCGGCACGTCGAACTTGCGCACCGCGATCTCGATCTCCATGCCGGGATCGTCGATCTCTCCGAGCACCTCGAGCACGCGTCCGATCGGCGCGCGCGTGCCCCGATGGCGGATCGGTGATCTCGCACCGTCACCACCTGCCCCGGCTGCGCGTGGCGCGCCTCGCCGGGCGGGATCAGGATGTCGTGCTTGATGCGCTGGTCTTCGGGCACGACGATCGTCACGCCACGCTCGTTCAGGAAGCCGCCCGACGAGCTTGCGGTTGGCGCGCTCGGTGACCTCGACGATCGCGCCTTCGGGGCGGCCGCGCGAGTCGAAGCCGGTGCGCTTGACCAGCACCCGGTCGCCGTGCATCACCTTCTGCATCTCGCGCGGACGGCAGGAACACGTCGGCACCGCCAGCGTCGGGCAGCAGGAAGCCGAAGCCGTCGCGATGCCCGATGCACCCGGCCGGCGATGAAGTCGAGCTTGCTCGCGAGCAGCAGCACGCCCTTGCGGTTGGGCAGCAGCTGGCCGTCGCGCTCCATCGCGAGCAGGCGCCGTTCGAGCATCGTCGAAGTCGCCGTCGCGGGCACCTCGAGCGCGTCGGCCAGTTCACGCGGAGTCAGCGGCCCGTCGGCCTGGCGCAGGCATTCGAGGATCTCCTCGCGCGTCGGGCGGCACCCAGTTCTCTCGTCGTCACCTGCGTCGACTCCGGGTGGTCTCGCGACCCGAGAACAGCGCGGTCGCGGATTTGACAAATCTGTCGGGTTCATTAAACTTCGCGCCTCTGTCGGGCACGCTCTCGAAGGCGTCCGCAGCCCAGATGGCGGAATTGGTAGACGCACTAGGTTCAGGTCCTAGCGGTGGCAACACTGTGGAGGTTCGAGTCCTCTTCTGGGCACCAGATTACCGAAGGCCTGCGCGAGCAGGCTTTCGTCGTTTTCGCGCATCGCCGCGCGCCGATCGCCACCGGTTCGCAGTCACGGTTTCGAGCTCCCCGCACTAGCTGCCGTACCGGGCCTTGAGATCGGCCGGACGCATGTGGTCGTACTCCTCGAAGGGCTGGTGGATCCACGGATTGCGTCGGCAGGTACTCGATGCAGTAGTCGGGTTCGGCGACCGACGCGCCCTTGCGCCAGATCACCGCGCGTGCGCAATTCGCTCACCTGCGGGTAGCGCGCGCGGATCATGCGGGACGCACCTCGACGAGCGTCGCGCCGGAGTCGACCAGGTCGTCGACCAGCAGCCAGCGCGCGCCGGGCAGCGGCTCGGCGCTGCGACAGATGCTCGGCGATCATGCAGCCTGCTCTGCTGCGTGCCCGCGTCCTCGCGGTACGAACTGGTGAACAGCACGCCCAGCGGCTTGTCGAACAGCCGCGAGAACACGTCGCCCACGCGCAGCCCGCCGCGCGCCAGGCACACGATCGCGTCGAACGACCAGTCCGAGTCGTAGCACCTTGAGCGCGAGCTTCTCGATCAGCCGGTTGTACTCGTCCCAGGAGACGTAGAGATCCTTCATGGGCCGCGTGCCGCTCAGTGGAACGGGTGGCGAACGCAGGATCGTTTCGTCGCGGTCCGGGCCGGTCGAGACGATGTCGATCGGTGCCTCGACCAGCTCCGCGAGGCGCTCGCAGGTAGCGCCTGGCGTTGGCCGGCAGCGCGTCCCAGTCGCGCACGCCGAAGGTGCGAGTCGCTCCAGCCCGGGCATTTCCTCGAACACCGGCTCGAGCAGTGCCACCGCTTCGGCGCCGAAGGGCAGCATGTCGATCGTGGGCGCCCGCCGCTGCCCTTCTCGCGGTACCCGACGCAGATCTTGACCGCCGCCAGGCCGTCGAGCACGTCGAGCTTGGTGACGCACAGGCCGGTCACGCCGTTGAGCTGGATCGAGCGCTTGAGCGCCGGCGCGTCGAACCAGCCGCAGCGCCGCGGCCGGCCCGGTGACCGAGCCGAACTCGTTGCCGCTGGTGGCCAGATGCTTGCCGGTGTCGTCGAACAGTTCGGTCGGAAACGGGCCGGAGCCGACGCGGGTGGTGTAGGCCTTGGTGATGCCGAGCACGTAGTGCAGCGCCTGCGGCCCGACGCCAGCCCCGGCCGCCGCGGCGCCCGCGACGCAGTTGCTGCTGGTGACGAACGGATAGGTGCCGTGATCGACGTCGAGCAGCGCGCCCTGCGCGCCCTCGAACAGCAGGTTGTCGCCGCGCGCCATCGCCTGCGCGAGCAGCGCGCGGCACGTCGGCCACCATCGGCGCGACGCGCTCGCGCGAACGCCAGCGCGCCGTCGGCGACCTCGGCGGCGTCGAGCGCGTCGGCGCCGAGGTAGTGGTGCAGCATGAAGTTGTGCAGGTCGAGCACTTCGGCGACGCGCTCGCGGAAGCGCTGCGGCGCGAACAGGTCGCGCACGCGCAGCGCACGCCGCGCGACCTTGTCTTCGTAGGCCGGTCCGATGCCGCGGCCGGTGGTGCCGATCTTGGCGTCGCCCTTGCGCGCCTCGCGCGCCTGGTCGAGCGCGACGTGATACGGCAGGATCAGCGGGCAGGCCTCGCTGATGCGCAGGCGCTCGCGCACCGAGACGCCGGCGGCCTCGAGTTCGCTCGATCTCCTGGAGCAGCGCCTCGGGCGACAGCACCACGCCGTTGCCGATGTAGCAGATCGACGCCCGTCGCGCAGGATGCCCGACGGAATCAGCCGCAGCACCTGCTTGCGCCCGCCGATCACCAGCGTGTGGCCCGGCGTTGTGCCCGCCCTGGAAGCGCACCACGCCCTGCGCGGACTCGGTCAGCCAGTCGACCATCTTGCCCTTGCCCTCGTCGCCCCACTGGGTGCCGATGACCACGACGTTCTTTCCCATGCTCCGTTCCGTTCGATGAGCGCGCAACGCGCGCGCCGCTTCGATCGGTCAGCCGCGAGTCGCTCGCGCACGATCCGCCAGCCGCCCGATCGTCGAGAACCAGCTCGCGATCGCAGGCGAACTCCTGTTGCTCGTGCTCGTGCCCCGGCAGGACGCTGCACCACGATCTCGCCGCGCCGCGCGCAACGCCGGCACCTGCTCGGCCAGCGCGGGTCGTCGGACCAGGGCGCGACGCACCGCCGCCGCACGGCTCCTCGCCGGCTGCCAGCGCGGCCAGCTCGCGCAGCTCCAGCGAGAATCCGGTCGCCGGCCGCGCCCGCCCGAAAGCCGCGCCGATGTCGTCGTAGCGCCCGCCGCGCGCGACCGCGTTCGGACTCGCGTCGACGTAGGCGGCGAAGGTGATCGCCGGTGTGGTAGCGGTAGCCGCGCAGGTCGGCCAGGTCGACCGAACAGCTCGACCTGCGGGTGGCGCTGCCACAGAGGCGTGCGCGCGCGAGCCGCTCGAGCGTGTCGAGCGCGGCTGCGATCCGCGGCAGCCGCGGCAGCACTGGCGCGACGCGCGCGCGAGCACCGAATCGGCGCCATCGAGCCGGCCGTACAGGTCGACCAGCGCCAGAAGCGCGTCGCGCACGACCGGCGCGGCGCTCCGCCAGCAGGTCGGCGCAGCCCGGGCACGTCCTTGCGCTGCAGGCACGCGTAGAGCCTCGGCCTCGATCGACCCGACGCGTCGAGCGCGAGCAGCGCGGGCACGATGCCGACGTGGCACAGGTCGAGCCGCACGCGCGCGACCCCGGCGGCCTCGAGCGAGCGCGACCATCAGTTCGATCACCTCGAGGTCGGCCTCGATGCCCGGCGTGACCGTAGATCTCGGCGCCGAGTCTGCAAGGGCTCGCGCGTCGCGAGCAGCCCGGCCGGGCGCGCGTGCAGCACCGAGCCCGCGTAGCACAGCCGCGCGACCCCGTTGCGGTTCAGCAGGTGCGCGTCGATTCGCGCGACCTGCGGCGTCATGTCGGCGCGCAGCCCGAGCGTGCGGCCCGAGAGCTGATCGACCATCTTGAAGGTGCGCAGGCCAGGTCGACGCCCCGAACCGGTGAGCAGCGACTCGATGTACTCGAGCATCGGCGGCATGACCAGTTCGTAGCCGTAGAGCCGGTAGAGGTCGAGCAGGCGCCGGCGCAGCTCCTCGATCGCGCGCGCCTCGGACGGCAGGACGTCGGCGATGCTCTCGGGAAGCAGCCAGTGCTGGGCACGGTGGCGGCTGCTGCCGAGGTGGCCGAGGCGACGGAATATCAGCGACGAGCGCCGAGCAGCGACCGCGCCAAGCCCGACGAAGCGGATCTGACCGTCGCGCAGCGCGGCGATCCGCGCGACCGCTGCGCGCCACTGCGCCGGGCGAGACCAGCGGCATCAGCCCCTCGATGACCAGCACCAGCCCGATCGCGAGAACCAGCGGACTCGCCCATCGCGCGCTTCGCTACTTCGCGCGCGCCGGGCAGCGTCGGCGATGCACCCTTGAAGTACTTGAAGAACTCGGCCGACGGGTCGAGGACGAGCACGTCCGAGCGCGTATCGGAACGACGCGCGGTAGGCCTCGAGGCTGCGATAGAAGCTGGCGAATTCCGGATTCTGGCCGAACGCCGCCGCGTAGATCGACGCCGCCTTCGCGTCGCCCTCGCCCTTGCAGTTTCTGCGCGTCGCGATACGCCTCGGCCAGGATCACCTCGCGCTGGCGGTCGGCGTCGGCGCGGATCTTCTCGGACTCGGCCGATCCGGTGGCGCGTCGCTCGTTGGCAACCCGCTTGCGCTCGGACTGCATCCGGTCGAACACGCGCTCGGAGCACCTCGGGCGCGAAGTCGACGCGCTTGAGGCGCACGTCGACGATCTCGACGCCGAGCTCCTTCGCGTCGTCGTCGACCTTGGTGCGAACGTTCTCGGTGATCTCGTCGCGCGTTCCGGAGATCACGTCGGAGACGGTGCGCTTGGCGATCTCGTTGTTCAGCGCGTCGCGCAGGCTGCGCGAGATCCGGTCGCTGGCGATGAGCTCGCTGCCCTGCACCGAGCGCACGAACTGGCGCGGGATCGACGATGCGCCACTTCACGAAGGTGTCGATCTGGATGTTGAGCTTCTCGGACGTGATGAAGCGGTCGATGTCGGCCGTGTCGATCGTGAGGATGCGCCGGTCGAAGTACTGCACGTTCTGGAACGGCGGCGGCAGCTTGAAGTGCAGGCCGGGCTTGTCGATGACCTTGCGGATCTCGCCGAGCGCGTAGACCACGGCGAACTGACGCTGGTCGACGACGAACACGGTGGACGAGAGCAGCGCCGAGCAGCAGACCAGCGACGCCAAGCATGATGGGAATGATTCGGTTCATGTCGGTGCGCTCCTCAGCGTCCGGCGTCGCGGTCGCGCGACGCGCGACCGCGTCACGCACGCGGGGCGGTTCAGGTGCGGATCGGCTCGATCGACCGGCGCCGCCGGCGCGCCGGCGCGCGCCTGGCGTCGGCGCCGGCCTGCTGCATCAGCTTGTCGAGCGGCAGGTACAGCAGGTTGCCTGCCCGCGCGCGACTCGACGTAGATCTTGCTCGTGTTGGTGAAGACCTGCTGCATCGTCTCCAGGTACATGCGCTCGCGCGTGACCTGCGGTGCCTTGCTGTACTCGGTGAGCACCTGGCGGAAACGGCTGGCGTCACCCTCGGCCGAGGCGATCACGCGCTGCTTGTAGCCGTCGGCCTCCTGGCCCAGGCGCGCGGCGTCGCCGCGCGCCTTCGGGATCACGTCGTTGGCGTAGGCGCGCCCTTCGTTGATCAGGCGCTCGCGGTCCTGCGCCGCCTTGTTCGCGTCCTCGAACGCGGCCTGCACCTGCTCGGGCGGCTGCGCCTGCTGGATCGTCACGTCGACCACCGAAATGCCGGCCTTGTACTTGTCGACGATCGACTGCATGAGCACTCGGGCGTCCTTGCGCGACCGCTTCCTTCTCCTCGTACAGCACCTGGTCGACGCCGCGCGCGCGCGACGACTTCGCGCATCGCGGTCTCGGCGGCCTGGCGGATCAGTTCTTCGGGCGACCGGGCCCGGAGTTGTTGTTGAACAGCCAGGCCACCGGGTCGCCCAGCCGGTACTGCACCGCGAACTGCATGTCGACGATGCTCTGGTCCTCGGTGAGCATCAGCGATTCCTTGAGCACCTTGTTCTTGACGTTGTTGCGATAGCCGACCTCGACCTGGCGCAGCTGCTGCACGTTGACCAGCTCGTGCGTCTCGATCGGATACGGAATGCGCCAGGTGAAGCCGGCGCGGTCGATCAGGTGCTTGAACTCGCCGAAGCGCAGGACGCCGCGGCCTGGCCCTCCGGCACGATGTAGAAGCCGCTGCCCAGCCAGAGCAGCGCCACGACCAGCGCGAGCAGGCCGACGCCGGCGCCCGCGCCCTTGAACGACGGGCCCTTCGCCGCCCGCGCCCGGGCGGCGGCGGCCGCCGCCGCCGCCGCGCGAGCGGCCGAACATACCGTTGAGGCGCGATTGAAATCGCGCCAGAGCTCGTCGAGGTCGGGCGGGCCGTCGCTGTGCTGGGCGGACGCTGCCCGTGCCGCGGCCGCCGTCGCCGCCGTCCGGCCCCTGCCCGCGGCCCCAGCCGGGGTCGTTGAGCGAAAAGATCCTGCGGATCGATCTGTCGCATGGTTGGAAATGTTCGGGATCTTCAGGCAAGCGCCTGTGCCCGCGCTTTGCCGAGTTCGTCGCCATCCGGGGCGTCGGAAGCGGCTCCTGGTCGGTCGCGACCGACTCGGGGGTCGACAGCGATTCGCCGCCCGCTTCGTGCCGCCTCGGCACGCTCCGCGAGCGCCGTCTCGCAGCGATCGATTCCGGCACCGGTTCGAGCGCTCAGCGAGCAAGCGCTCGATCGTACCACAGGGGTCGCGATGCGCTTCGGCCTCGAGGCCGGTCAGGTCGATCTTGTTGAGCACGACCAGCATCGGCACGGCGTCGGCCCCGATCTCGGCGCAGCACGCGCTCGACCTGCTCGATCTGCTGGTTCGCGCTCCGGCGCGGACCGCGTCGACGACGTGCAGCAGCAGGTCGGCCTGCGCGGTCTCCTCGAGCGTGGCGCGAAACGCATCGACCAGCTGGTGCGGCAGGTCGCGAACGAAACCGACCGTGTCGGACAGCACGATCTCGCACGCCGTGCGGCAGCCGCAACCGGCGGGTCGAGCGTGTCGAGCGTCGCGAACAGCTGGTCGGCCTCGTAGGTGCCGGCGCCGGTGAGCGCGTTGAACAGCGTCGACTTGCCGGCGTTGGTGTAGCCCACCAGCGACACCGTGAAAGCGCCGCGGCGGTCGCGCGCGACGCCGGCGCGTGCGCCGCTGGCGCTCGAGCTTGCCGAGTCTGCAGACGCAAGCTGGCGCGCGCGCTTGATCGAGCATCCGGCGGTCGAGCTCGATCTGCTTCTCGCCCGGGCCGCCGCGCTGGCCGATGCCCGCCGCGCTGGCGCTCCAGGTGGGTCCAGCCGCGCACCAGCCGCGTCGAGCTGGTGCTCGATCCGCGCGAGCTCGACCTGCAGCTTGCCCTCGTTGCTGCGCGCGCGCTGCGCGAAGATGTCCAGGATCAGTTCGGTGCGGTCGAGGACCGGCGACGCCCCAGAGCCGGTTCAGGTTGCGCTGCTGCACCGGCGAAAGCGGGTGTGTCGAAGATGACGCAGTCGACGCGACTGCCTCGCTCAGCGCGCGCCGATCTCCTCGGCCTTGCCGCGAGCCGATGCACAGCGCCGCGTCCTGACGGGGGCGGCGCAGCGCTAGCCGCTCGACCGGCAGCAAGCCCGCCGACCGCGGCCAGCGCCGTCGAGTCTCGTCGAGCGAGCGATCGTCGGAGCGGGCGGCGCCGAAGCCGAAGCCGACTCCGAGCAACAGGACGGTGAGGGCAAGGGCTTGCGGCGCGTTCAGCTTTCTGCGCCTTCTTGCTGGAAGTTGACCGCGCGCGCCGGCACGACCGTGGAGATCGCGTGTTTGTAGACCATCTGCGTGACCGTGTTACGCAGCAGCACGACGTATTGGTCGAACGATTCGATCTGACCTTGCAGCTTGATGCCGTTGACCAGGTAGATCGACACCGGTACGTGCTCCTTGCGCAGGAGGTTCAGGAACGGGTCTTGTAGTAGCTGCCCTTTGTTGCTCATGTCGGCTCCGTTTTCCGTCTTGTAGTGTTGTGGGGGCGTACCGCGACAACTTCAAGCCCTGCGGCCGAAGTCGATCGATGAATATACCCGCATTCGAGCGCCGGTGGCTATGACCGAGCGCAAGCACGGCCGCGTCGCGCGGCTTCGTGCAGCCGTGCGCGCCGCGTGCGAGCATCGTGCAGCCAGTGCGTGCAGCCATGCGTCAGCCATGCGGGCCGGAGCCATGCGTGCAGCCCCGTGCGCGCACCCGTGCGCGTCGCCGTGCGCGTCGCCGTGCGCGTCGCCATGCGTATCGGTGCCGCGCGCGCTTCGGGCGAGGAACGGCCTACTGGACGTAGGGGTTGCGCGAATTGCGGAACTCGATGCGCAACGGCGTTCCCTCGAGCGCGAACTTGTCGCGAAACCATGCCTTCGAGGTAGCGGCGATAGGTCTCGGGCACCGCGTCGAGCGCGCTGCCGTGGATCACGACGATCGGGGGATTCTGCCCGCCCTGGTGCGCATAGCGCAGTCTTCGGGCGCACCGGTCCGCGCCGCGGCGGCTGCTGGTGCTCGACCGCCTCGTATCAGCGCGCGGGTGAGCTTGGGCGTGGGCAGTTTGCGCGTCGCGGCGGCGAACGCGTCGTCGACCGAGCGCATCACGGTGCCGACACGCCGGTGCCGCGCAGCGCCGAGACCATGTGCGTGCGCGCGAAGCCGAGGAAGTGCAGCTTGCGTTCGAGTTCGGACTTCAGCCGGGCGCGGTCTTCGCGACGCGATCGCGTCCCACTTGTTGACCGCGACGACCACCGCGCGCCCGGCCTCGAGGATGTAGCCCGGCGATGCTCGCGTCCTGTTCGGCGACGCCCTCGGTCGCGTCGATCAGCAGGACGCAGACGTTGCAGTCCTCGATCGCCTGCAGGGTCTTGACGACCGAGAACTTCTCGATCACGTCGGTCACCTTGCCGCGGCGGCGCACGCCCGCGGTGTCGATCAGCGTGTAGGGCTTGCCGGCACGCTCGAACTCGATCGCGACCGCATCGCGGGTCGTGCCGGGCTGGTCGAAGGCGATCAGGCGCTCTTCGCCGATCAGCGTGTTGATCAGCGTGGACTTGCCGGCGTTCGGCCGCCCGACGACCGCGACCTTCACGCGAACCGGCGCGTCGGGTGCTTCGTCGCCCGCCTGCTCGCCCGGACTTCGCCCTCCGATCGCCCTCCGATCGCGCCTCCGATCGCGCCTCCGATCGCGCCTCCGACTGCGCCTCCGACTGCGCCTCGGACCGATGATCGGCTGAGGTCGGCGCGACGCGCGCCGCGAACTCCGGCGCCAGCGCCGCCTCGATCAGCTCGTGCACGCCTTCGCCGTGCGCGGACGAGATCGGGAGCGGATCGGCCCAGTCCGAGCGCAGTGGAACTCGGCGATCACCGACTCGCGCGGCATGCCCTCGGTCTTGTTCACCGCGAGCGAGCAGCTGGCGTGCGCTGCGGCGCAGTTCGGTGGCAATCTGCGCGTCGTGGCCGGTCAGTCCGGCGCGACCGTCGACGATGAACACGACGACGTCGGCTTCGAGCACGGCCTGGCGCGCCTGGCGCGCCATCAACGCTTCGATGCCCGTCCTTGGCCTGCGGGTTCGAATCCGCCGGTGTCGATCACGATGAAGGCGTGTTCGTCCAGACGCGCCCGACCGTAGTGGCGATCGCGCGTCAGGCCGGGGCGATCGGCGACGATCGCCGATCGCGGCTGCGCGTGAGGCGGTTGAACAGCGTCGACTTGCCGACGTTCGGGCGGCCGACGAGCGCCAGCACCGGCTACCGCGCATCACGCGACACCTGGTCGCGGCGCGTACCGTCGACCGTCATCGGCAGAGTTCGCGCGCTACTCGAGCGCGATTCCCACCAGCGATCCGCCGCGCGTCTGGACGATCGCGAGGCGTCCGCTCGCCACCGGCGCGGCGACGATCGGGCGTGCCGTCGGTGGCGAAACCGACCCGCGATCGCGCCGTCGTCGCGCGACAGCAGGTGGACGAAGCCCTGGTCAGTCGCCGACCACGCACGCACCGGCTCCGATCGACAGCGGCGCCGAGACGACCGCGCCGCGCGCAGCTTGTCCTGCCGCCAGACGCTCGCTCCCGGTGCGCGAGAACGCGTGGAGACGGTCGCCGTCGTCGGCGATGCCGACCAGCAGCGCGCGTCGACGTCGAGCCCGCGGGCGCTGGAGACCTCGCGCGACCACAGCGGACGCGCCCGCTCGGTGCGTCGAAGCAGCCGAGCCTGCCCTGGTAGCTCGACCGCGCAGACTTCGCGCCCGCTGACCAGCTGGCGTACCGACGACGTCGGCGATGCGCTCGATCTCGGTCGCGCCGCGCGGCTGGCGCGACCGCCGCCTCCCAGCGCAGCGCGCCGGTCTCGAGGCTGAGCGCCACCAGCCGACCGCCCGGCAGGCCGACGTACGCGGTGCCCGGCGCGATCGCGATCGACGCGGTCTGTCGCAGCACGAGCGGCGGCGTTCTGGCGCTGGAAGCGTCCAGCGCCGCTTGCCGGTGTCGGTCGTCGAAGGCCTGGACGCGATTGTCGCTCGCGCGCACCATCACGAGGCCGAGCCCGACCGCCGGCACGCGTCACCGCTTCCGCGCCGAGCGGCACGGCCCACTTGCGCTGGCCCTGCGCGTCCAGCGCGATCAGCGATCCGTCGCGCGCCGCGACGACCACGATGCTCGCCGTCGCGCCCACGCCCGAGCTCAGCGCGCGTGCCGACGTCGACCTGCCAGACGAACGTCGCCCGTGACCGCGTCGAGCCGCACCACGGTGCCGTGCGACGGACGCCGCGTAGACGCTGCCCGCCGGCCGACCACCGGGGTGAAGCCGTCCCGCGACGGCGCCGATCCGGTGCGTCCAGGCGAGACGCGCCGCGACCGGCGCCGCTGACCGCCGGCGGCTCGGGCATCTTGGGCTTGCTCGGGCCCGACCACGGCCAGAAGCTGCCGCAGCCGCCGAGCGAGAGCCGCCGACGACAGCAGCGCGCACGCGCGAGCGAGCGCGCACGACTTCCCGGCGCGCGCCAGGAACTGAACACAGCGCTTCGCGCGCGCGCGCGGACGACTGTCGTATCGGCTGGATCACGACGACTCCCCGGCGATCCCGTCGAGCTTGAGCTGAACCAGCCGGCGAAGCGGACTGCGCGCGTCGAGCTTCTCGAGCGCGAGCTCGATACGCGGCGCGCGCCTCGTCGCGCTTGCCCTGCGCGACGAGCACGTCGCCGCGGCGGTCGGCGAACTCGCCGGCGAAGCTGTCCGGCGCATCGACCGCCAGCAGCCGCGAGCGCCTCGTCGTAGGCCTTCTCGTCGAGCAGCAGCCCGGCCAGCCTGAGCCGCGCGACGTTGCGGAACTCCGTCGTCGGGAGCGTTCTCGACCGCCCACTGCAGCGGCGCCTTCGCCGCCTTCAGGTCGCCCGCTTCGATAGTACGCCTTCGCCGCGAGCAGCGCCGCCATCTGGCCGTAGGCGGTCGAGCCGTACTGCTCGAAGATCGTTCCGGCGGTGTCGCGGACCCTGGCGACGTCCTTGCGCTTCGAGCCGCCGCGACGCAGCTGCCCGTAGACCACCGATGCCTGCGCGGCCTGTCGCGCCTGGTACCAGCCCCAGCCGCGGTAGCCCGCGATCGCCAGCAGCACCACCGTGACGACGGTGAGGATGAAGTTGCCGTACTGGTTCCAGAATGCCTTGCAGCGTGGTCGATCTGTTCCTGCTCTTCCAAGTCGTAGGCCATCGCCCGACGCTCCTGTTCGCTGTCAATGGGCATCGTGCCTGGCGCTGCTTCGTTCTCGCCGGCGAGCGCGTCGATCACCCGCGTCGGCCATGAGCTCGATCGAGCGGCCACCGCACGCTGCGCGACCCGCTGCCGCCGTCGCCGCGCCTCGGCGCGCAGCCACTTCAGCGACACCTCGCCGGCGCGCCAGTTCGTCCTCGCCGACGATCACCGCGAGGAACGCGCCGCTCGCGTCGGCGCGCCGGAACTGCGCCTTGAACCCGCCGCCGCCGCAGTGCAGCACGACGTCGAGCCCGGCGTCGCGCAGCCGTTCCGCCGCCTGGAGCGCCGGCCGAGCTGGCCGCGTCGCCCTGGTGCACGACGTAGACGTCGCACTGCGCCAGCGTCGGCGCCGTCGCCGCGCGCCGCATCAGTTCGAGCACCCGCTCGACGCCGATCGCGAAACCGCAGGCCGGCGCCGGCTTGCCCCCGAGCATCTCGACCAGCGGATCGTAGCGCCCGCCGCCGCAGACGGTGAGCGCCGTCCGCGCGCACCCACTCGAACACGGTCAGGTTGTAGTAGTCGAGCCCGCGCACCAGCCGCGGGTTGATCCGACACGGGATGTTCTGCGCGCGCAGCAGCGCCTGCAGCCGCTCGAAGTGCGCGCGCGACTCGGCCCGAGGTAATCGGTCAGCCGCGGGGCGGCCTCGACCAGCGACTGCATCGCCGGGTTCTTCGTGTCGAGGATGCGCAGCGGATTGCTGTAGAGCCGCCGCGCGCGTCCTCGTCGAGTTCGGCGCGGTGCGCCTCGAAGTACGCGATCAGCGCGTCGCGGTGCGCGCGCCGCTCGTCGACCTGCGCCGAGCGAGTTGATCTCGAGCGCGCACGCCGTGGAGCCCGAGGTCGTCCCACAGCCGCTGGCACATCAGGATCACCTCGGCGTCGGCATCCGGCCCGGCGAAGCCGAGCGCCTCGGCGCCGACCTGGTGGAACTGCCGGTAGCGCCCTTTCTGCGGCCTCTCGTGGCGGAACATCGGGCCCGCGTACCAGAGCCGCTTCGGGCCGTCGTAGAGCAGGTTGTGCTCGATCGATCGCGCGCACGACGCCGGCGGTGTTCTCGGGGCGCAGCGTCAGCTGCTCGCCGTTGAGCGCGTCGGTGAACGAGTACATCTCCTTCTCGACGATGTCGGTGACTTCGCCGATGCCGCGCACGAACAGCCGCGTCGTGCTCGACGATCGGCGTGCGGATCCGGCGGTAGCCGTAGGCCGCGCATGCACCCGGCGACCGCCTCCTCGAACCGCCGCCACAGAGCGCTCGTCGTCCGGCAGCACGTCGTTCATGCCGCGCACGCGCCTGGATCTGTCTCGGTCTTGGCTCATCGTATCGCGCGCCGGAGCCAGGCTTGCGGCGCTTCGGCCTTCGCGGCGACGCCCGCGCGGGCGTAGCGGCGCCTGACGTAGTCGTCGACGATCGCCTGGAACTCCTCGGCGATGCGCTCGCCCTTGAGCGTGACCGTGCGCTCGCCGTCGACGAACACCGGTGCCACCGGCGCCTCGTCGGCGCCGGGCAGCGAGATGCCGATGTCGGCGTGCCGGCTCTCGCCGGGGCCGTTCACCACGCAGCCCATCACCGCGACCTGCATCGACTCGACGCCCGGGTAGCGTCGCCTGCCACGACCGGCATCTGCGCGCGCAGGTAGGCGCTGGATCTTGTGCGGCGAGTTCCTGGAAGAACGTGCTGCTGGTGCGCCCGCACCCCGGGCAGGCGACGACCAGCGGCGCGAAGGCGCGCAGGCCCATCGTCTGCAGGATCTCCTGCGCGACGACCACCTCGCGGGTGCGATCGCCGTTGGGCTCGGGCGTGAGCGAGACGCGGATCGTGTCGCCGATGCCTTCCTGCAGCAGCACCGCCAGCGCGGCGGTCGACGCGACGATCCCCTTGCTGCCCATTCCGGCCTCGGTCAGGCCGAGATGCAGCGGGTAGTCGCAGCGCGCGGCCAGCTCGCGATAGACGGCGATCAGGTCCTGCACGCTCGACACCTTGGCCGACAGGCACGATCCGCGTCGCCGTGCGAGCCCACGCTGCTCGGCGAGCTGCGCGCTCTCGATCGCCGAAGCGACCAGCGCCTCGCGCATCACGCTCGCGCGCGTCCCACGGCAGCGCGCGCGCCGCGTTCTCGTCCATCAGCCGCGCCAGCAGTGCCTGGTCGAGGCTGCCCCAGTTCACGCCGATGCGCACCGGCTTGTCCCAGCGGCAGGCCACCTCGATCATCCGCGCGAAGTTGTCGTCGCGCGCGACTGCGCGGTGCCGACGTTGCCGGGATTGATCCGGTACTTCGAGAGCGCTTGCGCGCAGTCGGCGATGCTCGGCGAGCAGCTTGTGTCCGTTGTAGTGGAAATCGCCGACCAGCGGCACGTCCACACCCATCCGGTCGAGCTGCTCCCGGATCGCGGGCACCGCGGCCGCAGCTTGCGGCGAGTTGACCGTGATGCGCACCAGTTCGGAGCCGGCGCGCGCGAGCTGCGCGCACCTGGATCGCGGTCGCGATCGGGTCGGCGGTATCGGTGTTGGTCATCGACTGCACGACGACCGGCGCGCCGCCACCGATTTCGACCACCCGCGCGCCCCAGCGCACCTGTGCCCGGCGCGACGTCCGGCGGGCGAGACAGCCGATCGCCATTGGCGCGTTCGGCGTCGTGTTCATGGCAGGGTGAACCGCGCGACGCCGGCCTGCGAGCGCGGGCCGATGTCCACCGGCTTCGCGTCCAGCTCGACCTTTACGAAAGAGGAATTGCCGATCACGAGCGACGCGCGATCGGCGAACGCGATGCTGCGCGTCGTTCCCGCGGGCTGCGTTCCGCTCACCAGCACCGAATCGTCGGCGCCTCGAACCTCGATCCACGAATCGCGCTCGAAGCGAAGCGTGATCGTGCGCTCGCCCGCGCCGGCGCGCGGTGACGCCGCCGGGGCGGGAGCGGTGACCGACGCCGCGCCCTGCGCGCCGAGCGCCGCGGCGGCGGTCGCGGTCGCGGACCCCGGTGAACCCGACGAGGCCGGCGAACCTGGCGAACCCGGTGAACCCGATGAGGCCGGCGAACCTGACGAGCCCGGCGAACCAGCGGTGCCAGACGATCCCGCTGTTCCCGCTGATCCCGCGGTGCCCGACGATCCCGCGGTTCCCGAGGTGGCGGGCGCGGCGGACGACCTGGCACCCGAAGCCGCGACCGCGTCCGCGGATCGGGTGTCCGCGCCGGTCGGCGCCGTTGCCGGGGCACCAGACTGCGCCCGCCTCGCGTCGTCCGTCGCGGTCGCCGGAGCGACCGGACCCAGCGGGACCTGGGTCGTGGTGGTGCCGTTCGCCTGGGGCGCGGCGGCGCGCTGCGCGTCGGGCCCGACGGCGACCGCGCCGTCGTCGGGCGATCCGATCCAGGAACGCAGGTTGCTCAACCCGCCCTCGCCGCCAAAGAACAGCGCGAGCGCGACGAGCCCGAGTACGACCAGGCCGACCCAGGCGAAGGAGGTCCCCGACCCGCCACTGCCGAAACCGAACACGCCTCGTGCCCGGATCGGTTCGTCGAGCGAAGCGGCCGGGCGCAGGTCGCTCTCGGTCACCGCTCCCGACACGCCGGCGACGAGCGCCTCGACGTCTCCTCCCAGGAGCCGGCCGTAGCCGCGCAGCACCGCGCGCGTGAACGCCGGTCCGGGCAGTGCTTCCCAGTCGCCCTGCTCGATCGCGTTGACCTGCCTGGTGGCGAGCTTGAGTTGCTGGCTCACGTCGGCGACGCTCAAGCCCCGCGCCTCGCGCGCGGCGACCAGTTGCTCGACGGTCTGGATCGGCTCGGACAAACTCAGTCTCCGAATTCGCCGCGCGAGAGTCGCGCCGCCTCGGTCGACGCCGGGAATCGCCGGCGCAACTGCGCGGCGAGACTCGCTTCACCGTCGCGGTTGGCGGCGAGGCGCTCGACGCGCAGCGCGAGCCACAGCACCTGCGCGTTGGGGTCGTAGGCTGCCAGCAGGCGCTGGGAATAGAAACGCGCGCGTTCGGCGTCGCGGCGCTTCAGGTAGATTTCGGCGAGATTGAACATCGCGACCGGATTGCGGGGATCGAGCTGGAACGCGCGCAGGAAGTACGCCTCTGCCGCGGCCTCGTCACCGATTCGCAGCGAACAGATGCCGGCATTGTGCAACGGGCGCGAGGGCGTCGTGTACAGCGGATTGCGCAGCGCGCGCTGGAAGTGCTCGAGCGACTGCTTCTCGCGCCCGGTGTTGCACAGGAACCAGCCGTAGTTGTTGTTGATTTCGCTGTCGCCCGGGGCGAGCCTGAGGGCTTTCTGGAAACTCTCTTCGGCGCGCGCATTGTCGCCCAGGTCCATGCTCACCAGACCGAGCATCCCGAGCGCCTGCGGGTAGTCCGGTTCGATCGCGAGCGCCTGGCGCAACTCGTGCAGCGCGACCGCGTAGTTGCCCTGCTGATAGTAGGTCGCCGCCAGTTCGAGCCGGATTCGCGCCCTGCGCCGCTGCTCGCTCTCCTCTGACGAATCGGGCAAGGGCGTGGACTGCACGCCGCTCGCCGGGGACCCGGCGGGCGGCGGCGCGGCACACCCGGCGAGCGCCACCGCGAGAAGCAGCCACAGCGTGAACGCGAATCGATTCATCAACGCACCTCGAGCAGCGTCGTCGACGCGCGGTTTCGCTGCGCGAGTCCGGTGCGGTCGCGCACCTCGCCGGCGAGTTGCCCGCACGCCGCGTCGATGTCCTCGCCACGGGTGCGCCGCACCGTCGTCACGACGCCGGCGTCGCCCAGACACTCGCGCGAACGAAGCGATCCGCGCGTCGTCCGAGCGGCTGAGCCCCGAACCGGAAAACGGGTTGAACGGAATCAGGTTGAACTTGCACGGAACGCTCTCGGTGCAGGCGAGCAGTTCGCGCGCGTGCGCGTCGCTGTCGTTGATGCCGGCGAGCATCACGTACTCGAAGGTGATGAAGTCGCGCGGCGCGGCGGCGAGATAGCGGCGACACGCGGCCATCAGCTCGGCGAGCGGGTACTTCCGGTTCAGCGGCACCAGCGTCGTCGCGCAGCGCATCGTTCGGCGCGTGCAGCGAGACCGCGAGCGCGACCGGGCAATCCTCGCGAAGGCGGTCGATCATCGGCACCACGCCCGAAGTGGAGACGGTGACGCGCCGTCGCGACAGCCCATAGGCGTTGTCGTCGAGCATCAGGCGCAGCGAAGCCAGCGTCGCGGCGTAGTTCTGCAACGGTTCGCCCATGCCCATGAAGACCACGTTGCGTGATCGGCCGTCGGGCCGGACCGGCGCCGTCGCCGTCGCCTGCCGCGGGCGGCGAGTGCGCCCCGAGCGCGCGGTTGGCCAGCCAGAGCTGGCCGACGATCTCGGACACCGCGAGGTTGCGCGAGAAGCCCTGCTTGCCGGTCGAGCAGAACCGGCAGTTCACCGCGCAGCCGGCCTGAGTGGACACGCACAGCGTGCCGCGGTCGGTTTCGGGAATGAACACCGCCTCGACCGCGTTGCCCACGCCGACGTCGAGCAACCACTTGCGCGTGCCATCGCGCGACACGTGGTCGCGGATCACGCTCGGCGCGCGAACCGTCGCGGACTCGGACAGTCGGGCGCGAAACGCCTTCGCGAGATCGGTCATCGCGTCGAAGTCGTCGGCGCCGCGCTGGTGCACCCAGCGCATCAGCTGGCGCGCGCGAAAGGCCCGCTCGCCCCAGCCCGCGCAGGCGTTGCTCGAGCCCCTTCGCGTCCAGTTCGAGCAGGTTGAGCAACTGCGACATCGGTGAACAGTCTCGGATCGCGCCGCGCGCAGGCTCAGCGCGAGTGGATCTCTAGCGTCGAGAAGAAGAAGGCGACCTCGGTCGCCGCCGTCTCGGCGGCGTCGGAACCGTGCACCGCGTTGGCGTCGATGCTGTCGGCGAAGTCGGCGCGAATCGTCCCGGCGGCGGCCTTCTTCGGGTCGGTCGCTCCCATCAGGTCGCGGTTCTTCGCGATCGCACCTTCGCCCTCGAGCACCTGCACCATGACCGGGCCGGAGATCATGAACGCGACCAGATCGTCGAAGAACGGCCGTTCGCGGTGAACGCCGTAGAAAGCTTCGGCCTGCTGGCGCGACAGATGTATCATGCGCGACGCGATCACCTTCAGTCCGGCTCCTTCGAAGCGCGCGTAGATCTGTCCGATGACGTTCTTCGCGACCGCGTCGGGCTTGATGATGGAAAGTGTACGTTCGATGGCCATGTGAACTGTTCCCGGCGACCGTGCGCCGATCAAAAAATCGTTGGAAAATAAGCGTTTAGCACAAATATTTCGGTATTTTGCCGAACATTGGAGTTTACCATGACGCGTTGCCGCATGGCCCGGCGAAAAGGGGGTGGCGCGGGCGCCGGGCGTCGCGTCGAGCGCGTTTCGCCAGCCATTGATATCCTGCACCATAGCCCTTATCTTTCAGTTTCCTGACAATCGGAGAATCACCAGATGGCATTCAACCAGCAACCCGCGGCCACCAGATTCGGATCGGCGGGTGGCGTCGTCGATGCAGCCCGCCGCAATCGCGTCCTGCGCAACACCTACTGGCTCCTGGCGCTCTCGATGGTGCCCACGGTACTCGGAGCATGGGTCGGCGTGAAGACCGGTTTCTCGCTGTTCGCCGGCAACCCGTTCATCGGCCTGATCGCGTTCCTCGCGGTCGCCTTCGGCTTCTTCTGGGGAATCAACCGCTACCGCGACAGCGGCGTCGGGGTGGCCCTGCTGCTTGGCTTCACCTTCTTCATGGGATTGATGCTCTCGCGCCTGATCGGGCACATCCTGGGCATGAGCAACGGCGCGAACCTGATCATGACCGCGTTCGGCGGCACGGCCGCGATCTTCGCGGTGATGGCCACCGTTGCCAGCGTGTCCAAACGCGACTTCACCGGACTAGGCAAGTGGCTGTTCGTCGGCTTTCTCGTGATCTTCGTCGCGGCGATCGCCAACATCTGGCTGCAGATGCCGGCGCTGATGCTCACGATCTCGGCACTCGCGATCCTGATCTTCTCGGCGTTCATCCTGGTCGACCTGCAGCGCGTGGTCAACGGCGGGGAGACCAACTACGTGGTCGCGACGCTGGGCGTGTACATCAGCGTCTACAACGTGTTCGCGAACCTGCTCGCGCTCCTCGGGATCTTCGGCGGCGACAGCGACTAGCGCCGTCTCAGGCGGGGTCGAACACGGCGATCGACTCCACGTGCGAGGTGTGCGGGAACATGTCGATCGCTCCCGCGGCAGAGAGCACGAAACCACCGGTGTGAACCAGCAGCCCGGCGTCGCGCGCGAGCGTCGCCGGGTTGCACGACACGTACACGATGCGGCGCGGCTTGTGCCGATCTTCCGAGAGCGCGCTCGCCAGCGCGAGCGCGCCTTCGCGCGGCGGGTCGATCAGCACACGGTCGAACGCGCCCAGCGCCCGCCACTGCGCGGTCGTCGTCTCGAACAGGTTCGCGACCCGAAAATCGACCCGATCGGCCAAACCGTTCATATCGGCTGCTGCGCGCGCACGATCGACCAGCGACTGCGCGCCTTCGATGCCGAGCACCGACGCGGCGCGGCGCGCCAGCGGCAAGCTGAAGTTGCCGAGCCCGCAGAACAGGTCCGCGACACGTTCGTCGAGCGCACGGCGAGCAGGCGCAGCGCGCGCGAGACCAGGACTTCGTTGATCCGGTGGTTGACCTGCGTGAAATCGGTCGGGCGAAACGGCATCGTGACGCCGAACTCCGGCAGGTCGTACGCTAACCGCGAGACCGCCGGATCGGACGCGACCCGCCGAATCGACCAGTTCGATCGAGTCCGGACCGCTCGGCTGGAACCACAACTCGAATCGGTGCGCGCGCGCGAACGCGACCAGCGCAGCGCGATCCTGCGGTTCGACCGGATCGAGCACGCGAAAGACCAGCGCGAGGATCAACCCGGCCGCTTCCCCGCGCCCGAGCGCGAGTTCGATCTGCGGCATCCGGTCGCGCATCCGCAACGAAGCCGATCAGCTCGCGCAGCGGAACGAGCAGCGCGCGACACGCACTCGGGCAGCACGTGACACTCGCGCATGTCGGCCACGTAGCTCGAGCCGCGCTCGTGAAACCCGACCAGCACACCACCCTTCTTCGGCACGTGGCGCACCGACAGGCGCGCCCGGTAACGGTAGCCCCAGGCCGGACCGGCCATCGGGCGCAGGACGGTTCGCGCGCGCACCTTGCCGAGGTGCCAGAGCTGGTCCTCGAGCGAACGCTGCTTGATCGCGAGCTGCGCGCGTGCGTCGAGGTGCTGCATCGAGCAACCGCCGCACACGCCGAAGTGCGGGCAGCGCGGCCGCGATCTGAGGCTGCTCTCGCGCAGCACCTCGATCGTGCGTGCGACGTCGAACCTGCGGCTTGACCCTGCAGCGTGCGCGCGCGCACCCGCTCGCCGGGAAGCGCGTCGTGCACGAACACCACCTTTCCGTCGCGTCGCGCGACGCCGTGGGCCTCGAGGTCGAGCGACTCGACCTCGAGCACCCGCTCCTCGTCACGCGGCATCGGGCCAGGCCTGCAGGAACTCCCGCCAGTGCTCGCCGTCGAGCTCGCCGAGCGTCTCGCGCAGTGAGAGCGATCTCGGCGGCGTGACGCTCGGCGTCCCAGGCCCCGCGCAGCAACTGGAACCGGCAGTACATCAGCCAGGTGTTGGCGACGTCGGTCTCGCAGTAGGCGCGGATTTCGCCGATCCGACCCTGCTGGAACGCGGGCCAGACCTGCGCGCCGTCCATGCCGAGCTTGCCCGGAAAGCCGCACAGCTTCGCGAGCTCGTCCAGCGGCGCGTTGGCGCGCGACCGTTGTACAGCGCGAGCAGGTCCATCAGATCGAGGTGACGGGTGTGATAGCGGCAGATGTAGTTGTTGTAGCGAAACTCGCGTCGTCCTCGCCCATCTCCCAGTAGCGCGCGGCGCTGACCGCCGTTGACCAGCCCGCGGTAGTGCAGCACCTGCAGGTCGAAGCCGCTGCCGTTCCAGGACACCAGTTGCGGCGTGTAGCGCTCGACCGTCGCGGTAGAAGGCGTGGATCAGCTTGGCCTCGGGGTCGCCCGGCGCGCCCATGCTGCGCACGCGCAGCCCGTTCGCCGTCGCGAAACAGCCCGGCGATCGCGACCACGCGGTGCAGGTGCAGCGGCAGGAAATCCGAGCCGGTCTTCTCGCGGCGGCGCTCGAACGCGAGTTCGGCCACCTCCGCGTCGGGCATCGTCGCAGGCAACGCCCACAGCCGCCTGATCCCCTCGACGTCGGGAATCGTCTCGATGTCGAACACCAGCACCGGTGTCATCAGCGCGCCGGCAGGAACTTCTGCGGATCGACCGGCTTGCCCGACTTGCGGATCTCGAAGTGCAGCTTCGGGCGGTCGGTGCCGGAGTCGCCCAGTTCGGCGATGCGCTGTCCGCGCGTCACGTTCTCGCCCTCCTTCACCAGCAGCGTGCGATTGTGCGCGTAGACCGACAGGGTGTCGGCGTCGTGCTTGACGATGACCAGGTTGCCGTAGCCGCGCGGGCCATGGCCGCTGAAGATCACGCGACCGTCGGCCGCCGCGTCGATCGGATCGCCGAGGTTTCCGGCGATCGAGATCCCCATGCTGCCGCGGATCGGAGAAGCCCTGAACGATCCGCCCGCGTGCGGGCCACGCGAAACGTCGGCGCCGTCGCCCGCGCGCTCGGGCGGCGTGGCCGGCACTGCGGACGCGACCGGCGGCGGCGCTGCGCGCCGGCTCGGCCGCGGCGTCGGCCGGTTGCGCGCTCGGGCCTGGGCGCGTGGCACAGCGGCGCGCACCTCGGCCAGCGCGGTGTCCGAATATGGCAGCTTGTCGCCACGCGGCTCGGATCGGACCAGCGTCGGCGCGACGATCGCTCGCGGCTCGGGGCCGCTCAGACGTGCGCGACTCGACGCTCGATGGTCGCACCGGCGACCGACTGGATCGTCGGCCCGACCGGGGCCGTGGCCACGGGTGGCGTCGCGGGAACGACCGGAGCCGGTACGGGGGTCGGCACGACCGGCACGCGCTGCGCCTGCGGCACCGGCCGGGTCCTGGGCTCGACCGGCGCCGGGCCAGGCGACGCGCACGCGGCAACGCCGGCAAGCGTGGCCACCACCGTCAGCGCTCGTCGGATCTTGATCTGCATCGTCGTTCGAATTCCTGTCGTTCGTGCGGCTCGGCGCCGCGTTGTAGCCCGCGCGATGCTGCTCAGACGGTGCCGGCGCGCAGCGGCACGAAACGCACCGCGTCGAGCACCGTCAGATGCCAGCCGTCGGCGCTGACGCGCTCGACCAGGTGCAGCGACTGCCTTCCGGACGCCTCGATCGGCGCGATCAGCCGTGAGGGTACCTTCATCTGCAGCAGCAGGTCTTCCGGGATCGCATCACCGGCCGCCGCGACCACGATCGCGTCGAACGGCGCCGCGCTCGGCGCGCCGAGCCGCCCGTCGCCGAACACCAGGCGCAGGTTCGCGCAGGCGCAACGCCCTCAGGTTGGCGCGCGCGCTGTCCTGCAGCCCGCGCACGCCGCTCGATCGAGATCACCTCGCCGAAGATCGCCGCCAGGACGGCCGCCTGGTAGCCGCAGCCGGTGCCGACTTCGAGCACCTTTGCCTTGCGCCGCTGCCCCGCCGGAATCGTCGCGGCGACCGTCTCGATCATCCGCGCCACCGTGCTCGGGCGCGAGATCGTCTGCCCGTGGCCGATCGGCAGCGCGACGTCCTCGTAGGCGCGGCTCGCGAGCGCCGGGTCGATGAACAGGTGCCGCGCGACGCGGTCCATCGCGAGCAGGACGTCGGCATCGCGGATTCCCGCCGCGCGAAGAGCCGTGATCATCCGCTGGCGGGCACGCTCGGACGCCATCGCCGGAGATCCCGGCGACGGTGCCCGCCGCGGACCGCGCCTGCCGCGGTTGCGATTGGTAGCGCCTGCACGCCGCGTCGAACCGTCATCGCGACCTCAATCGGCGAGCCAGGCGCGCACCGGCTCGAGCCAGCGCTCGCCGGTCAGGTCGATCTCGAGCGGGGTCACCGACACCCAGCCCTGCGCCACCGCGTGGAAGTCGGTGCCGGGCCCGGCCTCTTTCGCGGCGCCCGCCGGGCCGATCCAGTAGACCGTCTCGCCGCGCGGGTTCTCGGTGCGGATCACCGGTTCGGCGACATGGCGCTTGCCCAGCCGCGTGACCTGCACGCCGCGCACCTCGGCGCGTGCGACGCCGGGCATGTTGACGTTGAGCAGCATCGGCGAGTCGACCAGCTTCGGCCCGAGCCGGCGCACCAGTTCGCGCGGCGAACCCGGCCGCGCAGTCGAGATGCGCATAGCCCTTGGGCGCGAGCGAGAACGCGATCGCCGGGATACCGAGCAGGAAGCCTTCCATCGCCGCGGCCACGGTGCCCGAGTAGATCGTGTCGTCGCCCATGTTCGCGCCGTCGTTGATGCCGGAGACGACGAGATCGGGCCGTTCGTCGAGCAGCCCGGTGACCGCGACGTGCACGCAGTCGGTCGGCGTGCCGTTGACGTAGAGAAAGCCGTTGGCGGCGCGGCGCACCGAGAGCGGGCGATCGAGCGTGAGCGAGTTCGACGCCGCGCTGCGGTCGCGTTCGGGCGCGACGACCGTGACCTCGGCGAAATCGCCGATCGCCCGGACCAGGGCCTCTATGCCCGGGCGAGAAGTAACCGTCGTCGTTGCTGACCAGGATGCGCATCGACCGGATTCTAGCGAATCCCGGCTTCGCGCCGCGCGCTCAACCTTCGGCGGGCCAATCGCGGATGTAGGCCTTGAGCATGCGGTTCTCGAAGCTCTGCTCCTCGAGCACCGCGCGCGCGACGTCGTGAAACGAGATCACGCCGAGCAGCGTCGCGCCGTCCATCACCGGAAAGTAGCGCTGGTGCGACTCGATCATCGTCCGGCGCAGGTCGTTGACGTCCATCGACGGGGTGGCGATGCTGGGCGCGGGATTCATCACTTCGCGCACGCAGATCTCGGCCACCGGCGGCGTCGGGCCGTCGCGGTGCTCGACCTGGCGCTTCGCGAGCACGCGCATCACCTCGCGAAAGGTCACGATGCCCAGCAGTTCGCCCTTCGTCCATCACGACCAGCGAGCCGATGTCGTTGTCGGCCATCGTGATCACCGCGTCCGAGAGCATCGTCTCCGGGCCGACCGTGTATAGCGTGCTTCCCTTGACCCGCAGAATCTCGCTGACCTGCATTCGCGTCTCCCTCGTTTCTGCTCCGATCCTAGCCCAGCGGCGCGTCCGGTTCAAGACAGCGCCGGATCTGCGAGGCGAGCTCGTCCTCGGTGTAGGGCTTCGTCATGAACGCGTCCACCCCGGCAGCGAGCGCCATCTCGCGGTGCTTGTCCGACCCGCGCGAGGTGATCATGATCAGCGCAACGCGGCGCCCGACACTCCTCTGGCGAATCGCGCGGGCGAGCTCGAGCCCGTTCATTCGCGGCATTTCCAGGTCGAGAATCGCGAGATCGGGAACGCTGCGCTCGAATCGCTCGAGCGCCTCCTCGCCATCGGCCGCCGACTCGACGCTCAGGCCCAGATCCTTGAGAAACGCCTCCATCGCACGGCGCACGCTCACCGAATCGTCGACCACCAGGCAGCGCGGCGCATGGTCGTCGGGTTCGTCCGGGGCGATCGTCGTCTCGGCCCCCCTCGCGCGCGCGAGCAACGCGGGCAGGTCGATCACCGGCGCCACCGCGCCGTCGCCGAGCACCGTCGCGCCGTCGATCGCCGCCTCGCGCGGAAACCACTCGGGCAACGGGCGCATCACGACGTTCCTCGGCTGGGTCGACTCGGGCGCCAGCACGGCGACGCGCACCCCGTCGTCGCGCTCGACGATCATCATCACCTCGGACGCGCCGTCGATCGTCTGGCCACCCGTTGCGAGCGTCGTTCCCGGATGCCCGTCGCCGCGCAGCGACCCGGCGGGAAGGCCCAGCGCCTGGTCGAGCCGCACCGCCTCGATTTCGGCGCCCTCGAGCAGGAAGCTGTGGCGTCCGGCGCCGTCGTCGAGCAGCGGCTGCGCGGCGACGATCGAACCGACGCCGCGGATCGATAGCGCGAGCACGTGCGCCGCCGCGCGCAGCACCATCACCGGAAGCGACGCGATTCTCTCGGGCACGACGACCAGAACGCTCACGCCCTCGCCCGGCATCGACTCGACCTGTAGCGTTCCCCGCAGGCGAGCGACCGCGCTCGAGACGACGTCCAGCCCGATCCCCCTTCCCGAGAGTTCGGTCGCCGCGCGCCGCGTCGAGAAGCCGGGGCGAAGGATCACCCGGGCGAGTTCGCCCGCGTCCGGGCCGGCGCCGGCGCCGGCCTCGCGCAGCCCCAGTTCGGTCGCGCGCGCGCCGATCGCCGCGTAGTCGAGCCCGCGACCGTCGTCGCGACAACGGATCGACAGGTTCTGGCCGTGCCGCGAGAACACGAGCGACACGCGCCCGAGCGCGGGTTTGCCGCTGTGCGCGCGCGAGAGCGGATCCTCGATTCCGTGGTCGACCGCGTTGCGCAGCAGGTGCGTCAACGGATCCACCAGTGCCTGCAGCAGTTGCGCGTCGATCCCGACGTCCTCGCCGATCAGCTCGAGCGACACCGACTTGCCGGAGATCCGCGCCGCCTGTCGGACCGCCCGCTGCAGCCGCCCCGCGATCGCCGCGACCGGGATCATCCGCGAGCGCACGACGGCCTCGCGCAGGTCGGTCTGCACACGTTCGAGCCGCCCTACCGAATCGCCCGCCGAGAGCAACTGTCGTTCGAGTTGGCGTTCGAGCAGTTTGTCGTCGGCGGCGACTTCGGCGATGCGGCGCGAGATCGTGTGCAACTCGTCGAACTCGTCGAGCTCGAGCGGGTCGAACTCGCGCCCGGCGTTGCGCACCTCGAGCGTCGCGCCGCGCGAGTCGACCACGCGATCGAGTTCGCCGCACAGCTGCGACAGGCGCTCCGACGCGCCGCGCGCCGCGCGGTGGGTCAGCCCGAGCTCTCGCATCTGCTCCTGCACCTGCGCCAGCACCATCGCCGCCTCGCCGGCGAGGTCGAGCATCCTGTCGACCAGCGAAGCCGGTACGCGCAACGCGGACTCGTCGGCGGAGGACTCCGGTTGCGCCGGGCCCTCGCGCTGCTCGCCGGCGCGCGATCGCGTTGATTGCGCCGCGGCGGAATCCGCGAGCGCACCGAAGATGCCGGTGTCGACGGCTTCGCCCGCCACGACGCTGGCGGCAACGTCCGAGGTGGCCGGGTATGCATCGGCCGCATGTGCATCGGCCACATCGGCGGAAGGCGCGCCGGCCGCGGCGGCGTCGCCGAGAACCGGATCGAGCGCGCCCCGGTCGGGCTCTGGCGCGTCGACCGTCGTTGCCCCTGCCTCACCCGTACCGAGCTCGCCAGGGTCGTCCGCCATCGTCTCTTGCCGGTCGGCCGCCCGGGAGTCGTCACCCCGCCACACCGCACCGCCGGCTTCGGGTCGAACCTCGATCTCGGCGTGCGTCTCGGCCCGATCGGACGCCGTGTCGGGAGGCGCCAGGCGACGCACCCAATCGGCGAGCAACTCGCACACCACGAGAGCGTCAGTCGGCGGCTCGCCGTGCCCGGCGACCGCGTCGGTCATCTGGCCCAGGCAGTCGGCCGCCTCGGCGAGCGCCACCCCGAGCAGCGGCGCGGGCTGGCTGCGCGACTCGTCGAGAAGCTGCAGCAGGTCTTCCAGCCGGTGCGTGAGAGTCGCCACACCGCGCACGCCCACGGTGACCGCCGATCCCTTGAGTGTGTGCGCGATCCGTCGTGCCTCGCCCAGCGCGTCGACCGAACCCTCGAGGATGCGATCGACGCTGGTCGAGAACTGCGCGCTCAGCGCCGGCAGCTCGCGGCGCAGGTGGTCGACGACCTGCGTATCGGCATCGGCCGGGATCTCCAGCGAGAGGTCGGCGGCGGCGATCGCACGCACGCCCGAGTCGACCCGGCGCGATTGCACGAGCAGCGGGCTCGCGAGCTGCCGCTGCATTGCGGCGAGCGAGTCCGGGTCGAAGCGCACCGGCGCGTCTCGATCAGCCAGACACTCGACGAGTGCCCGAGCCGACTCCGGCCGGGGAGCTTCGAAATAGGCACGCAGCGCGCGCACCAGCGCCGCCGGCCAGCCGGTCGCGCGCGCCGCGGCCTTCGCCTTGGCAAGCGCGGCAAGCGCCTGCGCCAGCGCGTCGAAGCCGATGTGCACGAGCGCCGCGGCGAGCGAATCGAGGTGCTCGCGAAAGCTCTCGCCAGCGCCGCGCGACATCGGCTCGGACGATCGCTCCAGTTCGAGCTGCAACGCGAGCGCGTCGATCGCCTCGGTCAGCAGGTCCAGTTCGTCGCGCGCCACCGTCAGTTGCGCCGACCCCGCGTCCAGAGAAAGCGCGGGCGCGAGCGCGACATCGACGACCGGAAATCCGTCGTCGCGCTCGCCCGCAGTCCCGGTGGCGAGTCGGCGCGCGTCGTCGCGCAGGCGCACTTCGATCAGGTGCAGGAAGCGTTCCGGGATCTGCGGGAACTCGGGCCACTCCGGCAGGACCTTGACCAGTTCCGCCGATTGATCGGGGTCGAGTTCGCCGGCGCAGAACGCGACCATGTCGCCGATCCACGGCTCGAGCTTCGCGAACACCTGACGCCAGTTCGCGGCGAGCGAGTGCTGGCGCAGGTACGGGGAGATCAGCGGGGCGAGGTAGTTCAGCGAACGCAGCCCGAGCGAATCGGCGACCGTCGCGCACTCCTCGAAGGCGGCGACGAACGCTACGGCGAAGCCAGCGGGGTCGTCGAGCGGATCGTCGACCAGCATCGGCGCGAGCAGGCCCACGGCCGCCGGCCCGAGGCGCTCGAAGCGTTCGCCGGTTCGGGTCGGATCGGTCATCGCTCATCCTCGGCGCCGACCGAGTCGTCGGTGAGGCGGAACACCCGCACTTCGTCGAGCAGCGCGCGCGCGCAATCGACCAGTCGCGCGATCTGCGTGGCCTGCATCGCCAGTTGCTGCGCGCTCTCGCCGCTGGCCTCCTGGATGATCCTCGCGCGCTCGAGCAGCGCGCCGCCGACGCGCGCCTGCTCCTCGGAGGTGCGAGCGATGTCGCGAACGCCGTCCGCAAGCGAGCCGGTCTCGTCGCGGCTGGTGCTCATGCCCTCGCTCGCGGTCTCGGCGAGCCGGCTGATCTCGACCACCTGTGCGATCGCCTGGTTCATCGCACGCACCGTATCGCCGGTTTCGGTCTGGATCGAGTTGACCATCGAAGCGATCTGTCGCGTCGACTCGCGCGCCGACTCCGACAGGCGCTTGACCTCGTCGGCGACCACCGCGAAGCTGCGCCCTGCCTCTCCGGCCGCGAGCGCCTGCATCGCCGCGTTCAGCGCGAGGATCCCGGTGCGCTCTGCGATGCGCTGGATCATCCCGACCACCTGCCCGATCTCCTGCGAGCGTTCGCCCAGGCGCTTGATGCGCTTCTCGGTCTCGTGGATCAACGCTCGCGATCGCGCGATTCCCTGTGCCGTGCTCGCGACGCTGCGCACCGCGGCGTCGGTCGCCTGCACCGCCCGGTCGGCCGCGGCATCGCCGGCGCGTGCGCGCAGGGCGATCGACTCCAGCGCGAGCGCTGCGCCGGCGAGTTCGCGCGCGGCGATCTCGACCTCGGTCTGCTCGCGCGCGGCCGCGTGCGCCGCGTTCTCGGACTGCGTGCGCACCGCGACGGTCGCCTGCGCCACCTGGTGCGAGACATCGCGCACGTTGACGAGCACCCGGCGTGTCTCCTCTGTGAACAGGTTCAGCGCGTCGGCGATCGCGCCGGTCACGTTTTCGGTCACCGGAACTCGAATGGTCAGGTCCTTCGTCGTCGCGATCGTTCCGACCGCCTGCATGATCGCGATCACCGAATCGTTGAGCTCCTCGCCCTCGCGCGAGATCGTCTCCAGGCCGCGGATCCGATACTCGAGCAGGTCGTCGAGCGCGCCGGCGACGCGCGAGAGGTCGTCGTCGCCGTCGAGCTCGGCACGCGCGAGCATGTCGCCCGCGGTCACCCTCGCGAGGGTCCATCGCAGGCGCGCGACCGGTTCGATCACCTCGGCGGCAAAGCGCCGTCCGAGCGCGAACGCGAACGCACCACTCGCGAGCAGCGCGACGGCGGCAGCGAGCGCGAGCACGCCGAGCGCGACGTCGGCGGCGATCATCCCGAGCTCGGCCGTGTACCAGAGCGCCGCGGCAGCCAGCACGAGCACGACCAGCGGCGTCAGCAAGGTCGCGAGCCACATCGTGCGCAGGCCGGAAAGCGTGCGCACCTGCACGGTCTGGCGCGAGGGAGTGGCCGTCATGCCCCGGCCAGCGCGCGAAACAGCGCTGTCGCGTCGAAGCGCCACCAGCGGCGCCCGTCGACATCGACCAGAGAGTCGCGCAGCGCACCGGAAAATGCGCACTCGGGTTTGGGCACGACCCGATCCGGCGACAGAGCCCGCGCCGCGTCGCCGGCCTCGGGCCCGAGGTCGACCGGTCGCGGCGGTTGATCGACGCGCAGCGCGCCGGCGTCGCCTCCGCCGGCGACCACCAGCACCTGAACTTCGCCGCTGCGCCGGGCGAGTCCGTGCGCGGCCGCGCGCGCGTCGAGCACCGGTACCGGTTGCCCGCGCACCTGGACCAGTCCCAGCACAGTCGCCGGGGCGAGGTACAGCGGATAGACGACGGCGTCGGCGAGGTACTGCGTGTCGTCGTGCGGATCGAGCAGCAGATCGACGCCGGCGAGCGTGAATCCGAACGCGCGCACCGCCGGGGTCGTCGCGTCGCTCATGCCGAGCGCTTCGTGGTCATCGCCCGAGGAGCCGCGCCAATCGCGACGCACCGGTGTTCTCGAAGCCCGCGCCGGTATCACCGGACGGCGACGCGCCGGTTTCGCGCGCGGCGCCACGCGGCGCGCGCCGCAGCTGTTTTCGCACCGCCGTTTCGAGCGCGCGAAACGGCACCGGTTTCGTCAGATAGGCATCGCACCCGGCGAGCGCACCACGCGCCAGGTCGAACGGCGACGAACGGCTGGTCAGGATGATCACCGGAAGATGCCTGATGCGTCGGTCGCGACGGATCTCGCGCGTGAGGCGGTAGCCGTCGGTGCCGGGCATCACGACGTCGACCAGCGCCAGGTCGAACTGCCCGACCGCCAGTCGCTCGAGCGCCTGCTCGGCCGACCCGACCGACTCGTGGCGCAGCCCGAGGCGGTCCAGCGCGATGCCGAGTTGGCGGCGCACCGTCGGGCTGTCGTCCACCACGAGCACGCAGGCCGCTTCGGTCACTGCCGCGCCGGTCGTTTCGCCGGTCGTTTCAGCCTCCGCCTCGTCCGCCGATTCAGCCTCCGCCTCGTCCGCCGATTCAGCCTCAGCTCGCGTCGCCGCTTCGGCCGCGCTCGCCCGCGCCGCGAGGCGACGCTCGAATGCGCGATTCAACGCGGGCAGCAACTGAACGGCGAGCCGGTCGAGCGCGACCGTGTCGGTGTGCGTCGCGACGGCGCCGCGCGCGACGAGTTCGATTCGTTCGCTGCGCGCCCCGGCCGCGTCGAGCATCGCGAACAGCCTCGCTCCCGCGGGTTCGCGAGGATTCGCCAGCGCCAGGTCGGGTTCGTGCGGGTCGCTTTCGGGCGCGTCCTCGCCCTCGAGCCTGTAGTCGAAGCGGTTGTACAGGCTGTGACGCAGGACGAAGCCGATCAGTCGCAGATCGCGCTGATCGAGTCCGGCGACCCGGACCGTGCCCACCTGCCGTTCCCCCATCGAAGCCCCACCTCCAAGGACGCCCGCAGCGTACTGTTCGCGGGCCCTTCATCCTAATCGGGCGCACCGTGTTTGGCCAAACCACGCGTGCTAGCATCGCCGCATGAGCCAGCCCGACTACCACGCGTTCGACACGCTCGCGCTGCACGCGGGGGCTCGCCCCGACTCCGATTTCGGCGCGCGCGCGACGCCGATCTACCTGTCGAGCGCGTTCGTGTTCCAGGATTCGGACCAGGCGGCGGCGCTGTTCAACATGGAGCAGTCCGGGCACGTCTATTCGCGCATCAGCAACCCGACGGTGGCGGTGCTCGAGGAACGCATCGCCGCGCTCGAACGCGGCGTCGGCGCGATCGCGACCGCCAGCGGACAGGCCGCGCTGCACCTCGCGATCGCGACGCTCGCCGGCGCCGGCTCTCACGTGCTCGCCTCGCGTGCGCTGTACGGCGGGTCGCACAACCTGCTGCACTACACCCTCAGCCGCTTCGGCATCGAGACCACCTTCGTCGACCCGCGCGACGCGCAGGCCTGGCGCGACGCGCTGCGCCCGAACACGCGACTGCTGCTGGGCGAGACGCTGGGCAATCCGGGACTCGACGTGCTCGACATCCCGGTCGTGGCGCAGATCGCCGAGTCTCACGGGGTGCCGTTGCTGGTCGACTCGACCTTCACGACGCCCTACCTGATCCGTCCCTTCGAACTGGGCGCGCACCTCGTCTATCACTCGGCGACGAAGTTCCTCTGCGGTCACGGCACCGTCGTTGGCGGCGTACTGGTCGACTCGGGAAATTTCGACTGGCACGCGTCGGGCAAGTTCCCCGAACTCACCGCGCCCTACGAAGGCTTCCACGGCATGGTATTCGCCGAGGAGTCGACCGTCGCGCCGTTTCTGCTGCGCGCGCGACGCGAGGGACTGCGCGACTTCGGCGCGTGCATGAGCCCGATGAACGCGTTCCAGATCCTGCAGGGCGTGGAGACGCTGTCGCTGCGCATGCAGGCGCACGTCGCCAACGCGCAGCGCGTGGCCGAGTTCCTCGAGGCCCATCCGATGGTGTCGAAGGTCGCATATCCGGGACTCGCCTCGCACCCGGACCACGCGCTGGCGCGACGCCTTCTGCCGCGCGGTTGTGGCGCCGTGTTCAGTTTCGAGTTGAAGGGCGACCGGGCCGCAGGGCGGCGCTTCGTCGAGGCGCTGCGGATCTTCTCGCACCTCGCGAACGTGGGCGACGCGCGCTCGCTGGTCATTCACCCGGCATCGACGACCCACTTCAGGATGGACGCCGCCGCGCTGGCCGCCGCCGGCATCGGCGAGGGCACCCTGCGCCTGTCGGTCGGCCTGGAGGACGCACAGGATCTGATCGCCGACCTCAAGGGCGCTTTTCGCGCCGCCGAGCGAGGCTGACACATTGGATCTCGTCGTCGAAGGAGAGCCGGCCTACGCCTACACCGGCAGCCGGACGTTCGACCCGACGCTACCGGTGCTCGTGTTCATCCACGGCGCGCAACACGATCACAGCGTCTGGGGCCTGCAGACGCGCTACCTCGCGCACCACGGCTTCTCGGTGCTCGCGCCCGACCTTCCCGGGCACGGCCGAAGCGCTGGTTCGCCGCGAACGACGATCGAGGCGATGGCCGACTGGGTGCTGGCGCTGCTCTCCGCGGCGGGAGCGCGGCGCGCGGCGCTGATCGGACACAGCATGGGCTCGCTGATCGCGCTCGAGGCCGCCGCGCGCGCGCCCGATTCGGTCTCGCGGCTCGTAATGGTCGCGACCGCCGCGCCGATGACCGTGTCCGACGCGCTGCTCTCGGCGGCGCGCGACGACGAGCAGGCGGCGTTCGAGATGATCAACCTCTGGTCGCACAGCGGAGTCACGCACCGCCCCGGCAGCCCGGGGCCGGGCTTCTCGCCGTTCGTCGCGAACCTCAGGCTGATGCAGCGCCAGCGTCCCGGCGTGCTGCTCAACGATTTCAGCACCTGCAATACATATACGCGCGCCCTCGAGCGCGCCGCGTCGCTGCGCTGCCCGGTGCAGTTCGTGCTCGGTTCCGCCGACGCGATGACGCCCCCCAAAGCCGCGCGCGCGCTGATCGCGGCGTGCCCCGATGCGCGAGTCGTGACGATTCCCGGCGCCGGTCACAACTCGATGGCAGAGCGCCCCGATGCGGTACTCGACGCACTGCGCACCTTTCTGTCACCATTGAAGTCAGACGCCTAGATCGGATCCCGCGCATGCGGAAAATCCGGCGTGACGGAGGAGAGACTAGTGGACGACACCGCACCGAAGGCCGGGCCGACCTCCGACGGAGGCTACATCCCGTTTCGCAGCTTCACCGAGTTCTACCCGTTCTACCTCGGTGAGCATCGCAACGTCACCTGCCGTCGCATGCACTTCTTCGGCACACTCGGCGGGCTGTTCTGCCTCCTTCAGCTGATCACCACGCTACACCCATCCTGGCTGGCGATCGGACTCGTCTGGGGCTACGGCATGGCCTGGATAGGGCATTTCGGCTTCGAGAAGAACAAGCCCGCCTCGCTCAGGCAACCGATGTACGGCCTCGCGGGCGACTGGGTGATGTTCAAGGACATCCTGATCGGCCGGATTCCGTTCTGAGCGATTGCGCGGCCCGCGCGAGCGGGGCGTCGAGCTCGGCCAGGTCCATCCGCTGCGTGGCGGGGCCACGCCAGAGGTGCTCGAACAGAGGGCGCAGCGTGCGCGACTGCGCCTCGGGCGCGAGCGACCAGCGCTCGCTCCAGACCTGGGCGTCCTGCGGTTCTCCCCGTTCCGGCTCGTCGCGCGCGCCGCCCGCGATCCAGAACCTGTCAATGTACTCGAGCTCTCGCAGGATCGCCCCGACCCGCTCCGCGGTGACGACGTTGCCGGAGAAGATCTCGCGCAGCTGCGTCACGGCGACAGGTGGCGCCGCACGAGCACGCTCCCGCGCGAGGTGCAGCAGAACCGATCGCCCGAGCGCGAACCACTGTCCGGGCGCCTGCTGAAGACCCGCATCGGGGTCGCCGCGCAGCGCGGGCAACGAAGCGGTGACCAGCGCGCCACCGAGCACCGTCAGCCAGAGCAGGAACAACCAGACGAGCAGCAGCGGCAGTGTGGCGAAGGCGCCGTAGACCACCGTGTAGGTCGGAATCCGCGCGACCTGGAACGCGAATCCGCGTTTGAGCAGTTCGAGCGCGACCGCCGCGCACAGCGCGCCGACGATCGCGTCGCGCCAGCGCACCGGTGCGTTCGGAACGAGCCGGTAGAGCAGAGTGAGCCCGGCGAGGGTCGTCGCCCAGGGCACCGCCAGCAGCCAGGCTCTGCGCACCGCGGGCAGAGCGACTCCGCCCAGGATCTCGGTGACGATCGCGCCGTTGACCAGAACGCTCGCTCCGACCAGCAGCGGCCCGAGCGTGAGGAAGGTCCAGTACAGCGTCAGCCGGCGCGCGAGCGGGCGCGCCGGCGCGTCGCCCCAGATCCTGTTCAGCGTCCGATCGATCGTCAGCAAGGCGGTGAACGCGGTGGCGAAGAACACCAGCGCGCCGATCGCCGACAGTTCACCCGCTTTCTCGGCGAACTGGTTCAGGTAGCGCACCAGCGTTTCGGCCAGGCTCGGCACGAGCAGGTTGGACGCCACGAAGCGCAACACGGCGTCACGCAGTTCCGCCAGCATCGGCAACGCGCCCAGCAGCGACAAGGCGAGCGTCGCGACCGGCACCAGCGCGAGCAGCGAGAGGAACGCTAGGCTGGCCGCCGTCTGCCCGAGCCGCAGCCGCGCGCTGCGCCTGAGCAGAACGACCACGAACCCGCGCATGCGCGAGAATACGCTCGCGCGCTCGGTCATGGGACTCGATCCGGTTGTGTCGATCGTCGCATGATAGCCTGCGCCCCGATGGCCCCTCCCCCCGATCCGACCCCGCACGCGACACCACACGCGACGCCGGGTTCGATGCGCGCGACGCCCGCTCGGCGCGGCTGCGCGCCTGGGCCGCCCGGATCGTGGTGTTCTCGACGTTCGCGCTCGTCGCGCTCGGCCTGGCGTGGGAACTCTGGCTCGCGCCGCTGCGCCCGGGAGGATCGCTGCTCGCGTTGAAGGTCGTTCCGGCTGCGCTCGCGCTGCGCGGGCTGCTCGCGCGACGGGTGCGCACCTACCAGTGGTGGTCGATGGCGGTGCTGCTCTATGTCTGCGAGGCCGCGGTGCGCGCGCTGAGCGATTCGGGACTTTCCGCGCGGCTCGCATCGGTCGAGGCGCTGCTGTCGCTGGCGGCGTTCGTCGCCACGCTCGCCTTCGTGCGCGAGTCGCGCGCGCCCGGCTGAGCGCGGGACAACACTTCGCGCGCCGCGCGCTCGATCAGCGACGGGTCGTTCGCGACCAGTTCGCGCGCGTCCGACAGCATCCTGCGCCAGGCGCGCGCGCCCTGCATGCCGTTGAACAGGCCGAGCAGGTGGCGCGTCACTTCGCGCAGGCGACCGCCGGCCGCGACGTGCTCGCGCGCGTATCGCACCAGGGGATCGATCAGCGCGAAGCGATCGCCGACCGCGGGTGCGGCACCGAACAGCCGCTCGTCGACCGCGGCCAACAGCCAGGGATCGTGATAGGCGGCTCGCCCGAGCATCGCGCCGTCGACCTGCTCGAGGTGAGCGATGGCCTCGTCCAGCGATTCGAGTCCGCCGTTGACGACGAAGCGCAGGTGCGCGAAGTCGCGCTTGAGTGCGTGAACGAAGTCGTGCCGCAGCGGGGGAACTTCGCGATTCTCCTTCGGGCTCAGCCCGTCGAGCCAGGCGCTGCGCGCGTGCACGATGAACACCTCGACGCCCGAGGCCGCGACCTCGCCGACGAAGTCGCGCACGAAGGCGTAGTCGATTCGGCGGTCGACGCCGATGCGGTGCTTGATCGTGACCGGGATCGACACGGCGTCGCGCATCGCGGCCAGGCAGTCGCGCACCAGGGCGGGTTCGGCCATCAGGCACGCGCCGAACGCGCCGCGCTGCACGCGCTCGCTCGGGCATCCGCAATTCAGGTTGACCTCGTCGTAGCCGCGCTGCTCGGCCCAGCGCGCGCACTGCGCGAGTTCGCCCGGATCGCTGCCGCCGAGCTGCAGCGCGAGCGGATGCTCGCTCGGATCGAACTCCAGGTGTCGCGCGCGATCGCCGTGCACCAGCGCGGCGGTGCTGACCATCTCGGTGTACAGGCGCGTGCGACGCGTGAGCAATCGATGGAAGTACCGGCAGTGCCGATCGCTCCAATCGAGCATCGGCGCGACGCAGAATCGCCAGCCATCGTCCATCCGTTCTACTTTACAGCAGCCCGAGCGGGCGCTAGTTTTGCGTCAGAGCCGTGCAACAATGCGGCCGCAGCGAGGTCGGCGTCAGCGTCCCCGGTTGCTCCAGGTGGACCCGAACGCCGTCCGGTCAGTCCCGGGGAGGGAACATGGGCAAGCGCTTTCTCGTGGTCGACGACCACCCGATCATCCAGCGCGCGATGGGCGAGGTTCTCGAAGAACTCGCGCCCGAGACCGAAGTGCGCTATGCGAGCCGGCTGTCCGATGCGATGCGCATCCTGCGCTCGGGCGAGCGCTTCGACCTGATCCTGCTCGACCTTCGCCTGCCCGACGCCGCGGGCGTCGAATCGCTGGTTTCGCTGCGCGAACTCGACCCCGAGTGCACGGTCGTCGTGATGTCGGCCGACGTCGACGCGCCGATGATCATGCGCTGCCTCGATCTCGGTGCGATCGGCTACATCCCGAAGACGCTGTCGAACGAGGCGATCCGCAGCGCGCTGCGCCTGGTCTCCTCCGGCTGCGCCTACGTACCGCCCCAAGTGCTCGCGACCGACCAGCCGATCCGCGTGCGGATGGAGCCGGGCTACTCGCGCAGTTCCGACCCCCGACACCTCGGACTCACCGAGCGCCAGATCGACGTGCTGCGACTGATCCTGCGGGGGCTGCCCAACAAGCTGATCTGCCGCCAGCTCGCGCTGGCCGAAGGCACGGTCAAGGTGCACGTGAGCGCTGTGCTGCGCGCGCTCGGCGCGCGCAACCGCACGCAAGCGGTGATCGCGGCGAGCCGTATCGGGCTGAGGTTCCCCGAGTAGCGCGCGCCGGCCGCTTCAACCGCCCGAGTGGCGGATCACCTCGTCCCAGCTGCGCGGCTCGCCGCCGGCGAGCAATCCGGCACCAAGGCGCGTCGCCCAGTAGGTCGACGACCCGAACTCGGTCGACCAGCTCCAGAGCCTTCGCGTGAGCAGTTGCAGATCGTATTCGGCGGTCACGCCGATCGCGCCGTGCACCGCGTGCGCGACGCGCGCGCACACCGCCGCCGCTTCGCCGCACACGTGCTTGGCTGCGGCGACGCGCGTCGCGTCGAGCGCCACCGTGTCTGCCGAGAAGGCGAGCGCGCTGGCCGCCGACGCCATCGAACTCCACTGCTGCGCCAGCGCCAGTTCCTGCTGGATCGCCTGGAACGCGGCGATCGGACGGCCGAACTGGAAACGCGCGCGCGCGTAATCGGCGGCGATCGTCACCACCCGATCGCAGGCGCCGGCGATCTGCGCGCTGCGCACCGCCGCGCCGACGTGCAGCGCGTCGACCGCGCCGTCGAGCCAGCCGATGCGTGTGCCGAGCGCCGGATCGAGCGCGATCGCGGCACGCGGTTCGCCGGCGACGTTGAGCCCGCCCGGCTCCGCGCCGTGTTTCGCGCTGTGTTTCGCGCCGTGTTTCGCGCCCAACTCCGCACCCTCTCGCCGCAGCCCCCAACGGAAACGACCAGACCGCGACGCCTTCGCCGCGATCGTCCCCGGCAACCGAGACCACGAGCGCGCGAGCCTGCGGCCAGCACGCGACGCCCTCGACGAGGATTCGTCGCTGCGAGAGCCGCCCGCTCGCGATCGCCGCCCAGCCGGGCGCGAGCGAGGTTCCGGCGAGGCGCGCGAGCGCCTGTGCGCCCATCGTGTCGGGCAGCGGCACCGGCGCCCCCCAACGCCCGCAGGCCTCGATCGCCGCGCGCACGCCGGCCCACCCGAGACCGGCGCCGCCGCCGCTCTCGTCGACCAGCGCCGCGTCGAAACCGGCCGCGTGCAACGCCGCCACCAACGCATCGGCAGCGCCGGGCGTGCCACCGCCCGACGCCGCAAGGTCGGCTTCGCGCACGAGGCTCGCCGGACAGAGATCGCGCAGGATCCTCTCGATCGAAGCCGCGAGCTGGCGCCCGGCCTCGGCCATCGCGGTCGCGTTCGTGCTCATCGCAAGCCCATCGCGCGCGCGATCATCGAGCGCAGGATCTCTCGCGTACCGCCGCGCAGCGAGAACGTCGGCGCCATCTGCGTCGTGTACACGAGCGCCTCGAGCAGCGGCGCGGGCGCCGGATCGAGCGGCTCGGCTCCGGCGAGTCGCGACGCGACCTCGGCGATCCGCTGCTCGACCCGCGTGCCCAGATCCTTGACGATCGCCGAAGCGGTCAGCGGATTCTCGCCGCGCGCGACCATCGCGGTCACGCCGACCGACATCGCGCGCAGAACGATGTGCTCGCCGTGGATCGCGCCGATCTCGGCCAGCGCGTGGCGATCGCCGCGCGTGCCCTGACGCAGCCACGCGAGCAGTTCGTCGAACACCGCGATGCTCGAGAGCAGCCGCTCGGGCCCGCTGCGCTCGAGCGCGAGTTCGGCGTTCACCTGCGCCCAACCCTCACCCTGCACGCCGATCAGCGCGTCGGCGCCCAGCCTGACGTCGTCGAAGCTCACCTCGTTAAAGTGCGCGTCGCCAGTGAGATCGCGGATCGGGCGGACTTCCACTCCCGGCAGCGAGAGATCGACCAGCAACTGCGACAGGCCCGCGTGACGCGATTCGCCGGCGGGCGAAGTGCGCACCAGCGCGATCATCCACTGTGCGCGATGCGCGTTGGTGGTCCAGATCTTGCGCCCGTTCAGCCGCCACCCGTCGCCATCGGGCACCGCGCGCGTGCGGATGCTCGCCAGATCGGATCCCGAGTCCGGCTCGCTCATGCCGATGCAGAAGTACAGTTCGCCGCGACAGATCCCGGGCAGCAGGCTCGCCTTCTGCGACTCGGTGCCGTAGCGAACGATCATCGGCCCGCTCTGGCGATCCGCGATCCAGTGCGCGGCGAGCGGCGCCCCGCGCGCGAGCAGTTCCTCGACGACGACAAAGCGCGCGAACGTGCTGCGACCCGCACCGCCGTAGGCCCGCGGCAAGGTCAGCCCTAGGAAGCCAGCCGCGCCGAGCGCGCGACTGAAACCCGCGTCGAAACCCATCCACGAGCGCGCTCGCGCGGCTGCCGGCGCGTCGTGCCAGTGCGCGTCCAGAAACGCGCGGATTCGCGGGCGCAGGGCCTCGTCCTCGGGGGGAATCGCCTGCAGTTCGATTGCTTCGATCATCGCCGCGCTCTTCGTCGCGCTCTTCGTCGCGCTCTTCGCTGCGCGCTTCGTTGCGCTCGGTTCGCAGGGCACGAACGCGGGCCGTGCCTATAATCGCCTGATTTGAAACGAGCAAAGCGGCGCCGATGTCCGATGCCTCTGCCTGGCTGTTGGTGGTCAACCCGGCCGCGGGTCGAGGTCGCGGCGCGAGGCTCGCCGAACGACTGACCCGGGCGCTCGATCGCTGCGCGCTCGACGCACGCATCGTGATCAGCGAACGCCCCGGACACGCCGCCCAGCTCGCCCGCGAAGGCGCGCAACGCGGGATCGTCCGTTTCGCCGCGGTCGGCGGCGACGGCACCGCGCACGAAGTGGCGAACGGGCTCGCCGAATACGCACGCGCGCGCGGCGACGACGCGCAGCTCCGATCGCTGTCCTCGTTCACGCTCGCCGTGGTCGCGATCGGCACCGGAAACGATTGGGCGCGTTCGCTCGGCGCCTCCGCCTCGATCGAGGCGACGATCGCGCGCCTGGCGCGAGCGCAGTCGCAGCCGTGTGATCTCGGACGCGTGCACTACCGGGGGGCGAACGGTCCGCAATCGCGCGTTTTCGTCAACGTCGCGGGCGCGGGCTTCGACGGATTCGTGATCGAGCGCCTCGCGGATCGCAAGCCCGGGCCGTGGGCCTACCTGATCGAGCTGCTGCGCAGCCACCGCAGCTTCGACCCGCCCGAGATGTCGATCGCCCCCGAACACGAGAGCGCGACGGCGCGCCGCTCGCTCGCCGTGTTCGCCTGCCTGGGCAGCCACTGCGGCGGCGGGATGCGAATGGCGCCGGACGCGCGGATCGACGACGGGCTGCTCGACGTCACCCAGATCGACGCGATGACCGGCGGCCAACTGCTGTGGGAACTGCGCCGCCTGTTCGACGGAAGCCTGCGCCGCAGCCGGCACGTCCGGATGCTCAGGACCCGCTCGCTGGAGATCGAAAGCACGCCGGCGAGCGCGGTCGAGGCCGACGGCGAGCTGCTCGGAACGACGCCGGCGCGGATCGAAGTGATCCCCGGAGCGATCCGCGTGATTCGCGACTGAGGCGAGACGCACCGCGCAGGCCGTCGCGGATCGGCTGGCGGGCACGCGCGACGCGCCTCAGCTCAGGCTGCGCACCGTGTAACCGCCCGACTTGTCGTCGAGTTCGAGCTCGATCAGGCCGCGATCGCGCGCCTCCTCGAGCAGGCGGTTGAACGAGCGAAAACCGTAGTAGCTCTCGTTGAACCCCGGACGGCGACGCTTGAGCGTTTGCTTGATCATCGAACCCCAGATCTTCTCGCCCTCGCCGCGCTCGGCCACCAGCGCCTCGATCGTGTCGAGCGCGAGTTCGAGCGCCTCGACCACCTTGTCCGGCCCGGCCTCCTCCGGCCCCGAAGGCACGGCGTCGTCGCGCTCGACGGGAGGCTGCGCGTCGTCGCCGGACGCCTTGCCGGACGCCTTGGTCGCGCCGGCGGACTTCGCACCGCGACGCGAACCTCCGCGTACGCCGCGTTTGCCGCCCTCCTCGGCCGCCTTGCGCGTGCGGCTGCGCGAAGTCCGGGCTATCTCCTCTTCGCGCACCAGGTCGTCGTAGTAGATGAACTCGTCGCAGTTCGCGATCAGCAGGTCGGAGGTGGAGTTCTTCACCCCGATACCGATCACGACCTTGTCGTTCTCGCGCAGCTTGCTCACCAGCGGCGAGAAATCGGAATCGCCGCTGATGATGACGAAGGTGTCGACGTGCGCCTTCGTGTAGCAGAGGTCGAGCGCGTCGACGACCATCCGGATGTCGGCCGAGTTTTTTCCCGACATGCGCACGTGGGGGATCTCGATCAGTTCGAACGACGCCTGGTGCATTCCCGCCTTGAATTCGCGGTAGCGCTCCCAGTCGCAATAAGCCTTCTTCACGACGATGCTGCCCTTGAGCAGAAGGCGTTCGAGCACCTTGCCGATGTCGAACTGCTTGTACTTCGCGTCCTTCACCCCGAGTGCGACGTTCTCGAAGTCGCAAAAGAGCGCCATGTTTCTCGTGTCCTGCGTGGTCGTCGCCAATTGATTCCTTTCCATGACGCTCAAGCGTCTCCAAAACTGATGCCGGTCGCGCGCGCGGCGCGAACGAGTTCGTCGTCGGGGGGCACCGTGCGTTGCGGGCCGGTGGCGTCGGCGAGTGAAACGGTGCGCACCGCGCCGTCGTGGATCGCCACCATGACGCCAGTCTCACCCTTGCACGCGCAGTCGGCCGCCGCCACGCCGAAGCGCGTGGCGAGCACCCGGTCGGCAACCGTGGGCGAACCACCGCGTTGCAGGTGCCCAAGCACCGTGACCCGCGTATCGTACCCGGTCGCCCGCTCGATACTCTCGGCGACACGCTCGCCGATCCCGCCCAGGCGCTTGCTGTCGGTGCGACGCATGTCGGTCGCGCGCACCACGACGTCGCCCTCGGGCAGCCGCGCGCCTTCGGCGACGCACACGATCGTGAAGCGCTTTCCCTGATTCTGGCGTTCGTGCACCTTGCGGTAGACGTGCTCCCACTGGAACGCGATCTCGGGAATCAGGATCAGGTCGGCGCCGCTGGACATGCCCCCGACCAGCGCGATCCAGCCCGCGTAGCGGCCCATCACCTCCACGACCATCACCCGGTGGTGCGACGACGCAGTCGTCTCGAGCCGATCGATCGCCGCGCACACGACCGAGGTGGCCGAATCGAATCCGAAGGTCACTTCGGTGGCCGGCACGTCGTTGTCGATCGTCTTCGGAACGCCGACCACACCCACGCCGGCTTCGGACAGGCGGCGCGCGTTGTGCATCGTGCCGTCGCCGCCGATCGCGACCAACGCGTCGAGCGACCACTGCTCGATGTTCCTGAGCGCCTTGTAGCCGAGGTCGCGAATCTCGATCTTTCCCGGCGACACCTCCACCGGATAGTGCGCCGGGTCGCCCTTGCTCGAGGTGCCGAGGATCGTTCCGCCAAGGCCGACGATTCCCGAGACTGCCTGCGAGGTGAGTTCGTGCATCCGCCCTTCGATCAGTCCCTCGAACCCGTCCTCGATGCCGAACACCGTCGCGCCGTATCCGTCGCGCGCCACGCGCGTGACCGCCCTGATCACAGCGTTCAATCCCGGACAGTCTCCGCCGCCGGTGAGGATCCCGATTCGTCTGGCCCGAAACTGCATCGCCGCTCCGTCAATTCGCGAAGGCTGCATTGTGCACCCTGCCGGACGGGGCGCAGGCGCGGCGAGCGGCGCCTGTGCGATCGGCGCCTGTGCGATCGGCGCCTGTGCGATCGGCGCCTGTGCGATCGGCGCCTTTGCGATCGGCGCCTTTGCGATCGGCGCCTTTGCGATCGGCGCCGGTGCGATCGGCGCGTGCGATACTGCGCGCCTTCACGTCGTCGCCCCCAGTCTTCGTTCAGCAATCCCGGTCGGCCGCGGCATTCCATTCGCGCCCCGGGGAAACCGGATCCCGATGCAACCCGCCTCCAGGCAGCGGATCGCCCTCGCGCTGCTCGTCGTCACCCCGGGCATGTGGTCGGCCAACTACATCGTCGCGCGCAGCGCGATCGGCGTGGTCGAACCGCACATGCTGGCCTTGCTGCGCTGGACGGTCGCACTCGCACTGATGCTGGTGTTCGCCGGGCGAACGCTCGTCTCGAACTACGGCGCGTGGCGCGCGGAGTGGCCACGAATGATCGTGCTCGGCGCGCTCGGAATGTGGGTGTGCGGCGCATTCGTCTACATCGGCGCCGAGACCACCGTCGCGGTCAACATCAGCCTGCTGTACGCGATCGCGCCGGTGATGATCGCCGCCGGATCGGCGATCTTTTTCGCCGACCGGCTTTCGACGGTGCAGGCTTCGGGCGTCGCGCTCGCGCTCGCCGGAACGCTGTTCGTGCTCGCGCGCGGTTCGTGGGACAACCTCGCGGCCGTGCGTTTCACGATCGGCGACGGATGGATCCTGGTCGCTGTGCTTTCGTGGACCGCGTATTCGCTGCTGTTGCGCAAGTGGCCGAGCGTGCTCGATCCGTTTTCCAGGCTGACCGCGATCTGCGCCGGCGGAATCTTCGTCCTCGTTCCGTTCACCGTGGTCGAGGCGGTGGTCTCGGGCCTGCCGGACTTCGCCTCGCCGCGCGTATGGCTGCTCGTGCTGGTGGTGGCTTTGCTGCCTGGCTTCGGCGCCTATCAGGCCTACTCGTACATGCAGCGCGAACTCGGCCCGGCGCGCACCGGTCTGGTGCTCTACCTGGGCCCGCTGTGGGCCGCCGTCGTCGCCTGGTGGCTGCTCGACGAGCCGCCGCATTGGTTTCACTTCGCCGGCGCCGCGATGATCCTGCCCGGAATCTATCTCGCCACGCGCTCACCGGCGCGGCGCTGACGCAAAGCACCGGCGCCTCGCGCCCGGCGAAACTCAAGCCAGCCCTTCGATCGGGTCGTACAGCCAGGCCACGCCCTCGAACGAAGGCGCCGCGCCATCGTTCGCGCCCGAACCGAGCAGCTTGTTGCGTACCTCGCGGGCGACGCCCGCCGCGTGGTAGAGCTCGCCGTAGAAGCGCGCGGTGAGTTGCACGCGCGCGGTGCGCAGGTAGCGCGCGCGCTGGTACGCGACGAAGGCCCTGGCGAAATCGCCGCCGGCGCGCTCGACGCGATCGGCCAGCACCACCGCATCCTCGATCGCCATGCACGCCCCCTGCGCCAGGTACTGGAGCATCGGGTGCGCCGCGTCTCCCAGCAGCGTGACCGGGCCGCGGCTCCAGTTCGCCACCGGTTCGCGATCACACAGCACCCACATCCGCCACTCGTCGATGCGCTCGAGCAGCGCGCGCACCTGGGGCAACGCGCCGGCGAACTTGTGCTGCAGCTCCGAGCGATCGCCGAACACGTTCCACCCTTCCTCGTACCGATCCGAGTGGAACACCGCGACGAGGTTGAACAGTTCGCCGCGGCGCAGCGGGTAGTGCACCAGGTGCGTCCTCGGGCCGGCCCACAGCACGACATCGGGCGACCAGAGCGCGTCCGGCACGTCTTCGCGACGCAGCACCGCGCGATACGCGACGTGCCCCGAGACCCGCGGCGGGCCGTCCGCGACGATCGACTCGCGCAGAGTCGACCACAATCCGTCGGCGCCGATCAACGCGGCCGCGTCGACCTGCTCGCCCGCGCCGCCACCCGCCGGGTCGACCTGCACCCGCAGGCACGCTCCGTCGAGCTCGAAACCGCTCACCGTGCGCGCTACGCCGAGCTCGACACCGTCTTGCGCGCGGCACGCCTCGAGCAACACGCCGTGAATGTCGGCGCGGTGGATGACCGCGTAGGGAAATCCGAAGCGCGCGCGAAAGGCCTCGCTTCCCACCGGCATCGTGAGCACCTGCTCGGCGCTGACTCCATCCATCATGACCAGGTTGCCGGGAAAGTGCGCGATGTCCGAGATCGCGTCGCGCAGGCCGAGGCGGTCGAACATCCGGAACACGTTGGGCCCGAGCTGAATTCCCGCGCCGACTTCGCGGAATTCGGCCGAGCGCTCGAACACCCGGACGCGGTGACCGGCACGCGCAAGGGTGAGCGCGCTCGCGAGCCCTCCGATGCCGCCCCCCGACACGACTACAGGCAGTTCGCTTGCCACGTTTCCTCCGTTCAGCCGCGCGCGCGCGAACGATTCTACAATCGGCCTTCGGACACCGACCGCAACGAGGCCCCCCGGATGATCGACCTGCACTACTGGCCCACGCCCAACGGCTGGAAGATCAGCATCATGCTCGAGGAATGCGCGCTGCCGTATCGCGTGTTCCCTGTGAACATCGGCAGGGGCGAACAGTTCGATCCGCAGTTCCTCGCGATCAGCCCGAACAACCGGATGCCGGCGATCGTCGACCACGACCCGCCCGAAGGAAACAGCGCGCTGTCGGTATTCGAGAGCGGCGCGATCCTGCTCTACCTCGCGCACAAGACGCAGCGCTTCCTGCCGCAGGGCCTCGAGGCGCGGGTGCGCGCGATCGAGTGGCTGATGTGGCAGATGGGGGGCCTGGGACCGATGCTCGGGCAAAACGGCCACTTCCTGCTGTATGCGAACCAGAAAGTGCCGTATGCGATCGAGCGCTACGGCAAGGAGGCGCGGCGACTGTACGCCGTGCTCGATCGCCAGCTCGCGCGCACCGGCGCCTTCGTCGCGGGCGAGTGCTCGATCGCCGACTTCGCCTGCTTTCCCTGGATCGTGACCCACAAGCGCCAGGGCGTGTCACTCGACGAGTTCCCTTCGATCGCACGCTGGTTCGCGGCGATGCGCGCGCGCGACGCGGTGCAGCGCGGCCTCGCGGTGGGCGCCGACCTGCGAATCGCCGTCGGACCGATGGACGAGCAGGCGCGGCGCATCCTGTTCGGACAGGGCAGCGAGCCGGGAATACCGCAAGACCCGAGCAAGGCCTCAGGCGCCGCGGCCGCGAGCGCGTCACGCAAAAAGGCCATTGGCGCCAGGAAAGGAAAGCGGCGATGAAACGCGTCGAGTGCTTCTTCGATTGCTCCAGCCCCTGGACCTACCTGTGCGTGCACAACCTGCAAAATCTCGCCGCCGAGCGCGACCTGCAGGTGCAGTGGCGCCCGATCCTGGTGGGCGGCGTGTTCAACGCGGTCAACCCGAGCGTGTACGCGGCGCGCGACAACCCGGTGCCGGCGAAGGCGCGCTACCAGTTCAAGAACCTTCAGGACTGGGCGAGGCTCGCGCGGTTGAAGATCGTCTTTCCACCGTCGGTCTTTCCGGTCAACAGCGTCAAGGTGATGCGTGCCTGCGTCGCGCTGGAAGAACAGGGTCGAATGCTCGACTTCGCAGCTGCGGCGTTCGAGGCCTACTTCGGATCGGACCGCGACATTTCGGACGACGCGGTCATCGCGCAACTGTGTGCCACGCTCGAAATCGACGCGACAGCGCTCGCCGCGGCGATCGCCACGCCGCGGGTCAAGGAACGGCTGCGCGCGAACACCGAGGAACTGATCGCTCGCGGCGGATTCGGCTCGCCGACGATGTTCGTCGGTCGCGACGACATGTACTTCGGCAACGATTCCCTTGCGCTGGTGCGTGTGGCGCTCGACTCACCCGAGGAAACCCGATGACCGACTTCTCCGGACTGCATGGCGTCTTCCCCTATCTGGTCTCGCCGATCGACGCCGGCGGAAAGGTCGACGAAGCCGTCCTCACACGCCTGGTCGAAGACCTGATTGACGCCGGGGTGCACGGGCTGACGCCGCTCGGATCGACCGGCGAGTTCGCCTACCTCGATCGCGAGCAGCGCGCGCGCGTCGTCGAGGTGGTCGTCGCGGCGGCGCGCGGGCGCGTCCCGGTGATCGCCGGGGTCGGGTCGACCTCGACGCGCGACGCGATCGCGCAGGTGCGCAGTTGCGCCGCCGCCGGCGCCGACGGAATTCTCGCGATTCTCGAGGCCTATTTCCCGATCGCCGAAAACGGCGTCGTCGACTACTTCAGCGCGATTGCCGCCGAGACCGATCTTCCGGTGGTGCTCTACACCAACCCCCAGTTCCAGCGCAGCGACCTGTCGGTGGCGGCGATCGAGCGCCTCGCGCGGATCGACAATATCGGCTACCTGAAGGATGCCTCGTCGGACACCGGCCGGCTGCTCACGATCATCAACGCGGTCGGCGAGAGGATCCGCATCTTCAGCGCTTCGGCGCACATCCCGGCCTGCGTGATGATGATCGGCGGCGTCGGCTGGATGGCGGGCCCGGCCTGCGTCGTGCCGCGCGCGAGCGTGCAGCTCTACGAACTCTGTCGCGCCGGGCGCTGGGACGAGGCGATGCGTTTGCAGCGCCGGCTGTGGGCGATCAACCGCGTGTTCGCCAAGTACAGCCTCGCGGCGTGCATCAAGGGCGGACTGCAGTTGCAGGGCTACGCGGTCGGCGACCCGGTCACGCCGCAGGCGCCGCTGTCGGAGGCGGGACGGGTCGAAGTCGCGGCGGTGCTGCGCTCGCTCGACGCGCTGCCCGAGGCAGCGCGATGAATCGGACCGCACTGCCCGAGGCTGCGAGATGAATCGGGCCGCCCCACCCTCACCGACGGTGGCCGCGGTTGGCGACCACGACGCCGCGCGCAAGGCGCTGCTGGTGGGCACCTCGAGCTACATGCTCGCCAGCGTGTTCTGGGGGATGAACATCCCGTTCACCGCGATCCTGTTCCGAAGCTTCGACCCGTTCTTCATGGCGCTGTTGCGCGTCGCACTGGCCACCGCGCTGCTGGCGGTGATGGTTCTCGCCGTGCACGGCCCGCGCGCGCTCGCCGTGCCGATGCGCGCGCTGCACTTCGCGTCGATGACGCTCGCGATGGCCGGCTTCTTCGTGTTCTTCAACCTCGCGCTGCGCTACACCAACGCGATCACGATCGCGGCGTTGATGGCCGGTGCGCCGGTGTACGCGGCGGTGACGATGCGCTTCGCGGTGGGCGCGCGACTGGAACGCGGCTTCGTGCTCGCGGCGACGCTCACGCTGGTCGGGGCGGCGGTCACGATCTTGGGCCGCGCCGCCGAGACCGGCGAGCGGCTGCACTTCGAGGGCGGCGAACCGCTGATCGTGCTCTCGCTCGTGTGCTGGGCGTTGTACTCGCTCGCCGCGCAGCGCTGGTTCGCACGCATCGGTGCCGCAGTTGCGTCGCACCTACGTCTCGACGCTGGGAACATGCGTCTGGCTCGCCCTGTGCTGGTGGCTGCTGCGATCGAGCGCGATGATCGGCGCACCCAACCTCACGCCCGACGCACAGGCGATCGCGTTGCTGCTCGCGACCGCGGTCTTCTCCACCGCACTCGGTGGCGTCGCGTGGAACGTCGGCGTGAACCGCATCGGACTGATGGCGGGGTCGCTGTGGCAGAACGCCGTCCCGGTGTTCGCGGTGATCATCGCGATCGCGATGGACATCCGCCCGACGGCGAGCCAGCTCGCAGGAGGGGCAATCGTGATGTCGGGCGTGCTGTTCATGCAGTGGCGCAAGCTGCGCGAGCAGCCGCCGCGCGGACTGCGGTGAGCGCAATGGGCATTTCCGCGCCTCGGGATCTTGACCTCGCCTACACGCTCGACGAGCGCTACCTGCGCCGCGAGGGCCGCGTCTACCTCACCGGGACGCAGGCGTTGGTGCGCGTGGTGCTCGACCAGGCGCGGCGCGACCGAATCGCCGGCGCGAACACCGCGGGCTTCGTGTCCGGCTACCGGGGCTCGCCGCTGGGGTCGGTCGACCTCGAGATGTGGCGCTCGGCCGCGCTGCTGCGCGAGCACCGCATCGAGTTCCTGCCCGCCGTGAACGAGGATCTGGCCGCCACCGCGGTGCTCGGATCGCAGCAGGTGGAAACGAAGCCGGGGCGCACCGTCGACGGGGTCTTCGGCCTCTGGTATGGCAAGGGCCCCGGCGTGGACCGCGCCGGCGACGCGCTCAAACACGGCAACGCCTACGGTTCGTCGCCCCACGGCGGCGTGCTGGTCGTGGCCGGCGACGACCACGGCTGCGTCTCGTCGTCGATGCCGCACCAGTCCGACGTGGCGTTCATGGCCTGGTTCATGCCCACGCTCAATCCGGCCACCGTGGGCGAGTACCTGAGTTTCGGCGAGTACGGCTACGCGTTGAGCCGCTTTTCCGGGATGTGGGTCGGCTTCAAGGCGATCTCGGAAACGGTGGAGTCAGCCGCGTCGGTCGAGTTGCCGGCGCCGCGCCTGTTCGTGACACCCGAGTTCGACGTGCCGCCCGGTGGCCTGCACTACCGCTGGCCCGATCTGCCGGGGCCGCAGATCGAGAGCAGGATCGAGGCCAAGAAGCAGGCGGTGTACGCGTTCACCGAGGCCAACCCGATCGACCGCCGCATCTACGACATCCCGGATGCGATCTACGGCATCGTCACCACCGGCAAGGCGCACCTGGACACGATGGAGGCGTTGCGCCTGCTCGGCCTGGACGAAGCCGCGTGCCGGCGCCTCGGAATCGACATCTACAAGGTCGGAATGGTCTGGCCGCTGCCGCGGCGCGACGCGCTCGAGTTCGTGCGCGAGAAGCGCGAGATCCTGGTGATCGAGGAAAAGCGCGGGATCATCGAGAGCCAGTTGAAGGAGTACTTCTACGACTACCCCGGGCACAAGCCCGAACGGATGGTCGGCAAGGTCGACGAGATCGGCCGGACGCTGATTCCGTGGATCGGCGAACTCGCGCCGCGCATGCTGCCCGCGATCCTGGCGGCGCGCCTCGATCCGATCTTTCCCGGACTCGGGCTCGTCGAGCGCGCCGCGCAACTGACGCAACCGGGCGCGCCGATCGAGATCGCCGGCGCGACGCGCACGCCGTACTTCTGCTCCGGCTGCCCGCACAACACGTCGACGAAGGTGCCCGAAGGCTCGCAGGCGCTGGCCGGAATCGGTTGCCACTTCATGGCGAGCTGGATGGACCGCGACACCACTTCGCTGATCCAGATGGGCGGCGAAGGCGTGAACTGGGCCGCATCGTCGAAGTTCACCGGCATGGGGCACGTGTTCCAGAACCTGGGCGAAGGCACCTGGTACCACTCCGGGTCGATGGCGATCCGCCAGGCGATCGCCGCGGGCGCGAACATCACCTACAAGATCCTCTACAACGACGCGGTCGCGATGACCGGCGGGCAGCCGGTCGACGGCCCGATCAGCGTCGAGGGGATCGCGCAGTCGGCGCGCGCCGAAGGCGTGCGGCGCATCGCTCTCGTGAGCGACGAACCCCAGCGCTACGAACGCGAGCTCCTTCCAGCAGGCACCACGATTCACCACCGGCGCGACCTCGACACGGTCCAGCGCGAGTTGCGCGCGATCCCCGGCGTCACGGTGCTGATCTACGAGCAGGCCTGCGCCACCGAGAAGCGGCGCCGGCGCAAGCGCGGAGAGCTCGCCGACCCGATGCGCTTCCCGGTGATCAACGAACTGGTGTGCGAGGGTTGCGGCGACTGCTCGGTGCAGTCGAACTGCCTGAGCGTCGAACCGGTGGACACGCCGCTGGGCCGCAAGCGCCGGATCAACCCTTCGACCTGCAACAAGGACTTCAGCTGCCTCGACGGCTTCTGTCCGAGCTTCGTCACGGTCGAAGGCGCGCCGCGCAAGCGCCGCGACGGCAGCGGTGTCGACGCGGTGGCGCGCGCGGCGTCGCTCGCGCTTCCCGAAGCACCCGAAATCGCGCCGGTTTACGACCTGCTGGTGACCGGCGTCGGCGGCACCGGCGTGATCACGGTGGGCGCTTTGATCGCGATGGCCGCGCACCTGGAGCGCCGCGGCGTGTCGGTGCTCGACTTCACCGGTTTCGCGCAGAAGTTCGGCCCGGTGCTCGCCCACGTGCGCCTCGGCACCAGCCCCGACGTGCTCAACCAGGTGCGCATCGACCAGCGCGCTGCCGACGCGGTGATCGCCTGCGACATCGTCGTGGCGACCTCGCCCAAGGCATCGTCCACCTACCGACGCGGCACGCGCGCCGTCGCGAGCGCGTCGGCGATGCCCACCGGAGACGTCGTGCGCAGGCGCGATGCCGACCTCGCGGTCGACACCCGGCTCGACACGCTCGCGCGCCGCGTCGGCGCCGCCGAACTACCGGTGATCGACGCCAACCGCGCGGCCGAGCAACTGCTGGGCGACAGCGTCTACGCCAACGTGATGATGCTCGGCTTCGCCTGGCAGAATGCACTGGTGCCGTTGAGTTTCGACGCACTGATGCGCGCGATCGAGTTGAACGACGTGCAGGTCGAGCGCAATCGTCAGGCCTTCGCCTGGGGCCGACTCGCCGCCGCCGATCGCGAGTTCTTCGTCGGCAACACCGGCGGCAAGCCCGCGCCAGAGGACTCTCTCGAACAGGCGATCGGGCGCCGCGCGCGCTACCTGGTCGAGTACCAGGACGCCGCGTACGCGGCGCGCTACTTCGAGCTGGTCGCGAAGGTGCGCGCCGCGGAACGCGCGTCGGGCAGCGACGCGCTCAGCGACGCAGTGGCGCGCGCGATGTTTCGCCTGATGGCCTACAAGGATGAATACGAAGTCGCGCGCCTGCACACCGACGGCCGATTCGTCGAACGCCTTCGCGAGCAGTTCGACGGCGACTTCCGCATCGTCCACCACCTTGCGCCGCCGCTGATCCCCTCAGGCCACGACGTGCTCGGGAGGCCGCGCAAGCGCGCGTTCGGCCCCTGGATTCACCGCGCGATGAAGCTGCTCGCGCCGATGAAGCGGCTGCGCGGCACGGCGTTCGATCCCTTCGGCTACACCGCCGAGCGCCGGATGGAGCGCGAACTCGTCGGCTGGTACGAGCGCGTGGTCGCGACGCTGCTGCGCGGTCTCGATGCGGGAAACGTCGCCGAACGTGCCGCGCTCGCGCGGCGGGTGCTCGAGATCCGCGGTTTTGGTCCGGTGAAGGAAAAAGCCGCGGCCGAAGTACGGGCGGAGATCGACGCGGCGCTCGGCCTCTGAGCCGGGCTTCGATCGCCGTCGACTCGACCGGCACCGGACGCCTGTCGCGGACCAGCGCGATTCAATCGGCGTCCGCGGACGCGAGAAAACCCGGCATCGCAGGCTCGTCGACCTGACCAAGGCTCTCGAGGCGATGAATCCAGTGACCGAGTGACTTTCGCAGATGTTCGCTCAACGCGGCACCCGCGCCCGTGTGGTCCCCGGCGCGCAAACGTTCGACGACACGCAGGTGCTCGAGGGCGGACTGCTTCGAGATCGCCATCGAGATGCTGAGGTAATCGTCGAAGATGTAGCGGGTCGCGATGATCAGCAGGCGAGTCTGGTCCAGCACGCGCAACAGTGGTTTGTTGGCGCAGTTCGCGAGCAGAGTGCCATGAAGATCGAGTTCGAGTCGGTCGAGATCGGCACTGCTGACCTTCGGGAAGCGTGCGATCGTCGTCTTCAGCCGCCGCCACGCCTGGTCGATCTCGCTCCGGGGCACCTTGGGCGCCGAGTCGAGCAGTGCGGCGGGCTCGAGCAGGCAACGCAGTTGATACAGGTTGCGCAAGGTTTCGACGGTCACCTTGTCGGCAACCCAATGCCCTTGGCCGTCCTTGCTGATCAATCCGTTGGCGGCCAACTGCGCCAGCGCTTCGCGTACGACCGTCCGACTGACCGCGAAGTGCTGCGACAGCCGGTCCTCGGTGACACGCACCTTGCGAAACAACATCCGGGTCGCGATCTCTCGCTCGAGTTCCTTGTAGATCCGCTTCCACGACGGATCAGTCGAAATCGCCTCCGGCTCGAACTCGTAGGCCGTGACGTCGGCCGGGTCGATCCGCCCGCGCCGCTTTCCGGTCACGATGTAGCCCCTGCGCGGGACCTGATTCACGGCGCCTTCGCCGGCGAGCAGCTCCAGCGCCTGACGCACGCTCGAGCGGCTGACGCCGAAAGCTCGCCCGATCTGCATCACCGACAGCAGGTGGCCCCGGCGCAACTTCCCGGATTTCACCATCGCGGTGATCCGCGCGTGAACTTCGCGATAGATCCGCGCGTTGTCCGTCTGTTTAGGCAATCGACTCGCCTCTGCGCGTGATGATCTAAGCGGGGGCGAGCTCGGCATAGCCATCGGCCAGCGCGATCTCGCCGACCGCATTGCGGACTTCGACCTGCACGCCCTGCGTTTGTTCCCCGACGCTGCGCGTGCCGACGGTGATCGTCGTGCCGGGAATCACGCGCCCCTTGAAGTGCCCGCCCATGCGACGAAGCCGCGTCGGATCTACTGCGGCCAAACGCCGCACGACCGTCAGACCCGCAAGCGCCCAGGTCGCCGTGCCGTGAAGGATGATGTCGGGCAATCCCTTCGAAAGTGCGACCGCGCGTTCGGTATGGATCGGGTTCCAGATCGCCGCGCATTCGGTATAGACGTGGGGCAGTTGGCGCGCGATCGGAATCGGCGTCCAGTCGAAGGTTTCGTTCGCGGCATCGGCCGCGGTTGGCCCGGGCGCGGGTGCTTGCTCGACGCTACGCGACTCGCCCTCGACCTCCACGCCCAGGACGATCGCGGCGAACCAGGTCGTGACGACCGGCTCCCCGGTGTCGCCATCGCAGGTCGACAGTCTGGCCGCGACGTAGGCGCCGACGCGCGTCGGGCGCACCTGCGTCAGCCGGCCACGGGTCACGAACCGTCGACCCGGACGGATCGGCTGGTGAAACTGCGAGTCCTGCGTCACGTGGATCGACCCCCAGCCCTGCGAGTCGCTGGTGCGGGTGAGTTCGCGAAACGCCGGCCCGCTCACCAGCGGCCACTCCAGGACCACACAAAACGGCGGCGGTGCGACGATGCCGCCCGGGCGCAGATCGTCGAGATAACACTCCTCGTTCGCGCCCAGTCCGGCAGCGTAGGCCATCGTCATTCGCGGCGTGACGGTCATCACCGACTCGCCGAGTTCGGTGCCAACCGCGCTTGCTGGAATTGCCATCGTCGCTCACCCTCCCTTCTGATCGCCGTGTGCCGCGACACGATCCCAGCACCCGGTCGTTCCCGCTTCGCGCAGTGGCGCCTTGCGGACTTTTCCGGTCGGGGTCTTCGCCAGCGGCTCCCCGACAATCTGAAGGTAGCGCGGAATCATGAATTTTGGCATGCGCGGCTTCAGGTAGCACACCAGGTCGATCTCCGCGAGCGCGGCGCCGGGCCTGAGCACGACGACCACCTTGATCTCGTCTTCAGCCTCGTCGGCCGGCACCGCAACCGCCGCGGACTCGAGCACCGCCGGATGCTGGTTGATCTCCGCCTCGACTTCGAAGGAAGAAATGTTCTCTCCGCGACGACGGATTGCGTCCTTCAGGCGATCGACATAGTAGAAATTGCCGTCCTCGTCGCTCGTGAACAGGTCACCGGTGTGAAACCACTGGTTGCGCATCGCTTCGAGCGTCTTCTCGGGCTCGCGCCAATAGCCCAGGTTGAGCTCCCACGGCTCGTCGGTACGCAACACCAGCTCGCCGACCTGTCCGGCAACGACCGGCTGGTCGTTGGCGTCGACCAGCCGCGCCGATGTCCCCGCGCGGACCCGCCCGCAGGAACGATGGTCCACCAGATCGAAACCGTCCGAGTGAATCGGCGTGTTCACCTCGGTCATGTTGAACCAGGTGAAGACCTCGCAAGCGAAGCGCCGACGAAAGTCGTCGAGCTCCTTGACCAGCGGGACCATCAGCACCTTGCGCATCGAATGATCGCGGTCGTCCTCGCGCGGCGGCTGGCGGTGGATGAAGTTGGCGATGGCGCCGAGCATCATCACGGTGGTGACGCCGTATTGCCGCACGTCGGACCAGAACTGCCCGACGCTGAACGACGGCCGCAGCACGATGCTCGCGCCGTGTATCAGTGCGGCGCCGAACAGCACCGGCAAGGCCACGTGGTGCATCGGGCTGAAGAAGTAGATCACGTCGTCGGCAGCCATCGGACCAGCCATCGGCACCGCGGCGGCGTAGGCCTGCCCATGCCCGTACAACACCCCTTTGGACGGGCCGGTCGTCCCCGAGGTGTAGAAGATCGCCATCGGATCCCATACGTCGACCGGCGTCGCAGCTGCGATTGCGCCGATGTCGAACAGCGAGTCGAACGCTTGCACCTCCCCCAGCGCGCCGGCCTGCGCACGTGCGCGTGCGCGTGCGCCGGCATCGGCATCGGCATCGGCATCGGCATCGGCATCGGCATCGGCATCGGCATCGGCATCGGCATCGAGCAATACCACGTGTCGAAACGCAGCGAGTCCATCGCGCAGTTCATGCAACTGCGGCACGAACTCGGCGTGCAGCACGGCATGATCGGCGGCGCTGGTATTGACCTGATGCAGCAGGATCGCGCCGCGATACGACTGGTTCACCGGCACCATGATCGCGCCCAGTTTGCACAGCGCCAACCACACCATCGCCATGTCGATGCCGTTTGGCATCATCACGACGACGCGCCCGCCCTTGGCTACACCCAGCGCGGCAAACCCGCAGGCAAGCCGATTCGCGGCGCGTTCGGCCTGCGCGTAACTGAGCGTGCGCTCGTCCTGGGTCAGAAAGATCTTGTCCGGCTGGCGCGAGGCGTGTTTGCGCAACATCTGGTGCAGCAATCTCTCGCGGCCGTCGTTGTGCATGTCTTCTCGCGCGTCCCGGCGTACCCGGCACGAGTGTCGCTCAAACGCCCAGGTAGGACGCTTCGACGGTTGGATCGAGCAGCAGGCTCTCGCTCGATCCTTCGAGGGTGATACTTCCGCGCTCGAGCACGTAAGCGTACTGCGTTACTGCCAGTGACAGGCGAACGTTCTGTTCGATCAGAAGAATCGGAATGCCGGTCTTGCTCAATCCCTCCAGCACCGAGAAGATGCGTTCGACGAACAACGGCGCGAGGCCGAGCGAAGGCTCGTCGAAGATCATCATCTTCGGCCGCGACATCAACGCGCGCCCGACCGCCAGCATCTGCTGCTCGCCACCGCTGAGCGTCTGCGCGAGTGCGCGCCGTCTTTCGGCCAGGAGTGGAAAGGTTTCGAGCACCTCGGCAAGAGACTGCCTGACCTTCTGTCGGTCGGGAACCGTGTACGCACCCATGAGAAGGTTCTCTTCGACGGTGAGCCCCGGAAACAGTTGTCGCCCCTCCGCAACCTGCACGATGCCGAGCCGAACGATCTGCTCGGGTGCGCGCCGAGCGATCGACTGACCGTCGAACTCCACCGAGCCCTCCGATGCCGGCACGATGCCGCAGATCGCATTGACCAGCGTGGACTTGCCGGCGCCGTTGGCGCCGATCAACGCGACGCGCCCCCCGCGCGGAACGTCGATCGACACATCGTGCAGCGCGCGAGCCTGTCCGTAGTCGACGCTCAGATTGCGTACCGCGAGCATGTTCAGTGTCCCGCGGTGCCGAGATAGCTGCTGATCACCGCCGGATCGACACGCACCTCGGCGGGCGAGCCCTCGGCGATCTTGCGACCTGCGTCCAGCACCGTGATTTGGTCGCAGATCTCCATGATGACTTTCATGTTGTGCTCGACCACCAGTACGGTAATGCCGGAATCGCGGATGCGACGCACGGTGTCGATCAGCACCGCCGATTCGGCACCGTTGAGTCCCGCCCATGGCTCGTCGAGCAGCAGCAACTTCGGATTCGCGGCCAGCGCGCGTGCCAGCTCGGTGGTGTGACGCAATCCGATCGGAACGTTGCGACTGAGCACGTCGCGCAACCCGGCCAACCCGCAAAGCTCGAGGATCTCGACGACGCGGCGCTCGTCCTGGCGCGCTCGCCGCCCGCTGAACAAGTCGCGCCAGAGCCCCGCGCGGTTGCAGTACAGGCCGAGCATCACGTTCTCGAGCACCGAGCGGTCGGGTTGAAGCGCGACGTTCTGGAAGGTTCGCACGATCCCGCGGCGCGCGATCTCGTGCGGCGCGCGCCCGGTGATCGCCTCACCGGCAAACTCGACGACGCCGGCGCTCGGCGTATAGAACCCGGTGATCAGATTGAAGGTGCTCGTCTTGCCCGATCCGTTCGGGCCGATCAGACCGGCGATCGCTCCGGCGTGCACGTCGAAGCTCACGCCGTCGACGGCGCGCACGCCTCCGAAGTTGACCTGAACGTCGCGAACCTCGAGCAGCGCACTCATGGCGCCGGATCTCCGCGCGACGCGCGCCGCCGCGACCAGCGATGCCGCGCGTCGGCGAGTGCTCCACCGACGCCGCGCGGCATCAGGTTCATGAACAGCAGGATGATGACGCCGTCGAGAATCAGGTCCCAGGGGTGCCACGCCATCAACTCGTTGTGCGAGAGCGTGAAGAAAACCACCGCCAGGATCGCGCCCGGGATGCTCTCGAGCCCGCCGACGACGAGCATCGTCAGGTACTGGATCGTGTGCGCCAGCCCGAAGCTCTCCGGGCTGATGTACGTCGCATACGAAGCAAAACCGGCGCCGGCGAAGCCGGCGAACATCGATCCGACGAAGAACACGAAGATGCGGTGACGAAAGACGTTGATCCCCAGGCTCGCGGCGATGTCCGGGTTGTCGCCGATCGCCAGCGCGATTCGGCCGTAGGGCGAGTGCCGAAAGCGCAAGGTCAGCAGGTACGCAAGCAGCGCGATCGCCAGGAACAGGAAATAGTAGTCCGCCTCGCTGCTGAACTGATAGCCGAAGATCTCGGGTCGCGGGATGTTGCGAAAACCCGCCGTGCCGCCGGTCAGCGGCTTGAGCCGCGACATCAGGATGCGCACGATCTCCGCGAACGCGAAGGTCACGAGCGCGAGCCACGGTCCCATGAACTTGGCCCCAGGAATCGCCACCAGCGCCCCGACCAGCCCTGCGACCAAACCGCTCGCGAGCAGTGCGGGCAGAAACCCCAGGCCCAGCTTCGCGGTCAGGTTCGCGGCCAGATACGCGCCGATGCCGTAGATCGCCACCTGAGCCAGCGAGAACTGCTTGCTGAAACCGAGGATGACGAGAAACCCCATCAGCACTGTCACGCCAAGGAACATCTTGACGAACAAACCCAGCACGAACACGTGCTCGCCAAAGACGACGGGTACCGCGAGCAGCATCGCGACCCCGAGCACGTGCGCGACGATGAACGTACGTACGCGGCGCGCCGCGTGCGCGGTCGATTCGCTGCCGATCATATCCGTCTTGCGCTGCCCGAGCGGGCGAACAAGCCGCTCGGCTTGAACAGGAGAATCAGCACGATCACCATGAAGGCGACGACGTCCTTGTACTCGTGGCTGAAGACCTCCGCGCTCGCGTTCTCTACCACCCCGAGGACGACGCCGCCAGCCATCGACGCCGGCAGATTTCCGAACCCGCCGAGGATCGCCGCGGTGAATCCTTTCAGGCCCGAAGCCGACCCCATGTCGACCGAGATGTTGTAGGTGAACGCGATCATCACGCCGGCGATTCCCGCCATCACCGCACCGAGGCCCCACGACAGGTTCACGCAGAAGCGCGGATTGACTCCGACGAGCGTCGCGCCGCGGATGTTCTGCGCGGTGGCGCGCATTGCGGTGCCCAGTCGCGTGCGCGTCATGAACAGGTGAAAGCCCACCATCGCCACGACACCAACCGTGACCACGACGACGTTCTGCGGAATGATCACCAGCGGGCCGATCATGACCGGCTCGACAGGAAAGTAACGCGGGAAACTCATCGAGTACGGGCCCCAGGCGATCAACACCAGATTCTTGATGATCGACGACAAACCGATCGTGCCGATCAGGACCAGGATCGGATCGAGGTTGTAGAGTCGCCGAAACGCGATGCGCTCTAGCAGCATCGCGATGGCCGCGATCGCGACCATCGCAACCAGCGCGGCGCCCACGAAACCGCCCGGCAACTTCGACAGCACCGTGTAGCAAAGATACGCGGCGAGCATCGCGAACTCGCCGATCGAGAAATTGATCGTGTTGGAGGTGGCGAAGATCAGGCTGAACGCCATCGCGAGCAGCGTGTAGCTGATCCCCACCATCACCCCCCAGACGATCTGGTTCGCGAGCAACCCGTAGTCGAGATCCATCGCTGGGATCGTCAGTTGACCTTGTGGAACTTGTAGAGTTCGTCGCGGTAGGCGGGACCGAAGATCCGTTTGTAGTCGATGCGCTCCTTGTAGATCGGGTCGTTCGTACGCGTGCTGTACACGACCTTGTCCTTGCTCGGGTCGACCCCGCCGCTGGCTTCGATCACGATGCCGGTCTTGAGCGCCTCTCCGTCGCGCGGATCGAAAGTGAACATGCCGGCGGGCGTCGGGAAGTCGCGGATCCTGTGGACCGCTTTCATGATCGCGATCGAATCGGTGGATTTCGCGCGCTCGATCGCCTCCTTCATGACGGTCATGCCAACCACGGCGCGCCCCATGAATTCCTGGTAGATGCCGAAGCGCTTGCGCAGCGCGTCGACCCAGCGCTGCGCGACCGGGTCAGGATTGAGCGGCACCATCGGGCTGCTCGAGTAGTACGCGCCTATCGCCAATTCCTGAATCTCCTCGCGGGTCTTCGGATCGGCCATCTGGGTGTCGGCCATCAGCGTCACGTCCTTGCCCAGGAACTGCCGCGCCTGGCGGAAAGCCGGACCGAAATTCGATCCGGTGACGATGATCACGAGACCGTCGAGCTTTGCGCGCGAGAGCGTCAGCAACTGCGAGCTGAAGTCGCGGGTCCCTTCGGCGGCGCTTGCGACCGCCGCGATCTTCGGTTTGTCTCCTCCACTCTCGTAGGCCGACTTGAACAAGTCGCGCGTGCTCTCACCGTAGAAGTTGTCGTTGTGCAGGATCCCGACTTTGCGCAGCTTGCGATGATCGCGCGCGAAGGTGGCCAGACCGCTGACCATCACCTGGTCGGGCGCTGCGGAACGAAAGATGGCGCCTTCACCCTCGACCAGCCACTGCTTGGCCAGTCCGTAGCCCCACATCGCCACTTTTCCGTCTTTGCCGACCGGCATCGCGGTGAGGATCACGCCGCTCGTGCTTCCGGGTTGAAGCACGTGCACCTTGTCGTCGAACACCAGCTTCTTGGCCGCCTGCAGACCCTGGTCGGGCACTCCCCGGTCGTCGTAGTAGATGACCTGCACCTGGCGGCCCATGATTCCGCCGGTCTTGTTCATCTCGTCGGCAACGTACTGGATCGCGTCGAGAAACGGCTTGCCGTACGAGGCCGCGTCTCCCGATACGGCGGTCGAGACGCCAAAGCGGATCGGCTCCTGGGCCGACGCGCTTCCGGCAAGGCATAGCGAAAAGGCGGCGAGCGTAGCTGCAACGAACGAGATCGGTCTCATGTTGTCTCCTGGTTGGTGCTTACTGGTTGCAAGTCAGATCAGGTGCATCCCACCGTTGACGCCGATGGTCTGTCCGGTGATGAATCCGCTCAGGCGCTCGCACGAGAGAAAGAGGAGCACGCCGACGCAGTCCTCTGCCCGGCCGGCGCGCCCGAGCGGTGTGGCCGCCAGGTAGCGGGCGAGTTGCTCGCTGGACGTCACCTGGTGGATCGGGGTATCGATGTAGCCGGGCGCGACGCAATTGACCCGGATTCCGTACTGCGCCTCCTCCTTGGCGAGGGTGCGCGAAAGCGCCTCGACCGCGCCCTTGGCCGCCGAGTAGAGCGAGACGCCGAATCCACCGCCGTTGCGCACGGCGATCGACGTCGTGTTGATCACGACGCCACGTTGCTGCGCGCGAAAGCTGGGCAACGCGGCGCGAATCGCCTCGATCACCGAAAGCTGGTTGAGTTGAAGGATGCGTTGTGTGAGCGCCGCGTCGAACTGGTCGATGGCGACCCGGGAAAACGCAGCACCGGCATTGTTGATCAGGATGTCGATTCCACCCATTGCCGCGATCGCCTCCTCGACAAGCGCGGTGCCGGCGCCCTGCACACCGAGGTCGGCCTGCAGTGCGAGCGCTGCGCCGCCGTCTTCCGTGATCTCCGCGAGCAGCCGCTCGGCGCTCTCGCGTTTCGACGCGTAGTGCATCGCCACGGTCGCGCCGCACTCGGCGAAGCCCAGCGCGGCGGCCGCACCGATGCCGCTGCTCGAGCCGGTGATCAGCACGCGCCGGCCGCGCAACTCAGCGAACGCGTCGATCCACATTCGCCCGGCCCTCTTCACTGGTAGACGCTCAGGCCCGAGCGGTGCTTCTCGATGAAGTCCCAGTCGAGCGTCACGCCGAGCCCCGGGCCCTCGGGAACAGACACCATTCCATCGGCGTCGACGCAGTCGATCTGGTCCGAGTAGCCGCACAGGTACACGGGGGGAATCACGTTCGGGCAGTCGGGCCCGAGCAGCGCGACCTCGTAGAAGTTCGAATTGCGCAGCGCCGACATCAGGTGGCGGTGGGCCGGACCGCTGGCGTGGACCTCGACGTCCAGGCCAAGGCTCTCGGCCAGGTGCGCGATCTTCAGGCTGCCGGTGATGCCCATGTCGTACTCGGGATCGACGCGCAGCAAGTCGGTGCCGCCGGCGAGCACGAAGTCGGCCTTCGGCTCGACGCCACGAACGTGCTCGGTGATCAGCAACGGCGTCTTGAGCTTCTCGCGCAGCCGCTGGTGCGCGAACGCCGAGGTGCCGCCGTCGCGAAACGGATCCTCGTACCAGAAGTAACCGGCCTCGTCGCAGGCCCGCCCGACATACAGGGCGTCGGCGAAGGTGCGCAGCTCGCACGCCGGGTCGAGCATCAGCGTCATCCGATCGCCCACGGCGGCCGCGACGTGCAGAACGTTCTCGGCCTCCTCGCGGGGATTGCCTTCGCTCCAGCCGTGGATCTTGAAAGCGCGATAGCCGAGATCGAAACAGTGCTGGGCGAACTCCGCGTATCGCTCCTTCGACGAAAGCCCGCCGTGGCGATCGCCCATGTAGGTGCTGGCGTAGGCCGGAAGCCGCTTGCGGTAGCCGCCGAGCATCTCGCACACCGAGGCGTTGAGCCTCTTGCCGGCCCAGTCCCAGAGCGCGATGTCGATCGGGCCGTGGCCCATGTGGTCGAACTGGCGGATGTCGCGCTTGAGATCCTCGTAGATCGCGACACGCTCGCGCGCGTCCTTGCCCAGCAGGCGCGGGCAGAGCATCTGCATCTGGCCGAGGGTCGCGCGCGTCGCGACCCAGTGGGTCACGTATTCGCCGCGACACCCGTCCTTCGTCAGGATGACCACCGCGTACTTGGTGACCTGGATCGAGGAGCCGCGCCGGAACGTGATGTTCTGCGCGAGCCCGTCTCGAGCCAGGTTTTGCGCTTCGAAAGCGAACTCGTGGATCTCGACGCGATCGATGATCGTCATGCCTGTCCTCGGGGAATTCCGCGGTACTTTCGCTGCCGCCCGCCTGAGAGCTGATGTAATACAAAAATCAATATGATTATTGTAGACATACAACCTTGGAGACGACAACCCTCTCCTCGCGGCATCCTGTCCCAGATCAAGAAGGATCGGAAGTTGCGCTCCGGTGCCCCAATCGGGAAAGAGGCTTTGGGCAACGGTGCTGCTCGTGCCGACGGCGCGGCCGCGCTACGCCGTGCTCGACCCCACGTCGATTACGCCACGCTCATGGCCTCGGCACCATCTGCGATAGCTGCTCGCCGCTGAACCGGCGCAGCACCTGATCGCAAATCGGGTAGAGCACGGTCTCTTCCTTGGCGTTGTGCGATTTCATCAGCTCGGTGAACGATCGCGCCATCTCACCGAAGCGTGCCGCGTCGTGGGCACCGACCGCGGCCGCAATGCCGTCGAGCATCGCCAGTATTTGCCGATGCTCGTGCCCCAATACGCGTGTCGGTCCGTCGATGACCCCGGTCGTCTGGACGAACGCGGGAAACAGCACCTGCTCTTCGATGTCGATATGGCGCTCGAGCGACCGGCTGAATGCGGCGATGCCCTCGCGACCCGCCGACCATTGACCTCGCTCGACGGCTTGTACGACCACGGTAAACAGCGCATCGCAGTCTCGGTGGGCGGCGATGAGGACTCCGGAGATGCTGCTCATCAAAGTTCCTTCGATGATGCGCGATGTCCGCACCTGCACCACTCGATCGACCGCGGAGACGCTTCTTTGAGGCCTTCCGAGAAACGCGCGCCCGATGACGCCGTCGGGACCGAAACAGCGTCGTCTCGAATCATCACTGCGGGCGGCGCGGGAAGGCCGGGAGCACGGCGGGCCGGCGAGCGGCGAGAAACTCCGCCGTGATTGTGTTCATGCCTTGCTGCAAGGCGTGCTGTTCGACCCGCGCCTTCACGAACTCGCGCACGAACGACGGAATGCGTTGCAGGCGTTGCTCGGCCTCGGGTTGCCAAGTCACGCCGGAAGTGCGCGGCGCGCCGGGTGGCGCTTCTGCCGCACGACCCTGCGGCCTGACATAGGCGCACTTCGGGTCTTCGGCCATCAGGTCCCCGTGCCGGGCAAGCGCCCGGGCACGACAGCCGCCGCAGCTGTAGCGGTAGTCGCATTCTCCGCACTTCCCTGTCGGGAGTTCGCTTCGCAGCCGATGAAAAGCCGGGTGTGTTTCCCAGATCGTCGCCAGCGATTCCCGGCGCAGATCGCCGGCGACCTCCGGTATGTAGGGGCATGGCGTGATCTGCCCTTGCGCGGTGATGCGAAAGTAGCGCCGGCCCGCGAGGCAGGCGCTGGACCAGTCCGCGAAACCCTCGCTACCCTCGCCCGCGTGCAAACCCTGCACCCGGCGCATGTAGGGCGCGCAGCGCGCGCGGATTCTCAAACCGGCGTGCGCCTGTTGAAGAAGCACGATCTCGCGCAACACTTCCTCGTAACTCGCCGACGAAAGATCGGTCTGCGTCACTCCGCGACCCGTGCACACCAGGAAGAAGACGTTGAACGCCACCGCGCCCTCACGTTCTGCCAGCGCAGCGAGTGCGGGCAGGTCGCGGCGGTTCTGCTCGAATACGGTGGTCTGCACGACGAGCGATAGACCGGCTTTGCGCGCGACCGCGATACCTCGGCGCGCACCGGCCCACGCGCCGGGCACGCCGCGCAACCGGTCGTGGAAATCCGGCGCGGACGAATCCAGGCTGATGCCCGCGCCCGCGGCACCCGCATCCCTGAGCGATTCGGCGCGCGAGGCGTCGAGCAAGGTGCCGTTGGTGCCGACCACGGGCATCAGGCCCGCGTGCGCGCTCGCCTTGACCAGTTGCGCGAGATCGCGGCGCAGCAGCGGTTCGCCTCCGGTCAACACCAGCATCACTCCGGGCGCCGTGCGCCCGATCTGTTCGATCACCGCGCAGGATTCCTCGGTGTCGAGTTCGTCGCGCGCCTGCGACTTCCGCAACACGGCGTCCAGGTAGCAATGCCCGCACGCGAGATTGCACCGTCGTGTCAGGTTCCAGGAAATGATGTAGGGAATCGCCGGCGCAGACGAAGTGTAGCCCGTCGCTGCGGCCGCGTCTTGTGATTCAAGGCTCCCGAGCACCGTCGCCGCCGTCGTCGTTCAGGCGCCGGGCTTGCTGCGTCGCGCGAATTTCGCGCGGAGATCCGCGATCAGTCCAGTTGGCGCAGCGCCGGGCGATTGTTCGTCCCCGGGCGGTAATCGGCGCGCGCGCAACGCGCGCAGGCCGCCGAGCTCGACTGCGGCCGCGCCAGCAACCACCAGCACCGGCGCGACGTACGTCAACACGTTGACCGGTTGCTCCAGGCTCAGGAAGTACCAGGTCGAAACCGCCTTCTCCCCGCCGCGCTCGTCTTTCGCCCCATCCCACGCGGCGAACGCCACCGGCACGGTCTGGCCGCGCGCGAAGCTGAACTTTTCCTGCGCGCGCGGAATGGTGAGAACGGCCATCCACGTGCCGTTTCTCCACACTGCGTTGGCCATGCCGTCCTGTTGCTCATCAGGAACCGGCGTAACGGTTCCGAATCCTCGCGCAACGAGCTTCTCCACCGACCGTTGCGTCTGAAGCGCCGGGTCGCCGAGAGCGTTGCCGGCCGCCCAAGAGGTGAGGAAGACCTTGTCACCGTCTTTGCCGCCGTAGTCCGCCGCCTCTGCGATTTCTCCAGGTTCACGACCCGAATACGGATACCAGTCAACCACCATCCGTGGGTACTTTTCGTTCGCGTCGTTGGCGGCACCCGAGAGCCAATCCGACTTCCACTGATAGATCGTGACCGGGCGCTCAGGCTCGCCCATGCCGAAGAACGGGATGCCGGCCTTCGGATCGGAGGGGAACTCGATGGCCAGCGCATCGCGGTACGCGCCGGCTACGCCTTTCATCGCGTCATCCACGGCGTCGCGCCACTCGAGCCTGAGCGCGAGCCTGTCCTCGTCATAGAGCGCACGAATCGCCAAACCGGTGACGGACGATTGATGGACGCGCGGCTTGACCACCGCCTGGGGCGAGAGCGGGATGTCCAGGGCGTCCGCGTTTTCCCACGCGGCGTCCTCGGGCGCGGTCGGGACTTTGGCCATCGGCTTCGCCAGCAGTGATGCCTTCTGCTGTGCCTGCGCGCGGCGAGCCGCCAGCAACGGCCAACCCGCCACTGCGGCAAGAGGCGCGCCGAGGAGGAGCCGGCGTCGCTTGACGAACTTGTTCGGGTCCATCGAGAGCTTGTTCGGATTCGTTGCGAGTTTGTTCGGGTTCATCGCAATCCCTCACGCTGGTGGCATTCATCGCAACCCAGGGGCTGCTCAGCGCCCGCTTCGGGCAAGGCATCGGACCCTTCCTCGATCATGTCCGGGCCCGCGACGTCGGCGGGCTTCAATCCGAGCGCGCGCAACTCTGACTCGAGGAGGACCGCGAGCAGTTGGCCCAGATCCCGATACACGCAATCGCCGGCCTTCGCACGCAGGCGGCGCGCGAATCCGAACGACCAGCGGCAAACATGCTCGCGCAGGAACTTGCTTTGCGCCTCACGACACAGCGAGAGCCGTTCCGCGGTGTGCCCGTTCTCGAGCGCGTACGCCTCTTTCAGGCACAGGAAGTGCATGAACTCGAGTTCCACCGCGGCATGGTCGGCACGCTCGTGGCAATCGGCGGCCAGATCCAGGCCGAAAGCCCCGTAGAACCCGGCGATATCGGCCAGCGTGTGCGTCTTCTGGAAGATGTGCGCCTGGCCGTATTCGGTCTCGTAGGGAGGGCAGTCCTTGGACATGGCGTGGCCGAAGCATCGCGTGTAGGCGTCTTCCAGCGAATCGGCGGTCAATGCAACGATGGCAGGATGCAGCGCGTCCAGCGCCTCACTGACCGGCGGATCGGCAAATATTTCCAGGCGCTCGGACAATAGATCGTATTGCTCCTTGAGCTGATCCGCCTGCGCGGAGTGCGGATACGACAAGGCGCGCGCCAGGAACGCATATGCGAGGCTGCGAGCTTCCGATCTGGCCATGTTCTCGATTGCGCGCATCGCGAGTACGTCTCCTAGATCGAGTTGTAGTGCTTCGCCGGGCGCTCGAACTTCGGCTCCTCGACGGCGACCCGGGCGACTTCCTTGCCGTGCTTGTCGTAGCCGATCACGGTGTCGTTGTACATCTCCCACTTCTTGCCGGCGATGGTGGATTCGAAAACCTTCTTGCCCTCGATGATCTCGTACTTGAAAATGATCGTCTGGGTCGCGCGGAACAACTGGAGCACGGCCAGCAGTTCGCGCGACGGGTGACTGTATTTCTCGACGGCCTCGTCGACCCCGGGTCCGAACATCTGCCTCAGGTAAGACCGCGGCACCCAGCGCGGCGGAATGTAGTAGCCGTTCGGTTCGGTGCCGAACTGCGGATACAGCGGCAGCGCCACCTTTTCGACTTTGACGAGGTAGTACAGCGGGTTGCTTCGGTCTTCCACCCAGCCTCCGTCCTCGCCGATCTTGACCAGCCCCTGGAGGCGGATCTTTCCCACGCAGGCCGCCATGCACCGGGTTTCCATTGGCTCGCCGTGCGACAGCGGATCCTTGCCCTCGATACGCGGATAGCAGGCAATGCACTTCTCGCTGACACGGGTGGTCGAGCGGAACATCGGTTTCTTGTACGGGCACTGCTCGACGCACTTGCGATAGCCCCGGCAGCGGCTCTGATCGATCAGTACGATCCCGTCTTCGGGACGCTTGTAGATCGCACCGCGCGGACATGCGGCGAGGCAGGCCGGGTACGTGCAGTGGTTGCACAGCCGCTGCATATAGAAGAACCAGGTCGCGTGTTCGGGCAGCATCGCCGGCGCCAGGTTGTGGCTCGCGCGCAAGTCCGTGGAACCGGTGGCGGCGTCCTCGTAGAAATTGGGCGATCGCCACTCCTCGTCGGTTGGCGCGTATCCGATAGCGACCGCGTCGCGCCGGTCGGCCGAATGCGCGGCCTCGAAGATGGTCATGCCCTCGTAAGTCCCGTAGGGCGCAGTTGCACTTCCGGTCTTCGATCCGTTCCAGGCCGCTTCGCGGTTCGACTTCTTGTGCGCCTGATCGAGCATCCCCAGCAGCTTGACGTCCCAGGACTGCGGGTAGCCGCCGTAGGGTTTGGTCTCGACGTTGTTCCACCACATGTACTCCTGGCCTTTGGAGAACGTCCAGGTGGACTTGCACGCCATCGTGCAGGTCTGGCAGGCGATGCAGCGATTGGTGTTGAAGACGAAAGCGAACTGCGAGCGTGGATGCGCTTCCTGATGCGGATAGTGCATCTTGCGGCCGAGTTGCCAGTTGTAGACATCAGGCATCGAGCGGCTCCCCGTGGTTTGAGCCCGACACCCAGCGGGCGCGAACTTCCTCGATCAGCGAGCGCACGCGGACCTCGCCCAGTTCCTGGTAGATGCGGTGCGTGGAGCGAAAACAGGGGCGCGTGAACAGCAGCATGATTCGCTGCTCGTCCCAGCCCAGGAACAAATACTCCTCGATCAGACACTCGGCCATCACGCGCGAATCGCCGCCCGGGATCGGCACGCCCACCAGTTCCATCGGTTCTGCGAAATCTGCCGACTCGGTCATGCCTTCCCCTTTACTGCGGTCAACCCACCGCTGAGGTAGCGGGTCATGACGTCGCTCTCGTGTCCGGGTGTGTAGCCTGTGCTCACCGGCTCCCACGCTCCCTTGCCGTCACGCCCGCCGGGCTCCGCTTTCTCGATCCGCACCAGCGTCTCCTTCGGCACGGTGTTGACGGCGTGGTTGTCCACGTCGAAGCCGAAGACGAACTTCATGCTCCCCACCTTCTTGTGAAACAGGCTGTCGGTCTGGTGCATCGGCGGCGCCCAGCCGCGCGTCACGCTCTGGTGCGAGCCGTAGCGGAAGTTCGACTGGTAGCCGGTATCTGCCGCCAGCGCTCGCCCGTCGGGCCGGGTCTCGTGGGCGAGGACGGTGCGCTCGGTCGCGATCCAGGCACTGTGCTTGGTCATGACGACGCTGTACGGGTACGCGGGGTTGTACTTCACCCGCGTGAGCAGGCGGAACGCCTTGTAGCGTGGGTCCTCCTGCTTCCAGCCGGCGTAGGGGCGGTCCGCCGGGTTGGCATCGATGTAGATGTAGTCGCCGTCCTCGATGCCGAGGTCCTTTGCCGCCTGGGGGTTCATGTGCACTTGCCAGTCGCCGACGCCGGGCTGGCGCTTGTCCATGCGGTAGGGATCGCCGAAATTGTTGCTCCAGATCCAGTTCCAGTCCACCGTCGCCCAGGACGAGTGGGTGGTGTGCCTGCTCTTCGGGGTCATGCAAAAGAACCGGAAGCCCTGCTCCCACAACGGGTTCTTTGTCTTCTTGACCTCCTGCCAAGGCAGCTTGTTGTTCGCGACGGCGCGCAAGTCCGCGTCCAGCGGCTTGTCCTGCAGCATCTTCGGGGTGATGCCGTAGTTCTTCGGCCGCACATAGGGGCTGGTCGAGACGATGACACCCGGCAGATAGGGAGTCGCTTCCGGAGCCTCGCGGTGCACGACGAGGTTCTCGCCATACTCGATCGCTTCCGGGATGTCGGTGTACGAATTGAGCCGACCGGTATCGGTGTAGAACGGAATGCTGTCGTGCACCTGCTCGTAGAACGCCACCCGCGGATAGGTGCGAAACAGCAGCAGGGCGGCACCCGGTTCGCCGTACTTGCCGGCCATGATGTCGGCAACGGTATAGCCCTGTGTGGTGGTGGAGTTGTCCAGCACCCGCTGGATATAGACCTCCGGCTTGCCTTCGAGCATGAACTTCCAGTGATCGCGGAAACGCTTGTCGCCGGTGAGCTGGGAGAGCTTCTCCGCGACCAGCGCGAAGATCATTCCGTCGTCCTTGGAGTCGTAGAGCGGCTTGATTCCGTCCCCGCCCCAGATCTGCAGGAAGGGATTCGAGCACGAGACGCCGCATTCGAGGGTCTCGAACTCGAGCCAGGTGTTGGCCGGCAAGACGACGTCGGAGTACTCGGCGGAACCGGTCCATTCCACCTGCTGGTCGATGATCAGATCGATCTTCGGGTTGACATGCACCAGCAGGTGGTAGATCCACTTGGCCTGGTTCAGCAGGTTCGCGTTGTTGTACCACATCATCTTGGTGGGACTCGGCATGTGGGTCTTGCCGGTGAACACCTTGCGCCCCTCTGAAGGAGTATCGACGATCAGCGGACGCTCGCCGAACCCCCAGTAGCTCATCTCTTCGCCGTGCTCGAGCTCGCGCACGTTCTCCGGGCGGATCTTGCCGCGCGGATCGAGCACCTGGTTGAACGGGTCCTCCTGCACGTAGGCGCCACCGACCCCGGGACCGGACCAGGAGGAACCCTGAAACAGGGCGCCCTTGTAGTTGCCGGCCCAGGTGTGCGCGCCCGAGCCGGGGATACCGATGCTTCCGACCAGCATCAGCGGCAGGTAGACCGCGCGGTTGTGCAGCGTGGCGTGGAAGTAGTGGTTGATCCCCTCGCCGAAGTGGATCGCGATCGGATAGGCTTCGCGCGGCTTGCCCTTGAAGTCCGGGTCCCAGAAACGCCGGCCGAAGTCCTTCGCCAGCCGCTCGATCAGCTCCTTCGAGGCACCGCTGATGTCGCTCGCCGTATCGAGATCGTAGTCGCGCAGGTGCAACCGATACATCTGCCACACGGTCATGACCTCGATTTCATCGCCGTTCGCGAGCTTCACCTTTCCTTGCCACGCAAGCTCGGGTTCGACGCCGAGCGCGGTGAGCTTGCCGCCGACATCGTCGCGCGAGATCGCAGTGAAACGCTGCGTCTTCGCGTCACGAACCACATAGTCGCCCAGACGTTCGCGCTGCTCGGCCGTCATGCCCTGGATCGTGAAACTCGGGCCGCGTGAGATGTCCTTTCGTTGGTAACCCGCAAAGAGCTCCTCGGGCTTCAGGCGCTTGAGCGTGTCGCTGCGCACCAGGAGCGGAAAATCGGTGAACTGCCTGACAAAGGCCTCGTCGACCCAGCCCTTGTCCATCAGGTACTTGGTGACGGCGAGAAAGATCGCGGTGTCGGACAGGCCAGGGCGAATTGAAATCCAGTAGTCGGCCTTCGTCGCAGTGGGGTTGTACTCCGGCGCGATGACCGCAATGCGTCCGCCGCGCTCGATGATCTCGACGAGCCAGTGGGCCTCGGGCATCTTGTTCTCGATCAGGTTCTTGCCCACCTGCACCGTGAACTTGGTGAAGCGCAGATCGTTCAGATCGATGTCGGAGGTCTGCAAGCCGTGCACGAACGGCTGCCCCGGTGCCTGGTCGCCGCGCCAGGTGTACTCGGACCATTCGCGCGCGCCCTTCGCCTTGTCGGGACCGACTTTGCGCACGTGCGCGTCGAGCAGCCCGAGCAGGTTGGCCATGCGGAAGGTTCCGAACTTGCCGACCACCCCGTGCGGCGGCAACGAGCTGCCGAGCTTCATCGTGCGAGTCCCGGCGCCTTCCCAGTGCTCGAGCATCTCCTTCTCGTATTGGTCCTTCTCGATCAGGCGCCGGCGACCGTCGTCGCCGCTATAGGTGCGCGCGATGGCGATCAGCGCCTTGGCTACGTAGGTAGTTGCCTCGTCCCACGACATGCGCACGAACTTGTCCGTGCCCCTGGAATCGAACTTGTACTCGGTGCGCAGCGACGGTGTGTCGGACAAGGGCGGGAAACCGGCATCGGCCCATCGCTTCCAGCCTTCGCGGATCATCGGTCCCTTGGCACGATAAGGCCCATACAGACGCCGATGCATCGTGAATCCCTTCAGGCACATGCGCGGATTCCAGGCATAGGTGGCCTGGTTTCCGTACAGGTCGCGATACTTGTGGACGTCGTAGTTCTGCTCGAGGCGCGTCACCACGCCGTTGCGCACGAAGGCGCGCACGCGGCACATATGGGTGTCGTTCGGCGCGCAGATGTACGTAAAGCTGCGATCGTAGCGGTACTGATCGTGATAGACCTTTTCCCAGTCCCGATCGGGATAGTGCTCGAGAGGATTGGCGACGCCCGCCGCAGGCGCGAGGTTGCGCGCTGCGAATACGGGCGGCAGGTTGCTCGCTGCGGCAACGCCGAGCGCCACGCTCCCGGCGCGTCCGAGAAACTGCCTGCGCGATGATTTCGTCTTGTCCATTCCTCGTTGCACCTTCTATGGTTGCGCCTGTACAAGCTCACTTGCGCGGTTCATGGCCGGTCGCGCGGTATAGGTAGATGATTGTTTTCCACGCTTCTTCCGTCGTGAAGTCATAGTTGTGCAACGTGGACGCCTGGGGTTCGCCCGGCGGCGTGGTCCAGCGCGGCATCGCGCTGTTGAACTGGTTCTGCACGCCGCCGACGGTGAGCCGCCAGTACACGTACGGCAGTGTGAGTTGGGCGATCGTTCCGGCATCCTGGAAATTGGCCGGGCGAATCGGGTAGCGAAAGCCGCTGGCCGCGGGTCCCAGGCCGTCGAGTTTCTCTCCGTGGCACACGGCGCAGTTCGCCTCGTAGAGCAGCTTGCCCTGCGCCACGAACTCGGGCTTCCATGCCGCCGGATCGGCCGCCCAATCCGGCACCTTGATGCTCGCCAGCGTTTCGTCCCCGACGGTGGGATGGCGCTGGAAGATCTCTACCGGCGGAGCATAGGTCGGACGCAGCGTGTCGTAGACCGACCATCCCATCCACAGCGGTATCGCCGCCAGCAGGATCCATCGTTGAGTTCGCAGCGCAACGTGCTCGTTCTCGGGTTCTGTGAGAAAAAAATCGACGAACGCTTCGATCCGCTCGTCGTTGAGCGTGACGTGAATCACGACTCCGGCGAGCACGAAACCCATGTAGACCAGGATGACGCTTCCCGGAATCACCGGACGCACCAGCTTGAGCAGCAGGAATATTCCTATGAGCACCAGAAAGACCCGGCTCGGCAGCGGCACCGGCAATTTACGGATGCTCATGGCCGCTCCAGCTTTGCGGTGGTCAGGTATCGGATCAGGGAATCGAGCTGCGCCGCTGTCATCCGCGTGCCATAGTCGAGCGGCATGACGCCGGCCGGGAACTCCTTCCGTTCGTAGGCTTTCGGATCGACGATCGATTCGGCCAGAAAGGCCTCGATGCTCATCCGGCGTTGGCTGGCTGCCTCTTTCAGGGCCGGCGCATCGAGCGCGGGTCCGAGTTTCACTTCGCCCGGCTTCAGGCTGTGGCACGCCTCGCAGCCCAGTGAAGTGAACATCGCCGCCGGGTCCGCGCTCGCAACCGGCGCGGGCGCCGCGGCTTGACCTGCGGAACGCGTCCCGGTCGGGTTCGGGATGTCTCCGACTTTGACGGTAGGCGTTTTCCCGAGAGACTGCAGGTAGGCGACCACCGCGACCACCTCCTCGTAGGTCAGACTCGCCGGTGCTCCAGTCGAAGGCGGCATGATGTTTGCAAACCCCTCGACCAGGTACGCGCCCGGTTCGTAGAGCGACTGCGCCAAGTACCCCACCAGATCGCCGGGACCGTCCTTCACTCCTTGTGCGCGACGTGCCGCGACACCCGCCAGGTTCGGGCCGCGCCCGGCGCCTTTCAGCCCCGCGCCAGGCTCGATCGTGTGGCACGTCAGACACCCGCGCTCACGCACGATGGTCTGGCCCACGCGCGCCAGCGCGGCGGGCGTGAGCGTCGCATTGATTACCTGCGCCTGCGGCGCCTGCCACCGCGTCTGCGGTATCCAGTTCGAAAACCAGACGAAGAATCCGATGACGACGAACGCCGGAATCAGCGGCGTCACGTAGGGAACGACGCGGCTCATGCCTGCCCCCCGTCCGTCACCGCTTGCGGCGAGTGACCGCCGCCGGACTGGCCGTCGGGCGCTCTCGCCAGCCCGGCGATGGCGAACGCCAGCGCGAGCAGGACGAAGAAAATGAAGGTGATCACCGTGATGACCACCGCGACCTCTCCGAGGCTGGGTAGTCCGGCGCTGGCCGAGGTGTCCTGCATGATGCCGAAGATGTGCCAGTTCAGGCGTACGCCGCTGCGCGCGTAGCCCATCAGCGCCATCAACCAGACAATGACGAAGGCGAGCATGATCAGGACGTAGTGTCCGCGCCGCGGCAAAGTCCCCCAGCGCACCTCCGCCACCGTCTTCGCTCCGCGCATCAGGAACAGATCGAGAACGAATGTCGCCACGATGCCGATCATCAGCACGATGATCTGCCAGATCGACGTCTTGATCCGTACATCGGCCGGCGCGAAGTATCCGTACACGCCGAGCACCGTGATCGCGAGCGCGGTCAGCCCCACCAGGCTCCACTGGATCATCGTGCCCTGACGGTGCCAGGCCACCGTCGGTTCGCGCCCGGCGCGACGGTAGAGCAGGTAGCTCGAATAGAGCACGACCAGCACCAGCGTGACGGCGATCATCTTCGGCGCCATCACCCCGAGCGCGCCAAGGATCGGATGGAATCCGCCGGTCGATTCCTCGATCGACGCCGCCATCGTGTGCGGAGTCGCCCAGACGATGAAGCCGCCGATCAGCGCCGCATTGAACACCGGGCTCCAGCGCTGTTGCGCTTCGGAGCCCGGGATTCGCAGCAGCCCGAGCCAGGAATAGTAGGCGGCGCCGATGAACAACACCGCGATCACGATGGCCTGGATGATGAACAGCCATGACAGCACGCCGCCCATCAGCGTGACGCCGTAGGTGGCCGAGTAGGCAAACAGCTCGAAACCGAAGTAGTACCCGGCGAACGGGAGAAACAGCATCGTGAACAACGCGATCAGGTTGCCGGTGTAGCCCATCCAGTCGTAGAGCGCCTTGTCCTGTGCGCTCCTTGCCATCAGGAAGCGGTACGCGGCGTAGGCAGAGCACAGCAATGCGCCGAACGTGATGTTGGCAACCAGGCGGTGGATATTCAGTGGCATCCAACCGGGGTTCCAGACCGCGTCGTAGAGGCTGATGAGCGTGCCCTGCTGATCGACGCCCCCAGGCGTCATCATGAACGTCGCCCAGGCGTCCGCGATGAACATCACGATCGTGCCGAAGATGTTCAGAAGCAGCCCGAGCCATAGGTGCAGCCACTTGCGTTCGCCCTGCAACCGGTCCCAGCCGTAGTACCAGAAGTACAGGCACAGGGTTTCGGCCACGAAGAACAGCGGATAGACGACGAAGGTCGGGCCGAAGACACCGGTCATGTAGGCCATGAACCTGGGGTAGGCGGTAAACAGCAGGAATCCGAGCATCGCACCGGTGATCGCGGTCAGTGAATAGGCCGCTGGAAGCAGGCGCGCCATTTCGTGCGCGAGCCAGTCGTAGCGCCGCGCCTCGGCGGAGTCGGTGCGCGCGGCGCGCCAGCCGAGATACTCGATGAACAACGCGAACATCGGCACCGCGAGCACGAACGCGGCGAACATCAGGTGCAACTGGGCCGCGATCCACACCGCGAGACGGCTGTCGATGCCGATCACCGTCCGGTATTCCGGGCCAGGGCCGGGTCCCTGCGCGCCTTGGCTCTGAGCGACGAGGAGCAGGCAGCCCGCCGCGACCAGGGCGATGGACACGCCCGTTGACATGCCTTTCGAACGCATACTCATTCCTGCCTTCGACTGGGGCGAATTCGATGTCGAACAGACAAGCAACAATCGCACCAATTGCACCCCGCCTCCCCGCCTCGAGAAATTCCCTACGGGAAACAAGGACTAGCGCCGAAGACGCCCGATCGAGGGCGGCGATTCCGTCCGGCAGGGCAATCCAGGCGTGAACGATTCGTTTCATCCGGCTCCACTGCCGGCGCGACGATTGAATGATCCGTTCAATCAGGCTCGCCGATCCGCAGCGCGGCGATTCGCAACCCGCAGTCGATTCAACGATCTTGCGTTGCATCGGCGCGCATCGGGCGCTTTGCATGCTTCGTGCTTTCCTTTCCCTGGCGAGTGTGTTTCCCGCAGTGAGCAACGCAGCGCAGGGCTGCGTCATCGCAGATCGAACTGGAGAAACCGGAGATGGAACAAAGCGCACCGTTGCACGCCGGGGTGAACGAGTACGACACGCCGCAGGACGCCGGCGAGGGGAGATCTCGGGCAGTTCACCGGTTGCAATCGCCCTATCGGTCCATTCTGGTCGCGGTGGATTGCTCCGATCATTCCAATCGTGCCGTGGTCGAAGCGATGGCGCTTGCGGGGCTCGCCGACGCCAGCATCACCGGTGTGCACGTGTATGCGGCCCGGCTGCACGACAGACGCTTTCGCCAGATGGAGGGTGGGCTGCCGGAACGCTACCGTCAGCAGGAAATGCTGGAGAAACAGCGCGACATCCACGACGAACTGATCACACGCGGACTGACACTGATCTCCGACTCCTACCTGGACGAAGCGGCGCGGGCGTGCGCACAGGCGTCGATACCGTTCGTTCCCCGAAGCGCGGAAGGCAAGAACTACCGTGAACTGCTCACCGAGACCAACAACGGGCAACACGACCTGCTCGTGATGGGAGCCCAGGGGCTTGGTGCGGTTGCGCAAAACACACTGGGCTCGGTGTGCGAACGCGTGGCACGCCGCACAATGATCGATACGCTGGTCATCAAGGACCCCGCGCGCCGGCTGGCCGACGGACCGATCGTCGTTGCCCTGGACGGTTCGCAAGCCGCGTACGGCGGATTGATGACTGCGCTGACCCTGGCGCAACGCTGGGGGGTCAGGCTACAGGTAGTGGCCGCCTACGATCCGTACTTTCACTACGTTGCCTTCAACCGCATCGGCCGGGTGTTGTCAGACGAAGCAAGCCGCACCTTTCGGTTCAAGGAGCAGGAGCGCCTGCATGAAGAGGTGATCGACGCCGGGCTTGCCAGGATCTACGAAGGCCATCTGAGCATTGCGCAATCGATCGCCGCCGAACACGGCGTGGCAATCGAAACCCTGCTCCTCGCCGGAAAACCACACGACGCGATCGAGAAGCATCTGCGCAGTACGCAGCCTTCGCTGCTGGTGATCGGCAAACTGGGGATACACGCCGATCCCGATCTCGATATCGGCGCAAACGCCGAGCGCCTGCTGCGCGGCGTCGACTGCGCAGTACTGCTGAGCCAGCGCGCGCACCAGCCGCCGATGGAAGCGGTGGCCGTCGCGACCATCAGCTGGACGATCGAAGCGCAGCAACGCATGGACCGCGTGCCGGAGTTCGCGCGCAGGATGGCGCGTATGGCGATCCTGCAGTACGCGCAGGAGCGTGGACATACGGTGATCACCGAACAGATCGTCGACGAGGCCACCGCACGCCTCTGTCCGGGCCACCTCCGCCAGCCGGTGCAGCAGTCCGGCGACGGCAAGGGCCCGGGCGCGGAGCCGTCCGATCAGTAACACGGACACTCGATGAGACGGACACTCGACGTGAAGGGCACACGATGAGCAACCCGGACGTCGTCGTCGTGGGAGGAGGCATTTCCGGATTGTCGGTCGCCTGGTGGCTGGCGCAGGCCGGTGTTTCCGTCGAAGTCTGGGAACAGGATGCCCGCCCGGGAGGAAAGATCCAGACCCGCGAAACCGACGGTTACCTGACCGAGCGCGCCGCCTCGATGATGCTGAACTTCCGACCCGAAGTGACGCAAATGCTCGCTTCGACGCGGCTCGACGCTGCCAAGCTGATGTGTCCCGGGGCGCCGCGCGACCAGCGTTATCTTGTCCTGAACGGGCGGTTGGAACCGTTTCCTTCGCGCCTGACGGCTCTGATGCGTTCGCCGCTGTGGAGCCTGCGCGGCAGGCTGCGCCTGCTCGCCGAGCCCTTCGTGCCCCGCGGCGGCCATCCGGCCGAAACGGTGAGCCAGTTCGTCACCAGGCGGCTGGGCCGCGAAGCGCTGGAACAGGCCATCGAGCCTTTCATTGCCGGCCCGCTGGCGTCGGATCCAGACCAGGCGAATGCGCATGCCGTGTTGCCGCGCCTGGTTGCGCTCGAGGGGCGCTACGGTAGCCTTGCGCTCGGCGCAGGCCTGAATCGTCTTCTACGGCGGAGCACAGCCCCGATCCGCGAAATGTTCTCGTTCACAGGCGGGATGTCCGCTCTGGTCGAGGCGCTCGCAGCAACGCCCGGCATCTCGCTGCGCACGGGCATCACCGCGACGCAACTCGAGCCTGCAGCGCAGCGTTGGCGCATCACGGGGCGCAGCTGCGACGGCGAGCACACGGTGCTCAGCCGGCATCTCGTGCTGAGCGCGCCCGCGCCGGCGGCGGCGACGCTGCTGCAGCCTCTGGACTCGGAGCTGCAACGCCTGCTCGGCGGGATCGACTACGCCTCGCTTGCGGTGGTGCATCTGGGCTTCGATCGATCCGCCATCCGCCATCCGCTCGATGGCCCGGGTTTTCTGGTGCCACGCGCTGCACGCCAGCAATTGACGGGGTGCCAATGGAACAGTAGCTTGTTCCCGTCGCGAGCGCCGCGCGGCAAGGTGCTCCTAACAGGTTACGTCGGCGGCGCACGAGCGCCGCAAGCGAAGGATTGGGATGACGATCGATGCATTGCGACGGTCATCGGATGTCTCGGGTCGCTGTTGCAGATCGATGCCGAGCCGGAGCGGGTGTGGATCGCGCGGCACGAGCACGCACTGCCGCTTTATCACGGTGCCTACTGCGGCCGCCTGCAGGAAATCGATCGGCGTCTCGAACGCTGGCCCGGATTGCATCTCGCGGCCAACTACCGGGGCGGCGTATCGGTGCGCGACCGCATCGTCCAGGGCTTTGCGCTGGCGCAGCGCGTCAGCACGGCGCTTGCTGGATCGCGGCGGCCCTCGCTGCGAGTTCCGGTCTTCGATTCCTGCCCGATGCCGGTCGTGACGCGCCGCGCGGGCTAGGAATCGTCGCGGCTCGATGGCCTTGTCCCATGCCCTAACGAGAGGCTGGCTTGCTCTGCTCGTCGGCCTGACGGTCGTCGCGGCCACCCTGGGCCTGTGGCGGGGATTGATCGCCCAGGAGCGAAGCGAAACCGAACAAGCCGTCGCGCTGAACCTGGAGAGCGTCAGAAACGAGGTGGGCTCCGGCATGGACGCACGAGTCATGGCTCTGGTGCGCATGGCCCAGCGGCTTGGCATGAGTGACCACCCGTCTCGCCTGGAATGGGAGTCCGACGCCAACTCGTATCTGAGCCACTACAACGGCTATCTGGCAATCGCCCGGGTGGATCCCGATCTGCAGGTACGCTGGCTGGTGCGGCATGAATCCTCCAGGGACGCGCACGATACCGATCTGGTCGGCGAGCGGCAACGGCAGGCGCTGCAATCGTCGCGCCTGGAGAGTCGTATCACGCTCACCCAGTCTGCCGAGCCGGCCACGGCTGATTCGATCATGCTGGTCAATGTCCCGATGCTCCGGGAGGAAGTGTTCATCGGGTACATCGTAGGCATGTTCCACGTGCAGTCGATGCTCGACTCGATCCTGCCCACGTCGATCGCGCCCCGCTACGCGGTCTCGGTGCTCGATGGAGCGAAGGAGATCTACCGCCGCGCAGGCGACGCGAAGGAATCGGCAGGAAGCGCGAGGGAATCGGCAGGAGATTGGGCGCAGGAGGCAAGCGTCGACTTGCGGGGCATCGCATGGCGGGTACGCGCCTGGCCCCGCGAAGAACTGCTCCAGCGCCGCTCGCCCCTGCCGCAGGCGGTCCTGGCAGGCGGGCTCACGCTCGCTTTGCTGCTGGCCGTGGCCGTTCACTTCGCTCAGGTCGCGCACATGCGCGCGCGGGAAGTGGAAGCCATCAACCTCGAGCTCGGGCACAACATCGCCGAACATCAGCGGGCCAACGAAAGCCTGCGCAAACTGTCGCGCGCAGTTGAACAGAGCCCCAGCATCGTGTTGATCACCGATCGTCACGGTGCGATCGAGTACGTCAATCCGAAGTTCACTCAAGTCTCGGGGTACGCCCTCGAGGAAATCGCCGACGAAAACCCGCGCCTGCTGAAGTCCGGCGAAACGGATCCCGAGGAATACGAACGGCTGTGGAAAACCATCACCAGCGGCGGCGAATGGCGCGGGGTGCTGCACGACAGGAAGAAGAACGGCGAGTTGTTCTGGGTGCACTCGGCGATTTCGCCGATCCGTGACGCGAACGGCACCATCACGCACTTTCTTGCGGAGATGGAGGACATCACCGAACGAAAACGGCTCGAACAGCAGGTGGAGGAGCGCAACCGCGAAATCACCAAGAGCCATGCGCTTGCCGCGATGGGACAGGCCGCGAGCATGATCGCGCACGATTTGCGCAATCCGCTGTCGACCATCAAGATGGGTCTGCAGATGCTGAGCAAGAAGCTGCCCGAGAACTGGAGCGAAGAGGAGCGAGAGCTACTGCAGATGTCCCAGGAGCAGGAGCGGTACATGGAAGAAGTTCTCTCGGACCTGCTCAGTTACTCGCTGCCCGACGCGTTGAAGCAGGAATGGCTGAGCGTGGACAAACTGCTCGATAGCGCGGTGATGATCTCCCAGAAGCAGATCGAGGAACACGGCGTGCGTGTCACGAGCCACTACCAGACCGGCTTGCCCGTGCTTTACGGCGACGCGAACAAGCTGCGCCAGGCCTTCGTCAATCTGATCGTCAACGGCGCGCAGGCCACTGCAGCGCTCAGCGACACACACCGCACATTGGTGATCGACGCGCGACTGTGTCTCGCGGGAGAGAACCGGCCTTCGATCCAGGTCGAGATCTGCGACAGTGGCCCCGGCATCGCAAGCGAATGCCTGGACAAGGTGTTCGAACCGTTCTTCACCACCCGTGCCCAGGGAACCGGTTTGGGGCTGTCCATTGCCAAGCGCATAGTCGACCAGCATCAGGGCAGCATCACGCTGGAGCCGGAGCACCCGAAAGGAACGCGCGTGACGGTGGTGTTGCCCCTTCAGCCGGATGACAACCGGAGCGGCGCATGAGCACATTTCTGATCGTCGACGACGACCTCGCCAGTTGCCGGACCTTGCGGCTGCATTTCCGTGCCCAGGGTCACGAAGCGCACATCGCGCACGACGCGGCGCAAGGCCTGGCAGTGCGCGGCGAAGTCGTGCCCGACATGGTTATCCTGGATGTCCGTATGCCGGGACGAAGCGGTCTGGACGCGCTGCCGGATTTCAAGGAGGCGTTTCCCGGTACCCATGTCCTGATCGTGACCGCCTTTCACGACATGGAAAGCACCATCCAGGCGATGCGGCGCGGTGCCGACGACTACATCCAGAAGCCGATCGATCTGGATGAACTCGACGCCGCGGTGGCCAAGGCGCTGCGCTACGAGGACGACGACGCGCAGGACGCGCTGGTCCTGTTTCCGGAATTCTCGGGAAACAACCCCGACAGCATGGCAGGACACAGCCGGGTCATGCAGGATGTGTTCAAGACCATCGGCCTGGCGGCATCGAGCAGCGCCACAGTGTTGATCACCGGCGAATCGGGCACGGGAAAAGAACTGGTTGCCCGCGCGATCCACCGCGCCGGCCCGAATCCCTCCGGGCAATTCGTGGCCATCAATTGCGCGGCACTCGTGGAGAACCTGCTCGAATCGGACATGTTCGGCCATGAAAAGGGGGCATTCACCGGCGCGATCGTGCGTCAAGTCGGCAAGTTCGCCCTGGCCGATCACGGCACCATGTTTCTCGACGAAGTCAGCCAGTTGTCCCACGCCATTCAGGGCAAGCTGCTGCGCGTGTTGCAGGAGAAGGAATTCGTCCCGCTCGGTGCGAAAGAAACACACACGACCGATGCCCGTGTCATTGCCGCGACCAACGTCGATCTGACCGACTGCGCGCGCGACGGAAGTTTCCGCGAGGATCTCTACTATCGACTCCAGGTCATCAGCATTCGCCTGCCGCCACTGCGCGATCGCAAAGAGGATATCCCCGATCTGGTCCAGGCCTTGCTCGCGCGAATCAACCGCGAGATGCGCCGCCATGTCTGGCGGGTTGATCGGGAAGTGCTACGCTGTTTCCAGGCATACGACTGGCCCGGAAATGTGCGCGAACTGGAGAACGCGCTGATGAAAGCGGTGGCGTTGTGCCGCAGCGATGTGATCACCTGTGACCTGCTGTCGGAGAAGATCTGCGGCGCGCCCGCTGCGCGGCGAACGACCGACGAGCCGGAAATGCAATGGCGGCTGTGCGACGTGGAACGGGCACATGTTCGACGTGCGCTCGAATCCACCGGATGGCATCGGGGCCACGCCTGCGAGATCCTGGGCATCTCGCGGCCCCGGCTCAGACGATTGATCAGGCAATACGATATTGCCGTTCCGGCGTGCGCCGCAGAGGAGTCCGACAACGGGGACAGCGAAGCGCAGCAAACATGACCGACGCCTGCGGGGCGATCTCGCCAAGAAACTGCTGCAACGCGAAGGACTCGCATGAAGCCGCTCACCGACCTGTCCGCCGAACTCGATCGCTTGCTGAAACTGCGCTCGAACCCGATCGGCATGAAGCTCTTCGAATCGGTCGAGGCGATGTCGGCGGTGCCACGCATCCGCCGCCCTGAAGCCGTGCATACGCTCGATCAGATCGTCGCGCAGTCCGCGCGGCTCGGTTGGACTGTCGGCATTACGGCCGACGACCTGGTCGGCGACCAGTGCCGCGCCGTGGTCGGTCTGTGCGCGCAGGACGAGGAGTGGCTCGCTGGGCGCCCGATGGCCGGCGTCTGGTACGCCACCGTCGAGGACGCCGGCCGGCACCAGCGGGCGATGCACGTCGTTCCCGCGGGCCGCCATCGCGCGCTCGCCGTGTCGCCGCTCTCCTCGGGCCGACTCGAGGCGCCCGACATCGCGCTGTTCTACGCGACGCCGGGCGCGATGATGTATTTCATCAACGGGCTGCAGTGGGCGGGCTACGAGCGTTTCGACTGGAGCGTGGTCGGCGAATCGTCGTGCGCCGATTCCTGGGGGCGAGCATTGCGCAGCGGCAAGCCCAGCCTGTCGATTCCGTGCTTCGCCGAGCGGCGCTACGGTGGCGTGCTCGATGACGAGATGCTGATGGCGCTGGCGCCCGCCGACATCGAAAAAGCGATCGACGGCATGCACGCGCTGTCAAAGAACGGATTGCGCTACCCGGTACCGCAATATGGCATCCAGCAGGACGTTCGGGCCGGCATGGGCGTGAGCTACGCGAAGATGAAGTAGCGGCCCAGGTACGCCTGCGGCCACGATCGAAGCCCCAGTCGGGGCTTCTCGATACTGCTTCTCGGTACTACTGGTGTGGCTGGCGTCCCGTAGGGACACCGGATGACGATATCAAAGCGTCTACTGTCGCTTGCGAGACCTCTACTTTCCTATTGTTTTTCAATCGCTTAGATAGCATCAACGGATAAAGTCGGCTATTGCAGTCTCGCTCGCCTGCGGGTGCTGTTGCGGGTACCAAACCAGCGGTACCCACAGCCATGGCCGAAAAACTGCTCTCGGACAAACAGTGCAAGGACGCGAAACCGAAAGCCAAGCCGTATCGACTCAATGACGGTGGCGGCCTGGGCCTGCGCGTCAAGCCAAACGGATCGAAGTTTTGGCAGTTTCGCTATCGCGGCGGCGAGCGAGATCGAACGGTTGACGCTACACCCGGCCGCAAAGAGAACACCGTACAGATCGGCCGTTACCCAGCCATTGGATTGGCCGAAGCACGTCAAAGTGCCGCCGAGCAGCGCGCGATACTCGATCGGGGTGACGACCCTGTTGTCGCGAAGCGCGTTGAGCGAGCAACGAAGCAGCGACACGCGGCCGAGACGTTCGCCACGATTGCAGATGAGTGGCTTGACCTGCCCTGGGAAATTCGGACCATTTGCTACTTGAGGATGGCCCCCGGGTTGATGGAATTGTGATGCTGACGGAATTCTACGGGCGTGCGGTATTCGAGGCTGGAGTGCGGTCGCACCAGGTTGTAGTGTCGCTGCCAGTACGTCGATGATGACCTTTGCTTCGCGCCGCGAGCGGAACCACTCGACGCTGAGGCATTCGTCGCGGAACTTGCCGTTGAAGCTCTCGTCGGTGCCGTTCTGCCAAGGTTTGCCCGGGTCGATCAGGGCGATCTGGATGTTCGCTTCGACGACCCACTCAAGGATCGCCTTGCTGACGAACTCCGGCCCGTTGTCCGAGCGAAGGTATGCCGGCGTGCCGCGCTCGCTGACCAGGCGAGCGAGGATTTCGATGACGCGGTTGGACCGGATGCTGCCAGCGACGTCGATCGCCAGGCACTCGCGGGTGAACTCGTCGACGATCGTCAGGCACTTGAGCTGCTGGCCGTTGGCGCAGCCGTCGAAGACGAAGTCGTAGGCCCAGACGCTGTTCGGTGCGAACGCAGGAAGCGGACGTGGACGTGAGCTCGCGATTCGTCGGCGTGGCCGACGCCGCGGCAGCTGCAGGCCTGCGGCCTTCCACAGGCGATGTGCGCGTTCCCAACCCATCGTGTGTCCTTCTCGCTTCAGGAAGATCCGGATTCGGCGGTAGCCGTAACGCGGATACTGCTGGGCCAGCCGCTTCATCGCGACGATCACGGGGGCGTCGCGCTCGGCTCGTACCGAGCGATACCCCAAGGTCGAACGGGAGGTGCCGATCAGCTCGCACGCCTGGCGCTTCGAGTGCCCCCGCTCATCGCAAAGGCAACCTGCTCGCGCCGGACCTGCGAGCTCACCACTTTCGGCGGTTGATCTCCTTGAGGGTGTCGATCGCCATCTCGCGCTCGGCGAGCATGCGCTTGAGCTTGGCGTTCTCGGCTTCCAGGGTCGCGCAGCCGCTTCACGTCCGCCGGCTCGAGGGCACCGAACTTCTGCCGCCAGGTGTAGATGGTCTGTTCGCTGACCTTGTGCTTGCGGGCGACCTCGGCAACCGAGCCGCGGTCGGCCTCGCGCAGGATCGCGACCATTTGCTCTTCAGTGAATCGGCTCTTCTTCATGGGCTCCTCGCACAGAGGCGGGAGCCATTCTCTCAAGTTGTCAGTGGTACGAAAAACCCGGGCCACGATCCTTGCTTCCGACTCAGGCGGGGAGATCAGCGGTGCGCTCGTGCGTTTCGACTTCGGTGGGTCGGGCCCGCTGGTGAGCGTCGGCGACGTGCTCGCGTTTGAGATCTATGCGCCTGTTGGGTAGCGATTGCTGGCTCGTCACCCTCGTCGAACTATGCCGACGGCAACGATTACTACCGGAATCCGGATTTCTCCATCAACGAGTTCCAAGCGTCAGCGTACGATGCCACCTTCCGTAAATTCGAGTGCAGTGCCCAGAGCATCGCGACGTGGGTCGCGCAGGCCGCTGCCGATCAGGGCAAGCCGCAGTCGCGGCAAGGAAGTGCTGACGAGCGCCGAGCGCGAGGAACTGGCGCGGCTGCGTCGCGAAAATCGGCAGCTCAGACAGGAGCGCGACATCCTGGCAAAGGCTACGGCCTGGTTCGCGGGCAAGGGCGAGAAGACGTCCAACGGGTCTACGAACTCGTGAACGCGAACCAGGCCGATACCTACCGGTGCGCACGATGTGTCGCGTGCTCGATGTCTCGGCAAGCGGCTATTACGACTGGATCGGTCGGGCGCCGTCGAAGCGTTCGATCGACGACGCGGTGCTGCTCGAACGGCATTCGCAGCGATTCACGCTGAGTCCGACGCGCACCTATGGCAGGCCACGGGTGCGCGCAGAACTGGCCGAACAGGGCGTACGGGTCAGCGGCAAGCGCATCGCGCGCTTGATGCGCGATCACGCGATCCGCGGTGTGAGCCGGCGACGCGGATTGATCGTGACCACACGGCGCGATGAGCGCCAGCGCCCGGCACCGGATCTGGTCAAGCGACGAGTTCAGAGCCTCGGCACCGAACCAGTTGTGGGTGGCGGACATGACCTACGTGCCGACCGGGCGGGGTTCATCTTCCTGGCGGTGGTGCTTGACGTGTGGAGCCGGCGCGTCGTGGGCTGGGCGATCGGCGAGCAGATGACGCGCCGAGCTCGTGCTCGTCGGCGCTGAACATGGCGCTGCAACAACGCAAACCCGACGATGTGATCCACCACAGTGACCAGGGTAGCCAGTACACGAGCGTGGCGTTCGGCGAGCGGTGCAAGAAGATGGGCGTTCGCCCCTCGATGGGTACCGTCGGAGATGCGTATGACAACGCGATGGCCGAGAGCTTCTTCGCCTCGCTCGAATGCGAACTGATCGACCGGCGCAGCTGGCAGACCAAGACCGAAGCACGGCTGGCCGTGTTCAGCTACATCGAAGGTTGGTACAACCCGCGTCGCCGGCACAGCGCGCTGGGTCAGCTCTCACCGATGAACTACGAAAGGAAACGTACCGCCACGAAGCCAAGCGAACTACCCTTGCTTGCTCACAGCGAATCGACTTGAGAATTAAGTCCAAACCCGTCCGTCGAACCGGGGCAACTCCACTCTCAGACTCAATATTCGACGAAGCGGTCGGGCCCCTGGTCCGAGCCAACCGACTTCCCAAAGACATCGCGAGCGGGTCGGCTCAGCAAGTTCGCCCCTACTCACCGCTACTCGTCAAGATCGGAGCAACGAGCATTCAGCAGTTCATAGTGCTTCCGCACCTTAAGGGTGAACTGCGTTGATCTAGGCTAGCGCGGCCACCGTCACACTCGATCACAACAATCCGCCGATCGGAGTAATCAACCCGAGCCGACCGTCCGGCAGGCGAATGATCACGGGCGCATCCATGTCGGCATCGTCGCGCGAGTTCGAGGAGTGGGAATCACTCGTTCTGGGTAGTTGCTCGGGAAGCGATCGTCGCACTCGGCTGACCTCCTGATCTACGGGCCAATCCGCGCCGACCGAAACCGATGCGGTTGCGCTCGACCGCTCTGTTGCGTTTGAGGCACGCGGCCGATCTCGCTGCGCCTGATGGGCGTAATGCGGGGGTGCGTGACGGCGAGACATATGCGCTGATGGAGCAGCGCTGATGGAGCCGCACTGCGGTACCCATGAGGGTACCGATTGCCGACCTCGTCTCTGAGCGCCTTATGAATCAACGGCTTAGTCGAGAATACTGGCGTCCCGTAGGGGATTCGAACCCCTGTACCGACCGTGAAAGGGTCGTGTCCTAGGCCTCTAGACGAACGGGACCATGATCTCTGGTGGAGGTAAGCGGGATCGAACCGCTGACCTCTTGCATGCCATGCAAGCGCTCTCCCAGCTGAGCTATACCCCCGAGCAAGCCCGCGATTATAGGGTGCCCGACACGTGCTGTAAAGTTACGCCCGAGGACGGTTCTTTCAGCGACTTTTCACTCGGGATGGTCATGACCGCAAGCATCATCGACGGCGCCGCACTGGCGCGACAGATCCGCGCCGAAGTCGGCGCACGCGCGGCCGCGCTGCGCACCACTTCGGCGCCAACCCGGGCTGGCCGTGATACTGGTCGGCGACGATCCGGCCTCGTCGGTCTACGTACGCAACAAGGTCAAGGACTGCGAGGAATCGGGAATCCGCTCCGTGCTCGAACGCATGCCCGCCGACACGACGCAGGCGTCGCTGCTCGCGCGCATCGATGCCCTGAACGCCGACCCGACCGTGCACGGGATCCTCGTCCAGCTGCCGTTGCCGAAGCAGATCGACGAGCGACGCGTGATCGAGGCGATCTCGCCGGACAAGGACGTCGACGGCTTTCACGTCGCGAACGCCGGCGCGCTGATGACCGGCTCGCCGCGGTTCCTGCCGTGCACGCCCTACGGGGTGATGAAGATGCTCGAACACGCCGGGGTCGAACTCGCCGGCGCCGAGGCGGTCGTCGTCGGGCGCAGCAACATCGTCGGCAAGCCGCAGGCGATGCTGCTCTTGCAACGCCACGCCACCGTCACCATCTGCCACAGCAGGACGCGCGATCTGGCTGCGCACTGCCGGCGCGCCGACATCCTGGTGGCCGCGGTCGGCAAGGCGAGGATGATCACCGCCGACATGGTCAAGCCGGGCGCGGTGGTGATCGACGTGGGGATGAATCGCATTCCAGACGGCCCCAACGCCGGCAAGCTTTGCGGCGACGTCGACTTCGACGGCGTGGTCGAGGTGGCCGGCGCGATCACGCCGGTGCCCGGAGGCGTCGGACCGATGACGCGCGCGATGTTGCTGGTCAACACGATGGAAGCGGCCGAACGCGCCGCGGCGAGCGCCGCGAAGCGATGAGAACGTGGCGAAACGGTGAAAGCGCCGCGAACAGATGAACCGCTCGAACAGGAGGACGCAATGAGCTACTGCATAGAAACCCGGGTCGACATGCCCTTCGACAAGGCGATCGAGGTCTCGATCGCCGCGCTCGCCGAGGCCGGATTCGGGGTGCTGAGCGACATCGACGTCGCCGCCACGCTGAAAAAGAAACTGGGTGTCGAGCGAACGCCCTACCGGATACTCGGCGCGTGCAACCCCAAGCTCGCGCACCAGGCGCTCGAGAGCGAGCAAAACGTCGGCGTGCTGTTGCCGTGCAACGTGATCGTGCGCGCCGACGGCAGCGAAGTGGTGGTGGCGGCAGTCGATCCCGTGGAGCAGTTGAGCACGACCGGCAACGCCGCGCTCGACCCGATCGGCGCGCAGGTACGCGAGTTGCTCGCCGGCGTGATCGCGAAGATCGGGAAGACGTGATGCCGATACCCGGGGCACCCGGCGCGCGCTCCGGCGGCGGCGACGCAAGTTCGAGCGCCGGTGGCACAGGCACAGGCGCGAGCGCGGATGCGGTTGCCGCGAACGCCTTGCTGGATTTCTCCGGCCTGCCGCGGTTCGCCGACTTCTCGCCCGCGCTGATCACGCCGGCACTCGACACCTTGCTGGCGCAGGCGCGCGAGGCGATCGCGCGCGCCGGCGACGAGGCGACCCCGGCCACCTGGGAGGCCTTCGTCGAGCCGCTGGAAGACGTGAGCGAGCGCCTGTCGCGCGCCTGGGGCCTGGTCGGGCACCTGAACGGGGTGGCCGACACGCCGGAGCTGCGCGCGGCATACAACGAGAACCTGCCGCGGGTGACGCAGTTCTGGACCGAAGTCGGGCAGAACCGCGCGCTGTACGCGAAATACCTCGCGCTGCGCGAGTCCGGCGACTTCGCCGCGCTAGCGCCCGCGCGCAAGCGCGCCGTCGAACTCGCGCTGCAGGCGTTTCGCCTGGGCGGCGTCGAGCTCGAGTCGCCCGAGCGCGAACGATTCATGGAACTGGCCGAGCGCCAGGCCGCGCTGGGACAGAAGTTCTCGGAGAACGTCCTCGACGCCACCGATGCCTACGGCCTGACGATAGAGGACGTGTCGCGCCTCGAAGGCGTGCCGCAGGACGTGCAGCACGCCGCGCGCGAACGCGCCGAGGCCGACGGAGAGAAGGGTTTCAAGCTCACGCTGCAGATGCCCAGCTATCTCCCGGTCATGCAGTACGCCAACGACCGGTCGCTGCGCGAGACGCTCTATCGCGCCTACTCGACGCGCGCCTCCGCGCTGGCCGCCGCGCCCGAGGACCCCGACAGGCGCGCCGCGCTCGACAACGCCGCGATCATCGACGAACTGCTCGTGCTGCGCCACGAGGAGGCGACGCTGCTCGGCTACGACAACTTCGCCGAGGTCTCGCTGGTGCCGAAGATGGCCGACACGCCCGAGCAGGTGATCACCTTCCTGCGCGACCTCGCCGCCCGGGCGCGCCCCTTCGCCGAGCGCGACGTCGCCGAGCTTCGCGCATTCGCAGCCGACGAACTCGGTCTGGCGGCGCTCGACGCCTGGGACATCGCCTGGGCGAGCGAAAAACTCAAGGAGCGGCGCTACTCGTTCTCCGATCAGGAGGTCAAGCAGCTACTTCCAGCTGCCTCGCGTGCTTTCCGGCCTGTTCGGCCTGGTCGAGCGGCTGTTCGGCGTGCGGATCTCGGAGGACGCGGCGCAGACCTGGCACCCGGACGTTCGCTTTCACCGGATCGAACGCGACGGCGCACTGATCGGGCAGTTCTTCCTCGACCTGCACGCGCGCAACGGCAAGCGTCCCGGAGCGTGGATGGACGACGCTCGCTCGCGTCGGCTGATGTCCGCCGGCGTGCAGACGCCGGTCGCCTATCTCACCTGCAACTTCCAGGCGACCGGTCGGCGGAAAGCCGGCGACGCTCACGCACGACGACGTGATCACGCTGTTTCACGAGTTCGGCCACGGCCTGCACCACATGCTCACGCGCGTCGACGATCTGCCGGTGTCGGGAATCTCCGGGGTCGAGTGGGACGCGGTCGAGCTGCCCAGCCAGTTCATGGAGAACTTCTGCTGGGAGTGGGACAACGTCCAGCGCGATGAGCGCGCACGTGGACACCGGCGAGGCGCTGCCGCGCGCGCTGTTCGACCGGATGCTCGCGGCGAAGAACTTCCAGAGCGGCATGCAGACGCTGCGCCAGGTGGAGTTCTCGCTGTTCGACATGCGACTGCACTGCGAGTACGGCGCCGGGGGCCGGATCAGCGCGCAGGCGCTGCTCGACGAGGTGCGTCGCGAGGTCGCGGTACTGATCGCGCCCGAGTTCAATCGCTTCCAGAACTGCTTCTCGCACATCTTCGCGGGCGGCTACTCGGCCGGGTACTACAGCTACAAGTGGGCCGAAGTGCTGTCGGCCGACGCCTACGCGGCGTTCGAAGAGGCGAGCGCCGGCGACCGTTCGCCGGGCGAACTGGCCGACACGGGCCGGCGTTTCCTCGACGAGATCCTGGCCGTGGGTGGCAGTCGGCCCGCGATCGAATCGTTCCGCGCGTTTCGCGGGCGCGACCCGCAGATCGACGCGCTGCTGCGGCACAACGGAATGGTCGAATCGGCCTGAGGCGGGTCCCGAGTGCGACCGAATCGGCCTGACGCGAGTCGCGGCAGCGACCGGGTCGGCCCGATTCGGGCCATCACGGAGTGAACGCTAGAATGTCGCTGTCCGGCGCCGCACCGCGCCACCCCCGGGAATGGAGACCATGAAACGACCCCTTGCGTGGTTCGCGATCGCGTTGAGCGCCCTGCTCTCGGCCTGCGGTGCAGGCGACCCCCCCGCGAGCGCACCCACAGGACTCGCGGTCAGCGCCGGCGACGGCAGCGCGATCGTCTCCTGGAACAGCGTGCCTGGCCTGAAGTACTGGATCTTCTACGCCGAGGGCACGACGATCGACTACGAGACCCGCGCGGCACAGCCCGGATACAGGGCGATCGTCGAGGCAGTCTCCCCGCACACCGTGCCATTGCTCACCAACGGCACGACCTACGCGCTGATCATCGCGGCATCGGAAGACACGTCGCCCGCAGGACCGACGACGCAGTCGTTGAGCGTCACGCCGCGGGCGGCCGGTGCGAGCTGGACGGCGGGAACGAACGTCGCCACCGGCGCGCTGTACGCAGTCGCGAGCAACGGCACGACGTTCGTCGCGGTCGGCGCCGGCGGGGCGCTGTTCACCAGCACCGACGCGATCGCCTGGACCGCGGTCGCTTCGGGGACCTCGAACGACCTGAACGCGATCGCCTTCGCCAACGGCAACTTCGTCGCTGTCGGGTCGGCGGGCACGGCGATCAGCAGCAGCGACGCGATCACCTGGACGTTGCGGCCGGCGGCGAGCGCGAGCGACCTGTTCGGCGTCGCGGCAATCGGCGGACGCTACGTCGCGGTGGGCGCGGCGGGCACGATCGTGACCAGCACAGACCTGTCGAACTGGTCGGCCGCGGCGTCGGGGACGACGCAACCTCTCTACGCGGCGGCAGCGGCGAGCAGCGAGCGAATCGTCGCGGTCGGGGCAGGCGGCACGGTGCTCTCGGCCAACGACGGACTGGCGTGGTCAGCGAGCACCTCGGCGAGCACCGAGGACCTGCGCGCGGTGGCGCACGGCGCCGAGGTGTTCTCGGCGGTCGGCGCCAACGGCACGACGCTGTGGAGCGGCGACGGCATCACGTGGGGCGCGGCGAGTGCACCGGCCGCGGGCGAGCTGCGCGGCATCGTCTTCGCGAGCCAGTTCGTCGCGGTCGGCGCGGGCGGCGCGATAGTGACCAGCGCCGACGGCAAGACCTGGGTCGGCGCCTCTTCCGGCACCGCGGCGACGCTGAACGCGGTCGGTTTCGGCTCGCAACGCTACTCGACGGTCGGTGCGTCGGGGGCGAACCTCGTCGCGCTGTGACCCGGGGCCCCGGTCGAGCAGATCAGGAACGAAGAGAAAAAGGAAGTGATGAGCCGTCCCAAGCCGACCGACTGGAATCCGACGTCGCAAGACGTCCTCGACGACCAGATCGCCGCTTACGATGCGATGCGCAATCGCTGCCCGATCGCTCACAGCGACTATCTCTGGTGGTCGGTATTTCGTCATGCCGATGTGGTGCGCATTCTGGAAGACCACGAATCGTTCAGCAACGCGGCCTCGAATCATCTCTCCATCCCCAATGCGATGGATCCGCCGGAACACACCGGTTACAGGAGCATCATCGAACGCTATTTCACCGCTCAACGGATGACGGAGTTCGAGCCCGTGTGCCAGGCAATCGCCGATGCGCTGGTCTCCAATCTGCCGCGCGGTGAATGCTTCGAATTGATGGCCGGTTTCGCGCAGCCCTTTGCGCTACGCATACAGTGCGCCTTCATGGGCTGGCCCGACACCTTGCATGAGCCGCTGCGCCAATGGATCGACAAGAACCACCGCGCAACGCGGGCTGGCGACCGGTCGGCAATGGCGCAGATCGCGGTCGAATTCGATGGCTACATCAAGCAACAACTCACGCTGCGCCGTGATGCGGGCGAGCAGGCTCCCGACGACGTGACCAGCCGGCTTGTGCACGAGCGCATCAACGGCAGGCCGCTGAGCGACGAGGAAATTGTGAGCATCGTGCGCAACTGGACGGTCGGCGAGCTTGGCACGATTGCCGCCAGCGTCGGCATTCTCGTGCACTACCTCGCCGCGAATCCCGCGCTGCAGGCCGAGCTGCGTCGGCAGTCCGACGATCTGCCGGCTGCCATCGACGAGATCCTGCGCATTCACGCGCCGCTCATCGCCAACCGTCGCGTCGCCACCTGCCCGGTCGAAATCGGCGGACGCGAGCTCGACGCCGGCGAGCGCCTGACCCTGATCTGGGCTTCTGCCAACCGCGATGAATCGGTGTTCGGGAACCCCGATACCTTCGATCCGGAGCGCAACGCGAAGAACAACCTGCTGTACGGCGCTGGCGTGCATGTCTGCCCCGGGGCGCCGCTGGCGAGACTCGAATTGCGCCTGCTGATCGAGGCGCTCCTGGCCGGCACGCGCAACATTGCGCTGGATTCAGGCCAGTCACCGCAGCGCGCGACCTTTCCGGCCAGCGGTTTCGCGTCATTGCCGGTCCGCCTGCAATAGTCGTTCGACCCGGCAGGGCTCCCCTGGCCGCGCGCTCGTGAACGCCGGCTTCGAAATCGCGTACCACGCGGGTCGGCCTGCGCCTGCCCACGGCAGAGCGGTGCCCCGGATACGCAGAGTTGCGTCATGGAAGTGCTCGCGCTCGAGCGCACGCTGCGCTTTCCAGGCGATGCCGATGCCGAATCGAGCGGCAACTACGCGATGTAGTCGTCGCCCGCGGCGGCGCCTGCACGTCGAGTACTTCCACGATGGCGGCATCGTGCGGATCGTGCTATGCCAGTTGCTGCCGAACTGAGCGCGTATCCGACGATCGATGAATCCATCGACACCACCATCCACACCGCCGCCCGCCGCGCCTGACAAACCGATCCAGCAGCGCGCCGCCGCACGAATGCGCGTGGGAATCCTGCTGATCCTGCAGGCGATCATGGCGGCGGAGCTGGCCGCGCTGCTCTCGCAGGGCTCGTGGGCGAGCGGCGTCTGGCTGCTGTTCATCATGACGATCACCGCCGCGCCAACGCTGCTGGGGCATCGGCTGCCAGTTCGAATTCCCGCCGAATACGAACTGCTGGCGATTCTCTTTGTGTTCGCCTCGCTCTTCCTGGGCGAATTCCGCAGCTACTACGAACGCTTCTGGTGGTGGGATATCGCCCTGCACACGACTTCGGGCCTGTTGCTGGGTGTCCTTGGGTTCCTGCTGGTCTATGTACTGAACGAAAGCCGACGCATCGACATGCACATGCGAGCCGGGTTCGTTGCCCTGTTCGCGTCTCTCTTCGCGGTTGCCGTCGGTGCGCTCTGGGAAATACTCGAGTTCGCCGCCGATCAGCTTCTGGGTATGCAGATGCAAAAGCCAATGCTCGGCGATCCTTCGGGGCTGACCGACACGATGTGGGACTTGATCGTCAACACCCTGGGTGCCGCTGCGATCAGCGGCTTCGGCTGGTGGCACATGAAACGCGATCGCCACTCGTTCATCGACGCCTGGGTCGACCGATTCATCGAATCGAACCCCCGATTTTTCGGCGGTTGAGTCGCGCATATCGGCGATCGCCGGCCAATTCCGGCCTGTGCGGCGCGCGGACACCCGCATCGGCGACAATTACTTTGTTATGGTACGAGGCGGCCGACCTGTTGGTCAGTCGGTTCGCGTCGAGATGTGAGAACCGAAATCGGATTCGATTTCAAGGCTATATGAAACTCGCCACCTGTTAGCTTTTATTCGGACCTCGCGTAGCCTCGCAAAGCTACGCAATCCAGCAAGGCCAGGATGTGGCCCGCGTCAAGCGACAGGCCAAGCAAAAGCGGGCAGCGGCTTCGGGTTTCCGCCAACTGTCGACAGACTACATATCGAAGGCGTTTCCCGAGCTCGCCGCGAATACGGTCAAACAGCGGCGTCGACTCATCGAAAATGTGATCCTGCCCAAGTTGGGCGGGCTTTCCGCACGCGACGTAGTGACTGCTGACGTCGTGACGTTGATCGGGGGCGTGGGCGAGCGGTCACATAGTGTGGCCGATGACATCGCCCCCGTTTGTGGACAGTTCTGAACCGTCAGATCGAGGGCGACTGGCCGTACCTGTGGATCGACGCCACCTACGTCAAGACACGGGAGGCCGGGCGCATCGTGAGTGTGGCGGTCATAGTGGCGGTCGGGGTGAACACCGACGGCCTGCGCGGCGTGAAGCTGGTGATCAGCGACAGCCACGAGGGCATCAAGGCGGCCGCCGCCAAAGTGCTCAAGGCCACCTGGCAGCGTTGCCGCGTGCACTTCATGCGCAACTCGCTGGCGCACGCTGGCAAAACGCAGCGGCGCATGGTCTCGGCGGCGATCGGCACCGTGTTCGTGCTGGACTCGGTCCACGCGGCACGCTCGCAGTGGCGCTCGGTAGCGGATCAGCTGCGTGGCAAGTTCCCCAAGCTCGGCGCGCTGATGGACGCCGCCGAGAACGACGCGCTGGCCTTCATGACGTTCCCGCGCGCGCACTGGACGCAGGTCCAAGGCACCAATCCGCTGGAGCGGCCGAACGCCGAGACCAAGCGGCGCACCAACGTCGTCGGCATCTTCCCCAACGATGCGTCGATCACGAGGCTCGTCGGGGCAATGATGCTCGAGCAAAACGACGAGTGCTCGCTGAACCGGCGCTACATGCAGCTTGAAGGGCTGCAGATGCTCAGCGATACTGTGCCGACTCGGTTGGCCGCGGTCGCTCGATGAGGACCGCGCATCTCAGCCTGTCCGGGCTGGGGACTTACACCACACGCTGGCACACGACCCAAATGAAACAACGATCCGGTTTCGAAGCCAAGTTGCTGGCCACTTTCGCCGCCACCGGGCTGGTGGTCGTGGGGCTCGCCATTGCGAACTGGTTTACCTCGCAAGACACGGGTGACGCAATGCGCTCGCTGGCGCACACCAATGAGGTGCTCCAACGGCTCGCAAGTACGAGGAGCGACTCGATCGAGATCGAGTTGAGTACCCGACAGTACATAGCGTCGAATGACGCGGCGCGTCTCGTCGAACGCGACGCCGCGATAACGGCACGCGAGGCATCGCTGCGGCGGATCGAGGAACTCACGGCCGGCAACCCGCGCCAGCAGGAGCGATTGACGCGCGTTCGCGAGATGGCGGACGAGCGGGTCAGAATCTCCAGGCAACTTGAACTCCTGCACCGGACGCGAGGTTCCGAAGCGGCAATCGCTTACTCAGGGAGCTCCCCGTTGCTGGAATCGCGCAGGCGCCTGCTCGGGCTGTTGAGCGAGATGGAAGTCGATGAGCGGCGGCAGGTGGACGAGCAAACCGCTGAGCAACGGAACGCTCGCGAAGACCGGATCGCTGCCACCGCTCTCACCACGCTGGCGCTGATCGCGCTGCTCCTGGCCAGCTATGCTCTGATTCGCCGGCAGTTGCGGACGATCAAAACCAGCCACGACGCGCTTGCCAGGAACGAGGATAGCCTGTCGACCACACTGGACTCGATCGGCGATGCGGTGCTGTCGGCCGACACTGCCGGACGCATCACCCGGATGAATCCGATAGCGGAGCGGCTCACCGGGTGGCCTTTCGCCGAGGCGCGGGGCCGCTTCGTCGCCGAGGTGTTGCACATCGTCGACGCGCAGACGCGCGAGCGCGTTCACATGGTGGCGACTGAAGTGCTCGCGGACAGCGAGATCCAGGCTCGCGCCGATGACAGCCTGCTGATCGCGCGCGACAGCACCGAGCGGCCCGTTGCCAACAACGCGGCGCCGATCCACGACGACACGGGGAAGGTCAGCGGCGTGGTCATCGTCTTCCGCGACGTGACCGCCGAGCGGCAGGCGCAGCGGACGATCCGCGAGCAGAACGAACGGCTGGAACAACGCGTGCAGGAGCGCACGGCACGACTGGCCGAGGCCGAGGCAAAACTGCGCAACGTGATCGACAACGCGCCGGCGCTGATCGCCTACGCCGATTCGCAGCAGCGCTACGTCTATGCCTGCCGCGCCTATATCGAGTATTTCTCGCCCGGGCAGCGTCGAATCGATGGCCGCACGGAGCGCGAAGTGCTGGGCGAAGAGCGCTACGCGATCGCCGGGCCGCGGATTGCGGAGGTGCTGCAGGGACGCCCGCAACAGTACGACTGGCAGCCCGGTCCCGGTGTCTGGCAGGCGGTCATCTGCGTGCCTCAGCGCGACGCCGACGATCGGATCGTCGGCTACTACGAGCTGATCTCCGACATCACCGAGCGCAAGCAGGCGCAGCAGCGGATCCAGAGGCAGTTGGAGCACCTGAGGCTGCTGGACAAGATCACGCGCTCGACGGGCGAACGCCAGGACCTGAAGAGCATCTTCGGCGTGGTGGTGCGCAGTCTCGAGGACGAACTGCCGATCGACTTCGGCTGCGTGTGCCTGCACGACGCGGCGGCCAACACGCTGACGGTGACCTCGGTGGGGGTGAAGAGCGAGGCGCTCGCGCACGAGTTGATGATGCCCGAGCGAGGCTCGATCGACATCGACGAGAACGGCCTGTCGCACTGCGTGCAGGGGCAACTGGTGTACGAGCCTGACATCAGCCAGGTGGCCTTCCCGTTCCCCGAGCGCCTGGCGCGGGGCGGTCTGCGCGCGGTGGTGATGGCGCCGCTCAAGTTGGAGAGCCGGGTCTTCGGCATCCTGATCGCTGCGCGGCATGCGGCCGACGCCTTCACCAGCGCGGAATGCGAGTTCCTGCGCCAGTTGAGCGAGCACGTGGCGCTCGCCGCGAGCCAGGCGCAGATCTACCAATCGCTGCAGCAGGCCTACGATGACCTGCGCCAGACGCGAGCCACGGCGATGCAGGAGGAGCGGCTGCGCGCGCTGGGGCAGATGGCGAGCGGCATCGCACACGACATCAACAACGCGCTGTCGCCAGTATCCTTGTACACCGAGTCGCTGCTGGAGACGGAACAGGACCTGAGCGAAAGGGGCCGGGGCCATCTGGAGACGATTCAGCGCGGAGTAGATGACGTGGCGAAGACGTTGGCGCGGTTGCGCGACTTCTACCGACAGCGCGAAGCGCAGATCGAGCTGGCGCCGGTGGATGTGAACCAGATGGTGCGGCAGGTGCTCGACCTGACCAAAGCACATTGGAGCGACTCGGCGCTGCGACGCGGCATCACGATCCAGGTGGTGACGGAGCTGGCGCCCGATCTGCCCAGGATCATGGGCGTGGACAACGAGATCCGCGAGGCGCTCACGAACCTCGTCTTCAACGCGGTGGACGCGATGCCGGGGGGCGGCACGCTGGCGCTGCGCGCGTGGCTCGCCGGCGCCGCTCCGGATCAGTCGGTGATCGTGGAGGTCGTCGACAGTGGCATCGGCATGGACGAGGAGACGCGCAGGCGCTGCCTGGAGCCGTTCTTCACCACCAAGGGCGAGCGCGGCACGGGGCTGGGCCTGCCGATGGTGTTCGGCATGGCGCAGCGGCACAACGCCGGCATCGAAATCGACAGCGCGCCCGACGCGGGCACCACCGTTCGACTGATGTTCCCGGTGCAGACGACGGTCCTCGTGGAGCCTGGTCGGACGGTGACGGTGCTCGACGCGCCGAGGCACTTGCGGCTGTTGCTGGTGGACGACGACCCGGTGTTGCTGGATTCGCTGCGCAACGCGCTGGAGATCGACGGCCACATGGTCGTCGCGACCAGCGGCGGACAGGCGGGCATCGACGCACTGCACGCGGCAGTTCGGCGGAGCGAGCCCTTCGCGGCGGTGATCACCGACCTGGGTATGCCCTACGTGGACGGGCGCAAGGTGGCCGCCGCCGTGAAGAATGCTTCGCCCGCGACCCCGGTGATCCTGCTCAGTGGCTGGGGGCAACGCCTGATTGCCGAGGACGACATCCCCGCGCACGTCGACCGTGTGCTGCCCAAGCCGCCGAAGCTTCGCGATCTGCGCGAAACACTCGCAGCGCTGTGTCGGCCACCCTCCACCGGAGCGAGCGCATGAATCCGCCTCCATTGGCCCGGATCCTCATCGTCGACGACGAGGTGGCGTCGATGCAGGCCCTGTGCGACACGCTGCGCGATCAGGGCTACGAGACCACGGGCTTCACGGCAGGCGAGGATGCGCTGAGGGCGATGCGCGAGACGCCGTTCGATCTGCTGCTCACGGATCTGGCGATGCCGGGCATGGACGGCATCCAGTTGCTGAAGGCTGCCTTGCAGATCGACGCGCAACTCGCCAGTGTCCTGATGACCGGTGCCGGCACGATCGAGACCGCCGTCAAGGCGATGAAGGCGGGGGCGCTGGACTACGTCCTCAAGCCCATCAAATTGAGTGCCATCCTGCCGGTGCTCTCGCGTGCCCTGGCCCTGCGCCGGCTGCGGCTCGAGAACATCGAGCTGCGCGATACGGTCGCGATCCACGAACTCAGCCAGGCCATCGCCCATACACTTGACCCGAATGTGCTGCTCGAGCGGATCGCCGACGCTGCGCTCGCGCAGTTCCAGGCCGACGAGGTCTCGGTGATGCTGGTCGACGATGACGAGCGCTCCCTCTACGTCGCGGCGGTTCGAGGCACGGGGCGCGACGCGCTGCTCGGCATGCGCGTGCCGGTCGGCGAAGGCATCGCGGGCTGGGTCGCGGCGCAGCGCAAGCCGTTGATACTTCCGAGCACATTCGACGAGGCAGGCGTGGCGCCGCTGCATCCACGCGCCGACATCCAATCGGCGTTGTCCATGCCGATGATCACGCGCGACAAGCTGGTGGGTGTGATCAACATCAACTGCACCGACCGTCGCGGCGCGTTCCCGGTCGGGCAGGTCGAGCTGCTCAGCATCTTCACCAACACCGCGGCGGCGGGCATCGAGGCGGCGCGGATGGTCCGCGATCAACGCCAGGCCGACGCGCGCTACCGCGAAGTCCTGGACATGGCCGGCGACGGCATCATCTCGATCGACGACCAACAGCGCATCATCGTTTTCAATGCCGCTGCCGAGACGCAGTTCGGTTACACCGCCGAGGAGGCAATCGGCGAACCCATCGAGATGCTTGTGCCTGCGCCGCTGGCCGAGGCGCATCGCCACTTCGTGCAGGCCTTCGGGCGGGAACCCGAGTCGTCCCGCACGATGGCCGGGCGCAAGCCGCTTTTCGGCCAGCGCAAGGACGGTACGCTGTTCAATGCCGAGATCAACATCTCCAAGCGGACGGAAGACGGCAGGACCTTGTACAGCGCCATCGTGCGCGACGTCACGCAGCGCGTGCAACAGGAGGAAAGGGTCGCGCGCCTGACCCGCATCCAGACCGTCCTGAGTTGCGTCAGCTCCGCGATCGTGCGCTCGCAACGCCGGGATGAGTTGCTCGCGGAGGCCTGTCGCATTGCGGTCGAGCAAGGCGGTTTCGGCTTTGTCTGGGCCGGCATCGTCGATCCCGTGGCGCGCACCGTCACGCAGATCGCCACCGCCGGGCTGGAGACGGAGGGGCTGTTCGACGCCAGCGCGGCGATCCCCTGGGATCGGGGTGTGCTGGGCCGTGCGATCCTGGGCAAGAGCCCGGCCTTCAGCAACGATCTGCTCAACGAACCCGCGTCCGACAACCCGCGCCGCGAGGCCGCCATCGAGCGCGGCTTCCTGTCGGTCATCGCGCTGCCGTTGATGATCGACGGCGCGGTTGTCGCGAGCATGACGCTGTATGCGCGCTCGAGCAATAGTCTTAGGAGCGAGGTGTTCGATCTCCTGAGCCGGCTCGCACAGGACATCTCGTTCGGACTGGAACGTATCGCGAGAGCCGATCAGCTACACACGGCCCTGCATGTCATCGAGCAGGAGCGCGGGCTGCTCGCGCAGCGTGTCGTCGAGCGCACCGCGGAGCTGACACGCGCAAACGAGCGGCTCGAACAGTCCCGCGAGGAAGCGGAGGAAGCGAACCGCGCGAAATCGGCCTTCCTGGCGACCATGAGCCACGAAATCCGCACGCCGATGAACGGCGTCATCGGCATGGTGGAGGTGCTCGCTCACGAGCCGCCTTTCCGAAACGCAGGCCGAAGTGGTGGCAACCATTCGCGCATCCGGCCTCGCGCTGCTGCGCATCATCGACGACATCCTGGACTTCTCGAAGATCGAGGCGGGCCGGCTGGACCTCGAGCGCTCGCCGGTGGCGCTGGCCGACTTGATCGAGAGCGTCTGCGACACGTTGTTGCCGGTGGCGATCGACAAGAACGTCGGGCTGAGCCTGTTCGTTTCACCGCAGGTGCCCGTGCAAGTGTGGTCCGACCCCACCCGGCTGCGCCAGGTGATGTTCAACCTGGCGGGCAACGCCATCAAGTTCAGCGCCGGTCGGGCGCAGCAGCGCGGTCGGGTGTCGCTACGGGTGGACTTCGAAGGCGGCGCGCCGCCACGCGTGGTCCTGAGCATTGCCGACAACGGGATCGGCATCGAGCCCGAGGTGCTGCCCCGGCTGTTCACCTCGTTCACGCAGGCCGACGCGTCGACGACGCGGCGCTTCGGCGGCACCGGCCTGGGCCTGGTCATCTCCCGGCGGCTGGTGGCGCTGATGAACGGCGACATCGCTGTACAAAGCACGGTCGGCGAGGGTTCGACGTTCACAGTCACGCTGCCGGTCGAAGTCGTGCAGGGTGCAAGGGCCCAGCCGGACCCGGATCTCACCGATCTGGACTGCATCGTCGTGGGTTCAGAATTCGATGCGGACGATCTGCGTGCCTATCTGGAGCACGCCGGAGCGCGTGTGCATTCGGTCGCCGATCAGGACGCGGCCGTGCAGCGAGCCGTCGGCCTGAGCCGGCCGGTGGTGATCCACAACACGGGGCTCGAGCCGCCTTCGACGGACGCGGCGCACGCCGCCTTTGCCGCCACGCCTGACGTTCGACATCTGGTGATCGAGCGGGGTTCACGCCGCGGTACCTCATCGAGTGCGGCGAACCTGGTGACGCTCAACGCCGACATCCTGCGGCGTGCAGCGCTGCTGCGTGCCGTCGCGGTCGTTGCTGGCCGCGCGTTGCCGGAACCGGACCACGAAATCGGTGGCGAGGATGCCACCGACGAGCGCGGAGAGCGCCCCACCTTCGCCGAAACCCGTGCGCAACGCCGACTCATCCTCGTTGCCGAGGACGACGAGGTCAACCAGAAAGTCATCCTGCGTCAGTTGGGGGTGCTCGGCTACGCGGCTGAAATCGCGTCGAGCGGGACGGAGGCGCTCAAGCTCTGGCACGAGGGACGGTATGGGCTGCTGCTGACCGATCTGCATATGCCGGACTTGGATGGCTATGGCCTGGCCGAGGCGATTCGCCGCGCGGAGGCGCAGCGCGATCCCGGGGGGCACGGGCGTATGCCGATCCTCGCCCTCACCGCCAACGCCTCGCGCAGCGAAGCCGTACGTGCCCAGGCCGTGGGCATGGACGACTACCTGACCAAACCGGTGCTGCTCCACCTGCTCAAGGCCGCGATCGCCAAATGGCTGCCGCGCGCCGATGGCGATGCGGCATTCGCAGCGTTTGCCGACGAACTGCGCGCAGCGCCCGGCCGCGATCAAGCTGCCGCAGAGATGGACCTGCGGGTGCTGAAGGGCCTGGTCGGGGACGACCCGGAAATCCTGCGCGAACTCCTGGTCGAATATCGTATCTCCGCGGGACGTCTGGCGACCGAGTTGCAAGCCGCCCGCGCCGCCGACGACCTGCGACGGATCGGCGCGATTGCCCACAAGCTCAAGTCCTCTTCGCGCTCGGTCGGGGCAATGGCCTTGGGTGATGTGTGTGCCGAGCTGGAGAACGCCAGCCGAACCGGTGCACGCGCGGCCGTCCTGCAGGGATTGGCGCAGTTCGAAGCCCGGTTGCAGGCCGTCGACGCGCACCTCGGCGACCTTCTGGCGCAGGGGTGACCCCACCACAAGACGCGGCAAGACTGTCGGTCTAAGCTGGCGCTTTTCCGGCGATCGCTTGCGCGCGAAGTGCGGAAAATGACCCCTGCATGCGTGGAGTGGGCGCCTTGCCAAGTCCATCGCGGGCTGTGCCTAGCCAATGACTCTATCCTCCTCTCCTGCCGAAAGCTTCGCCGCGGAGCTCGATCGCGCCATCGAGGCTCACTCGGGCTGCGCGCGACGAGTGCTTCGCTGCGCGGTGCTGCACACGTCGCCCGGCGACGAGGTACTCGCCCCAGATGCCCATTTGCGCTGCCGCTTCGGGCGCTGGCTCGCGCAGCGCCACGACGCCATCGAGCGGGTCGACCCGGTGGCCACGATGCATGTCCTCGAAGCGCACGAATGCATGCACGACGCTGCGCGCGCGCTGTGCACCGACCTCCTCACCGGGAACCGCCGCATTCCGGCCAAACTCGAGGCTTTCGAGGCCACCCAGACCGCACTGATGGCGCAGATCGCTCACTTCAGGACCGCCGTTCTCGGCCGTAGCGCGTGGCACGATACGTTGACCGGCCTGCCGTTGCGCCACGGACTCGAGGAAGAGTTCACGCGCTGCAAGGCGCTGGCCAATCGGAACGGGCAGCTGATGGTGCCGATCACGGCCGATGTGGATCACCGCAAACGCGTGAATGTCACCCACGGCACCAACGTGGGGGATCAGGCCCTGCGCGACGCGCCGTTGCAGCTGTCCGACGGGCGGAAGTTGAACCTGCGCGTCAGCGCCGGCCTGGTCGCGGTGGAGCCGCCAGGGTCGGCGGAACAAGCCGCCGAGCGCGCCGATGCGGCGCTGCGTGCGGCCAAGCACGCCGGGCGTGACCGGTGGTCGTGGGGCCGGTGCGAGACACCGCCCTCGATGCCCGTCGCTCCCGTTCGCGGCCTGCCCGGGACGAAGACGCTGCTGATCGACGACGATTCGTTCGCGCTCAAGCTGCTGGCGAGCCAACTGGATCGGCTGGGGTGCGCCGGGCTCACGCTGTGCGAACGCACCGAGGAGGCCATAGGCCTGCTGGAGTCCAGCCCCGGGGCCGTCGGGCTGGTGTTCTGCGATCTGCAGATGCCCGACATCGACGGCGTGGAGTTCGTGCGTCACTTGGCGAGGATCGGCTACAGCGGCAGCCTGGTGCTCGTCAGCGGTGAACACGGGCGCCTGCTCAGGACGGTGACAAGGCTCGCGCAGGCGCACGGGATCCATGTCCTCGGTGCGCTGCAAAAGCCAGTCGGGCGCGAGCAGTTGGACCGCGTGCTGGCCCGCTTTGCGATGCGCAAGCCCGATACGCCGCGCACGGCCGAGGCCGCGTTCGGGCCCGCCGAGCTCGAGCGCGCGATCGCCGCTGACGAGCTCGTTCTTCACTACCAGCCCAAGGTGGCGCTGGCCAGCGGCGCGCTGATCGGCGTCGAGTCGCTCGTCCGCTGGCAACATCCGCGCCTGGGGCTTGTATACCCGGACCGCTTCATCAGCCTGGCCGAGAACCACGGCCTCATCGACGCGTTGACGCTCGCGGTGCTGTCCGCCGCGCTGCGCCAGTCGCGCCGGTGGCGCGACGCAGGCCTGGACCTGCAGATGGCCGTGAACGTCTCGATGGACAACCTGGCCGCGCTGGATTTTCCGGAATCGGTCGCGCGGCTGGCAAGCGAAGCGGGGGTCGAGCCGTCGCGCCTGATACTGGAAGTCACGGAGAGTCGCTTGATGACGGATGCGCGGGCGCCGCTGGACGTGCTGACGCGGCTGCGCCTGAAGGGGGTAGGCCTTTCGATCGACGATTTCGGCACCGGCCATTCGTCGCTCGCCCAGTTGCGCGACATTCCGTTCGACGAACTCAAGCTCGATCGCAGCTTCGTCAACGGCGCTGCCAGCGACACGTCGCTTGGCGCCATCGTCGAGGGCACGCTCGCGATGGCACGCCAGCTCGGCCTGAAGGCGGTCGCCGAAGGCGTCGAGGACCGGGCCGATTGGGACTATGTGCGCGGCCACGGTTGCGATGTGGCGCAGGGCTATTTCATCGCCCGACCAATGTCGGCGGCGGATCTGCCAGGCTGGCGCGCTGCCTGGGAATTGCGCAGCGCCGAATTGGCGGCCAGTGCGGCATGAAGGGCAAAGCTCGAATCCTGGTGGCGACCGACGTTGTCGGCGATGCGGATCTCGTCAAGAAGCTGCTGCGCGACGAGTTCGACGACGTGGTGGGCTCGACCGACCCGGATCGTGCGATCGACGATCTCGAGAAGCAGCGGCCCGAGGTGCTCATCCTCGCCTTCAATGGCCTGGAAAGGGCCGAGCGCTACTACCTGGGCCTGTATCGCCGAAGCAACTTGGTCCATGCTCTGCCTCACCGGACCGTGATCCTGTGCAACAAGGACGACCTTCAGCGAGTCTACAAGTTGTGCCGGATGGAGCACTTCGACGACTACGTGCTGTTCTGGCCCATGACGCACGACGCGCCGCGCTTGCCGATGGCGGTACACCACGCGCTGCGTCGCCTGGCCGCGAGCGGTGCGGGCGACCCGACGGTGGCCGAGTTTGCGGCCCAGGCGCGACGCCTGGCGGCAGCCGAGTCACTCGTGGAACAGCATGCGGCGCGCGGCGGCGCGCATATCGACGGTGCGCGCCGCTCACTCGAGGAGGCGCACAAGGGCATCGACCAGGCGCTGGACGGCTTCTCGCGGAAGCTCTCGGGTGGCGGCCCGCACAGCCTGGTCGAAGTCAACGGCGCGCCGGTATTCAAGGCCGAAATCGAACGCCTGAGGACAGACGAGATCGCGACACGTCTGGGGGCCGTGGCCGCTGCCGTGCAACCCGTGCGTGACTGGGCGGGCGCACTCAAGGAGGAACTGGCGCCTCAACTGGAAGCTGCGCGCGCGCTCCAGTCGCTGGCCGAACGCGTGCGCCCGCTCACGTTGATCGTGGAGGATGACACGTACCAGCACAAGCTGCTGCGCCATCTGCTGCGAGACGAGAACCTCGAACTGATCTTTGCGACGTCGGGTACCGAGGCCCTTGCCACGCTGCGCAAGTGCAAGCCCGACCTGATCCTGATGGACGTGGATCTTCCCGACATCGACGGCATCGAGGTGACGCGCCGCATCAAGGCGGTCGACCAGTTCGCAAACGTGCCAGTGCTCATGATCACCGGTCACAGCGAGAGAGAGATAGTCGTGCAGAGCGCGAAAGCCGGCGCCTGCGGCTTCGTGGTCAAGCCATTCAACGAGGAACTGCTTCTCGCAAAGATGGGCAGTTGCCTGGGCCCTGCTGCGCCAACCGAGGTGACTTGAACGGCATCGCCAAGGGCTCTGCGCTTTATGGCAGCTTCAGGGTCGCCCAAAGAAGTGACGCCGCGCAGCTGGGCGGAATTCCGGGATTCCTACCTGAAGCCCCTGCGGGTCACGCACCTGCGGCGAGCAGCAGAGGCAAGTCGTGTAGCCAATTGTGTAGCTGCAAAGCTAGTCACGCGGTAAATTCATTGTAGAACAAAGGTCTTCAGCCTATATGAAACTCGCCACCTGGAACGTCAACTCGCTCAAGGTACGGCTGGATCAGCTGCTCGACTGGCTTGCCGCCCATCCGCTCGACGTCGTGTGCCTGCAGGAAACGAAGCTGATCGACGAGCGCTTTCCGCGCGAGGCGCTGGCGCAGGCGGGCTACGACTCGGCCTTCTACGGCCAACCCACCTACAACGGCGTGGCGATCCTGACACGCACCGACAGCGTCGGTTCGCCCGCCGACGTGCAGGTCGGCATCCCCGGGTTCGCCGACGAGCAAAAGCGCGTGATCGCCGCCACTGTCGGCGAGTTTCGCGTGATCTGCGCCTATGTGCCGAACGGCCAGTCGGTCGATTCCGACAAGTACGTCTACAAGCTCGCCTGGCTGGACGCGCTGATCGCCTGGCTCGCGCCCCAGGTCTCCGAGCGCAGCCGGATCGCGCTGGCGGGCGACTTCAACATCGCGCCCGAGGCGCGCGACGTGCACGATCCCGCGCAGTGGGAGGGCCAGGTGTTGTGCAGCGACGCCGAGCGCGAGCGCTTCCGCGCCCTCGAGCGCCTCGGCCTGGTCGACGCTTTCCGGCTGTTCGACCAGCCCGAGAAGTCGTACTCGTGGTGGGACTATCGCCAGCTCGCGTTCCGGCGCAACCGCGGCCTGCGAATCGACCATGTCATGGTCTCGCCGGCGCTTCGCGACCGGGTTCGCGGCTGCACGATCGAGCGCGAGATGCGCAAGCGCGAACAGCCCTCCGACCACGCTCCGGTAATCGCCGAGATCGCCTGAGCCGCGGTGTTGCCGCGGGCACCCGCCCGTGCCGGGGCCGGACTCAGTCCTTGTCGAGCCCGAGTTCCTGGATCTTGCGCGTGATCGTGTTGCGCCCGATTCCGAGTCGTTGCGCGGCCTCGATGCGCCGGCCCCGGGTGTGCTCGAGCGCCGCGCGAATCAGCGTGCGCTCGAAGCGCCGCGCGAGCCGCTGCATCAGATCGCTCGGATCGGACGCCGAGAACACCGCCGGTTGGGCGTCGAGCATCGCCTGCGCCTCGCGCCCGAGCGTGAACTCCCAGGGCTCGCCCGTGGACGAACCCGGGCCCTGTCCGGCAGCGTCGGTCTGCAGGACGACCGGCGCGCCCGGAGACACGCCGACGAGCGGGGTCTTGTGGACCGCGAGCGAAGCGCCTCCCTCGGCCATTTCCGGGAGCAGCGCCGCCTCGCGAATCTCCGGCGGAAGATCCTTCACCCCGACGGTCTGGGTGGGCGCCATCACGGTGAGCCAGTGGCAGACGTTTTCGAGCTGGCGCACGTTGCCCGGCCAGCCGAAGGTGCCCAGCGCCGCGATCGCCTCCTCGGTCAGGCGCTTGGCGTCCACGCCGAGCTCGCGCGCGCTGCGCGCGAGAAAGTGGCGCGCGAGCAGGCCGATGTCCTCGATCCGTTCGCGAAGCGAAGGCAGCCTCAGCCGGATCACGTTGAGCCGATGGAACAGATCCTCGCGAAACAGCCCCCTGCGCACCCTCTCCTCGAGATCCTGGTGGGTCGCGGCGATCACGCGCACGCTTGCGCGCAGCGGCTGGTGTCCGCCGACGCGATAGAACTCGCCGTCTGCAAGCACGCGCAGCAGCCGGGTCTGCAGATCGGCCGGCATGTCGCCGATCTCGTCGAGAAACAGCGTGCCGCCCTCGGCCTGCTCGAAGCGCCCGCGTCGCATCTGCTGCGCGCCGGTGAACGCACCGCGCTCGTGACCGAAGAGTTCGGACTCGAGCAGGTCGCGCGGAATCGCCGCGGTGTTGAGCGCGACGAAGGCCTCGCCGGCACGCGGGCTGTGGTCGTGCAGGGCTCGCGCGACCAGCTCCTTGCCGGTGCCCGACTCGCCGGTGATCAGCACCGTGACCGCCGAGTGCGACAGGCGACCGATCGCGCGGAACACCTCCTGCATCGCGGGCGCCTTGCCGAGGATCTCGAGGCCGTCGTCGCTCTGCGCTTCCTGCGGCGCCGCCGGGCCGCTCTCCTGCACGGCGCGGCGAATCAGCTCGATCGCCTTGGGCAGGTCGAAGGGCTTGGGCAGATACTCGAAGGCTCCGCCCTGGAACGCCGACACCGCGCTCTCGAGATCGGAGAACGCGGTCATGATGATCACGGGCAGGTCGGGCTCGCGCTGGTGGATCTGTTGCAGCAGCTCGAGCCCGCTCTCGCCCGGCATGCGGATGTCGGACACGAGCACGCGCGGCGCGCCGTCGTCGAACGCGCGCAGACACTCGCGCGCGCTCGCGAAGGTGCGCACTTCGAAACCCTCGCGCGCCGAGCGCGCGTTCGAGCACCCAGCGGATCGACTGGTCGTCGTCGACGACCCAAACCGAGTTCATCGCGTTCACGTCACCCCGTCGCCCTTCGCGACCGTCGCGGCACCCGGCAACGGCAGCAGGATCCTGAAATCGGTTCTTCCGGGCCGACTGTCGCAGTCGATCGATCCCTCCGTGCTGGTGCACGAAGCTCTGCGCAAGCGACAGGCCGAGCCCGGTCCCACCCTCGCGGCCCGAGACCAGCGGGAAGAAGATCCGCTCGCGAATCTCCTGCCGCCACGCCGGGGCCGTCATCGATGACATGCAATTCCAATGCCAGGCGGTGGCGGTGGCGCGCGATCGTGACCTGGCGCGCGACGCGGGTGCGCAACAGGATCCGCCCGCGCCCCTCGAGCGCCTGCGCGGCGTTGCGCACCAGATTGAGCACGACCTGGATCAACTGCGTCTTGTCGCCGATCAGTTCGGGAATGCTGGCGTCGTAGTCGCGGTCGACCAACGAGCGCACGCGGGTACTCGGCCAACACGACCGAACGGACCCGCTCGCACACCTCGTGGATGTTCACTTCGCCCTCGACGCGGGCGTGGCGGTGCGGCTCGAGCAGCCGATCGACCAGCGACTGCAGGCGATCGGCCTCCTTGACGATCACCTGCGTGTACTCGCGCAGGCCCTGCCCGGCGAGTTCGGTCTCGAGCAGTTGCGCCGCGCCGCGAATCCCGCCCAGCGGGTTCTTGATCTCGTGAGCGAGGTTGCGCACCAGTTCGCGGTTGGCGCGCGCCGAATCGGCGATCGCCGCCTCGCGTTCGAAGCGCAGCCGCTGGTCGATCTCGCGAAACTCGAGCAGCAGCGCGCCGATCGGCGCGTCGAGCACCACCGCCGTCGTGCTCAGCACCAGCGGCCGCGATGCCCGTGGCGCTCGAGGACGATCTCCTGGCGCTTCTGCGCCGAAGGCGTTGGCGCAGGCCTCGGCGACCAGTGCGTCGATCAGCGCAGCCGTTGGCGAACAGCCCGGAGAACGGATGCCCGCCCGAAACGCCGAACGAGGTGTCGAACAGCTGCTCGGCGGCCGGGTTCAGGTGCACGACGCTGCCCGCGCGCGTCGAGCACGACCACCGCGCTCGCGAGCAGCGCGAGTCCGTCGAAGCGGTGCTCGCCACCGCGCACGCCGCGCTTCATGCCGGCAGCGCCCGAAGCGGCGCGGCCCGCCGGCGTGCGCCCGGCGCGGTCTGCCGGCGCGCGCTCAGTCCTTGATCGTGGCGAGTTCCCGTCGAATCGTGGCGACGTTGCTCTCGGAGCGCGCGACGCCGTCCTTCAGGCGCTGCACGCGATCGAGGTACTTCTGGTAGTTGCGCTCGTCGCCCAGCCGATCGGGTTCGCCGTTCTTGTACTCGCCGCGCAGGTTCGCGAGTCGCTCTTCCTCGTTGCGCAGCTCGTCCTCGAGAATGCGGCGGCGGTCGTTGTCGCGCGCCCTCTGCGTCGACGGACTCACGCGCGGAAAGGCATCGGGCGCGCGCGAAGCCTGGCGGCCCGGTGGACGAACCGCCCGACTGGGGTTTCGGCGCCGCGGCCGGCGTCGCGCCCTGGGCCGGCCCCGGCGAAGCCTGCGGCGACGCCGCCGGCAGGCTGGGCGCCGGGATCGTCGTGATCGGAGCGATCTCGATCGCGCGGCAGTTGCGTCCGTTGGCGGCGGCCGGCGAGTTGCTGTACTCGACCGCGCCGCCCGCGGCCGTCGCATCGATAGATCTGCGCCTGTGCGGCGGTTGCGGCCGCGAACCCCAGCGCGGCGACGCAAGCCCAAGCAATTCGCGTCATCACAATCCTGTCCTCGCGGATCCAGCCACCGGCGTGACCGACATGCCGGCGTCAGACGTGCCGGCGACCGACGTGCCGGTGTCCGGCCGACTATACCGCGATCGCACTCTGGGCGGGTCGACCGATCGTCCGATCGGACGCTCCGACAGGACCGGCCGCCGAAGACGAAAGGGGCCGGTCGCCCGGCCCCTCGCGTCGCGCCGCCGCGGCCCTCGCCGGCGAACCGCCGCATTGCAGTGCCTGCGGGAACCGGGTTCCCGCGGGCGATCACGCCGAGTAGTACATGTCGAACTCGATCGGGTGCGTCGTCATGCGGAAGCGCGTGACCTCCTCCATCTTCAGCTCGATGTAGGCGTCGATCATGTCGTCGTCGAACACCCCGCCCCGGGTCAGGAAGTCGCGATCCTTGTCCAGGTACTCGAGCGCCTGGTCGAGCGACGAGCACACGGTCGGGATCTTCTTGCCCTCTTCCGGGCGGAAGGTCGTACAGGTTCTTGTCGGCCGCCTCGCCCGGGTGGATCTTGTTCTGCACGCCGTCCAGACCGGCCATCAGCAGCGCCGAGAACGCCAGGTAGGGGTTGGCGGTGGGATCCGGGAAGCGGACCTCGATGCGCCGAGCCTTCGGGTTGGCTCACGTGCGGAATCCGGATCGACGCCGAGCGGTTGCGCGCCGAGTAGGCGAGCATCACCGGGGCCTCGAAGCCCGGCACCAGGCGCTTGTACGAGTTGGTGCCCGGATTGGTGATCGCGTTGATCGCGCGCGCGTGCTTGATGATTCCGCCGATGTAGTACAGCGCGAAGTCCGACAGGCCGGCGTACTTGTCGCCGGCGAACAGGTTCTCGCCGTCCTTCCAGACCGACTGGTGCACGTGCATGCCCGAGCCGTTGTCGCCGACGATCGGGCTTGGGCATGAAGGTGGCGGTCTTGCCGTAGCTGTGCGCGACGTTGTGGATCACGTACTTCATGATCTGCAGCCAGTCGGCGCGCTGCACCAGCGTCGAGAACTTGGTGCCGATCTCGCATTGGCCGGCGCCGGCCACTTCGTGGTGGTGGACCTCGACCGGGACGCCCATCTGCTCGAGCAGCAGGCACATCTCCGAGCGGATGTCCTGCAGCGAATCGACCGGCGGCACCGGGAAAGTAGCCGCCCTTGACCGCCGGGCGGTGCGCGAGGTTGCCGCCCTCGAACTCCTTGCCGGTGGACCAGGTCGCCTCTTCCGAGTTGATCCTCGACGAAGCAGCCGGACATGTCGACGTGCCAGGTCACCGAGTCGAAGATGAAGAACTCGGGCTCGGGACCGAAGTAGGCGGTGTCGCCGAGGCCGCTCGATTTCAGGTAGGCCTCGGCGCGTTGCGCGATCGAGCGCGGGTCGCGCGAGTAGCCCTTGCCGTCGCGACGGCTCGACCACGTCGCAGGTGAGCAGCAGCGTCGGCTCCTCGCGAAACGGGTCCATGTTGGCGGTCTCGGGGTCGGGCATCAGCAGCATGTCCGATGCCTCGATCCCCTTCCAGCCGGCGATCGACGAACCGTCGAAAGCATGGCCGGACACGAACTTGTCCTCGTCGAAATGGCTGACCGGCACCGAAACGTGCTGCTCCTTGCCTCGGGTATCGGTGAATCGCAGGTCGACGAACTTGACTTCGTTGTCCGCGATCTGCTTGATGACATCTTTCGGGGTCGCCATTCGGCTTTCTCCTAAGTGGATCTTTGACGGGTGAGTTTTCGGGCGGAAAGCCGCGCGATTCTCGGCATTTTTCCGACACCAGGCAAACTAGCAGTTTTCGTGCCATCCGCTCGCATCCGCGAGGCCGATCGCGGTCAAGGGGGTTGCGGGCCGTGCCCGTTCTTCGGGCGTTACGCACCATAACAGTGCGCACAGTTCGGGTGCACTTGGGCTCGAATCGACAATTATGCCTCGTTTTGGTGCGCTGGTTAGACATCGTTCGCTGCCTTGTCGGTGTTTGCACACCGGCGCTTCAGTCGGGCCAGTTCCAGTGCGCGTAGCGCTCGCGCAGCTTGAGCTTCCAGAACTTGCCGGTCGCGGTGCGCGGGATCGCCTCGATGAATTCGATCGCGTCCGGCAAGCTGCCAGCTCGCGAAGCGCGGCGCGAGGAACGCGCGCAGCTCGTCGCCGTCGGCGGACGCCCCGGGCTTGAGCACGACGCAGGCGAGCGGGCGCTCGGTCCACTTCGGATGCGCGACCGCGATCACCGCGGCCTCGGCCACCGCCGGATGCGCCATCAACGCGTTCTCCAGGTCGACCGAGCTGATCCACTCGCCGCCCGACTTGATCAGGTCCTTGGTGCGGTCGGCGATGCGCAGGTACCCGTTCGCGTCGATCGCGGCCACGTCGCCGGTGCGCAGCCAGCCGTCCGCGGTGAACTTCTCCGGGTCGCGCGGCACGGCGTGGTAGTCGCCGGTGATCGTACGGTCCGCGCACCTGCAGTTCACCGACGTCGGTGCCGTCGTTCGCGCACGGCGCGCCGGACTCGGCAATCACCCGCATCTCGCACCAGCGGCACCGGCACGCCGGCGAGCGCCTTGCGCGCGAACCACTCGTCCTCGTCGAGCTTTCCGGCGAGTTCGGGTTTTTCGTAGAACAGCGAGGCGAGCGGCGAGGTCTCGGTCATGCCCCAGCCCTGTGCGAGGCGAACGCCGTGCTGCTCGAACTTGCGGATCAGGGCCTCGGGAACCGCGGCGCCGCCGACCATGCTGCGCATGCCCGGGCGGCATCTTCCACCTGCCCGGATGGGCTTCGAACAGCTGGATCAGGCCGAGCCAGATCGTCGGCACGCCCAGCGTGAGCGTCGGCGGCTCGAGCTGCATCAGCTCGAGCAGGTCCTGCGGGTGCAGGTGCGGGCCGGGAAAGACGATCTTCGCGCTCCGACCATCACGGCGACATACGGGATGCCCCAGCTGTTGGCGTGGAACATCGGCGTGACCGGCAGCACGACGTCGCGGCACGAGAGCGCGAGTCAGGTCCGGCATCGCCGCGATCAGCGAGTGGATCACGGTCGAGCGATGCGAGTAGACAACGCCCTTGGGTCTTCCGGTGGTGCCCGAGGTGTAGCACATCGCGACCGGATCGTTCTCGTCGTGCGCCGGGTACTCGAAGTGCCCGGGCGCCTGCGCGAGCAAGGCCTCGTAGTCGTCGACCGCCGGCTCGCCCGCGTGCGGGTCACCGCCACGCGTTGCCACCGGCGCGCCGGAGAACGGGAACGACGATCACGCGCTCGAAGCGATGCAAGCGCGCGAACTGCTGGTACAGCGGCAGCAGGATGTCGTCGACGACCAGGAACCGGTCTTCGGCGTGATGCGCGATCCAGCCGATCTCGTCGGGCGCGAGGCGCAGGTTGAGCGTGTGCATCACGCCGCCGGCGGCCGGGTATGCCGAAGTAGCACTCGAGGTGCGCGTGGTGGTTCCAGCACAGCGTGGCGACGCGATCGCCCTTGCGCAGACCGAGCCTGGCGAGCGTCGCACGCGAGCGCGCGCGTGCGCCGGTAGTACTCGGCGTAGCTGTGCGTGCGCAGCGTCTTGTCGGGCAGGCGCGAGACGATCTCGGACTGCGGGAACAGGCTCCCGGCGCGCTCGAGCAGGTGGTTGAGCGACAGCGGGACGGACATCATCGTGGACTTCATCGCTCCTCCGAGAGAAAGATCTGCTGCAGGTCGTTGAGAAATCTTAGCCCGAGCGCGGTCGGACGGATCGATCGTGGGTCGGCGTCGAGCAGGCCGCGGCGCACGCCCTGTTCGAGCGCGCGCGAAACGAAGCCGATCGACACGCCGGTGCGTTGCTCGAAGAGCGTCGAGTCCACGCCCTCGACCAGTCGCAACGCGTTGAGCATGAACTCGAAGCCGAGGTCCGCGCGCGACAGCACGCGCTCTTGTTCGAGCGCTTCGCCGCGCGACGCACGCTCGACGTAGTCGCGCGGGTGGCGCACCCGCGCGTAGCGGACGATGCGGTCGTGAAACGAGAGCTTTCCGTGCGCGCCCGCGCCGATCCCGAGATAGTCGCCGAACTGCCAGTAGTTCAGGTTGTGTCGCGAGCGGTGTCCCGGGCGGGCGTAGGCCGAGACCTCGTAGCGCGCCAGCCCCGCGTGCGCGAGCGTCGACTCCACCAGCGCCTGCATGTCCGCGCTCAGGTCCTCGTCGGGCAGCACCGGCGGCCTGGCTGCGAACAGGGTGTTCGGTTCGAGCGTGAGGTGGTAGTACGACAGGTGCGGCGGCGAGAACGACAGCGCGGTGCTCAGGTCGCGCTCGAGCGCGGGCAGGGACTGCCCGGGTAGCGCGTACATCAGGTCGACGTTGAAGGTGGCGAAGTGGCGTGCCGCGACCTCGATCGCGCGCCTGCGCCTGCTCGCCGTCGTGGATTCGGCCGATGCGCGCGAGCAGTTCGTCGTCGAAGCTCTGCACGCCGATCGACAGCCGGTTCACGCCGGCGTCGCGCGAAGGCGCGAAAGCGCTCGGCTTCGAAGGTGCCGGGGTTCGCCTCCATCGTGACCTCGGCGTCGGGCAACACGCGCAGCCGCGCGCGCACCGCGCCGAGCAGCAGGTCGATCGACCGGGGCGCGAACAGGCTCGGCGTGCCGCCGCCGATGAAGATGCTCTGAACCGATCTGCCCCAGACCAGCGCGAGCGAGGACTCGAGGTCCGAGATCAGCGCGTCGACGTAGCCGCGCTCGAGATCGGGCGCGATCCCACCCTGCGCCGACTGGCCCGCGGAACTCGCATCGACACCGGCGCGCAGTTCGTGCGAATTGAAGTCGCAGTACGGGCACTTGCGAACGCACCACGGAAGGTGCAGGTAGAGCGAGAGCGGCGGAAGCTCGCGCAGCCCGCCCCCGACGCCCGGCGCTTCGAGCGCGGCGTGCATCACGCGCGCAGGCTGGCGACCAGCGCGCGCATCGCGATCGCGCGGTGGCTCACCTTGTTCTTGTGCTCGGGGTCGAGCTCGGCCGCGGTGCAGCCCTTCGGGCAGCAGAAAGTGCGGGTCGTAGCCGAAACCGTTGCTGCCGCGCGGCGTCGCGATCACTTCGCCGTGCCAGATGCCCTCGGCGATCAGCGGCCGGGGATCCTCGGCGTGGCGCGTGAGCACGAGCACGCAGCAGTAGTAGGCGCTGTGGTCGGCATGCCCGCGAAGCTCGGCGACCAGCAACGCGTTGTTGGCCGCGTCCTGCGCGGCACGCGCGTGGTGCGCCGCACTCGCCGCGCCCGTGACCGCGCCACGAGCCGGGGAAATCGCGGAATCCCCGACGCTCGTCGCAAGAGCCGCGTAGCGCGCCGAGCGAACTCCCGGCGCGCCGCCGAGCGCGTTGGCGCAGATGCCGGAATCGTCGGCCAGCGCCGGCAGTCCGGTGAGCCGTCGAAGCGTGGCGCGCCTTCGCCAGCGCGTTCTCGACGAAGCTCGGATGCGGCTCGTCCGCCTCGCCCACGCCCGAGTTCGGACTGCGCGACCAGCGCCATCCCGAGCGGCGCGAGCAGCGCCGAGAGCTCGCGCAGCTTGCCCGCGTTGCTCGACGCGAGCACGACGCGTTCGGGCGCCATCGCGAGGCTTATTCGCGATTCGCGCGATTCGCGCGATGCGCGCCGATCGCCGCGCGCTGCGCCGCCAGCAGGCGATCGATTCCCGAGCGCGCGAGCTCGAGCAGTTCGTCGACCTGCGCGCGCGAGAACGGCACGCCTTCGGCGGTGCCCTGCATCTCGACGAACCCGCCGGCGCCGGTCATCACGACGTTCATGTCGGTGTCGCACGACGAGTCCTCGTCGTAGTCCAGATCGAGGACCGGCACGCCGCGCCAGATCCCGACCGAGACCGCCGCGACCTGATCGACGATCGGCGACGCGGACAGCGCGCCAGAGGCGAGCAGCGTGGCGACCGCGTCGCTGCGCGGCCACCCACGCGCCGGTGATCGCGGCGGTGCGCGTGCCGCCGTCGGCCTGCAGCACGTCGCAGTCGATCTGTATCGAGCGCTCGCCGAGCGCCGCGAGGTCGAACACCGCACGCAGGCTGCGTCCGATCAGTCGCTGGATTTCCTGGGTGCGCCCCGACTGCTTGCCGCGTGCCGCTTCGCGGTCCATTCGCGTGTGGGTCGAACGCGGCAGCATCCCGTACTCGGCGGTGACCCAACCGCGTCCCTTGCCGCGCAGGAAAGGTGGAACCTTCTCCAGCGACGCTCGCGGTGCAAAGCACGCGGGTGCGACCGAACTCGATCAGCACCGACCCCTCGGCGTGGCAGGTGAATCCGCGCGTGACCCGCACGACGCGCAATTCGTCGGCACCGCGGCCGCTCGGTCGCGCGTCGGCATCCGGGCCGCCGCTCCGTGTTGCCGGTTGATTCACGCCGTTTCCGGTGGCGCCGTCCGCTGGTTCGCTCATCGCGCGCATTCTACGCGGCGCGCGTTCGCCCGCCGGCGCCTCAGCGCGTCGCGCTGCGCTCGATCGCGTCGCGAATCTCGTCGATCGTGCGCTCGATCTCCTCGTCCGAGATCTCGGGGTTCGACTCGGGGTCGATCTGCGCGAATCCGATCGTCGTGGTGACCGCCCCACCCTGCAGGACCGGCGAGATCAGCGTGTCGATGACGCCCTCTTCGCCCTCCCAGGTCATCGCCAGCGCGGTCGTGTTGTCGGCCATGCGCCCGGCGCTGAGCACCGCGTCGCGCACCAGCGCCGGAACGACCTCCGCGACGTTTCCCGGCGCCAGCCGCGCGCACAGCATCTGCTCGGAGATCTCGGACCAAAGGCCGTCCGAGCACAGCAGGATCGTGTCGCCCTCGACGAGATCGGCGCCGCGGCTGATCTCGATCGTCGGTTCGAACGGCGATCCCAGGCAATTGAGCACCTTGTTGCGCTCCGGGATGCTGCTCCTGTTCGCTCGGCGCGCAGCAGGCCGAGCGCGACCAGGCTCTCGACCTTCGAGTGATCGCGCGTGCGCGACTCGAGCACGCCGCCGCGAATGAAGTAGAGGCGCGAGTCGCCGGCGTGCGCCCACCAGGCGCGTCCGCGCTGCACCAGGCAGGCGACCACGGTGGTGCGGGGCGATTCGGGCAGCGCGTGCAGCTCCTGGTAGCGCAGGATCTCGCGATGCGCGCTTCGCAGCGCCTGGTCGAGAAACGCGACCGGATCGGGCACCAGCGGGCGCGCGCTGTCCTGGAACGTCGCCGCGGCGCTCTGCATCGCGATCTGCGCGGCGACGTCGCCGCGCAGGTGCCCGCCCATGCCGTCGGCGAGCAGCATCAGCAGGCAGTCGCGGGTGAAGCAGTATCCCATCCGATCCTGGTTGACCGAACGCGCGCCGAGCGCCGTGTCCTGGAAGATCGAGAACCTCATCGCCCCGCGCTACTGGTCGAGGGTGAGCGTGCGTGGCGCGGCGCGCCGGCGCGTGAGCCGCCCGGCGATCGTGTCGAGCCACGCGCTGAGCCAGGGCGCGCGCGCGTCGCTCTCGGGGGGGTCCTCGTCGCCGGCCTCGCGAAGAGCGCGTTGCGCCGCGAACACGCTCTGCGGTCGACGCAGCGGGTCGAGTTCGAGGCACCATCGCACGGTCGACACCAGCGCGCGCGGGTAGACTTTTTCGAGGCCCGCGAGCAGGCCCGGCATGCGGTCGTTCGAATCGCGCTGGTCGGCCGGCTGCGGCGGCGCGCCCGCCATGCAGGCGAACATGCTCGCGCCGATCCCGTAGATGTCGGTCCACGGACCGAGTTGCTGGTTCCTGCGGTACAGCTCCGGGCGCGGCGAAGCCCGGGCGTGTACATCGGGAACAGCTTCGGCGCATCCTGCGTGAGCGTCTGGCGGGCGGCGCCGAAGTCGAGCAGCATCGGGCTGCCGTCCATGCGCAGGTAGATGTTGGCCGGCTTGAGGTCGAGGTGCAGCAGTCGGTTGGCGTGCACTTCGCGCAAGCCGTTCATCACCTGGTTGAACACCCTGCGCACGTGACGCACCGCGAGTACTTCGCGCGTGTCCCGCGCCTCGCGCGCCGCTCGAGCTTCACGACCGCGATGGCGCAGGATCAGCTCCTGCAGGCTGCGGCCCTCCTCGAAGTCCATCACCAGGTAGACGGTGTCGTTGGCGCGAAAGAAGTTCACCACGCGCACCACGTTCGGGTGGATGATCCTCGCCAGCGCTCGCCCTTCCTCGAAGAAGCACTTCAGGCCGTTGCGGTAGGTCGACGCGTTCTCGCTGGCGACCGAGGGCGAGAGTTCGCCCGGTGCGCGCCGCACCAGCGTGCTCGGCAGGTATTCCTTGACCGCGAATCGACGGCCTTCGCCGTCGAGCGCGAGGTAGACGATCGAGAAGCCGCCGCTCGCGATCTTTCTTGCGATACGATAGCCGCCGACCTCGAGGTCTTCGGGAAGCGGTGCGTTGGTCTGCGATCCCATAGCGGCGGCGTGTGTTTGGCGGCCCTACCCCGGAGCGAGGCGTGCCCGTTTCACCTGGAAGTATCCAACATTCATCGACATCGTGGCCAAATCCGCATCGATCAAAAGCATGACCGGCTACGCGTCGGCCACCCGTGACACCGCTCGCGGGGCGCATCGCGCTCGAACTTCGCAGTGTCAACTCGCGCTATCCTCGACCTTGCGTTTCGCATGCCCGACGAACTCCGCGCCGCCGAGCCAGGGCTGCGCGAACTGATCGCGGCAGCCGTCGCCCGAGGCAAGGTCGAGTGTCGCATCGCGATCCAGAAGTTGCCGGGCGAAAGCCGACAACCGGCCATTGATCGCGGATTGCTGGCACAACTTGTTGCTGCAGCCGAGGAGATCGGCGCCGCCGCCCCGGGAGCGAGGCCGTTGTCGGTGGCCGACCTGATGCGCTGGCCGGGCGTGCTCGCCGAGCCGCTCGGAGACCCGGACGCGGTCGCGCGCGACGTACTGGAACTGGGCCGCCAGGCGGTCGCGGAACTCGGCGCGAGCCGCGCGCGCGAGGGTGCCAAGCTGGTCGCATCGATCGTCGAACGCGCCGACCGCATCGCCGGGATCGCCGCCGAGCTGCAGGCGCGCGCGCCAGCGCTGCTGGCGGCGTTCGAGCAGCGACTGGTGGAACGACTGCGGGCGGCCCTGACCGCGGCGAGCAGCGCGACCGACCCCGCGCCCGAGGCGACGATGGAGCGGGTGCGCCAGGAGGTGCTGCTGCACGGCCTGCGCATCGACATCGCCGAGGAACTGTCGCGCCTTGGAGCACACCTGAGCGAGCTGCGTCGCATCCTCGAACTGGGCGGCCCCGCCGGCAAGCGGCTCGACTTCCTGCTCCAGGAACTCAATCGCGAGGCGAACACCGTCGGTTCGAAGGCGGCGAACATCGATCTGACCCAGTCGGCGGTGGAGCTGAAGCTGCTGATCGAGCAGATCCGCGAGCAGGTGCAGAACCTTGAGTGATCGCACGCCGCCGCAGTCGCCGCAGTCGCCGCACGCCGCCCCCGGCGCCGGCAGCGTGTTCGTCGTCGTCGCGCCCTCGGGCGCCGGAAAGACCTCGCTGGTCAACGCCCTGTTGCGCGAGCGCACCGGGATCGAGCTGTCGATCTCGTTCACGACGCGCCCGCCGCGGCCCGGTGAAACCGACGGCACCGAGTACTGGTTCGTCGACCGCGCACAGTTCGAACGCCGCCGCGACGCCGGCGAGTTCCTCGAGTGGGCCGAGGTCCACGGCAACCTCTACGGCACCTCGCGCGAGTGGATCGCCGGGCGCACCGGCGCGGGCGTCGACATCGTGCTCGAGATCGACTGGCAGGGCGCGGCGCAGGTGTTCGCGCTGTTCGCCGACGCGGTTGGCATCTTCGTCGCCCCGCCCTCGCTCGAGGCGCTCGGCGAGCGCATGCGCGCCCGCGGGCAGGATCCCGAGCCGGTGATCGAGCGTCGTTTGGCCGCCGCGAAGGGAGAATTGGCGCGGGCCGACCGGTTCCAATATGTTATTATTAATCAAGTGTTTGCAACGGCGCTCGCACAGTTGCTGAGCATCGTCGATAGTGCGCGGCTACGGTTCCCGAAGCAGCGCGCGCGCGAACCGAAGGTGTTCGGACGACTGTTCGACTCCGCGTCCGGGAACTGAGTCCCGGCGTCGGAGCGCTCGGCGCCCGCATACGGCGTCAAGTTCACGATCGCCCCGGCGATCCAACGATCGAGAGTTCAAATGGCCCGCATCACCGTCGAAGACTGCCTGAAACACATCCCGAATCGCTTCGAACTCACGCTCGCGGCAACCTACCGGGCGCGCATGCTCGCGCAGGGACACACCCCGAAGATCGAGGCCAAGGACAAACCCACGGTGGTCGCGCTGCGCGAGATCGCCGCCGGTGTGGTCGGCGCCGAGATGCTGCGGCGCGTACCAAGCTGAGCCCGTTGCGGCATGGCTGACGATGGACATCGCCGACAGCCGCTCCGCAGTGCCGGGCGAGGCGCGCAAGAGAAAACCGCGCCCTTCCCGCAAGAACGACGGCCCGTCGAGGGCCGAAGCCCCGTCGAGGGCTGAGGGCCCCTCCAGGCACCTACCCGCATCGCACCCGCAAGCCGCGGCGTCGCACGCAGGCGGCGGCATTTCGTCGGTGGCCGATTCCGCGTTCGAACCCGCGTTCGCCAGCGCTCCCGACGACCGCAAGGTCGTCACGCTCGCCGCGCTCACGAAGAAGGTCGGCGAGTACCTGCCGGCGGCCGACGTCAAGCGCATCCGCGAGGCGTACCGCTACAGCGACGAAGCGCACCTCGGGCAGTTCCGCACCAGCGGCGAACCGTACATCTCGCATCCGATCGCCGTCGCCGAGATCTGCGCCGGATGGCGGCTCGATACCGACTCGATGATCGCAGCGCTGCTGCACGACGTGATGGAGGACTCGGGCGTCACAAAGGACGCGCTCATCGCGCGCTTCGGCGCGCAGGTGGGCGATCTGGTCGACGGGCTCTCGAAACTCGACCGCGTCGAGTTCACCTCGCGCGAACAGCAGCAGGCCGAGAGTTTTCGCAAGATGCTGCTGGCGATGGCGCGCGACGTGCGCGTGATCCTGATCAAGCTCGCCGATCGCCTGCACAACATGCGCACGCTCGACGCGGTCGACGCACCCAAGCGCCGGCGCATCGCGATCGAGACCACCGAGATCTACGCGCCGATCGCCAACCGCCTCGGTCTGCGCGACATCTTCCTCGAGTTGCTCGACCGCGCCTTCAAGGCCCGCTATCCGAATCGCTATGCGGTGCTGCGCAAGGCGGTGCTCGCGGCGCGAGGCAATCGTCGCGAGGCGCTCGGACGCGTTCTCGAAGCGGTGCAAAAGGCGCTGCCCGAGGCCGGCGTCACGGCGGAGGTCTACGGGCGCGAGAAGGCGCTGTGGGGCATCTACCAGAAGATGGTGTCTCGACATCTGTCGTTCACGCAGGTGCTCGACATCTACGGCTTTCGCGTCGTCGTCGACAGCGTGCCGAGCTGTTACCTCTCGCTCGGCGCGCTGCACGCGACCTACAAGCCGGTACCGGGGCGTTTCAAGGACTACATCGCGATCCCGAAGGTCAACGGCTACCAGTCGCTGCACACCACGCTGGTGGGCCCGTTCGGCACGCCGGTGGAATTCCAGATCCGCACCCGCGAGATGCAACGCATCGCCGAGTCCGGGGTCGCGGCGCACTGGCTGTACAAGGCGAAGAAGGAGACCTTTTCCGACCTGCAGAAACGCACCCACCAGTGGCTGCAGTCGCTGCTCGACATACAGAACCAGACCGGCGACTCGCTCGAGTTCATCGAACACGTCAAGGTCGACCTGTTCCCGGACGCCGTGTACGTGTTCACGCCGCAGGGGCAGATCAGGTCGCTGCCGCGCGGAGCGACCGTGATCGACTTCGCCTACAGCGTGCACACCGACATCGGCGACCAGGCGGTCGCCGCGCGCGTGAACAACGATTCGGTTCCGTTGCGAACCGAGTTGCACAACGGCGACGTCGTCGAAGTGCTCACCGACCCGAACTCCAGGCCGAATCCGACCTGGCTGGCGTACGTGCGCACCGGCAAGGCGCGTGCCGAGATCCGTCATTCGCTGCGCACGATGAAGCACACCGAGTCGGTGGAGTTGGGCCGCAGGCTGCTCGATCAGGCGCTGGCGGCGCTGCGCATCGATTCCTCGTCGATGGAACCGGCCGCGATCGAGCGCGGAACGCGCGATGTCGGCGCGCGCACGATCGAGGAGTTGTACGAAGACATCGGGCTGGGCAAGCGCCTCGCTCCGGTGGTCGCGCGCACGATCGCGCTGCAGTTCTCGAGCAAGCCCGCCGCGGCGGCGCTGATCGTGCCTCCTGCCGCGCCGATCGTGGTGCAGGGAACCGAGGGCTCGGCCGTGCAGTACTCGAGCTGCTGCTATCCGCTTCCGGGAGACAGGGTGCTCGGACACCTTCGCGGCGGCCACGGACTGGCGCTGCACCGCGAGGAGTGCACGCTGGCCCGGCGCCAGCGCAGCAAGGACGCCGAACGCTGGGTGGAGGTGCAGTGGGCCGAGGACATCAAGGGCCTGCACCGATGCGCGATCGAGATGTACGTGAGCGACGATCGCGGCGTTCTCGGCAAGGTTGCCGCCGAGATCGCCGCGTCGGATGCGAACATCGTGCACGTGTCGATGGACGATGACGCGGAGCAGACCGTCGCGTTGCGTTTCGTGCTGCAGGTTCGCGATCGCACCCACCTGGCCCGACTGATGCGCAACCTGCGCAGATTCTCGGAAATCTCCAGGCTCACGCGCACCTAGGCGACGGCGTCGCGGCCCTCGTCGGGGGCCGGGTACATGATCGCGACCACCTCGAGTTCGTCTTCGCCCGCCGGGGTGCGCACCTGCACGACGTCGCCCTCGCGCGCCTTGAGCAGCGCGCGCGCGACCGGCGAGATCCAGCTCACGCGCCCGGCCGCCGGGTCGACCTCGTCCACGCCGACGATCGTCACGTGCTCCTCGCTCGCGCCGTTGCGCAGGTACCTGACGGTCGCCCCGAAAAAGACCTGCTCGAGCTCCTGCTGGCGCGCCGGATCGACCACCACCGCGAGATCGATGCGCTTGGTGAGGAAGCGGATGCGCCGGTCGATCTCGCGCAGCCTGCGCTTGCCGTAGATGTAGTCGCCGTTCTCGGAGCGATCGCCGTTCGACGCCGCCCAGGACACCACGCTCACCACTTCGGGCCGTTCGACGTCGAGCAGGCGCAGCAGTTCCGACCTCAGCCTCGCGTGTCCGCCGGGGGTGATGTAGTTGGGCCCGGAGGCAGGGGTCGCGGGGCCGGGAACGTCGCGTCGTCGTCGTCGTCGCCGGCGTCTTCGCGTACGAAGGCCTTGTTCACGCGCAATTGTTCCTTTTCCCGCGAGCCCGGGAAGGGCTAGCCTGTGCCGATCTTAACTCCGCGAACCTGGACATGGGCGACGCGACCTTGATGCGGTATGGACAACTCGCGATGCGCACGAGGGCGCTGCTCGACGCGCTCGAACTCGACTGGACCGAGCACGGCGACGATCCGGTGTTGCGCGAGGCGGTCGATCTCCTTGCCGAGACCGAGCGCCGGCTCTCGCTGTACGTCTCGGCGATGCCCAGCGCCGGGTCGACGCCTCCGAGCCGCGACGAACTGCGCAAGCTGTGGTCCGACAGCGGCACGCTCGACGCGGATCAGCGCCCGGCCACCGACATCTGATCGAGCAGCACCGAACCGCTCTGCTTCGTTCCGCGACGGATCACGTCGCCGCCGACCGCCACGATCCCGGCGAACATCGTCGCCAGGTTGCTCGCGATCGTGACCTCCTCTACCGGGTACGCGATCTCGCCGCGCTCGACCCAGAACCCGGAAGCGCCGCGCGAGTAGTCGCCGGTGACGTAGTTCACTCCCTGCCCCATCAGGTCGGTGACGAACAGGCCCGTGCCCAGGCGTTCGAGCATCGCCGGCAGGTCGTCGAGCTGCCGCGTGAGCCTGCTGGTGAGCGCGAGGTTGTGCGAGCCGCCGGCGTTGCCGGTGGTCTTCATGCCGAGCTTGCGCGCGCTGTAGCTCGAGAGGAAGTAACCGTTGAGCCGCCCCGCGGCGACGAGCTGGCGCCGCGCCGTCGCCACCCCTTCGCTGTCGAAAGGGCTGCTGCCGGCCTCGGTGGGGACGTGCGGGTCCTCGATCACGTCCACGTGCGGCGCGAAGATGTCGCGCCCGAGCGCGTCGATCAGAAAGCTCGCGCGCCGGTACAACGCGCTGCCGTTGGCGGCCTGCGCCAGATGCCCGAGCAGGCCGCAGGCCAGCGGAGATTCGAGCAGCACCGGCACCTTGCGGGTCGAGATCGCGCGCGCGCCGAGTCTGGAGAGCGCGCGCTCGGCGGCATAGCGCCCGAGCTTGGCGGGATCGGCGAGTCGCGCCGGCACCGGCGACGAGCTGTACCAGTCGTCGCGTTGCATCGCGCCGCCGCGCGTGCGCGCGGCGATCGGCGCGCAGCCGATGCCGTGTCGGCTGTAGGGGTAGCCACCGCGGAAACCGAGCGAATTGGCGGTGACGAACTGGCCGTGACTGACGTTGACCGACGCGCCCTCGGAGTTGCGGATCAGCGGGCTGGTGTCGAAGGCGGCCGCTTCGGTGGCGCAGGCCAGCGCGATCGCATCCTGCACCGAGATGTCCCAGGGGTGGAACAGGTCCAGATCGAGGATATCGCGCGCCAGCGCGTCGGCGTCGGGCAAGCCCGCGCAGTCGTCCTCTCCGGTGTGGCGCGCGATCTGATACGCGGCGTCGACCGCAGCGTGCAGCGCGTTGGCCGAGAAGTCGCTCGTGCTCGAGTGGCCGCGGCGCTTGCCGAGGTAGACCGTCACGCTCACGCCCTTGTCGCGCGTCTGCTCGATCGTCTCGACCTTGCCGCGGCGCACGTTCACGGCGAGTCCGCTCGACTCGGAAACGTCGACCGCGGCGTCGCTCGCTCCCAGCTTCTTCGCGCTGGAAAGCACGTCTGCGGCGATCTCGTGCAATCGCTCGTTGGAGTAGTCGAACATCGTCTCGAAGGGTGGGATGCGGCAGGGGGACCGGCAGGGGGATCGGCGCGGCTATCATAACAGCGTGAACAAGTCGCGACGCCCCGATCCGCAGCCCGAGCACCCGCCTCGCGAACGCCCGAGCAAGTCGCAGCTCAAGCGTGAGATGACCGAGTTGCAGGCGCTCGGCGAGAGACTTCTGGCGCTGCCGCCGGCCAAGCTGCGCGGGCTGCCGATCGGCGAAGACCTGATCGAGGCGGTGGAACTCGCGCAACGGATCACCGCGCGCGGAGGTCTCAAGCGCCAGCGCCAGTACATCGGGCGCCTGATGCGCGACTGCGACCCGCAGCCGCTGCGCGACGCGCTCGACGCCGACGGCGCGCAGCAGCGGCTCGAAGTCGAAGCGATGCACGCCGCCGAACGCTGGCGCGAGCGGCTACTCAGCGAGAACGACGCACTCGCGCGCTTCGACGCGGAGCATCCCGGAGCGGGCGCGACGATTGAACCGCTTCTCGCGCAGCTTCGCGCGCAAGCCGGACGCGACCCCTCGGGCGGCGCATATCGTGCGCTGTATCGCGCCCTTCGCGACGTCCTCGCCGGCGCGCAACCCGGCACGCAATCCGGCACGACCCAACCTCCAGAAACGGGACCACGATGAACGAATCCGTCCTATCCGTTCTTATCGGCCTGGTGTCGGTGAGCGACCGCGCCTCGCAGGGCGTCTACCAGGACCAGGGCATCCCGGCACTCGAACAGTGGCTCGAAAGCGCGCTGCTCACCGCGCACGAGTGCGTGACGCGGGTCATTCCCGACGATCGCGCCACGATCGAACGCACCCTGATCGAACTGGTCGACGAACGCGGCTGCTCGCTCGTGCTCACCACCGGCGGCACCGGCCCGGCGGTGCGCGACGTCACGCCCGACGCGACGCTCGCGGTGGCCGAGCGCGAGATGCCCGGGTTCGGCGAGCAGATGCGGCAGATCAGCCTGAATTTCGTCCCGACCGCGATCCTCTCGCGTCAGGTCGCCGTCATCCGCGCCCGCTCGCTGATCATCAATCTGCCCGGACAGCCGAAGTCGATACGCGAGACGCTCGAAGGGCTGCGCGACGCCGACGGCCACCAGACCGTGCACGGAATCTTCGCGGCGGTTCCGTACTGCATCGACCTGATCGGGGGCCCGTATCTGGAAACCGACGCCAAGGTGTGCAAGGCGTTCCGCCCCAAATCGGCACTGCGCCCGGGCGCGGGCTGAGGGTCGCGTCGCGCGATCGCGCGCGGCTCACCGCACGCGAAACGCGCCGCGTCGCGCGCTCGCCGCGAGCGGCCCGCAGCTACTTGCGCCGCGCCTCGAACACTCCCTTCACCTCGCCGATCGCGAGCAGCGTCTTCGCAAGCGCGGCGGCGTCGGCGACCTCGACCGTGAACTGCATGCGCGCCACTTGCGCGCGGGTGAGCGTGCTGCCCGCAACGACATTCATCCGCTCGCGCGCGAACAGCTCGGTCACATCGCGCAGCAAACCAGGCCGGTCGGCCGCGCGCACCACCACGTCGACCGGATAGCCGCGAACATGGTCGGCCCCGGCGCGACGCTCGCCCCATCCGGTCTCGATCACGCGCTCGGGCGCGCGCTGCGCCATTCGCGCGAGCGTCGCGCAGTCGGCCCGGTGCACCGACACGCCGCGCCCGAGCGTGACGAAGCCCACGATCGGGTCCGGCGGCACGGGCCGACAACACTTCGCGAGCTGGGTCATCAGCAGGTCGACCCCGACCACCAGCACGCCGTCGTCGCTCGCCGCGCGTTGCGAATGGCGCGCGCGCTCGATCGCGGCGAGCGCCGCCGCGTCGGAGTCCGATTCGGACACGCGCTGAGGCTGCCCGCGAGCCGCGTCCTCGAGCTGGCGCGGTCCGATCTCCTCGCGCGCGACCGCGACGAACATCGCGTCGACGCCGGCGCTTCCAACCCTGCGCGCGAGTTCGTCGAACGACAGCGCGGTGCGTCCCTCGCGCTGCAGGACACGCTCGACGCGCTCGCGGCCCTCCGCCCGATCGCGTTCCAGCTCGAGCGCGTTGAACCACTGGCGCACTTTGGCGCGCGCGCGGTTCGAGCGCACGAATCCGAGCTGAGGATTGAGCCAGTCGCGCGAGGGGCCGTCGTTGCCCGCGGCCTCTTTCGCGGAGACGATCGTCACGGTCTGCCCGGTTTGCAGCGCGGTGCTCAGCGGAACGAGGTGCCCGTCGACACGCGCCCCGCGACAGCGGTGCCCGAGCGAAGTGTGCACGTGATAGGCAAAATCGACCGGCGTCGAACCGACGGGCAGTTCGATCACGCGCGCCTGCGGCGTGAGCACGAAGACCTGGTCGCTTTCGGTGGAAGTGGCCGAACCACCGCTGCCCAAGCCGGCGCCGACCTCGCGCTGCCAGGCGAGCAGCTGGCGCAACCAGGCGATGCGTGCGTCGAGCGACTCGTCGCCCTGCGTCGCGGCTGAAGCGGCCGCCGGACGCCTCCTTGTACCGCCAGTGCGACGCGACGCCGTACTCGGCGAAGCGGTGCATCTCGCGTGTGCGGATCTGCACCTCGAGCGGTTTCCCGTCGTGGGCGATGACCACGGTGTGCAACGACTGGTAGCCGTTCGGTTTGGGCCGCGAGACGTAGTCGTCGAACTCCTCGGCGACCGAGGGCCAGCGCGCGTGGATCAGCGCGAGCGCCGAGTAGCACGCGTCGACGTCGTCGACGATCACGCGCAGCCCGCGCAGGTCGCGGATCTCGTCGAGCGGGCGCGCCTTCGCGCGCATCTTGTTCCAGATGCTGTAGATGTGTTTGGGCCTGCCGCTGACCTCGGCGACGATTCCCTCGCGCGCGAGCAGGCCGCGCAGCAACTCGCCCTGTTCGGCGACAAAGGCCTCGCGCTCGCGACGCTTCTCCTCGAGCGAGCGCGCGAGCTCGCGATACGCGTCCGGTTCCTCGAAGCGAAACGCGAGGTCCTCGAGCTCCCACTTCAGCTGCCACAGACCGAAGCGGTTGGCGAGCGGTGCGAGCACCTGAAGCGTCTGTCGTGCGAGCCCGTCTTCGGGCGTGCGCCTGTTCGCCGCGTGCCACCGCAGGACCTGCACGCGGGTGGCCAGGCGCACCAGCACGACGCGGATGTCGACCGCCATCGCGAGCATCATCCGGCGCAGCGTCTCGATCTGCTCGGCGTCGGCCTTTCCGGAAAGGCGCAACTGCAAGGTGCGCAGCTTCAGCAGCTGGCGCAGGCCGTCGACCAGTTTCGCGATCTCGGCGCCGAAAGTGCGCTCGATCTCGTCGCGCGAGATCGAGTCGCCGGCGCCGGCGAGCGCGGCCGCGACCTGCGCGGAATCGTCAGCGTGCAACTCGCGCAGGATCGCGATCGTCGCGCGCGCCTGCTCGAGCAGAGGTTCGCCGCTCGGCGTCGATGCGCCCCCTACTCGCTCGGCGAGCAGGGCGAGCGCGCGCGCGACGTCTTCGCCGTGGCGTTCGGCCTGCGGCGAACCCTCGCCTGCGCGCTCGGCGCCCGCGCCGCCGGAAGCGCCTTCTCCGCGCGTGTCCAGCGTCGCGTTGCCAGCGTCAAGCCGTGAATCGGTTTCGATGACCAGTTTCTCCTCCGTCGTTTGGGGCGAACCCTGTCATTATAAAAACTCCGCCCGGCCAACGCACACCCGCCACACACGACGATGTTCTCCTCGCTCTTTCGCCCACGATCTCCTGTCGAGATCGACGATCGCACCTGGCGCGCCGTGCTCGAGGGCTTCGAGCTCAGCGCGCATCTGGATGCGCGCGCGCACGCAAGGCTGCGCGCGCTTTGCGGCGAGTTTCTCGCGGACAAGACGATCAGCGGCGCGCGAGGCTTCGAGGTGACCGCGCTGGTGCGCGCCGCGATCGCGTACCAGGCCTGCCTTCCCGTGTTCGAGCTGGGCCTGTCGGGCTACGAGGACTTCGTCGAAGTGATCGTCTATCCGGCGCAGTTCCTGGTGCCGCGCAGCCAGGTCGACGACGCCGGGGTCGTGCACGAGAGCGTCGACGCGCTCTCGGGCGAGGCGATGGAGCGCGGCCCGGTCGTGTTGTCGTGGGCGGACGTCGCGCCCGACGCGCAGCCAACGGGCTGGAGCGTCGCGATCCACGAGTTCGTCCACAAGCTCGACATGGCCGACGGCGAGCCCGACGGAATTCCGCCGCTCGCGCCGCGCGCGCGCGAACGCTGGCGCGCTGTGCTGCACGCTGCATACCGCCGGTTCTGCCGGCAGCTCGACTCGGCCGAGCGCGCGATCCCGCGCAACGTCGACCCGGAAAGCGAGGCGGCCGACCGATACTTCGACGCGCTCGCACTCGACCCCTACGCCGCGACCGACCACGCCGAGTTCTTCGCCGTGAGCGGCGAAGCATTCTTCGTTTCGCCCGATTCGCTGGCCGACGCGTTCCCCGACTGGTACGACGAATTGGCCTCTTTCTTCCGCCAGGATCCGCGGGAACGCGCAGCTTTTGCGAGCGCTCACCCGATTGGGTGAAGCCGATGTGCGAATAGCCTAGTCCGTTTGCGTGAGGCAACGCAGTAGTACCGCTTGCGGGCGCGATTCCGACCGACGAACGGCTGCGTCTAGCGGTTTGGTCGGCTATTCTTACAGTGAAAAATTCCTCGACGAATGCGCAGAGCGGACGCTCGGAAGTGCGCAAGTTCACGAAACGCAAGCGCAAACACCGATAGGCTTCGAGGGTGTCGGAATTTCTGACACTTTCGAACGAGCGAACGATGATCCGACTCTTCAACCACTACCTCTCGGTGCGCACGCTGATGCTCACGCTGGCCGAGGCGCTGGTCCTGTTCCAGTCGATGGTGCTCGGCTTCCAGGTGCGGCTCTGGGGCGCGGCCACGCCGCTGCCGATCGTCGAGGCCGGGGTCTTCACGCTCGTGATGCTGCTCACGATGACCGCGCTCGGCCTGTACCAGCCGCAACCCGAACCGTTTCGCACGACGATGCAGCGCCTCGTCGTCGCGTACGGCCTCGCGTTGATGGTGATGAGCGTCGTCTTCTACCTGTTCCCCGACACCTACGTCGGACGCGGCATATTCGCGCTGACCTCGATGTTCGCGCTCGGCGGCGTCCTGCTCGTTCGCCTGCTTTTTTTTCGCGTCACCGATCTCGGGCTGCCGCGACGCCGGGTGCTGGTGATCGGCAACGGTCCCGACGCGGAACAGGCGATCCGTTTCCTGCACGAGGGCGAGCGCAGCCGCACGACCCAGTATGCGGGGATGTACCCGGTCGTGGCCGAGCGCGAGGTCGGCGCCCCGGCGCGGCGCATCAACCACGATCAGCTGCTGCGAACCGTGCGCGACCTCAACGTCTCCGAGGTCGTGATCGCGGTGCGCGAGCGTCGCGGCGGCGTGTTGCCGCTGCGCCAGCTGCTCGACTGCAAACTGAAAGGCGTGCAGGTGATGGATCTCGCCTCGTTCTACGAGCGTGAGATGGGGCTACTGAAGCTCGACAGCATGCGCGCGAGCTGGCTGATCTTTGGACAGGGCTTCGAGCACGGCGTCACGCGCGACGTGGTCAAGCGCATCTTCGACGTGCTGGTGAGCGTCGTGATGCTGATCCTGACGTTCCCGATCCTGCTGCTGGCGATGCTCGCGATCTTCGTCGAATCGGGGCGACCGGTGTTCTATCGCCAGGAACGCGTCGGCCAGGCCGGGCGAAACTTCACGATCTACAAGCTGCGCTCGATGCGCAAGGACGCCGAAAGCGACGGAAAGCCGCGCTGGGCGAGCACCGACGACGACCGGGTCACCTTCGTCGGCAAAGTGATCCGCAAGACCCGCATCGACGAACTGCCGCAACTGTTCAACGTGCTGCGCGGGGACATGAGTTTCGTCGGGCCGCGCCCGGAGCGCCCGTTCTTCGTGCGCCAGCTGATCGACGACATCGCCTACTACGACGTGCGCCACAGCGTGAAGCCCGGTGTAACCGGATGGTCGCAGGTGCGCTACTCGTACGGGGCATCGGTCGAAGATGCACTGGCAAAGCTCGAGTACGACCTGTACTACGTCAAGAACCACTCGCTGTTCCTCGACCTGCTGATCCTGGTCGAGACCGCGCAGGTCGTGCTGCTGGGCAAGGGCGCGCGCTAGCAGTGGCCCGCCGGTGAGGCCAGGATGGTGATCGACCTCGCCGTGGTCGGCTACGCAGCGGCGGCGCTGGCCTTTTTCGCGCTAGCGATCCTTCTGCTCGTGCGCGGCGCGCCGAACGCGACCGGGCGGCTGTTCGTAGCGGCGGTGCTGGTCGAGGCGCTCTGGGCGAGCGCGATCGCCGCGGCGATGGGGCGTTGGCCGGTTCCGGTGGCCGCAGTCGCGATCGCCGAATCGGCGCGGCTGTTCCTGTGGCTGCTGTTCATGCTCACGATGCTGCGGCGCGCCGGCCAGGGCACAAGCGCTGTCAATGATCCGGGCGCGAGCAACAGCACCGTGGCCGTCAGGGGCGCGGTTCGGAGCGACTCCGATGGGTCGGCGGCGCAGGTGCCCGCGGGCGACGACAGCGCGCTCGCTCGCGGCGCGAACGCGGGCATCGTCGCCGCGGCGACGATCGCGGCCGCTGTGGTCGCGATCGACCTGATAGCGTTCGGCGGGCGCGCGGCACTCGTCGCGAAGGTGGTCGCCGCGGTGTTCGCGCTCGTTTGCCTCGAGCAGCTCTATCGCAACACGCCGGCATCGTCGCGCTGGTCGCTCAAGTTCCTCGCGATCGCGCTGCTCGCGTTGTTCGGCTACGACCTCGCGATGTACAGCGAGGCGCTGCTGTTCTCGAAGATGAACCCGGCGCTGTGGGGCGCGCGCGGCTTCGCCAACGCACTGCTCGTTCCACTTCTCGCGATCGCGGCCGCTCGCAACCGCGAGTGGCGGCTCGACATCACCGTTTCGCGTCAGGTCGTGTTCCACTCGGCGACGCTGTTCGTCGCCGGGCTCTACCTGATCCTGATGGCGGGTGGCGGCTACTGGGTGCGACTGTTCGGCGGCGAGTGGGGTGAAGTCGCTCAGGCGCTGTTCGTCTTCGCCGCATTGGTCGGGCTCGCGGTCGCGCTGCTCTCCGGAACGGTACGCGCGCGACTGCGCGTGTTCCTGGCGAAGAACTTCTTCAGCTATCGCTACGACTATCGAAGCGAGTGGCTCAAGCTCACCGAACTGCTCGCCGGCGCGCCCGGCACGCCGGCGCGGCGCTCGCGGACCCCGGCGCGGGCTGCGCCCGTTGCGCGACGACGCCGCTCGAACAGCGTGCGGTGCAGGGGCTCGCGCGCACTGGTCGAAAGCGGATCGGGCGCGATCTGGCTCGCCGGCGAAGATGGCGACGTTCGACTGCGCGGCGCGCTGGCAGTTCCACGGCGACGCCGAGGCGGTCGGCGCGATCGGCACCGATGCTCGAGTTCATGCGCACGCGGCAGTGGATCATCGACCTCGACGAGTGGCGCTCGAACCCCGAGCGCCTACGACGGGCTCGAGATCCCGGCGCCACTCGCGCAAGGCGGCGACAACTGGCTGCATCGTGCCGCTGATGCTGCGCGACACGCTGCTCGGGTTCGTGCTGCTCGCGCGCCCGCTCGCCCCGGTCAAGGTCGACTGGGAGGTACGCGACGCGCTCAAGGCCGCCGCGCGGCAGGTCGCCGGATACCTCGAGATGAAGCGCGCGGTCGAGGCGCTGGTGCAGTCGCGCCAGTTCGATTCGTTCAACCGGATGTCCGCCTTCGTGGTCCACGACCTGAAGAATCTGGTCGCGCAACTCTCGCTGCTGATGGGCAACGCGGCCAGGCACCGCGACAACCCCGAGTTCCAGCGCGACATGATCGACACCGTGGAAAACGTCCTCGCGCGCATGCAGGGTCTTCTGATGCAATTGCGATCCGGGACCACGCCGATCGAGAAGCCCGCGCGCGTGCGGATTGCACGGGCGGTCGAGGCGGCGGTCGGCGCCAAGCGCACGCTGCGTCCGGCGCCGCAGGTCTCGTCTGTCAGGCGAGATCGAGGAGACGACTGGTCCGGGCCCACGGCGATCGGCTCGAACGGGTGATCGGTCACCTGGTGCAGAACGCGGCCGAAGCGACCACCGGCGACGGCCACATCTGGGTGCGCGCGCGGCGCGAGGGCGAGCAGGCGGTGATCGAAGTCGAGGACGACGGCAAGGGAATGAGCGAGCGATTCATCCGCGAGAGCCTGTTCCGGCCGTTCGCGTCGACCAAGGAGCACGGCATGGGAATCGGCACCTTCGAGAGTCGCGAGTACATCCGGGAGCTCGGCGGTCGGCTCGAAGTGGCCAGCCGCGAACGCGAAGGCACGACGTTTCGCATCGTCCTTGCCCCTCGAATCGAGCGAGCAGGCGGCCTGAGGCCGCCCATCCGACCGGAGCAGGCACAATGTCAGCTGTACTGGATCACTCACGACGCCCGGCGCGAAAGAACCCTGGCAACCCGATGACCGAAACGAAGCCGACGCTGTTGATCGTCGAAGACGACCTCGGACTGCAAAAGCAGATGCGCTGGTCCTTCGATCGCTACCACGTCGTGTTCGCCGACAGTTGCGAAACGGCGCTGGCGCAGCTTCGCCGCCACGAACCGACCGTCGTCAACGCTCGACCTCGGACTGCCCCCCGACCCCGATACCCCGATCGAGGGATTCCGGACGCTGACCGAGACTCCTCGCCGCCGCACCCGACCTCAAGGTGATCGCGCTCACCGGCCAGAGCGACCGCTCGAACGCGCTTGCGCGCGATCGCGATGGGCGCCTACGACTTCTTCGCAAAGCCCTTCGAACCCGACGTGCTCGGGCTGGTGATCGACCGTGCGTTCCGCATCGCCGACCTCGAACGCGAAAACCGCCAGCCTCGCCGAAATGGTGGGCGACACGCCGCTTTCGGGCCTGCTCACGCGCGACCCGGGCATGCAGAAGATCTGCCGGCAGATCGAGAAGGTCGCGCCGGCCAACGCCACCGTCCTGCTGCTGGGCGATTCCGGCACCGGCAAGGAGTTGCTCGCGCGCGCGCTGCACCAGCTCTCGCCGCGCAAGGACAAGCGCTTCGTCGCGATCAACTGCGCGGCGATCCCCGACACGCTGCTCGAAGCAGAGCTGTTCGGCTACGAAAAGGGCGCGTTCACCGGCGCCGCGAAGACCACCCCCGGAAAGATCGAGACCGCCGACGGTGGTACGCTGTTCCTCGACGAGATCGGCGACCTGCCTCAGGCGCTGCAGGCGAAGCTGCTGCGGTTCCTGCAGGAGCGCGTGATCGAGCGCCTCGGCGGGCGCGAGGAGATCGCGGTCGACGTGCGCGTGGTGTGCGCGACGCACCGCAACCTGCGCGAGTCTGATCGCCGAAGGGACGCTTTCGCGAGGACCTGTTCTATCGCCTCTCCGAGGTGGTGGTCACGATCCCGCCGCTGCGCGATCGCGCCGGCGACGCGTCGCTGCTCGCGCACTCGTTCGTCCAGCGCCTCGCCGCGCAGAACGGCCGCGAACGCATGACGCTGCGCGACGACGCGCTCGACGCGATCGAACAGCACGACTGGCCGGGCAACGTGCGCGAGCTGGAGAACTGCATCAAGCGCGCGGTGATCATGTCCGAGGCAAGTGCGATCACCGCCAGCGACCTCGGCCTGAAGACCGACGAGGACCCGCTGTCGTTCAACCTGCGCAAGGTGCGCGACGAGGCCGAGAAGCAGGCAGTGCTCAAGGTGATGGCGCGGGTCGACGGCAACATCGCCAAGGCGGCCGAGTTGCTGGGCATCAGCCGGCCGACGTTGTACGACCTGCTCAACCGCTTCGGCTTGCGTTGAGCACCAGAAACCGGAACCCAACGATGAAACGCTACGCCTCCCGCCACCCAGTCCGCCACGCATTCGCGGCCACGATCCTCGCGTTCTCGCTCGCCGCGTGCGCCGACTCGCCCGAGTCGCTGCTCGTCAAGGCGAAGGAGTCGATCGCGAAGAACGAGACGCAAAGCGGCCGAGATCCACCTGAAGAACCTGCTCCAGAAGCAGGACATCGCCGAAGCGCGCTATCTGCTGGGCAAGATCTACCTCGACACCGGCGACTCGCGCTCGGCGGAGAAGGAGTTGCAGCGCGCGCTCGACGGCGGCTTCGACCGCGGCATGGTCGCGCCCGCGCTCGCCAGCGCGCTGATGCAACTGGGCAGCTACCAGAAGGTGCTCGACGAGGCGGCCAAGGCGTCGCCCGAGCACCCCGAGGAGCGCGCGAGGCTGCTCACCGCGGCGGGACGCGCGCACATCGCGCTCGGCAAACCCGACGCGGCGCGTGCCAGCTTCGAGTCCGCGCTCGCCGCCAAGACCAGCTACGCGCCGGCGCAGGTCGGCCTGATCGCGCTGCAGGCCGGGCAGCGGCGACATCCCGGGCGCGAGCGCGCAGGTGGACAAGGTGCTCGCCGAACAACCGGAATCGGCCGAGGCGCTCGCGCTCAAGGGCGATCTCGAACTCGCGCAGGGCCGACGCAAGGAGGCGCGCGAGCTCTTCGTCAAGGCGGCCGCGGCCGATGCGCACGATCGCGCGTCGCGCGCGAAGATCGCCTCGATCGACATCGAACTCAAGGACTTCGACGCCGCCCAGAAGTCGATCGACGACCTGAAGAAGATCACCGGTCCGGCCGCTGCCACGATGCAGCTGCAGGCGACGCTTCACGCCCGTCAGGGCAAGTTCGAACCGGCGCGAGACGCGATCCAGCAGGCGCTCAGGGTCGCACCCGACTACCTGCCCTCGCTCGCGCTCGGCGCACAGGTGCACCTCGCGCTGAATTCGCTCGACCAGGCCGAGAGTCACGCCAAACGCGTGCTCGACGCCGCGCCCAACTCGACGCTCGGCTATCGGCTGCTCGGCCGCCGTACACGTTCGCCGCAACGCGCCGGACAAGGCGCTCGCGCTGCTCGAGCCGGTGCTGCAACGCGGCGCGAAGGACCCAGCGATCTGGGCGCTCGCCGGCGAGGCCGCGCTGCGCAGCAACGAGCCGAAGAAGGCGAAGAAGTACTTCGAGCAGGCCACCAAGCTCGACCCGAAGAACGCGCTGAACAAGACCGGCCTGGCGATGTCGCACCTCGCGCAGGGCGACAAGACGCGCGGCATCGCCGAACTCGAACTGGCCTCGGACATGAGCGACTCGGCGGTCCAGGCCGACTTCGCGCTGGTCATGACCTACCTGCGCGACCGCAATTACGACAAGGCGCTCGCGGCGGTCGACGAGCTCGAGAAGAAGCAGCCCGACCAGCGCGATCGCGGCGAACCTGCGCGGCTCGGTGCTCACCGCCAAGGGCGACGTCGCCGGCGCGCGCAAGGCCTTCGAGAACGCGCTCGAGCGCGATCCGAAATTCTTCCCCGCGGTATCGAACCTCGCGTCGCTCGACTTGCGCGAGAAGAAGATCGACAGCGCGAAGAAGCGCTATACGGCCTTCCTGGATAAGGACCCGAAGAACGTGCGCGCGATGCTCGCGCTCGCGCAGATCGCGCAGGGCACCGCCATCATCGACCGCGCCGAAAAGCGCGCGGCCGACCTGAAGGCGGGCAAGGCGCCGCCCGCGCCGGCGCCGCTTGCGAACAAGGAAGCGCTCGAATGGCTGAAGAAGGCGCGCGACACAGACCGGAACTCGGTGCCCGCGGCGCTCGCGCTGGCGAGCTGGTACCTGGGCAACGGGCAGGAGAAGGACGCCGTTCCGCTGCTGCAGGAAGCGCTCACCGCCTCGCCCGACAATATCCAGCTGCTCGACGCGCTCGGCACCGCCTACATGCGCACCGACCAGCCGGTGCAGGCGATGGGGGCGTTCGAGAAGATCCTGCGCCTGAAGCCCGACTCGTTGCAACTGCAGCTTCGCATGGGTCAGCTGAAACTGTCGCGCGGCGACACGGTCGGCGCGATGCAGAACCTGCGCAAGGGCGGTTGAGCTCGATCCGAAGGCAGTCGAACCGAAGGCGGCGATGGCATTGGGTCATTTGCGCGCCGGCAAGCCCGAGGAAGCGCGCAAGCTCGCCGCAGCCTTGCAGAAGGACCAGCCGAAGAACGCCGCCGGATTCGCGCTCGCAGGGCGATATCGATATGGCCGAGCGCAAGTACGGCGACGCGGCGAGCGCGTACCGCAAGGCCATCGCGGTCGAGAAGTCGCTGCCGATCCAGATCAAGCTGCATCAGGCTCTCTTGCGGTCAGGCAGCGCTACCAACGCCGACGCGTTGCTGCGCACGATGGAGAAGGAGCATGGCGACGACGTCCGATTCCGGATGTATTCGGGCGAGTCGCTGATCGCACAGAAGCGCTGGGCAGATGCGCTCACGCACTACAACAAGGTGATTGCGCTTCAGCCCAACAATGCCCTCGCGCTGAACAACGCCGCGTGGGCATTGCACGAACTGAAGGATCCGAAGGCACTCGATCTGGCCGAGAAGGCGGCTGCAGCTGCGCCGCAGGCTCCAGCGATCCTGGACACGCTCGGCGTCGTTCTGGTGTCTAGGGGTGAGACAGCACGCGGGATCGCAGTGCTTCGGCAGGCGATCGTATTGGCCCCGAAGGCGGGGATGCTTCGTTTGCACCTGGCCGAGGCGCTCGTCAAGGGTGGTGACAAGGCTGGCGCACGGGCGGAACTCGAGACACTGATGAAGGACGCACCGGAAGGTCCGCTGGCCACACGCGCAAAGGAAATCCTTTCGACGCTGTAAGCATCTCTTGCCGGCGAGCACGGGGTTGCTTGCAGCGGTGACTCCGTCATGACGAGACTCGATCGATTGCACGTGCGCGTGACTGCTGCGCTCGGGTGGCGCCTGCGACGTCTGACAGGCGACCGTTCAGTCGATCGATCGCTGGTCGTTCTCGCGAAGGTGTGGCGAAAGGTTCTTCGGAGACCAGTCTTCGTTGGTGTGGCGGGCGGCGCTGGCAAGACAACGGCAAAGGAGCTCCTGTTCGGTATGCTCTCGCGCGCGCGCCGCGGTGTCGTGAATCCGTCGACCATGAACATGGTTGCGGAGGTCGGTAAGACGGTCCTGCGAACCCTGCCCGCGCACGACTTCTGCATCGCGGAGCTGAGCGAGCACGAACCTGGCGCGCTCGACGAACCGCTCGAGTTGTTGCGTCCTAGCATCGGCATCGTCACGCTGATCGGCGACGATCACCTGAGTGCCTTCGGCTCGCGCGAGGCGATCGCACGCGAGATGTCCAAGCTCGTAACCTCGCTGCCCGCCTCGGGCACCGCGGTGCTCAACGCCGACGACGAACTCGTCATCGCGATGGCGGCGCAGTGCCGTTCGAAGGTCCTCAGCTACGGGCTTTCCAAGGACGCCAACCTGCGCGCTGAGGACATCAGCAGCGTTTGGCCGGAGCGACTCGAGTTCGTTGCGATCTTTCATGCTCAACGCGTCAAGGTACGAACCCGATTGTGCGGAACGCACTGGGTTCCCTCGGTGCTCGGAGCGATCGGCGGCGGCCTCGCCGCAGGCCTGTCGCTGGAGGAATGCGCGCAGGGCATCGCCGACGTCGCTCCTTTCGAGGGACGCATGCAACCAGTGACGACCGCCGACGGGGTGACGTTCATTCGCGACGACTTCAAGGCGCCGCTTTGGACCGTCGACGCATCGCTCGAGTTCATGCGCACCGCGCAGGCAAAGCGCAAATTCATCGTCTTCGGAACGATTTCCGACTGCGGGCCAGGCACTCCACAAAAGCACGCGAGGGTTGCGCGACAGGCGCAGGAGATCGTCGACGAGACGATCTTTGTCGGAAAGTGGGGAACCTACGCACTCAAAGCTCAGATCAAAGGCCACGAGTCCGCATTGCGCATCTTCGGCCACGCTCGTGACGCGGCCGCGTACCTGGAACAGAACCTCCAGCGTGGCGATCTCGTGATGCTCAAGGGAACGAACCCGCAGGATCACCTTGCGCGCATCATTCTGCATCGAACCGAGGAAATCGCCTGCTGGCGTGACGATTGTGGTCGAATCCAGTTCTGCACCGAGTGCCCGGACCGGATGAAACCGTCCGGGGCACCGCTCTCTGCACACCGCAACCAGGACAGCGCGGCGAACGAAAGCGGGGGAGTCGCGGATCTCGACCCGGTCGATGCGAACGAAGTCGTGATCGTTGGTCTGGGCAATCCCGAGCTTCAATATTCCGGAACGCCGCACAACGTCGGCTACGAGGTTGTCGACCTGCTTGCCGAGTCGATGGACGCCCAGTGGATGCAGACTCCGCGAGCAAGGATCGCGCGGGGCATGCTGCGCGGGCAGCGCGTGTGCCTGCTCAAAATGCGCATCGCGATGAATCTGATCGGAACGCAGCTGTTCGAACTGTCGCGAACCATGTCGTTTGCGCCGGATCAGTGCATCCTCGCCTTCGACGACCTGGACATCCCGCTCGGATCGATCCGCAACCGCCTCAATGGCGGGGCGGGCGGACATCGTGGTGTCGCCTCTATCCTCGAGGCGTTTCAGACCGATGCATTCCCTCGGATCAAGATCGGCATAGGCTGCGAGCAAGCAAAGCGCGACCGGATGCGGTACGTCCTCACTCCATTCGAACCAGCGTCGCGAGCACTCGTCGACCAGGGCGTACGCGCCGCCGTAGAGCGAGCATTCGAGATGGGCAGTCGAATCGCTGATGCAGCGGCCTCCCACCAACATGGCTGATCGCGCTGCGAGAACGACGCCAGCCAAGAGCCTCGCACGCAAGGTGTGGGAAGGCGTCGCGTGGCGGCTTCATCGTGTGCTCGGTGACCGCGTCGTGTACGGAGCGTTGGTTCTGAGTGCGAGACTTTGGCGTCGGGCGCTGCGCCGGTGCGCTTTCATCGGCGTAGTCGGCAGCGTCGGGAAGACGACTACCAAAGAACTGCTTGTCGGCATGCTCTCGCGCGACCGAAAGTGTATCGGGACCCGCGCCTCGTACAACGAGATAGCGGAGTTGGCGATGATGGCGCTTCGCATCGGTCCTGCGCATGAGTTCTGTGTCGCCGAACTGGGTGAGACGACTCCAGGCTCTCTGGACGCATCGCTTGCTTTGCTGCGCCCTAGCATCGGGATCGTCACGCTGATCGGCGACGATCACCTGAGTGCCTTCGGCTCGCGCGAAGCGATCGCACGCGAGATGACCAAGCTCGTCGCATCGTTGCCTGCCTCGGGCACCGCGGTGCTCAATGCCGACGACGAACTCGTCATCGCGATGGCGGCGCAGTGCCGTTCGAAGATCCTCAGCTACGGGCTTTCCAAGGACGCCAACCTGCGCGCTGAGGACATCAGCAGCGTTTGGCCGGAACGACTCGAGTTCGTTGCGATCTTTCATGCTCAACGCGTCAAGGTACGAACCCGATTGTGCGGAACGCACTGGGTTCCCTCGGTGCTCGGCGCGATCGGCGGCGGGCTTGCCGCGGGCCTGTCGCTGGACGAATGCGCGCAGGGCATCGCCGACGTCGCTCCTTTCGAGGGGCGTATGCAACCGGTGACGACCGCCGACGGGGTGACTTTCATCCGCGACGATTTCAAGGCTTCGCTTTGGACCATCGACGCATCGCTCGAGTTCATGCGCACCGCGCAGGCAAAGCGCAAATTCATCGTCTTCGGAACGATTTCCGACTGCGGGCCAGGCACTCCACAAAAGCACGCGAGGGTTGCGCGACAGGCGCAGGAGATCGTCGACGAGACGATCTTTGTCGGAAAGTGGGGAACCTACGCACTCAAAGCTCAGATCAAAGGCCACGAGTCCGCATTGCGCATCTTCGGCCACGCTCGTGACGCGGCCGCGTACCTGGAACAGAACCTCCAGCGTGGCGATCTCGTGATGCTCAAGGGAACGAACCCGCAGGATCACCTTGCGCGCATCATTCTGCATCGAACCGAGGAGATCGCCTGCTGGCGTGGCGATTGCAAGCGGACCCAGTTCTGTACCGAGTGCCCGGACCGGATGAAACCGTCCGGGGCATCGATCTCTGCGGGACCGACCCAGGACGTCGCGGCAAGCGCAGGCGAGACGATTCCGGAACTCGACCCGGTCAATTCGCGCGAAGTCGTGATCGTGGGCCTGGGCAACCCCGGTTCCCAGTATGCCGGCACACCGCACAATATCGGCTACAAGGTCGTCGATCTGCTCGCCGAGTCGATGGGTGCCCGGTGGATGCAGACTCCGCGGGCGTGGATCGCGCGGGGCACGCTGCGCGGGCAGCGCATGTGCCTGCTCAAGTTGCGCGTCGCGATGAATCTGATCGGAGCGCCGCTGTTCGAGCTTTCCCGAGCCATGTCGTTCGGGCCGGATCAATGCATCCTGGCGTTCGACGACCTGGACACCCCGCTCGGATCGATCCGCAACCGTCTCAGCGGCGGAGCGGGAGGACACCGTGGTGTGGCCTCGATTCTCGAGGCGTTTCAGACCGATGCGTTGCCTCGAATCAAGGTCGGGGTAGGCTGTGACGATGCAACGCGCGACCGGGTTCGGTATGTCCTCACACCATTCGAACAGGCGGCACGCATCCTCGTTGACCAGAGCGTCCGCGCCGCGGTCGATCGCGCGATCGAGATGTGCGGTCGCCGCCAGGCCGAAGAAGCCACGACTTTGAGCGGCTGATCCGATTCACCAACGCCAGTGCGAGGCGCGCCTGCCCAAGCGGCCGTTGCGCCGGTCGCGCATATGGCGCTTCGCCGGTCCGGCGAACAACGCCTCGAGCCGCGCGTCGCGCAGCATCTGCATGAAGCGGTCGTCCAGAAAACCGGTGTCATGCGCAGCCTGCACCAGATCCAGATCCCCGAAATCGTTGATCTCCAGGACGACCGGACCGCGGTCGCACAGCGCGATGTCCCAGCCTTGGCAGATGAAGCCCGGAATCGCCCGAGCCGCGCGTTCGACCAGCTGCAGCGTTTCTCCCCACAGCGGCAATCTCATCCCGACCAACTCCCGGCCCGTTACCGGATGGACGTCGACTTCGCGCTGAGCCAGACCGAGACCCGCTATCACACGGGTAACGATCCCGGTGTTTGCATCGACTGCGGCCACGAGGTTCCCGGATCGACCGGAGTCGAAATTGTCAGTGTCGCCGCCGACGTTCACCTTCCAGGTCGCTCGTAGTATCCGCGGCTCGCCCGACCCAAGGAATACGTTCAAGCGCAGTCCGGAGACCTGTACACCGCAACGTTCGGCGACGGTCGGATGTGCCGCCAGATTCTCCTGGAGCATCCAGCCGAACGGGGAACACGCGCTCAACCGCCGCGCCAACTCGGCAAAGGAAAGCCGATCTCCACGCAGCGTGCGCACGCCAGCCGAGTCGGATTCGACTATCGAGAAGTTGCCCTTCCCCTTCACGCCGAATGCCGGCTTCACATACAAGCGTGCCGTTTCAAGCGTCGAAAAGAATCTGGACAGTTCACGCTCGTCGGCGAGGGCCTCGAAGGGCCCCGGGCGTCGTTCGTTGCCAAACACTGCGAACAGACGTGGTACCGGCAGTCCGAGCCCGGATAGAAAGAGGTGCGCCGTCACCTTGTCAAGAGTAAGAATCCTCGAGTAAGCGTCGACGAGCAGTTCCTCCAGCGCTTGCTGTGCTCGCCTGCCGCCGAAGGCGGTCTTCGACTCGAGATCGAGATCGGCACGGAACAGACGAAAGTCGAGATACTCGGAAAACCCGATGCGCCCGCGCCGGAAACGAAGGCGCAACCATTCCGCGAGCAGCGAGTGAGCGGGGCGACCGGAAGCGGTGCTTGCCTGCAGGAACGCACCGACACAGCCGACCAACCGGGCGCCGGTCGCACGGGCACCGCCGAGAACGTGCGCAATCATCGGCACCGCCTAGAGTGCCTCGATCCAGCGGTAGGTTCGCCGGTCCCCGTAGCGCTTGAGGAAATCCCGGATCTCCTCGGTCAGCAGGCCACGTCCGTGCATCTGCGGAATCTGCGTTCCCCCTATGTCGTTCAGCTCGAGCATTAACGGTCCCTGATCAGTCAGCGCGAAATCCCAGTGGTGGATCTTCATCAGCGGGAACACTTCACCGGCAAGCCGGCATGCCGACAGAATTCGATCCCAACCGGGAAGCCGGAACCCGTCGATCGGTTGCCCTGTCACCGGGTGCTCGGAAAACAACTCCGCGTGCGGCCACATCCCGCGCATCGATCCACCGACTTCCCCGGTCTCCAGGTCGACATCCGCGAGCAGGTTGCCGCGGTCGCCGACCCCAAAATTGTCGGTGCAATTCGGCGGAACCGCGATCTTCCAGATCGCCCTGACGACCCTCACGCCCTCCGATCCATTCAAGCATATGACCCTGACGCCACACAAAGCGTTCGAGCCGGCGATCGCGGCGATCTCCGTCGCAGGCCGCATGGCGGATTGAAACAGGTAGCCGCATTGCGGCCGATGGAACTGAGGATCGACCGGATGCTCGAGTCGAACAAGGAATTGCAGCACGGGCAGCTTGTCCCCGCTCAACAGAACGACCGAATCCGACGAAGCGTCGTAGCTCGACAGGTACGCCGCCCCGCACCCGCCTTGCGAGTATGCGGGCTTGCCGAACAACGGATAGTTCGCCGCGCACCGAAGGAATGTGCCCGCGGCGTCGCGCGTCGTGAGATGGAGTCCGAGGGTCTTCGGGATTCGCTGCGTCGGATGGAAGAACGCAAGTACCGGTGCGACCGGCAGACCGGCGGAATCCGCGAGTTGCGTGAAGACCGCTTTGTCCCACGCGGGCAAGACCACGTGCCTGGGGTTCAGGGCGCGGCTGAAGTCCTCCAATAGACGCCAGCCGAGGAAATCCTTGCGCCCACGCCCCTTAATGTACCGATCGTCGTACATCCGGTGCCAGAAGTAGTCGGTGGCGCCGCACTTGCCGCCCATGCGCGCGAGCGAACGGATCTCGAGCAGCTGCACGTGCCAGGGCTTTCCGGTCTGCCGTTGGGCAACCGACATCCAACCGGCGACTTCGCGAATGCGGCCTACGAGGCTGATCGCCAGCTCCTCAGGAATGCCACGGTTCGCCGGGCGACGGCGCCGCGCGTATCGGGCGGCACACCGACGCTGGCATCGTGCTCAAAAACTGTGACGGAACTCGGCCCAGACGCGGTCGCGGTTCGCATAGCGCCCGAACTGCCCGTGGGGCTCGCCGCCGAACAGGTCGGCACCCAGACGCACGCGGCGATTCGAGCCACTCTTCCAGATCAGCGCCGCGCGCAGCAGCCAGTCGCTTCGGTTCAGGCTCGTGATGCCGAGCAACTCCGCGTCGAGACCCTCAGAGAGAACGTGCGCCGAGAGCAGGCTCAGCCCGCTCTCGTAGCGCCTCGAGCCGATGCCCTCGTCGTGATCGAGAAAGGCGCGCTGGAACAGTTGCAGGTTCAGTCGCCAGCCCTCGGCCGGCGTCAGGTCGACTCCGAGCGCCCAGTCGAGTGTCCTCAGCGCGACCAGTCCGTTTCCCGCGTCGAGCGCAGCGAGCGCGAAGCGCCTGCCGTGCGTGTACACGATCTCGGCCTTGGCGACGACGCCGTCGAAATCCTTCGCGACCGTCGCTCCGGCACGCGTGACCTTGTCGTGGCGCGGCTCGTAGGAAACGGTCGCGGGCGATCCCGGAAGCAGCGAGCGATAGAAGGTTTCCTGCGAGTCGATGCCGCGGTAGGCGAACGCGGCCAGGTCCCAACCGTCGACCAGCGTCGAAGCGCGCACGCCGAAACCGGTGTTCGACAGGTTTCGCGTCGGTCGTCGCTCGTCGGCGACCCGGAAGTCGAAGCCGTCGTAGCGCAGCGGCGCCGGATAGTACTCGGCACCGGGGCGGCCGATGCGATCGACCTCGGGCGCTACGACGCCAGATGACCTCGAGGTGCCGGTCGTCGCCGAACCATTCCGCGCGCGCGGCCCACTGGGGGATCCGGATCTGATCGAACTCGGGCAGGATGAATTCGCGCAGATCCTTGGCCGACACGACGTCGGCGAAGAACAGACCCGACCATCTCGCCCCAGACGATGTTCTGCTTGCCCAGCCTGAACTCCCAGCCGCCGCGGGAGAAATCGACATAGGCCTCGTGCAGCCTGAGTTCGGAGCGCTGATCGCTGCGCACGCCCGGCGGAAAGTGATCGGACCCGTCGTACGCACCGTCGTAGGAGGCGCGCGCCGAGAGCTTCCACTTCGCACCGCCTTCCCATCCGCCCCTTCCGACGACTTCGCCGCGCGTTCGCATGTTCGCGAGGTGCGAGGGTTCGTGCCAGGCGTAGGCCGAGTCGACCTGCGCCCATCCGGACCACTTCGCCTGCACGCCCGAACCGCCCGGCGCCGGCGGACCGCGTTGCGCGCCCGCCGTGCCCGCCGCAATGAGCAACCCGACGAGTAGCAGAGCCTTTGCGAGCCGCGGCAGCGATCCGGCGGCACTCATCGCGCGTTCACCTCCACCTCGGTCGACTCCATCGTTTTCGACTCCGGCGCCTCCTGATGCGGCGCAGTTGTCTCGAAGGTGCGCGCGTCGGCACGACTGGACCCATCAAGCCCGTCGGACCCATCGGGCGAGGCGACCAGCCGCACTGTGCGCCACTTCGCGCCCGAGCGGATGCCGAGTGTGCGGATCCTCCCGTCCTCGATCCGCACCAACCGGTCGGCGGCGTTGATCACCCGTTCGTCGTGCGTGGAGAACACGAAGGTGGTTCCGTACTTCGCGTTGATCGCGCGCATCAGCCCGAGGATCTCGGTGCCGGTGTCGTGGTCCAGATTGGCGGTCGGTTCGTCGGCGAGCACGATTCGCGGTTTTGTCACCAGCGCGCGGGCGATCGCGACCCGCTGGCGTTGCCCACCCGACAGCTGGTTTGGGCGATGCCGGGCGAAGCGTGTAAGGTCGACCAGGCGCAGGAACGACGCGACGCGCTCGCGACGCTGCGCGGCGGACAACTCGGGAAACTGGAGCAGCGGGTACTCGACGTTCTCGCGCGCCGTGAGCATCGGAAAGAGATTGAAGGTCTGGAAGACGAAACCCACCGTACGCGCCCGGTACGCCGCGAGCTGGTCCGGCGTGCGTCCGGTAACGTCGTGGCCGTCGATCACGATCGTCCCCGAATCGGGGGAGTCGATGCAGCCGATCAGGTTCAGCAGCGTCGACTTTCCGCTGCCCGATGGTCCGGCGATCGCGAGGAACACGCCCTCGTCGATCGCGAGGCTCACGTCGGACAGGGCGTCAACAGTACGCCCGTCGAGCCGATATCTCTTGTTGACATGTTCGATCGAGATCAGGGCCAACTCGGCCTCCAGGACGCGCACGAGGCGCGAGGCTTCAGACACACCTGCCACACTCTAGTCTAGCAATCGAAATGAAAGCGACCAGAAATCTGATCAGCGGCGCGATTCTCGGCCTGACCTGCGCGTTTCCTGTCGCGCCGTGGGCACAGGACGCGAGCCGGGTCCTCCCGAGCGACTCGGCCGCCAGTGCATCGCCCCAAGCCGAGGCTGCGCGCGACGCCGCCGCGCCCGACGCCGCCTCGGTCGCTGCCGCCGCCGCCGCCCGGGCGATCGTGCTCAAGGCCGACGAGATCAGGTTGCCGCGGGATCCGTTCCAGGTCGAGGTCGCCGTGGCGACGCGCGCGGCGGGCCAGGACCAGGATCCCAGACGCTATCGCATCCTCTCGCGAGGCAACGACAATACGATCGTCCTCACGCAGGAGCCGACGATCGAACGCGGCCAGAACCTGCTGATGAAGGGGCGCGACCTGTGGCTTTACATGCCCAGCGTGTCGCAACCGATTCGCCTGTCGCTGTCGCAGCGGCTCACCGGGCTGGTCTCGAACGGCGACCTCGCGCGCGCGAACTTCTCTGGCGACTACTCGCCGCGCATCGTCGGCACCGAACGCATCGACGGTCGCGAGCACCACGTCGTCGAGCTGATCGCGAGCGAGCGTGGGGTCACCTACCCGAAGGTGGTGTACTGGGTGCGAACGGGCGACTTCCACCCCGCGAAGGCGGAGTTCTATTCGCTCTCCGGTCGCCTGATGAAAACCTGCCGCTACGAGAACTACCGGATGCTCGGCGGGCGAACGCGTCCGACCCGACTGGTCGATGACGCGACGCGCTCAAGCCGGGCGACGAATCGGTCCTCGACTACAGCGAGATGAAGCTCGTCGACCTGCCCGAGCGGATGTTCACCAAGGACTACCTGAAGAAGCTGGACTGAACCGCGCTCACAGCGCGTGCCGCAGGCCGTCGACCACCGGGATCGACGCCGCGCGCCAGGCCGGCGCGATCCCCGCGACGAGCGCCGCGACCAGCCCGATCGAGCCGGCCCAGGCGAGGATCTGCGGCGTCACCAACACCCTCGCCAGGTATCCCGCCTCGGAGTTGGGAGGCGGCGGCATCGGAATTCCGACGTACGACAGAACCGCCGCGCCGGCGAGCGCGAGCACCGTCGCGGCGAGCACGGCGAGTACGCCGATCAGCAACGATTCGAACACGATCAGTCCGAAGACGAAACTGCCGCGGTTTCCCAACGCGCGCATCGTGCCGAACTCCGCGGTGCGCTCGAACACGGTCATGTTCAGGCTATTGACCACGCCCATGACCATCAGCACCAGTGCGATCGCCTGCAGCACGCCGAATTGCTGCGCGTACATCTCGCGCACGCTGCGATAGAACTCCGAGAGCTCCTGCCAGGCGTGGATCTCCAGTCCGGCGCTGGCCATCGGCGCCACCAGGCGGGCGAGCGCCGCGTCGGTCGCTGCGGTGCTTCGCAGCTGCACGACGATCGTGTTCACGCCATCGGTCTGCAGCAGATCCTGCGCGAGCGCCAGCGGGATGCGGATCGTGCGCTCGTCGAAATCCTTCGAGATGCTGCGAAAGACGCCGACGACCTCGAGTTCGTAGCTGTTGAGCGCCCCGTCGAGCGTCGCGGCCGTCAGGTTCAGCAGCGCCCCGGGCGCGACGCGCAACTGCGTCGCGACGCCTTCGCCCAGCATCACCGACAGGCGATCGCCGCCGGCGAGCGCGCGCCCCGCGAGCGACACCAGGTGCGTGCCCAGCCGTGCCTCGGGGTCCGGTTCGACCGCCTCGACGCTCACCGCGAGTTCGGCGCGCTCGCCACCGAGCAGCGCGTCGAAACCGATCCGCCCCATCGTCGCGAGCACGTCGGGGTCGCTTGCGATGCGCTGGCGCAGCGATTGCGCCTGTTCGATCATGAACATTTCGGGGCGCCCAGCACCCTCCTCCCGATATCCCGACTTCGTGACCTGGAGGTGCCCGAGCTGCGAGTGGATCGTGCGCTCGGCGAGCTGGACGTACATGTCCTCGACGAAGCCCCCGGCCAGTGCCAGCCCGGTCACGCCCAGCGCGACCGCCGCCAGGCTGAGCGCGCTCCTGCGCACGTTGCGCCGCAGGTTGCGCAGCGCGACGAACACCATGGTTCGCGCCGCAACCCAAAGGGTGAGCAGGCGATCGACACTCATCGTTCGCACCTCAGCGCGTCGACGATCGCCAGCCGCGAAGCACGCCATGCGGGCAGCGCCGAGGCCACCAGCGCGGCCAGGCCACTGCGAGCGCCGCGGCGTTCGCCGCCGATCCCACCGAGAACAGGATGCCGGTCTCGAAGCCCCGGGCGGTTCCGGGCGGCGGCGGCATGTCGATTCCGATCGCCGTGACCAGCGCGGCCAGCGCGCCGCCCGCCACGACGCCGAGCGCCGCGCCGACGACGCCGATCCCGAAGGCTTCGGCGACGAAACGCCTGGCCACCGACATGCGCGTCGCGCCGAGCGCCATCATCGTGCCGATCTCGCGGGTGCGCTCGAGCACGTTGCGCGCGATCGAGTTCGAGATCGACAGCAGCACGATAGCGAGGATGATCACGCGCACCACGTTGAGCTGGCGCGTGAACAGCTCCACCGTCTTGTTGTAGAAGTCCGCCAGGTCGCTCCACTCCTTGACCTGTACACCCGATCCGGCGAGCGCCTCCGCGACGGCTTGCCGTGCTCGGCCCGAGTCGCTGGTTCGCTCGAGCACTGCGATGATCTGCGACACACCGTCGACCCTCACGAGACGCTGCGCGGTGCGCAGCGGCAATCGCAGCGCGCGGTCGTCGTAGGCCTTGGTCGCGGTGAAAAAGAGGCCGACGACCTCGGCTTCGACCGCGTTCACGCCGCCACCTGGCGTATTGGTGAGCAGGGTCAGCTTCTGCCCGACGCCCACCGCGAGGCTTCGCGCGAGACCCTCTCCGACGATCACCTCGCGCGCGTCGTCCGTGGCGAGGTCGCGCCCCTGCCCGATGACGACGGCGCGCGACAGGGTCCGCTCGCTGGCCGGCTCGACCCCATCGCCGATGAACGAAACGCTGCGCTCACCGTTGCTCGCGAGTCCGGCGAAGCCGACGCGCCCGGCGATCACGGCCCCGGGGAAGGCTTCGAGCGCCCTCGCGACCGCTGGTCGGACGTCGGGTAATGCGACCACACCGCCGGCTCCGGCAGCAGAGCGCGCGTCCGCCGCCGGGACGACCTGCACGTGGCCATAGTGCGAGCGCACGATGTCCTCGCGGAAATCGCGGAAGATCTGCTCGATGAAGCCTTCGGCCAGGATCATTCCCGCGGTGCCCGCCGCGACCGCGATCGCGGCAGTGATCCAGCGACGCGGTTCGCGCAGGAACGCGAGCGAGATCGCGATCCGCGTGGACCGCAAACGCCGAAGGAAGGTCGAGCCTGCTGGCATGTCCGGATTCGAGAACGACAGTCTGTTGCGAGGCACGGCGCAATACCGCCCGCGCGCGCCGGAAACGGATCGAAGAAAGCGGGTCGAAGAAAGCGGGTCAAGACTAGCACCGTGGCAACGGCGCGACGCCACGATCATCGCGGGCAAGATCCCGGTCATCGGTCGATCGATCCCGGTAATCGATCGGTCGGTGCCGAACCGTTCGCACCAGGGTCGGGCGCGGCAACCGCCGGTCGACCCGATCGCGCCGCCTGGTCGCGTCGAGCGCGCGCCTGTCAGCCCTGAGCCGATATGTTCGGTTGGAGAGATTCCCGGGGACGAATGCGATGGGCGAGCGCGTGCGTTTCATCTGCGACCAGCGCAGCATGGAGCACTATTTCTACTTCGAGCTGCTCGGGTCGGAGGAACTGCTGCGCGCGTCGTACGCACTTCGCTTCGAGGTGTACTGTCGAGAGCGCGGATTCCTGCCCGCCGACGCCTTTCCCGACGGCCTGGAGATCGATCGCTTCGATGATCGCTCGCTGCACTTCGGTGCGTTTCATCGCGACAGCGACATCGCGGGCACCGTGCGCCTGGTGCGCGCGCCGCTGGCCGAACTTCCGCTGGCCGGCCGATGCCGGCTCGATCGCGCGCTGCTGCCACGCGACTTGGACGACAACGGCGTCGCCGAGGTCTCGCGCCTCGCGGTCAGCGCGAACTTTCGCAGGCGCGCCGGAGACGGCCTGCTCCCGGGCGAGACACTCGCGACCGTGCTTCCTTCCGCCGAGCGCGGCGACCCGCGACGCCGTGGCTGCCCAGAACTGGTGCTCGGCCTGTACAAGATCATGTACCACGAGAGCAAGACGGCGCGGAATCGCATTCTGGTTCGCGGCAATGGAACCGTCGCTCGCTCGCCTGCTGCGGCGCTTCAACTTCTCGTTTCAGCCGGTGGGTCCTGAAGTCGACTACTACGGGCCGGTGACGCCGTACGTCGCGCGCATCGCCGACCTGGAGGCCGAGGTCTTCGCCCATCGCCCGGAATTGCTGCGAGAGATGGCCGACGGGCTCGAGCCCGAACTGATGCCGCCGCAGTTGCAGGCCGCGCTCGCGGTGGCGACGACCGACTAGGCGCGCGCCCGGCAAAAGAAAACGGCCCCGAAGGGCCGTTTCCGTTCTACCTGTGTGGCTGTGCCTGTTGTTCAGGCCTTCTTGCCGGCGAGGCGGCGGCGGGCTGCGAAGCCGAGACCCATCAGGCCGGCGCCGAACAGACCGATGATCGAGGGCTCGGGCACTTGCAGTTCCCGAACGTTCCAGGCCATCGCGACGTAGATCTGACTGGTACCCGGATTGTCTTCCGCGGTAAAGATCCGAATCTCGCCAGGCGGAACACCGGAGCTTGCGCAGCCGGGGTCCAAGGTCGACGTGCAAACCAGCGTCGTCGCACCGGGGATGAGCGCAAAGTCGATCGTGTACTGGTAGCCGTCTTTGGTGAACTGGATCGGCGCGAGGGCGATGCTCAGGACCGTGTAGATGTCATCGCACGCGGTGTTCAGCGGATTGGGGCTGATACAGTCGCCAGCGGTCCCTGTATTGAGCGTCTCCCACAGCTCGATCTGGGTCGGGCTGTTCAGATCGTCCTTGAGCAACGTGCTGTGACCGGAGTCCTCGAAGATTCGCAGGTTCGCCAACGTGTCAGCAATCCACAGCGGATTCGGAACCGCAGAACCCGGATTGATGTTCAGCACATCGTTCGTCTGCTTGAGTTGATCGATGATCCAGTACTCGCCAGCTTTCCACTTGTTATCCGCATCATTCGCAACCGGATTTCCGGCAACATCGTTGCGCGTCAGGCTATTGCTGTCGCTGTACGAGAAGAGTTCGATGAAACTCTGCTGACCGGGGTTGATCCCGTTCCAGCCGAACTTGCCGTAGGTGTTCGCCGGGAACAGCGGCAATCCCACCGTCGGGTTGGAGGCTCCGGCGTACGTCAGGCCGGTACCGCCGGGAAAGAAGCCAGTAACCGCGCTACCATCATTGACCGGATCCAACCAGCCTGCGGATTGCGAAAAGAACAACTCGTCGAGCGGCAACGCGGTCGCCGGCGACGCAAAGCTTGCCAGCGCAAACGCGCCTGCGGCTGCCAGACTGCTGATTCTCGTTTTCTTCATTACTGACTCCTGGTTTCAAGTCCGAACAACTAGTTAAGTACGTCGGCGCCGACAAAAGACGCCCTATCCCTCTACAAGCAATGTTCGGGCCAGTTCAAAAATATTCTTATATTTCAATGTGTTAAGAATCAGCCTCGGATTCACGCTGCAACAGGTGTAAACTTTTTCGACAGGCTCCGAGTCTCACGCGCGTCATGCTCTTTCCTTGGTCGTTCGCCGAACGAGGTCCGCACCGATGCTTTCGTACCTTCTTTCGGCCGCAGCACCATGGATCGCCAGTTCCACTTCGAGCATCTCGCCTCCGGCGCCGCGCTACGCGCCTCGTACGCGCTACGGTATCAAGTCTACTGCCACGAACGCGCGTTCCTGCGCCCGATCGACTATCCGAAGGGACTCGAATCGGACCGGCACGACGAACACGCGCTGCACTTCGGCGCGTTCCATCCGGACGGCACGCTCGGCGGGACGGTGCGGCTCGTGCCCGGCGCGCTGGACGAACTGCCGATGTCGTCGCGCTGCACAGTCGACGAAGTCGGGCTTCCGGCTGGCGCCGACACTGCCGCACTGGCCGAAGTCTCCAGGCTTGCGGTCAGCAGGCGGTTTCGCAGGCGCGTCACCGATCGGGACCTGCCCGACGAACTGTCCGACGTCGCCCTGGCGAGCTCGCGGCGCACGATGCGGCGCCAGGGGAACCCGGGGCTGGTGCTCGGCCTGTACAAGGCGATGTACCAGCATTCGAAGCGCATCGGCATCGACGTCTGGTTCGCGGCGATGGAACCGTCGCTGGTCCGGCTCCTGCAAAGAATGTACTTTCGCTTCCGTCCGGTTGGCCCCGAGGTCGACTACTACGGCGCGGTGAGGCCCTACGTCGCCCGGCTGAGGGACCTCGACGCCGAGATCTACGCGCAGTGCCCGGAACTTCTGCGCGAGCTCGCCGACGGTCTCGAGCCCGACCTGCTGCCGCGGCAGTTGCGTTCCCCGGCGGGCACGGGCATCTTGCGCAAGGCTGACGCGACCGACGATCAGCCCGACGAGGTGCCGATGCAGCACGCCGAGAACACGACGACGACCGGATGATCGCGGGCGCGCGCAAAGCCTGGCGCGGCGTGCTGTTGCGCCAGCTCTCCCGGATGACGCCCGGGGCTCTGCGTCGCGCCGGCGAAAAGCGGCTGCTTGCGACCTTCGTACGCGCGAGTGCGCGCAGCAGCGGATACGCAACGCTACTCGCCGAGCGCGGTGTCGATCCGGGCGCGATCCGCTCGGCCGCTGATTTCGTCGCGAAAGTCCCCGTGCTGGATAAGCGCTCGACCTTCGCGCGCTTCGGGCTCGACGAACTGTGCCAGCGAGGCGCGCTCGAGCGGATCGCCGGCGTGCTGACCAGTTCCGGGCACGGCGGCCAGTTCGCGTTCGGCCTGAGCACCTGGTCGCAGGCGCGGCGCAGCCCCGCGCTGATCGACCTGGGGCTCGAGCAGAGCTTTGGCATCGACCATCGCAGGACACTGGTGGTCAACTGCCTGCCGATGGGCGTGCGCTTCCGCTCGCGCGCGGTCGCGATCGCCGACGTCAGCGTTCGCGAGGACATGGCGCTCGCGCTGGTCGCGAAGTTCGGCCCGCGCTTCGAGCAACTGATCCTGGTGATCGACCCGCTGTTCGGCAAGCGACTGCTCGATCACGGCGACGAGATCGGGCTCGACTGGCGTGCGCACCGGGTCCACGTCATCGTCGGCGAGGAGTCGTTCGGCGAGCGCTTTCGCGACTACGTCGCCGCGCGCCTGGGAATCGACCCGGACGATCCGGACGATCCGGACGCAGGACTGATCGCCTCGTCGATGGGCGTGGCCGAACTCGGGCTGAACCTGTTCTTCGAGACGCGAGCGACGATCATGATGCGCCGCGCGCTCGATCGCGACGACGCCAACCGGCGCGCGCTGCTCGGCGCAGGCCCGTTCGCGACTCCGATGCCCGGGGTGTTCGCCTACAACCCGCTGCGCAGCTTCGTCGAGGTGCTCGAACCCGACACGAACGGGTTCGGCGAACTGGTGGTCTCGCTGCTGGACAAGGATGCGCCGCTGCCGTTGTTGCGCTATCGCACCGGCGACGTCGCGCGGCTGGTCGGCGAAGACGAAGCCGATCGGCTGGGCCGCGCGAGCGGCGCGACGGCGCTGCGGCGCGACCCGCTGCCGTTGATCATGATCGCCGGCCGGCGAAAGGATCTGCTGCCCGACGGCAGTTCAGTTCTGCGGTACAAGGACGCCCTCTATCGCGACCCGAACGTCGCTCGCAGCCTCACCGGCGCAGTGCGCCTGCAGTGGGGCGACCGGGTAGCAGCCGAGACGGCCACCGGCGAAGGGGCCGGCAAGTTTGCCGGCGGTGCGACCGACGAAGCGACCGACGAAGCGGCCGGCGCGGGGACCGGCGCGGCGAGCGACGAAGCGGTCAGCGCGCAGATCCAGTTGTGCCGTGGCGTCGAGCCCAGCCCCGCGATCGATGCTGCACTGGCGCAAGCGCTGCGCTCGAGCGGCGCGCCGGCAAGCGTTCGCAGCTGGCGCTTCGCCGAATTCCCGTTCGGGATGAACCTCGACTACGAGCGCAAGTTCAGCTACTACGACGCCCGGTAGCGTGCCAGGTACCAGTCGAGCGCCGCGGCCAGCCCCTCCTCGAAGCGATGCGTCGGCCGGTAGCCGAGCAGCTTCGATGCCAGCGAGATGTCGGCGAGCGAGTGCCTGACGTCACCGGCGCGAAACTCCCGGAACACGATCCGCGACTCCGCCGCGCTTGGCAGGCGCGCCGCGATCGCCCGGCGGATCGCCGCGGCCGCGTCGAGCAGCGAGGTCTGCTCGCCAACCGCGACGTTGAACACCGCGCTGCCCGCACCCTCGACGCAGTCCGAGACGGCGGCCAGCACATTCGCCTGCACCGCGTTGGCCACGTAGCAGAAATCCCGGCTGGTCACGCCGTCGCCGTTGACGTACGACGGGCTCGCCCCGCAGCATGCGCCGCGATCCACTGCGGGATCACCGCCGCGTACGCGCCCTCGGGATCCTGCCTCGGGCCGAACACGTTGAAGTAGCGCAGGCCCACGCACTGCATCGCGTAGGTGCGCGCGTAGACCTCGGCGAACAGTTCGTTCGCGACCTTCGTCGCGGCGTACGGCGAAAGCGGGCGCCCCGACCTCGCTCTCGACCTTGGGCAGCTTCTCGCTGTCGCCATAGACCGAACTCGACGACGCGTAGACGAAGCGCTTCACGCCCGCGTCGCGCGCCGCGTCGATCACGCGCATGAACCCGTCGACGTTGGCGTCGAACGATCGAAGCGGCTGCTCGATCGAGCGCGGCACCGAGCCGAGCGCGGCCTGGTGCAGCACGTAGTCGACGCCCGAGCAGGCATCGGCCACGCAACGAGGCGCGTCACGGATGTCGCCCTGCACGAAACGGAAGTCCGCCACAGGGCGGCGTCGAGCACCGTCGCGCACCTCGTCCAGGTTGCGCGCGAAACCGGTGGAGAAATCGTCGATCCCGGTGACCCGTTGCCCGGCGCGCAGCAGCGCCTCGAGCAGGTTCGACCCGATGAAGCCGGCCACGCCGGTCACCAGCCAGTGCGCGGGTTGCTCGACGAGGCGTCGCTGCAGCTCGGCGGAAAGGAGTTCGCCCAATGTGTCGCTCGTGTCGGTGCCCGGAATCGACGTCGAGTCTACAGCCTCCAGACCGACGAATCCGTCGGCCTCGCATCGCGTCCCGATCGAACGCGCCCTTCACGTCGGCGAACACCCCGCCCGGCGCGAGCTTGGCGGTGAGCTTCGCGTGCCCCATCGCCTTGTACTCGCCGATGCGCCACCGCGGCCACCATCGCGCAGGCCTCGGGCAGTTCGTCCCAGGGCGTGAGCGACACCCCGTACTCGTGCACCGCCTCGTCGTTCTCCGCCACCGGGTCGTGCACGTAGACCTTCGCGCCGTAGGACTGCAGCTCGCGGATCACGTCGATCACCTTCGAGTTGCGCAGGTCCGGGACGTCCTCCTTGAAGGTGAGCCCGAGCACGATCACCGGCGCGTCCTTCACGTTCTTGCCCGGCCTGGATCAGTCGCTTGACCACCTGCTCGGCCACGTACTTGCCCATCCCGTCGTTGATCCTGCGCCCGGCGAGGATCACCTGCGGGTGGTAGCCGAGCTTGTCGGCCTTGTGGGTCAGGTAGTAGGGATCGACGCCGATGCAGTGTCCGCCGACCAGCCCGGGGCGAAACGGCAGGAAGTTCCACTTCGTGCCCGCCGCCTGCAGCACCTCGAGCGTGTCGATGCCGATGCGGTCGAAGATCAGCGACAGTTCGTTCATCAGCGCGATGTTCAGGTCGCGCTGCGTGTTCTCGATCACCTTCGCCGCCTCGGCCACCTTGATGCTGCTCGCCTTGTGCACGCCGGCGGTCACCACCGCGCTGTAGAGATCGGCGACAGCGTCCAGCGTGGCGGCGTCGTCGCCCGACACGACCTTGACGATCCGCGTCAGCGTGTGCTCCTTGTCGCCGGGGTTGATCCGCTCGGGCGAGTAGCCCGACGTGGAAGTCCTGCTTCCACTTCATGCCCGAGGCCTGCTCGAGCACCGGAATGCAGACTTCCTCGGTCGCGCCCGGGTAGACGGTGGACTCGTAGACGACGATCGCGCCGCGCTTCATGTGCTTGCCCACCGCCCTGCTCGCTCCGATCAGCGGCGAAAAGTCGGGCTGGTGCGCGTCGTCGATCGGCGTCGGCACCGCGACGACGATGAAGTCGGCCGCGGCGAGCGCGGCCGGGTCCGAAGTCACGCGTCAGGTGCGTGGCCAGCTTCGAACTGCTCGCGCGAGACCTCGCCGGTCGGATCCTCGATGGCGGCGAAAACTGGCGATCTTGGACTCGGCGAGGTCGTAGCCGATCGTGGGCATCACGCGGGCGAACTCGACGGCGAGCGGCAGTCCGACGTATCCGAGTCCGACGACGGCGACTGTGGGCATGGGCGAGTCCGTTCCTTTGCGAAGGGGCGACGACACGATAACCGCGCGCCCCGCCGGCGCGGGGCGCGACATTGTTCCTGCGCCGGCGGCGCGACGAGTCTACAATCGAAGACCCCGTGAACAGGATCACACCACGATGACGTCCCGCCGGACGGCCGCTGCCGATCGACTGCGTCGCACGCGTCGCGAGCTCGCGCGCTCGCGACGTTCGCGTTCGCGCTGTCGTGCGTGTCGGCGACCGCGATCCGGGCAATCGGGCAGCGCCCTCGAGCGAGCGCCCGCGCCGCTTCGGCCACGCCGACCGCGGTGCGCGAGGCGCCCGGGGTGAGCGTGCCCGACACCGCGCCCGGATACGAGAATCACATCGTGCTCGCGCAGGAGCGCGCGCGGCGCGCGCAGGCGCTGATCGACCGCGGCGTCCGCCTCGAACACGCCGAAGGGCGTGGAACGCGATTTCGTTCGCGCCCACGCGCTGTACTGCGCCGCGGCGCGGCTGGACCACGTCGACGCGCTCCTCCGGCTGGGTTGGATGTACGCGAACGGGCGCGGCGTCGCGCGCGACGACTCGTTCGCCGCACGCTGTTTCGCCGTGCCGGGCGAACTGGGTAGCGACCTCGGCGCACGCCTCGCGCAGTCGATTCGCGGGCCCGAAGACCGGCTGCCGCGCTGCATGACGCCGCCGACCGTCGTCGCCGACGACCCGGCGCTCGAGCGCGAACTCGCCGCGCCGGCACGCGCGCGCCGAACTGATCGCCAACTACGGGCCGACGCCGGTCGTCGAGAACCCCGCGCAGTTCCGCGCCGCCGCCATCGTCGGCTGGAGATCAGGCGGCTCGTCTCGCTGGTCGTGCAAATGGCGCGCGAGTACCGGCTCGACCCGCGGCTCGTGTTCGCGCTGATTCGCGTCGAGTCGGGCTTCGACGCGCGCGCGCGCTCGCCGAAGAACGCCCAGGGCCTGATGCAGCTGATTCCCGAGACCGCGGAGCGCTTCGCGGTGCAAGGACGTCTGGAATCCGGCCGAGAACCTGCGCGGCGGCATGACCTACCTGCGCTGGCTGCTGTCGTACTTCGGGGCGACGTGGTGCTCACGCTCGCGGCCTACAACGCCGGCGAAGGCGCGGTCGACCGTTATCGCGGCGTGCCGCCCTTCGCCGAAACCGTCGCCTACGTGCAGCGCATCCGCGCGATGTACCCGTTCGACCGACACGCGTTCGATCCGCGCATCGCCGCCGACAATCCGCCCACGGGCGCGAAGCGCGTCGCGCGTGCGGGCGCCGGGCGCGCGGCGCAGTGACCCCCGCGCGCTCGCGCTGGCGGCTCGTCCGGCCTCGCGCGTCTCGGCCGTCACGCGCTCGCGTGACCGCGGCGCAATGTCGGCGCGTCGACGCCGGCGCCGGCGCCGATCGCCCGCCTGGTTGCCGCCTCAAGCCCTCGATCGTCGCGATCGGCACGTTCTCGCGACTGCAGAATCCGCAGTTCCGTTTCCTCGGTTCGGGCTTCGTCGCGGGCGACGGCCGCCAGATCGTCACCAGCGCCCACGTGCTGCCGACGATCGACCCGGCACGGAACGAGGTGCTCGCGATCGCGATTCCGCTCGGTCGGCAGAGCCGGGTCTATGAAGCGAAGCCCCAGTCGATCAACCGCGACGCCGATCTCGCCGTGCTCGAATCGAGCGGGCCTGCGATGCCGGCGCTCACGATCGCCGCAGCCGACGAGGCGCGCGAAGGCAACGAAGTGCTGCTGCTCGGTTTTCCGATCGGAGGTGCACTGGGGCTGTTCCCGGCCGTGCATCGCGGCATCATCGCCGCGATCACCCCGATGATCAGCCCGGCGTCGAACTCGTCCGCGCTCAAGGCGAGCCAGCTCACCGTCATGCGCGGCGACCCGATCACGTTGCTGCAGCTCGACGCGACCACCTTTCCCGGCAACAGCGGCGGCCCGGTGATCGACACCGCCACCGGGCGCGTCGTCGGCGTCGTCAACCTCGGACTCGCGAAGGGCAACCGCGAAAGCGCGATCCAGTACCCGTCCGGAATCAGCTACGCGATCCCGGTACGCTACCTTCTGCCACTTCTACCGCTTCGCTGAGCGCGAATCCACCCAAACGGGTGAGGTTCGGAGGCCGCAGTTGTGGCCCTGGTGCCCGCCACGCGCCGCCGCGGTGAAATACTTCCTCGATGCGACTGTTGTGCCTGACGCATCATTGCAGGAGATTCCGACGTACGGTCGGAAGCGCGGACAGGATTCCCGCTTACCTTTGAGGTGTTGCCTCAAGGCAGTAAGCTAACAGGCTGGTTCCACTCGTTTTTCAGCGAAGATTTCAGCCAAGATCAGGAGAGTGAAGATGAAACGCTTTGCCGTCGTGCTTGCCGCCATGCTCGCGCTGGCCGGTTGCGCGTCAACCGGCGACCAGCCGCCCGCGCCGCAGAAGGCCGCCGTCCCCGATTACAGGTACCTGATCGGACCGGGCGATACGTTGAACATCCAGGTTTGGCGCAATCCCGAGTTGTCGACGTCGGTGCCGGTACGCCCCGACGGCAAGGTCACCGCGCCGCTGATCGAGGACCTCGTCGCGATCGGAAAGAACCCGACCGCGCTGGCGCGCGAGATCGAGACGCAGCTGAAGAAGTACATCCAGGATCCGGTCGTGACGGTGATCGTCACCACCTTCGTCGGTCCGACCAGCGAGCAGATCCGTATCGTCGGTGCGGCCGCGCGACCGGCGGCGCTGCCCTACAAGCAGAACATGACGGTACTCGACGCGATGATCGCGGTCGGCGGGATCACCGAGTTCGCCGCCGGCAACCGGGCAGTGTTGCTGCGCACCGCCGAGGGCAACAAGGAATACGACCTGCGGCTGCGCGACCTGCTCAAGCGCGGCGACGTCAGCGCGAACGTCGACCTGCGCCCGGGCGACGTGGTGATCATTCCCGAGAGCTTCTTCTGAAGTCGGCGCATCGCCACGAGCCAGGCCAGGAGCCACGCGTATGCAGGAAGTCCTCGAACTCGTCCGTTCCACCTTGCGGGGCATCTGGATGTACCGCTGGTGGGGGCTCGTCACCGCGGTGCTCGTCGGCGCCGCGGGGACGGTCGCCGTGTGGAACATTCCGAACCAGTACGAGGCTTCGGCCAGGGTCTACGTCGACACGCAGTCGATCCTCAAGCCGCTGATGAGCGGCCTGGCGATCCAGCCGAACGTCGAGCAGCAGATCTCGATGATGAGCCGCACGCTCGTCAGCCGGCCGAACGTCGAGCGTGTCGTTCGCATGTCAGACTTCGACCTCAAGGCCAAGACCCCGCAGGAACGCGACGCGATCGTCGACGCGCTGATGAAGGAGATCAGGTTCAGCGCCGCGGGCGGCCTGAATCTGTACTCGATCGGGTATCGCAGCTCGCAACCCGAGCAGGCCCGCAAGATCGTGCAGTCGTTCCTGTCGATCTTCGTCGAGTCCAACCTGGGCGACAAGCGCCGCGACTCCGATCAGGCCCGCAAGTTCATCGACGAGCAGATCAAGATCTACGAGCAGCGACTGGTCGAGGCCGAGGACTTGCTCAAGCAGTTCAAGATCCGCAACATCACGCAGATGACCAACCTCGGGCAGGAGGCGATCACGCGCACCGGCGACCTGCAGGGCCAGCTCGCCTCCGCGCGGATGGAGCTCGCGCAGAGCGAATACGCGCGCGACGAGCTGAAGAAGCAACTCGCGCTCGAACCGCAACAGGTCCCGGGCGACCGCGCGCTGTTCGAGTTCCCGATTCTGGGCAGCACCGGTCCGGTGGCCACCACGCAACGGCGCTCCGAGTACGACGACCGGATCGAGGTGCAGCGCCGCCGGCTCGACGAACTGAAGCTGCGGTTCACCGAGCAGCACCCCGACGTGATCGGCACCAAACGCGTGCTCGACCAGCTCGAAGCGGCGCGCGAGGCCGAGCGCAAGGCCGAGGACAGGCGCCTCGAAGCGGCGAAGGCCGCGGCCGCGAAGGCCGCGCCGCGATGCACCGAAACGCGAAGCCGGGATGGTGCAGAACCCGGTCTACAACCAGCTGCGCGTCTCGCTCGCCGAAACCGAGGCGCGCGTCGCGTCGAACCGGGCACGCGTACGCGAGTACGAATCGCGCATCGTGCAGCTTCGGGCGAACGCGACGAACGTTCCGAAGCTCGAGGCCGAGCTGACGCAGCTCTCGCGCGACTACGACGTGACCAAGCGCAACTACGACCAGCTCGTTTCACGCCGCGAATCGGTCCAGCTTTCCGGCGAGATGGAGGCGACCGCAGGCGTCGCCGAGTTCCGGGTGATCGATCCGCCGCGCGTGTCGGGCCAGCCGGTCTTCCCGAACCGCTCGGCGCTGCTCGCGGGCGTCCTTGCCCTTTCGCTCGAGCGCCGGAGTCGCGGTCGCGTTCCTGCGCGACCAGGTCAGACCGACGTTCTTCGACCTGCGCGGACTGCGCCTTGCGACCGGGATGCCGATCCTCGGAGCAGTGTCCTGGGTGTCGGACGCCGCCGACCGGGCTCGCGTCGCGACGCGGGGTGATCGCCTTCTCCGCCTCGGCGTTGCTGTACCTGGGGCTGTTCGCGGCCTTGTTGAGTTGGGCTTGGCTTCGCCAGCTCGTGAAATAGCGGAGTGCCTCGATGAGCCTGATCGAACGCGCAGTGAACCGCCTCTCGGGCGGCGAACCGGGAGAAACGCCGGCAGCGACCAAACCGCGCCCCGTCGCCGAAGCGGTGCCCGACGAAGACCTCGACGATCGAATCGTTCGTCGAACGCGCCGCGGCGACCGCGAGCCAGCCGCAACACGAATCGCCGGTATCCGAGGCGCACCGTCCACGTCGAGACCGAGCCGCTGCGCGCGCGCGGTTTCGTCATGCCCACCGGCGAGCAGAGCCACCTCTCGCAGGAGTTCCGCGTCATCAAGCGCCCGCTGCTCGCCAACGCGTTTGGCAAGGGCGTGACGCAGGTGAAGAACGGCAAGCGGGTGATGGTCACCAGCGCGTTTCCCGGCGAGGGCAAGAGCTTCGTCGCGATCAACCTCGCGCTGTCGATCGCCGCCGAGCGCGACCACAAGGTGCTGCTGGTCGACGCGGACGTCGCGCGACCGACGATCCCGATGGAGTTGGGATTCGAGGCGCAAACCGGGCTGATGGACTGGCTGATCGACGGCAACCTCGACGTCGCCCAACTCGTGCTGCAGACCGACGTCGACAAGCTCGCAATCCTGCCCGCGGGGCGAAAGCACTCGCAGGCCACCGAATTGCTCGCCAGCGCCGTCGATGAATCGCCTGCTCGATCAGATCAGCGCCCGGTTCCCGGACCGCATCGTGATCTTCGACTCCGCGCCCCTTCTGGTCACGACCGAGACGCGGGTGCTGGCCCAGTACATGGGCCAGGTCGTCATGGTGGTGGAAGTCGGGCCGCACACCAAAAGCCGCGGTTCAGGAAGCGCTCGCTACAATCGAGGGTACCGCCGAAGTGATCGGCATGGTGCTGAACAAGGCGCGAGGTATCGGAGCGGGCGGCTATGGCTATGGTTACGGGTACGGCGGATACGGTGGTTACGGGTACGGCTACGGGCATGGTCGCGCGGCGAAGGGTGCCTAGCGTCGCGAGGCGGTTCGCCGTCGCGTCGGCGGCCGGCGCACTGTGCGTCGCCGCGCCGTTTGCCGCTCTGGCGCAGTTTGCTCCGCTGCCCTCGGACGCAGGTTCGGGACTGCGCAGCGGACCGAGCGGCGGACAGGCGGCAGGACTGACCTTTCTGCCCGGAGTACGGGTGTCGCAGACCGCTTTCGGACAATCTCGGGCAGGGACCATCGGGGCAGGAACGCGCCGGCTGGCAGACCGACATTTCCCCGTACGTTACCGCCTCGATTCGCTCGCCCCGCACGCAGGCGAGCCTCAGTTACTCGCTGCACGCGCTCTACCGCAACACCGACGGCGACAGCGACAGTTCGCTGCGCCACGACCTGCGCGCCTCGGCCAACACGCTCCTCGCGGGCGACTGGCTTGGCGTGCAGGGCACTGCCTCGACCTACTACGTAAACACCTCTCCCTTCGGCGTGCTGTCGGCGGATCCGATCACCTCCGACCCGAACACATCGCGGGTGTCGACCGCGACGCTCACGCCCTACGTCGTCGGACGGGTGGGTACCTTCGCCGACTATCGCGCCCAGTATTCGCTCACACGCACCAGCACGTCGCAGACCACCGCGGCCGTTCGTCTCGCGCGGTTCCGAGGAGGTGCAGGTCACGCTGGTGAGCGGGCCGCAGTTCCGCAAGTGGGGCTGGTCGGTCGTGTCGCGCGGCGCGATCCTCGAGTACCGCAACGGCCTGGATCTGACCAGCACCTCGACCTCGCTGAACGCCTACTACGTCGTGAGCCCAGAGTTGCGCGTCGGGGCTTCGGCCAACCACAACTACATCGAAGGACTCCCCAACTCCAGCGGCGACACGCGCGGCTGGGGACCCGGAGTGTCACTGGACTGGGCGCCGAATCCGCGCACGACACTGCGCGCCAGCGCCGCCGACCTGTACTACGGCACGTCGTCCGCGCTCGCGCTGTCGCACCGCGCCGAGCGCTGGACCTTCGGCGTGAACTACTCGCGCGGCGTGTTCACCAGCAACAACGCCGGCATCCTGCTCTACAACCCCGCGACCTCGCTCACCGGGGGCGTCTACGACGCGGCGCTCAACTCGGTGTTCCAGCAACTCGTCGCGCAGGGGCTGATCACGAACAACGACACGGTGCTCGCGAGCGGCATCGTGAACGACGCGCTGGTGCGCAGCCACGCGCTGAGCGCGACGCTGGGCTACCGGCTCGCGCGCGGGTCGGTCGCGCTCACCGCGTACCGCAACGTTCGCGAGACGCTGCTCGACAGTTCGCTGTTCCTCACCCCGGGCAACCCGCTGATCACCTCGTCGTTCGGCCGCTTCCTGTCACGCGGACTGTCGCTCGTCGCGGGCATCCCGCTCAGCTCGCGCACGAGCGTCGCGATGGGCCTGTCGAGCAGCGAAACGGAGTCGCTCACCAACGCCGACGCCGCGCGCCTGACCACGCTCAACGCGCACGCTTTCCACCCGATTCGACGCGCGAACGACCGGTTCGATCGGATACCGGCGCACAGTACAGAGCGCGGTCCAGGGCGGAGTCTCCAGTTACGACGAGAACGCGCTGATCGGCACCGTCGACATGAGGTTCTGAGTCGGTGTACGAGCAGTTCTTCGGCCTGACCGGAAAGCCCTTCCAGCTCAATCCGGACCCCGACTTCTTCTTCGGCATCGCGCGGCCACAAGCGCGCGATGGCCTACCTCGAGTACGGCCTGCACCAGGGCGAAGGGTTCATCGTCATCACCGGCGAAGTCGGCGCCGGAAAGACCACGCTGGTGCGCAACCTGCTGCGCCGCGATTCCGTCCGACACGGTGAGCGCAGCGCAGATCGTCAGCACCCAGGTGGACGCGGACGACCTGTTGCGGCTGGTCGCGTCGGGCTTCGGAATCGACCCGACCCAGCTGGACAAGCCGACGCTGCTCACGCGCCTGGAGGACCACTTCCGCTACCTGCACGCCGACGGGCGCCGCGCGCTGCTGATCGTCGACGAGGCGCAGAATCTCACCGCGCGCGCGGTCGAGGAGCTGCGGATGCTGTCGAACTTCCAGGTCGGCAGCCAGTCGCTGGTGCAGAGCTTCCTGGTCGGCCAGCCCGAGTTCCGCGAGATCATGCAGCGTCCGGAGATGCGCCAGCTCAAGCAGCGCGTGATCGCCTCGTACCATCTCGGCCCGCTCGACCTGCCCGAGACGCAGGCCTACGTCGAGCACCGCCTGCACCACGTCGGCTGGACCGACGACCCGCGCTTCGAGGTCGCCGCGTTCGAGCGGATCCACGCCCACACCGGCGGCGTGCCACGCCGAATCAACACGCTGTGCGATCGTACGCTGCTCGCCACCTTCCTCGTCGGAGCAGCACGAGATCAGTCGCGGCGATGTCGACGAAGTCGCGCTCGAGCTGATCGACGAACTCGGGGCCTGCGGACCGGCTCCGCTACGCACGAATGCATCAGCGCCAACGGCACCGGCGACGCCCGCGTGGTCCGAGTCCGAAATCGGCGCCGCGCACGCTCCCTCCCCCGCCCAGCATCCCGCGCAGCGCCCGCAGAGCCTGCAGGCAATGGCCGAGCAGTGGCTCGACCCGGACGCGTCGAACCGGCTATCGCAACTCGAGGATCGGGTGTCGCTGCTCGAAGCGTCCACCAGCATGACCTACGGGATGCTGAAGAAGGTGTTGCGGGCACTGCGCAGCCAGCGCAGCGTTGAAAAGGACGTCTCCTGAGGTTGCGCGCGCGGACCCCTGAGGCGATCGCGCGCCGGCGCGCGACGGCGTCGGCAGACCACGCAGCGACTTCGAGACACGAACAGTGATCAACGCGTTTTCCATCGACGTCGAAGACTGGTTCCAGGTGTCTGCGTTCGCGCCGTACATCGATCGTTCGCGCTGGGATGCGCTTCCCTGCCGCGTCGAGCGCAACGTCGACCTGCTGCTCGGGTTGCTGGACGAATCGGGCTCGACCGCGACCTTCTTCACGCTCGGCTGGATCGCCGAACGCTATCCGGCGATGGTGCGCCGGATCTCGGCCGCCGGTCACGAACTGGCCAGCCACGGCTACGGCGCACCTGCGCGCGAGCGAGCAGAGCCGCGACCGAGTTCCGCGACGACCTGGTCCGCGCCAAGTCGGTGCTCGAAGACATCGCGGGCGAGGCCGTCACCGGCTATCGCGCGCCGAGCTTCTCGATCGGCCCGGGCAACGCGTGGGCGCACGACCTGATCGCCGAGACCGGGCACCGCTACAGCTCCAGCGTCTATCCGGTCGCGCACGATCACTACGGCACGCCCGACGCGCCGCGCTTCGCGCACCGCCTGCGAAACGGGCTGCTCGAGATCCCGCCGAGCACGGTGCGCTGGGGCGGACGCAACTGGCCGGTGGGCGGCGGCGGTTACTTCCGGCTGCTGCCGTATCGTGTCTCGGCCTGGGGGATTCGGCGCGTGAACGTCGTCGACGCGCGCCCGGCCATGGTGTACTTCCACCCTTGGGAGTTCGACCCCGAGCAGCCGCGCGTGCGCGACGCGAGCGCGAAGGCGCGGTTTCGTCACTACCTGAACCTGCGACCGCACCGAGACACGCATCCGGCGTCTGCTGCGCGAGTTCAGCTGGCAGCGTGTCGACCGGGCCTTCGCAGGCGAACTCGCGCCGGCGTACCGGCGCACCGGGCCATGGCGGCGAACGCGCCGATGCGCGCCGCACCGACGCCGCGCGGACTCGCGGCATGATGGCCGACCCGCCCGTCGCGCCTGTCGCACGCCGTCGCCGTGCACGCAGCGCGGGCGACGCCGATCGCGCGACTGGCAGCGCTACGTCGACGCGCACGCCGACGCGACCTTCTTTCACCGCTTCGAGTGGCGCGACCTGATCGCGCGGCAATGGCGGCACACGCCGCACTTCCTGATCGCACGGCGCGGCGACGCGGTCACCGGCGTGCTGCCGCTCGCGCTGATGAAGACGCGCCTGTTCGGGACCTCGCTGGTGTCGTTGCCGTTTTGCGTCTACGGCGGCCCGCTCGCCGACGACGCGCAGACGCTCGCGGCGCTCGACGCGCGCGCGCTCGAGATCGCGACCGGCGAGCGCGCCTCGCACATCGAGTACCGAGCCATCGTACCGCGCTGCACCCCGACTGGCCGTCGAACGATCTGTACGTGACTTTTCGCAAGACGATCGGCGCCGACGACGACAGCAGAACATGCTCGCGATACCGCGCAAGCAGCGCGCGATGGTGCGCAAGGGCATCGCCAACGGGCTCGACGCGCGCCATCGAGGACGTCGATGCGTTCTTTCCCGCTCTACGCCGACAACGTCCATCGCCACGGCACGCCCGGCATGCCGCGCAGCTGGTTTCGGGCACTGCAGGAGCGCTTCGGCGAGGACTGCGACGTGCTGGTCGTGCGCGACGCGCAGGGCAGCGCGCTGTCGGCGGTGATGAGCTTCTATTTCCGCGACCAGGTGCTGCCCTACTACGCCGGCGACTCGACGCCGCGCGCGGCCTGGCGGCGAACGACTTCAAGTACTGGGCGCTGATGCGCCACGCCTGCGTCGCGCGGCTGCGCGCCTGTTCGACTACGGTCGCAGCAAGGTCGGCACCGGTCCGTACGCGTTCAAGAAGAACTGGGGCTTCGAAGCCACGCCGCTGGCCTACGAGTACCGGCTGCTGACGCCGCGACAGCGTGCCGCAGAACAACCCCTCGAACCCGAAGTACCGGCTGATGATCGAGGCGTGGCGGCAGGCTGCCGCGACCGGTCGTGAACTGGCTCGGTCCGACGGTCGTGCGCGGTCTCGGCTTAGCGGCCTAGGCGATGACATCAAGCTTCCCTGCATCCGACGCGCCATCGCGTTGTGGCCGCTCGCGCTGCACGGCGATCGTGCTCGCCGCGGTCGGCGCACTCTTCTCCGACACCGTTCGCGGCGATGGCGCAGGTCTGGCGCAGCAGCGAGTCGTTCGCGCACGGCCCGCTGATCCCGCTGGCGAGCGCGTGGCTCGTCTGGCGCAAGCGCGACGAGCTGTCGACATCGCGATCGAACCCTGGTGGCCCGCGCTGGCGGCGCTCGCCGGCTGCGGATTCCTGTGGCTGCTCGGAAGGCTCGCCGGTGTGAACACCGTCGAGCAGTTCGCGATCGTCGGCGATGGTTCCCGCTCTGGTCGCGCTCGTGCTCGGCTGGCGCATCGCGTGGGCGATCGCGTTCCCGCTGGCGTTCCTGCTGTTCGCGGTGCCGTTCGGCACCTTCATGCTTCCGACGCTGATGGACTGGACCGCGGACTTCACCGTCGCGGCGGTGCGCGCGAGCGGCATCCCGGTGCTGCGCGAGGGCACGAGCTTCACGCTGCCATCGGGGCGCTGGTCGGTGGTCGAATCCTGCAGCGGCATCCGCTACCTGCTCGCGGCGGTGCCGCTGGCGTGCCTGTACGCGTACCTGAGCTACCAGTCGCTACGCGCCCGCGTGCTGTTCATCGGCCTGACGGTGGTCGTCGGCGCTGGTTGCGAACTGGATTCGCGCCTACATCATCGTGATGCTCGGCCACGTCAGCGGCATGAAGATCGCGGTCGGCGCCGATCACCTCGTGTACGGCTGGCTCTTCTTCGGCATCGTGATGGGGCATCACGTTCTGGCTCGGCGGCTTCATCCACGACCCATCCGAGCGCGCGCCGAGAGCGGGCGACACGGCCGGGGGATCAGCTGAACGCGGCGCAGGCCGACCGCACACAGAGCGCGAAGCGGCGAGCCCGGCGCGCGAACTGCGCACGCCTTCCGCACCGCTCCCGGCTGCGATCGCGGCGGTCGTCGCACTCGCGCTGTCGGCGACCTGGCCGGTCGCCGCCGATCAACTGCGCGCGCGCGCCCCGGTGACGGTCGATCTGTCGCGTCTGGGCGAGCTGTTCGAGCCGCTCGCCGCGCCCGAGGACGCGCAGCGCTACTATCGTCCGATCTACCGCGGCGAGACGACACGGTTCGCCGGAGTGTCGCGCGCCGACCCGACGCTGGGCCTCACGGTCTTTCACTACGTGCGCCAGGACGACGGGACCGAGATGATCCACGAATCGAATCGCCCGATGCCCGGCCGCCCGGACGACTCGACCTGGCAGGTCCGGGCGCGCAGAAGCGTCGATCGTTCGAGCTTCGGAGCCGGCGTCAGCGGTGCGATCGTCAACGAGTACCTGATCTCCGGTCCCGACGGGTTGCACCTGGTGTGGGAGTGGTTCCAGATCGGCGACAGGACGCTCGCCAGTCCGGTGGGCGTGAAGCTGCAGACCGCGCGGTCGATGCTCCTGGGCAACGGCGACGAGTCGCTCGCCTGGTATCTCTGGACGCCGGTGCGCGACCCGCGCGACGATCCGCGCGCGCGCGGCTCGCGGCGCTCGCCGCGCGCCTGCGACAGCGTGCCGATCAGGCCCGGCCGATGACGCGGCACGCGCGGCGCCGGCGACGCGCCGCTGATCGTCCACGTCGTGCACCGCTTCGACGTCGGCGGCATGGAGAACGGCGTGGTCAACCTGATCAACGGCCTGCCCGAGGAGTTCGCCCGCCACTGCGTCGTCGCGCTCACCGAGGTCGCGAGCTCGTTCGCGCGGCGCATCGGTCGCAGCGACGTGCGTTTCGTCGAACTGCGCAAGCCGCCCGGGCCAGACCGTGCGCGTGCTGCCGCGGCTTTGGCGCGAACTGCGCGCGCTGCGCCCGGCGATCGTGCACACCCGCAACGTCGCCACGCTCGAAGCGCAGCTCGCCGCCGTCGCGGCGGGCGTGCCGGCGCGCATCCACGGCGAGCACGGCTGGGACATCGGCGACCTGGACGGCAGCAACCTGCGCATGCTCTGGCTGCGCAGGTTGCTCAGGCCGCTGGTTCACCGGCAGGTCGCGCTTTCGGCGGCCACCGAACGCTACCTGCTCGAGCGCGTTCGCGTGCCGCGATCGCGCGTGATCGAACATCTGCAATGGCGTGGACACCGCGCGCTTCACGATCGCCGGCGATCGCGCAGCCGCGCGCCGCGCGACGCTGCCGCCGCACTGGCCCGAACAGGCCTTCGTCGTCGGCGCTCGTCGGCCGCGTCGCGGAGGTCAAGAACCTCCCGGTGCTGCTCGATGCCTTCGCGCGTCTGCGCGCGCAGCGATCGCGACTTCGCGCAACGCGCGCGCCTCGCGATCGTCGGCGACGGTCCGGAGCTGGCGGCGATGCGGGCGCGCGCGTCGGCGCTCGGACTCGACTCCGTGACCTGGTTCGCCGGCGCGCGGGACGACGTCGCCGCAGTGCCTGCAGGCGATCGACCTGGTCTGCCTGCCCTCGCTGGCCGAAGGCATCTCGAACACGATCCTCGAGGCGATGGCGAGCGGCGTCCCGGTCGTCGCCACCGACGTCGGCGGAAACCGCGGACCTGGTCGTGCACGGGAGTCACCGGCGAGCTGGTGCCATCGGGCGACGCCGGCGCGATGGCGCGAGCGATCGAGACATACTTCACGGATGCGCGCGCCTGCGCGACGCACGGCAAGGCCGCTCGCGCGCGCGCCGTGACCGAGTTCAGCCTCGCGGCGATGCCGAGCGGGTACCATCGAGTCTACGCCGAGCAATTGCGTCGCATCGGCTTCGCCGCCGGCACGCATCCGATGCGGACGCCCTCTCGCAAGGTCGTTGAACACGGAGCCGATAGACGACGCATGTGCGGACTGGCCGGACTGTTCTCCCCACGCGCCGACGCGCCGCGGGTGTTCGAGCGCGCGCTGCTCAAGCGCATGACCGACTCGATCGCGCATCGCGGCCCCGACGCCGAAGGCTTTCACGTCGAGCCGCACGTCGCGCTCGGCCACCGGCGCCTGTCGATCATCGACATCGCCACCGGCCAGCAGCCGATGTTCAACGAGGACGGCAGCGTCGTCGTCTCGTACAACGGCGAGATCTACAACTTCCAGGAACTCGCCACCGAACTCGAGGCGCGCCGGCCACCGCTTCCACACCCGCAGCGACACCGAAGTGATCGTGCACGCGTGGGAGCAGTGGGGCGCGGACTGCGTCAAGCGCTTTCGCGGCATGTTCGCGTTCGCGCTGTGGGACCGCAACCGCAAGACGCTGTTCCTGGCGCGCGACCGGCTCGGCGTCAAGCCGCTGTTCTGGTGCGCGCTCGCCGACGGCACGTTCGGCTTCGGCTCCGAGCTCAAGGCGCTCAAGCTGCTGCCGGGCTTCGACGCGCGGCTCGACGACTACGCGATCGAGGACTACTTCGCCTTCGGCTACATCCCGGACCCGAAGACGATCTACCGCAACGCGCACAAGCTCGAGCCGGCGCACACGCTGCAGTGGTCGGTCGGGCGAGCGCGAGCCGCGCATCGCACAGTACTGGGACGTTTCCTTCGAACCGGACCAGCGGATCACGCTCGAGGACGCTGCGCGTCGAGCTGCGCGAGCGGATCTGCCGAGGCGGTGCGCATCCGCATGATCTCGGAGGTGCCGCTCGGCGCGTTTCTCTCGGGCGGCGTCGATTCGAGCGCGGTGGTCGCGGCGATGGCCGGCCTGTCGAGCGAACCGGTCAAGACCTGCTCGATCGCGTTCGACGTGGCCGAGTTCGACGAGTCGCGTTACGCCGCGATGGTGGCCGAGCGCTACCGCACCGACCACTACGTCGAGACGGTCACGCAGCGACGACTTCGATCTGATCGACACGCCTGCCCGACCTGTACGACGAGCCCTTCGCCGACAGCTCGGCGCTGCCGACCTACCGCGTCTGCGAACTCGCACGCAAGCGGGTGACGGTGGCGCTGTCGGGCGACGGCGGCGACGAGACCTTCGGCGGCTACCGCCGCTACCGGCTGCACCTGATGGAAGAGCAAGCTGCGCGCCGACGCTGCCGCTCGTCGCTGCGGCGTCCGGTCTTCGGCCCGCTCGGCCGCGCCTTCCCGAAGCTCGACTGGGTGCCGCGCCCGTTTCGCGCGAAGACCACGTTCCAGGCGCTGGCTCGCGATCCGGTCGAGGCCTACTTCCACAGCGTCTCGCTGATGCGCGACGACGAGCGCCAGGCGCTGTACTCGCCCGAGTTCAAGCGCCGCCTCGGCGGCTACAACGCGATCGAGGTGTTTCGCGCCCATGCCGCGCGCGCACCGACCGACCAGCCGCTCGCGCTGATCCAGTACCTGGACTACAAGACCTACCTGCCGGGCGACATCAACACCAAGGTCGACCGCGCGAGCATGGCGCACTCGCTCGAGGTGCGCGAACCGCTGATGGACCACCAGCTGGTCGAGTGGGCGGCGCGGCTCGCCGCAGTCGCTGAAGATCTCGGGCGCCGAGTCGAAGCTGGTGCTCAAGCGCGCGATGGAGCCGCGCTGCCGCGACGATGTGCTGTATCGGCCGAAGGCGGGATTCGCGGTGCCGCTCGCGAAGTGGTTTCGCGGCCCGCTCGCGGCGCGCTCGCGCGCACGCATCAGCGGCGTCGCGTCCGAATCGCAGGTTCAACACCGGCCACCTGGGCAGGTTGCAGCAGGAGCACGCACGAGGCAGGCGCGACTGGAGCGCGTCGATCTGGAGCGTGATGTGCTTTCCGCAGCGGCCTGCCGCCCGAACGATCGGAGGCGACACGATGAACCTGACACGCATTGCCCTGCACCAGGACGCTGTCCGCCGTCGCGCTGTCGCTCGGCCTGACGCGCGGCGCGCTCGCCGACGCGCCGCCGAACATCACGCCCGAGGAGCGCGCGCTGCTGCCGCGCTGGTGCAGCGTACGTTCAAGGCGGTGGAGGCCCGCAGCATCCCGAAGTCTACAAGGCGATGGTCACGCGCTACGGCGACGGATGGACCCACATGCACCACTACTGCTACGCGCTGGTGGACAACATGCGGCTCGACCGCTATTCGGCGCGCAACAACCCCTGCTACGCGAGCTGGCCGCGCGCGCTCGCCAACATCGACTACGTCCTTCGCAACACCGACACCACGCGCGACTTCCCGTTCCGGCAGGAGGCGCTCGCGCGCAAGGCGCGCCTGCTGGCGCGTTTTTCCGATCCCGCGGCGGCGCTGGCGACCGCGGGACAACTGATGGCCGAGTGGCCGACGATTCCCGGACGGCTACATCATGGTGGCCGATCTGCTGTTGCGCGCCGGCAAGCGCGAGCAGGCACTCGAGCGTACTCGCCAGGGGCGAGGCCGCGGTCGAGGACAAGAAGGCGTTCGCGCTTGCAGCGCAGCATGCTGAAGCTGAACTGAGGCAGCGGCCTGCAGCCTCACGACGAGCATGCGCGACATCGCCCTCTCGATCGTTCTCTTCGCGTGCGTTCCGGTCGCGCTCGCACGCCCCTTCGTCGGGGCGGTCGTCTTCGCGTGGCTGTCGCTGATGAACCCGCATCGCCTGACCTGGGGTTTTGCCTACGACATCCCATGGGCGCAGATGGTCGCGATCGCGACGCTGATCGGGCTGGTCTTCGCCACCGAACGCCAGGTGTTCGACAGCGTGCGGCGGATGCGCCTGCTGATCGCCTATCTCGCGTGGACGGCGATCACGACGATGTTCGCGCTGAGCGAGACGGCGGCACTTCCCAAGCTGATCGAGTTCGCCAAAATCCAGTTGATGTGCCTGGTCACGCTCGCCTTGCTGTCGAACTGGAGGCGGGTCGAGGTCCTGACGATCGTCGCGACGCTCTCGGTGGCCTTCTTCGGGATCAAGGGCGGGGTGTTCACCGTCCTCACCGGCGGCGCGTTCCGCGTCTGGGGGCCGCCGGGATCGGTGATCGCCGACAACAACCAGCTCGCCGCTGCGCTGGTGATGACGATGCCGCTGCTGTTCTGGCTTCGCCAGCGCACGCGCAACCCCTGGTACCGCTGGGCCTTTCTCGGCTGCATCGCATTGAGCGGGATCTCGATTCTCGGCTCGCACTCGCGCGGCGCCTTCGTCGCCGTGGTCGCGATGGGTCTGTTCCTGGTGCTGCGCAGCACCGCGAAGTTCGAGGCGCTGATCGCGGTCTTCGTCGGCGCCGGGCTGGCGATCGTGCTGATGCCGGCCGAGTACTGGGCGCGGATCGCTTCGATCGGCGCGTACGAGCAGGACGCGTCGACAATGGGTCGCTTCGAGATGTGGAAGACCGCGCTGAACGTGGCGAACGCGCGCATCACCGGCGGCGGCTTCGACATGTACGTCGGAAGCGCGGTGGGCGAGTACGCGGCCGGCCAGATGAGGTCGTCGCACAGCATCTACTTCCAGGCGCTGGGCGAACACGGCTGGCCGGGACTCGTGCTGTTCCTGAGTCTTCGGCCTGTCGGTGTGGTTCACTGCAGGCCGCCTGATCCGCCGTCTTCCTGCCGGCGAAGAAAACGACAGCGTGGTGTTCCTGATGCGGATGAGCCAGGTCGCACTGGTCGGCTTCGGGGTCGGCGGCGCGTTCGTGAACATCGGGTACTGGGATTACCCGTACTACCTGGCGGTGATCGTGTTCGCCTGCGCGCGGCTCAAGGAGCGCGAACTCGTCAAGCGACGGGGAGGGCCTGCGGACCGCCCCGAGTCACCGGCCATCGCTCGCTCCCGATCGACTCGAACCTCGCAAGGCGCTAGTTCCGCGGAACATTCTGAGCGTCAACGGCGCGCGTAGGCTGCAGTACCCCAACCGGGAGCCAAACTGAGCTCAAGTGCCGACCCGCGCCGGTCGATCACCGCGCACGATGCGGCGGCGCGCAACTCGATCGCGGGAAGCGCGTCGATCATGGTCGGCTGGCGCCTGCTCGACCGGCTGATAAGCCTCGTCAGCACGCCAATCCTCGCTCGCTTGCTTGCGCCGGAGGATTTCGGTCTCGTGGCGATGGCAATGCTGGCCGCCGGGATCGTCACCGTGCTGCTCGACCTCGGCGTCGGCACCGCGCTGATCCAGCTGCGAGCGCCGACGACCGAGCACTACGATTCGGCGTGGACGCTGCAGATGATCCAGGCCGCGGTAATGGGTCTGGCCGTGTTCGCCGTCTCGTGGCCGGCGGCGACCTACTTCGCGGAGCCACGGCTGGTGGCCGTTGCCCAGTTGGTCGCGCTGTCGGTCGCGATCAGCGGAACCCAGAACATCGGCCTCGTACTGCTGCAGAAGAACTTCGAGTTCAAGCGCGAAGTGCGATTCTTCCTCGTTCGGCGCCTGCTCTCGTTCGCCATCACGATCGGTCTCGCGTTCTGGTTGAAGAACTACTGGGCGGTCGTGATCGGCGCGGTCGCGACACAGTTCATATCGGTCACGCTGAGCTTCCGGATGCACCCGTTCAGACCGCGCCTGAGCCTCGCGAAGTTGCGCGAACTGCTTTCGTTCTCTCAGTGGATGATCGTGCGCAGCGCCGGCGCCTATCTGTCGGCGTCGCTTCCGTCGCTGCTGCTCGGCAGGCTTTCAGGGGCGGTCAATCTGGGAATCTACAGGGTCTCGGGCGAACTCGCGACGCTGTCGTCTGTCGAGATCCTGGCGCCGCTCGCGCGCGTACTCTATCCGGCGCTGGTCGAGGCACGTGACTCGGGCCCGGGATTTCGCCGCGCGGTATCGCTCGCGCTGTCGGTTCAGTTCCTGATCACCCTGCCGGTATGCGTCGGGCTCGCGTTCGTCTCGAACGAGGTGGTCGCGGTGTTCCTGGGACCGAAGTGGACGAGTGCCGGGCCGGTGCTGATGCTGCTCGCGCTCGCGGGTGTATTCGTCGTGTTCCACCACACCGGCGGATACGCCCTGCTGGCGATCGGGAAGATCAAGGTCCAGGCGATCCTCACCTGGATAGAGGCCGGCCTGTTCGCTTCGCTCGCCGCGGTTCTGCTTGTGGCCCCGACGCCCGAAGCCTTCGCGTTCGTGAGACTGACTTCTTCGACCGTGATGGCGTGGCTCTTCGCGTTCCTGTTGAGCCGGGAACCGATCGGGGTTCCGTGGCGCGCGCTGCTCGGCAGTTTCGCCCGACCGATGGGCGCCTGCGCCGCGATGGCGGCGTGCCTGTCCATGTTCGCCCCATACGCACCGACCGGTACGGCGCTCGCACTGCTCGCGAAGGTCGCGATCGGCGCCGCGGTCTACCCCGCGTCGCTGGCGCTGATCTGGCGTGCCGCGGGAAAGCCGCAGGGCGGCGAAACCTACCTTCTCGCGCATGCGCGAACGTTGCTGTCGAAGGTGAGGCGATGACCGGGCGCACCTTCATTGCGACTACGACCGGCCCGCGCCCAAAGTGCCGAGAATCATCCGGCGAACGGCGTAGAGGTGGCGATGGCCGGCGTTGCCGGCGAGCGCGCGCAAGTACCAGTGCCAGGCCTCGCGGACTCGCCCGCGCTCGAGCAGCCGCATCGCCGCCATCAGTCGTCCCGCGCTCAGGCGCCTGAGGAACACGTCCCTGACATCGGCGGGGAGGTCGAGCGCGCAGATCGCCGCGATCGCCGACGCCTGCCCGATCACGTAGGCGTCCGAGCCCGAAAGCGAGGCTACCGTGCCGACGTGATAGACGTAAGACGGTGCGTCGAGGAAACGGAGCCGGCAGCGCAGGCTCAGGTAGCACGCCAGGTAGGTCCACTCCAGGTACTTCGGCATGCCCGCGAGCACCTCCTCGGTGATCGTCTCGGTGCGGAACAGGGCCGCGCCGGGGCCGAGCCAGTTCGCGGCGCACAGCGCACGCAACGGATCGCCACGAATTTCCTGCAGCCGCGACAATCGCACCGTGTCGCGTCCACGATCGCGCGTCCACCCGTTCGAGATCACCGCATCGCATTGCGGGTCCGCATGACCGGCCGACCAGCGCGCGATCAGTGCGCCGGGCAAGAGAAGGTCGTCGTCGTCGAGTTGCGCGAACCATTGAGTGTCGACGCAGGCTCTCCCGGCGCGCAAGGCGCCCGGATAGTCCCCTTCGTCGAGCGACAACAGCCGGATCGACCGGTCGGCCGCGAGCGTCGACAGGATCTCTGGGTCACGCGCCGGCCCGTTGGCGACGACAACGGGAACGGCGCGCACTCCTTCCTGTCGTCTGATCGAGTCGAGCGCGCGCGAGAGCTGCGCCGCGCGCTCGCGCCCCGCAGCAGTCGCCACGACGACCACGATCTCAGGTTGCACGCGGCACGTCGGCGGCGACTGCGTTCGATCGGGCTTGACGCCGGCGCGCGCGAATGCAGAACTGGTAGGTGAGGAACTCGCGCACCGGCGCGAGCCTGGCAAGCGCATCGCCGTACCTGTTCAGGAGGCGGTTCAAGCGCCCGCCTCCGCGATCCCCGAAGCGCAGGTTGCGGGAGACCCGGTCGAGTGTCGCAATCGCCTGCGCCGGGACCATCGCGAACAGGTCCGCGCGCGGCCCTGTGTAGGCGGCTCGCCGCGATCCGCCCTCGCTATCCCTATTTATCGCCATCGGTCGCCAGTTCTCCATCGTCCGAACGTCGGTCGAACTCGTGCAACGTCGGCCCCACTCGCGTCTCGCCCTTCGCCAAGCTCGCGAAAACCCCTGCAAGGAGGTCCGCCTGGCGACGCTGCGAATATCGATCGAGCACCGATTGGCGCGCCGCCCGCGCCGACCGTGCGGGCGGCAGCTCGGGGCTGCGCAGCTCGGCGAACATGTCTGCCCAATCGTCCCGCGAGCGAGCGATGAAGCCATTGACTCCCTGCCGGATCACCGGAAGATAGGATGGCACCGCGGACGCGATGACCGGCAAGCCGACGCTCATCTTGAGCGTCAGCCGATTCTCGGACTTCACCTGCCAGTAGTAGATTCGGTCGTCCGACGGCGAGCCGCGCGACGTGTCGACCGGAATGATGCCGATGTCGGCGCGACTGAGCTGATCGTACACGCCGACGGGGTCCCAGCCCACGCGCCTGAACGGTGGCCGCAACAGGTCGCCGACCCGTCGCATCGTTTCGCCGAACCCGGAGGCCGCTAGCACTCTCCGTGCCGCGCCGACGATGGACGGTCTCGCGGACCGCTCCGGGAATCGCCCGACGATCGTCAACGAAAGGAAGTCCGGGACTCGCCCGATGAGGGGCACCGTTTCGGGCGTGGACGACGTCACCAGGACCGCCCTGAGCGGACGCGACCGCGTCGCGTAGGCGCCGTCGCGCGGCCCGGTCGTTCTCTGGACGTCGGGCCGCTCGATGCCATCGTGCACGACGGAGATCCTGTCGTGCAGTCGTACCGGGTAGAGCTCGCGCAGATAGTCGGTCACCACGACCGTCGCGTCGCAACGCGCGGTCATCTCGAGGTCGATCACGTCGCATACGCCGAACACCGTGCCGATGCCGAGGCGGCGCAGACCGTCGATTTCGGCGAAGACGCTTGGTCCACGCGTCTTCTGAAAGTACACCACGTCGATTCCGAGCGCCCTGGCCCGCGGCGCCAGGCCATCGACCTGTGGCGTCTCGGTCGCCTCGTCGGGCTGAAACAGCACGACCGGATCGACGCCGCGCTCGCGCAAGAGCGCGAAGACGTTGAGCACCGAGATCCGCGTGCTCGGGAGCGGGTCCTCGACCGGGGACGCGAGGACGAATCCGACTTTCATCTGGCGAGTCACGAACTTGTTCGATGGCATGCCCGCGACCGCTTCGAGCCGCCGAGCTTCGTTCGCCGCTAGGGAATGTCTGCAAAACCTGCCCGTTGTCGTGATTGACTGACTACACTTCGATGTAGTGAGTTCATCATGAGAGAGGCAAGCCGATGAGTGATCGCAAGCAGCTGACGCTGGCCGCGGGTGTGGGGTTCGAGCGGTATCGCAAGGCGACGCGGCGCGAGTTGTTTCTCTCGGAGATGGAACGGGTGGTGCCGTGGGCCGAGTTGGTGGCGCTGATCGAGCCGCACTACCCCAAGCGCACGAAGGCCGGAGGACGCCCGCCGGTGGGCATCGAGCGGATGCTGCGCATGCACTTCGTGCAGCACTGGTTCAACCTGTCGGACCCGGCGGTCGAGGAGTCGCTCTACGAGAGCGCGAGCATGCGCGCATTCGTGGGCATTGACCTGGGCGTGGAGCCGGTGCCCGACGAGACGACGGTGCTCAGGTTTCGTCACCTTCTGGAGAACAACGGTCTGGGAGTGCGCATCTTCGAGGAGGTCGGGCGCATCCTGCAGGCGCGCGGACTGAAGGTGAGCAGCGGCACGATCGTGGACGCGACGATCATCGCCGCACCCAGTTCGACCAAGAACGCCACGCACTCGCGCGACCCCGAGATGCATCAAGCCAAGAAGGGCAAAACCTGGCACTTCGGGATGAAGGCGCACATCGGTGTGGATGAGCGCACGCGGCTGATTCACTCGGTGGTGGCCACCTCGGCCAACGTGTCCGATTCGACGATGCTCGCGGCGCTGCTGCACGGTGCCGAGCGCCGGGTCTGGGGCGATCAGGGCTACCGTGGCCAGAGCGCGGTGATCGCGCGATGCGCGCCTCAGGCTCAAGATCGTACGAACCGACGCTATCGACACCGGGGCGTCGTCGACGAGGCGATCCACGCCACGAACCGGCGCAACAACCGGATCCGTGCCCGGGTCGAGCATGCGTTTGGCGTGCTCAAGGGGGTGTTCGGGTTCGTGAAGGTGCGCTACCGGGGTTTGGCCAAGAACGGCAACCGCTTGTTCGTGGCCTGTGCGCTGGCCAACCTGTTCATGGCGCGACAAAGGCTCATGATTGGAGCGGTCCGTGTGTAATGCGCTCTCGGGGTGCAAAGCGCCCCTCGAAACACAGAAAACCGCGCCCCTGGCGCCTGTTTCTGCGTTCGCGTCGGCTGAAAAATGACCCATCAACACCTTATTGATTCTGCCGATCGGAAATCACCCGGTTGCGCAGACCTTCCCTAGGATACCGCGCCCTGCAGCAGCACGCGCAACGCCGCCGACTTGAAACGCAGCGCGTCGCGTTGCCAGGGCTTGCACCGCGGAAGCAGGAACGTGTCGCTCGATACGTCCGCCGCGGCGGCCGCCGATCTCTTCGCGTGCGCGGTCGAGAATCAGCGGAGTGGGGACAGCGCATATCGATCCGGGCAAACCTCGGCAGAATGGCACCAACGAGTCGTTTAACGAGCCCTTGCGCGACGAATGCCTGAACCTCGAATCGTTCCGCAGCCCTCCGGAAGCGAAGGTCGTCATCGAGGCCAGGCGCAAGCACTACAACACCGAGCGCCCGCACATCACGTTGAAATACTTGACCCCGATCGAATTCAAGCAGCAGCATCACACTGAGTCCCTTCATCAACCCAGAGCCACTTCCCAGGAATGAACGGCTCGAACTTCGCAAGGCATGTCACCCCAACCAGCCGAGCCTTATCATCAGAACGCATTCGTGGCGCGTCTTCGCCAGAAAATCCATCTCCAAGGCACGCGATACGCTCAATTCCTGGTTATTGCGGTCACCGACCGCAGCCGCGGGCGTTCGCGCTCCGACGCCAAGCGTGGCCAGACTCGTTTCGGCCTTCGAGCGCACATCACTGCTCGGTGACGATGGGGCGGAACGCGACAGCTCCTCGGCAGTCTTTCGGAGCGACCTGGCGAGAGCGCTCAACGAGGCGATCGGCAAGAGATTCTTTCTCTGCTCGCAGACGTGCGTCTCGATCTTCGCCGAGCTGTGTGGCTCCCGACCGGAGTCGAGCGCGATCACGCGAGCCCTCGTCGATCGCGACCGTTACGTAGGCTTGCCGGTTTACGACCTTTCAGGCCAGAGGCTCGACGCGCAATATCCATGGTGGAATCCGTGCCCTGACAACGCGGACCTCCTGTACCAGGTCAGACCCCATCGCTTCGGCTTCATGCCCAGGTGGGCGAGCGCGAGCTTCCACGATCCCACACTGCTCGAATCGATCGCGGATGTCCTGGCAGGCTGGGCGGCCGCGCTCCAACGACGCGAAGCGTATCGGCTCGCGTACATCAGCAATCTTGTCGTATTTCAACGCATCATCGCTTGCCTTTGGGCGTGGCGTTTCGTCTCTTCGAGCGCCGCGAGCGAATCGAGAACGCGGTGCGAACTTCGACTTCTGGCGCTTGTCGAGGCCGACGTCAGCTACCTGTTCCCGAAGCTCGGCCACTCGTACCCGAACAACCACCTTCTGGTGGACCGATACGCGGAATGGTTCTTGCGGCAGGTCGTCCCGATGTTTTGCCCTCACGAGGCCACCTCGCCCGATGCCGATGTCAACGAGCGCTGGCTTGCCGAGTTGCGAAGGCAGATCTACCCCGACGGTTCAAGTTTCGAGCACTCGCTCCACTACCATGCAATCGCGAGCGACCTTGTCACGACGTACCTTCTGCTCATGAAACGCGCAGCACTTCCGGTTGCCGACTGGGTGAAGGACCTGCACGGGCGCATGACTGAATTCCAGTTGGCTTTCGTGTCGCCGCTCGGACCCACTCAGGCTGTTGGAGATGCCACCGAAGACCCGATGTTCCCGCTCGATGATCGGGACATCTGGACGTCCCGAAACTACGAACCGATCTATCGCTACCTGCATGACGCGCCCGGTCGGTCCGCGGCAGCGACGAGCCTGGGTGACGTTTGTGAACTCGCGAGCTGGCTCACGGGATCGTTGTCCCGGTTCGTTCCGCGTAGCCAGGCGACGACGCTCAAGCGCTTCGCGGACGGCGGGTATTACTGCATGGGAGCGTCCGCCGATCTGCGTGTGATCTTTCGCACCGGGCCGCATCGTGCATTGGGGCATGCCGGCGGGCATTGCAAGGCGGATCTGCTCTCGATACTCGTACAAGTTCAAGGGTATCCGTTCGTCGTGGAAGCCGGCACTTTCACCTACAGACTGAACTCCACCGGCGACGTGATCGGTGCGCGGCGCTATTTCATGGGCCCGGAGTCCCATAACGGGGTCAGCATCTCAGGCTACGACCCTCTGGGTGCGCTCGAGGGGGATTTCCGCCAACCCCGACTCGCGGCCTCGGTCCACGTCCTCTCGTCGCAGCAGCACGGCGAATTGGCCTGGACCGACGCACGCATCGTGGGCGGCGGGCCCTATGACGATCACCGACGTGGTGTGATCTTTCTTGGCCGACAGTTCTGTCTGGTCTACGACATCGCGAGCGAGGAACTCGCCGCGAGCACAGCTCACTATGGGTTTCAACTCGCGCCCGGCGTCGCCATCGAGGACTCTCCTGACACCGATGGGCTCAGGCTGAAGTTGCTTAGCGCATCGATTGCGCTTGGCTACGCGGGAAATGTGCAGGCCCCCGAGTGCCTGGTCGGAAACCTCACGCCCCCCGCCGGTTGGTACTCGCCGCGCTACGGTGAACTTGTGCCGGCACCGCAACTGCGGTTTCGTCTAGACTCCCCGGGGATCTCAGCGTTTCTGTTCGCGCCGAATGCCGACTCGGTGTCGCTTCTGTTGCAGGACGCCGGAGAGCGCTGTTTCAGCCTGATTGCGGCCATCGATGGACGGACACATCGTTTCGATGTCTTCGGAAATCAGGCCGGCAGCGGCACTGACGAAGGCCTTGATGCATACGGGCTGAGATGGGTACGCCCCGATGGCGGGGACACAATCCTTCAGTCTGATCATGCGGCGTAGATGATTCATTGCCTTGGAACAACGCCTAGGAGAAGATGCCACATTCTTCAACTCAGGACAGCGCACCGATCGATGTCATCGCAGCTGACCAGAAGCGACGAACTGCGCCGCTGGCTCCCACGGGCAGTCTCGACGCCGGGCACACTGCCTTGACGGACATGAGCCGGTTTCGATGCCCGACGTGCGCGGGTGAAGTCAGTTCTGTCGGGTCCGCGGCGATCAAATGCCGCGAGTGTGCCCGCGAGTACCCGATCCGCGGAGGAATCGTCGATTTCCGGTGCAAGCGCTACGACTACTACTTCAATCCTGTTCGACGCGAGCGGATGAACGAGATTACGTCGGGCATCGACGTTCGCCCTGGCACGAGACGGTCCGCATGTTTCTGTCCGACGTGCGCAACAATCCAGACTGGCTGGACAATCTCGCGGGCGATGGGCGCTACTCGTGGAAGATCTTTCTCGACCTTCCACCTCAAGCGAGAGTGCTTGATCTCGGCTGCGGCCTCGGCAATCTCACACGCAGCGTTGCCCCGCACGTGGCCGAAACCGTTGCGTTCGACCTGACGTGGGAACGTCTGGAGTTCACACGCGAGCGAATTCGCAAGTTCAACCTGGAAGACCGGGTGCTTACGATGGCGGGCGGCGATGGGGCCTCGCTACCTTTCGCCGACAACTCCTTCGATTGCGTCATGTTGTCCGGCGTGCTCGAGTGGGTAGCGTCAGACGACTCGCTATGGAGGGGCGTGCCTTCGAAACTCGGAAAACTGTGGCGCATGTTGTCGCTCGGCTTCGGCGCGTCGAGTCCGCGCCGAGTGCAGCTCGATTTTCTGCGAGAAATCCGCAGGGTATTGAAGCCCGACGGGCAACTGTTCGTTGCGATCGAGAACCGTACCAACCTCGAGTACTTTCGAGGACGTGTCGATCACCACTCGGGCATTCTTTTCGGTTCCCTGCTGCCGCGTCCCCTGGCCAATCTCTGGTCGATCTACAAGACTCGCTCCCCATACCGAACCTATACGTACTCGTACCTGGGCTATCGACGCCTGATGCGCCAGGCAGGTTTCGCGAAGACTCTTTTTCTCGGACTCACGCCTGGGTACAGCCATCTGCGTGAAATCATCCCGTACGGTTGGCAGCGCGCGCGCTGGATCGATGCAACCAACAACAAGACGCTGAGCCAACTTCGGAAAGCCGCGTTCTTCATACCGGCGCTCGGGATGGTCTCCAGCGACGGGTCTGCCCGTCGATCGTCGCTCGGCGAGCGCCTGCTCTCGAAGATTTCTGGCGATACTGGCATCGGACCGATCACCTTCAAATCGCTCACCGTCAGCCAGAAGAGAAGACGATCCTTGCGGTCAAGTCGGCGCAATGCGAACTGATCGTAAAGCTATCGAACTCGAGTCACAGCGAAGCGTTGGAGCTAAAGCAATACGCGTACCTGCAAGCTATCACGAGTCGCCCGTCGATTTCGGCGCTGAGTCCGATGCCCGTCACCGCAGGCAATCACCAAGGTCTTCGCTACTTCGTCGAGACGAAGGCAAACGGAGTGCCGCTCTCGCGTCTGCTGAGCCGGGACAAGCGAGTGGAATGTCTCATCGGCATAGGCAGCGCGCTGAAACTGCTCAACGACTCGACCGCACTCGGCGATCCGACGGGCCCAAGGGGTGTGGCTCTGAGGGTGCAGATAGAACAGGCATTCGCCACTCTGCGGCGCTATGGTCCTTCGAGCCCGGGACTGGACCACGCCGAAACAATCCTTCGACAGCTGGCGTCGAATCTGCGAATCAAGGAATGCCTCAGTCACGGAGACTTCAGCGTCAGCAATATCTTCAGCGGGCCGGACCATCAGGTCACACTCATCGACTGGGAGTGTGATGCCCTCGAAGGCATCCCGCTCCTCGATTGTCTGAACTATCTCGATAGCGTGCAACGCCACATCGAAGGCGGAAAGGTTCTCGAGAACATGCAGGCCTTGTGCGAAGGACGTTGGGCGTGCCGCGGTGAGATTCAGCTTCTCGATGAAATGCTGGTGCTTGCCGGGCTTGAACGATCCTCGATCTCGACGTTCGCCGCGTTGTACTGGCTGCGCCATACCCTCGTTCGACTTCGCTCGCAATGGGTCTATGACGCGCCAGGCATCAGCCGGGAACTAGGCCGGGGCGCGATGTTCATCAAGAAGTATTGTTGAGAACACGCGACTGATGAGGTTCGCGACTCCCGTCACGTCGGTGCCGGTGCGGCGAGAAACGCGGGTCGTTGACTTTGGCTGATCATCCTTGAGACCAACAACGCGATTCGTCGATGGGGCCGTTTGGATGATCGGCATGCGCTGGGCGATTCGCTCGGCCGGGCTCGTCAGCACCGTCATCCTCGCGCGCATCCTCACTCCGGAGGATTTCGGAATCGTGGCGATGGCCTCGATGGTCCAGGGCCTCTTGAGCGCGTGCGCCAGCCTCGGTATCGCGCAGTTGCTGCTGCGCATGGGCACTACCGATCGCAGCGCCTACGATACTGCCTGGACCATCGGCTGGATTCAGACGATCGTTCTTGCCGTCGCCTCTTTCCTGCTTGCGTCGCCCGCATCGGCGTACTTCAAGGAACCAAGACTCGAGGCGGTGATCCAGGTGCTTGCGGCGGCAAGCCTCGATGAATGGCCTCGGAAACATCGGCATCGTGATGTTCCGCAGGGATCTCGATTTCAGGCGGGACTTCATCTTCGGCTTGCTTGGGAAACTGGTCCACGTCGTGCCGACTGTCGCACTCGCGCTGGCGTACCGAAGCTACTGGGCACTAGTGGCCGGGGGCATCCTAGGCGCAGCGTTCGAGATCATGTTGAGCTACAGGATGCATCCGTTTCGCCCTCGGCTCAGCCTGCAGAATTGGCGACAATTCACCAACTACGCCCTTTGGATCACCCCCTCGAACATCGCCAACTTCCTGAACAAGAAGGTCGACGTGTTCATCGTCGGGTTCCTGGCAAGCACCGCGCAATTGGGCGCGTACAACGTCGCTGCGGAGCTTTCACGCATGGCAACGGAGGAAATCGTCACGCCTCTGGCACGCGCCACTTTCCCGAACTACGCAAAGCTGAAAGACAACCTCGAAGAGTTGAGCGTCGCGTTTCGGAACGTTTTCAGAACCGTTTGCATGATCAGTTTTGCATTCGGCTTTGGAATCGCGGCGGTGGCGAGACGACGTGCGTTCACGTGATACTGGGCGATCAGTGGACATTCGCTGTTCCATTGATCTTCTGGCTGGGAATTTCTGGCGCCTTCGCTGCGGTCGCCTTCAACGCGACCGGACACATTCTCCTGGTGCTTGGTCACGATCGAACCTACTTTGCCGCAAGCTGGATCAAGCTTGCCATGTTCACGTCAAGCCTGTTGGTAGCGGCGCACCTTGGCGATCTGACTACGCTCGCCATGGCCACGGCCATTTCGACAGCCGCTTTCACTGTCGCCTCGCTCCTCTATCTACCGAAGGTTCTTCCGGTGCGACGATTCTTTCCGACGATCGAGTTGATCCGGATGCTGGTTCCGGGAACAATCATGCTCGCAATCGTCAAGGCCTTTCATTCGCAGGACGGGGTGCCACGAATTCTGTCTCTCGTGACCGACGTTACGACTGGTGCCTTTGTGTTCACAGCCGTTGTCGTTCTTCTTTGGATTGCTCAAGGGCGTCCGGATGGCCCCGAGAAACGATTGATCGGCATGGCATCGCGTCTGGTTCGAGCACTGCGAATCCGACGCTAGCGTCCGCTGCCAACTTTCCCGTGACTCGGACTCCGACTCAGGATCCCGAACACTCCACCGCCATTGGCATCTATGACTTTTCCCCCTGCAGCAGGAAGAAGATTGCTGCGGACTGGGGTCCCGGTATGGCGGTTACCGAGAAATCCTTGAAAAGAGCGCCGTAGCGCTTCTCGACGGATGCGGTGTCTGCGAAGTGGCGAACGTGCGAGACGTAGGGGAAATTTGGCACGGTAGCAATGCATCGTGTCCCGGGTCTGACCCCGAGAAAGCACAGCGATGTCTGGCTCGATATGCTCCAAGAATTCGGTGCAGACCATCACATCGTACTCAAGCGTCTCGAGGAGTTCGGTCTTGGTCGCATCGGCTTCAACGAAGGTGAAATGGGCCGGGCACGCGCTCCGCGCATATCCGAGCGCGATGTCGCTGAAGTCGATTCCAATATACCCGCGCGCTATGCCGGCGTCATGAATTGCGGCGGCAAGCTGCCTGGCCCGCACCCGATTTCAACAATATTCGTCGGCCGCAAGGTTCGGAGCCTGTCGATGATGACGGTCCGAAATTGAGTATTACGGTGACTTTGTATAGCCCTCTTGCCAGTGTCGTGCGCCCGAGAATGCCTGGTTGTAGTAGGAACTGTCCCTTGCGGCTCCCAGTGTCGCGCTCTTACGCCGCCAGAAGCGAGAGAACATCATGTTGCGCCCTATCTGTTGTGAACCGCGCGATGTCGATTCGGTTCGGTAGACTGCGCCGCGCGACGCTCGCGCCCTGCTCGACTGCCGTTGCGTTTCCATAAGATCGACATGGTCCGAGCATACACTCAGGTCGAGCATCAGCACTACGCGAGATCGAGTTCCACGGCGCGCTGAAGAGCGCGTCCGAGTCGAATCAGACTTCGACAGACGCAAGGACGACATCAATGATTGCCGCAGCCTTCAGCATCGATCCGATGTTCGCCTCCTCGCGAACCGCTGCGGCAATCGCGACCTCGAGCGCAGAAATCCTTTCCAGCGACAGAGAACGCTGTTTGGCAACGAGACCTTTGCGCTCTGCGCGATTTCCCATGATCTCGACACTCATGCGGATATCACGTGGACCCGCAATGGGGCTCTCTTCTGGCTCATAGGTGACGCCAACCACCTCGGAGGAGTTTCGCAAATCGCTCAAGGCCGAAATCCCGCGCTAGAGGATCTTCGATCGATCGAGATTCCGGTCGCTGGGTCGCGATCGAGTTCGACGCCGCCGCAAGGCGACTTCGGTACACGACGGACCGATTGGGATTGAGCTGGCTGTATGTCCTGAGAACACCGCATGGTATCGCGATGTCTTCCGATTATGGAGCGCTGGCGGGAACTGCTCGGACGCAACTCACCTTCGATACGGATTCCGCGCTTCTCGAGTTGACGCTGGGATACTGCCCGAACGATGCGACGATATATCGTGAGATCATGATCTCATCGCCGGGGGCGATCCACAGCATTTCGCCCCACGGCGAGATCGCGACCGACACCCGACGGCTCAGCTACGGGGACCAGGCGGCGCGCCTGACGCTCGGCCAGAAGATGGAGTTTCTCGACTCGAAGTATGAGTCCATAACATCGAAACTCCTCGACGTGAGTTCCACCGGCTCGGTTCTCTCCTTGTCTGCCGGCTACGACTCGCGGTACATCCTTGCGAACCTCGTGAAGCAGGGCGTCACGCCCACCCTTTGCACGTTCGGAAACCGAGCGAGCGAAGAGATCGCCGGGGCGCAGGAAGTCGCCGCGAAGTGCGGTCGTCAAACCGAGCTCTTACTCGCCGGATCGCACAGAGTTCGGTCAGTGGACGCGCATGATCGAACAGCTCGGGAGTATCGGAACCGTCCAATGGTGCGGCTGGTCGGACTCGTGGATGCGTTTCCTGAGGGACCGCTCGCGCTTCGTGCACATCGGATAGCTGGGAGATGCGCTCTCCGGAAAGCACCTTCAGGGTGAAGCTGGATCGTCTGAGGCGTGGATCAAGCAATGGATCGACTGGAGCACAAGAGGCGGATGGTTGGATTCGTCGCTTCTTCGCAGCGCCGCCAAACAACGCGCGACAGAACTGATACGTGCCGTGCTCGACGCTCAGTTGTCTACAGCGTCTTTCGCATTCCCGCATCAGGTAGCGTTGCATTTCGACCTGCTCGGAAGGCAAAGGAGGTGGGTCGCTTCCCAGCCGGCCATATTGGCCCAATACACGACGCCGCTGCTCTTCTTCTATGATGATCAACTGATCGATTTCTGGACGAGCCTGGATTCGGACTCGCTTCTACGGCAGAAGTTGTACCTGGGGTACGCGCACAGCAGGTTTCCAAAGTTGTTCGCGGACCCCAGTACGTACCGCAAAGAAGTCGCTGCTGCAACGCGGTGCAGCGGCCGCCATTCGACTGCTAGCCGGCAGCACGAAGAAAGTGGCACGACCGCCGGTCATCGATTTGCCGGCCATGCTGACGCATGCGCCGCGATCCGATCGTTGATCTCATCGAGCGGCGTGGAACCGAAATCGACAATCTCCTGGATTACAGAATGCTTCGCGCTATGGCAACGCGGACGACTCCACTCGACGCTGCCGGTGCGCGGCTTCTGGTCCGAGCCACCAGCCTGCTGATCCTCAGCGATCTGCAGCGCGCGCGGGAGGGCTCGGTTCCCCGGACCCACGCCTGATCGAAGCTGTCCCAAGGTGATCGAGCCACGCCAAGACCGCCAAAGACTCTGGTGGTTCAACGCGCTGCTGCCGCCACCAGCCGCAGCGCCTGCGTCTTGAAACGAAACACCCTGCGCTGCCACGGCATGTATCGCGGCAGCAGGTACGGATCGCTGCCCGCACCGGCAGCGCCGATGTGTGTCGTGAACGCAAACGCGAAGCCGGCGCGTTGCACCATCGCCCGATGCGCGAGCCCGAAGTCGTCGCCCATCTTTCCGTTCGGATAGGCGAACGGCTGCGGAGCGGCACCGACGATTTCGGCCAGATCCGCCCGACCCCCCTCGATCTCGGCACGGGCCACCGCTTCGTCGAGCGACTCGAGGATCGGGTGGTTTCGCGTGTGTCCGCCGATCTCCATTCCGGCCCGCGAGAGTGCGCGCACTTCCTCGGGCAGCATCATCGGGCGGTCGGTTCGAACGAAGTCGCTCACCGAGAAGCCGCATTCCTGTTCGATCCGATCGACCGCTCCGAGCCGCGCGGCGGGCGGCAGGTACTTGATTTGCCCGAGAAGGCGCTCAAATGCAACCAGCCTGGCGGCGATCGACGCGGTGTCCAGCGTTCCCAGTTCGAGCCAGGCAGCGTCGTAGCTCGACGCGTCGAGCACGCGCAGCGCCTCGCGCACGCGGTCGTTGAACATCCCGCGCTCGAGGTAGCCGGTGGCGACGAAGAACGCTGCCGCATTCCGTGGCGCGACAGGATCACGCGGCCACGTCGTGGTTGTCCCGATACCCGTCGTCGAAGGTGATGATCGCCGCGCGCGCGGGAGGCGAGCGCGCGGCGAGCCGCTCGCAGGCCTCCAGCGGCGCGAGCACCTTGAATTGCGACCCGATCCAGCCCAACGTTCGCTCGAACGAGGCCGCGTCCGGCTCGCCGGGCTGCAGCGGATCCGGGCGAGCGAGCACGCGATGGAAGAGAAACAAAGCAGCCGCGCGCGCGCCGCCCGGCGATACGATCGAGGTAGCGCGGCGAACATCGGAACGCCGCCCGGCGATCCGCGGCCGACTCTGCGGCCGGCAAGGCGCGGCCGATCGCGCCGTAGACGCCTCGTAGCGCGCCACGCTCGCCGCCCAGGTGCGCTCGGTCTCGACGAAGCGCGCGCCCTGCCGCGTCAGCCAGGTGCGCAGCGCATCGTCGTCCTCGCAGCAGTCGCACCACCGCGGCGGCCAGCGCCGTGCGACGTCGCCGGCGCGGATACAGCAGGCCGGTCTCGCCCGTCGCGGATCAGCTCGCGGTGCCCGCCGACGTCGGACGCGACCACCGCCCGCCCCTGCGCCATCGCCTCGAGCGGCTTGAGCGGCGTGACGAGTTCGGTCAGGCGCATCCGCTGGCGCGGAAACGCGAGCACGTCGATCAGCGAGTAGTAGCGCTCGATCTGCGCGTTCGGCACGCGACCGGTGAAGACCGACGCGACCGCGCGAGGCCGAGCGATCTGCGCCTGCGCGCGCAAGCGCAGCCTCCTGCGGCCCGCCGCCGACCAGCAGCAGCTTCGCCGTCGGGCGCCGCGCGCACGATCGCCGGCAGCGCGCGCAGCAGCAGGTCCAGCCCCTCGTACGCGTAGAACGAGCCGCAGAATCCGACGACCTCGCGCCCGGCGAGGCCCGAGTCGCGCCTCGAGCGCCGCGTCGCGCCGCGCGAGCAGCGGAAAGCGCTCGATGTCGACCGCGTTCGGAATCACGGTGACCTTGTCCGGCGGCGATGCCGCGCGCGACGATGTCGGCGCGCAAGCCCTTCGCAGATCGTCGTGACCGCGTCGGCGCGCCGCAAGCGCCGCGGTCTCCAGCGCGCGGCGTCAGGCGGTAGCGCAGGCCGCCTTCGCGCGTGCGTGCCGTGGTCGACCGCCGCGTCCTCCCAGAACGCGCGCACCTCGTAGACCACCGGAATGCCCGAGCTGCCGGCCGACGCGCATCGCGGGCCACGCGTTGAGCACCGGCGAGTGCGCGTGCAGCACGTCCGGGCGCTCGGCGCGCGCGAGCTGCATCGAGCCGCGCGCTCGGTCGCGCGCATCTGCGTCGAGCGGCCCAGCCGCCGGGCATTCGCGCGAGCAGCCGAGCGCGACCGGGCGCGTGCGGTGGAAACGCGAAGCCCGTCGACCGTCTTCGACATCGTCGCCGTCGACCGCGCCCTGCTTGGGCGAGCGTCAGGTGCACCGTCTCCCATCCCACGCCTGCGCTGCTCGCGCAGGATCGCCGCCGTGCGAAAGGTGTAGCCGCTGTGCAGCGGCAGCGAGTGATCGAGCACGTGCAGGATCTTCACGCCGCGCCTCGCCGCGACCGATCGCGCGGTCCGCTGGCGGCGCGATCGCGTGCTCGCGCATCCACAGCTCGAGCATCATCAGCACCCAGGCCATCGTCCCGTAGTAGCCGGCGTGCCGCGTCGTGAATCGCCGCGCGCAATCTCGCCGAGGAACGTCGCGTGCGGATCAGGCCTCGCGCCGCGAGGCCCGCCAGCGCGTCGTCGGCGCGTGCGGCGAGCCGCGGCTTGCGCGAGCAGCCACTCGCCGAACGGCATGCCGAAGCCGTGCTTGGGCTTGTCGATGATCTCGTCGGGCAGGAACCCGCGCAGCGCCTCGCGAAAGAAGTAGCGCAGCTGCGTGCGCCTGAGCTTCTGCCCGGGGGCAAGCCGCAGCGAATGCTCGCACGACCGGGTCGGCGAGCATCGGAAACGCGACCTCGACGCCCGCCGCGTGGCACATCCGGGTGACCTTCGGCAGGTCGTTGTCGGCGAGCGTGAACTTGAAGTCGTAGGCGAGCAGCCGGTTGATCTGCGACGCGCGCCGTCGCTGCGCGACCAGACCTCGCGCTCGAGAGCGAGCGGCTCGAAGCCGCCGGCGCCGCCAAGCACCTCGTTCGGAAGCACGTTGGCCGGGCCGAAGCGGTTGAGCAGGTTGTAGCGCGCGCCGAGCCGCTCGGGCAGCGGCGACGCTGGCCTGCTCGACGTAGCCGCGCGCCTTGCGCGACCGGCCAGAACTGCACGTCCTTCAAGCGGCCCGACGAGCAGCGGCTCGAGCAGCCGCGCCGCGCAGCGCCGACGGCACGCGGTCGTAGAGCGAGAGCAGCCACTGCGTCGCGTAGCGCTCGTTGCCGCCGTAGAGTTCGTCGCCGCCGTCGCCGCCGAGCATGCGCGTCACGCCGGCCTCGCGCGCGATGCGCGCGCACACGTAGGTCGGCACCGCCGACGAATTGCCGAACGGCTGCTCGTAGGCACTGCGCGAGCACGTCGATCGTGCGCTCGCGCTTCGTCGGGCGTGAGCACGTGCTCGGTGTGCTCGGTGCCGAAGTGCTGCGCCGCGAGCCGCGAGTAGTGCGACTCGTCGTAGCCGACGACGTCGAAGCCGATCGAGAAGGTTCGCGCGGGCGCGCCGAACACCGCGGTGACCAGCCCGGCGATCGTCGAGCTGTCGGTGCCGCCCGAGAGGAAGCACCCGAGCCGCTCGCGCGGCACGTCGTCGATGCACTGCGCGACGCCCTCGCGCAGCGCCTGCCATGAAGGCCATCGCGTTCCGCGGCGAAGCTCGAACGGCTCGCGATCGTCGAAATCGCGGCTGCCAGTGCCAATGCGTGCGCAGCCCGGTCGCGCGTCGATCGCCAGCGCCTGCCCGACCTCGAGCCGCTGCGACGCCGGTGTAGATCGACAGCGGCGCCGGAATCTCGTGGAACCAGACGTACGCGTAGAGCGCCTGCGGGTCGATCTCTGCCGGCATGCCGAGCAGTTCGCACACGCGCGCCGGGCGCATCGCCCAGCGCGAGACGCCCGTCGCGCTCGCCGAAGTAGAGCGGAAGGGTCGAGAAGCGGTCGACCGCGACCAGACCCGCGCCGGTCGCGGCGTCCCAGCACGCGCGAGCAGGAACTCCCCGTCGATACGTTCGAGCAGATCGCGCGCCGTGCGCTGCGCCAGCCGTGCAGCAGCGCAGTCGGCCGGGCCGAGTTCGCTGGCGCGTGCCGCGAGCGCCGCGTCGGTGAACGCAGATCCGGCCGTAGGCCGCAGACATGCACGCCCGAGTCGGACGCGCTCAGCGCCTGGGCGCCCGACGCAACCAGATGCACGCCGCGATCGGTCGGTCCGCCGACGAATCCTTCGAACGCAGGCATCCGGGCGCGGATCGAATCGCCGCGCAGCGCTCACCGAACACCTTGCGCGCTCATACCAGGACCTCGACGGGCGGCGGGATGCGACAGGAACGCCGCACGGGCTCGCCGTCGGCGCCGTAGGCGCCCGACTGGAACACGACGATCAGGTCGTCCGACTCGGCCGGCGCGAGCGCCATGCGGTCGGCGAGCAGGTCCAGCGGCGTGCACAGCGGCCCGACCACGGTCTGCACTTCGCGCTCGGCGTCGTCGATCCGGTTGCCGATCGCCACCGGATAGTTCTTGCGGATCACCTGGCCGAAGTTGCCCGACGCCGCCAGGTGGTGGTGCAGCCCGCCGTCGGTGACCAGGAAGGTCTGGCCCTGCGAGACCTTGCGGTCGAGCACGCGGCAGACGTAGACGCCCGCCTCGGCGACCAGGTAGCGACCGAGTTCGAGCACGAGCGGCGCGGCGATCTCGCGCGCGCGCGCGCTCGCACAGCTCGCGCGAGGTTCGCCGCGATCGGCGCCGAGGTCGAGCGGCTTCTCGCCCGGGAAGTACGGAACGCCGAAGCCGCCGCCGATGTTCAGCCAGTCGATTCCGTGCGCGAAGCCCGCGCGCCAGGCGCGCGCCGAGCTCGATAGCTCAGGCGTCTGCGCCTCGACGATCGCCTCGGCGCTCAGGTTCTGCGAGCCGCTGAAGATGTGAAAGCCGCGCAGCTGCAGGCCCTCCGACTTCGATCCGCGCGGCAAGCGCCGGCACCCGCTCCTCGTCGATGCCGAAGGGCTTGGCGCCGCCGCCCATCTTCATGCCCGAGGCCTTCAGCTCGAAGGCCGGGTTCACCCGGATCGCCAGCCGCGGCGCGACGCCGAGCCGCTCGCCGGCGTCGCAGCGCGAGCTCGAACTGACGCTCCGATTCGAGGTTGATCGTGACGCCGGCGGCGACCGCCTGCGCGATCTCGTCGGCCGTCTTGCCCGGGCCGGCGAAGCTGATCCGGTCGGCGCCGGCGCCGGTGTCGAGCGCGACCCGCATCTCGCCGGCCGAGGCGACGTCCAGCCCGTCGGTGAGCGACGGCGAGCAGCGCACCACCGCCGGCATCGGGTTGGCCTTGATCGCGTAGTGCAGGTGCACGCGCGTCGGGCAGCGCCGCGCGCAGCGTGCGCCACGCGACGCGCGATCGCGCCGCGGCTGTAGGCGTAGAACGGCGTGCGCGCCGACGCGCTCGGCCAGCGCGACGAGCCGCACGCCGCCGAGCGCGAGTTCGCCGTCGACCACGTCGAACGCGTCGATCGCGGCGTGCTGCGCGAAAGTCGATCGCCGTCATGCAGGCACGAGCTTAACCGGCTACCGCGAACAGCGACTGCGCGCTCGCGCGCGAGCGCCTTGCGGTCGATCTTGCCGTTCGCGTTGCGCGGCAGCGCTGCGCTCACCCAGTCGACGCGCGCCGGCACCATGTAGTTGGGCAGCCCGTCCTTGCACGCGGCGAGCAGCGCCTCGGTGTCGGCCACGCCGCCCTGCGCCGGCTGCGCGACGACGACGATCGCCTGCCCGAGCGTCGGGTGCGTCGACGCCGAACGCGGCGGCTTCGGCGACCAGGCCGCTGCGGTAGACGACCTCCTCGACCTCGGTCGGGCTCACCCGGTAGCCCGAGGTCTTGATCATCTCGTCGCGCCGGCTGACGAAGTAGAGGAACCCGTCCTCGTCCCTCTGCACCGTGTCGCCCGACCACACCGCGATCTCGGGCATCACCAGTTCGGGGCGCTGGCCCGGCAGCGGCCTGAAGCGCTCGGCGGTCTTCTCGGGATCGTTCCAGTAGCCCGAGCGACACCAGCGCGCCGCGATGCACGAGTTCGCCCGGCTCGTTCGGGCCGCACTCCGATGCCGTCCTCGCGCACGACGAGGATCTCGGCGTTCGGAATCGCCTTGCCCATCGACGTCGGCCGGCGATCGACCTCCTCGGGCGGCAGGTAGGTGGAGCGGAAGGCCTCGGTCAGCCCGTACATCAGGAAGGGCTTCGCGCGCCGGCATGCGCCGGCGCAGTTCGGCCAGCGTGGCGGTCGGCATCGCGCCGCCGGAGTTGGTGAAGTAGCGCAGGTGCTCGTCGATCGACTGCCGGCCAGTCCAGCGCCGCGAGCTGCATCCACAGCGGCGGCACCGCCGCGAGCCCGGTGATGCGCTCGCGCGCGATCGCGCGCACCACGTCGGCGCGAGCAGGTAGTTGTGCAGCACGACGCACGCGCCGACCGAGAAACGCGGTCGTCAGCTGCGACAGCCCGTAGTCGAAGGACAGCGGCAGCACCGCGAGGATCCGGTCGTCGCGCGGTGTTGCTCGAGGTACGACGCGACGCTGTGCGCGCCGGCGACCATGTTCCGGTGCGACAGCACGACGCCCTTGGGCCGGCCGGTGCTGCCCGAGGTGTAGAGGATCGCCGCCATGTCCGCGTCGATCGTCCGGTGCGGTGCGCCGGTCGTCGCCTCCGAGGCAAGTCGGCGAACAAGTGCAGCGCAGGTCATCCGTCGCGCCGGCGCCGGGTGCGCCGGCCGGCTGCGGCGACGCGACCTGGCCCTGCCCGACGAGCACCACGTGCCGCAGATCGCGGCAATGCGCGCAGGCGTCGGCCAGGCTGTGCCAGCGCTCGGGCGTGGTCACCAGCAGCCGGACGTTGCAGTCGGCGAGAATGTGCGCCGGCCTGCTCGGCCTTGAGGATCGGATTGACCGGAACGAACACGCACCCGGCGCGCGGCCGCGCCGAAAATCGCGACGACCGTCTCGGGCCGCTTGTCGAGCCAGACTGCGACGCGGTCGAGCCGCTCGAGGCCGAGGCCGATCAGCGCGCGGGCGAACGCGTCGACATCGGCTGCGAGCGCCGCGTAGTCGCAGGCTCGCGCCGCGCCGACCCGAGCGCGGTCCGCGCCGGGTGCAGCGTTGCGGTCTTGAAGAGCAGTTCGTGGACGAGTTCGGACATGGCGGCGGTGTTCGCGGGCCTCGGCGGCGGGCGGCGAACCCCGATTATCGCAAGCGGCGGCGCTCGTCCCGTTGCATTTCGCACGCACCGGCGACCGGCGCGGCGTGCCGGCGGCCCAGTGGCGCCAGCCCGACGCCGCGCTGTTGTTATCGTGCCGACCCGACGCAGGTCACCGCACCGCCGCTGCACCCGCTGCTAGCATCACGCCGTGCGCACCGTCCTGCTCATCGCGTTCCACTTCCCGCCGCTCAGCGGCAGCAGCGGCATCCAGCGAACGCTGCGATTCGCCCAGTACCTGCGCGAGTTCGGCTGGAAGCCGGTCGTGCGTGACGGCGAGCACCGGCGCCTACGAGAGCACCGACCGCGGCTACGCTCGAGCAGATCCCCCGCGGCTGCGAGGTGGTCCGGGTGCCGACGCTCGACACCGCCAGGCACCTGTCGATCGCCGGCCGCTATCCGGGGTTTCTCGCGGTTCCGGACCGCTGGGCGAGCTGGTCCTGGGCGGGTTCGTGGATCGCTGCGCGCGCGGCGCGGCGCCACGGCGCGCACGCGGTCTGGAGCACCTACCCGATCGCCACCGCCCACCTGATCGGCGCCGAGGTCTCGCGCCGCACGCGGCCTGCCGTGGATCGCCGACTTTCGCGACCCGATGGCGCAGGAGGGTTATCCGAGCGACCCTGCACGCTGGCGCGCCTATCGCGCGATCGAGCGCAGCGCGGCCGAGCGCGCCGCGGCGGATGGTGTTCGTGACCCCCGGTGCACGGCGGATGTACCGCGAACGTTACGCCGAAGTGCCGGCCGAACGCTTCGCGCTGATCGAGAACGGATTCGACGAAGCCGCGTTCGCCGCCGCAAGGCCGGGCGTCGATGGTGGTGATCGCGCCGGGGCGCCTGGTGGCGATCGCCCCGGGCAGCCGGCAGCGACCGCCCGCTGGTGCTGTTGCACAGCGGAATCGTCTACCCGGACGAACGCGACCCGACCAACCTGGTGCGTGCCGTCGCCAATCTCCACCGCACGGGGGCGATCCAACCGGGTCGGCTCGTCTTCCGGTTTCGCGCGCCGGTACACGCGCAGTTGATCGAGGCGCTCGCCGCGGCAGCACGGTGTCGCCGCCTACTTCGAGACCTGTCCCGCGGTTCGCTACGAAGAGGCGCTGCGCGAGATGATTCGAATGCGACGGGTTGCTCGCGATGCAGGCGGCGAACTGCAACGAACAGATTCCGGCCAAGGTCTACGAGTACCTGCGCGCGGGCCGCCCGGTGCTCGCGCTGGCCGATCCGGCCGGCGACACCGGAGCGTTGCTGCGCGAACTCGGCTGCCCATACGTCGCGGCGCTGGAGTCCGAGGCCGACGTCACCGCCGCTCTTGCGCGCTACCTGCGCGAACTGCGCGACGGTTCGGCCACCGTCGTGCGTCGCGCAGCGACGCGGACCGCTTCTCGCGACACGCGCTCACCGGGAAATTCGCCGCGCTGCTCGACCGGATCTGCGCCACGAACGAACGAAGATGAGCGCGCTGCTGATCGTCCGCGACGACGACGGCGCGATCGCCGAGCAGCCCGGCGACAGCGCCCGCGAGTCGCTCGCGCGGCAGGGATTCAGGGCGCCGCGGTCGCGCGGCTTCGCCGGAGGCACCGTGCACTGGTACGCGACCCCCGACAACCCGGACCGCGACGAGCTGCTGCAGGACATCGACGACGAAGGCGGATTCGTCGCGTGCGTCGGAACGCTGTTCTATCGCGGCCTCGGCGGCGGCCCGGCGTTGCGCGAACTGTGGCACGACTTCACGGTACCGGACGCGTTGGGCTGGGACACGCTGTGGGGCAACTATCTGCTGGTCGTCGCGAAGGCGAATCGGCTGTGGGTGTTCGGCGATCCGGTGGGAACGATCAGGCTCTATCGCACCGGCGACGAACGTGTGTGGTCGAGCTCCTGGCTTGCGTGCGCCGACAGCGCTTCGACGCGTGAACTCGACCCGATCGGAACGATCGACTACGTGATGTCGGGCGCGAACCACGGCGACAGAACGCCACTTCGCGGCGTGCGGATCGCCGATCCGGGCCGGGCCTTCGAGCTGACCGCGAACACGTCGCGCGCGCTCGCCGAACCCGGCGACTGGACCGGGGGAGCAGGCTTCTCGAGCATGTCGCGGGCGGTCGACGCCGCGGCGGCGATCCTCGGCGATCGCGCCGCCACGATCTCGCGTGGTTTCGGCCCGCGAATCCGCTCGGCGCTATCGGGCGGGTTCGACTCGCGGCTGATCGTCGCGGCGCTGCGCTCGGCCGGCGCTACACCACGCTTGCACGTGTACGGCACGCCGGGCGACGAGGACGTGCGCATCGCGTCGCAAGCCGCCCGCGCGATCGGTTTCGCAATCGAGCACATCGACAAGAGCGAACTCGATCGCGCGCTGCCCGAGCCGGACGAAGCACATTTCGCGCGGCAATGCGCCTTCTTCGACGGCATCCCGATCGATGGAGTATTCGATCGCGGCGCCGATCGACTGACGAGAGTCCGGCAGAGCGCCGACGGTTTCGTGGCGCTCAACGGCGGCGGCGGCGAAATCATGCGCAACTTCTTCTACCTGCACGATCGACCGTTTTGCGCCGCGCAGGTGGTGCGGGCGTTCTACTCGAACTGGCTCGCGGCGGCAGTCCGGTCTCGCGCCGATCGCCGTGCCTACTTCGACTACATGGTCGATGCGATCGAGCGCTCGGTGGGCGCGAGCGGGACGATGCCTCGCGCGACGGTGGAGTTGATCTACCCGCTGTTTCGCGTTCGCTACTGGATGGGCAGGAACAACAGCATCGCTGCGCGCAGCGGAGATTTCCTCACGCCGCTCGTCGATCCCGAACTGGTTCGCCTGTCGCACTCGCTCATGTTGAGCTGGAAGGACTACGGCAGATTCGAAGCCGCATTGCTGACCCGGCTCGACCCCGAGCTGGCGGCCGTCGCGCTCTCCTACGGTTTCACGCCGCGCGACGGCCCCGGCTGGGGCTACCGCACGCAGATGTGGCTCCAGCAGCACAGGCCGCCGTGGTTGCGCGAGAAATCGGCGCGCGTGCGTGCCTGGCTGCGAGCATCGCGACCGGGCGGGGTCGCTGTCGACGCGCACGAATACGACCCGGCGGCCGGCCCAACGGCCGGTTGCCTGCGCTCTGCGCTGCTGGACAACGCGGATCAGCGGGCGCGCGCGGCGACGCTCGACCTGTTGATGAGATAGACCGCCTCGGGAAACCCTCAATCGGGAGCGTCGCGCCCGCTCAGTCTGCGCACCGCGCTGCGGGTCACGTGCCCGCTTCCGATCGCCCAGCGCGCGGCGCGCGACCTGAAGAAGCGCAGGTTGCAGATCTCCCGATCGTCGGTCGCCCACGCGAGCTGCTCGCTGGTTGCATTGGTGTAGAACTCGACCACCCGGCCCGCTCCGGAGTCGAACAGGTCGCGCAGCGCCGCGTGCAGGAGCAGACGCCCCGGAGCGTACTGCTGGTACTTCTCGTCGTACGTCGTCTTCAGGATCACGAACATCTCGGGCGAACCCAGCACCAAGCGGGAACTGACCAACCTGTCGCCATCGAGCAGCGAGTAGACCCTCGCCGACCCATCGTCGGCAAAGGCACGCATGACCGCCGAGTAGAAGCTGCCCTGGACGTTTTCGGGACTGATCGCCGTCCCGGCCTCGCCTTTCCAGCCGGCGCTCTCGAGCCTGCCGTAGTCGTTCAGTCGCGCCAGCACGTCCTCCGTGCGCGTCGCCACCTCGAGTCGGAACTCGAGTCCGCCGCGCTCGAGCCGGTGCCCGTAGCGGCGGATGTTCTTCGCAAGCGCGCGGCTGCGGCCTTCCCAGTAGTGATCGAAGCTTTCGGTCGTGCTCACCGAGACGGTGCGCGCATGGGACTGGACCTCGATCAGGTCCTCATCGCGCGCCGTATCGACGAACGGTGCATAGCGAGGGTCCTGCGCGAGCAGGTCGAGCGAAAGCACCAATCCGGGCAACTCCGAAACGAGATCGAAGACCCGGGGCATGTCCGATACGGCGATCAGCACCGGGGCAACCTGCGCCTGGCTTGGCAGGAACGATCGCCACATCCCCGGACGATCGCGCTCGAGCAGAATCATCGCGCGCGGCGAATCGGGGTCGCCGAGCACCGCCAATCGCGTCCCATCGTCGCCGAAGTGTGCGAGCAATGGCGCGACGAAACGCGGGTCGAAGAGCGGGTGCCCGCCGACGAGCCGCGCTGCCAGGCCCCGCCACCGCCCGGAGAATTCCGGGAACGCGTGCAGCGCGTCGAACAGCAGCCAGTCCATCGTCAGCCGGCGCTCGCCTGGTCGCCGGGTGCGCCGCCCGGCCGGCGCAGTACGCGCGCGCGCAGGATCGATTCGACGTTTCGAAGCGCCGGCACCCGATAGACGTTGGCGTGGTAGATCTCGCGCCGCAGCGAAGTCCAGCGCATGTGCCAGGCCATCGCGGGCCCGTAGAACTCGATCCGGCGGGTGACGCCATCGCCGAACAGCGATTCGAACATGTCCTGCCTCATCAGCGACGCAGGCGAGAACGGCGCGCAGTCCTGATCGTAGGTCGTCTTGAGGATGATCAATTCGCTGCCGTCGTGCAGGCACAACTCGGTCGCGACGAGGCGCTCGTCGAACAGATGGCGATAGACGCGTGCGGCACCGCGCTCGGCGAAGCGCTCGAGCATACGCTCGTAGAATCGGGTCTGCGGGTGGTGCTCGCTGACCGCCGTGCCGCCCGCGGCCTTCCAGCCCCTCGACTCCATCAGCGCGTAGTCGCGCACAGCCTGCGCCATCGTGCCGGCCTCGGTCAGCAACGCGGTCCTCGCGACCACCCCTGTCGCCGCCAGTTTCTCCCGCTGACGGCGCATGTTGGTGCGCAGGTTCTTTCCGCGCGCGGCCCAGTATCGGTCGAATCCCCCCCCCACATCCACCCACGCGGTCTCGACGTAGCCGAGCGTCCCCAATCTGCCGCCGGCTGGCTGGCGCGGTACATAGCGCGAGTCGATCCGCGACACTCCGAGCCGAAGCCCGACTCCGAGCGCACGCACCAGCGAAGACGCGATTTCCTCGAAGTTCTCCCCTGGCAGCGACAACCAGGCACCGAGCGGCATCTGGTCCGCGACGAACACCTCGGGAAGTAGCGGCCTGCGCTGGTCGATGATCGCCGCCGCCCTGGGCGCGTCGGGCGATCCACACACGGCGAAACTCAGCGAGCGCGGAGCGAGTTGTTCGGCGCACACGAAGACGAACTCCGGCATCAACGCCGAACAAGCTCCGGCCGCACCGGCAAGCGAGCGCCACAATTCGACCTGCCGCGCGCTGGTCGGATCGAAATCCGAGACGTGCCAGCGCGGGCTCACCGGTGCTCCGGCCCGTCTGCTCGGCGCGCAACGCGAAGGTCGGTCGCCAGGGCCGCGCGAAAACCTTCGAGGAGCAGTTCGAAACGCTCGTCGGAAAGCGACTGCTGGCACGGCAACTGGATCAGTTCCAGGCCCAGGCGACGCGTGGTCTCGCACCCCGTGACCGCGAGCCGATCCCAACGCCAAACCTGGACGCCCGCGTACTTGAGCGCCGGGAACTGAGTGAGCGGATCATGCAGTCGAGCGGCGAACACGTAGGGGACGGAATGCGCCGGCAGCGCGTCGACGAACGGATCGACGCCCGCGACCCGATCGAGCAGCTCGCGCCAGCGCATCCAGCGCGCGCGCCGGATGCCGGCAACGATCGCCTGCGGTTCATGCCGCATCATCAGCTGCGTCACGCGCGTGGCCTGACGCTCGCACCGCGCACTGCGCAACTCGGTCGCGCTCGCCTCGACCGGCCGAGCCTCGCGCGCCGCGGCCTGCGCATCGCGGGCGCCCTCGATCAGAGCGGTTTTCAACTGCATGCGACTGGTTCGCGGCGAGAGCGCACCGTACTCGCGCGCGAACCGGAGCGCGCCGGACGCGCTGCGCAGTTCGTCCATCAGCGAAGCCCGCGGAAGCGACAAGCGCAACTCGCGCCCGTTGGCGACGATCGCCCCGCCTTCGGTGCCAGCGAAGAACTTCCTCGTCGACGCGATCGCGTAGTGCCCGACCGCGCCCGGCAGCTTCGCCCCGCGCCCGGCGTAGAACATGTGCGCGCAGTCCTCGATCAGCGTGATTGCGCGCCGGTCGCACCAGTGCCTGATTTCTTCCAGCTCCGGCTGCGCGATGCTGAAGAAGTGCGGCAGCAGCAACGCACGCACGTGTGCCCCCTGAAACGCCCGCAGCTGGCCCGTGTCGAGCAGCAGGTCGTCGCGCATCGGAATGAACACCGGCCTGGCGCCGGCGAGCTGCACCGGCCAGACCATGGTCGGGCAGTGGTACGCCGGTACCAGCACTTCGTCGCCCAAGCCGACCGCGGCGCTGCGCAGCGCGCAAAGGATGGCGGCCGCGCCCGAGGGCGTATATCGGGCGTCGGGCTCGAGGAATCTGCTCGCGACCTCGACAGGAACTCCCGAACCGGCACGCCTTCCGATCACCGGCAGCATCGGGTACGAAGACCTCGGGTGCATCGGCGGTACCGGCGAAAGTCGCTCGAACACGACCGGCGCGCTGGCTACCACCGAATCGGAAGGTCGCGAGATGGTTGAGTCGGCTTCCAAGCTCAGAGCACCCTCGAGAGCTCGTCGACGATACGCTCGGCCGCCTTCCCGTCCCATAGTTCGGGCCGGCGGCCGGTCTTGCCGTGTCCGCCGATCGCCCTGGCCGCCTCGGCCACGATCCGCGCGGGGTCGGTGCCGACCAGCACGTTGGTTCCCTGCTCGACCGTCACCGGGCGTTCGGTGTTCTCGCGAAGCGTCAGGCAGGCGACGCCGAGCGCTGTCGTCTCCTCCTGCAGGCCTCCGCTGTCGGTCATCACGACCGCCGCGTCCTTCCACAGGTTCAGGAAATCCATGTACGACAATGGCGGCGTCAGCACGATCGAGTCGGGCAACGTCGATCCCGGCGCCGCGCGAGGTTGGCGCGCGTGCGCGGATGCACCGGGAAGACCAGCGGCAGATCGCGCGAGATCTGCGCGAGCGCGCCCATGATCGCGCGCAGCGCGCCGGGGTCGTCGACGTTCGACGGACGGTGCAACGTGACCACGCCGTAGCGTTCGAGGCGCGCCTTGAGCGCGTCGCTCTCGAATCCGATCCTGTCCGCGCGACCGAGCCGCGCGTGCTGATAGAACAGGTTGTCGACCATCACGTGTCCGACGAAGAAGACGCGATCCGGCGGCTTGCCTTCGCGCAGCAGGTTCTCGACCCCGGCTGCTTCGGTCACGAAGAACCAGTCGCTGATCGAGTCGGTCACCAGCCGGTTGATCTCCTCGGGCATCGCCATGTCGCCGCTGCGCAGCCCCGCCTCGACGTGCGCGACCGGCAGTTGCAGCTTCTTTGCGACGATCGAGCACGCGAGCGTGGAGTTCACGTCGCCGACGACCAGCGCGCACGCGGGAACCGCTTCGCGCGCGATCTCCTCGTAGGCGACCATGATCTTCGCGGTCTGCTGCGCGTGGCTGCCGCCGCCAGCGTCGAGGTGAAAATCGGGCGTCGGAATACCGAGCTCCTCGAAGAACACGTCGCTCATCTCGCGGTCGTAGTGCTGGCCCGTGTGCACGATGCGAAAATCGAAGATGCTCGGCGCGCGCCTGCAGCGCGCGAACGATCGGCGCGATCTTCATGAAGTTCGGGCGCGCGCCCGCGACCAGATGGATCAACTTCTTCATCGAGCCGGCACCCCGTCGATTGCGCATCTCATGCTTGAACCCGCGCCGGACGCCCGATCGACTCGTACTCGATCCCGTAGCGCGCGAGCACTGCGGGATCGTACAGGTTGCGCCCGTCGAAGGTCACCGCCGACTTCATCACCGCACCGATCTGGTCGAAGGCCGGAGAGCGGAACTCCTTGGATACGGTCAGGATCATCGGCGCGTCGGCGCCGCGCAGCGCGTCGATCATCGTCTCCGCCAGCGTCAGGTCGTCGCGCTCGCCGCAGATCGGGACGATCCCCTGCCCGAGGTCCGCGATCCTGGCTTCGTCCACGTCGAGGCAGAGCACCTCGTTGCCCATGTCGGCCATGCAGACGCCGCTCACGAGGCCCACGTACCCGGTGCCGATCACCGTGAGTTTCATCGTGCCCGCCGCCGCGACTCGTTCTCGAAGATCTTCACGAGCCGATCGATCCGCGCGTCCCACGAGTTGCCCGTCGCGTGGGCGACCATCGTCTCGGGGTCGCCCGGACGATCGAGCCGCTCTTCGAGCGCACCGGCAAAGGCGTCCGGGTCCCAGTAGTCGACCAGCACCCCGGTGTCGGGCTCATGCACGACTTCGGCGTTGCCGCCCACGCGGGTCGAGACGACCGGCAACCCGCAGGCCATCGCTTCCAGAAAAACATTGGCCCAGCCCTCGTACTCGGTCGCGAGCGCGAAAACGTCGGCGGCGGAGTAGAACCACGCGAGTTCCTCGTGTGGCTGAGCGCCGACCAGGCGCACGCAGTCCGAGACCCCGTATTCGATCGCGAGTGCGCGCAAACGCACGCTCAGGTCGCCCTGCGAAGATGCGCCGCCAACGATCAGGTAAACCAGGTTCGGGAAACGCCGGCGCAGCCGAGGCAGCAGCGGTATCACTCGCTGGAAACCCTTCAGCTCGATCAGATTGCCGACGCCGATGATGACCTTCGCATCCGCTTCGATGCCGAGTCGCCCGCGGGCGAGCGATCGATCCTTGCGCGCGAAGCGCACGAGGTCGACGCCGTTTCCGATCACCTCGATGCGCGAGGGCGGCTGTCCGAGCGCGCCGCCGACGTCGGTCGCGAGTGATTGGGTGACGGCGATCAGACGCGCAGCGTGTTGCGCCGCTGCGCGCAGCAGCGGCTCGCGATCGGTGCCGATCAGGCGCTGGTCCTTGCTGCCGCGAATCGTGATCGTCACCGGCAGGCCGAGACGCGCTCCGATCAGCGTCGCGGCGTAGCCGTCCGGATACAGGAAATGCGCGTCGATCAACGTCGCGCCGAATCGCCGCTGAAGCCGCGCGACATATCGTACGGTGCTCATCGCCATCAGCCAGCCGTCGAAGCGCTTGAGAATTCCCGGGACGCTGAGAAAACGCGGCCGATGGACCTCGACGCCGTCGACCGTCTCGCGCAGGATCGCCTGCGGACGGAAGGACTTGCGGACCAGGCGAACGATCCAGTCGAACGGCGACCACGGTTGCGGCGCGACCACGACCAGCGGCAGGCGCTTCGCGACGCGGAACATCCGTTCGCGGATGAACCCCCCCGCGTTGGGCGCCGCAGCGCTCGGGAAGAGGCTCGAGTAGACGATGAGCCGAGCGGAACACATGACGAGTCTGTGAACCTCAATCGATCGCGGGCGAACGGGCCCGGCGTGCAGAACCCTGCAGATCCTCGCATGCGAGCGCCGGCGCCAGCGCCGACGCCGGCGAGCGAAGCAACGCGTCGACGACCCGAAGGTTCTCGTCCCAGCCGTAGTGCGCGATCACGTAGTCGCGCTGCGCCGACTCGCCGCTCGGGGCGAGGAGCCGTTCGACGACTTTGGCGGCGAACTCGCGGGCATCGCCCGCCGTCGCCTGCGCGACCAGCGCGCGAGCCGTGCAAGCCCTGTGCGGCTGCCGGTGTGCAGACCACCCTGCGCCCCATCGCGAGCGCCTCGAGCAGCTTGTTCTGCACGCCGCGCGCGATTCGAAGCGGAGCGACCGCGACCGACGCGTGCGCGAGGTAGGGCCTCACGTCGGGCACGCGGCCGGTGACGAGCACGCCGTCGATCGATTCGAGCCCGCGGACCTCGTCGCCCGGGTTGCTGCCCACGATCGCGAATCGAGCATCGGGTCGGGTTGCTCGCACCAGCGGCAGGATCTCGCGCGCGAACCAGGTGACCGCTTCGACGTTCGGCCAGTAGTCCATCGCGCCGGTGAACACGATCGTCGGGCCGCCCGGGCGGTACGGATCGTCGAACTCGATCGACGGGTCGAAGTACTCGGTGTCGACACCGTTCTCGAAGTGCGCGATCTTCGCACCCGATTCGGGCGCGAGAGAGCGCATCAGCTCGGCTTCGGCCTCGGTGACGAACAGGGTCGCGTCGAACTGCGCGATGACGCTGCGCTCGAACTCGAGCAATCGATCGGCCTCGCGCGAATAGATCCAGCGCCGCGGCCCGGTGCTGCGCGCCGCGTACTGCCGCCACTTGTCCGAATCGACGTCGACGAAATCGGCGATCCGTCGCAGCCGCGCGTACTTGGGGCCGGAGACGAACTGCGCCATCGTCGAAGAGAACACCACCACCGCGTCGATCCGCTCGCGCACGATCGTTTCATCGACCCAGCGCCGCATCTCGCGGCTGTCGTAGTACGGCACCGACAGCGGCTGGGCGCTGAGCAATCCAGTCAGGCTCGCGAGGCGCCGCGTGCGCGCGTCGAGCGGCAACGCAAGCAACCCGGCGCACGATCCCCGAACGACCGTGGTGTGCTGCTCGTCGTGCCGGTCGTCGACGAAGGTGCCGACGAACACCCGGTGCCTGCGCGCCAGGAAGCGCAGCAGGTGGTAGGAGCGGATCTTGTCGCCCTTGTCGGGCGGATACGGGATCCGGTGAACCAGAAACAGGACGTTCGACAACTACCGCAACCCGAAGTAGATGTTTGCCGTCAGGAATCCGCGTTTGTCGCCGCAGTCGAAGCGCCGTCCGCTGAACCGGTATCCGTAGAGTCCCGGTGTCTGCACCTGCTGCGCGAGCGCGTCGGTCAGCTGGATCTCGCCACCGCTGCCGGGCGCCTGCGTCTGCAGCGTTGCCATCACGCTCGGGTGCAGGATGTAGCGCCCGACGACGGCGAAATCCGAAGGCGCGCTCTGCACGTCGGGTTTCTCGACGATGCCCCTGATCTTCGCGACCATCCCCTCGGTGGATTCCGGATCGATCACCCCGTACTTGCTGACATCGGCCTTCGGGACGCGCTCGATTGCGATCACGCTGCCGCCGGTGGACTCGGCAATCGGCACCATCTGCTTGAGCACCCCATCGGGGTGGCCGTCGATCAGGTCGTCGGGCAGCAGCACCGCGAAGTGCTCGTCGTCGCCGATCATCGGCGCAGCGCACAGCACCGCGTGGCCCAGTCCGAGCGGCGCCGGCTGGCGGACGAACAGCACCTTGACGTGCGAAGGGATGATGTTGCGAATCAGCTCCAGCGCTTCGGTCTTGCCCTTGGCCTCGAGTTCGGCCTCGAGTTCGGGAGCGCGATCGAAGTAATCCTCGACCGCGCGCTTGGCGCGCCCGGTCACGAAGATCAGCGTGTCGCATCCCGCCTCGATCGCTTCGTCGACCGCGTACTGGATGATCGGCCGATCGACGATCGGCAGCATCTCCTTCGGTATGGACTTCGTCGCTGGCAGGAAGCGCGTGCCCATGCCGGCGACGGGAAAAACGGCCTTGGTCAGTCGCATGTGTGGGACCGTGGGTAGGGAAGCAACCCGAATTATCGGATAGCCGCCGGGTTCTGGTGCCCAAATAGTACCGGCATCGACGAAACCCCCTCCCCGCGAGGAAGAAGCGATCTCGCCGCGACCGCGAATCGCCGCGCCCCTAGCGGGGCTCCCGGAAACCGATGACCAGTCGCGAAGGAGGATTGACGATCCGGATCAACGGCGCGCTCCAGCCTTCGACGCTGACCGGTTGCAGTTCGAGCGGCGGGTCGGAAACCAGTCCGGGGACGAAGTTGTAGCTGAGCACCACCTCGTCGCCGGCCACCGCCTCGAGTTCGAGGGCGTTGGGTCGCCTCGCCGCGACACGACCGGCCCCCGTGAGAAAGTAACCGGGTGGGTCGTCCACCCGGAACAGCGTCCACTCACCGTGCGCCGCGACCGCTCGCATGAACGCGACCGTGGCGAATCGCACCCTGCTGGCCTCGGTCGCCGCGACGACGACCCCGACGTTCATCACCCGAAAAAGACGACCCAGCGCTTCATCCGAATAGCTTTCGACCGGGCGTCCGAAGAGCGTCGCGCCGACGAAGGAATCGGGACCGACGGTCGCGTACGCGCCGCCGATCAACTCGACGCCGGTGGTCGCACGCAACCATCCGACGATGTGCGTCCGATCGGAAGCGCGCAGCGAATGCTCGTACAGCACCCTGCTGTCGCCATCGGCGTTGGCCGAAAGCCACCGCGCCAGCCATGCGGTATTGGGTCCCGGACCGCGCACCGCCGGCGCGGGGCGTGCGATACGCGGGTGCGACCCGTACGACGCCTCGCGCAGCGCCTCCCGAACGTAGAACGCGCCGACGGCGGTGCACGAAACAACCGCGCCGACTGCCAGCGCGCCCCATCTTCGTTGCCCGCGAACGGGCAGCACCGCCGCCAGGACGGCACAGATCGCGATGCCCGCCGGCACGCAAAGAAAGAGCAGACCGGCGACGACGAACCGATTCGGCTGCAATGTCGCGAACGAAGGGTTGAGCGCCGCGAACGCCGAATAGACGAAGGCGATCGCCGCCGCGATCAGGTGATAGGTGGCGACTCGCCTGCGCGAATCGCCACTCGCGACGAACGGCGCGGCGGCCCCGGCCAGCAACAGGATCCATCGAAACGCGCCGCCGTTTCCGAGCTTGCCGAAATGATCGGAGAGGACGCCGATACCGACCGATTTCTGGAACGCGAACGCACTCCACGAGTCCATCGCCCCGTGGCGCAGTGTCGGCTCGATCCACACCCAGTTGAAGGCCGCGACCCCGGCTGCCACAAACGCGGCATGAAGCAGGACCGTCTTCGCGACGAGTCGTCGCGCCTCGGTCAACGCGATCGCGATCGCCAGCATCGAGAACGCGACCGGAAACAGCGGGTGATAGAGCGTCGCCAGTCCGATGGTCGATCCGTGCGCGAGCGCCGGAGCGATCCTCGGCTGCGCGATCCAGAATCTCCTCGCGCTCGCCGCGGTCGCGAGCGCGACGAACATCGCCAACCCGTAGGAAATCTGGCCCCAGGAGTGGAAAACGCGAAACTCGGAAGTCCACCAAAGGACGAGCGCGAGGGCACCGACGAGCGCCGCTTCGCGCGGCCGCGCGCCGGCCCAGTATGCCGCGACGAACGCGACGACAGGCGCAACGCACGCCGAAGCAAAACTGAACACCTTGTAGACGACCGACACGTTCGCTTCGTGGCCGAACCAGAACGCGTAGATCGCGGGGAACTTCGCACTCGCGTTGGTCGAGAGACCGACGATCTGCCCGGCCGACAGCCCGGGGTCGTACCCGACCAGCGTGCCGAAGGAGCCGAGTTCGCGCGCGATCCAGATCTGGTACCAGTGATACGCGGAGTCCATCCACATCAGCGGCATTGGTGTGGTCAGTTCCGACACCGGGAACTCGTAGCCGATCAGGGCGCATTGGACGATCACGATCAGCAACGCACCGCCAACCCAGTTCACGCGCCTTGCGCATGTCCCGGCGTCGCCGCGTGCGCCGTAGTTCGAGATCATCGACGGGCTTCGTGCCTGTCGCGCGCTCAGCTGCGCCCCACCAGGTAGACCCCGGCGCAGATCAGCGCAACTCCCGCGACGCGGGCGACGGTCACGTTCTCGCCGATCATCGACCCAATCGCGACCGTGAACACGAAGCCCAGACCGACCAGCGGATAGGCCTTGCTGACGTCCCACCTGGCGAGCACCGCGAGCCACACGAGCGCGCCGAGGCCGTAGAGGAGGAACCCGGCCAGGATGTACTTGTCGGTGAGGATGACAAAAGCCGAACGCGCACTGAACGGCGGCGCGAGGACCTCCCTGACGCTTTCTCCGGACATCCCCGCCTTCAGCGAGAACTGGGCGGCCACCGAGAGCGCCACGCTCACGATCGCGACGACGAGCATGTTCACGGAGTCGATTCCAGCGGAGCGAAGTACGCGGCCAGCGTGACGAGGACCATCGCCACGATCGTCAGGCGGCTTCCGGTGTCGGTGAACGTGAAGATCAGGGGATCGTCGTCCATTTCGCCTCGCGAAGTCTTTATCCACATACGAGCCGACCAGTAGATCAGCGCAACGGCAACGAGCCACAGCAGCTGCGGGTTGGCGTATCGCTCACCCGTCTCCGGCGCGCTGATGAACAGCCCGAACACGACGACCGCGGACAGCGCGGCCCCTACACCCAGCGGCCACAACACAACGAGGTCGCCCACGCCGTAGTCGCGACCCGGCGCGGATCCCGAGCCGTTGCGCTCGAGCAACCCGCTGCGCTCGAGCGAAACGAGTTCCGCGCATCGTTTCACCAGAGCGAGACTGAGGAACATGAACACCGAGAACGCGAGCAGCCACGAACTCGTCACGATTCCGACCGCGACCGAGCCCGCCAGAATCCGCAGGGTGTAGAGCAGCGACAACACGAGCACGTCGAGCACGGCGAACGCCTTCAAACCCATGCTGTAGCTGCTGCTCAAGACCAGATACGCGAGCAGCAGCAGCAGGAATCCGCCGGACACCGCCGTGGCCAGAACGATCCCGAGCGTCAGCGCGACGGCGGCCACCGCAAGGCCGTGCGGTACCGGGAGACTGGCGCTGGCGAACGGGCGCAAGCGCTTGCGCGGATGGAGTCGGTCGCTCTCGAGGTCCCAAAGGTCGTTCATGACGTAGGTCGCCGACGCGGCGAACGAGAACGAGAAGAATGCGACCGTCATCGCCACGACCTTTGCCATGTCGAGGAACGAGAACGCCGTGAGCAGGGGCACGAACAGAAGGAGGTTCTTCAGCCACTGGTGCACGCGCAAGGCGCGCACCCAGACGCCCAGTCCGCCAGGAGACCCGGCGAACTCGCGCTCGATCGGCACCGCGCGCCGGATTGTCTCGGCGACGCCAACGCTCGCGCCGACCAGGATCGCGCCCTTCGCGGCCTGCCAGATCGGAATGTCGGCGCTGCTGTCGCCGGCGTAGACGAAATCCTCTCCCACTTTGCTCCGGATCGCGTCGAGCTTGGCCGCTCCCTTGGCGTTGACTGCGCCTTCGGTCGCGATGACATCGTCGAACAGGCCCAGATGCGCCGACACCGCGTCGGCGATCGACCTGTGCGCCGCGGTCGCCAGAATCACGCGCCGCCCCCGGGCCCTCTCGTCACGCAGGTAGCCGAGCAGCGACTCGCGATACGGGAGCAGTTCCACCGCGATACACGAACGACGGGCCACCGACTCCTTGAACCGGGCGCGTCCCCCGAGCAGCCAGACCGGAAGGCGGAACAGGCTCAGCGGGGATCTCCTCAACAGCCCGATCACCGACTCGACGAGCGTGTCCGACGGAGTCAGCGTGCCGTCGAGATCGACGACCAGCGGTGAATCAATCGCGGCAATCATTTCCGGGTTCCGCGGCTCGCGGCTACTCGAAGGCCAGCGCCACGCTGGCGCGCAAGCCCGCCGCCACGCGCCGCGCCATCGCCTCCGACCCCGCGTCGGTGAAGTGGACCGAATCGGTGAAATGCGCGGCGTCGCCTGGCACGCCATCCTCCCCGTCGATCAGGACAATTGCTTCGTTCGACGCGACCTCGCGAATGATCTGGTTGTAGCGCGCGAACGCCGCGATCAACCCGTCGGGATCCATGAAAGGCACATAGTAGAGCGCACTGGACGCCGCGCGAAGCTTCTCGTCGGGCGACTGCCGCGCGCGCATCCTGATCGAGAAGGTTGCCACCGCGACGACCTCTGCCCGCGCCTTCGCGGCGCGTACGAGCTCGGTGAGCGCGACGCGAAACGGTTCGCCGATCTTGCCGAAGTCGGCCCGAAGCACACCGACTCCGGACTCGGCGCGGCGGCGCGCGAAAGCGATCCGGATGTTCTTCTCGGCCAGATCCCAGAGCAGCGAATAGCGTGACGGCCAGTGCTGTTGGGCAACGCGCGTCTCGGAGATCAGGCCTTCGGCCAGCGCGAGCTCGCGCAACTCGCCCGAGAGGTCGTTGGTCGCGTGGTAGATCACGATCACGTCGGGCGCGAGCGGGGCGATTCGATGCTCGAGGTTCAGGAGCGAGGAGCGAAGCGTGTACCCGGGCACGCCACCGTTGACGAAGTCGAACTGCCGGCCCGGGAAGTCGCTCGCAAGCCGTGCGCTGACGCGTTCGGCCCACACCGCCGCATTGGACGACACTTCTGCGCACCAGGTGGTCGACGCGCCAAGAAACGCGAGCCTGATCGCTCCGGCGGGCTTTTCGCTGGAGATCTCCGGCCCGCGAAAACCCAGGCTGTTGGTCTGGATCCGCCCAGTGTCCAGCTCGGCCTTCGCCACGCGCAAACCGATCCGGGCGTCGGTCTCGTAGACCTGCTCGGCTGGCTGCTGCAGCCCATACTTCAGATGCTGCCTGACACGCAGGCCGACCTCGGCCACCACCACCAGCGCCGCGAGCAAGCCGAGCGTCACGAGCGCGAGCAGCGCCCATTTCGCGCGCGCGGACAGGCGCGGTTCGCCGGGCGCATGCCCCGCCGAAGTCGCCATCAGTCGAGTTCGAACTTCGTTTCGTAGTTCTGTTTGAGCGACGGGTCCTGGTCGCCCTTCTCGAGCCAGCAATTTCCCACCGCCAGGCATTCGATCTCGGTGCCCATGAAGCACCGGAATGCGTCCTCCGGAGAACCGACGATCGGTTCGCCACGGACGTTGAAGCTGGTATTGACGATCACCGCGCAACCGGTCAACCCCTCGAAGGCCTCGATCAGCGCGTGGTAGCGCGGATTGGTCTCGCGATGCACGGTCTGTATCCGCGCCGAGTAATCGACGTGCGTCACCGCGGGGATGTCCGAACGGGGAACGTTGAGTCGATCGATTCCGAACAGACCGGCCTGCTCGGGCGTCGTTTCCTTCCTGCGTGCGGCGACGACGTCAGCCACGAGGAGCATGTATGGGCTGTCGTCGTCGAGATCGAAGTACTCGGCGACGCGCTCACGCAGCACCGAAGGCGCGAATGGGCGAAACGATTCGCGATACTTGACCTTCAGGTTGAGCACCGACTGCATCGTCGGCGACTGTGCGTTGCCGAGTATCGAGCGAGCGCCCAGCGCGCGCGGGCCGAACTCCATCCGACCCTGGAACCACCCCAGGGCCTTGTCCTGCGAAAGCGCAAGCGCCGCGCGCGAGATCAATTCGCCGTCGGCCAGCACGGTGTAACTCGCGCCCGCCGCGGCGAGGCGACGCTCGATTTCGGCTTGCGCGAACTCCGGCCCCAGATACGCGCCGCGCATCCGGTCGCCGCGCCCGTCGCTCGGCGGGCGCAGCTGCCCTTTGTTCAGGTGGTACGCGCCCAGGGCCGCGCCCAGGGCCCCGCCCGCATCCCCTGCCGCCGGTTGCACCCAGATTCGTTCAAAGGCCCCGTCGCGCAGGACCTTGCCGTTGGCCACGCAGTTCAGCGCCACGCCGCCGGCGAGGCAGAGGTTGCGCGCGCCGGTCTCGCGCGCGACCGACCGCGCCAGGCGAAGCACCGCCTCCTCGGTCACCGCCTGGATCGACGCGGCGAGGTCCATCTCGCGTTGCGTCAGTCGCTCTTCGGGCTTTCTGGGAGGCGCGCCGAACAGCGCGTCGAAGCGCCGGTTCGTCATCGTGAGGCCAGTGCAGTAGTCGAAGTACGCCATGTTCAGGCGAAACGATCCGTCCGGTTTCAGGTCGATCAGATGCTCGAGGATCAGCGGAACGAACCTCGGTTCGCCATACGGCGCGAGTCCCATCACCTTGTACTCGCCCGAGTTCACCTTGAACCCGGTGTAGTAGGTGAACGCCGAGTAGAGCAAACCCAGCGAGTGGGGAAAGTGGATCTCCCGATGCACGCTTAGCGCGCTGCCCTCTCCGATCGCAAGCGAGGTGGTGGCCCACTCGCCCACGCCGTCCATCGTCAGGACTGCTGCGTGCTCGAACGGAGAAGGAAAGTACGCGCTCGCGGCGTGCGAGAGGTGATGCTCGGAGAACAGCATCTTCGATGCGATCGTCTTGCGGTTGCCGCCGATCGCGGCCAGCTCGCGCGACAGCAGATCCTTCAGGAACAGCTTCTCGCGAAGCCAGACCGGTATCGCCATGGAAAAACTGCGGAAACCGCGCGGCGCGAAGGCGAGGTACGACTCGAGCAGGCGCTCGAACTTGAGCAACGGCTTGTCGTAGAACGCGATGACGTCGATCTGCTCGAGCCCGCCGCCGGACTGGGAGAGGCAGTACTCGATTGCGCGACGCGGGAAACCGGGGTCGTGCTTCGTGCGCGTGAAGCGCTCCTCCTGCGCGGCTGCCACGATCTCGCCGTCCACGACGAGGGCGGCGGCACTGTCGTGATAGAAGGCCGAAACGCCGAGAACGCGCACCGCTCAGAACAACGTATAGATGAACGGTGCCACGGCGGAGCCCTGAACGAGGATCAGCAGCCCCCCGAGCAGGAACATCACGACGATGATCGGGAGCAACCAGAACTTCTTGCGCGCTCGCATGAAGCGCCACAGTTCACCGAGAAGACCCATCCGCGCGTTCTCCTGATTCCCGGCGTGTCAGAACTGGTCCTTGAACGACTCCGCGGCCGGGCCCGGCGGTCGTCGCTCTACCCAGTAGCTCGTCGCTTCGCGATCGAAGTCCAGCTTCAGCGGTTTCTTCCCGAGCGCGCGCATCAGCAGCCCGGTCGGCGTCACGACGACGAAGAACATCACCCCGAGCACCACCGGATTGACAACCTTGTGCAGCAACATCCCGAATCGGGTCCAGACCCGGTTCAGCGGGGCGAGCGCTTGCGGAACCAGAATCGCGACCGCGGCGAACACCACTGTCGCGATCACGGCCCAGGGCCGCGGCGGCGAGCCGTGCAGCAGCGGATACCCGGCGACCAGCGCAAAAACGCAGGCGAATACCATGCCGAAGCCCCGGTTCGATGACCCTTCGACCTGCTGGTCCCGCTTGACGGGTTCGTGGTTCACGCGCGAATTCTCCAATCCGGTGCGCCGCCGAAGCCGCGCCCCGCGCTGTTGTCGAGCTGATCTTTGTAGCAGTTCTCGCCGCGCGAGGCAAAGCAATAGTCCACGAACGAAGTGTGCGAACCGGCGCGGTCGACGATTCGGGTACTTTTCGACCACCGCCCCGGCCGATGAACGATAGAATCGGTCCGCTTCGACACGGACAGGCTGATGACCGAGAACTCGACCACCGACGCGATCCTGCGCGCCATCCTCGAATCGGCGATCGGCAAGCGCTCGGTTCCCGCGACGCTTTCCGACGCCACCCCCTTGCTGGGCGCGATCCCCGAGCTCGACTCGATGGCGGTGCTTGGCGTGCTGACCCAGATCCAGGACGACTTCGGCGTGCAGATCGACGACGACGAAGTCAGCGCGGACATCTTCCAGACCTTTGGCGAACTGCGCCGATTCGTCGAGTCGAAGCTCGGCTGAGGGCCGCGCGATAGTGGTTCGAGACGGTGATTGAGCCGGTCTTCCTCGAAGGATTCGCGCACGGCACGCGCTTCGCGCTCTGGGTCGCGCCCGAGGCCGGCGTGCAGCCGCGCGGTTCGATCCTGTGCGTGCAGCCGTTCGGCGACGAGGCCACGCTCGCACGGCGCACGATCGTGGCGCAGGCGAGGCGCCTGGCCGATGCCGGCTGGACGACGCTGATCGTCGACCTGTTCGGCACCGGAGACTCGTCGGGAGAAACCCGCGAAGCGACGCTCGAGCAGTGGCGCGCCGACCTGCTGCTCGCGAGCAGCATCGCGCGCGCGCGCGCACCCGGTGCGTTCGTGCTCTGGGGCACGCGAATGGGCGCCCTGCTCGCCTGCGAGATGCTCCCGGCGCTCGACCAGATCGTGACCGGCGTGGTGTTCTGGCAGCCGGCACCCACCGGTGCGGGGCTGCTCGAACCGCTGCTCAAGCTGGCGCGCGTCGCGACGATGGCCGAATCCGGCGATCGCAGCCACGAGGCGAAATCGACGCGCGGCGACGCTGGGAACGGCGCCACGATCGCCTCGCAGGAGCCGCAAGCCGCGGCCGCGCAGCCGCCGCGAGCGGTCGACGCAGCCACGGTCAACGTGGGGGGCTACCTGCTGCGCCGGGATCTGATCGATGAACTGTCGGCACTGGAGATGCGCCCCCCGCCGGTGGGCAAGCATGGCGCGCCCTACCCGGTGCTGATGCTCGGCGTGCAACGCATCCTGCGCCCCAACGCGATGGCGCCGCTCTGGCTGGCCGAACTCGCGAGCCGCTGGCTCGACGCCGGGCACCTCGGAAGCCTTCGCACGGTGCAGGGCGAACCATTCTGGGCGTCGCTCGAGCCCTCGACGCCGGTCGCCGCGTTCGCGGCGTGCGAGGCATTCCTTGCCGAAACGGGTCGGCTGTGAGCGGCAGCGCCGACCCTGCGAACAACGACCCCGTCCCGGCGGTGAGCGGCGCGGAATCGGCGGCGAGTGAGGCCGCACCGACGGTCGGCGCCAAAGCTGCCGAGACGGCCGTCGAACGCGCGCTCACCTTCGAAGGCGAGCAGGGCCCACTCTACGGAATCCTCTGCCAACCGGCGCTGCCGCCTCGGGCGATGATGCTGATCGTCGCCGGGCAACCGCAGACGCGCGTCGGCTCGCACAGGATGTTCGTCGAACTCGCGCGCGGGCTCGCCGCGCGAGGCATCGCGACCCTGCGCTTCGACGTCGGCGGATGGGGCGACAGTCCCGGTGAAGCGCGTCCCTTCGAGCGATCGGACCGCGATATCGCCGCCGCAGCCGCGGTTCTGCTTGCGGCGCGAGAAGCCGGCGCCGATGCCCCTCTCTGGATCTGGGGACTGTGCGACGGCGCATCGGCGGCGGTGCTGGCGCTGCCGGCGCTGCGCGCGGGCGGCACGGAACCTCGCGGACTTTGCCTGGTCAACCCGTGGGTGCGAAGCGACGCGAGTCTGTCCGACGCGATGGTGCACACCTACTACGGCAGGCGCCTGCTCTCGGGCGAGTTCTGGGGCCGGTTGCTGAGCGGAAAGATCCCGTTTCGGCACCTGCTCGAAGGCTTCGGGCACCTGGCGCGACGCGTTTCCGGGGCCGGTGCGGCGGCGACCGGCGCGGCGGCGACCGCTACGGCGGCGCCAGCCCCGGTTGACCTGCCCGAACAGCTGCTCGCCGCGCTGAACGACTACGGGGGTCGGATCGTCACCGTGCTCTCGGCGGATGACCTGACGGCGGGCGAAACCGAGTCGTTGATCCGGCGCGACCGTCGCTGGCGCAAGCGAATCGAACGCGAGGGCACCGTGGTCCGAGTGGCCGGCGCCGACCACAGCTTCTCGAATCCGGCGCAGTGGCGAGACCTGATCGCGCGCGTCGCGACTCTGGCCGACGCTCAGGACTGAAACGCTCCCACGGAGATCGAGGCGCGTTCGCGGCGATCGCGCGCAACTCGAGCGGATGCAGGTACTCGTCCGTTGGATCGAGCAGGGGGATCTGGTCGCGCGAGGCCGTCGACAGCTCGTCCACGCAATGCCGAACGTGGGCGAAGCCGATAGTCGAGAGTCCTCCGGATCGACGAAATCGGCACGCGCCGCGAACAGGTTTCCCCGCGTCGCATCGAGCGCGATCCCGTCGAAGAGGCCTTCACCGGCGAACAGGTTGTTTTCGACGAGCGCCGCGGCTGACCCGGCGTAGTCGCGCACGAACACGCCGATCGGTCCGCGATTGGCAAAGGTGTTGTGCGCGAGGACGAGCCGGTTCAGCGGCCAGTGGTACCCCTCGGCACCGAACGACAGCAGCGTGTGATTGCGGTTGCCCGGGTCCTGCGCGAGCAGGTTGCCGAGCGCCACCACCAGTCCACCGTTCGGGCAGTCGAGCTCGTAGCTCGCGCGCCCTCCCGGTTCGTCGCTGAGACGATTGCAATAGAGGTAACTGTGGCGTGCGCGGGTCTTCACCAGGTGTCCGGCGTTGGCGTGATGCGACCAGCACGCGCGCATCTCGAAACGGGCGATCCGGCCGACGTAGAGATTGTGCGAGAAGCCTTCGCTCGTCGGCGCCTGTCCGGAGAACTCGCAACGATCGAGTTCGAGTTCGGAAAGACCGTCGTTCCCGGTGAGAATCCCGTTCTCGTTGTCGATGAAGCGGCAGCGCCGCACGCGCAACCCTCCCCCCTCGAAACGAATGCCGGCGCCGTTGCGACTCGGAACGCGCGCGCCGTGGAACTCCACCCCGTCGATGTCGAAGCGCCCCTGGCGGATCACCCAGATCGCCTTGCTTTCGGCGGCTCGTCCGTCGGCGAACAGGCGTACCGTGCCACCGACCGCGCGTATCGTCAGAAGGGACTGCAGCCAGACTGCGGTGTCGCCACGATAGTCGCCCGCGTCGATCTCGATCGTGTCTCCGCCGCGCGCGATGCGCGCGGCCTGCGACGGGACGGTGAACGCACGCCCGGGACCGACGCGGTGCAGGCGCGCACCGGCATCGGCATCGGCCGTGCTCGTGCTCGTGCTCGTGCTCATACTCGCGCTCGCGCTCGCGAACCGGTGTACGCCCAGCGCCTGCGTCGCCAGTGCTGCGAGCAGCAGCTCGCGACGAAGTGCGTCGATACGCGTAGCGACGGTAGGTTTGCGCATTCGTTTCACGGCGCCGTACAGATACCCGGTACCTCGATCAATCGGTCGGCGCCCATTCTAAGGAAGCCGGGGGCGCGGTCGACGCTCATGTCGGCGCCGGGGCCCGCTCCCGCGGGATTGACCCGCGCGAGAGGAGTCGGCTCGAATTCGCTCGACGCGCCGACGTGACCGGCGGGCAGCGGCCCCGCATCGTGCGGGTCGTCGCTGCGTGCCGGCGAGGCGTCGGGGTCGCGTGCGGTGCTCTGCATGCGAATCGCCGCCGATACGCGTACCGGCCAGCGCGGACGCGATCTTCCAGCCGCGTCGAGCGCCCGATAGTGGTCGCAGGTCCACGCGCGCGCGGGCCGTTCGACGGTGCCGGTGCCAAGCAGCTCCAGCGGACCCAGTCGCATCGACGTGGGCGCGTCGCCGCAACCGTCGTAGGCCTGCATCACGCGTGCAGCGAAGCGCCCGACGAACGGGACGACGAGCGGGACGCCGTAGCGGAACTCGATCTTGAGCATGTTCGCATCGGCGAGGGTCTGCGAGGACGCGGCCCCGATCGGGTCGCCGCGCCGATCGCCGGCGACCGATCCGGCCGGTCGGAAGGCGCCTGGCAGCAAGCCTAGATTGTCGTTCGGGATCTCGAGCACGCCAGGGACCAGTTCGCCATCGTCGTCGCGTGCTGCGACGCCCCAGTCGGAGAAACTCTCGCGGGTGGGCGAGATGCGCCGCCACGTGGCCCACCCCGCGGCCCGTCCGCGCGACAACTCCGTTCCGGCGCGCTCGATCGCCTCGTCGTACTCGGCGCGGTCGCCAGCGCCGAAGATCCAGGGCGCGAGACCGCGTGCGAGCCCCCGCTCGACCGCGGCTGCGGAACCGTGGTCCACACTCCCGGCCCGCGCGGCCTCGATCGCCGCGTGAGAGACCGCCTGATAACCGTGGAACACCAGCACCCACTGCAAGGCCGAAGAGTCCGAGCAACAGAACGATCGGCGCGGCCAGCAGCGTTTCGAGCGCGGCGACGCCGCGCATCGCGTTGCGGGCGTTGCGGGCGTTGCGAGCGTTCCGAGCGTTCGAGCGTTCCGGATCGCAGCCGGGAGTCGCGTATACCGTTGCCCCGGACTCATGGCGGCGGCGCACCTTTCAGGTACTCGATCGCGGCTCCTTGCGCGACTCCTTGCGCGACTCCTTGCGTGGCGCCGGGCGCTGGAGCCGGAGCCGAAGCCGAAGCCGCGCCAGCAGGGTCCGCGTCGGCGTCTCCTTTGGCGACGACCCGCCGATGAACGAGCACCGCGTCGCGTCCGATCGATTCGCGAGCAGCGGCGGCTCGCGTCGCTGCCCGCGTGGGGCCGAAGGTCGCGACTTCGCGATCGTATGCGGCCAGCGCTGCCTTCGGCCAATTCGAGGTTTACCGCAGCGAGGTTGATCAACGCGCGCGCACGCACCCCGAGCGCGGCGTGCGCTGGATCGCGCTGCGCGAAAGCGCCCGCATCGGTCTCGCGATGTGGCGGCGAGACCGGCGCACGCTCGGCGAGGCTCGCGGCGCGACGGTATGCGCTCGCGGCCTGGGTGAACTGGCGACGGCGTTGGTGCAGGTTGCCGATTCGCAGCCACGCGTGGGCATTGTCCGGGTCGGCGCCGACGATCGCCCGGAACGCTTCGAGGGCAACCGGCCAGCGACCCGCCCGATAGAGACTCTCGGCCTCGGCCAGGGTGCGCCGGCTCGCGTCGGATGCGGGCGTCGCCCGCGCGGCCTCGGGACTCTCGGACTCGCCGGTGCCGGGGGAGTAGCCGTCCCATCCCGGCGCGGCGAGCGGCAACAGTGCCAGCACGACGCACGCTGCCCCTTTCAGACTATCGAGCACGGTCATTTCACTCTCTCCTGAGTTCGAAGCGAAGGCCGGGCGAGAGCAGCATTTCGGCCGCACGTCCGGCGCACAACTCGATCACGCTCGTCGCGCCTACACAATGCCGCGCCCTCCACGGCGCGACGGCGCGATCGATCCGCAACACCGTTCCGGCGCGGTCGACGAAGACGAGGTCGATCGGGAAGCGCATTCCGAAGGTGTGCACCGACGCACACGGCGTGATCCAGAGGCCGCGCACTCGGGGAGCGCGCGCGCGTCCGAGCCAGCCGCGCAACCGCGCGCCGAACCGACTCGCGACATCGACGGAGATGGTCTTGTCACGGCCATCGACGCCGAGGCGCGCCGACGCGGCGCCACGGGGAGGCGCGAAACGCAGCCGCGCTCCGCGAGCGCACTCGCCCGGCTCACTCTCGCGACGATCGGACCGCATCGCGGCGCTCACCGCAACCACCCTTCTTCGAGCATCCGTGCCGCGAGCGGGAAGAGCAACATCACGAAAGTGCAGGGAAAGATGAACACCAGCAGCGGTGCGAGCATCTTGACCGGGGCTTCCATCGCGAGGCGCTCGGCGCGCAGGAAGCGTTCGGTGCGTCGTTGCTCGGCCTGCGCGCGCAACACCGGGCCGAGCGACATGCCCTGCGTCTCGGCCAGAAGAAGCGCGGCGACCAGGCTGCCGACCGCCGGAACGGCGACGCGCTGCGCGAGGTGCCGAAGCGCCTCGCGACGCTCGCGACCCGCACGCACATCGCGCAGGAAGCGCTCGAACTCGTCGCGCAGGGGGCCGCGCGGGCCCTTGTCCACCGCGTGGGCGAGCGCGCCGGACAGATTCGACCCCGACTCGAGCGCGAGCGTGATCACGTCGAGATAGAACGGCAAGTCCCTGAGCAGTGCGCGGCGCCTGGACGCGACGCGTTCGCGCAGCCAGTTGGCCGGCAGCAGGTAGCCGAGCACCGCCGCAGCGACCAACGCAGCCGCGGGCGGCCACCCGCGCGGGCTCCAGGCGAGAGCGACGAGCGCGGCGAGCCCGATCGCAGCCGCGCACTGCCCGGCGACGAACAACTCCGCGTCGAGCGCGAACTCGAGTCCCGCGTGGCGCAGGCGCTCGCGTCGCTCGAAACGCGCGCGCACGCTCAGCAACGGCGCGACGTGGCCCGCGATCGGGCGCGACAACGGGGCCGAAAGGCGCCACCACAATGGAACGCGATCCCGCGTATGCGCTTGCGCCGAAACGGCGATCGGCACGCGCAGCACCGACGCGAGCCAGGCGAAACCAACCGCGACCGAAGCACCGGCCGCTGCCAGAACCACGATTGCCGAGTCGATCATCCGATTCCTCCGATGCTTGTGGTGGCGCAGACGCAGACGCAGTGGAATCAAACGTCGATCCGCATCACGCGCCGCAGGAAGTGCAGTCCGAGCAATTGCATGATCGCGACGAACACGCAGGTGAGCGCCCCGTACCAGGTGGTAAACAGGGAACGCATCGCGTCAGGCTCGACCAACCAGAGCAAAGCCGCGCAAACCGCGGGCAGCAGTCCCATCGCCCAGCCCTGCAGCCGCCCCTGTGCAGTGAGCGCGAGGATCTTTCCCTCGATCGCCACCTTGCGGCGCATCGCCTGCGCGAGCGACTCGAGCGTTTCGGCGAGGTTTCCGCCCGTTTCGCGACTGATGCGCAGCGCGGCGGCGAACAGGGCGGTTTCCTCCAGCGGCATCCGACGTTCGAGTCCGGCCAGTGCCCGGTCGAACGAGGCGCCGAGACGTTGCTCGCGAATCATCAGGTCGACCTCCTGGCGCGCCGGGGGATCGATCTCGGCCGCGGTCTGCGCGAGCGACTGACCCAGGCTGAGCCCCGCGCGAAGACCGCCGGCCGTGATCATCATCAGATCGGCCAGTTGTCCGCGAAAAGCCGCCTGGCGACGGCGCTGCAGGATTTTCAGCGTCAGGCGCGGCACAAAGCCGGACGCGAGCGCCGCGACCGCCGTGGCCACGATGCTCGCGGTGAGCAGCAGCGTCAGCGAGCACGCGACGACCACGACGACGAGGTTCAGCGAGAACAGCCGCAGCGGGTCGATGAACAGGTGCATCCGCCGCATTCGACGCGAAACCGTATCGGAGAATCGGCGCCGGTGTACCGGGACGAGTCGCCCGATGGCGGTCGCGACCAGATACGCGAGCAAGGTGACCGCCGCGCCCGCGAGCACGAGTGTCCACCCGGGAATCGACGCGGTTTGCGCGGGCAGGTTCACCGCACGCCCCTGCGGACGGGGCGCCGGCCGAGGCGGAACCGACTGGTCGTGCTCATTGTGTTTCGACCAGGAGATTCCAGTCCGCGGCGACGCCGTCGGCACGCAAGGCCTCGAAGAACTGCGGCACCGCCCCGCACGCGACGAACGCGCCGCGTTCCCAACGAAACAGCGCCTGCATCTGTACGCGCGTGCCCTCGAGTCCGGTGACCTCCGCGATCTCGACGATGCGACGCCTGCCCGATGCGTCGCGCGCCTGTTGCACGATGATCTGGATGGCGGACGCGACCTGATCCCTGATCGCAGCGATCGGGAGATCCATTCCGGCCATCATCACCATCGTCTCGAGTCGGGAGATCACGTCGCGCGGACTGTTGGCGTGGACCGTCGTGAGCGAACCGTCGTGTCCGGTGTTCATCGCCTGGAGCATGTCCAGCGCCTCGCCGCCGCGACACTCGCCGACCACGATTCGATCCGGGCGCATCCGCAGCGCGTTTCGTACCAGGTCGCGGATGCCGACCGCGCCACGGCCCTCGGCGTTCGACGGCCTCGCCTCCAGGCTCACCAGGTGCTCGTGCGCGAGCCGCAACTCGGCCGCGTCTTCGATCGTGACGACCCGCTCGTGCGCCGGGATCAGGTTCGACAGCAGGTTGAGCAAAGTGGTCTTGCCCGAGCCGGTGCCACCCGAGATCACGATGTTGCGACGGTGTTCCACACACAGTCTCAGGAAGGCGACCATCGCCCACGAGGCGCTTTCCAGATGGATCAGGTCAGCCGGATCGAGCAGCTGCCGGTTGAATCGCCGGATCGTGAGCGCCGTGCCGCGCACCGCGAGCGGCGGAATCACCGCGTTCACGCGCGAACCGTCGGGCAGGCGCGCGTCGACCATCGGCGAGCTCTCGTCGATCCGTCGACCGAGCGGCGCCACCACCCGGTCGATCACCGATCGCACGGCCGCCTCCCCGCTGAATGCGAGCGCACTGCGCGCGATTCGACCTTCTCGCTCGACGTAGATGGCGTCCGGGCCGTTGACCATGATCTCGCTCACGCTGGGATCGGCCATCAGCCGCTCCAGCGGTCCGAGCCCCACGGCCTCGTCGAGCACGTCGGCGACCAGCGTATCGTGATCGAGATTCGCGTAGCGCTCGCGCTCGGCCTGCAGCAGTTCGACGAGCACCGATCGCGCCTCGGCGCGCAATTGTCCGGAACTCAGTTGCCGGATGTCCTTGCGCCGCAGGTCGATCGTCTGCAGCAGTCGCCTGTGAAGAACGCGTCGCGCTTCGAGTGCGTGTTGCATCTGGTCGTCGCGCTGGACGTCGCGCTGGAGGTCGCGCTCGCCGCCATCGGCGACCCGCGCAGCTGCGACCGGCATCGGCTCGAGATCGATCGCGGCGCAACGCGCGGTCGCGCCCCGCCCAATGGATCGCGCGGCGGTTTTGACAGGCAGTGCGACCATTGGATGGCCGCTCGCGTCTTCCTCGCTCGCGACGATCCGGATCCGGTAGCCGGCGATCGAGATCTCGTCGACCTCGGTCAGCGGTGCGTACTCGACGATGCGCTCGCCGTTGACCCAGGTGCCGCCGATGCTGCCGAGATCGACCAGCTTGCAGCCCCTGGCGAGGCGGCGGATCTCGGCGTGCGCCCTGGCGACGCGCCAACCCGCGAGCGCAACGTCCGCCTCGCGATGGCGGCCGATTCGGCATGGGAAGCGCTCGATACGCATCGTGCGCGTGGTCTCGCCGTCGGCGTCTATCGTGATCGTGATCATCGGTTCCTCTCAGTCGAGCATCCTGATACGGGTTTTGGCGCGCTCGACGCGCGCGTCGAGCGCCTGCGCGTTGCCGGTTTCGTGGTCTGCGGCAGCGCGGGTGACGGTGTTGCCGGCTTGCGCTTCGACGAAGCGCGGCGTGACGAACACGGCGAGTTCGGTCTGCCGGTCGCGAAATGCGCGCGACCGGAACAGGTTGCCGATCACCGGCAGATCGCCCAGTGCCGGAACCCGGTCGATGCTGCGCGAGGACTCTTCGCTCAGCAGCCCCGCGATCACCAGCGTCTCGTGCTCGCGCAGGTTTACCTCCGTCTCGGCGCGACGCTTGGTAAGGCCCGGCACCTCCTTGACCATGACGTCGAAGTTCACCGCCGAGATCTCGGTGGCGATCTTGGCCGCGATCACGCCGGATTCGGTCGCCACCGGGCTCACTTCGAATTTGACGCCGTACTCCTTGAAGATGACCGACGTGCTGCCGATGCCGGTCGAGTACGGAATCGGCAGTTCGCCGCCGGCGACGAAGCGCGCGCTGCCCCCGCTTCGGCACGAAAGGGTGGGCGAGGCGAGCACGACCGCGTCGCCGTTTTGCGCCAGCAGGTTGATCATCGAGGCGATCGACGTCGCCAGCCCCAGCGCCGTGGCGAACGGCGGTACGCGCGGCCGGATCTCGATCCCGCCGAATCCGTCGGCCGGACCTCCGGGGCGCAGCGCCGCGCTGCGGTGCAGGTCGCCGACGATGCCGAACGACGGGCCGGCCGCGTTGGGCGACCAGCGCACACCGAGCGACTCGAGCACGTCGCGCCGGATCTCGACCATTCGCACGTCCATCGCGATCATCGGCTGCATACCGACCCTGGCGACGAGGCTGACGATCTGCGGATAACGCCTGGACACCTCGGCCAGTCGTGCGGCCTGCTCGTCACTCGCGATGCTGCCCTCGACGACGAGCTTGTCGCCGACGATTCGCACCGTCGTGTTGGCGGACGGACCGAGCATCGCGCGCACCTCGGCGAGAACCCGCGCTCCGTCGGCAGCAACGACGTTGACGACGATGTGGCGCTGCGTGCCGTCGCGTCCCCACAGGTGCAACGTGCTCTGGCCAGGTCCTTCGGGCAGCACCAGCACCTGTCCGTCGTCCAGGGCGACGGCCTGTATGACCTTGCCATTGCCGATCACGATCCGGCGAACATCGCCCGCCTCGATCACCTGCGCCTGCCCCATGTAGAGCTCGAGCGCTTGCGCCGGGGTGACGGCGGCCCGGGCGAGTCCGCCGGCGAAACTGCCGACGGGCATCGCATCGCGCATGTCCGGGGGAGGTTCGTCGTCCCCGGCCGCGCGTGTCGGAACGACGAAGGCTGCGAACACGACGCACACGACGGCCGCGCGAACAGGCTGGCGACGGAATAGGATCATCTGGACTCGCTCCTGTTCATTTGCCTGGTGCCGGCGCGACGGGCACCGTCGGACCGACCGGCACGGCGGGAACCACCGTCGCGAGCATCGATGCCGGCGACGCGGCGTTTCGTTGCGCACCCTGTCCGCCGACGATGATCTCGGTCGGCGCGATCGGCGGCGGCGCGGGCGGTAGCGGTTTGAGGTCGAGCAGCCCGTAGACGTCCATCGGGCGCTGTTCGACCGGCGAACGGTCTTCCGGGTTACGAAGCGTGGCCGTGAGTTTTCCGATGCGCTGCGCGACGACGAGCTTCTGTGCCTGCTCGGCGGTGGCTTCGACCGTGATCGCGGTGAACGTGCGCCCCTGGCGTTCGTCCGCACCGGGACGCACCTGTCGACCGGTGGCGAGCACGCGCAAATCCTGCAACAGCGGGCGCGTGACCTCCTGTGCGAGCGGCGTCGTGCTGCCCGAGGGCAGGCGTACGGACAGCAGCAGATCGATCCGGTCGCCGGGCTGGAGCATGCCCGAGAGGGAGTTCACCTCGTCGACGGCGAGCGTGATCGCGCGTATCCCCGGGCGCACCTTCGCGCTGAAGCTCGTGGGGTCCGCACCCTCGATGTTCGAAGCGATCAGCGGCTCGCCGGCGCGCATCGGCTGGACCAACCGCGCACCGGCGTAGCCATCGAAGCGTTGCGGCGAGATCGCGCTAGCGGGAACGAATTCCCTCGGGATCTCGCGAACCGCCATGGAATCCGCGTCGACCGCCTCGCCCCTGGGCAGGTCGCGCTTGGCGACGACGACCGACGTCATCGGCTGATTCGGTATCAGACGCTCGCGCTCGATCGCGAGCTGTTCGCTGATGTAGCCGCGCGCGCCGAACGCCGCGAGCCCGCCGAGCGCGAGTGCGGCGATCAGCAGCAGCGTGTTGCGATACTTGCCGAGCAGCGCGAGTACTTTCATGGTTGGGACATCGCGAAAGTGAACATCTGATAGCGAAACGCGACCGCGCGAACAAGCAGTTCGAGCGCGCTGTCGGGGCCGAGCGCGAACGCGAGGACGAACAGCGACACGACGATCAGGTACTCGACCGTGCTCTGGCCGCCCTGGGCGGCGCCAGCGCACGGAGTGCCACGACCCGATCGCCCCGCTCGCAGGTTCATCGGCCGCTCCGATGTTGGTGGATCACGATCGCGGTGCCGCCCTCGCCCTCGACCAGCGTGATCGCGAGCTCGGCGGAACCTCGTTTGAAGAACATCGCCTCTTCGCCATGAAGCGCCGCGCGCGTGCCGATTCGATCGCGGCGGAAACCCGCGCCGCGCGCCAGCGAATCGACCGCCCCGGCGACCCAGTCGAGTCCGTTCGCACTCACGGCAACAATGGTTTCGCCGGCCTGCCCGCCGTCGACCGCGCCGATGCTGCGCAGCACGATCGCCCCGGCGGGCAGCAGCGCGGAACTCAGGCTCGCAGTGCGCGGCGCCGCCGTCATCGCGTGCCACACACTGAGAATTCCCGACACGCCACCGCCGGGGCGTGCGCGGACCTGGAGCGTCCGATACTCGTCCTGGTCGCGCGCCGACAGCACCTGCCACGGACCGCTGCGCGCGGTGACGGTCTCGAGCGACCCGCGAGCCGCCCAGGCGTCGCGCGCGGCGCGCAACACCTGCGCCGGAGAGCCCTCGGCATCGAAGCGATAGCTGCTGACCGAACGACCCTCGATCGTGGCTCGCACGAAGACCTCGTCGACCTTCGACGCGAACGCCAGCCACTCCGCGACGACGGGCTCGCGAGGCGCTGCAAGTGCATCAGGAGAGGCCGATTCCGCCTCGCCCGAGACGAACGCGAGAGGACACGCGACGAGCAGGCAGACACACCGTCGCGCAATCGCGGCGCTTGTGGCGAACGCACTCGCGGCGAACGCACCCGTGGCGAACGCACCCGTGGCGAACGCGCCCGTGGCGAACGCACCCACGGTGCGCAATGCCACCCCCAGCTTCACGGCGCGTCCCACGTCGGAACGGACGGCGCGGGCGAGGCATCGCGCGTAGCGGACCCGAGCCGGTCGCGCGGGACGATGTCGACGTCGACATCGTGGTATCTGAACGCACCACCCCTGGGTTCGAGTCCGATCATGTCCATCAGCGCCAGGAAGCCGCGGGTGGGAAGGTAGCGCGCATCGATCGTCGCTTCGTACGCAGCGAGGATCTGGCGCCCGCGTTCGACCCGAGTGTGCACACTGCGCGGATCGCCACCGTAGGGCCCCGAGGCATTCCAGGAGTCGACCAGAATGGCGGTGCGTGCGCGCAGCGTGAGCGGGATCGAGTCGAGCTGGTTGCGAAAGCTCGGGCGTGCAGAGGAGGACATCGCGACCTGGAGCTGGGCATCGAGCAGCCCCGAGCGGATGTCGAGGCCGAAACGCCCCGGACCGGCCTGCTCGTCGAGCAGGCTGGCCGCGTCGGACACCAGATTTCCGCCGCGCGAACTCGCCAGCGACGCGCCCGCGTCGAAGGACTGGCGCGCGACATGCACGCCGATGTCACCGAATCGCTCGATCAGCGGTCGGTTGCCCCGATCGACCCACATCGGATTGCGTTCGCCGCTCGCGGGGTCGTCGCCAAGCCGATCGACCGCGAACACCGGCGCGTCGAGTCGCGAGTACGAGCGCCGGCGCACCTCGTCGGCGAGACCCACGACGCCGTCCGGCTCGCCACACTCGTCGACGCGAACGCTGCACTCGAAGGCGAGAGACCGCGACGCGGCGATCGTGGCCTGGCGCAGCGCCTGAACCTTGCCGAGCCACGCCACCAGCAACAGCAACGGCACGAGCGCGATCGCACCGACCAGCACCTCGATCAGCGCCTGCCCGCGCGCGCGGCGCCGAGCGACCGCGAGCGAGCGCTTGCGCAACGATTCAGCGCACATAGGCCTGCGCCCTCGCCCGCTGCGCGGTGCTCGGCTCGGTAAGGCGAACCTGCCAGTAGGGGCTGTAGAGGCTCGCGAACTCCTGACGTGCCGGCGCCGAAGACGGCCGCCGGAAATAGACCTCGGCCGTGCCCAGCGCCCAGAACCGGTTGCCCGCGTAGTTCTCCTGCATGCGCAGGCGCCCGACACCGACGTTGAGGACGTTGGCGGTGCGCGTGTCCCCTCCCTCGGCACGCGCGAGGATGGCGACCGCACTGCGCGGGAAGCGCGGGTTGGCGAGCGCGGCGTAGTCGAGGTCACGCACCTCGGCGATACCGCTGAACGCCGTGTATTGGCCCGACGCCTGCTCGAGCATTTCCGACTCTGCGAGCGCGGCGGCCATCGCGTTGTGCCTGACGTCGCCGGGGTTCGCGAGGAATCCGCCCGCGCTCGCGGGCAGACCCTGATCGTCGAGGCCGGGAGCTTCGGCGCCGCCCCAGCCGAGCGGCAAGGCTTCGTAGCGACGGCAGCCGCGGAACGCGCCGAAAAGACCGGAACGCGGACGCCAGCCGTGCAGCGACATCGTGTCGCCCGCCTCCCAGCGCTCGAGATCGGGCGCCATGACCGTGCCGCCACGCTTGTGCAGTTCGTGAAACCACGCGTCGGGTCCGGCGATCGGATTGCCGAAGCACAGGCTCGGTAGAAGCCACAGCGTGAGGTTCAATCCGCGCGGGCCCTTGACGAAACCGTCGAGCGATGCGTCGACCAGCGCGCCGAGCCGCGCACGATCGGCACCCTCGTAGCGCCGCGTGGGCACACCGGTATCGTCCTCGGGGAGCGCGAAGGCGAAGAATCGTCGGTCGTTTGCGCGCGCGACTTCGTTGGCCACTGCGCCCAACCCGAAGGTGTCGACCGAACGCTGGAGTACTTCCTGGCTCAGCGCGAGCAGGCGCTTGTACGTGTCGCGCGCGGCAATCTCTTCGGCGGCGGTCTGGGCCGCGACCAGCGACGCGGTTCGCGCGAGATCGGCGCTGACCGCGAGCACCGCCGATACCGGGGGATACGCCGCCGAGATCGCCGCCGCCGTGCCGGTGAAGGTCTCGAAGTACCGGGCCCAGGACGCAAGCGTGACCGCCTGGGCGATCGCGACCTCCTGTGCGATGACCGCGCGGTTCGCATAGGCGTGATAATTGAGGACGCGCGCGCGCCACAACGCCGCGCTCCAGGCGGCCGCGTCGGCGGCGTTGTTCAGCCGGTGGCGGGTCGACGAAACCTGCGCGGTGCCGAACAGGAAGTACAGGCCGAGCGCCGCCGCGACCAGCACGAGCAGACACAGCACGAGCGCCTGGCCGGCGTCGGGCCGTGCGTGCCGCGTGCGGATCGCGTTCATCTCGAGCACCCGGTATGCGCGCGACTCAGGGCCGGTTGCTGGCGTTGAAGTTGTCCAGACCCTTGCGCACGTTGGCGTTGGTCTGCGCGGTGTTGGCGTTGGTCTGCGCGTTGCCGATCGCGCCCGAGGCATCCTGCCCGGACATCTCGAGTGCGAGACCTGCGGTCTGGTTGCGGATCGTCTGTCCGAACAGCGTGTAGATGCCGATCGCCGCGACGGCGATCAGCGCGACGATGACGATGTACTCGGTCATGCCTTGTCCGCGCTGGCGACGGCGCGCCGCGGCCGGCGTTGACGAAACAGGCGTTGACGAAACAGGGGAAGGGGATTGCTGGACGATCATTTCGCGGCTCCGGTTCGTTGGTGTGCGCAGGAGCCATTGAACGCGCTGCGAAGCGCTCGCGCTATTGGGCTGAGCGCCTAATTCGGAGGTCGTCGAACCGGTGGACTAATCCACGACGATCGCCGTCGATCAGCGGAGAAACTCGCATCGATTCCCTTGACGCGCCTCTTTATTGTAGCTACATTAAATGACGAGAATCGACTTTGACTCCGCCAAGGATGCGAACAACCTTCTGAAGCACGGCATTTCGTTGGTGATGGCCGTTGAGCTTGACTGGAACGAAGCGCTCGTCTGGGTCGACGACCGGTACGAGTACGGTGAGTCGCGCATGATTGCCCTGGCGCCGAATAGGGGAGTTCTCTACTTCGTGGCATTCGTCGATAGACGCGATGTGCGAAGAATTATCAGTCTGCGGCGCGCCAACCGACGCGAGGTCAAGCACTATGTCGAAGCCATCAAAGCCAGCCAGGAAAACGCCGATTGAAGTTCCCAGCGTTGCCGAGAATAGAAAGATCATTGCGGCAGCCAAGTCAGATCCGGATGCGAAGCCGCTATCGGCGGCTCAACTGAAGGCGATGGTTCCAATGCGCTCGGTTCGCGGGAGGCCGAAGTCGGAGAAAAGGAAGCTATTGCTGTCGGTCCGTTATAGCCCGGAAGTCGTTGCCTACTTCAGGTCAACCGGGGAAGGATGGCAAGCGAGGATGGACGGTGTTCTTCGTCGCTATGTCCAAAGGCATTCGCGCCAGGCTTGATCCAGGCACGGCACGACGATAGACGCCGGCAACGCGTCGCGCGCGACATCCGGTCGCGCCTCGACGTTTTTTTTGTTGCCGTTCCCGCCGGCAAACTGCTACCGTAGCCCTACAACATCATCGGGACGCAATGTTCCGAACCGGCAGTCAGACCGGTTGCATCGAATCGCGCTCCCGTTACCGATCGGCATCGAGCCGACGAACAGGGAGGAGCGGGTGGAGCACGAATTCTTTCCGGAAACGCTCACGCGTCGTTTTGCGGCCGGCGAGACGATATTTCACGAAGGCGATTCCGGGCGCCACATGTACGCGGTGCGCTCGGGCGCGGTGGAGTTTCGCCAGAAGAACGCGCAGGGCGAGTCGCAGTTCCTGCGCCGCATCGGCGTCGGGCAGCTATTCGGCGAGATCGCCCTGATCGAGGACGTTCCGCGCACCGCCGACGCGATCGCGGTCGAGGCCGGCACCGAGCTGGTCGAGATCGACCACGCGCACTTCGTCTACCTGGTCGGGCAGCAGCCGGCGTTCGCGATCATGGTGATGCAGATGCTCTCGCAGCGATTGCGCGACGGCGAGCGCGACTGGGTGCAGCACGCCGCGGTGGGCGGCGGAGGCGGCACGTCGTCGAAACCCTCGGCGTGGAAGCAGCTGCGCGAGAACGTCTACTGGCTGATGGGCGAACCGGGCGGCGGCGGATGCAAGGTCTACCTGGTGCGTGGCACGCGGCGCAACGTGTTGATCGACGCCGGTTTGCCCTACGACTACCCGTACCTGAAGACCCACCTCGAAAGCCTCGGCCTGGCGCCCGAGCAGATCGACATGGTGCTGCTAACCCACGAGCACATGGACCACTGCGGATCCACGCCGTACTTCCCGGCGAGCACGATCGTCGCGGCGCACCCACGCGCGGCCAACAAGATCGACATGCTCGACGACTTCGTGATGGGCAGCGACGTCTACGACCTCAAGCCTTCGTCGTTTCACATCGACGTGCAGTTCCCCGAGGACGCCATGTTCGACCTCGGCGGCTGCGCGCTGCGCGCGATCCACACGCCCGGGCACGTTTCCGGAGCGGTGTGTTTCTACGAACCCGAACAGCAGCTGATGTTCACCGCCGACACGATCTTCGCCGGCGGCATCCTCGGGGGGATCTTCGCCTCGGGCAGCAACAGCGACTACAACGGGTCGTTGCGCAAGCTGCTCAACTATCGGATCAACGAGATCTTCCCCGGCCACGGCCGCAACTCCACCGAGCCCTACGCGGACATCGAGCGCGGAATCCGCACCTCCGAGTCGCTGGCGCGCGAGACCCGGGCGCTGTTCGACAGCATGAGCCACGGCAACAGCTTCTCGTACATCTTCCGCGGCACCGCCGCGTACGCCGCGCGCGGGGTCACGAAGGGATCGGCGCCGAAGCCGGCGGCCAGTGCACAGAACGAAGCGACGGGCCCGGAGGAAAGGAAATGACGATCACTCTGGGACTCGTCGTCGGTCTGATCGGAGCCGCGATATCGCTGGCGAGTTTCCTGATGAAGAGCATGCTGCCGCTGCGCGTGGCGGCGCTTTCGGCAAACCTCACCTTCATCCTCTACGGTCTGATCGAGTCGAACATGATCGTGCTGGGGCTGCACGCGATCCTGCTGCCGATCAACGCGAAACGCGCGCTGGAGATTCGCCGCCTGATCCGGCAGATCGAGTCGGCGCGATCCGACACGCCGCTGGCCGAATGGCTGTTGCCGCACATGACACAGCGCTTTGCCAGGGCGGGCGAGATCCTCTGGCGGCGCGGCGACGCGGCCGACGAGATGCTCTACGTGCAAAGCGGCGACGTTCGCCTGGTCGAATACGGGGAGACGCTCGGCGCGAGGTCGCTGGTCGGCGAGATCGGCCTGTTCTCGCCGGACAACAAACGCACGCAGAGCCTCGAATGCGTCACCGACTGCGAACTGCATTCGCTCACCGCCGACGGAATGTACAAGCTCTACTACCAGAACCCGAAGCTCGGTTTTCACATGATGCGTCTCGTGGTCGGCCGGCTGATTCGCGATGCCGAGTCCGCGCGTGTGCGTTCCCCCGAAGACGGCCCCGCGCCGCGGACGACACCCGGTTCGCAGCCGCCGTTGCCGGCCTGAGCCCGAACGATGTCCGACGCGCACAACGGTTCGCCGCCCCCGTCGCACGACGCGCAGGCGTCGAAGTCCGGTTCCGACGAGGATCGCGCAACGATCCTGATCGTCGACGACACGCCCGCCAACGTGCATCTGCTCGGCGAGATCCTCGCCGGGCGCTATCGAACCAAGGCGGCCACCTCGGGCGAGCGCGCGCTGCGCATCGCGCTGTCCGATCCCCCGCCCGACCTGATCCTGCTCGACGTGATGATGCCGGACATGAACGGACACGAAGTGTGCGAACGCCTCAAGTCCGACCCGCGAACCCGATCGATTCCGATCATCTTCGTGACGGCGATGAACGAAGTCGACGACGAGACGCGCGGGCTCGAGATGGGCGCGATCGACTACATCACCAAGCCGATCAGCGCGCCGATCGTCCTCGCGCGCGTACACACCCACCTCACGCTGGCGCGCCAGACGCGCGAACTGGAACGATGGAACCGATCGCTCGAAACGCGGGTGGCCGACGGCGTCGCCGAGCTCGAACGGATGGGGCGTTTGCGCCGCTTCTTCTCGCCTGCGGTCGCGGACCTGATTCTCTCGGGCTCGACCGAAGATCCGCTCAAGACCCGAAGGCGCGAGATCGTCGTCGTGTTCCTCGACCTGCGCGGTTTCACCGCATTCGCCGAGGTGTCGGACCCAGAGGACGTGATGCGCGTGCTGGGCGACTACCACTCGGCGATGGGCGCGCTGGTGATGACGCACGGTGGCACGCTCGAGCGCTTCGCCGGCGACGGGATGATGATCTTCTTCAACGATCCGGTGCAGATTCCGGATCCGGCGCATCGCGCGGTGAAGATGGCGGTCGAGATGCAGCAGCATTTCATCGACGTGGCGCGCGGATGGCGCAGGATCGGCGTGGACCTCCTGATGGGCATCGGCATCGCACAAGGACACGCCACGATCGGCGCGATCGGCTATGAAGGGCGACGCGACTACGGCGCGATCGGGGTCGTGACCAACCTCGCCGCACGGCTTTGCGGCGAAGCGCAGGGGGGGCAGATCCTGGTATCGCAACGCGTGCTCGGCAGTCTGGAGGACACCGCGCAGGAAGCCGGGATTACGGCCGAGCCGGCGGGTTCGCTCTCGCTCAAGGGCTTTCATGCGCCGGTGTCCGCGCATTCGATTCGCTGGAACCAGCCGGACCGGAAGCCGGCATGAGACGGGCCGGAGTGACGCAATGACCGATGCCGGCAACCGTGGCCGGGCCGACGCGACGGGCGACGCCGACATCGACGCCGACATCGACGCCGACATCGACGCCGACACCGACACCGACGCCGACGCCGACACCGACGCCGAGATCGTCGCCGGCCTGGATGAGCTGAGCGAGGGTTTCGCGATCTTCGATCGCGACCTGCGCCTGAAGATGTGCAACCGGCGCTTTCACCAGCTTCGCGACCTGCCCGAGTCGCTTTGCCGGCCGGGCGTGCTGCTCGCCGACATCTACCGCTACAACGCCGCGCGTGGCGACTACGGACCGGGCGACGCGAACACGCAGGTGGTCGAACGGATCGAAGACCTGAACCGCTGGGAGCCGCGTCAGGTGGAGGTGCCGCTTGCCGACGGCCGCACGCTGATCGCCCGGTATCGTCCCCTCACGAGCACCGGCATGGTCGTGACCTACCAGGACGTGACCGAAGCGCGTGCCGCCGAAACCCGGATCCGCGAGCAGCAGGAACGACTCGAATACGTCACGACCGCGGTGAGCGAGGGCCTCTACGACTGGGAAGTCGGAACCAACGAGTTGTACGTGTCGGACCGCCTGCGAACGTTGTTCGACTTCGACACGTCGCGTTTCGTTTCCGACATGTGGTTCGAACGCGTCCACCCCGAGGACGCATCGCGCTACGCGCAGACGGTGCGCGATCAGTTCCGCGGTCGCGGCGAACAGTTCAGCACCGAGTACCGGATCCGCGTCGCGAGCGGCGAGTATCGCTGGGTCCACGATCGCGCGCTGATGCTGCGTGCCGACAACGGGCACGTCGTACGGCTGGTGGGCGCGGTGAGCGACATCACCGAGCTCAAGGCGCGCGAGCGCGAGCTCGAGAGCACGCGCGACGCGGCACTCACCGCACAAACGATGTTCGAGACCGCGATCGAGGCGATGTCCGAAGGCTTCGCGTTGTTCGACGCCGAGGACCGCATCGCAGTGTGCAATTCACGCTACCGGACCTGGTTCGGTGCGGTCGCCGAAATGGTGCGACCCGGAACGCGCATGGAGGACATCCTGCGCTCGGCGCTCGAGCACGGCCTGTTTCCGCTGGCCAAGGGAGACCCTGGGGAGTGGATCGACAAGGTGCTCGAGGCGCGCAAGCACCCCGGCGAAACCCGCATGCAGTATCTGTCGAGCGGCGTGTGGTTGCAGATCAGCGACCACCGCACGCCCAACGGCTCGCTGGTGTCGATCTACACCGACGTGTCCGACCTCAAGCTGCGCGAGCAGGAACTCGACGAGGCGATGCGGCGCACGAACGCGCTGCTCGCCGAGTTCAACGCGGTGCTCGACGCGATCGACTACGCGGTGCTCTTCATGGGTCCCGATCTGCACGCTCGAATCGCCAACCGCGCGTTTCGTTCGATGTGGTCGGTGTCCGACGAGATGATCGAGTCCCGCGCGAGCATGGCGGACCTCGTGCGACACGTCCACGACAAGGGCCTGTACGGCCACCACGACATCTCCGGCGGGTTCGAACAGCACCTCGCAGCCCGCGTGCAGGCCGTACGCGAGGGCACGATCGCGCCCACCGACATGCGCCTCAGCGACGCCCGGATCATCCGCTACCAGTGCATCGCGCTGCCCGACGGCGGGCGCATGCTCACCTACTTCGACATCACCGAGCTGCAGCAGGCGAAACACGCTGCCGAGGAAGCTTCTCGGATGAAGTCCGACTTCCTCGCCAACATGAGCCACGAAATCCGCACGCCGATGAACGCGATCATCGGAATGACGCACCTGGCGTTGCGCACCGAACTCGACGACAAGCAGCGCAACTACCTGACCAAGGTGGACAACGCTTCCAGGGGCCTGCTCGGGATCATCAACGACATCCTCGATTTCTCGAAGATCGAGGCCGGAAAGATCCAGTTCGAACGCGTCCCCTTCTCGCTCGAGGACGTGCTGCAGTCGCTCGCCGACCTGCACGTCGTCAAGGCGCAGGAAAAGGGCCTCGAGCTGATGTTCGACGTTGGAGCGGACGTACCGATCGGGCTCGTGGGCGACGCGCTGCGGCTCGGCCAGGTACTCACGAACCTGGTGAGCAACGCGATCAAGTTCACCGAGGCCGGCGAAATCACCATCGGGGTGCATCGCATTGACGGCAACGAGCACGAGGCACGCCTGCACTTCGAAGTGTCCGACACCGGAATAGGGCTCACGCCCGAGCAACGCGCCCGGCTATTCACCGCGTTCACGCAGGCCGACGCGTCGACCACGCGGCGATACGGGGGCACCGGACTGGGGCTGAGCATCAGCCGGCGCCTGGTCGAGATGATGGACGGCGAGATCGACATCGAGAGCGAGCCAGGCGTCGGCAGCCGGTTCTTCTTCGACGCGCTCTTCGGCGTTCAGGCCGGCGCGCGCGTCGAGGGCGACTCGCGTGCCGACGAGGTTCGCGGATTGCGCGTGCTGGTGATCGACGACAGCGCCGCGGCGCGCGAGATCTTCGTGTCGGGCCTTTGCTCGCTGGGGTTCGACGCGCAATCGGCCAGCAGCGGCGCCGAGGGCATCGCGGCGTTGCAGGCCGCAGCGTCGGTGGGCAATCCGTTCGACCTGGCGCTGGTCGACTGGCAGATGCCGGGCATGGACGGCGTGGAGACGATTCGCCGGATCCACGCCGGCGCGGCGCAGGCACCGACACCGACACCGACCCTGATCATGGCCACCGCCTACAGCCGCGACGACCTGCTGGCCGCCGCGAAGGGGCTGAGCCTCGGAGGTGTCATGGTCAAGCCGGCGAGCCCTTCGACGATGCTCGACACGATCGTCGCCGCTCGCGGCGGGCGTTCGCCCCGGCGGCCTCGCGAGCGAGGGACGGCCACGGTCGATCAGGGAGCCGGCGGCCTCCTGCAGGGCAAGCACCTGTTGCTCGTCGAGGACAACGCCGTCAATCAGGAGGTCGCGCTGGAGATCCTCGGCGAGGCCGGCGCATCGGTCGAAGTGGCCGGAAACGGGCGCGAAGCGCTCGATCGCCTGGCCGGCGCGCGCTTCGACGCGGTGCTGATGGACTGCCAGATGCCGGTCATGGACGGATTCGAAGCCACGCGCGAGATCCGGCGCGACCCGCGCAACGCTGCGCTACCGGTCATCGCGATGACGGCCAACGCGATGGCCGGGGACCGCGAGCGCTGCCTCGAGGCGGGAATGAACGATCACATCGCCAAGCCGATCGATGTCGGCGCGATGTTCGCGACCTTGCGAAAGTGGCTGGAGCGCGGGGGCGGCGACAGCGAAATGCCGGCGTCCGCGCCCGACCCTGCGCGCCAGCCTGCGCCCGACACTGCGCCCGACACTGCGCCCGACCCCGCTCCCCGCCAACCCCCCCATCCCGCGGCGCGCTCCGCGTTACGCTCGCCGGGGACGCTCACCGACCGCGCCACCGCACTGCGACGCCTGGGCGGCAACGCAGTGTTGCTCGGTCGCCTGGAGCAGCGCTTCGTTCAGTCCGAGGCCGACGCGCCGCTGCGAATCGCGGTCGCCCTGCGCGCCGGTGACCGCGAGTCGGCGCTGCGCGTCGCCCATACGCTCAAGGGGCTCTCGGCGAGTATTTGCGCATCCGGGCTTTCGCAATACGCCTCGGCGCTGGAAGCCGCGCTGCGCGAACCAGCGAGCCCGGCAGACCAGGAACTGCTGGCGGCGGTCGAATCGGCGATGCGCGCGGTGGTCGAGGATCTCACCGACGGCCCGGGCGAAGTTTCCACGGACGCACCGACCCGCGTCGCAGCGACCGGCAGTGCTCAGCCCTGCGTACCCGGCGGCGGAGCCGATCGGGCCCCGCTCGTCGACGGTCTGCGCAAGCTCGCCGCACTGGTGGCCGACGCGGAACTCGATGCGGTGGAGGAACTCGATCGGCAGAGCGCGCAACTCGCCGAGGCCGGGCAGACGAAACGCGTCGCGCTGCTCGCGCGCCTGCTGTCCGAATACGACTTCGACGCGGCGGCACCGGTCATCGAGGACCTGGCGCGCGAACTGGGCTCGGACCTGCGGTAGACGCAGCAATGGCTGACGCCGAGGACCTCACCCGGGCCCCGTTCGCTGCGGCCGCGTCACAGGACCCCCATCGGGTCGCGATCGAGATGGTCGCCTGCTTCGAGCGAATCGCGAAACGCACCGACCCGGTCAGGACGGCGTACTCGCTTGCGATCTCGAGCGCCGGCGTCGGCCGCTCGAACGCGCTGCACCGCGCGGGCGTCGCGATCGCGGCCGACATCGACCGCGGGATCGGCGCGGGAGTTTCGCACGGCTATCACAACGCGAGACACTTCCTCGAGGTGGTGTTGTGCGCGCGCTATCTCGCGCGGGCTTGCGGACTTTCGCGCGGACGAATCGCGCGCGTCGTCACCGCCGCGCTGATTCACGATTTTCACCACGACGGCTCGAGAAGCGCGGATTCTCCGTTTCGGCTCGAAGACCAGTCGGCCAGGCGCGCCGCGCCCTATCTGCACGCAGCGGGCGTGAGCGTCGAGTTGCGCGATCAGTTGCATGCCCTGGTTCTCGCGACCGAGCCGCGCACCGGTGTGCCGTTCGCGCGCTCCTGCCTCGACCGCCACCTCGACCGCCACCTCGACCGACACGTCGACCACCACGTCGACCGACACCTCGAGCGTGCCCGAGCGCACGCCGGCGACAGCTCCGATGACCATCCGGCTGAAGCCGCGATTCCCGGGTTGCTCGAGCGTGGCCTGCGCGATCCGCGGATCGCCTTCGAAGCGGTGCTGCTCGCCGAGGCCGACGTGTTGCCATCGATCGGGCTCACCGTGGAACACGGGCAACAGGTGCAGGATTGGCTTGCTGCCGAATGGGGCTCGCGGCTCGGTCCGCGCGACAAGCTCGCTTTCATCGAACGCGCGAGCGCCGCGATCGAGATCGCGGCGTTCTTCCTGCCGAACGTCGAAACGCTCCGACAGGCGTTCCGGCGAAAGGCCGGGTCGGGGCCGTAGAGTTGGAACGGCCCCCGCCTCTTCTCAGGCCGCCTTCTTCTTCACCTCGTCGAAGAACTGCGCGTCTTCGGTCGAACCTTTCAACGCAGTGGTCGACGACTGTTTGCCCTCGATCGTCTGCGTCACCGCGTCGAAGTAGCCGGTACCCACCTCGCGCTGGTGCTTGACGGCGGTAAAGCCGTGCTCGGCGGCGGCGAACTCGGCCTGCTGCATCTTCACGAACGCGGTCATGTTGTCGCGCGCGTAGCCGTAGGCGAGGTCGAACATGCCGTAGTTCAGCGCATGGAATCCGGCCAGCGTGATGAACTGGAACTTGTAACCCATCGCGCCCAGCTCGCGCTGGAACTTCGCGATCGTCGCGTCGTCGAGGTTCTTCTTCCAGTTGAACGACGGCGAGCAGTTGTACGCGAGCATCTTGCCGGGGAACTGCTTCTGGATCGCGTCTGCGAACTGCTTGGCGAACACGAGATCGGGCGTGCCCGTCTCGCACCAGATCAGGTCGGCGTACGGAGCGTAGGCGAGACCGCGCGAGATCGCCTGCTCGATGCCGTTCTTCGAGCGGTAGAACCCCTCGATCGTGCGCTCTCCGGTGAGGAAGGGCTTGTCGTTGTCGTCCACGTCGGAGGTGACGAGATCGGCCGCCTCGGCGTCGGTGCGCGCGAGCACGATCGTCGGCACGCCCATCACGTCGGCCGCCAGACGCGCGGCGACGAGCTTGGCGACCGCCTCGCGCGAGGGCACCAGCACCTTGCCGCCCATGTGGCCGCACTTCTTCACCGCCGCGAGCTGGTCCTCGAAGTGCACGCCGGCGGCGCCGGCGTCGATCATCGACTTCATCAGCTCGAACGCGTTGAGCACGCCGCCGAAGCCGGCCTCGGCGTCAGCGACGATCGGTGCGAAATAGTCGACGTAGCCTTCGTCTCCCGGGCCCTTGCCCTCGGACCACTGGATCTGGTCGGCGCGCTGGAAGGTGTTGTTGATCCGGCGCACGACGTGCGGCACCGAGTTGATCGGATAGAGCGACTGGTCCGGGTACATCTCGCCGGCGACGTTCGCGTCGGCCGCGACCTGCCAGCCGGACAGGTAGACCGCCTTCAGGCCGGCCTTGACCTGCTGCATCGCCTGGTTGCCGCTCATCGCGCCGAGCGTGTTCACGAACGGCTGCTCGTTGATCAGCTTCCACAGTTTCTCGGCGCCACTGCGCGCCAGCGTGTGCTCGATCGGCATCGACCCGCGCAGGCGCACGACGTCCTCCGCGGTGTAGCCGCGCTTCACGCCGCGCCAACGGGGGTTTTCGGACCAGTCCTTCTGCAGCTTCTGGGCTTCGAGTTCACGCGACGACATGAATGACTCCTGATGGAATTTACGATGAACGATGCACGATTCAGCTTGGTCCAGCGCTATGCGCGGACCAGATCGCGGTAATTTAACCCGAAATGGTGCGAGGCAGCAACAATAAGACCGAATAGAGAGGATGGTTTTATTCTTTAGCTAAATCAAGACTTTAGTGAGTTTCTACCATATCGTGGCATGAACGATACCGTAATGAAAAATCATGCTGGTGCGTTGCACTTCGGGCCGTTCCCGACCGGGGAGACATCGCTTCACCCGGACGGGCGAGGCGACGAGCCGCAGGGCGGGGAAGCCTCGAGCGACGAATCGGGCCTTCCCATATCATTGCGCCCAATCACATTCACGCCATGAGCGGAATCAAAGCGAGATGATTCGATACATCGACGATGACTTCGCGGTCGCGCCCCAGCTCGGCGCGCACCACATGGAACAGGTCGCGGGAATCGGCTTTCGTACCGTGATCAACAACCGGCCCGACCACGAAGAACCGGCGCAACCGGGCAACGCCGAGATCGAGCGCGCCGCCCTCGCCGCCGGCTTGCACTATCTGTTCGTTCCGGTGGGCGCAGGTCACTCGGCCGAATCAAGCCTGCTCGCGCTGCGCGAGGCGCTCGCGAACGCGCCCAAACCGGTGCTGGCATTCTGCCGCTCCGGAACGCGCAGCCAGATGCTGTACATGATGGCGACAGCGCGCCGGTGCTAGCGCGGGTGCTAGCGCGGGTGTTGGCGCGGGTGCTGGCGCGGGTGTTGGTGCTGGTGCTCGCCGGTTCGCTCGCGGCCTGCGACCAGGGCAAGCAGATTTCCGCCGCGCCCGGCGCCGGTGCCCAGGGCGCGGGCCCGCCTCCGGCGATGCCGGTGACCACGCTGAGCGTCGCACCGCGCAAGCTGCCGCTGCTGGTCGAGACCGTCGGACAGGCCGAGGGCTCGAAGGAGGTCGAGGTGCGCGCGCGCGTGTCGGGGATCGTCGAGCGAAAACTGTTTCAGGAAGGCGAGCGGGTCGACGCCGGGGCGGCGTTGTACCGGATCGAACGCGCGCCGTTCGAGATCGCGCTCGCGCAGGCGCACGCCTCGCTCGCTCAGGAACAGGCGCGCCTCGAACAGGCCCGACGCGAAGCGCAACGACTCAAGCCGCTGGCCGAGCAGCAGGCGATCAGCCGCCGTGAGTACGACGAAGCGAGTTCGGCGGTTCGCACGTCGGAGGCCGTTCTGGCCGCGGCGCAGGCGCGGGTGCGCGAGATGGAGCTCAACCTCTCATACACGACCGTCACCGCGCCGATCGCCGGCGTCACCGGTCGCTCGGTACGCTCGGAAGGCAGCCTGGTCGGGCCGGGCGCCGACGGACTGCTGACCACGATCTCGCAGACCCACCCGATCTGGGTGCGCTTCGCATTCAGCGAGGCGCAGTACGCGCGCCTGCGCGGCGGCAAGGCGAGCGAGGTGACCCTCACCGACGCGAGCGGCAAGCCGATCGGGCGCAAGGGGCGGCTGAACTTCTCGGCGACCAGCGTCGACACGCGGCTTGGTACGGTGGGGATGCGCGCCGAGTTCGCCAACCCCGACCTCGCCATCCTGCCGGGCCAGTTCGTGCACGCCAGGGTCAAGGTCGGGGAGCGCGAGGCTTACCTCGTTCCGCAGCACGCGGTGATCCAGAACGACCAGGGACGTATGGTCTGGACGGTGGGTGCCGACGGCAAGGCGACGCCGACACCGGTGCAGGCCGCCGAATGGATCGGCAGCGACTGGGCGATCGAGAGCGGCCTCAAGCCTGGCGACCGGGTGATCGTCGACAACCTGATCAAGATCCGGCCCGGCGCACCGGTGGCGGCGCGCGCGCCAGGCGAAGCGATACCCGGCGGCGCCGCGCGGAGCGGGGGCGACGCGCCCAGGCGCTAGGCCGAAGCGCTCGAGCGCGAGCCCGAGCGCGGACCCGAAACGCCGCGAGCGACGAGCACGAAAGAACCAGATGTCGAAATTCTTCATCGAGCGCCCGATCTTCGCCGCGGTGCTGTCGATCATCCTCGTGCTCGCGGGGCTGGTATCGCTGACGATCCTGCCGGTCGCCCAGTACCCCGAAATCGCGCCGCCGACGGTGACGGTGACCGCGGTCTACCCGGGCGCGTCGGCCGAAACGCTGGCCAAGACGGTGGCCGCGCCGATCGAGGAACAGCTCTCGGGCGTCGAGCGCATGCTGTACTTCAACTCGTCGTCCTCGTCCAACGGCGTGGCCACGATCACCGCCACCTTCGAGGTTGGCACCGACATCGACAAGGCCACCTTCGCGGTGAACAACCGGGTCCAGCTCGCCGCGCCGCGCCTGCCCGACGAAGTACGCCGCAACGGCATCACGGTCGCGAAGCGCTCGAACAACATCCTGCTGGTGGTCGCACTGAATTCGCCAGAGAAGACGCGCGACACGTTGTTCCTGTCGAACTACGCGACGCTCAACGTGCTCGACGAGCTCAAGCGCATCCCGGGAGCGGCGGACGTCTCGATCTTCGGGGCGCGCGACTACTCGATGCGCATCTGGCTGCAACCCGACCGGATGGCACAACTCGGGATCACGACCAGCGACATCGGCGCGGCGGTGGGCGCGCAGAACGCACAGTACGCCGCCGGGAAGATCGGTGCCGAACCGGCGCCGCCAGGCCAGTCGCTGGTCTACACGGTGACCGCGCGCGGCAGGCTGCTCGAGCCCGAGGAGTTCGGCAACATCGTGCTGCGCGCCAGCGGCCCCTCCGGAATCCTGCGACTGAAGGACGTCGCGCGCGTCGAACTGGGCGCGCAGAGCTACGACGCGTCGACTTCGGTCAACGGTCAGCCTGCGATCGCGCTGGCGGTGTTCCTGCAATCGGGCGCGAACGCGCTCGACGTCGCGCAGGCGGCGCGCGAGAAGATGGCCGAATTGAAGCGCGACCGGTTTCCTCCCGGAGTCGACTACCTGATTCCCTACGACACGACGCGTTTCGTCTCGGCGTCGATCCGCGAAGTCGTCAAGACGATCGGCGAAGCCGCGTTGATCGTGCTCGCGGTCGTGTTCGTGTTCCTGCAGACCTGGCGCGCGACGCTGATTCCGATGCTCGCCGTGCCGGTGTCGCTGATCGGAACCTTCGCCGGGCTGTGGCTGTTCGGCTTCTCGATCAACACCCTCACGCTGTTCGCGATGGTGCTCGCGATCGGGATCGTGGTCGACGACGCGATCGTCGTGCTCGAGAACGTCGAGCGCCTGATCCGCGAGGAGAAGATGGCGCCGATGCAGGCCTCGCTCGAGGCGATGCGCGAGGTGCAGGGCGCAGTGATCGGCATCGTGCTGGTGCTGTGCGCGGTGTTCATCCCGGTCGCCTTCCTCGGCGGAATCGCCGGCCAGTTGTACCGGCAGTTCGCGGTCACCGTCGCGATCTCAGTCGTGCTCTCGGGCGTGGTCGCGCTCACGCTCACGCCGGCGATCTCGGCGGTGCTGCTCAAGGCCGACGCCCACGGCGGCGGACCGCTCGCCTTGCTGTTCAAGCCGTTCAACGCGGCCTTCGGCTGGGTCACGCGACGTTTTCTCTCGGCGGTGCACCTCGCGCTGCGCTTTCGGCTGCTCGCGATGATCGCGTTCGTCGGCGTCGCGGCCGCGGCCGCGGTCCTGATCGCCCGGGTGCCGGGAAGCTTCGTTCCTCCCGAGGACCAGGGCTACATCATCGCCGCGGTGCAACTGCCCGACGGCGCCACGCTAGCGCGCACTTCGCGCACCACCGAGCAGCTGCGCCAGATGATGGCCGGCAACCAGGCGGTGGAGAACTTCTTCATCGTCAACGGCTTCGACCTGATCGGCGGGGGCAACAAGTCGAATTCGGCCACGATCTTCGTTCCGCTCAAACCCTGGGAGCAACGCCAGCAGAGCACGTTCCAGCTCGCGCAGGAAATGAGCGGCAAGGGTTTCGCGCTCGCCGACGGCATCGCCTTCGCCTTCAACCCTCCGCCGATCATGGGGCTGGGCACCGCGGGCGGCTTCGAGGTCTACGTGCAGGGGCGCACCGACGCCGATCCGCAACGCCTCGCGCAGGTCACCAACGACTTCATCGCGGCGCTCAACGCGAACCCGGTGCTCGCCGGCGTCAACACCTTCTATCGGCCCACCGTTCCGCAGCTGCACGTCGAGGTCGATCGCGAGAAGGCGCTGGCGCTCGGGGTTGCGGTGAACGAGGTGTTCGCCGCGCTGCAGGCGCAGATGGGTTCGCTCTACGTGAACGACTTCAATCGCTCCGGCCGCACGTACCGGGTCACGATGCAGGCCGACGCCGCGTATCGCGCCAAACCCGACGATCTGGGCCGGCTCTACGTGCGATCGAGCGCCGGTGCGATGGTGCCGCTCAAGGCGCTGATCACCGTGACGAGCGTGATCGGCCCCGAGCAGATCGAGCGCTACAACGGCTACATCGCCGCGAAGGTGCTCGGAAGCGCGAAGCCGGGCTTCAGCTCAGGCGAGGCGATCGCCGCGGTCGAAAAGGCCGCGCGCGAGCGACTGCCCGCGGGCTACGGGATCGCCTGGACCGGTCAGGCCTTCCAGGAAAAAGGGGCCGGAAGCGCTTCGGTGTTCGCGTTCGGCTTCGCGCTGGTGATGGTCTACCTGATCCTCTCCGCGCTGTACGAGCGCTGGGGCGTGCCGATGGCGGTCGTGCTGGCAGTGCCCTTCGCGCTGACCGGCGCCCTGCTCGCGGTGTTCCTGCGCGGCATGGAGAACGACATCTACTTCCAGATCGGACTGGTCGTGCTGATCGGGCTCGCAGCGAAGAACGCGATCCTGATCGCCGAGTTCGCGATGCAGGGCATGCAGGACGGCAAGAGCGCGGCGCAGGCGGCGATCGAGGCGGCGCGGCTGCGCTTCAGGCCGATCGTGATGACCTCGCTCGCCTTCGTTCTGGGCGTCATGCCGCTGGCCGTGGCCACCGGCGCCGGAGCGGCGGCGCGCCAGTCGATGGGAACCGGCGTGGTCGGCGGGATGTTGATCGCGACCTTCGTCGCGCCGATCTTCGTTCCGCTGTTCTTCGCGCTGCTCGCGCGCAAGCCCAGGCCCGAGCACGGCGAACACCACGCGCTGCCGCACCACGCGTTGCCGGTCGACCCCGACGGCGCGCCCGAGATCGGCGCGACCTCCGCCGCGCCCCCGGGGGGCGAGGATCGACCGGCATGATGCGCGCCGTCGCGATCATCGCCGTCGCCGCGCTCGCTCTGGCGGGCTGCACGGTGGTCGGCCCCGATTACAGGCGCCCCGAGAGCCCCCTCCCCGCGACCTACCCGCAGCAGTCTGCCGGCGAAGCGCACGGTGCCGCGCCTGTCGCCGGCGACTGGTGGCGACGCTTCGGCGACGGCACGCTCGACGCGCTGATCGAAACCGCTCTCGAACGCAACACCGACCTGCACGCGGCGGCGGCCCGGATCGAGGAGGCCGACGCCGCGATGCGCGAGACCGGCGCGAGCTTCCTGCCGCAGGTCAGTCTCGGCGCGAGCGGCGCACGCAGCCAGACCAGCGGGCTCACCTCGCAGCGCAACGCGCTGCTCTCGAACAACCTGAAGCTCTCGGCGTCGACGTCGTACGAGATCGATTTCTGGGGCAGGTTGCGCCGCGGATCGGAGTCCGCGCGCGCGCAGGCGCTCGCGTCGCGCCACGCGCGCGACGTGGTCGCGATTTCGATCGCGGGACTCACCGCACAGGCCTGGTACGCACTGCGCTCGCTCGACGTGCAGATCGCAATCCAGACACGCACGCTCGTCACCCGCGACGAGGGCGTGCGCATCGCGCGCGTCAGGCTCGAAGCGGGCACGGCCTCGCGCCTCGAGCTCGAACAGGCGCAGGTATCGCGGTCGGACGCGTCGATCCTGTTGCGCGACCTGCAGCGCCAGAGAAGCCTCGCGCTGACGCAGATCGCCCGACTGAGCGGTCAACCGGGGCTGGAGATCGCGAACACGACCGGCGCGCTGCCCGCGCCGCCGGTGCCTCCGTTGGGCTTGCCCTCGGGCCTTCTGGCCCGCAGGCCCGACCTGCGTCAGGCCGAGGAGCAACTGGTCTCGGCCAACGCGCAGATCGGCGTCGCGCGCGCAGCGATGCTGCCGTCGATCTCGCTGACCGGTTCGCTCGGCGCGGAGAGCACCGCGCTCGCGAGTCTGCTGACCGACGCCGGCGCGCGCATCTGGTCGCTCGGTTTCGGCCTCGCGCTGCCGATCTTCGATGGCGGTCGCCTCGAGGCACGCAGCGACCAGGCCGCGGCGCGCGCGCGCCAGGCGCTCGCCGCGTATCAGGGCGCCGCGCACAGCGCGTTTCGCGAGGTATCGGACGCGCTGATCGCCTCGCAGGCCGCGCGGCAATCGGGCGAGGACGTCGACACGCGCGCGATGGCAGCGCGCCGCGCACTCGAACTGGCGAAGCTGCGTTACGACGCGGGCTATTCGGGCTACCTGGAACTGCTCGATGCGCAACGCAGCGCCAACGGCGCCGAACTCGAGCAGGTGCGCAATCGCCAGGCGCGGCTGAACGCGTCGATCGACCTGTTCAAAGCGTTGTCGGGCGGCTGGCCCGATCGGGTCGACTCCGCGGCACAGTCGCACGCCGGGTCGAACTAATCGCGCGATTCGCCGCCGCCCCGCGAGGGTTCCCCGAACGACTCGGCGTCGGCGTCGTTCGCGCCCTCGTCGACGAGCGCGTCGTCGTCGGCGAGCGCACCCTCGTCGATGAGCGCGTCGTCTTCGGCGAGCGCATCGTCGTCGGCGGTGTTGTCCGGACGATCGGCGCGCGCCCCCCCGTCCGAGGTGTCGCCGGAACGATCGCTGCGCGCGTCGAGCAGTCGGCGGGTCGCCGTTTCGGGCAATTGCTGGACGTCGCGCAGCTTTCGTTCGATCGCGCGCGAGCGCACCTCGTAGGTTCCCAGCGTGCTCGACGCCTGGTCGATCTGCCGGCGCGCCTTGGCGAGCACGTCGCCGAACTTGCCGAACTCGGTCTTGACCGCGCCGAGCAGCAGCCACACCTCGCTGGTGCGCTTTTCCACCGCCAGCGTCCTGAATCCCATCTGCAGGCTGGAGAGGATCGCCGCGAGCGTGGTCGGCCCGGCAACGATGACCCTGTGCTGGCGCTGCAGGTCGTCGAGCAGGCCGGGGCGGCGCAGCGCCTCGGCGTACAACCCCTCGACCGGCAGGAACATCAGGCCGAAGTCGGTCGTGTGCGGCGGCGACAGGTATTTCTCCCTGATCGTCTTCGCTTCGAGCCGCAGGCGCGTCTCGAGCTGCTTGCCGGCCGCCAGCGCCGCCGGCGTATCGGCGATCTCCTGTGCCTGCAACAGGCGCTCGTAGTCCTCGAGCGGAAACTTCGCGTCGATCGGCAACCACACCGGCTGGTCGTCGCCGGTGCCGGGAAGCCGGATCGCGAACTCGACGCGATTGGCCGAACCGGGAACCGTCGCGACGTTGGACGCGTACTGCTCGGCGACGAGCATCTCCTCGAGCAGCGCACCGAGTTGCACCTCGCCCCAGCCGCCGCGCATCTTGACGTTGCTCAGCACGCGTTTGAGATCGCCCACGTTGGACGCGAGCGCCTGCATCTCGCCCAGGCCGCGGTGCACCTGCTCGAGCCGCTCGGAGACGTGCTTGAACGACTCGCCCAGGCGCTGTTCGAGCGTGGCGTGGAGTTTCTCGTCGACGGTGCGACGCATCTCCTCGAGCTTGGCCGAGTTCTCGGTCTGCAGCGCGTGCAACTTCGCTTCGAGCGTGTTGCGCATCAGCCGCGCGTCTTCCTGGACCGCCTCGCGCAGCGCCGCGAGGCGTTGTTCGTTCGACTCGGTCAGGCGCGTCAGCTGCTGGGCGAAGCTGTCGATCTGGGAATTCTGCAGCCCCGCGATCGCGGTCATCTGCTGCGTGAGCGTTGCGCCGAACTGCCCCACCGCCGCGCCCAGTTCGGTGCGCGTCTGCGCCCCTTGCGAACCGAGGTGCTCGTAGAGCGAGATCTCGAGCCTGCGCAGCGTTTCCTGCTGGGCGCCGATCGCGTCGAGCGTCTCCCTGCGAAGCGCCTGGAGCTCGGGCGCAGCGTCGGGCGCGCGGCGCAGCAACACGACGAGGCCCAGCAACGCGGCCAGCGCCGACGTCGCCAGGACGGCGACCATCACCGGGTCGGCATCGGCAAAGGCGTTCACCGACTCAGATCTCGCGCAGCGTCGCCAGCGGCGGCGCGCGCAGCACGCCACGAAGGCTCAGCCAACCCGCGACGATCGCCAGCAGGGCGCCGGCGGCAGTGCCCCAGGCGAGGCTCGACCAGCGCGCGCCGTACTCGAACTGGAACACCTGCTGCGCGAGCACCGATCCGATCACGATCGAACCGCCCGCTGCGAGCAGGCCGGCGAGCCCCCCGGACAGGCCCAGCTCCCAGACCTGCGCGGCCGCCAGTTGGGCGCGCGATGCGCCCAGCGCACGCATCAGGCCTGCCTCGCGGACCCGTTCGTCGCGCGAACTCGCCAGCGCGGTGTACAGCACGACGACTCCGGCGGCCAGCGTGAGCACGAACAGGAACTGCACCGCGGTGACGACCTGCTCGAGCATCGCCTGCACCTGGCGCACGATGTTTCCGGTGTCGAACACGGTGAGGTTCGGGAACCTGCGCACCAGCTCGGCATCGACCGGCGAGCCCGTGTCCGGCTGGTGATACGCGGTGACCAGCGTTTGCGGCGCCCGCTCGAGCGCGCCCGGCGAAAGGATCATGAAAAAGTTCACCTTCATCGAATCCCAGGCCACCTTGCGCACGCTGGTCAGCTTCACCTGCACCAGTTCTCCGGCGACGTCGAATCCGACCGAATCGCCCAGAGCGAGAGACAGCGTGTCGAGAATGCCCTGCTCGGCCGACACCTCCAGCGCACCGGGCTCGAACCAGCGTCCCGAGACGATCCGGTTGTGCGCCGGCAACTCGCTCGTGTACGACAGGTTGAACTCGCGGTCGAGCAGTCGCTGCGCGCGATCGCCCGCGTAATCCTCGGGGCGCACGCGCTGCCCGTTCACCTGTACCAGCCTGCCGCGGATCATCGGGAACAGCTCGGCCGATTTCACTCCCGAGTCGGCGAGCACCTTGCCCACCGGCTCTCGCTGGTCGGGCTGGATGTTGACGACGAAACGGTTCGGTGCGTCTGGAGGGGATGCGCGCTGCCAGCTCTCGAGCAGGTCGGTGCGCGTCACGGTGAGCAGCATCAGCGCCATCAGTCCCACGGCGAGAGCGACGGTCTGCGCGATCGACGCCGACTGGCGCCGCGACCACGACGCGAGCGCGAGGCGCAGCGACGGGCTGCGCGCGATCGCCGCGACCCCGCGCAGCGGGCCGATCAGGCGCATCGCCATCCACACGACGACGACGAACACGACCGCCCCTCCGGCAAAGCCGCCGAGTGCGATCGACGCGAGCCGCGGGTCGCGCGCGAACCAGAACAACAAGGCGGCGAAAGCCGCGCCCGCGATCGACGCGGCGATCCACGGCGACGCGCCGGCCGGCCCGATCTCGCGGCGAATCACCCTGAGCGGCGGCACACCGGCGAGCCTGAGGAAAGGCCAGGCGCCGAATCCCATCAGCAACACGACGCCCGCGCCGGTGGACTGCACCGCGGGCCCGATCCCCGGCATCGGCAGCGCCAGCGGCATCAGTGACGCCACAGCACGGACCAGCCCGAAATGCACGACCCAGCCGATCGCGACGCCGGCGAGCGCGCCGGCGAGCGCGATCCACAGCAACTCGAGCAGCAAGACGGCGACGAGCGCGCGCTGCCCGATCCCCATCGCGCGCATCACTGCGACGCCGTCGAGGTGGCGCTGCGCGAAGCGGCGCGCCGAGAGCCCGATCGCCACCGCCGCGATCAGCGCCGATAGCAGCGCGACGAGCGCGAGGAAGCGCTCGGCGCGCTCGAGCGTATTGCGAAGCTCGGGCCGTCCGCTCTCGACCGACTCGATCCGCGCGCCGCGTTTCAGGCGCGACGTCGCCCAGGCTTCGAAGGCGGCGACGGCCTGCGGTGCACCGGCGACCAACAGCCTGTGGGTGACCCGGCTCGCCGGCTGCACCAGCCTCGTGGCCTCGAGGTCGTCCAGGTGGATCAGTGCGCGCGGCGCGAAGTTCACGAAGTTCGCGCCGCGATCGGGCTCGAGCGTGATGACGCGCCGGATCTCGAAGCTGGACTCGCCCAGCTCCACCGAGGCGCCGACCGCGCTGCCGAGCGTCTGCACCAGTTGCGCGTCGGCCCACACCGTGCCGCGCGCCGGAACTCCCTCGGTGGCCTCGTCGGGTGCGTTCGGTGCCGCGGCGGTGCGCAACCTGCCGCGCAACGGATACCCGCCGGAGACCGCCTTGACCGCCGCGAGCTGGGGGCGTGTCCCGGCGACGACCATGCTGGGGAAGTTCACCGTTCGCGCGCTCGCGAGTCCCAACGAACGCGCCTGCGCGTCGAACGCGGGATCGATCGGGTGATCCGACGCGATCACCAGGTCGGCGCCGAGCAACTGTCGCGCCTCGAGCGTGAGCCCCTGGCGCATCCGGTCGACGAAGAATCCGACGCTTGCGATCGACGCGACGGCGATGACGAGCGCGGCGAGCAGCAGGCGCAGTTCCCCCGCGCGCCAGTCGCGCATGGTCAGGCGCAGCGAAAGTGTCGGCAGGTGCAGGCGCATGCGACCGATTATCGACCAATCGCCGCCCGAGCCGAAACCGGCCCCGGCTTTGCTACGATTGCCGCCACTCCCGCAAAGGCCACGACGATGAAAACAGACTGCTTCTCGCTCGAGATCGATTCGCGCATCGCGACGCTGACGATGACCCGCGGCGCCGAGATGAACACCATCACGCCGGCGATGTGGCGCGAACTCGAACAGGTGCTCGACGAACTCCAGCGCGACGTCCCGGCGCGCGTGCTCGTGATCGCGTCGACCGGCAAGCACTTCAGCGCCGGACTCGCGCTCGAATCGTTCGGCGGCGACCTTCCGATCGACGACGGCAACGCCGCCGGTCGCGCGGCGCTCTCGCTCACGATCGCCGACATGCAGCGCGCGCTCGACAAGCTCGCCGCGCTCAGGATGCCCGTGATCGCGGCGATCCAGGGAGGGTGCATCGGCGGCGGCGTGGATCTGGTGTGCGCGTGCGACATGCGTTTCGCCGTCGCCGATACCTTCTTCTGCATCCAGGAGATCAACGTCGGCCTGGCTGCCGACCTCGGCACCCTGCAGCGACTGCCGAAACTGATTCCTGAAGGCGTCGTGCGCGAGCTCGCGTACAGCGGGCGGCGTCTGGGCGCGACGCGCGCGCAGGCGCTGGGGCTGGTCAACGACGTCTACCCCGACCAGGCGACGATGCTCGCCGCAGTGCGCACGCTCGCCGGGGAGATCGCCTCGAAACCGCCGCTCGCGGTGTGGGCGAGCAAGCAGGCGATCGACTACGCGCGCGACCACTCGGTGGCCGACGGGCTCAGGCAGATGACCTGGTTGCAGGCCGGGATGTGGGATACCGCCGCGATCGTCGAGAGCGTGACGGCGCGACGCGAAGGCCGCGCGCCGCGCTACCGCGACCTCGCACAAGCTGCGCTCGTTCTCCGCGATCGAGGAGGAGCGCTCGTGAGCTTCAGCAAGCTCGATTGGTACTTCGATTTCGTCTCGCCCTTTGCCTACCTGCAGAGCAGCAGGCTCGACGACTTCGGCATGCACGCGCTGGTGCGTCCGCGACCGGTGCTGTTCGCGGCGATCCTGAATCACTTCGGGCAGAAGGGACCGGCCGAAATCGCGCCCAAGCGCAGCTGGACCTTCGAACACGTGACCTGGCTCGCCCGGCAATCGAACACCACGCTGAAGCTGCCGCGCGAACACCCGTTCAACCCGCTGCCGCTGCTGCGCCTCGCGATCGCGCTGGAGTGCAAGGTCGACGTCGTGCAGCGTCTGTTCGCCTACGTCTGGCGCGACGGCCACCTACCCGACGAAGCGACGCACTGGGAATCGCTGCTGGCCGAATTCGGCGTGGATGCGGCCGCGCTCGACGATCCGGAAGTCAAGCAACGGCTGCGCGAGAGCACCTCCGACGCGATCGCGGCGGGCGTCTTCGGCGTGCCGACGGCGATCGTCGACGGGCACCTGTTCTGGGGCTTCGACGCGACCGACATGGTCTACGCGAAGCTCGGCAGCAATCCGTTCTTCGACAGCGGGGAATTGAGACGCGCGCGCGAGCTGCCCGTCAGCTCTCGAGTGCGGCGAGCCTAGTTCGGGCGAACTCGGGCGAGACGTTGAGCAGCGCGGCGATCGCGCGGAAATCGTCGGGCAGCGCCGGATTGGCCCAGCCTTGCTGACTGTGCCGTGCCAGGTTCACCGCGAGCAGGACATTGCGCACGCGAGCGAGGTGCGTACGGTCGTGGTCGGTGATCTCGATCAGCAGATCCGGCAGGCTCCATTCGCGCATCAGCGTGTTCTGCAGTTCGGACAGCGAGACGTTGAGCACCGCGCGATGAACCGCCTCGCTGCGCATCGTCGGGTTGGCGCGCTGGAGCTCGCGCACGCGCAGCGCGAGCGCCGGCGCGTGGCACCACAGCAGCATCTCGGCGAACTCGTGCAGCAGCGAGGCCTCCTGGATCATCTCCGCGTCACGGTCGTCGCGTTCGAGCGCGATGTACAGCGCGAAATTCGCCGCTCGATAGGCTCGTGCGTCGACCTCCCCCAGCCCCTCGAGCAGCTTCGGGTCGTCGCCCAGCAGGTCCTCGACGCAGACGAGCTCGGAAAACGCCCGAAAGAACGGCGCGACGCCCATCTGCACCAGCGCGCTGCGAACGGTGGTCGACTCGGTGATCACGCGCGCCGGCCGGCGCTGAGACACGTGCGCCAGCACTTTCAGCGTCATCAGCGCGTCTTCCTGGACGATCGCGGCGAGCATCGACGGCGACACCTCGTCCTGATCCGCGCGGGCGGCCTCGATCGCGGCGATCGTCTCGCGATAGACCGGAATCGGCGCGGTTCGAAGGAACGAGGCCCACCCGGACAGGTCGGCGAACGGTCGCGTCAGCATTGGCGGTTTTCCGGGTTCACGTCAGCACTATCGGCATGCACGGCCGCCGCCTTGAGTGAACTGGTGCACGTCGAAGGGCCTTTTTGTGCGGCACGACCTAGCGCGGCCGACCGGCCCCCGGTTTCGCCCCCGGCCGGAGCAAGGCGAGGGCGAGCGAGGTGACGGTGCACAGGATGGCCGAGACCTGCAGCGGGCCGAGCGGCTCGCCAAGAATGATCGCACCCGAGATCATCGCCACGACCGGCACCATCACCGACGACAATCCCGCGACGTTGGCCGGCAACAGCCCGACGATCGAGAACCACAGCAGATTGCCGATCGTCATCGGAATCAGCGTCATGTAGGAGACGACCACGATCGTTTGCCAGCTCGGCACGAACCAGTTCCAGTCGCCCAGCGCGAAGGCGCCGAGCGTGATCGGAATCGCGGCGAGCAGCAGTTGCCATCCGGTGAGCACGGTCGCCGGAACGCCGACCGCGCCGCGCTTGATGATCAGCGTACCCCCCGCCCAGCCCAGCGCGGCGAGCAGTCCGAGCGCGAAACCGGCCGGCGCGTCGGCGTAGGCGCCCAGCGCCGGCACCATCAGCAGGCCGACGCCCGCGCCGCCGACGATCAGCGCGAACACCAGCCTCGCGCCGAGCCGCTCGCCGAGCACCAGCCACGAGATCAGCGCCGACCAGAGCGGCATCGTGAAGCCCAGCACCGCGGCCTGCCCGGACGGAATCAGGACCGCAGCGTAGGTGCTCGCCACGTTCCACACCACCATGTAGCACAGCGCCGCCCAGCACACGGTCGCCCAGTGGCGGCGCGGAATCGCCAGCGACTGGCCGCGGATGCGCGCGATCGTCAGCAGGACCGAACCGGCGAGCGCGAGCGAGAAGGCGCGAAAGGTCCAGACCGAGACCTCGCGCACCGCCAGCGGGAACAGCTGCCAGTTCGTCCCCCAGACCAGCGTGAGCAGGACCACGAGGATCAGCGCCCGTCGTTCGACCATCAGCGCGCGACCGCCGCGAGCAGTTCCCGCGTGTAGGGATGCGTCGGAGAAGCAAACAGCGACTCGGTGCGCGCGGATTCCACGATGCGCCCGTCCTTCATCACGATCACCCGATGCGCCATCGCCCGGATCACCTCGAGGTCGTGCGTGATGAACAGATAGGTCAGACCGTACTTGCGCTGCAGACCGACGAGCAGCGCGAGCACCTGCTGCTGCACCGAGACGTCGAGCGCCGAAGTGGGCTCGTCGAGCACCAGCAGATCCGGGTGCAGCACGGTGGCGCGCGCGATCGCGATGCGCTGGCGCTGCCCGCCCGAGAACTCGTGCGGATAACGCGGCAGCATCGACGCGTCCAGTCCGACCTCCTCGAGCATGCGCACGATCGCTTCGCGCCGCGCGGGGGGCGCGAGTTCGGGTCGGTGCAGCGCGAGACCTTCGCCGACGATGCCCTCGACCGTCATGCGCGGCGACAGCGAGTTGTAGGGATCCTGGAACACCACCTGCATCCGACGGCGCAGCGGGCGCATCGCGCCGCGCCCGAGCGCGTCGATGCGTTGTCCGCCGAAGCTGACTTCGCCCGACACCTGCCCCTGCGTGAGTCGCAACAGCGTCATCCCGAGCGTCGTCTTTCCCGACCCCGACTCTCCGACCACTCCGAGCGTCTCGCCGCGCGCGACCTGCAACTGCGCGTCTCGCACCGCGTCGAACGCGGTCTTCGCGAACCACCCCTTGCGAAAGAAGTAGCGGCACCCGACGCCGCGCGCTTCGAGCAGCAGATCGGCGTCGTCGGGTACCGGGTCGACGATCCGCTTGGGCCGGCTGTCGATCAGCCTGCGCGTGTAGGCGTGTTCGGGTGCCTCGAACAGGCGCGCGGTCTCGCCGATCTCGACCAGCCGCCCGGCCTGCATCACCGCGACCCGATCGGCGAACGATCGCACCAGCGGGAGGTCGTGCGTGATCAGCATCAGCGCCATCGAGAACTCGCGCTGCAGCTCGGCGAGCAGGTCGACGATCTGGCGCTGGATCGTCACGTCGAGCGCGGTGGTCGGTTCGTCGGCGATCAGCAGGCGCGGGCTGCATGCGAGCGCCATCGCGATCATCGCGCGCTGGCGCTGTCCGCCCGAGAGCTGGTGCGGGTAGCTGGAAAAACGCCGCGCGGCGTCTGGAATGTGGGTGCGCGCCAGCAGGTCGATCGCGCGGCGCGTCGCCTGCGCGCGGCTCAGCCCTTCGTGCAGTTCGATCACCTCGCAGATCTGGTCGCCGATCGAGTACAGCGGGTTGAGCGCGGTCATCGGCTCCTGGAAGATCATCGCGATCTCCTTGCCGCGCACGCCGCGCAGCTCGCGCTCGCCCGCCGCCATCAGGTCGCGACCGTCGAACATCACGCGTCCCTGGTAGCGCGCGTCGGGGTTCAGCCGCGTGATCGCGAGCGCGCTCACCGTTTTCCCGGACCCCGATTCCCCGACCAGCGCGAAGCGCTCTCCGGGCGCGATCTCGAACGAGACGTTCTCGACCACGCGCGAGGCCGCGCCGCTGGTCGCGAACTCGACCGAAAGCCCCTCGACCGAGAGCAGCGCCGCGCCGGATGGTTTTGCCCGCGCGCTCATCCGCGCCTCGTGTCGAGCGCGTCGCGCAGCGCTTCACCGATGAAGATCAGCAGCATCAGCGTGCCGACCAGCACGGCGAAAGTGGGCAACGAGATCCACCAGGCATCGAGATTGGACTTGCCCTGGGCGAGCAACTCGCCCAGGCTGGGCGTCGTGGGCGGCACGCCCAGACCGAGAAAGTCCAGGCTGGTGAGAGCGACGATCGCCGCGCTCATCCGAAACGGCATGAACGCGACCACCGGGGTGAGCGAGTTGGGCAGAATGTGTCGCCAGATGATCTGCGCGTCGGCCAGGCCGAGTGCGCGCGCCGCGGTGACGTACTCGAGCGTGCGGTTGCGCAGGAACTCGGCGCGCACGTAATCGGACAGCCCCATCCAGCCGAAGATCGCGAGGATCCCGAGCAGGATCCACACGCTGGGCTCGAAGATCGAAGCGAGGATCAGCAGCAGGTACAGCTCGGGCACCGAACTCCAGACTTCGATGAAGCGTTGCAGCGCGAGATCGGTCCTGCCGCCGAAGTAGCCCTGGATGGCGCCCGCCACGACGCCGATCAACACGCCGAGCGCGGTGAGCGCGAGGCCGAACAGCACCGAGAGCCGGAAACCGTAGAGCAGGCGCGCCAGCACGTCGCGGCCGCGGTCGTCGGTGCCGAGCCAGTTCACGCCCGAGGGCGCCGCCGGGTTCGGACTCGGCGCGAAATAGTTGATCGTGTCGAAGCGATAGTCGTTCACCGGCCACAGCGCCCAGTTCCCGGCCTTGCGCAACTGCTCGCGGATGAACGGATCGAGGTAGTCGGTCGCGGTGCGAAAGTCTCCGCCGAAGGTGGTCTCCGGGTAATCGGCGAGCAGCGGCGCGTACCACTGCCCGTCGTAGCGCGCGACGATCGGGCGATCGTTCGAGAGCAGCTCGGCGCCAAGGCTGAGCACGAACACGATCGCGAACACCCAAAGGCTCAGGTAGCCGCGCCGGTTGGCGCGAAACCTCAGCCACGCGCGCCGCGACGGCGACAGGCTCGCCGCCGCGCTCATGCCGCGTCGAACTTCACGCGCGGATCGACCCACACGTAGCACAGGTCGGTCACGAGCTTGGTGACCAGTCCGATCAGCGAGAACACGTACAGCGCGCCGAGAACGACCGGGTAGTCGCGCCGGATCACCGACTCGTAGGACAGCAGTCCGAGCCCGTCGAGCGAGAACAGCGTCTCGATCAGCAGCGATCCGGCGAAGAACGCGCCGACGAAGGCGGCTGGGAACGCGGTGACCAGCGGGATCAGCGCGTTGCGAAACACGTGCTTGTAGAACACCCTGCTCTCGGGCAGGCCCTTCGCGCGCGCGGTGAGCACGTACTGCTTGCGGATCTCCTCGAGAAACACGTTCTTCGTGAGCATCGTCGTCACCGCGAAACTGCCGACGATCAGGCAGGTCAGCGGCATCGCCAGGTGCCAGAAGTAGTCGAGCACCTTGCCCACGAGCGACAACTGCGCGAAGTCGTCCGAAGTGAGCCCCCTCAACGGGAACAACTGCAGGAACGAGCCGCCGCCGAAGAGCACCAGCAAGGCCACGCCGAGCACGAAACCGGGAATCGCGTAGCCGACCAGGATCGCGGTGCTGGTCACCAGATCGAAGCGCGTGCCGTTGCGCACCGCCTTGGCGATGCCCAGCGGAATCGAAACCGCGTAGGTGATCAGGAAACTCCACACGCCCAGGCTGATCGAGACCGGGAGTTTCTCGACGATCAGCTGCCACACGCTCTTGTGGTGGAAGTAGCTGGTGCCCAGGTCCAGTCGAGCGTAGCGCCACAACATCTCGAGGAAGCGCTCGTGCGCCGGCTTGTCGAAGCCGTAGAGCTTGCGGATCTCGGCGAGCTTGGCCGGGTCTACGCCCTGCGCGCCGCGATACACGCCTCCGGTGGCCGCCACCTCGCCCGCCTGCCCGCGGCCGCGCAGCTCCTGCACCAGCTGCTCGACCGGTCCGCCCGGCACGAACTGGATGATCAGGAACGTGACCAGCAGGATGCCGATCAGCGTCGGGATCATCAGCAGCAGGCGCTTCAGGATGTAGACGAACATGCCCGCCTCCCAGCCGGATTCACTGCGCCGCCCGCCGGATTCACTGCACCACCCACCAGGTCTTGAGCATCCACCCGCTGGCGGAATAGTAGAGCGGCAGCGTCCGCGGGTGCGCGAGGTGCCTGCGGTACGCGACGCGGTGCGCCGGCGCGTAGAAGTGCGGCACCAGGTACCAGCCGCTGCGCAGCACGCGATCGAGCGCGCGCGCGCTCGCGACCAGCTCGGCGCGCGAGGAGCTGACGAGGAGCTTCTCGATCAGCGCGTCGACCACCGGGTCGCGCACGCCCGAGACGTTGTCGGTGCCCTTCTCCGACGCCGCGGCGCTGCTGAAGCGCTCGACCAGTTCGTTGCCCGGCGTCTGGCTCGAAGAGAACGATTGCACCAGCACGTCGAAATCGAACTCGTCCGCGCGCTTCTGGTACAGCGCCGGGTCGGTGGTACGAAGCCGCGCCGCGATGCCGAGTTTTTCGAGATTGCGTGCCCAGGGCACCGCGATCCGTTCGAGCGCCTTCGAGTACGACATCACCTCGAACTCGAAGGCTTCGCCGCGCGCGTTGCGCAGCCTGCCGTCGTCGGCGACCGTCCACCCGGCCGCCGCGAGCAGGCCGATCGCCTCGCGCAGGTTCGCGCGCAGCGATGCGGGCGGCGTGGTCACCGGCGGCATCGGCGCCGCGCCGAACACGGCCGGATCGAGCCGGTCGCGAAACGGCTCGAGCAGCACCAGTTCGTCGGCCGCCGGCAAGCCCTTCGCTTCCATCTCGCTGTTGGTGAAGTAACTCGGGCTGCGAACGTACTGTCCGTAGAACACCTGGCGATTCATCCACTCGAAGTCGAACGCCAGCGTGAGCGCCTTGCGCACGCGCGCGTCGGCGAACTGCGCGCGCCGCGTGTTCAGCGCGAAGCCCTGCAAGCCCGCGGCGTTGGAGTGGCGGAACTCGCGCTTGACGATCTCGCCGCTGGCGTACCTGCGTCCGACGTGGCCGCGCGCCCAGTTCTTGGCCGAGTTCTCGGCGATCCAGTCGAACTCTCCCGCCTTGAAACCCTCGAGACGCGCGGTCTCGTCCTTGAAGTACTTGTAGGTGACGCGCCCGAAGTTGTAGGTTCCCTTGCGCGTGGGCAGCTCGTTCGCCCAGTACTGCGGATCGCGGCGGAAGGTGATCGACTTGCCCCAGTCGGCCTTCTCCAGCAGGTACGGCCCGCTCGCCAGCGGAGCTTCCTGGACGATCTGGTCGAAGGGTTTTCCCTCGCCCCAGCGGCGCGAGAATATCGGCAACTGCGTGCCGATGATCATGTGCAACTCGTGGTTGCGGCGCTTGAACTCGAAGCGCACCGTGTCGGGCGCGAGCACCGCGACGCGCGCGACGTCGCCGTAGTATTGCCGGAACCTCGGGTGGGCCTGCTTGCTCAGCAGCATGTCGAAGGAGTGGCGCACGTCCTCGGCCTGTACCTGCGATCCGTCGGAGAAACGCGCCCTCGGGTCGAGCCTGAAGGTGATCGACAAACCGTCGGCGGCGAAGTCCATGTCGCGCGCGAGCAGCCCGTACATCGAGAAGGGCTCGTCGTCGCTCGGTTCGGCGAGCGTCTCGAACATCAGCACCGCCACGCCGGCGGCGGCGATCCCCTTGAGCGTGAACGGATTGAGCTTGTCGAACGAGCCGAAACCGTCGAGGTTGATCGCGCCGCCCTTCGGGGCGCTCGGGTTCACGTAGTCGAAGTGCGAGAACCCGGGCGGGTACTTCGGGGTCGCGCCCCACGCCAGGCCGTTCGCGGCGATCGCACTGCGCGAGCCGGCCAACATGAGCGCCACGAGCGCGACCACGAACGCGGCCATGAACACCGCCAAAAGCGCAGCCGCCCGCACCGCCGCGACGACCGGGCCGATGGCAAGCGGAAAACTGTGCGCAAGACGTGGCATGGCCGCGGATTCTAGACCGATGTTCGACCGTGCGAGAATACGCGACCTTGACGCTGAACCTGAGGAGAGCATCGATGGGGTTTCTCGCCGGCAAGCGGATCCTGATCACCGGACTGCTGTCGAATCGCTCGATTTCCTACGGAATCGCGAAGAGTTGTCGCGACCAGGGCGCCGAGCTGGCGTTCACCTTCCAGAACGATCGCTTTCGCGATCGCGTGGCCGAACTCGCAGCCGAGTTCGACTCGACGCTGATCTTTCCCTGCGACGTCGCCGAGGACGCGCAGATCGAGTCGCTGTTCGCCGATCTGGGCGCGCGCTGGGACGGGCTCGACGGCCTGGTGCACGCGATCGCGTACGCGCCGCGCGAAGCGATCGCCGGCAATTTCCTCGAGGGATTGAGCCGCGACGCGTTCCGCATCGCGCACGACGTGTCGGCCTACAGCTTCGCCGCGCTCGCCAAGGCCGCGCTGCCGCTGATGAACGGACGCCGCGGCGCGATGGTCACGTTGAGCTACCTCGGCGCCGAGCGGATGGTCCCGAGCTACAACACGATGGGCCTGGCCAAGGCCAGCCTCGAGGCGAGCGTGCGCTACCTCGCCGAGGCAGTCGGCGCCGACGGCATCCGCGTCAACGCGATCTCTGCCGGGCCGATCAGGACGCTCGCCGCGAGCGGAATCAAGAACTTCTCGAAGATCCTGGCGATCGTCGAGAGCAACTCGCCGCTGCGGCGCAACGTGACGATCGACGACGTCGGCAACGTCGCGGCCTTCCTGCTCTCCGATCTTGCCGCCGGAATCACCGGCGAGATCACGCACGTCGACGGCGGTTTCAGCACGGTGATGGGAGGCGCGCCTGGCGGCGTCGAGTAACGCGGCGGCAGATGTCGCCTCGCTGATCGCGGCGAACCGCCGCGGCATCCTGGCAATGTGCGTGGCGATGGCTTGCTTCATCGTCAACGACGCGCTGGTGAAGTACGCCAGCCAATCGATGGGCACGGCGCAGCTGATCTTCGTTCGAGGCGTCATGGCCTCGGTGCTCGTATTCGCGGTGGCGCGCTCGATGGGCGTGATGCGGCGAATCGGCGAGACCACGCGCGGCTGGGTGGCGGCGCGCGCCGGCGTGGACGCGCTCGCCACCTTCGTCTATCTCGTTTCGCTCTTTCACCTGCCGATCGCCAACGCGACCGCGATCAACATGGCTTCGCCGCTCTTCATCGCGATGCTCGCATCGCTGTTTCTCGGCGAACTGGTCGGCTGGCGCAGGTGGTTCGGAATCGTCGTCGGGTTCGCTGGCGTGCTGCTCGTGATCCAGCCCTCGGCGGGCGGTTTCAATGTCTTCTCGATCGTGTGCCTCGGGGCCACGCTGCTTCACGCGATTCGCGACCTGATGACGCGGCGAATCCCGATGGGGATCCCTTCGATCCTGATCACGCTGGCCACTGCGGTCACGGTGACGGTTCTCGCTGCGGTTCTGACGCTGTTCGAGGGCTGGCGCGCGTTCGGCGCCTTCGAACTCGGGCTGCTCGCACTCGCATCGGTCTTCCTCGCGGGCGGCTACTACGCGATCATCGCCGGGATGCGCGAAGGCGAGGCATCGCTGATCGCCCCGTTCCGCTACACCGGGTTGCTCTGGGCGCTCGCGCTCGGGTTCGTCGTCTGGGGCGACGTGCCGAACGCGCTGGCGTGGGCGGGGATCGCGCTGCTGATCGGTTCGGGGGTGTACGTGCTGCATCGCGAACGCGTCAGGGCCCACCAAGCTCGGCGGACAATTGACTCCGGAAATGGCAACTAGGGGAGGCATTTGCGGGAAGGCGAATGCCATGCGACTCACTCAGGTGATCATGTCCGCGATCTTGTGCGCCAACCAGGGCGCGGTCGAGTACTTCCCGGTGTCGACGGAGACGTACGTTCCGGATCGTTGAACGCCGAATTGCGCGCGAGCGTGCAGCGCCGAATTGGGATCCGACAGCGCGCCCCTTCCGACTGCGTGCACCCAGCCGCCTTCCACGCGAACACTCTCGATGTTCTCGCGGACCCGCCGTACGGCGGGGACATACGACGCGACCCGCTCGAGGATCGCACTTGCCAGGCGGTCCGCCTCCTCGCGATTCAATCTAGGCGGGGCGGGTGGCATGAGCGCTTGACTGTCGATCATCAACCCGAGGGGATACCAGGAAACATAGAAATCCCTGCCCCCGTAATTCTTCACGTCACCGAATGGTCCAACTGCGATGATCGCGTTCGGTGCGTCGACAGGGCGCGCGGTCCTGATGAACAGTGCCAGTCGGTAACGGTCCGACCAATCTGCGGTGGGTCTGACGCCGGCGGTCAGATCGACGGCAATCCGACCTTGCCATAGCGCGTTGACGACCCAGTCGAACGGACCGTCGCAGCCGGCAGAGGAAACGACATGCCAGCCACCATCGTGACCGCCGGACTCAGCTGCCCGCACCGCGGTCACGTTCGTATTCATGAGCAATTCGACACGGGGCTCCGCGGAGATCGCGTCGACGAACCTGTCCGCGATCCACAGGGTAGAGACAGATCGTTCGGGCACTTCGAAGCCTGCGACGATCGACTGCGAATCGGTGATGGCGGCAAGCTGTTTCGGGTTCAAACGCTCTACGCTCTGCCCAACCAGTTCCCCAAGGTAAGAATCCGCGTCGGAGTGCTGTCGCACCAGTTGCATCACCTCCTGTAGATACGTGTGCATGGAATCCGGCGAAACAACCGACTCACGATGGCAAAGAAACAGATCTCGTGCCGGCGTGGTCACTGACGCCAGCGTGCAATCGAGCATCTCTTCGACGAGACGGCGGAACGCGAGCCCGCCGGAGATCACTTTGCGGGCTGTTTCGAGCGAAGGATCCGCGCTGTACATGAAGCCCAGGTGGATCTTTCCCTCGTTCCATCGGCTTGCCCCGCAAAACGGTGCGTTCTCGGCGTCAAAGAGCGCCACCTCGTGGCCGCGCCTTGCGAGCAGAATCGCCGTCGAGCATCCCATGATTCCGGCGCCCAGGATGGCTATTCGAAGACGTTTCATTGCGCCTCGGTTTTCCCCTGTACATAAGATCCCGGGTCATACGGTTCGCTCGCGAGGACGAGAAGAACCGCGTCATCGGTCAGGTACTCCTGCTGGCACCAGACGCCGGCCCCAAGCAGCAATGCCCCCGACGCCGAGTCGAGCACTACCGATGCGTGCGTTTCGCCATATCGCATCGTTGCGTTGATGCGCCCCTGCACGCAGATCAAAAGTTGTTCGTTCGTGTGGTGTCCATGCCCACCCCGCGTGCTCCTTGCCGGGACCTCGCTGACCGTGAAGATCCTCCTCGGCACGAAAGGCAATTGATCGAGATCCAGAGGACGCAGAACTCCGCGGTGATCCGCGTGAACAGGACACGAAACGATTCGGGCCCTACCGCCGAAATAGCTTGGCAACAAGATTGCCTCTCGTGGGGCTGCCAAGCGTCGTCAGATACCGAAACGTGGCGATGTCCCGCAGGCGCGCAAGGACCGACCACTTCAATGCGGTCGCCAGTCGCGCCTTCTGTCCGATGGTGAGGCTGGAACGCCAGGCCTCTCGGAAGCAGGCGGCCACAGCCGCGTGCATCTGGACATCTGTTCCTTCCCAGGTTTTCGACAAGCTCCCCGCCTTGTAATACTTGAGACACAGTGTCTCGGGAACCCTGACGAATTCTCCGAGCAGGATCATGTGAAACAACCACGGCAAGTCCGGAGCGTACCCTCCGGCTCCGTGTCGTCTGAGACCCCGGATGCGTCGCGCCCTGGCCAACCGGAATATGCCGCGATTCGGAGTCGACCAGTACGACTTCCGGTTCAGGAAGTCCACGCCGCGTTCGACGGGATCGCTCGGCTCCTTCAACGGAAAATAGGCTTTCGCTACCTCGGTGCCATCGACCTCGTCGGTAACAAGCATGTCCGAGAAAGCCAGAATCGCACCAGGGCATGCATCGAGAGCCGCGCAAAGCTTTTCTACGTAGGTCGGCAACAGTATGTCGTCGTGAAAAGCAAAGCACACACGATCGGCATCCGCTTGTCGCAGAAGGAAGTTGCAGTTGCCGACGTAGCCCAGGCGCCGGTCCTGACGCAGCACCTTGAATCGGGGGTCGCGCAATGCGTAAGCCGCGCAAATTGCGAAGGTATCGTCGTCGCAGGCGTCGACCGAGACGATTACATCGAACTGCGCGTACGTTTGCGCAGAAAGACTGTCCAGAGTCTTCCGAATGAAGCCAGCCGCCTTGTAGGCCGGCACCAAGGCGGTGACCCGTGCGTTCATCGTGCCCGATATCTACCGGGCATCCGACATCGATGCAAGAGGGCGCATGCTCGCGTCGTGATGAAGTTCTCGCGTGACTTGGCGCGTTCACGCCCGCCCCCCTCGCAACGCATCACAAGAGCCACGACGCGATCGTTGCCGCAACGCCCGAACGCGTGCGCGCGCCGCCGTACGCTGGACAGCGCGATCAGCCTTCGTCGTGACCGCGACCGGGGAGCGTGAGGGTCGCGCGCAACCCCCCTAGCGGCGAGTCGGACAGCTGTACGCTTCCGCCATAGGTCCGCGCGAGTTCGACTGCGATCGCCAGGCCCAGACCGGAACCGCTCGCCTTCTCGTCGGCGCGGGCGCCGCGCCCGAGCATCGCGTGCCTGCGCTCGGGATCGATTCCGCTGCCGTCGTCGTCGACGTCGATGGTCAGCCACCCTGGCGCCTGCGTCGATCCGAGTTCGACCCGCGTACTCGCCCACTTGCAGGCGTTGTCGAGCAGGTTGCCGAGCATTTCCTGCAGGTCCTGTTCGTCGCCGAGGAAGATCGCGTCGGTGTCCGGTGCTCGAACCACGATGTCGATCGCGCGGCCCGCGTGAACCCGGCGCATGACGCGTACCAGGCCCTCGACGGTCGCGGCGAGCACGGTGCGGGTTCCGGCGATCCGCGCTCCCACGACTCGAGCGCGCGTCAGGTGGTAATCCACCTGGCGCTTCGCGCTCTCGACCTGCTCGGCAACCAGACGCGAAAATTCGCCCTCGTGCTGCGAGGCCGCGTTGCCGAGCACGCTCAGCGGAGTCTTGAGCGCGTGCGCCAGATTTCCGGCCCGCGTGCGCGCTCGGGCGACGATCTCGGTGTTCTGCGCGAGCACCGCGTTGAATTCCTCGACCAGCGGCTGGATCTCGACCGGGAAGGCCCCTTCAAGGCGCTGGGTCCGACCGGAGCGCACCGCGGCGAGGGCGCGGCGCAGCCGCTCCAGCGGCGCCAGCGCGACGATCACCTGCACGATCACGGCGATCGCGAGTCCCAGACCGAGCGCCGCGAGCGCCAGCCACAGCGCGTCGTCGAACCGCTCGACGGGAGCGACCATCAGGCCTTCGTCCGCTGCGACGATCAGTCGCAGCCGAACGCGTCGCGGTTCGACGGGCGCGTCGATCGTGACGATGCGCTCGATCATTCGCAACATCGTTCCCTCGGGGCCCGGAACCCGGTGCCTGTGAAGCTCCCCGTCGCCGGGATCGTCCCCGGGAACCGCGAGGACGCGATCCCAAAGCGAGCGCGACCGAAGAACGCCCGCGCGAAGCGGCGCACCGCTCTCGGCCGCCTGATCGACCTGCCAGTACAGGCCCGAGTAGGGCCGGCTCAGGCGCGGATCGGTCAGTTCGGCCTGGATCCGTGCCTGCCCGGCATCGTCGACCGAAACGTGCGCCGCGAGTTGCTCGAGATGGGTCGCGAGTTCGGCTTCGAACTGCAGCGACACGTGCTGCCGAAACATGCCGCTCAGCCCCCAGCCGGCCGCCGCGATCGTCGCCACCACCCACACCAGCGTACCGGCCAGCAACCGCGTGCGCAACGAGGCGCGCAACCTCGCGCGCGACGGCTCGGCCGACAAGTTCACTCCGTGCAGACGAGTCGGTAGCCCAGACCGCGTTCGGTCTCGATCAGGCCGGGTGGCAGCTTCTTGCGCAGGCGCGCGATGAATACCTCGACGGTGTTCGAGTCGCGTTCGAAATCCTGCGCGTAGATGTGCTCGATCAGGTCGCTGCGCGATACGATCGCGCCCTGGTGGTGCATCAGGTAGTCGAGTACCCGGAACTCGTGGCCGGTGAGCGACAGCGCGCGGCCGTCGACCGTAGCGCGGCCGTTGCGCGTGTCGAGTCGCAACGGTCCGCACGAGAGTTCCGCGCTCGCGTGCCCGTGCGCACGCCGGATCAGCGCGCGCACGCGGGCCTGCAGTTCTTCCATGTGAAACGGCTTGGTCAGGTAGTCGTCGGCACCGGCGTCGATTCCAGCCACCTTGTCGTGCCAGTTGTCGCGCGCCGTCAGAATCAGCACCGGAACGGTTCGCCCGGCGGCACGCCATTTCGCCAGTACCGACATTCCGTCGAGTCGCGGCAAGCCGAGGTCGAGCACGATCGCGTCGTAGGGCTCGGTCTCGTCGTCGCCCATGAAGTGCGCCTCGACCCCGTCGTGCGCGACGTCGACCGCGTAGCCGGCGTCGCGCAGGCTCGCGGACAATTGCACGGCCAGCGTCGGTTCGTCCTCGACGACCAGCACGCGCATCAGTGCCTGCCCTCCTTGCGCTGCTTCAAACCGAGTGTCCTCCCGTCGCGCGCGTCGACCTCGAGCCGAATCAGCGAACCGCCCGCGCGCAGCAGCTTGATCTCGTAGATCCAGCGTCCTTGCTCGCGTTCGAGCTCGACCTCGAGCACGCGGCCAGGGTGCTCGCCCGCCACGCGCTCGAGGATGGTGCGCAACGGCAGGATCTCTCCCGCCTCGAGCGCCTGCCGGGCACGGTCGTGGTCGTGCGCGTCGCGCGCGCCCGCCCGCGCGGGAGCGAGCGCGGCCAGCAGCGCGCACGCGGCCGCGGCGACCAGGAGACGGCGTCCGTTCGGAGCACTGTTGCGCTTCATCAGATCGTTTGTACGCCCGCGGCGATGAACCGACGATGAACGAGGGGTTCAGTCGGGGTTCAGCGGTGCCGATTCAGCGCCGGTCGGCGTCGAGCCGGTCGCCTGCGCCGAATCGCTGTCGTCGTGCATCGGGCAGCGTGCGCCGCGTGCCAACGGCGAACTCGGCGACGCGCTAGGCCGCCGCCGGGCGCTCCAACCCCTCGGGCATCCGCCCGCTGAGCAGGTAGTCGATCAGTTCGCGCACCGGTCGGATCGCTGCGCCGAACGGGATCGACGAAGAACCGCGGAAGAACAGTCCCTTGCCGATCTCGCCGCGAACGGCCGCCGCGAGCTGGGTGTCGATGCAGAACTGTCCGAACTTGGCGAGACCGTCGCGCAGTCCGCACACGCTCAGGCACTCGAGTGCCGAGGCGCAGCGGTGCGGGTTGCTCGGCGCCTTGGTCTTGAGGTGCTCTTCGCGGCGCAGGTAACGGTCGAGCCACGGCGTACGCACCGCGCGCGCCGGCAGCCCCGCGACGCTGACGAACTCGACGATGTCGTGCGGTTGCGCGCCTGCCAGCACCTTCTTGAAGTTCGGGTGCGCGTCGCCCTCTTCGGTGACCGCGAAAGCGGTGCCCAGTTGGACGCCCGCGTAGCCCTGTCCGAGCAACTGGCGCACGCGTTCGTGGCTGTTTACACCTCCGGCAGCGATCAGCGGCACGGCCTCGGGGTCGATCCCCAGTTCGCGCATCGCCGCGTGCACTTCGTTCACCACGGTCTCGAACTCGAAGCGCGGATCGGAGAGCTCGTCGATTCGCGTCGCGCCGAGGTGTCCGCCCGCGTAGCGCGGGTGCTCGATCACGATCGCGTCGGGCAGGCGCTTCTTGCGCATCCATTTTCGCAACACCAGCGACACGCCGCGCGCGTCGGACAGGATCGGCACGAGCGCCACCTCGGGGTGGCCGGCGGCGAGATCGGGCAGGTCCAGCGGCAGGCCGGCACCCATCACGATCGCATCGGCGCCTGATTCGCAGGCCTGGCGCACCAGGTCCGGGTGCTGGTCGACCGCCTTCATGATGTTGACGGCGATCGCGCCCCGCCCCTCGGACTGCTCCTTGGCAAGGCGCACCTCGCGGTCGAGCGCGATCAGGTTGATGCGATCGAGCTTGGCGCGTTCGCGAACGCCCTTGCAACGCTCCATCAGATCCGGGTGATGGTGACGCAGGTCGACCGAAGCCACCGTGCCCAGCGCGCCGACACGCGCCACCGCGGAAGCGAGCTTGTGCGCCGACACGCCCACGCCCATTCCGCCCTGCACGATCGGCAACAGCTTGCGCGCGCCCAGGCGCAGCGGACGCATCCCGAATTCGGCGAGTCGGTCGAGCAATTCAACTGTCATGTGCGTACGGCAACGGCCCCGTCAGGAAAAACGGTCAATTATGCGGTGTGAACGGGGCCCGGGCCATTGACATCGATCATACCGCTCCCGGGCGCGTCATGGCCGGGCGTGTCCGATCACCCCGCGCAGCTGCGGAACCCGACGAATATGTCGTCGCGATGCGGCTCATAGTAGTTTCGGAACCGGTCGTCGACCAGTCCGCGCGGAGTGGCGAAGGACCCGCCGCGAACGACCCGGTGCGACCCGAAGAACGGTTCGGAGTACTCGCCGTACGGACCCGGTTCGAACCCGGGAAGCGGCTCGAACGGGCTCGCCGTCCACTCCCAGACCCGATCGCCCCAGCCGAAGCCGCCCGCGACGCGGGCCGCACGCACCCACTGCGCCTCGCTCGGCAAACTCCGGCCGACCCAGCGACACCAGGCTTCGGCCTCGTGCGCCGAGAGGTTGACCACCGGGACATCCGGATCCAGGTCGGACCAGATGTCGAACAGGCGCGCCTGCAGGACCGAGCCGCCGCGCCGCCAGAAGCGCGGCATCGCACGGCGCTCGCCGCGCAGGCTTGCGAACGCCTGCGAGGACCACCACCGCGGGTCGGCGTAACCGCCGTCGTTGACGAACTCGGCGAACCGGGCGTTCGTGACCGGCTGGGCGTCGATCGCGAAGTCATCGAGCGCGCTCTGCTGCTCCCACATCTCGTTGTCGAAGACGAAGCCCCCGCCGGAGGCCGATCCGACCATCACCGTCCCCGCCCCCAGTTCGCACTGCACGGGCTCGCCATCGAGCGGCGCGATCGTCCAGCGCGGATTCGCCGCCGGGTAGGCGAGCGTGTGCCAGCTGTAGGCGAAGGCTTCCTCGTGCATGTACTCGTGAAACAACGCCAGCTTGAAAAAGTAGAGCGAGGCCTCGTCGTCGGGCGCCGTGGAGAGCCGCTCGAGCGTCTTGTCCAGCACGTTGGCGAGGTAGGCCCGGGTCGCGCGCACGTCGGGAAGCGCCAGCGACCAGCGCGCCGGGTGCGCGACTGCACGCGAATCGAACAGCGCGTCGGCGCCCGCGAGCATCGACTCGGCGAGCCCGACGTCGGCACGCTGGCGCAGGCACCAGAACTCCTGGAACCAGGCGACGTGCCCGAACTCCCACAGCGGCGGATTGATCGTGGCGAGATACGGCACCTTCCACTGCGATTCGTCGACCAGGTCGAAGATCCGCAGCGTCGCGTCGCGCGCGCTCGCCAGCGCGGCCGAAAGCTCGGATCGATTCGCGTCTCGCACCGGTAGGCCCCCTGTTTGTGCATACTCGCAGCCCATGCGGCCACGCATCTTCGATTATCTCGCCGGCGCTCGCCGCTGCCAACGACGGCAACTGGCAGACGGCGCGGCGCTGGGCGGCGTTCCTCGCCGGGCGCTGCGAAGTCGACATCGCGACCGACTGGGACGGGCGCCCGGCGGACGCGATGATCGCGCTGCACGCCCGCCGCTCGGCCGGTGCAGCGTGGCGTTTTGCCCGAACCGGCCGGGGGCTCGCGGTCGTGCTCACCGGCACCGACCTCTATCGCGACATCGGCGAAGACGCTTCGGCTCGACGTTCGCTCGATCTCGCGCACCGGCTGGTGGTACTGCAGGAACGCGGGATCGACGAGATCCCGGTGGCGCTGCGCTCGCGCGTCGAGGTGATCTACCAGTCCGCGCGCACGCTCGCGCCCGGGCGTCCGCGCAAGCGCAGCTTCGACCTCGCGATGGTCGGACACCTTCGTCCGGAGAAGGATCCGATGACCGCACTTCGCGCGCTCGCCCGGCTCGCGCCCGGCGTTGCGCCGCACGAGCGCCTGCGCCTGGTCCACGTCGGCGGCGACAAGGACGCGATGCTCGCAAAGGCGTTTCGCGAGCGGGCACTGAGCGATCCCCGCGTCAGCCTCGCGGGTATCCAGACCCATCCACGCACGCGCCAGATCATCCGCCGATCCAGGGCGCTGCTGCTGCCCTCGCTGATGGAGGGCGGCGCGAACGTGCTGATCGAGGCGGTCACGTCCTCCGTGCCGGTGCTCGCATCGCGTATCCCCGGTTCGGTGGGAATGCTGGGCGAGCGCTACGACGGTTACTTCGAGGTCGGCGACGACGCGCAACTCGCCCGGCTGATCCACCGCTGTCAGGTAGATCCCGCATTCGACGACCACCTGCGGGCGCAGTGCGCGCTGCGCGCGCCGCTGTTCGATCCGCGACGCGAACGGGCGGCGGTGCGCGTGCTGACGCATAATCTGCTCGAAGGCGCCTATCCGGTGCCGCAGCCTGACGCTCGGCGCGACCCGCCCGAGCGCCAGGCGCAAGATCGAACGGAGTCCGACCAATGAACGCACCCGACAAGGTCGCCCCGATGCGGCTGACATCCTTCTCACACGGCGGCGGCTGCGGCTGCAAGATCGCTCCGGGCGTGCTGTCCGAGATCCTGAAGTCGAGCACGCGCATGCCGGTGCCGCACGAGCTGCTGGTGGGGATCGAAACCGCCGACGACGCCGCCGTCTACAAGCTCAACGACGAGCAGGCGCTGATCGCGACCACCGATTTCTTCATGCCGATCGTCGACGATCCCTACGATTTCGGTCGCATCGCGGCGACCAACGCGATCTCCGACGTCTACGCGATGGGCGGCACGCCGATCATGGCGCTCGCGATCGTGTGCATGCCGATCGATCGGCTGCCGATCGACACGATCCGGCGCATCCTCGAGGGTGGCGAGGCGGTGTGCGCCGCGGCCGGGATTCCGATCGCGGGCGGGCACACGATCGATTCGGTCGAGCCGATCTACGGACTGATCGCGCTGGGTCTGGTGCATCCGGACAAGATCAAGACGAACTCGGGCGCGCGCGCCGGCGACAAGCTCGTGCTCGGCAAGCCTCTGGGCGTCGGAATCCTCTCGGCCGCCCTGAAGAAGGAAAAGCTCTCCGACGAGGGCTACGCGGCGATGATCGCCAACACGACCAAGCTCAACGTCTCCGGCCGCGCGCTCTCGGCACTCGACAGCGTGCACGCGCTCACCGACGTGACCGGCTTCGGGCTGCTCGGACACACGCTCGAGCTGTGCCGCGGCGCGCGCCTTGGCGCGCGCCTGGCGATGCGCGACGTGCCGCTGATCGCGGGCGTCGAGCAACTCGCCGCGCAGGGTTTGGTCACCGGCGCTTCGGCGCGCAACTGGGACGGCTACGGCGAGAGCGTGCGCCTCGGCGCGGGTATCACCGACACGCAACGCGCCCTGCTCAGCGACCCCCAGACCAGCGGCGGCCTGCTGGTGTCGTGCGCACCCGAGGCGGTGGACGAAGTGCTCGCGATCTTCAGGCGCGACGGCTTCGAATCGGCGCAGGTGGTGGGCGAACTCGCGGCAGGCGAGCCGATCGTGACGGTGGACTGACGATCGTCAACGCCCGCCGGGCTTGAGCACGAGCGTCGCGTAGGCGTCCTTCTCGATCGCGGCTCGGTCCATCCGCATCGGCAGGTACTCGACGCGCGACCACTTCTGCGCCATGTCGCGATAGTGCGGCGAGAGCACGTGCCCGCTCTGCCCGGTGGAATGGATGAAGCGCGACTTCGACGCGTCGCCCATGTCGTAGATCGCGCGCAGGCTCGCCGCCCAGCGGTTCGCGAACGGCTCTTTCGGGTCCCACGGGTTGTTGCGTCCGACGTTGATCGTGTGCGTGTCGCCGCCGCTGGGCGTGCGGATCTCGAAGATCTTCGCGAGCAGGGCCTGGCGACTGAACGGGCGGTGCTCGGAGACCGCGACGTGCGCGGCGCCCCAGTTCCACGCGCTCATGTCCTCGCCGTAGCGCCTGGCGAGATCGTCGACGGTGTCCTCGAGCGCGCGGTCGAGCATCTGCGCACAGGTCTCGACCGTCGGCGTGCGAACGTTGTCGCACCACTTCGCGTGACCGTCCTCGGTCATCGCGCGCAGCAGCGCGCGCGTGCGCCCGCGCTGGCGTTCGACCAGCGGGAACAAGCGCTCGCCGACCTCGTCCTCGAATACCAGCCGGCGCAGGCGATCGATCCAGCCGACCGCGATCAGCGGTTCGGCGGCGTCGGGCGACATCACGCCAGCCCACTGTTGCAGGCGGGCGAACGCCGCGCGCGCGCGCTCGGACGTGGGCGTGGCCTTGCGCAGGATCGGCAGCATCTCGATCACGGCCCTGGACGTGACGTCGGCCTGGATCGCCGCGAACGAGTCGACGTCGTGGCGGTCCTTCTCGGCGAGGCGCTCGACGATCCGGTCGTAGCGGTAGGGCAGCGTGAACTCCGCGCTGATGAAGTGCGGGTAGTCGGGCGGCAGGATGTTCTGGTTCGCGGTCACGATCGAGCCGCTCGCCGGCTGGTAGACGCGGGGCAATTCGTCGAAGGGCACGAAACCGCTCCAGTCATAGCGCGCGTCCCACCCCGGCGCCGGCGCGAGACCCATCAGGTCGTTTCCAGGCTGGCGCACCGGGACGCGCCCGGGCGCGATGAAGCCGATGTTGCCCTCGACGTCGGCGTAGACGATGTTCTGCTGCGGCGCGGAGAAGTCCTTCGCCGCGGCGAGAAACTCCTCCCAGTTCGCGGCGCGATTCATCGCCAGCCCCGAGCGGATCGTGCGATCGTCGGCCGACAGCGCGGTCCACTGGAACGCGAGCACGTACTTGCGCTGCGCATTGCGTGCCTCGAGCGCGCGGCGCATCTCGCCGTGCACGTCGGAGATCACCGGCCCGTGACGCGTCTCGCGCACCGTCAGTTCGACGTCGGCCTCGCCCTTGACCTTGATCCGCTCGGTGCGCACGACGAAGGGCGCGGTGCCATCGGGCGTCGCGTAGCGCGAAGCGTCGCCCGGGTCGATCCGCTCGAGGAACAGGTCCTGCGTGTCCGGCGCCGTGTTGGTGAATCCCCACGCGATCCGGGCGTTGCGCCCGAGCACGACGGTGGGCAGCCCCGGCAGCGTCGCGCCGATCACGTCGAGCCCCGGCGCGGAGAGGTGGGCGAAGTACCACAGCGCCGGCGAGTTCAGTCCCAGGTGCGGGTCGTTCGCCAGCAGCGGTTTGCCCGAGGTCGATCGCTTCCCGTCGACCACCCAGTTGTTCGAGCCGATGCCCTCGATCCCCGCCGGCGGGATCGAGTCGAGCAGCGCGGCGACCGGCGTCCGGTCGAGCCCGGCGTACAGCGCAGCGTAGTCGCCGGTTTCCTGCGTCGGGTAGGTCTCGATCAGCTGCGCGATCTGCGCGGTCGACAGCGTCTGCGACAGCGCGAAACGCAGCAGTTCGGTGGCGTGGTTGCCCGAGAGGTCCCAGGCCATCATCGTCGACCAGCCGATCGAGTCGGCGATCGACCAGCGTTCGGGACGCACTCCGAGGATCAGGAACTCGGGCGAGAGCTTCCACGGCTGGCGGCGAACGATGTCGACGCCGGCGTTCACGCCGTCGGCGTAGGCCTGCAGGCCGGCGCGGGTCTCGTCGTCGAGCCCCGCGGCGATGCGTTCGGCGTTGCGCCGCACGCCGATCGTGCGCAGGAAGCGATCGGTGTCGAGCGCCGCCGGCCCGAGGATCTCGGCGAGTCGCCCGGCGACCACGCGCCGGTTCATCTCGAGCTGCCAGAGCCGGTCCTGCGCGTGCAGCAGGCCCATCGCATAGAACGCGTCGCGTTGGCTCTGCGCGAAAACGTGCGCGACACCGTTGGCCTCGCGCACGACGCGCACCGAGGTCACCAGTCCGGGAACGACGAGTTCGCCGTCGGTCTGCGGCATGCCCTCGAAACGATACGCGGCGAGCGCGATCACGATCGAGCAGCGCGATCCCGACGATCGACCACCCGAACCAGCGAAGCAGCTTCATCGGCAATCCTCCTCAGCGCTCGTCGACAGTTGCGAAGAACACCCCGAACCATCCGGCATCGTCGGTCCAGTTGCGTTCCAGGCGAAAACCGGCATCGCGCAGCATCGACTCGACCTGAGCGGGGCGGTACTTGTAGGAATTTTCGGTGTGGATGCGCTCTCCCGCGGCGAACGATCGCCCGCCGCCCGACCAGCGCACGTCGAGCGCACGAGCGGCCTGGAGATACATCTCGATCCGGCTTTCGGTCTCGTTCAGAAACGCGACGTGGCGCCAGTCGGCGAAATCGAAATCGGTTCCGGCAACGCGGTTCACGTGCGTGAGCACGTTGCGGTTGAATGCGGCGGTCACGCCGAGCGCATCGTCGTAGGCTGGTTCGAGCACTTCCTTCGCCTTGGCCAGATCGACTCCCAGCAGCAGACCCGCATGCCCGGCGCCCTGACGGCGCAGCCTGCGCAGGAACTCGACCGCCTCGCCGGGGCTGAAGTTGCCGATGCTCGAACCGGGATAGAAGAACAGGCGCCGTTCGCTCGGCACCGAGTCGGGCAACGAGAGTCCGACCGAGAAATCGCAGCCGACTCCAAGCATCGGAAGATCGGGAAACTGGCGCTGCAGGCAGTCGAGCGCGTCGCGAACGAAATCGACCGAGATGTCGACCGCGACGTAACACGCGGGATCGAAACGCTCGAACAGTCGCGCTGCCTTCGCGCAATCGCCCGCGCCGAGATCGATCAGCGTCGCGCGGCGACCGACGACACGCGCGATCTCCTCGACGTGCGCGTCGAAGATCGACGCTTCGGATCGGGTCGGGTAGTACTCGGGCAACTCGCAGATCGCAGTGAACAACGCCGAACCGAGTCGATCGTAGAAGTACTTTGGCGGAATCGACGCATGCGCCTGCGAGAGCGCGTGCAGCAACTCGCGACGCGGATCCTCGGCGCGCGATCCAGCCTGGTCGATGAACTGCGGCACGCTGCGCACTGCCCTCGCCTGCAAGGTCTTTCGGACGCTCGTATGATACCCGGGTACCCATCGAGAAAAGGATCAAGCACCATGGCGCGTTCCGCTCCGTTGGCGCGACGCTTCGGCGTCGCGCGCAGATTGATGCTCGCGATCGGCGTCGCGCTGGCCGCGACTTCGCTCGTTCTGCCTGCCGGCGCCCAGGGCGTGTTTCGCGTCTCGGCGATACCGGACGAAGCGCCTACCGAACTGCAGCGCAAGTTCAGGCCGCTGGGCGAGTACCTCGCGAGCAGGATCGGGATGAAAGTCGAGTTCACTCCGGTCACCGACTACGCCGCTGCGGTCGAGGCGCTGGTCAACGGCAAGGTCGACATGGTGTGGTTCGGCGGATTCACCTTCGTGCAGGCCCGGATCCGCTCGAAAGACGCGGTCGTTCCGTTGGTGCAGCGCGAAGAGGACGCGAAGTTCCGTTCGGTGTTCATCACTCCCGCGTCGTCCGACATCCGTCGACTCGAGGACCTCAAGGGCAAGACCTTCGCCTTCGGCTCTCCCTCGTCCACCTCCGGGCACCTGATGCCGCGCTCGTACCTGCTCGAGGCGAAGATCGATCCGGACCGCGACATGCGCGTCGCGTACTCCGGCGCGCACGACGCCACCGCGCTCGCGGTGGCCGGCGGCAAGGTCGACGCGGGCGCGCTGAACGTCTCGGTCTGGGAGAAGATGCTCGCCGAGAAGCGCGTCGACCCCAAGAGCGTGCGCGTGTTCTTCACCACGCCCGGTTACTACGACTACAACTGGACGGTGCGCAAGGACCTCGCCCCGGCGTTGCGCCAGAAGCTGCTCGACGCCTTTCTCGCGCTCAGCCCGTCGGACGCCACCGGGCGCGAGATCCTGGCACTGCAACGCGCGACGCGTTTCGTTCCGACCCGTGTCGAGAACTACGCTGCAATCGAAGCGGCGGCACGAAGTGCCGGACTGCTGAAGTAGCGCGCGACGGTGTCCTCGCTGCCCGACGCACTGGCGCGCGAGCCGGCCGATGCCGCGACGAGCGAGCCGCGATCGCGGCTCGCGACGATCCGGGTCGCGCCGCTCGGGCTCAGCCTCGAGAGCGCCACGCTGAACCTCGGCGGGCCGCGCTGCGCGTTGTGCGACACCTCGATCGTGATCCGCCCGGGCGAACAGCTCGCCGTGATCGGGCCGAGCGGCGCGGGAAAGACGACGATGCTCGCGGTGCTCGGCGCTGCGCTTCGTCCCTCGGCAGGTCGCGTCCTGGTCGACGGAACCGACCCGTGGCGGCTCGGTTCGCGCGCGCTGCGCGCGCTGCGCGCGAGACTGTTCATCGCGCCGCAGGTGCCGCCGCTTCCGCCGCGCCAGCGTGTCGTCACGGCGGTGCTGGCCGGGCGGCTCGCTCGCTGGACGCTGCCGCAGGCCTTCGCGTCGCTGATGCGTCCCGCCGATCCCGCGCTCGCGCATGAAGCGCTGGCCCGTTTTTCGTTGCAGGACAAGCTCTGGGAGCGGGTCGATCGCCTCTCGGGAGGCGAGCGCCAACGTGTTGGCCTCGCGCGCGCGCTCATCGCCGAGGCGGGGGCGGTGCTGATCGACGAACCGCTCTCGGCGCTCGATCCGACGCTCGCCGACCAGACGATCGACGTCCTCGTCGCCAGCGCGAGGCAGCGCGGCGCGACCCTGGTGTGCAGCCTGCATCAGGTCGAGCAGGCGCTCGCGAAGTTTCAGCGCGTGATCGGCCTGCGCGACGGCAACGTCGTGTTCGACCGTTCTCCCTCGGACATCTCGAGCGACGACGTTGCTCGGCTCTATCACAACCGCGACGACGACCCGGCGGCACCCGCGGACCCGATGACCGACGCACGAACGCCGGCCAGCCGGGCGAGCCGGTGTTTCTGAACACGCCGCGCGCGCTCGGGATATTCCCCCGCGCCGCACTGCGATGAGCGCCGCACTGCGCGCCGACGCCCGACCCGCGTTGCGCGACCCGGCGACCGGGCGGCGCATCGGGCTCGCGCTGTTCGCGCTCGTGCTGCTGTGGCCGCTGCTGGTCGCGAGCGAGTTCAAGCCCTGGCAGTTGTTCGACGCGCAGTCGCTGTCGGCGTCGACACGCTTTCTCTCGAGTTTCCTGCCGCCCGCGCACGACCCACAGTTCCTGCTGCTGCTCGCTCACGCGGCGTGGATCACCGTCGCGATCGCGACGCTCGGCCTCGCGCTGGGGTGGGTCGCGGCGGTACCGCTCACGCTGGTTGCGACCGCGCGACTGTCGCAATCGGCGATCGGTCGCCCGATGCGCCTCTTGCCGGCGTTCGCACGCCACTTCGTTCGCATGCTGCTGGTGTTGCTGCGAAGCGTTCCGGAACTGGTCTGGGCCTTGCTGTTCGTGCGCGTCGTCGGCCTCGGCCCGACCTCGGGCGTGCTCGCGATCGCGCTCACCTATTGCGGCATGCTCGGAAAAGTCTACGCCGAGGTGCTCGAGTCGGTGGACAAGGCTCCGAGCGAAGCGCTGCTGCGCAACGGCGCCTCGCGGCTCGGCGCCTTCCTGTACGGCGCGTTGCCGCAGGCAGCGCCCGAGCTCGTCTCGTACACGGTCTTTCGCTGGGAATGCGCGGTGCGCTCCACCGTGATCCTGGGATTCGTCGGCGCGGGCGGGCTCGGTCAGCAGATGGACATGTCGCTGAAGATGCTCGCAGGCGGCGAGGTCGTCACGATCCTCGCGGTGTTCGTCGCGCTGGTCGCGCTGGCCGATCGCGTGAGCCGCGCGTTGCGCGAAGCGCTGGGCTGAATGATGGACGCGGCGCACGAACTCGCCCCGCCGTCGCGTCCGAGCGCACGGCTCGTGCTCGCCGGCGTGATCGTTCTGCTCGGGCTGAGCGTGGCCACGCTCGACATGAAGTGGGCGTCGTTCACCGAACCCGGCGCGGTGGCGAAAATGGTCGAATTCGCCGGCGGTTTCTTTCCCCCGGAGACTTCACCGGCATTCTTGCGCAAACTCGCGACCGCGTCGCTCGAGACCGTAGCGATGTCGGCGGTCGGGACGCTGCTCGCCGTGATCGTGTCGCTCGGACTGGCGATCGCCGCTGCGCTGCCTGCTGGCGGCGCGACGGGACCGCTGCGCTCGACGACCCGACTGATCCTCAACGTCCTGCGCTCGATTCCGGAACTGGTCTGGGCGGCGCTGTGGGTCATCGCCGCCGGCCTGGGCCCGTTCCCGGGCACGCTGGCGCTGGCCGCGCACACCACCGGCGTGCTGGGTCGATTGTTCGCCGATACGCTGGAGAACATCCCGCAAGCGCCGGCGCGCGTTCTGCGCGAGAACGGCGCGTCGCCGGGCGGCGCGTTTCTCTATGCGACGCTGCCGCTCGCCACGCCGCAGTTGTTGTCGTACACGCTCTATCGCTGGGAGAACAACATCCGGGCCGCCGCGGTGCTGGGCGTGGTCGGCGCGGGCGGGCTGGGACAGATGCTGTACTTTCACCTGAGCCTGTTCCAGATGCACGAAGTCGCGAGCGTGGTGCTCGCGATGCTGGCGATCGTCGCGCTGGTCGACCTGCTGAGCTATCTCGCGCGGCGCAGGCTCACCCGATAGGTCGCACGGCGCAGGCTCACCCGATCGATCGGACGGCTTGCCCGCTCTCGGCGGTACAGTAAGGTCCATGACGCAGCCTCCCACGCAGCCTCCGACGCAGCCCGAGACCGGCGAGCGCGGCACGAGCGAGGCCGGCGCCGCGACCGATCGGGCGCCGTTCGTCGAGGTCCGCGCGCTGGCCAAACGCTTCGGCCAACGCTGGGTCCTGCGCGACCTCGACCTGAGCGTCGCGCGCGGGTCGATCGTCGCGCTGCGCGGCGAGTCCGGCAGCGGGAAGTCGACTCTTCTGAACCTGATCGCAGGGCTCGAGCCCTGCGACGGCGGCACGATCCGCATCGACGGCACGCCGATCGACGGAACCGACCCCGACACATGCGCCGCGATCAGGCGCAGCACGCTGGGCTTCGTGTTCCAGGCGTTTCACCTGATTCCGCACATGGACGCCGCGCACAACGTCGCCGTGGCGCTATTGCTCAACGGTGTCGCGGCGCCAGCCGCGCTGGTGCGCGCCGAACGGGCGCTGGCCGACGTGGGACTCGCCGGGAGGGGCGACGCGATGCCTGCGGAACTCTCGGGCGGCGAGCAGCAACGCGTCGCGCTCGCGCGCGCGCTGGTCCACGGCCCGGCGCTCCTTCTCGCCGACGAACCGACCGGAAACCTCGATCCGGCGAGCGCCGAAGCGGCGCTGGCACTGCTCGCGCGGCGCGTGCGCGAGCACGCCGCCGCGATGTTGCTCGTCACACACTCCGAGCACGCGGCGGCGATCGCGGATCGCCGCCTGCGGCTGGTCGACGGGCGCCTGGTCGAAGAGCGATGACGGCGAAGAGCGATGATGGCGAAGCGCGACGACGGTGAAGCGCGATGGCGGCGAAGCGCGATGACGGTGAGGCGCGATGGAGGCGAAGCGCGATGACCGCGCCTGCGGCATGATCGATCGCCTCACGCCACGCGACCGGCCGGCGCGCGCGCGCGGCGCGCGGATCGCGCTCGCCCGATGGCTCTGGTCCGGGCAGTGGCGGGTGCATCCCGGGCGCCTCGCCGCGGCGGTCGTGGCAATCGGCATCGGCATCGCGCTCGCGCTCGCGATCCACGTCGTCAACCGTTCCGCGCTCGACGAGTTCGGCGCCGCGATCGCCGTGGTCAACGGCGAGTCGCAGGCGCAGGTCGTGGCGCGCGCCGGCGCGATCGACGAGGCGCTCTATCCGCGCGTCGCGGCGCACCCGATGGTTGCCTCCGCGAGTCCGGTGATCGAGACCGAGATCCAGGCCCGCCGCGCCGACCAGCGATCCGGCAGCGGCAGCGGCAGCGGCGGCAGCGGCGAGAGCGACAAGACCGGCGAGAGGAGCGAAGAGATCCGCCTGCGGCTGATCGGGCTCGACGTGTTTCGTGCCGCCGAGGTCACGCCCTCGCTGCTCGCGCGTGGCGGAGAATCCGGCGCCGCGTCGTCGGTGTTCGCGGACGACGCCGTGTTTCTGTCGCCGGCGGCGCTGCAGGCGCTTGGCGTCGCGCCGGGCGAGCGACTCGTCGTGCGTGGCGCGCAGCACGCGGTCACGCTGCGGATCGCCGGAACGCTCGGCGCCGCGGCGCCCGGGCAGCGGCTCGCCGTAATGGACATCGGCGCGGCGCAGTGGCGGCTCGGCTGGCTCGGCCGACTGACCCGGATCGACCTGCGACTCGCGCCCGGAATCGACGTCGCGAAGGCACGCGACGCGCTGCAGCCGTTGCTCGGGCCACAGGCCACCGTCGCCGCGCCAGACGCCGCACGCCAGCGCATGTCGAACCTCTCTCGCGCCTACCGGGTCAACCTGAACGTGCTGGCACTGGTCGCGCTGTTCACCGGCGGCTTCATCGTGCACGCGACGATCGCGCTCGCGGTCGCGCGACAGATCCCCGAACTCGCGCTGCTCGCAGTGCTCGGCGCGCCGCGGCGTTTCATCATGTGGGCGGTCCTCGGCCAGGGCGCGGTCCTCGGAGCGCTCGGCGCCGCTCTGGGGATCGCCGGCGGTTTCGGCCTCGCCGCACTGATGGTCGCGGTGGTCGGGGGCGACCTCGGCGGCGGCTACTTCCAGCAGTCGCGCCCGTCGCTCGCGCTCGACGCACTCGAGGTAGCGGCATTCGCCGCCCTCGGGGTCATGGTCGGTCTGGCCGGAAGCGCGGCGTCGGCCCGTTCCGCGAGGCGAATGCCGCCGGCACGCGCATTGCGCAGCGGCGGCTTGCTCGCGGCGCCTCCCGCGCGCGGGTCGATCGTACGCGCGGCCGCGCTCGGCGCGATCGGTGCGCTGCTGCTCGTGCTGCCCCCGGTGCGCGGTCTGCCGCTGGCGTCGTACCTGGCGATCGCCGCCTGGCTGTTCGCCGCGGTCGCGTTCGTTCCGGTGCTCACCGGCCAGCTCGGGCGTGCCGCGAGTTCCTCGGCGGCGATCGTCGGTCGCCGCCCGGTGCTCTGGTTGTCGAGCTGTCGCGTCGCCGGGGCCCCGGCCGGCGCGGCGGCGGCGTTGGCCGGGGTGGTCGCGAGCGTGGCGCTGGCCAGCGCGATGGCGATCATGGTGCACAGCTTTCGGGACTCGGTCGATCGCTGGCTCGACGCGGTGCTTCCCGCCGATCTCTACCTTCGCGCGCGCTCGCCTGGCGCCGACGCCGCGCTGCCGGTCTCGCTGCAGGCGCGCCTGTCGGCGATCGAAGGCGTGTCGCGGATCGAGTTCCTGCGCGGGAGCGAGCTTTCGATCGAAGCGTCGCGCCCTGCGGTCGCGCTGCTGGCGCGCCCGATCGAAACCGGGCGCGCTGGCGACACGCTCGCGCTGGTCGGCGCACTGCTCGAAGCACCGCCCGGCGCGATCCCGATCTACGTCAGTGAAGCGATGGTCGACCTGTACATGATGCGCGCCGGTCGCAGTGTCGCGCTACCGATTCCGGGCGCAAGCGGCGAGCGGTTCTTCGTCGCGGGCGTCTGGCGCGACTACGCACGCCAGCACGGCGCGATCGTGATCGCGCTCGATGACTACCGCAGGCTCACCGGCGACCACAGCGTCGGGAGCGCCGCGATCTGGCTCGCGCCGGGAACCACTGCCGCGAACGTCGGCGAGTCGATTCGCTCCGCGCTGCCGGAACTCGCCGAAGCCGAGTTCACCGCCACCGACGAACTGCGCCGCATCTCGCTGCGGATCTTCGATCGCAGCTTCGCGCTCACCTATGTGCTCGAGGCGATCGCGATCGTCGTCGGCCTGTTCGGCGTGACGGCAACCTATGCCGGCGAGGCGCTGGCACGCGCGCGCGAGTTCGGGATGCTGCGCCATCTCGGCGTGACCCGCGGACAGATCGCGCGGATGCTCGCGGCCGAATCGGCGCTGTTGATCGGCACCGGCGTCGCGTGGGGCATCGCGGTCGGCGCGGCGATAGCGATGGTGCTCGTGCATCGCGTCAACCCGCAGGCGTTTCACTGGACGATGGAGGTCGCGTGGCCGGTACCGATCCTCACGGCGACCGCGGCCTCGCTCGCGCTGTGCGGCGTGCTCGCGGCGGTGCTCGCGAGCCGCAGCGCGACCGGAACCGCGCCGGTTCGGGCAGTGCGGGAGGACTGGTGAGCCGGCGAGCGTGGCTGCGGATGCTGACCGCGTGCGCGGGGTCGCTCTGGCGGCCCGGCGGCGCGCGGGGGCAGGCCACGCGCGCCGTGCCGGCCGCGATCGACTACCGCCCGGCGGACCCCGCGACGCGGTTGCGCTTTCCGCGCGACTACGGCGCGCATCCCGGGTTTCGCACGGAATGGTGGTACGTCACAGGGTGGTTGCGCGCGGGCGACGTGGAGTTCGGCGTGCAGGTCACGTTCTTTCGCGCGCGCACCGCGCACGACGATTCGAACCCGAGCCGCTTCGCGCCGAAGCAGTTGCTGCTCGCGCACGCCGCGCTGGCCTTGCCGAACGAGCCACGCCTGCGCCACGCGCAGCGCGCCGCACGCACCGGTTTCGGTCTGGCCGAGGCGAGCGAATCGGACTGCGAACTGCGCCTCGGCGACTGGTCGCTGGCGCGCGGGGCGGACGATCGCTACCGCGCGCGCATCGGCGCCGATCGCTTCGAGATCGACCTCGAGATGCGCCCGCCCGGCCCTGCGCTGCCCCAGGGCGCCGACGGGTTTTCGCGCAAGGGCCCGGCACCGTTGCAGGCGAGTCACTACTACAGTCGTCCGCAACTCGAGATGCAGGCGACGATCGCGCTGTCCGGCGACGCCGGGTCGGTGAGGCGGCTGGCCGCGATCGGTCGCGGCTGGCTCGACCACGAGTGGTCGAGCGAACTGCTCGACCCGCGCGCGGCGGGGTGGGACTGGATCGGGATCAACTTCGACGACGGCAGCGCGCTGATGGCCTTTCGCATTCGCTCGGGCAGCGGCGGCGTCGTCTGGTCGCACGCGCGCTGGATCGGCGAGACACGTGCGGGAACCCGCGAGGTTGCGGTACGTTTCGAAGCGCTTCGGCAGTGGCGTTCGCTGCGCAGCGGCGCCGACTACCCGGTCCAGATGCGCGTCACCGCCGGAACCCGAACGATCGAACTGCGACCGCTGATCGACGACCAGGAACTCGACGCGCGCGCGAGCACCGGAATCGTCTACTGGGAAGGTGCGGTGCGCGCCTTCGAGGACGGGCGCCAGACCGGGCGCGGCTACCTCGAGCTGACCGGGTACGCCGGGCCGGTGCGGTTGTGAATCGCGCGCTAGTCGCCGCGCCCGCGCTGCGCCGCGGGGTCGCCGCCGTCGCCGCCGTCTGCGAGCAATAGCGCCGCCGCGAACGCGCACCCGGCAGCCGCGAGCAGGCCGACCGCAGTGTAGCCGAGCGCCGCGTAGAGCAGCGCGGCCAGCGGCGAATACAGCGCCACCGCCAGAAAGCTCGAACCGCTGAGCAGCGCGATCACGACGCCGCGCAATGCCGGAATCTGCTCGCTCGCGATCGACGTGTTCGCGGTGAAGAAAGCCGCTTGCAGACAACCCAATCCGAGCACGGCGACCACCATCGCCGCCGGAATCGAGGTCAGCCACGGGATCGCGGCCAGCAGCGTGGCGAGGGCCAGCAGCGCGCCGATCGAGACGCGCCGCGCGCCGAGGCGATCGATCCAGCGGGCGTTGAACGTCACGATCGCCAGCCCGACGCCGTAGAGCGCGAACATCAACCCCGACGGAGTCGCGCCCCAGTCGTTGGCGCTGCGAAGTTCGGCGCCCAGGAACGAATACACCGCGTAGAACGCGCCCATGTCGAGGCCGTTGACCGCGAGCAGTCGGCGCGTGCGCGCGTGTCGGGCGACCTGCACGAGGTCGGCGCCGATCGCCCGGATCGCGCCGGCGTCGAGCCGACGCCGCGCGTGCTGCGCGCCGGGGCGATGCATCAGCGCGAGGCGCATCGCGAGCAACAACGCGCACAAGCCCAGCGCGCCGAAGGCCCAGCGCCAGTCGATCGACTGCGCCGCGATCGCCATCGCCGGAACGACGAGGACGACGGCAATCGACCACCCGCTCACGATCCGCCCGAGCACGCGAGCCTGGTCCCCGGGCGCCGACACGTCGGCAGCATAGGCGTACGCGGCCGGAAGCGCCGCGCCGGTGGCGGCACCGGCCAGCATCGTGAACGCCATCAGCGTTGCGAAGTCGTCGCTGAAGACCGCAAGCAGCCACGCAAGGCCGAACACCGCCAGCCCGGCAGCGATGACCCGCACGCGCGGCAGGCTCTGTGCCGTCAGGCCGAACACCGGAGCGAAAACCGCGAGCGCGAAGCTGTACGCCCCGGGAAGCGTGCCGGCGACCGACACTTCAACGCCGAAGGTGCGCGCGATGTCGGGCAGCAGCGGCGACATCGCGAACAGCGTCGCGCCGATCGTCGCGACCGCCAGCATCAGCATCGAGACGATCGACGCGTGGTCGCCGGCGCGCGCCGTCATTGCCCCGGTCCGGCTCATCGCACCAACTGATTGATCTCGATGATCGGCAGCAACACCGCGAGAACGATCAGCAGCACGACCGCGCCCATGACCAGGATCAACGCCGGCTCGAGCACGCCGGTGAGCGCGAGCGCGCGGCGCTCGGTCTCGCCCGTGAGCGTCGCGGCGGTGCGCTCGAGCATCGGCGCGAGTTCTCCGGTGGCCTCGCCGCTGGCGATCATGTGAACCATCATCGGCGGAAACTGCCCGCCGGCGGCGAGCGAGCGCGACAGCGACGCGCCCTCGCGCACTCGCGCGATCGTGTCGGCGACGTTGGCGCGCATCGCCTCGTTGGTCAGCGTCTGCGCGCCTGCCTCGAGCGCGCGGATCAGCGGTACGCCGCTCGCCGCGAGGATACCCAGCGTCGATGCGAAGCGCGCGGTGTTCATTCCGCGAATCAGCCGCCCCGCGAGCGGCAATCGCAGCAACCGCTCGTGCCAGGCAAGCCGGAACGCCGGCGAACGCAGCGCCGCGCGAAACGCGAACAGCAGCGCGAGTGCAAGCGCGAGCACCCACCAGCCCCAGTCGCGCACGAATGCGGACAGCGCGATCAGTCCCACCGTGAGCGCCGGGAGCTCCTGGCGAGTCTGCGCGAACACCCCGACGACCTGCGGCACGACGTAGGCGAGCAACGCGACGATCACCCCGATCGCGACCAGCGTGACGATCGCCGGGTAGGTGAACGCGAGCGTCACGCGCTGCACCAGCGCGTTGCGCGATTCGACGTAGTCGGCCAACCGTTCCATCACCAGCGCGAGATCGCCCGACTGCTCGCCGGCCGATACCAGCGCACGGTACACCTCCGGGAAGTCGCGCGGATAGCGCGACAGCGCCTGCGCGAAGGTCTGGCCGGCGACCACCTCGGCGCGCACCGCGCTCAGCCGCTCGCGCAACGCTACGCGATCGGCCTGCTCGATCACCGCGCCCAGCGCCTGCTCGAGCGGCAATCGCGCCGCGAGCAGGCTGGCGAGTTGTCGCGTGACGAGCGTGAGTTCGACGGTGCGGATTCGCGACCCGAACGCCGCACGCGCTTCGCCCGCACCGCCGACCGCGCTCAGTTCGAGCGGCGTGAGGCCGCGACCTCGCAACTGCGTGCGCGCCTGCCGCGGCGAGTCGGCGTCGATCACACCGCGCTCGACCCGTCCAGCGGCGTTCGAGGCCTCGAAGCGGTAGGCCGGCATCGCTCGGGTGCCCGGACTCAGTCGCGAGTGACCCGGACCACCTCGTCGAACGAGGTGACTCCGGAGTTCACCCAGCGCTGGCCGTCTTCGCGCATCGTCACCATGCCGTTGGACAGCGCCGCGGCGCGCACCTCGGCCTCGGATGCGCTGCGGTGGACCAGCGCGCGGATCGGATCGTCGACCGCGAGCAACTCGTAAACCCCGGTGCGCCCGGAGAACCCGCTTCGATTGCACGCCAGGCAACCGATCGCGCGCCAGGCGTGCGTCACCGGGTCCGGCTGGCGGCACTGCGTGCAGAGCTTTCTCACCAGCCGCTGGCCGACCACGCCGAGCAGGCTCGACGAGAGCAGGAACGGCTCGATACCCATGTCGATCAGCCGCGTGACCGCCGACACCGCGTCGTTGGTGTGCAAGGTCGCGAGCACCAGGTGCCCGGTGAGCGAAGCCTGGACGGCGATCTGCGCGGTCTCGAGGTCGCGGATCTCGCCGATCATGATCACGTCCGGGTCCTGGCGCAGGATCGAGCGAAGCGCCTTGGCGAAGGTCATCTCGATGCGCGCGTTGACCTGCGTCTGGCCGATGCCGTCGAGATCGTATTCGATCGGATCCTCGACCGTGAGGATGTTGGTGGTCGTCGTGTCCAGCCTGCCGAGCGCCGAGTACAGCGTTGTCGTCTTGCCCGACCCGGTCGGACCGGTGACGAGCACGATGCCGTGCGGCTGGTGCACCAGCCGGTCGAAAGCGGTCAGCGTCGCCGGGCCCATGCCGAGCTTCTCGAGGTCGAGCCGACCGGCCTCCTTGTCCAGCAGCCTGAGCACTGCGCGTTCGCCGTGACCGGTGGGCAAGGTCGAGACCCGCACGTCGATCGCGCGCCCGCCGATGCGCAGCGCGATGCGCCCGTCCTGCGGCAGGCGCTTCTCGGCGATGTCGAGTTGCGCGAGGATCTTGATGCGCGAGACCAGCGCGGCGTGCAGTTCGCGCCGCGGCCGCACCACGTCGCGCAGCGTTCCGTCGATCCGGAAACGCACCAGCGAGTGCGTTTCGAAGGGTTCGATGTGGATGTCCGACGCGCCGTCGCGGCTCGCTTGCGTGAGCAGCGCGTTGATCATCCGGATGATCGGCGCGTCGTCCTCGGTCTCGAGCAGGTCCTCGATCCGCGGCAGGTCCTGCAGCAGCCGCGACAGGTCGATGTCGCTGCCGAGTTCGTCGACCACCGCGGCGGCCGAGCCCTCCTGCTGCGAATACGCGCGCGAGATCGCGCTGGCGAGTTCGGCGTCGGATTTGCGCACGGTGACCAGCCGATACGGCAGCGAGCGCGACAGCTCGGCCAGCGCCTGCGTTGAGGTCTTCTCGCCGATCCAGACCTCGAGCGCCTCGCCCGACACCCCGGCGACCAGGACCTGGTGGACGCGGGCGAAGCCGTACGGAACGTAGCGCGCCGGAGAAACGCTGGCCATCGGCGCGGCCTCAGTCGCTCGGCTGGCTGCCAGGGGGGCGCACCGTCGTCGGTGCCGACGGGCTGATCGGCGCCGGTTGCTCGCGTTCGGGCGCGTTCGCGGGTGCCGCGCCGGCGCGCACCGCCCGATCGATGTCGGGCGCGATGCTCGCGGGGCCGTCGAGCGGCCGGTCGCGTCGCGACTCCTGCGCCGGCGCCGCGGGCATCGGCGCGAGGTCGGACGGCGGGAACTGCGGCAGGACCCAGTGCGGCGGCAGCCTTGAGTCGCCCTGCAACTGGCGGATGTAGTCGTAGCGGTCGATCGTCACGCCGTGCGCCGAGTTCGCATCGCGCACCACAACCGGGCGCAGGAACACCAGCAGGTTGGTCTTGACGCGCTTGCGGTTGTCGTAGCGAAACAGCTGCCCGAACAACGGCACTTCGCCCAGCCCAGGAATCTTCTGCTCGCCACCCTCGACGCGCTCCTCGATCAGCCCGCCGAGCACGACGATCTGGCCGTCGTCGACCAGCACGTTCGATTCGATCGCCCTGCGGTTGGTGATCAGGCCCTGCGCGGTCTGGGACGAAACGTTCGACACTTCCTGGAAGATCTGCAGCCGCACCGTTCCCGACTCGGAGACTTGCGGGCGCACGCGCAGCGTCGTGCCGACGTCGCGCCGCTCGATCGTCTGGAACGGGTTGACCGAGGCGCCACCGGTGCCGGTCGCGGTGAACTGCCCGGTGATGAACGGGACGTTCTGGCCGATGACGATCCGGGCCTCTTCGTTGTCGAGCGTGAGCAGGTTCGGGGTGGCCAGGATGTTCGCGTTGGCCTTGGTCTCGAGCGCGCGCGCGAGCAGGCCCAGGTTGAACACCGTCTGCCCGGCGACGTCGATCGTGCCCTTGATCACCCCGAGGTTGAGGCCCTGCCCGGCCCCGAGCGGGTTGCTCACCAGGTCGAGGATGTTGCCCGAACCGCGCGGCGGCAGGTTGGTGCCGCCGAACACGCGCGAGCTGTTGGCGCCGATGCCGTCGAGGAATTGCCACTGCACGCCGAGTTCGGCGGCGCGCTCGGCGGTCACCTCGACGATCAGCGATTCGATGAACACCTGCGCGCGGCGCGCGTCGAGCCGCTCGATCACCGCGCGCAGGTTTCGATAGACCGGCTCGGGCGCGGTGATGATCAGCGAGTTGGTCGACGGGTCGGCGGCGATCGACGCACCGCCGGCACTGAACGACGTGGCCGCGGCGCCCTGCGGCGAACCGCCGCCCGAGAGCGGCGTCATCGCCGGGCCACCCGCAGCGGTCGCGGCCGACAACGGGCCCTGCGCCGCGGAACCCGAAGCCGTGCCCGACGCAGCACCGCCGGCGCCTGCGCCGGCGGACGCCGCGGAATCGCCCGAAAGAACGCTGCGCAGCACCAGCACCAGGCGCGCCGCCTCGGCGTTTCGCAGGTACACGACGTGGATGTTTCCCGGATGGTTGTTCGGCTGGTCGAGCCTGGCGATCAGGCTCTTGGCGAGGTTCATCTTGGCCAGGCTGGAGGTGCGCACCATGACGCTGTTCATCCGCGGGTCGGCAAGCACGGTGAGCCGCTGGCCGGGGTCGACCTGCGCGCCCTGCCCGGCGCGGGTCGCGTCGTCGACCATCCGCGACACGGCCACCGCGATGTCCGATGCCACCGCGTGCCTGACCTGCACCACCTCGATCTCGCTGGTCGAGGGGCTGTCGAGCGTCGCGATGATCCGCCCGAGGCGCTGCAGGTTCGCCGCGTAGTCGGTGATCACGAGCGAATTGTTGCTCGGGTACGCGGTGATCGTGTTGTTCGGCGTGATCAACGGCCTGAGCACCGGTATCAGGTTGGTCGCCGATTCGTAGTTCAGCCGGAAGATCTGCGTGACGACCTGGTCGCCGCCGCGCTCGGTCGATCGCCCGATCGACACCGTGCCCGCCTGCAGCTTGGCGTCGGCTTCCGGCACCACGCGAACCATCGAGCCGCTGTCGACCACCGCGAACCCCTGCACCCGCAATGCCGCCTGCAGCAGTTCGAAGGCGCGAGCGCGCGACACCGGACGAGGTGTCTCGAGCGTCACCTTGCCGCGAACGCGCGGATCGATCAGGAAAGTGCGGTTGAGCAGATGGCCGAATGCGCCGACCACCGAGTCGATGTCGGCTTCCTTGAAGTTCAGCGTGATCTGGTCGGGCGACGAGGGTTTGGCCGGCGGCTGTTGCGCGCGTTGTCGGGCCGGCGCCTTGTTCGCGGACGCATCGCCTTCGGTGCGAGGCTGCGACGAAACCGCCCCGGGAAACGCGGCGCAGGCGGCGATCGCGCAAGCGCACACCCAGCCGCGGAGATCTCCCCAACCGTCAGACCGACCGCGCGCCCACCGCAAATTCAACCTCCGATCCTGATGATCGTGCGCTCGCCTTCGCGTCGCCCGATCAGCGCCAGCAACGACTGCAGTCGCTGCTCCTGCGGTCCCTGCGCCTTCGCTTCGGCGGAGAAACGCAAACCCGCCGCCTTGTCCCAACTCCCGCGACCCTGCAACTGCAGCGCCCCAGACAGCGTACGCAAAGCGATCGTCACGTCGCGTCCGTTGCCCGCGACTTCGATCCGGTAGCTGCCCAGCGGGCGCACCGGCGTCATCGCCGAGGCCACGTCACGCAACTCGATACTCGCACGACCGTCGAGGACGCCGTCGCGAATCGTCAGCGCGTCCCAGTTCATCGCGATCGCGGCTGCCGGTTGGATTGTATTCCACGGTGAACCGAGGCCCGCGAGCTGTGCCGACGAAAGGTCGAAGCGCCCTGCGCTGACGCGCAGATCCGTTGGAACGCCGCTCAGACGCACCGGCGCCGGCATCGACTCGCTGCCGATCGAGGCCTCGACCAGGCCGACGACGAGCGGCAGCGGGCGAATCGTCCAGGCGAGCTGCCCGGGAATCGCGAACCCCGGGACGACCAGTCGCTGCTCTCCCAGCGCCGTCAGGTGGTCGGCGACGACCACCCGCGCGCGGCCGTTCCACAACGTGCCGGACACGTCGGCCAGGCGAACACGTCCTCTCGTGGCCTCGGCCAGCGCATAGGCGACGAACTCGGCCGGCGCGAACGCGACCGCCGCCGCGAGCGCGCCCGACAAGGCCGCGAGGACGAACGCCAGCCAACGCCATGTGCCGGTCATCGTCGCGCGCCGATCCGTTAGCGCGCGTCACGCCGCGCGAACTCGAGCACCAGCCGCGCGCTGACCACCCCGGGCTCGGACTCGCGCTGCACCGCGACGTCGAGCACGCGAAGCCGCGTCTCGCGCACCGTCGTGTCCAGCCAGTCGAGCCAGACAGCGTGGGCGACCGAGGCAAAGCGAAGGTCGAAGAGCTCGCCGCTCAGCTCGAGTTTCGTCAGGCCGGGCTGCATCCCGGCGGCCTGGATCGACGACTCCAGCGCCGCGCGCGTCGCGTGCGGCGTGTCGGCGCTTTGCGGCGCGCCGCGCAGCTGTTTCGCTTCGTCGACGAGCGACGCCATCTGGGCGACCTGGGCACGAAGCGCGGGGAGTTCCTGCGCGAGCGCCCGGCGCGCGTTCCACGCGGGTTCGAACAGCACCGCGTAGACGATCGCCAGCACGACCACCGCGAGCGCGAATGCGAGCATCGCGCGCTCGCGCGGCGCCAGCGCCCTCCAGTTCTGGATCAGCGCTTCGATCACGTCAGCGCCCTGATCACGACTGCAGCCCGATCACCGCGACCGCCATGCCCTCGCCCTCGAACTGGACCCGCATCCCGCGCTGGACCAGCGTAGCGCGCAGCGAGTCGCGCGTGCCCTCGGCATCGATGAATCCGGCCCTGAACCGCGCACGCAGCTTGCCGTCGCGAAACTCCAGCGTCGCCAGCGCATCGGTCGCGCGCGGACCGAGCGCCTGCGTGAACCGTGCGAGCAGCGGCAGGAAGTCGTCGGGCGCACGCTGGCCGGTGCGCAGCCGCAGGTCGGACACCTGGCGCTGCATCTGCAACAACGGATCGGCAACCACCTGCGCCTGCGGAAACGCCTCACGAAATCCCGCTTCGAGCCGCGCGCGCAGTTCGTCGCGCTCGCCCGCCAGCGCGCTCCAGTGCAGGTTCAGCCCGACCAGCCAGGCCAGCAGGCACGCGCCGGCCAGTGCCGCGGGCAATCGCCAGGCGCGCCAGTCGAACGACGAGAACCAGCGCCCGCCGCGCGCGCGCGATCGCGCCGGCAACAGGTCGATCGGCGCCGCGGTCGGCGCGGCGAGACCGGAGAACTCTACCGCCAGGCCGAGCCGCGCGCCGGCGCTCTCGACGCTGGCGCGCCACGACGGGTCCTCGGCGAACGCCAGCAGCCGGCGCGGCCGCGCGCCGTCGCGCGTGGCGGCATCGACCGCCGCCACCAGCGCCTCGGTGCGAAAGACCGAATCGTTCGACGCCGACCAGCCGATGCCGAGGTGCGCGCCGCTGCGCAGCGCGATCCCGTCGTTCACGCAGGCGATCGACCAGGCATCGTCGTGCACCGGGAGCGCGAGCTGGGCGGGCCAGGCCGCCTGCACGCGCAGGCCGCGACGTTCGATCGCCCCGATCACGAACTCCAGCCAGGCCCGGTCGACGATCGCGAGCAGGCGGCGTCCGTCGTCGAGCTTCGGCCCCATCGCGATCGCGCAATTCGCCACGTCCTGCAGGACGACGTCCTCGACCAGATTGGGCAGCGCGCGCGCGAGCCGCGCCCCCGAGAGCGGCGGCACCTGCACCGGCGCGAGCGTGACGTCGCGCGCGTCGAACAGCAGCGTGGCCGACTTCACCGCGGGAAGCGCTTCGAGGCTGACCCGCGCCCAGCGCGGCGCGCCCTTCGCGTCGGGAATCAGCGCGAGCAGCACCCGCTCGGTCGCGAGCGCGCGTTCGCCGATCGACCGAGGCGGAATCCAGATGACTGTCGTGCGCTTCAGTATCGTTGCTGCCATACGATGTCGATTCGGTCGGCAGTGCGTTCGAGCAGCGTCTCGCTCGAGGACTCGACCCTGTCGAAGCGTACCACCCCGCGAACGATGAAAAACGCCGATCCGACGGACAGCAGATCCGTCGGCAGCGTCGGTTGCCCGTCGAAGGCGGCCGAGGCGTCGGCGAGACCGCGAAAGAAGGTGCGTTCGCGCCGCGCGACGAATCGCCGTGCGCCGGCCAGGTCGACCCCGGCGACGAGCGCGGCGATCACCTCGGGCGCGGCGGTGTTCACGTTCACCAGCGTGGCCCGCGGCAGCACGACCGCGAACGGCGCGAGCGTCGCGATCACCGCGGCGTCGAAACCGGGCACGGTCATCAGGTCGGTCAGGCGCAACACCGGAGATTCGGCCGCCGCTTCGGTGCGCCCGTCGACCAGCCTGGGCTGCCCGCGCGCGACCCGCTCGAGCGCAGCCTCGGCGAGCGACTGCGGCAGGCCGAGCAGTTCGAGCAGGCGGCGAAACGCTCCCAGATGCGCGAGCGAGGGCTGGCCGCCCTGCACGAGGCTCGCGAGGTTGAGTCGGGACTGTGCGTCGAACATCTGTCCGGCGAGCAGCGCCGAATGCGAAGCGTCGCTGATCTTCGCGCCCGCGGTCACCGTTTCGTCGAGCCGGGTGTCGGCGACCGGGACCGCCCAGGGCTCGCCGAGGTGGTCGACGTTGCTGGCTCGAGCGTCGGCGCGCAGGATCACCTTGGCCCAGTCCAGCGCGGCGCGCTCGATCCATCGCGCCTGCGACAGCGCGAGTCGATTCTCGACCGAACGCACCGTGACGCTTTCGCGCAGGAACAGACCCGCGACAACCGTCGTCGCGAGCATCACGATCAGCAGGGCGGTCACGACCGCGGCGCCGCGCTGGCGTCCGAACTGCGGATCGCTCCTCGCGCACGGCTCGCTCCGCTCGCGCCGCTTCATCACTTCAGTCCTTCACCGTGAACACGCGCAACACGCGCTCGTTGCCGCGCGCGACCAGAATCTCGACTCCGGTCACCAGCCCCGGTGCCGCTCCCGAGCGCGCCGCGATGGCCGACGCGCCGACCCAGCCCTGACCGTCGATCCAGCCGCGCATCTGCAGCGCCGTCACACCGGCGAGCAGCGGCTGCCAGGTGTAAGCACGCGCAGCGGGCTCGTCCGCTGCGCCCGACGCGGCGTCGACCCATTGCGCGAACCCGCGTTCGAGCACGCCTGAGCGGATTCGATAGACGACGCGCTGCAGCCGCGCGGGAGCGAGTTCGCTCGCCTGCTCGCGCACCAGTTGCAGTGCCGGATCCGCCCCGGCCTGGTCGACGCCGAAACCGATCGGCGCGACGCTCAGCTTGCGCAGGCGCACCGGCCAGGAAAGCCGAAGATCCTCGTCGAGCTGGTGAAACGCGACCGAAAGCGCACGCAGGCTGTCCGACGCTTCGACGATGCGCTCGCGGCTCGAGAGCACCGAGTCGAGCCCGCGCCATCCGAGGACCGCGAGCACCGCCATCAGCGAGATTGCGATCAGCAACTCGACCAGCGTGAAACCGCTCGCGGCGCGTCTCACGGCAGGTTGGTCGCGAAGCCGACCAGGCGGGCGAGCCGGTGCCCGTCGACCGGGTCGCGCACGGTCAGCTCGACGCGCCGGAACGAGGCGTTGGGCGTCGCGAACACCTCCTCGACGCACTGGAGCACGATCGCGCCCTGCGCGCACTCGTAGCTGTAGCGCCCGACCTCTGGGAACTCGTGCTGCACGCGCATCTGCGCCAGCCGGTTCTCGGCGTTCCACTGCGCAAGCGTGCGCGCGCGCAATTCGCTGCTGCCCTGGGTCAGAACTCCGACCGCGCGCAACGACGCCATCAGCGCGACCGACACGATCGTGAGCGCCACCAGTACCTCGACCAGCGTGAATCCGCGCGCGCGCATCGTCTTCCAGGGCCTGTTCACGCGGGCACGAGCATGGTGTGAACAGGCCCCTAGCGCACTTCGAAGAAGCCGAGACCGTTGGCGACGATGGTCGCACTCGCATCGTCGCGCGCGAGCACGATCGTGAACGGCACGTCGACCGCGTCGCGGCCGAACTCGACCTCGCGAGCGCCGTCGGGGCGCCGCACCTCGAGTACGGTCGGCGCGTCCCAACTGCGCGCGCGCAGGTGCTCGTCGCCCTCGAGCGGGACCCAGCGTCGCTCGGAGAGCAGAACGAATCGGTAGCCCTGGCGATCGGCCGCGAGCCGGATCGGCCGCCCGCGAACCTGCGCCTCCTCGCGCGCGAGTGCGAGCAACTGCGCCAGACGATCGGCCTCGAATCGCAGCCCGCGCTGCGCTCCGGGCCAGCCGTTGACCGCGACGGTCGCGATCGCGATCGCCGCGATCACGAGCGCAACCAGCAGTTCGATCAGCGTGAAGCCGCGCCCATGCGCGGCTCGGGGGCGTGCCCTCAGAGGCTCCACGACCCGATGTCCGAGTCCACGCCGGTCCCGCCGGGCTTGCCGTCGGCACCGAAACTGAACACGTCGATCTCGCCCTTGATGCCCGGATTGAGGAACTGGTAGGGCTTGCCCCAGGGGTCGTTCGGCAGCTTGTCCAGGTAGGCCTTCCAGTTGTCCGCCGCCGGCCCCGCGGTGGGCCGCGCGACCAGCGCCGGCAGGCCCTGCTCGGTGCTCGGGTAGCGCTGGTTGTCCAGCCGGTAGAGCTTGAGCGCCTGCATGATCGACGCGACGTCCTGCTTGGCCGCGACGACACGCGCCTCGTCGGGACGATTCATGACCCGTGGAACGACCAGCGCCGCGAGCACGCCCAGGATCACGATCACGACCATGATCTCGATCAGCGTGAAACCAGTGTGACGCCGACATCCGCGCGCGTCGGGCCGTCTGCGGATCGCCATTCGTCGTCTCCGGAATTCTCTCGTGCAGGGCTCGGGCTATCATACCAGTGGCCCCGCCCCCGAATTCGCCGCCCGTCACCCAGGACCGACACCCGATCCATGCGCTCCCGCCCCCTGTCCGCGCTCCGTGCGCTCGGCTGGCCGAGCTGGCTCGCGACGCTGGCGTTGTTCGCACTGCTGTGCGCGATCCTCGCCTACTGGTCGATGATCCTGCTGGCGCCGCGTTCGCCGATCGCGCCGGCGAGTGCACTCGCCGGACGCGACGCGCTGCCCGAGCTGCAACTCGCGTCGCAACTGTTCGGAACGACGCAAGGTGCCGCCGCTGCGGCGGCCGCGAGCAACATCCAGGTGCTCGGGATCGTCGCCGCGGGCCGGCGCGGCAGCGCGATACTCGCGATCGACGGCAAGGCGCCCAGGCCGTTCGCGGTGGGCGAGGCGCTTTCGCCCACGCAACGCCTGGCCGAGGTGCGCAGCAACGCGGTGATCGTCGCCGGCGCCGGGGAGCCGCTCGAACTGCCGGCACCCGAGTCGCCGTCGATCGCCGTCCTCACGAGCGGCGCCGACCAGCCGCCGAGCGAGGGGCGCACGAACCCGCCCGTGCAGGTTCACGGATCGACGATGCCGCCGCGCGTTCCGCCGCGCGTTCCGCCGGGCGCGCCGGGCGTCGGCCTCGTTCCGGGTGCGCCGGGCATCGTTCACGGCATCGTCCCGGTCCAGCCCGGACCTGCCCCCGGTCAGTAGGAAGGCGCGGCATGCACCAGTACCAGCAGCTTCTCGCTTTGCTCCTCGAGCGCGGCGTCAGACGCCCCGATCGAACCGGCACCGGCACGCTGGCGGTATTCGGCCACCAGATGCGTTTCGACCTGTCGCAGGGCTTTCCGCTGGTCACCACCAAGAAGCTGCACCTGCGATCGATCATCTACGAGCTGCTGTGGTTTCTCAAGGGCGACACGAACGTTGCCTACCTGCAGCGCAACCGGGTCAGCATCTGGGACGAGTGGGCCGACGAGAACGGCGACCTCGGCCCGGTCTACGGCAAGCAGTGGCGCGAGTGGCTCACCCCGGACGGCCGGCATGTCGACCAGATCGCCGAACTGGTGCGACTGATTCGCGAGGACCCCTACTCGCGTCGCCAGATCGTCAACGCATGGAACGTGGCCGATCTTGCGCAGATGAGGCTCGCGCCGTGCCATTGCCTGTTCCAGACGGCGGTCATGGACGGCAAGCTCCACCTGCAGCTGTACCAGCGTTCCTGCGACGTGTTCCTCGGCGTGCCATTCAACATCGCGAGCTACGCGCTGCTGCTCACGATGCTCGCGCACCAGTGCGACCTCGAGCCGGGCGAATTCGTCTGGACGGGGGGCGACGTCCACCTCTACCTGAACCACGTCGAGCAGGCGAAGCTGCAGCTCGCGCGCGAGCCGTTCGCGCTCCCGCGGCTGAGCCTGCTGCGCCGCCCGGGGTCGATCGCCGAGTACGAGTACGAGGACTTCAGGCTCGAGGAATATCAGGCGCATCCGCACATCCCCGCGCCGGTCGCGGTCTGAAGCCGGCGCCTTGTCCGTCGCGCCCGGGCCTCTCGTCACGATCGTCGTCGCGCGCGCGCGCAACGGCGTGATCGGCAAGGCCAACGGCCTGCCGTGGCGCCTGCCCGAGGACCTCGCACACTTCCGGCGCACGACGCTGGGACGGGCGGTGCTGATGGGTCGGCGCACCTTCGAGTCGATCGGCAAGCCGCTGCCGGGCAGGCGCACGATCGTGATCACGCGCGATCCCGGCTGGGCCCACCCGGGATGCGAACGCGCCGGTTCGATCGCCGAAGCGCTCGCGCTCGCGGCCACGCCCGCGCTCGGCGAGACGTCGTACATGACCGACGAGGCGATCGTGGCCGGAGGGGCGCAGATCTACCGCGAGGCGATGCCGCTCGCCGGGCGCATCGTTCTCACCGAAGTCGACGCCGACGTCGACGGCGACACCTTCCTCGATGCCCCCGATCCGTTGTCCTGGGAAGAGACGCGGCGCGAATCCCACACCTCCGGCACCGGCCTCGCCTACTCGATCGTCGAGTACCGCAGGCGCGCGCCGCGCGAAACGCCCGACACAGCAAACACCTGATGCGCGGCCCCCCTTCCCGGTGCTATAAATAGCGTTCTTCCGACCCGGGCATTCCGGGCGGAATCCAGGAGGAGACGACGATGAAGACCTTTTCACGACTGCTGGCGACGCTGGCAGTCGGTCTGGCGTGCGCGACCGCGCAGGCGCAGACGCTCAAGTGGGCCGCGCAAAACGACATCCTGACCTTCGACCCGCACTCTCAGAACCATGCCACCACCAACACGATGGTGATGCACGTCTACGAGGGCCTCACACGCTACGGCAAGAACCGCGAGATCCAGCCCTCGCTCGCGACCAGCTGGCAACAGTTGAACCCGACGCTGTGGCGCTTCAACCTGCGCAAGGACATCAAGTTCCAGGACGGCTCGCCCTTCACCGCCGATGACGTGCTGTTCTCGTTCGAGCGCATCAAGCAGCCCCAGGGCACGATGCAGATCTACGTCACCGGCATCAAGGACATCAGGAAGGTCGACGACTTCACGCTCGAGATCGTACTAGACGCGCCGCAGCCGATCCTGCTGCGCAACATCATCGACTTCCGCATCATGAGCAAGGCCTGGTCGGTGAAGAACAAGTCCGAGAAAGTCCAGGACTACAAGGCGCGCGAAGACACCCACGCTTCGCGCCACGCGAACGGCACCGGTCCGTACATCCTCAAGGAATGGGCGCCCGACCAGCGCATCGTCTTCACCGCCAATCCCGGCTGGTGGGACAAGCTCGACGGCAACGTCAAGGACGTGGTCTACACGCCGATCAAGGCCGACGCCACGCGCGTCGCCGCACTGCTCTCGGGCGACGTCGACATGGTGACCGACCTGCCCACGCAGGACGTCGCGCGGCTGCGCCAGAACCCGAACCTGAAGATCCTCGACGGCCCCGAGGTGCGAACGATCTTCATCGGCATGGACCAGCACTCGGACGAACTCGCCTACACGAACATCAAGGGCAAGAACCCGTTCAAGGACGTGCGCGTGCGCCAGGCGCTGAATCTGGCGATCGATCGCCAGGTGCTGCAACGCACGATCATGCGCGGCCTTTCGATACCGGCCGCGATCATGGTCGCACCGGGGGTCAACGGCCACACGAACGAGCTCGACAAGGTCGCACCGGCGAACCCCGAGGGCGCGAAGAAGTTGCTCGCCGACGCCGGCTACCCGAACGGCTTCGAGTTCACGCTCGATTGCCCGAACAATCGCTACGTGAACGACGAGGAGATCTGCCAGGCAATGGTGAGCATGTGGGCGCGCGCCGGTCTGAAGGTCAAGCTCAACGCGATGCCGTTTGCGACCTTCATCCCGAAGATCCTGAAGTTCGACAGCAGCGCCTACCTGCTCGGCTGGGGCGTGGCGACCTACGACGCGCTGTACACGCTGCAGTCGCTGGTGCGCACGAAGACCACCGGAGCCGACGGCAACTTCAACCTGGGCCGGATCAGCGATCCGAAGCTCGATGCGCTGATCGACGCTTCCAAGACCGAAACCGACCAGGCCAAGCGCGACCAGATCCTGCGCGACGCGCTGAAGATGACTGCAGACAACGCCTACTACGTGCCGATCCACCACCAGATGCGTCCGTGGGCGATGAAGAAGAACGTCTCGACGATCCATCGCTCGGACGACCGTCCGGAATCGCGGTTCGCGAAGGTGGAATGAGGCTCGACGCGTCCGGGTGAGCTTTCGCCCGGCTCACGCGAAGGGCGTCGCCTTCCGGGCGGCGCCCTTTTCTTTCTACCCGCAGCGAGGCGTCGAAACGCCGACCCCGTCCGGTAGAATTCGCCCGGACGCCTCCGTAGCTCAGTGGATAGAGCATCCCCCTCCTAAGGGGAGGGTCGCACGTTCGATTCGTGCCGGGGGCGCCACCACCCATCCGCCGCCGGTCGTCTCGCCCAGGCGCCGCGCGACAGGACTCGCACGACAGCCCCGCGTTCGCCGCGCAGCACCCCGGCTGATCGCCACGCCCGGCGGGCAAATGCGGGCGTTCATCGGATCGCGCGCCACGCGCGCGCAAGAACGGCGGGCGCGTGCCGAAGTAACTGATCGACCCTTCCCGGCGTCGCCGGGCCGACAACGCACCGATTGCGCGCGCGCACCATGGCCGTCACATCCGACGTCACTACCGTCAGGTACTCGGGCGACCTACGCGTCGACTCGCTGCTCAACGTCGGACCGGCGTGGAACTACCTGCTGCCGGCGCGAACGACGCTCTATTTCACCTTCGACCTCGGCGCGATCTCCGGCAAGGCCGCCGGGCCAGTGTCGGGATTCAACGCGACCCAGCAGGCCGCGGTGGCCGCGATCCTGGCGCACGTCGGCAACGTCACCGGCATCGCTTTCGCGCAGGTCGCGGGCAGCGCGGCGGCCGACCTGCACTTCGGGTCGACCAACATCGCCGGGTCCAGCACCTCGGGTCAGACCACTTCGACTTCGAGCTACTCGAGCGGATCGGGCGGGGTGCTGACCAGCTACTCGGCCGACGCCTACGTCTTTCTCGACAACGTCGAGTTCGCCTCGGCCAACGCCGCGCCGGTGTCGGGCAATTCCGGGTTCGAAGTGCTCTTGCACGAGATCGGGCACGCACTCGGTCTGGGACACCCGTTCGACGATCCGCATCGGCTCCCCGCGCCCCAGGACAATACCGACAATACGGTGATGTCGTACACGCACGTGGGCGGATCCGAATCGCAGTTCCAGGAATACGACCTTCTCGCGCTGAGCTGGGTCTACGGGCTCGACGGTCTCGGCGGAGACTTCGGCTACAACTCCAGGTACGGCCCGTCGCTGTCGCTCGACCCGCCGCCGGACCCGCCACCCGACCCGCCGCCTCCGGACCCGCCACCCCCGGACGTGCCGCCAGCGGACGACTTCCCGGCCACGCGTTATACCCCGGGAGCAATCGCGGTCGGCGGCGCCGGCACCGGAAATCTGGAGAGTGCCGGCGATCGCGACTGGTTCGCCGTCACGCTGCAGGCGGGCGCGCGTTACCTGTTCGCGCTCGAGGGAGCCGCCAGCGGCGACGGCACGCTCGCAGACCCTTCGCTTCGGCTGCTCACCAGCACCGGGGGCCTGCTCGCTTCCAACGACGACGCCGACGCTTCGACCAACGCGCGCATCGCCTACACCGCGACCTCGAGCGGAACGCTCTATCTGGAAGCTTCGAGTGCGATCGCCGGCGGCACCGGCACGTACACGATCGGCGCGCAACCCGATCTCAGCAATCGCGCGCCGGTCGCTGCGTCCGACGCCTACACCACCAGCGAGAACGCCTCGATTTCGGGCAACGTGCTGGCCAACGACAGCGACCCCGACGGACAGGCGCTGGTCGCCACGCTCGCATCGTCTCCGGTCAACGGTTCGCTCTCGCTGCAACCGAGCGGCCAGTTCACCTACACGCCGAACCTTGGCTACAGCGGCAGCGACGGCTTCAGTTATCGCGCCAGCGACGGCAGCCTGAGCTCGACCGCGCACGTGAGCCTGATCGTGGCCGCGGTCAACGAAGCGCCGGTCGCGCAGGCCACTGCGATCACGCTCGCCGAGGACACGATCAGCAGCGGTACCCTGCCCAAAGCAGTCGACCCGGACGGCGACGCACTGTCCTACTCGCTGGCGAGCGCCGCCCGACACGGCGTCGTGGCGATCGGCTCGAACGGGAGCTACACCTACGCCCCGCACGCCAACTACAACGGCGGCGACAGTTTCGTCTACCGGGTGAGCGACGGAGCGCTCTCGGCCAACGCGACGATCTCGCTGACCGTGACGCCGGTCAACGACGCACCGGTGGCGTCGGGCACGTCGATCACCACCGACGAGGACACCCCGGTCTCGGGAAAACTTCCCGGCGCCACCGACGTCGACAGCGACGCGATCAGTTATTCGAAAGCCCTCGACCCTGCGCACGGCACCGTCGCGATCTCGGCGTCGGGCCAGTACACCTACACTCCGGCGCGGGATTTCAGCGGAGTCGACCGCTTCGAGTTCCGCGTCGGCGACGCCGGCGGCGCGGGAACCACGCACGCGGTCGTCGTCACGGTGCACGCAGTACGCGACGAGTTGCGTGGCACCCCGGGCAACGACACCCTGATCGACAACTCGGGCGACGCGAACCTGATTGGGCTGTCCGGAGACGATCGGCTGAAGGGCGGAAGCGGCGACGACGCAATCGACGGCGGCCCCGGATACGACACCGCGATCTACTCGGGCAAGGCACGCGAACACGTGGTCGCGAAAACCGCCTCCGGCTGGAGCGTCACCGATAGCGACGGCAGCGATGGCACCGACTCGCTGGTCTCGGTCGAACGGCTGGAGTTCGCCGATCGCTCGTTCGAGCTGGTCGCCCCGCAGCAACCAGCGGCGCCGGGCTACGGCGTGAACGACAACTTCCTGTTCGACCCAGTGTTCTATTCGCTCGCCAACGCGGAATCGATCCCGACACAGTCTTCGGGCGCTGCGTGGGATCACTTCGTGGGCGTCGGCGCTTCACAGGGCAAGCCCCCGACCAGCTGGTTCGACGCCGCGTACTACGACGACAAGTGGCTCGACCTCACGCCACTGCGCCTCGACGACGCGACGCTGTTTCGGCACTTCAACCTGTTCGGCGTCTGGGAAGGACGCTCTCCCGGCCCGCTCTTCGAGCACTTCGACGGCAGCCGCTACCTGGCGCAGAACCCCGACGTCGCCGCCTACGTCGACGCCTTCATCGACGACTTCCTCGGCAGCCGCACCAACGGCGCGATCGCGCACTACATCCTGTTCGGAGCAGACGAAGGTCGCCCGGCGATCGACCTCGTCGGCCAGGCAATCGACCTCGGCTACGTGATCGACCTGGGACTCTGACCTGGGACTCTGACCTGGGACTCTGACCTGGGACTCTGACCAGGGACCCTGACCCGCGGCTCAGCCGCAGCGACCCTGGGCGTCCACCTTCAGGTAACGGCGAAGCCAGGCGCGTTCGCGTTCGGCGGCGTGGCGCGTCGCGACCTTTTCCTCCGGGCTCTGGTCGGGGCGGAAATCGAACGCACGCCGCGCCATCGGATACATCTGCAGTTCCACCGGCACGCCGCGCTCCCAAAGCGCGTAGAAAGCGCGCCCGTTGACGAAGCGGCGCAGCTCGTAGTCCGCGTCACCGATCAGCATCAGCACCGGCGCCGTGATTTTCGTCACCTCTGGCGCGATCGAGAACAACTGCTGCGGTTCGGGCGCATTCGGGTTCTGGAAGTGCCCGTAATAGGAAACGATCGCCGCAACGTCGGCCGGTCGCTTGGCCGCGAGTCGGGTCGCGAAGTACGGACCGCGCGACTTCGCGACGATCCCCACCGGCCCGCGACAGGTGTCGGTGCGCGCGAGCAGCGCGACCAGCGCCGCCTCGACGTCGTCCTCGGTTTCCGGGTAGTGGCGATCGGGCCAGCGCTCGATCATGTTCGACGCGAGCCAATCGGGCGCTAGCACCAGGAAACCGTCGCGTGCCAGCGCCTGGATGTGCACGCGATCGACGTCCTCGTAACCTCGTTTGGCGTGGATGTAGAGCACCGCCGGGAACGGCCCCGCCCCGCTCGGCCGTGCCAGTTCCACCGGGACGTCGACCGTGCCGTGACGCACCACGCTCTTCTCGACCGACTGCGCCGTCGCCCCGGTCCACACGAGCGCGACCAGGACACTCGCCACCCACCTCGAACGCACATCGCGCATCGTTTCTCCTCCTCGATCTCGGCCGGCATCGGCTGCTCCCGGGAGACGGCAAACGCCGTCGCCACCGCGACAGGATAAACCGTCGGGTGTGTCACCCGCAGCCGCGCTGCGCCGGCGGGGTATAGTGGGTAGAGACATTCCCACCGGTCGGAGGCAAGCCATGCGCAAGATGCTGCTGGTGCTTGCGTGCCTGCTGTTCATCCCTGTCGGACAAGCAGGCGCGCCGGCCCCGGTGATGATCATTCCGCTCGATGGGGCGGTCGGGCCCGCGACCGCGGACTTCGTCGCGCGAGGCCTGGAGCGCGCGCACGAGGCCGGCGCGCAACTGGTGGTGCTGCGCATCGACACGCCTGGCGGGCTCGACACGTCGATGCGCGAGATCATCAAGAGCATCCTCGCGTCGCGCGTTCCGGTGGCCGCCTACGTCGCGCCCTCGGGTGCGCGCGCCGCGAGCGCCGGCACCTTCATCCTGTACGCGAGCCACTTCGCCGCGATGGCGCCGGGCACGAACCTCGGCGCCGCTTCGCCGGTGGCGATCGGGGCTCCGGCGGGCTCTCCGGGGAGCGCCCCGGCGCCCGCACCCGAGCCCCGCGATCAGGAGAAATCCGACGGAACCGCCCCGGGCACACAGCCGAAGGCCGAGAAGTCGCAGGCGCCGCAGGGGCCCGGCGACACGATGATGCGCAAGCAGATGAACGACGCGTCGGCATACATCCGCAGCCTCGCGCAGCTACGCAAGCGCAACGCCGAGTGGGGCGAACGCGCGGTGCGCGAGGCGGTGAGCCTGTCGGCGCAAGAAGCGCTCGAACGCAACGTGATCGACCTGGTCGCCGAGGACACTACGGCGCTGCTCGCCGGGCTCGACGGTCGCACGACCGAGGCCGCGGGACGCGCGCTCACGCTCGCGACCGCGGGGGCCCCGACGCAGGAAGTGATTCCCGATTGGCGTACGCGGCTACTCGGAACGATCACCAATCCCAGCGTCGCCTATCTGCTGATCATCGTCGGGCTGTATGCGCTGGTATTGGAGTTCTCGAATCCGGGGCTCCTCGTTCCCGGCGTGATCGGCGCGATCTGCCTGCTGGTCGCGCTCTACGCGCTGAACCTGCTGCCGGTGAACTATGCCGGGGCCGCGTTGATGTTGCTCGGCGCAGCGTTCATGGTGGCCGAAGCCTTCGTGCCGTCGTTCGGGGCGCTCGGAATCGGCGGGCTCGCTGCTTTCATTCTGGGCTCGGTGATCCTGATCGACACCGATCTTCCCGAGTTCCGGATCCCGTACACGCTGATCGGCGGCGTTGCGCTCGCCACCGGCGCGATCCTCATTCTGGGCATCGGGATGATCGCGCGTGGTCGCCGCAGGCCGGTCGTGAGCGGGCGCGAGTCGCTGCTCGGCGCGCGCGCGGTCGCGATCGACGCGTTCGTCGGAACCGGTTGGGCGCGCGTGCAGGGCGAACGCTGGCAGGTGCGCTGCCGGCAACCGGTTTCGAGCGGCCAGCCGCTGCGAATCACCGCGATCGACGGGCTCGTGCTGCGCGCCGAACCCGCGCAAGACGACCCGAAAGGAGAATGAGCATGTGGTTTCCACTGGACATCGGCTTCGGCCTGGGCGCGCTGATCCTGCCTCTGGGACTTATCGTCGCCTCGCTGCGCGTGCTGCGCGAGTACGAACGCGGCGTCGTGTTCCTGCTCGGCAGGTTCCAGCGCGTCAAGGGCCCGGGCCTGGTCATCGTCATCCCGTTCATCCAGCAGATGGTGCGCGTCGATCTGCGAACCGTCGTGCACGACGTTCCGAGCCAGGACGTCATCTCGCGCGACAACGTCTCGGTCAAGGTCAACGCGGTGGTCTACATGCGGGTGGTCGACCCCCAACTGGCGATCATCCAGGTGGCCAACTACCTGGAGGCGACGAGCCAGCTCGCGCAGACCACGCTTCGTGCCGTGCTCGGCAAGCACGAACTCGACGAGATGCTCACCGAACGCGAGAAGCTGAACGTCGACATCCAGACCGTGCTCGACCAGCAAACCGACGCCTGGGGGATCAAGGTGGCCAACGTGGAGATCAAGCACATCGACCTGAACGAGACGATGATCCGCGCGATCGCGCGTCAGGCCGAGGCCGAGCGCGAGCGCCGCGCCAAGGTGATCCACGCCGAAGGAGAGTTGCAGGCGTCGGAGAAGCTGCTGCAGGCCGCCGAGATGCTCTCGCAAAAGAGCGAAGCGATGCAGTTGCGCTACCTGCAGACCCTCACTCAGATCGCCGGGGACAAGTCGTCGACAATCGTATTCCCCGTGCCGATGGACATCATCGGCCCGGTTCTCGAGCTCGCTCGCAAGGGCAAGGGCTGATCGACCCAGCGACCGAGGTCGAGCGACTCGGCGGGCGCCGGCACGCCGATCGCCATGCCTTGCAGCGCGTCGCATCCGAGCTCGCGAAACAGCGCTGCCTGCGCCTCGTTTTCGACGCCCTCCGCGACCACCCTCTGTCGCAGGCTGTGCGCCATCGCGATCACGGCGCGCGTCAGATCGAGATCGTCGGGGTGCGCGACCAGTTCGAGCAGGAAGGTCCTGTCCAGCTTGACCGTGTCGAACGGCAGCCTGCGCAGCCACGCGAGCGACGAATGCCCGGTCCCGAAATCGTCGAGCGTGACCCCGGCGCCGAGTTCCTTGATGCGCCCGAGCAGCTCCGTGCTGCGCGCCACGTCGGACATCACCGTGGCTTCGTTGAGCTCGAGCTCGAGGTAGCCCGGAGCGATTCCGTGTTCGGTCAGCGCGGCCGCGATGTCGGCGAGCAATCCCGGGTCGCGAATCTGTCGCGCCGACAGGTTCACCGAGAACGGAATCCTGAACCCGCGATCGTGCCAGCGCCGCGCCTGTTCGCAGGCCTGTGCGATCACCCAGCGTCCGATCGACACGATCAGGCCGGTCTCCTCGGCCACCTTGAGGAAAGCGTCGGGCGTGACCTCGCCGCGCTGCGGATGGAACCAGCGCAACAGCGCCTCGATGCTCACGATGCGCCCGCTCGCAGCGTCGCACACCGGCTGCCAGACGAGCCGGAACTGCCCGGCGTCGAGCGCTCGCCGCAGGCCGGTCGCGGTCTGCAGGCGCTCGTAGGCGTTGGTGTGCAGTTCGGGCGAGAAGTACCCGATTCCACCGCCGCCGCCCGCCTTGACGCGGTACATCGCCAGGTCGGCCTGCTGCAGCAGCATCTCCGATTCGGCGCTGTCGGTCGGAAAGGTGCTGATCCCGATGCTGGCCGAAAGCGCGAACTCGCGGTCATCGACCACGATCGGCATCGAGAGCGTTTCGAGCAGGCGACCCGCCGCTTCCTGGGGAGTCTGCGAATCGAAGTCCTCGATCAGTGCGAGGAACTCGTCGCCCCCGACACGCGCCAGGCAATCCTCGGAGCGCACCGCTTCGCGCAGCCTGCGAGCGGTCTCCTTGAGCACCCGGTCTCCGACCGAGTGACCGTATGAGTCGTTGATCTGCTTGAACCCGTCCAGATCGATGAACACCAGCGCCAGGCGCCGGCCGTGGCGGCGCGCCTTCGAGAGCGCGAGGTCGAGCTGGCGCGAGAGTAGCGAGCGGTTGCTCAACCCGGTCAGCGGATCGTACTGCGCAAGGTCGATCGCCTGTCGCTCGGCGAGCTTCTCCGCGGTCACGTCGCGTGCAACTCCACGGTAACCGCGGAACTCGCCGCCGGCGTCGAAGATCGGCTCGCCACTGACGCTGATGAAGCGTTCCTCGTCGGTGCCGCCCACGATCCGATACACAAGATTCCTGAACCGCTCGCGGCGCTCGAGCAACGCACGATGCGCGTCCCAGTCGCCGCTCAGCAGTTCGACGCCGGGCAGTTCCCAGCGCGTTCGCCCGACATAGGCCCCTGCCGCGAACACAAGGCCGGGTCCGCGTACCGCGCGCGCAACGAAGCGGTACTGATCGTCCTGTTCCCAGAACCAGTCGGTCGACAGGCGCATCAGCGAACCGAAGCGCGCCTCGCTGTCGACGAGCTGCTGCTCGCAGGCGGCGACCGCATCGCGGGTCGCGTCGCAGGCTTCATAACATCCGCTCACCCGAGCAAGCAGGGTGCTCCACGCGACGTGCTCGCGCGGCAGTCCGGCGTCGAGCGCGAGCGACTGCAACTGAGCCTGCAGCAACGGGTGCAAGTTGTCCATCAAACCCTTCTGTGCATTTTTGTTCCCGGGTTCAACTCGGTCCACGCCGGAAGACCGTGACGGGCAGCGTCGCCCGCTGCGATCAAGGGTGACCCGATTCGGGCAGGTACTTCGCGGTGTGGTCGCGCGCCGGTCGATCCGGGCGGACGGATGGTCGCTGCTGTGTCGGCTCGCCGCCAATGGGCGTCGTCCCCGACCGAGCACGACCCGTACCAGATGCCGAGCACGACTCCTACCAGATGCCGAGCACGACTCCTACCAGATGCCGAGCGCGACTCCTACCAGATGCCGAGCGCGAGCCCGGCCGACATCGACGCCCCGATCTCCGACGCCGCATCGAGCGCGTCCTGCGCGACAACCTTCGGAGCGAGGATCGCCTGTGGCGTCTGGGCGTGACTGCACACTATCAATGGTTCGGCTACGCGCCGCAGTCGCCAGCCGGTTGCGATGCGGTCGATCTGCCGCGTGGCGCCCTGCCCGTCCGATCCGGCACACACGATCGTCGCGTAAGGGCGTCCGGTGACACGGTCGAGCGCCGCGTAGTAGCTGCGATCGAAGAAATCCTTGATCATTCCCGCCATCGATCCGAGGTTCTCGGGCGTCACGAACAGATAGCCCGAGGCCTCGAGCACATCGGTCGGCCCCGCCAAATCGGCCGACAGCGTGCGCACCACGCAGGTCGCGTCCTCGTCGGCCGCCGCGCCGCCGGCGGCCGCGAGCGCGAGTTGGCGGCTGCACCCGGTCATCGACCACCACACGATCAACAATCGGGCGACTCGATCATCGCTGCGTTCACTGGCTGACTCGACCATGCGCTCGATTATAGTGACGCACCTTTTCTCCGAGAGCGACCCCGACCTTGATCGAAGCTCCGCAACCCGGCCCCAGGATTCCGCGCCGCGACTACGGTGCGCTCGCCGCGCTCGGTCGATGGTGGCTGCGGATCTCCGGCTGGCGAATCGTCGGCGAAATCCCCGATCTGTCCAAGTGCGTCGTCGCCGTCGCGCCGCATTCGTCGAACTGGGACTTCGTGCACGCGGTGGCGGTGGTCTTCACGCTTGGCCTGCGCGTGTCGTTCATCGGCAAGCACACTTTGTTCGTCGGCCCGCTGGGGCGCTTCCTGCGATGGCTGGGTGGCGTACCGGTCGACCGCTCCCGCGCGGCGGGAATCGCCGACGAGGTCGTGCGTGCACTAGAGGCGGCGCCGGCGATCTGGCTCGGAATCGCGCCGGAAGGGACGCGAGCGCGCGGCGCGCGCTTCAAGCACGGCTTCTACCGCATCGCGGTGGCCGCGAAGCTGCCGATCGTCCCCTTTTCGCTCGACTATCGCCGGCGAGAGCTGCGGTTCCATCCGCCGCTCGCCGCCACGCACCCGATCGAGCAGGGAGTGGAGCGGATTCGCGCGATGCTCGTTGCCGCGGGCGTACGCCGCGACGACGCCCGTCAGGACCCCGATCCCGGGCCTGCGCGCTGAGCGCGCCCCGGCACGCGTTGCCCGAGCACTCGCGATTCGACCCGTTCGAGCCGCCGGGAAAGTCTCGCGAACTCGCTCGCCTCGGCGCGCGTGCGCCAGCCCTCGAGCAGCATCGAGACGATCTGGTCGGCCACGCGCGGCGCATCGAACGATCGCCCGCGCGCGAGCTGGTTCCAGATCCAGTGTTCGATGCCACCGAACACCAGGTCGCGCGCGAGCGCCAGATCGAGATCGGCGCACAGCTCGCCGCGTTTCACTCCGTCGGAGAGCGTGCGCTGGATGTACCTGCTGTAGCGCCGATTCAGCGCGTGCAGCGCCGACCCGAAGTACACGCCGTGAGCGCGTGACTCGCGCATGATCATCGACGCGAGACCGGGGCTGTCGAGCGCGATCCGAAGGTGTCGCGCGACCAGGTAGCGCAACCGGTCGGAGGTGCCGTGGATCGAGTTGAAGTGCGGCTCGATGTCTGCGATCAGAGCGTCGTAGAACTGCGCGAGCACCGCGTCGAACAGCGCGCGCTTGTTCCGGAACACCGTGTAGATCGTGCCTTCGACGCACGACGCACGCGCGGCGATCTCGCTCACCGAGGCGGCTTCGTAGGGCTTGCTGGAGAACACCTCGCGCGCCGCGGCGAGAATCTCGGCACGCCGCGCCTCCTTGCGACGCTTCGGCGGCTTCGACGGAATTTCGCGTCTGTTCCCGGTCATTAATGAACATTCCTCATTACGTCGCTTCCTGTGCGATCTGGCAAATTTGTGGAAGCGTGGAAATCTCGCGATACGCCTTGACGATAGAAGCCCAATTAGAACACATTGCTGAATATCATTCAATAAGTATGCGGAGCAAACTGATGACTGCGGCGCGGTTTCGTTCAGTGTTCCGGCCCGATCTGTTCGCGGGCCAGACGGTGATCGTCACCGGCGGCGGCTCGGGCATCGGTCGATGCACGGCACACGAACTCGCGTCGCTCGGCGCGACGGTCGCGCTGATCGGCCGCACCGCCGCCAAGCTCGATGCGGTCGTCGAGGAGATCGCCGCGAGCGCAGGGCACGCGAGCGCGCACCCGCTCGACATCCGCGACGAGGACGCCGTACGCGCCGGTGTGACCGCGGTGCTCGCCGCGCACGGGCGCATCGACGCGCTGGTCAACAACGCCGGCGGACAGTTCCCGTCGCCTCTCGCCCGTATTTCGGCCAAGGGCTGGGACGCCGTGGTGCGCAACAACCTCACTGGCGGTTTTCTGATGGCGCGGGAGGTCTACTGCCAGTGGATGGACGCGCACGGCGGGGCGATCGTCAACATGGTCGCCGACATGTGGAACGGGATGCCGGGCATGGGACATTCGGGCGCGGCGCGCGCCGGAATGCTCAACTTCACCGAGACTGCGGCCTGCGAGTGGGCCGCGAGCGGCGTGCGCGTGAACGCGGTCGCACCGGGCTGGATCGCCTCGAGCGGGCTGGACACCTACGATGCCTCGCTGCGCGCGCAGTTCGCGCGACTGAAGAAAGTGGTTCCGCTGCAGCGCTTCGGCACCGAATCCGAGGTCTCGGCGGCAATCGTCTATCTATTGAGCGAAGCAGCGTCCTTCGTCACCGGCGCCTGCGTCCGGATCGACGGTGGCGTGCCCAACGCGCGCCACACCTGGCCGCTTCGGGGGTCGAATCCCGACTCGCGCGCCACGGCGGCGTTCGACGGGTTTCACCTCGCGAGCACGCCCGAGGCGCTCGAAGAGCCATGATCCGGCGCGCGCGATGCCGATGATCGCCTCGCGGCTCGACACCGACTCGGAGTCGTTCCGCGAGCGGCGTGCCGGCGTGCGCGCGCTCGTCGCGCGACTGCGCGAGATGGAGTCGCGAACTGCGGCCGCGTCGGCGCGCGCGCAGGCGCGGTTCGCGCGCCGCGGGCAGTTGCTGCCGCGCGAGCGGGTCGAGCGACTGCTCGACCCCGGCGCACCCTGGCTCGAACTCTCCACGGTTGCCGGTGCACCTGCAGACGATACCGAAGGCGGGGTCGGGGGCGCCGGGGTGATCACCGGCATCGGATTCGTCAGCGGCGTTCGCTGCTTCGTGAACGCGAGCGACTCGGGAATCGACGCCGGCGCGATACAGGCGATGGGCCGCGAGAAGATTCTTCGCGGACAGCAGATCGCGCTCGAGAATCGCCTGCCGTATCTGCAGCTGATCGAATCTGCCGGCGCCAACCTGCTGAAGTACCGCGTCGAGGGTTTCATCGAGGGCGGACGGATCTTCTACAACCTCGCGCGGCTTTCCGCGGCCGGCATTCCGGTGATCGCGATCGTTCACGGCTCGTCCACCGCGGGCGGCGCGTACATGCCCGGGCTGTCGGATCACGTCGTGATGGTCCGCGGCCGCGCCAAGGCTTTTCTGGCCGGGCCGCCGCTGCTGTTGGCGGCCACCGGTGAGATCGCGACCGACGAGGAGCTCGGCGGCGCGCAGATGCACACCGCGGTGTCGGGTCTGGGCGAATACCTCGCCGAGGACGACGCCGATGCGGTGCGCATCGCACGCGAGGTCGTCGCGCGGCTAGGCTGGAACGAGAGTGCGGGGGGGTGCGGGTGGGCGTGCGGGTGCGAACTCGATCCAGAACTGGCCCGCGGGCCACACGTTCGAAGCTCCGCTGCACGCGGCGTCCGAGCTCGACGGCATCGCGCCGCTCGACTTTCGCCAGCCGCTCGACATGCGCGAGGTGATCGCGCGCATCGCCGATGGCTCCGATCTGCTCGAATTCGGCGCGAACTACGGGCCGCAGACCCTGTGCGGCTACGCGTCGATCCATGGCATGCGCGTGGGCATCGTCACCAACAACGGTCCGCTCGACCCCGACGGCAGCAACAAGGCCACGCACTTCATCCAGGCGTGCTGCCAGACGGGCACGCCGCTGGTGTTCCTGCAAAACACCACCGGCTACATCGTCGGCAAGCAGAGCGAGCAGGACGGGATGATCAAACACGGCTCGAAGATGATCCAGGCGGTGAGCAACGCCAACGTGCCGACGATCACGCTCCACTGCGGCGCGTCGTTCGGCGCAGGCAACTACGGGATGTGCGGCCGCGCATTCGGCCCCCGGTTCGTGTTCTCCTGGCCGAACGCGAAGACCGCCGTCATGGGCGGCGAGCAGGCGGCGTTGACGATGCGCATCGTCAGCGAAGCCACCGCCACGCGCAAGGGAGAGCCGCTCGACGATGCGCGCCTCTCGGCGCTGGAGAAGCGCATCATCGAGAACTTCGAAAGCCAGTCGAGTGCGTTTCACACCAGCGCGCGATTGCTCGACGACGGGGTGATCGACCCCAGGGACACGCGCGAACTGCTCGCGTTCGTTCTGCGAACCTGCCTCGAGGGCGACGCGCGTTCGTTGCGTCCGGTGCAGTTCGGCGTGTCGCGGCCCTGAATCGACCGCGTCGGCGCGCGCGGTGCGCGACGCGGGCAGCACAACGGAGGCGCACGCAGATGATCTACACCGAACAACACATCCAGTTGCAGGATTCGCTGAAGAAGTTCATCGATTCGGAGATCAATCCCTTCGTCGACGAGTGGGAGGACGGCGGGGATCTTCCCGGCGAAGGAGCTGTTCGCGAAGATGGGAAAGCTCGGCTTTCTCGGCGTGTGCAAGCCCGCGCGCTACGGCGGACTCGAACTCGACTACTCGTACTCGGTCGCGATGGCCGAGGCGCTCGGGCACATCCGATGCGGCGGAGTGCCGATGGCGATCGGCGTCCAGACCGACATGGCCACGCCGGCGCTCGCGCGATTCGGTTCCGACGAAGTCAGGACGGAGTTCCTCGCGCCGTCGATCTCGGGCGAGTACGTCGCCTGCCTGGGCGTGTCGGAAGTGGGCGCCGGTTCGGACGTCGCGTCGATCCGCACGACGGCGCGCAAGGACGGCGACGACTACCTGATTCGCGGCGGCAAGATGTGGACCACCACTGGCACGCAGGCCGACTGGATCTGCCTTCTCGCGAACACGTCCGAAGGCGCCGCGCACCGGAACAAGACGCTGATCTGCGTGCCGATGAAGGCACGCGGCGTCGAGATCGCGCGCAAGCTGCGCAAGGCCGGAATGCACTCGTCGGACACCGCGCAGATCCACTTCGACGACGTGCGCGTGCCGCAGCGCTTTCGCATCGGCGAAGAAGGCATGGGATTCACCTACCAGATGATGCAGTTCCAGGAAGAGCGCCTCTGGGCGGCAGCCGGATGGACCAAGTCCGCGGCGGTGATCCGCGAGACGATCGACTATCTGCGCGAGCGCAGCGCCTTCGGCAAGCCGTTGCTGGAGAATCAGTTCATACAGTTCAAGCTCGCGGAACTGCAGACCGAGGTCGAAGCGGTGCGCGCGCTGGTGCACCGGACGGTCGCCCTGTACGTCGCCGGCGAGGACGTGACGCAACTCGCCTCGATGTGCAAGCTCAAGGGCGCTCGCGTGGGGCGCGAAGTGGCCGACTGGTGCGTGCAGTTCTGGGGCGGAATGGGCTACATCGAGGAGACGCGGGTCAACCGATTCTGGCGCGACTCGCGGCTGGCGTCGATCGGGGGCGGCGCCGACGAGGTGATGATGGGCATCATCTCCAAGACGATGGGAATCTCCACGCGAACATGAGCGGCTTGCACTCGTGCTCTCTCGAGGCGCGCGATGGCCGCTGATCGAGGCTTCGACACCCTGCTCGTCGCCAATCGCGGCGAGATCGCCTGCCGGGTCATACGCAGCGCGCGCGCGCTCGGCCTGCGCACGGTGGCCGTGTACTCGAGTGCCGACGAGGCAGCGCCGCACACCGCCATGGCCGACGTCGCGGTGCAGATCGGCGCGGCCGAGCCCGCCGAGAGCTACCTGAACATCGCGCGGATCGTCGCCGCCTGCGAGGCGACCGGCGCCGGCGCCGTCCACCCGGGCTACGGCTTTCTCGCCGAGAGTTCCGAGTTCGCGCGCGCGTGTCGCGACGCGCGCCTGGTATTCGTCGGCCCGTCTCCCGAAGCGATCGACGCGCTGGGAAACAAGACGCTCGCGAAGCGCCTCGCGCGCCGCATCGGCGTGCCGTGCCTGCCCGGCTACGACGGCGACGATCAGTCGATCGAGACGCTGCTCGCACAGGCTCGCGCACTCGCGGGTCCGCTGATGGTCAAGGCGGCGGCGGGCGGCGGCGGAAGGGGAATGCGCCGCTGCGACGACCCCAGCGACGAACCCGCGTTGCGCACGCTGATCGAGGCCGCGCGCCGCGAGGCGCTTGGGGCATTCGGCAACGCCAGCCTGCTGCTCGAGTCGTTGCTCGAAGACGCCCGGCACATCGAAGTTCAGGTCTTCGGCGACGCTTCGGGCAACGTCGTGCACCTGGGAGAGCGCGATTGCTCGACCCAGCGCCGGCACCAGAAGATCATCGAAGAGGCGCCAGCCGCCGGGTTGGCGCACGAGATCCGCGACGCAATGTTCGCCTCGGCGGTCGCGCTCGCGCGAGAGGCAGGCTATAGAGGCGCCGGGACGGTCGAGTTCCTCCTGCAACCCGACGGCCGCTTCCACTTCCTCGAGATGAACACGAGGCTGCAGGTCGAACACCCGGTGACCGAGGCGATCACCGGCGTCGATCTGGTCGAGTGGCAACTCAGGGTCGCGCGCGGCGAGCCGCTTCCGCTTGGCCAGGCACAGATCCGCTTCGATGGACACGCGATCGAGGCTCGGCTCTGCGCGGAGGACCCCGAACAGGATTTCGCGCCGCAATCCGGAGTGATTCTGCGACTGCTTCTGCCTCGCCGGGATCACGTGCGGATCGATCACGGTCTGGGCGATCCGGCGTTCGTCGCGCCGCATTACGACTCAATGATCGCCAAGGTGATCGCGCACGGCGAGGATCGCGCACAAGCCCGCAACCGATTGGTCGCCGCGCTGGCGCAAACGCGAGTCGTCGGACTCGCGACGAACCGCTCGTACCTGATCGAGTGTCTGCGCGCCCCCGCCTTCGTCGAGGCGGACCTCTCGACGAACTGGCTCGCGACCTGGTCGGCGACGCGCGAAGCGGCTTCACCCGATACGCGCTGGTTCGCGATCGCCGCGGCGTCGCGGGTCCTCGCCGGTGGCGAACGACACGGCACCCTCGCGGGCTGGTCCTCCACCGGCGCTCGAGCGACGACGATCCTGCTGCACGCCGGTGCGTTGACCCACAGCGTGCGCGTCGAGACCTCGGCGGGGCTCGCATGCACGGTGTCGGGCGAAGGCTGGCGACACGAGATCGCGGCACCCGGTGCCATACCGTGGCGCGACCGTGCCTGCGTCGACGGTTTCGCGGTCGCGATCGCGCTGATCGACGACCAGGGCGGGGGGTGGCTCGACGCGTTCGGGCACTCGGCGCGTTTCGACGACATCACGCTCGCGCCGGTGTCGGCCAAGCAATCTGCCACCGACGGCAGGGTGCTCGCCACGATGCACGGTCGAATCGCGGCGGTGGCGGTCGCGCGAGGCGACACCGTTTCACTCGGACAGCGCCTGCTCTCGATCGAGGCGATGAAGATGGAGCATCACGTTTGCGCGCCGGCCGACGGCGTCGTGGCCGAGATCGCGGTGCGCGACGGAGATCAGGTCGTGCCCGGACGCGTGCTCGCAGTGGTCGAACGCGGCGCGCTTCAGCGGGCGGTGACGCCCACACCATGACAATGCCCCAGGCCAAGCCGCGTTCGGCGCACGAACAGGCGCGACTCGAAGCCGCGCTGCGCGATCTGTTCGACCGACGGATCAACTTCAACCAGGTGCTCGGGCTGCGCGTCGAATCGCTCGCGCCGGAGTCGCTTCGAATCAGTTTCGACATGCGCCCGGAACTGGTCGGACACTACCTGTACGGTCGCCTGCACGGCGGCGTGATATCGGCGACGCTCGACACGACCGGAGGCCTCGCACTGATCGTCGCGGGCGCGCACAAACACCCAACCGACTCAGCCGAGCAGGTGATGGCGCGCTTCGCGAAGATCGGCACGATCGACATGCGCGTCGACTTCCTTCGCCCCGGCATCGGCAAGCAGTTCCACGCCAGCGCGACGGTCACCCGGCTCGGCGCGCGGGTCGGCTCGACCCAGATGCGCCTGGAGAACGAGGCGGGTGTTCTGATCGCGACCGCCAGCGCCGCGTACGTCGTGAGCTGAGCGCGGCGCGGCTTCGCGCCAGGGGACGTCGTGCGCTGTGCTCAGCGCGGCTTCGCGCCAAGGCCCATCGATCGCGAGATCACCTCCTTCATGATCTCGTTCGTGCCGCCGTAGATCCGTTGCACCCTCGCGTCGGCGTAGGCGCGTGCGATCGGGTACTCCCACATGTAGCCGTAACCACCGTGCAGCTGAAGGCACTCGTCGATCACCTTGCACTGCAGGTCGCTGCACCAGTACTTCGCCATCGACGCGGTTGCCGTGTCGAGTTGCGAGCGCATCAGCAGTTCCAGACAGCGATCGACGAACACGCGTGCGATCTGCACCTCGGTCTGAGCTTCGGCGAGCTTGAAGCGCGTGTTCTGGAACTGCGCGACCGTGGTGCCGAAGGCACGCCGCTCTCGCACGTACTCCAGCGTCCAGTCGATCGCCGCCTGCGCCGAGGCGACGGCGGTGACGGCGATCTGCAGGCGCTCCCACGGCAATTCCTGCATCAGGTAGACGAAACCCTCGTTCTCGTTGCCCAGAAGGTTCGCCGCCGGAACACGGGCGCCGTCGAAGAACAGCTCCGACGTGTCCTGCGCCTTCATCCCGATCTTCTTCAGGCGCTTGCCTTTCGTGAAGCCATCGGTGCCCTGCTCGACCAGCACCAGGCTGGTTCCCTTGGCTCCGGCCGTCGGGTTCGTCTTGGCGACCACGATGACGACGTCGGCGTGCCAGCCGTTCGTGATGAAGGTCTTTGATCCGTCGAGTACCAGGGTCTCGCCCTCGCGTCGGGCGGTCGTCCTGATTCCCTGCAGATCGGACCCCGCCGCCGGTTCGCTCATCGCGATCGCGCCGATGACCTCGCCCCTCGCCATCGCCGGGAGAAAACGCTCCTTCTGGTCCGGCGAACCGTAGTGCAGGATGTACGGCGCGACGATCTCCGAGTGCAGGCCAAAGCCGATCCCGGTCGCGTTGACCCGGGCGAGTTCCTCCATCACGACGACCGAGTACAGCTTGTCCGCGCCAGCGCCGCCGAACTCTTCCGGCATCGACGTGCACAGGAATCCGTTCGAACCGGCACTCGTCCAGACCTCGCGATCGACGAAACCCTGATCCTCCCAGCGGTCGTGGTGCGCAACGATCTCCTTCGCGACGAATCGACGAAACGAATCGCGAAAGATCTCGTGCTCATCGCTGAATAGTTGGCGTTCGATCATTGGTGTGCTCGTTGATCGCCCCTAGAGGCTTTCCTGGTGGCGTGCCGCGCGAACCGCGTCGACGATCGGACGCGAGAATTCGGACACGGAGAACGGTTTTTGCAGGACCGAGACGCCCGCGGGAGCGCGTCGCCGAATCGACGCGAGATCCGACTCCCCGGTGATGATCACCGCCGGTACGTCGGCGCCGATGCGCCTGCGCAACTCGAGGATCGACTCGACGCCATCCCGACCGCCCGGCAATCGGTAGTCCGAGACGATCGCGTCGACGAGACGACTCGCCGATTCATCCTCTTTCAGCGCCTCTTCGACGTTGGCGCCGCTCGAGTACACCGCGCCCCACTCGGTGAACAGCTCCTCGATCGCCCGGCGAGCGTCGCGGTCGTCCTCGATCAGCATCAGGTATGCGCCGTTGAGCAGATCGATGTCCGCGTCCGCCATCGAGTGCTCCGTCTCGCCGATGACCTCCGCGTGGCTGACCCACTGACCGGGCAAGGTCAACGAGAATCGCGAGCCGCGCCCCGGAGTCGAGCGAAGCGTCAGGCGGTGATTCGGAAGGTGGTCGAGCGCCCTGCGAACGAGAAACAGCCCGAGGCCCAGGCCACGTTCCCGATTGCGCTCGGCATTCGCGACCTGGAAGTACGGTTGCCAGATGTCCTCGAGGAACTTCGCCGCGATGCCTTCGCCGGTGTCGGCCACGTCGATCCTGCAGACGCCGTCGAGTATCTGGACCCTGACCAGCACTCCGCGGCCCTGGCGAACCTTGCGCGTGCGTGAACTTCACCGCGTTCGACACGAGGTTGAGCAACACCCTCCAAAGCGTCATCGCATCGGAGGTGACCATCAGTCGCCGTTCGGGAATTCGCACTCGCAGCTCGATCCCCTTGGCGAGCGCATCGGACGCGAACGTCTCCTCGAGCCGGCGCAACATGGGATTGAGCTCGACCAGGCCGATGCGAATTGGCTCGGTGCCGCTGTCGTATCGCGCCGCCGTGAGCAGATGATCGAGCGTCGCGCCTAGCGTGTCGATCGACTCGCCGAGGCGGTTCGCCTGGCGCACCGCCTGCGCCATGTCGCCCTTTTCGAGCCCACCCTTGAGAGCCGAGAGGTGGAACACGGCAGCGACCATCGGCTGTCGAAGGTCGTGGCTCACCGCCGCGAGCAGCCTTGTCTTCTCCTGATGCGCCTCTTCAGCCGCCCGCGCCCTGCGCTCGACTTCGGCCTGCGCTGCCTCCGCCCGCCGCCGTTGGGTGAAGAGCTCGCGTTCACGGAACTCGATTGAGAGGCACGCGAACAGGCCAGCGACGTTGGTCATCAGGAGGTACAAGACGGTCCGCGCCTCCTCATTCCCCCCGACAACCATTGGTGCGCCCCAGATCGTATTGGCAACCGAGATCCCCCCTCCGATCAAGACCGCTGATCCAGCCGGAAGCCGTAACAACGTGTAGTGGAGAAACAACCCGAAGACCAAGGCGGGGGAAGCCCCCTCCTGCGGCGTTGGCGAACCTGCCGCGCCCATCGATAAGAGGACAACGGCCCCACCAAGCGCAGCGATACTCGCTGCGCCAACGACCACCGGATAATTCGCGGCGGCGAACGTTGGTACCGTTCGAATGACTGTAGCGACCGCAGCGAGCGACCCAATGAGCAACGCCCGCACCCAGACGGTGCCCCATGAGAATGCCTCGCTCGAAACAGCGACCAGTAGAAACAGTAGGTAGCTGACTGCCGCTCCACTCGCTGCGTAGAAAGCAGCAGCGAGCGCGCCTCGCCGGAACTCCGCGAGAAACTCCCGTTCATCGTCGACGTCACGAAACGACGACGGGAATCGTATAGAAAGCTTCGCGACCATTTGCTACCAGCAATTCATGTGGTCATTCGAACGAAGGCGTCCGCACGCGAACGGATTCTCAACTAGTCGCTCAACGACCGATCAGGGCACAGGCGAGCCTCGGCAAACGAGTTGAATCCCAGAAGATACGAGAGATCGGCCATGCGTGGCGATGTGTGACGGCCAGATAGGCCAGTTGGCCTACGAACGTCAAACTTGCATCTTTCTCGCAACAGATATTTGCCCGCAATCAAATAAACAAGCGATTTCCCAATGGGTTAGCACTTAGATCTCGCGCAACTTGTGTATTGTGGAGTCGAAGTAACTGATGCAATGCGTCTTCTTGGGTTGTCGCCCCCCCGAGGATGGGACGTTTGCCCAAAACGGGGTAAGAACGAGTTGAGCGCAGTCTTCTTTCGGCGAGGCGGTTCAGGGTCGGCGCTCCTACCGGCGGCGGAGCAAAGTACGCCCGGCCGTGTAGCGTCTCAACCCGCGAAGTCGCTCCTCCCGTTCACCGTCCGGATTGTTCGCACAGATCAACAGCTAGAACGAGCTGTCCAGATTCGCTCGGAAGCGTACTCTCGCCACGTACCGACACTGGGTGAGATTCTCGGCACTGCAGAGCCCACAGATCGATCGGTCGACTCGATCGTCTTTCTCGCTGAAAGCAAGCGTGACCTAGAACCCCTAGGAACGATCCGTATTCAAACGAATTTCACCTCGCGATTGCCACTGGAGGATTCGATTACCCTCCCAGAGCCTCTTCTCGAACGGCCGATGGCAGGTGTTTCACGACTTGCGGTCAAGGCGGGTTCGCGGGGGCGCCTCGTGAAACTCGCGCTATTCAAGGCGCTCCACCGGTACTGTTTGGCGAAACAAGTTGAGTACGTCCTAATAGGGGCGCGTCCGCCGCTCGATCAAACGTACACTGAACTTGGATTCGAGGATGTCTTCCCAGACGCATTGCCTAGACCGCTATCGACTGCGGCAGGGTTGCCGCATCGTATCTTGTGCTTCGAGGTATTCTCAGCAGAGAGGCGGTGGCACGCCCTTTCCCACCCCCTCTACCGATTCATGGGGTCTAGCTTCCATCCAGACATCGAGATCTTTTCGTCGGTTAGCAACATGTGGTCTCGTCCGAGGGCACGCAGACTTGAGCCAGTTGGACATGTATCGCAGCCTAGGCTAGATATCCCGCTAGTCTGATCGCGCTGGACGCCACTTCGGTATGAGCATCCCAGTGACCGCTACGTATGTCGCGTACTGTTCTCCAAGTGGGGACTGAAGCAAGGCACTCTCCTCGACGAGCGCAGTCCGAACATACATTGCCAGCATTGCTAGGACCGCAAGTGCGGCGAGTACGCCAGGAGACGCCGACGCGCACCCGAGCCAAAAAAGCATGTACGCCAAGTAGAACGGGTGTCTAACATATCTATAGGGACCCGTAGTCACGAGTCGTTTGGGAGCACCTCGCGTCGAAGCGATGCTTGGGCGCTTCGCATCGAACGCGCGAACAGTTCGCCAAAATAGCGCTAGCGACGCCACGAACCACGCGATCGCGATTGCGTGCAAGCTCGTCGGGGCTGCGGCGTGGTCGAATCCGATCTGAGCAAGGAGTCCCAGAGCAAGAATCGGTCCCGTTAGACGCAGGCCAAACCTATGGCGCGGGGTACCTGGCCGTCGCTGAAAGAACCAACGGCGTGCCCACCAGAAACTGAGTAGCGCTGCGGTTCCCGCTGCCAAGCTCAAGAAATGCACAATCCTCACTCGGAACTCTAGCGACGCCGAAGCGACTGATCGACACCATCGCTCACCCGTTACCCACCGTTCGTCGGCGAAGCGGTCATCGTCAAGCAGCGGCATTCTACCCTGCAACATCCCCAAGAACGGGGAGTTAGGTGCTTGCTTAACCGATGCGATACGTGAAGTTTCGGCGCCTCACGGAGCTTGTCTCCGTGACTGTTTCAATCCTCGCGGGCTCGGCAGCCGCCGTGGCCTGCGTACTTACGTTCATCGTGCTTAGCGCCCCGCCCCGAGATGGCCTTGAGCAACCGCTCTCGGTTGCTGGATTCGAGAACGCGAGCGTCTCCCTTTCGGCAAGTGTAGCGCTCGCGCAACTAGTCAACTCGAACACACGCACGTCCGAAATTTCGACGAATCGATCGGAATCTCCTTTCTGGCTGTTGACGGCCGAGATTCCGGCTTCGAGTCGCGCAAGCGAACCACTTCTGCTTTCCCTACCGTCTCGCCACGTCCAAACCGTCAAGTACTGGTTCGTTGGGCGCAACGATGGTTTCGTAAGAGCTGGCAGCGCAGAGCGGAGCACAGACTCCGACGATGTAGGGATCTTCAGGCATCGGTCCGGGTTCGCCATTGAAGTGCCGCATTCCGACGTCCCACTGCGACTGTTAGCTCGCGTCGAGGCTAGCGGACCTGCGCGAATCACGATCGTACCAATGCAGGCAAGCAGTGCACAGATAGCCCAACAGTACTTCGACCGCAGCGGCGGCGTCCTGTTCGGGAGTCTGCTGATGATCGCAGCCTTCAGCGCGCTCGTATCACTGCTCTCGCGTGAGGCAACGTTCTTCCTGTATGCGGCATGGGTTGTTGCGAATCTTCGCCTCGTGTCGTACTCGGCAGGTTGGGATCTGGGATGGCTTGGGCACGAGTACCTAGAGCAGTCGCCGATACTCGTCCGGAATCTGCCGCTTGCGGCATACGCCGTTTTCACTGTTGCCCTGTTTTGGGGAATCTTCCGGCGAGAAATTGCGACCATTCGCGCCTCGAAGTACATCCGCGCACTGCTCTATATGTCCTTCGCGCTGGTCGCAATCGCGTTGTTCACACCGCATCGCACGTTCTTGCCAATATTGTGGGCCGTCGTCTTTCCTAGCATCGTCGCCTTGATCGTGTTGGGACTACGGATCTTCCTAAGAACGGGATCTGCCGCGGCTGCGTGGTATGGCGCTTCGTGGCTTGCGGCGTTGGTTGGACTTCTTAGCGATGTCGCGTATGCAGCCGGGATAACGGCAACGAAACCAACTCTAATAAGTAGCCTAACAAGTGCAGTAGCTGCAGCACTCCTTGCAGGAGTTGCGTTGGCGCTACGGCTGAAGTCCGAGCGTCTCGGCCGCCTGAGCGCACAACGCGAGAAGTTCGACGTCCTCGAGAAATTCAAGCGGAACTATGACTCGATGCCCGTCGGGCTGTTCAGCATGAATCGGCTTGGATCGGTTACGCTGTTCAACCCCGCGTTCGCCACGATGTTCGGGATACAAGGGACCCGGCTGCGGCATGACAGCTCGGTATCGATGGTGACGCTGCTCGGCGACGAACCCGCGCAGCGCCTCGTCGGGGCGATCGACCGGCAGGAGCCCCTCGATCTTGAGTTCAACGTCGATACCGACGACGGTCAGCGGCGCTGGTTCCAGTCGCGCGTTACCGCAAACGGCGACGCGATCGAGGGATCGATCCAGGACGTCACCGCGCGCAAAGAGGCCGAGTCCCGGCTGCGCCATCTGGTCGATCACGACTCGCTGACCGGGCTGCTGAATCGACACGGGCTCGAGGAAGCGATGAAGTCGGCCGCCGAGGCCGCCACACGCGGACTGCCCTGCGCCATCGCCCACGTCGACCTCGACCGATTCAAGCTGATCAACGACCTGTATGGACACGCGATCGGCGACGGGATGATCCAGGAAGCGTCGAAACGGCTTCTTTCCACCGTTCGCTCGCGCGACTTCGTCGCACGCATCGCCGACTCGTTCGTGATCCTGCTGCTCGACTGTCCCGACCGGGCGGTCGTGCGTTTGACCGAGCGCTTGCGCGAATCGATCGGGGAGCACCCATTCGAACTCGAGGGCAAGAGCCTGACGATGACGGTGAGCGTTGGCGTCACGTCGCTCGACCCGAAAATGCCGCCGATCGAGGCGATGGCAGCCGCCGACCGCGCCTGTGCCGAGGCGAAATCGCGCGGCCGCAACTGCGTCGTGCGGCTCGACGAAGGCGACGACGCGCTCACCCGCCACCTGGAAGAACTGAAGGTCGTCGCGGACCTCCAGCAGCGTCTGCCGATCGATCGGTACTTCATCGAGATGCAGCCGATCGTGTCGCTTCGCTCCGCGCTCACTTCGCTGAACTACGAAGTACTGCTTCGCATGCACGACGAGCGCGGCGGCGTGATTCCGCCAGGAAGGTTCATCGGAGCCGCCGAGCGCAACGGGCTGATGTCGCAGATCGACCGCTGGGTCATCAAGACGACCCTCCAATGGCTCGACGCGCATCCCGAACACCGCAATCGCCTGACATTCGCTACGATCAACATCAGTGGCTCGTCGCTGAACGACGCCCGATTCGTCGACGACGCGGTCTCGATGATCCGCGAGCACCCGCTGTCGGTCAACAAGCTCTGCTTCGAGATCACCGAGAGCATCGCGCTGCACGACCTCGAGTCGACGCGCCGCTTCGTCGACCGACTTCGCTCGTACGGAAGCAAGCTCGCACTCGACGATTTCGGCGCAGGCTACACCTCCTTCAACTACCTGAAGGAGATCCCGGCCGATTTCATCAAGATCGACGGCAGTTTCGTCAGAGACATCAACGTCAATCCGGCGAACTACGCGATCACGCGCACGATCGTCGACCTCACCCATGAACTCGGAATGCGAAGCATCGCCGAGTGGGCCGAGACGCCGGACACCGTCGCATCGCTGATCGAACTGCGTGTCGATTACGCGCAAGGCTACGGACTCGCGCGCCCGATGCATACCGACTTGCTCGCCGACGCAGGTTCGTCCGGTGCCCTGGTGCGCGATCCCCAGGTGCTCGCGATGCTCGACACCTCGGCCATGCACCTGCTCTCGACCCAGCCCGCCGGCGCTCGCCGACACTGACCCCTCTCGGGGCGCGGCCGGTCGTCGGCCCGATCGACTCCTTGATTTATCATGCCCTGCGTGCGGCCGCGCCATGCGGCTCGCGAACGTTGTGTTTTTCGAGGAAGGCATGGGCAAGACATCCGACCACGGTCGAAACGACGGTTACGCGCTCGATCGCTACGGCGCGCTGATCGACGAAGCGCTCGCGTTGCTGGGAGAAGGGGTGCCGGCAGCAAAGGTCGAACTGGCCTCGCGCGCGCTCGGCCTCGGCGAGGGTGCGCTCGAACTGCTCGATCGCCTTTCCCTTGCGGCGGCGGACGAAGTCGTGCACTCCTTCCATGGCAACGGAACCGATCACGGACACGATCACGCACACAACCACGCACACGATCACGCACACGATCACGCACACGACCACGAACACGAACACGAACACGAACACGAACACGAACACGAACACGAACACGAACACGAACACGAACACGAACATGGTCACGAAGCCACCCCCGCGCGAGCACTGACGAAGGAAGCCGTGTATGTCGTCGAGAAGATGTCGCACGGCTTCAGGCGTATGGGGCGCGACTCCGGCGGCGGGTTCTACGAGTACGTTGACGGCGAAGCGCCGACGCTATGGCCCGGCCTGCGGCAGTTCGAGCGCCGCGGCCTCGATCTGCCTGCGGGTGACATCGCGGATCGGCTCCTGTACGCGCAGCTGATCGCGTCGGAACGGGCCGGCGGCTCGCGCGACGGACCTACTTCGCTGGAGACGGCCGACGCGCTGATCGCGAGAATAGGGCACGCCCGGTTCGTCGTGCGTAGTGCCGAACTCGCGGCCGCCTACGGCGATCGTTTCACGCTCCCGCGGTCGTTGCGCGATCGATCGCAGGGTCGTTCGGGTACGGCCGCGTGAGTGCGGTGTCGGTCGCCCGCGAGGGGCCGATCACGATCGTGACGCTGTCGCGACCGCAGGCCCGAAACGCGGTGGATCGGGCGAGCGCGGAGGCGCTCGCGGCGGCGTTCGAAGCGTTCGAGGCTGACAGCGCTGCGCGCGTCGCGGTCTTTCAGGGAGCGAACGGCCATTTCTGCGCCGGGGCCGACCTGCGGGCACTGGGAGACGAATCGCGGCGCAACCGCATCGAGCCCCACGGCACCGCGCCGATGGGCCCGACTCGCATGCTGCTTTCAAAGCCGGTGATCGCCGCCGTATCCGGCTACGCCGTTGCCGGCGGACTCGAACTCGCCCTGTGGTGCGACCTGCGCGTCGTCGAGCGTTCGGCGATTCTCGGGGTCTTCTGCCGGCGCTTCGGGGTGCCGTTGATCGACGGCGGGACCGTGCGCCTTCCGCGCCTGATCGGCCTGTCGCGCGCGCTCGACCTGATCCTGACCGGTCGCGCGATCGGCGCGGACGAGGCGCTCGCGTTCGGGCTCGCGAACCGAGTCGTGCCCGAAGGCGAAGCGCTCGCGACCGCGATCGGGATTGCGCACGAACTCGCGCAGTTCCCGCAGACCTGCATGCGCAACGATCGCCTTGGCGCCTACGAGCAGTTCTCGATGACGCTCGAGGAGGCGCTCGCGAACGAGTTCGTCCGCGGTCGCGCGACGATCGCAAGCGGCGAAACGCTCAGCGGCGCCGCCACCTTTGCGGCTGGCGCCGGGCGACACGGCGCGGCTGTGGGAGCCGACGGCGCGGCAGTGGGAGTCGACACCACGGCCACGAGTACACCGGCACCAACGCGCGAACTGGGACCGACATGACAAGACTCGACAAGCGGCTTCACGAATGGCGCGAACCGGTCGCACCGCGCCCGGCCGCGACGGTGCTCCTGGTGCGCGACGCCGCCGAGGGATTCGAAGTGCTGATGACGCGACGCTCGTCCACCGCCAGCTTCGCTCCGGGAGCGTTCGTCTTTCCCGGAGGCGGGCTGGACGCGGAGGACGAATCGGCGCACGCGGCCAGCCTCAGTCAGGCGCGAGACTCGCAGCAACACGAGCTGCGGGCGTTCTCGATCGCGGCGATCCGCGAAGCGTTCGAGGAACTCGGCGTGTTGCTCGCGTATCGCCCCGACGGATCGATGGCCGATGCGACCGACGTCGGTCACCTCGACAGAAGCGCCAGCAATTTCCTCGCGCAGATCCGGACGGGCAACTACCGACTCGCGGTCGATCAGGTCTGGTGGCTGTGCCACTGGATCACCGATCGCGACTTGCCCAAGCGTTTCGACGCGCGTTTCTTCGTCGCGCGCATGCCCGCCGGGCAGATTCCGGTCGCCGACGAGGGTGAGACCTTCGAACCGGTCTGGGTCTCGCCTGGAAACGCCCTCGCCAGGCACGGTCGCGGCGAGTTCGACATGATTTTCCCGACAATTCGCACACTGCGCCGGCTCGCCAGCGTCCACAGCGTGGACGACCTGCTCGCGGCGTGCTCGAGCGAGAAACCGCTCTTCGTGTCGTGTCCTCGCGCGGCCCTGATCAACGGGTCGGTCGAGCGATTCTCCGAGCACGAATTGCCGTACGGCGAACTGGAGCTGGTCGCGCCGGACGGGCGAATTCTTCACTCGCTCGACTGGCAGCACGAGCGCGCGGTGCCGCTGCTCAGGAACGTGCGCCGACTCACCGCGCCGAATCCCGGGCGAATGACCGGCCCGGGAACGAACACCTACATCGTCGGAGAACCCGGCGCCTACGCGGTCATCGATCCCGGTCCGGACGAGCCCGCGCACATCGACCGGATCGCCGCACTCGTCGGCGATGATCTGCGCTTCATCGTTTGCACCCACGCGCATCCGGACCACGCGCCGGGGGCCGCGCCATTGCGAGAGCGCACCGGCGCGCCGGTGCTCGGCGCGCCCTCCGGGCCGCAGTTTCGCAGCGAATGGGCGTTCGCCCCCGATCGCACGCTGGTCGACGGTGAACGCATCGTCGTAGGCGAAACGACGATGCGGGTGCTGCACACCCCGGGGCACGCGTCGAATCACCTGTGTTTCCTGCTCGAGGAGGATCGTTTGCTGCTCTCGGGCGATCACATCAACAACGGCGCGACCGTCGTGATCGATCCGCCCGACGGGAACATGCTCGCGTACATGGGCGCTCTCGAACGCCTGCTCGAGGAACCGTTCGACTACATCCTGCCGGCGCACGGGTGGGTCCTGGGATTCGCCCACGACGCGATCCGGCAATTGATCGCGCACCGGCTGCGCCGTGAGGCGAAGGTTCTTGGTGCGGTGCGCCGCACACCAGGCGCGACGCTCGATGAACTGCTGCCCCTGGTGTACGACGACGTCGACCCGGTGCTCTATCCGGTCGCCGCGCGATCGCTGCTCGCGCACATGGAAAAACTGCACGCCGAGCGCGTCGTCTCGCAGGACGATCGCCGCTGGCGCCTGGTCGCGCGCTCCTGATGCGTCGGGCGCCACGAGGGCGCCCGATCCGCTGCGGCGCTCAGCCGGTCTGCGAAGCCGCGGCCGATGCCGCGTCGTCCGCGGCGGCGGCCTTCATCGACAGGCGCAGGCGGCCCTTGTCGTCGGCCTCGATCGCCTTGACGCGAATCTGCTGGCCTTCCTTCAAATAGTCGGAGACCTGGTTGACGCGTTCGTTGGCGATCTGCGAAACGTGCAGCAGTCCATCGCGACCCGGGAGCACCTGCACGATCGCCCCGAAATCGAGGATCTTCAGAACGGTGCCCTCGTAGATCTTGCCGATCTCCACCTCTGCGGTGAGATCGCTGATCATCTTCTGCGCCTTCTTTGCGGCCCCGGCGTCGACCGCGGCAATGGTGATCGTGCCGTCGTCCTGGATGTCGATCGTCGTGCTGGTCTGCTCGGTGATCTGGCGAATCATCGAGCCGCCCTTGCCGATCACGTCGCGGATGCGCTCGGGGTTGATCTTCATCGTGTACATGCGCGGAGCGAAATCCGAAAGTTCGGTGCGCGCACCGCCGATCGCGCCCTTCATCAGTCCGAGGATGTGCATCCTGCCCTCGCGCGCCTGCGCCAGCGCGACCTGCATGATCTCCTTGGTGATCCCGAGGATCTTGATGTCCATCTGCAGCGCGGTCACGCCACTCTCGGTGCCGGCCACCTTGAAGTCCATGTCTCCGAGGTGATCTTCGTCGCCCAGGATGTCGGTGAGCACCGCGAAGCGGTTCTCTTCCTTGATCAGCCCCATCGCGACGCCGGCCACGTGCGCCTTGATCGGCACCCCCGCGTCCATCAGCGCGAGACATCCGCCGCACACCGACGCCATCGAAGACGATCCGTTGGACTCGGTGATCTCAGAGACCACGCGCAGCGAGTACGCGAACTCCTCGGCCGTGGGCAGGAGCGGCCGGATCGCGCGCTTGGCGAGCGTGCCGTGCCCGACTTCGCGCCGCTTGGTGAAACCGAAGCGCCCCGTCTCGCCGGTCGAGTACGGGGGGAAGTTGTAGTTGAACATGAAACGATCGCGATACTCGCCGTTGATCGCGTCGACGATCTGCTCGTCGCGCGAAGTGCCCAGCGTCGCGGCCACGATGGCCTGCGTTTCTCCGCGGGTGAAGAGCGCCGAACCGTGCGCGCGTGGAAGCACGCCGGTGCGGATCGCGATCGGGCGTACGGTGCGCGTGTCGCGGCCGTCGATCCGCGGCTCGCCCGACAGGACCTGGCCGCGCACGATGCGCGACTGGATATCGAACAGGATGCTGTTCACGGTATTGGGGTCCGGCTTGGCGGCGCCGGCGGCAGCGGCCTCCTCGAGCACCTTCGCGGCGACCGAATCCTCGACCTCGCGAACCTTGTGGGTGCGCTCCTGCTTGTTGCGCGAGCGATAGGCCTCGGTGAGCGGCTCGAGCGCGAGTTCTCCGATGCGCGCGATCAGCGCTTCGTCCTTGGCGGGCGCCTTCCATTCCCACTCGGGCTTGCCGCCCATCGTGACCAGCTCGTCGATCGCGTCGATCGCGATCTGCATCTGTTCATGCCCGAAGACCACCGCGCCGAGCATCACTTCCTCGGACAGCTCGTGCGCCTCGGATTCGACCATCAGCACGGCCTGATCGGTACCGGCAACCACCAGGTCGAGCTTGCTCGACGCCCTCTCGGTCGCGGTCGGGTTGAGTACGTACTCGCCGTCGATGTAGCCGACGCGCGCCGCTCCGATCGGTCCGCTGAACGGCAGCCCGGAGATCGCCAGCGCGGCCGACGCGCCGATCATCGCCGGGATGTCCGAATCGACCTCGGGGTTGCTCGAGAAAACCTGAACGACCACCTGGATCTCGTTGTAGAAGCTGTCCGGGAACAGGGGGCGAATCGGGCGGTCGATGAGACGGCAGATCAGGATCTCGCGCTCGGTCGGACGCCCTTCGCGCTTGAAGAACCCGCCGGGGATTCGTCCCGCCGCGTAGAACTTCTCGACGTAGTCGACGGTGAGCGGGAAGAAGTCCTGCCCGGGCCGCGGATTCTTCGCGGCGGTGACGGCGGCGAGGACGACCGTGTCGTCCATGTTGACGAGCACCGCGCCGTTGGCCTGACGGGCGATCTCGCCCGTTTCCAGCGTCACCGTGTGCTTGCCCCAGGTAAACGTTTTCTTTGCGATATCAAACACTTGATTTCTTCCTTTCAACATTGCCCGCGCGGTGTGTTCGGCGGCGCGGCTCGCCACTGCGGATGCTCAGCAAAGCGCAAGAAGCCCGCGACCGTTGCCGGTCTGCGGGCTCGCGCTGCTCAGCGTCGATTTTTCCTGTCCTCGCCGCGCTCAGTTGCGCAGCCCCAGCTTCTCGATCAAAGCCTTGTAGCTCGGGGCGTTCGTACCCTTGAGGTAGTCCAGGAGCTTGCGCCGCCGGCTCACCATCTTGAGCAGCCCACGCCGCGAATGATGGTCCTTCGCGTGCACCTTGAAGTGCTCGGTCAGATCGCTGATTCGTGCGGTGAGCAGCGCCACCTGAACCTCGGGCGAACCGGTGTCGCCCTTTGCGCGCTGAAAGTCGGCGACGATTTTCGCCTTGTCGATGTCTGCGACACTCATGAATTCCCTTTCCTTCACTTGCGGTGCCGCCGGGATGCGGACCGTGCCAGTTGATGCCTTGCCGGCAATCGCGCCTGCAAAGCCTTCCAATTATAGAGGAAAACCCACCCGGCGGCACGCGCCACCGGGCCAGGCCGGCTACGCGCTCAGATCGTCCCGGTCTGCGGATTGAGCCGATCGCCGCGCGACAGCAGCTTGTTCAGCGCGCCGAGATAGGCCTTGGCCGAGGCGATCACGATGTCCGGATCCGACCCCACGCCGTTGACGACGCGCCCCGCTTTCGCCAGGCGAACCGTGACTTCACCCTGCGACTCGGTTCCGGTGGTGATCGCGTTGACCGAATACAGCAGCATTTCGGTGCCCGATCGCACCTTCGACTCGATCGCCTTGAGCGTCGCGTCGACCGGCCCGTTGCCGTCCGATTCAGCGGTTTCCTCCTTGCCGTCGATCGACAGCGTCACCCGAGCGTGCGGGCGCTCCCCGGTCTCGGAGCGCTGCGCCATCGAGATCAGCCGGTAGTGCTCGTCGGGCTCCTGGTGTACGGCCTGGTCCGACACCAGCGCCTGGATGTCCTCGTCGAAGATCTCGCTCTTGACGTCGGCGAGGTCCTTGAAGCGCTGGAACGCGGCGTTGACCTCGGCCTCGGACTCGAGCGCGATCCCGAGGTCGTGCAGGCGCTGCTTGAACGCGTTGCGCCCCGAGAGCTTGCCGAGCACGATCTTGTTGGCCGACCAGCCCACGTCTTCGGCGCGCATGATCTCGTAGGTGTCGCGTTGCTTGAGCACGCCGTCCTGGTGGATGCCCGAAGCGTGCGCGAAAGCGTTCGCCCCGACGACCGCCTTGTTCGGTTGAATCGCGAATCCGGTGATTCCCGACACCAGCTTGGAGGTGGGCACGATCTGGGTCGTATCGACGCCGATGTCGAGGTCGAAGAAATCGCGCCGCGTACGCACGGCCATCACGATCTCCTCGAGCGCCGTGTTTCCCGCGCGCTCGCCCAGGCCATTGATCGTGCACTCGACCTGGCGCGCGCCGGCCATCACCCCGGCCAGCGAGTTGGCCACTGCCATTCCCAGGTCGTTGTGGCAGTGAACCGACCAGACCGCCTTGTCCGAGTTCGGGATCCGCTCGCGCAAGGTACGGATCAGGCCGGCGAAGCGTTCGGGCACCGCATACCCGACCGTGTCGGCGATGTTGATCGTCCGCGCGCCCTCGTCGATCACCGCTTCGATCACCCTGCACAGGAAGTCGACCTCGCTGCGGCTTCCGTCCTCGGGCGAAAACTCGATGTTGTCGGTGAACTTGCGCGCGAACCGCACCGCAAGGCGCGCCTGTTCGAACACCTGCTCGGGCGTCATCCGCAGCTTCTTCTCCATGTGCAGCGGCGAGGTCGCGATGAAGGTGTGGATGCGCATCGACTTCGCGCCCTTCAGGGCTTCGGCGGCCCGCGAGACGTCGCGGTCGTTGGCCCTCGCCAGCGAGGCGACGGTCGAGTCCTTGATCGCGCCGGCGATCGCGCGAATCGCTTCGAAGTCGCCGTTGGACGAGGCCGCGAATCCGGCTTCGATCACGTCCACGCGCAGCTTCTCGAGCTGCTTGGCGATGCGCAGCTTCTCGTCGCGCGTCATCGATGCGCCGGGGCTTTGCTCGCCGTCGCGAAGTGTGGTGTCGAAGATGATCAGCTTGTCGGACATGGGATTGCTCCAGGGTCTGCGGCCCTTGTGGGGCAGCGTCATGAAACAGCGAAAGGGAGGGGTTTTGGATTTAGCGCGCGGGGCGCAGTAGCAGGCCGGCACGAAGCAGGCTGCTCTTCGCGGGCAGTGCCGGCGAAGCGATCGAAGCGTTGAAGCTGGCGCGGACGGTGGCCATCCGCAAAATATAGTGCGTTTGCGACAAGTGCGCAACCGCGCGCGCGGCGCGGGTACCACGGCGCGGGTACCAGCGCGCGGGTACCAGCGCGCGGGTCCTGCGGCGCGGGATCAGGTGAGCGGCAGCGTGACGCCGGTCTGGCCCTGGTACTTCCCGCCGCGATCACGATACGACGTCTCGCAGACCTCGTCCGCTTCGATGAAGATCACCTGCGCGCAGCCCTCGCCCGCGTAGATGCGCGCCGGCAACGGCGTCGTGTTCGAGAACTCCAGCGTCACGTGCCCTTCCCACTCGGGCTCGAGCGGGGTGACGTTGACGATGATGCCGCAACGCGCGTAGGTGGATTTTCCGAGGCAGATCGTCAGCACGTTGCGCGGGATGCGGAAGTACTCGACCGTGCGCGCGAGCGCGAACGAGTTCGGCGGGATGATGCACTCGCTGCCCTTGAGGTCGACGAACGAACTCGGATCGAAAGCCTTTGGGTCGACGATCGTGCTGTTGATGTTCGTGAAGATCTTGAACTCGTCGGCGCAGCGGATGTCGTAGCCGTAACTCGACGTGCCGTAGGACACGATCTTGCGACCGTTCACGCTTCGGACCTGCTCGGCCTCGAACGGCTCGATCATGCCCTGCGCCGCCATGCGGCGGATCCATTTGTCCGACTTGATGCTCATCGTTGCGTTCCGGGTTCTGCTGCGCGAGAAATGCTCCCCGCGCCGGCATCGTGAGCGCCGCGCGCGGACGGGAAGGCGGTATTCTAGCCGCCCCGCCCCGCCCCGCACGGCGCGGCGCGAACGCGCGATGCCCTCAGCCTCCGCCGCGCTGCGTGTGCCGATCGAAGGCGTGCACCCAGGCCTCGCCGGCTTCGCGCGCCTCGGGCGCGAAGTCGAACGACACCTCGAGTTCCTGGAAGCGGATCATTCCGAGCGAGCGCGCAGGCGCGTCGCGCACCGAGATACGCACCGGCACGCCGACCACCGAGAGGTCGATCGAGTCGCCCGCGAACGAGGGAACCGCATCGCCGTGCATTTCGCGCAGCCAACGCTCGAGGTCGACGCGCGTGCAACCCATGCGCCGCCAGTTGCCGAAACCTGGCACTCTCAGCCGCCGGCAACGGGCGGCCAGATCGCGAGCGTCTCGCCTTCGGCGAGCGCTCGCGCGTCGCGCTCTTCCTTCGCAATGAAGCGACCGTCGATCAGCACCAGGTGCACGAGCCGCGGCGGCAGCTTGAATCGCTCGACCAGCTGCCCGACGGTCGTGCCCTCGGCGACATCGAGTTCGAGCGCGTTGCCGTCGCGCGCGCGCCCTTCGTAGTGCGCGGGAAGATGGTCGGCGAGCATCGCGTAGAGCTTGAACATGACCTTCATTCGATTTCGCCCACGGCGCACACGTCGCCCACGGCGCGCTACTTCGCCGAACCGCGCGATCTGCCCTGCCACCCATCCTGCGCCTGCGTGCTCGCCAGGAATGCCTCCATCAGGCGCGTCGGATCCTCCACCAGCCTGTCCTTCCACTCTCCAAGCGGAGTGCCGTGCTCGACCAGACCGCGAATCACGCCGATGTGTTCGGTCATCCCCAGGCTGTTCGCGCCGATCAGGCGGTCGGAGTCGAACTCCAGTCGCAGGTAGCGAAAGTTCGTTTCGTCGACCAGTTCGGTGTGGCCGCCGCCCGGTACGCCGTCCCATTGACCGACGGAGGTCGAGACAAGCCCGAGCGTGTCGAGCACGTTGATCTGGGTCACGTGGCTCGACGCGGCCGTGCCGCCCGACATGTTCACGGCGGCGACGCGCGCCTGTTCCACCGCGTTGGGCTGGATCGCGGACACGATCGTCTTGCCGGTGATCGAGTCGAAGGCCTCGGCACAATCGCCGGCCGCGTAGATGCCGGGCACCGAGGTCTGCATCCGCTCGTCGACCAGCACCCCGAGCAGGCACTTGATCTCGCTTCCGGAGAGCATGCCGATGTTCGGTCGCACGCCCGCAGCCTGAATCACGAGGTCGAACTCCTCCGACTTGCCGTTGGAGAACTTCACCTTCACCGGGTTCGCCGCTTCGATCGACTCGACCTTGGTGCCGGTGTGGACGGTGACTCCCTTGGATTCGCACCAGCGCTTGATCATGCCGCCCGCGCCGGGGCCCATCATCCGCGGCACCATCCGGTCGCCCATCTCCACGACGGTGAGCTTCACTTCGCGCAGCGCCAGCGCCTCGAGGATGATGCAGCCGATGAAACCGGCGCCGAGCTGCAGCACGCGCGCGCCCTTCTTCGCGAGCTGCATGATGTTGCGCGCGTCCTTCAGCGTCCAGCAAGGGTAAACGAACGGCGAATCGACCCCCGGAATCGGCGGCTTGATCGGCGTCGATCCGGCGGCGATCAGGCAGGTGTCGAAGTCGATCGACTCGCCCTCGTCGAGCGAGACGCGCCTCGGATCGGTGGACACCGCGATCACGCGCCCGGTGACGCAACGCACTCGCAGCCGCTCCCAGTGCTTCGGATCCTTTCTGAGGTAGGTGCCGGCTTCGTCGATGCTGCCGGCGAGCAGGTACGGGATCGCCATGCGCGAGTACGCCGGCTCCGGTTCGTCGCCGATCAGGACGATCTCGTCGCGCGGGCGGCGCTTGCGCAGCGTTTCGGCGGCAACGACCCCCGCGGGGCCGTTGCCGATGATGACGTGGCGCATCTCAGAGGCCGAGCCGCGAACGCGTGCCCGCGGTGAGTCTGCCCTCGCTGTCCCAGCCGCGGACCTCGTAGTACTCGGGCAGCATCTTGTCGATCCCGTTGACCAGCCCCTTCGCCGGTCCGACCTTGGCCGGCTCGGTCTTCAGGCGCGGCGGAAGGTCGTCGTCCTTGCGCGTGAACCCGGCGCGGTTGTTGAAATCGCGTTCGAGGTTCCAGATGCGCTCGCCGATCAGGTCCAGGTTCTCCTGGGTGAACTCGTCGCCGCAGGCAGCGGCGATCTGCGGGCCGATGTCTGCCATCGTCCAGGCGAAAGTCGTGAACACGCAAAGACCCGCGGAATCGACCACCGCGGTGGCGTCCTGGAACGCCTTGACGAGCTCGGGCTTGCCGTCGGTGGTGAGCGGATCGGTCTTGACCGGAATACCGAGGATCTCGGATGAGACCGTATAGGAACGCAGGTGGCACGCGCCGCGATTGGAGGTGGCGTAGGTGAGCCCCATGCCCTGGATGCCGCGCGAATCGTAGGCCGGGAACTCCTGGCCCTTGACCGACATCGACAGCTCGGGCTTGCCGTACTTCGCGCACAGGCGCTTGGAGCCCTGGCCGATCTCCTTGCCGAAGCCCTCGCCCTTGGCGGTGAGTTCGGCGAGCTTGCACAACATCTCCGCCGAGCCGAACTTCAACTCGAGTCCGCCGGTGTGCTCCTTGGTCAGCGCGCCGATCTCGAAGAGCTCCATTGCCGCGCCCACCGTCGCGCCGAACGAGATCGGGTCGAAACCATCCTCGTTGCACAGCAGGTTGGCGAACTGCAACGCTTCGAGGTCGCTGATCCCGCCAGCCGCGCCCAGTGCCCACGCCGCTTCGTACTCGAGCCCGCCCGAAGCGCCCCAGTATTCCGGCTTGTTGACCACCGAGAAATGGGTCTCGTCGATCCTGGAGATGCGACCGCACGCGATCGTGCAACCGAAACACGCCTGGTTCGTGACGAGATGCGGCTTGCCGTCGCTCGGGCGCTTCTCGGCCATCGCCTCGGCGGAGATCTTGCTCGCACCCTCGAACTGAACGTCGCGATGGTTTCTGGTGGGAAGCGCACCGGTTTCGTTGATCACGTTCATCAGGACCTGCGTGCCGTAGGTGGGCAGGCCCTGACCGGTGACGGCGTTGTCGTGCAGGAGCTTCTTCTTTTCCTTCGTGACCTTCATGAACTCCTTCGGGTTGTGGATGTTTCCCACGCCCTTGGTGCCACGGACGGCGATCGCCTTGAGGTTTTTCGATCCGGCCACCGCACCGACGCCGGAGCGCCCGGCCGCACGGTGCAGGTCGTTGACGATCGCCGCGAACAGCACGAGGTTTTCGCCCGATCGACCGATCGACGACACGCGCGTCTGCGGGTCCTGCGATTCCTTCTTCAGGATCTCCTCGGTCTGCCAGACGGTCTTGCCCCAAAGGTGCGCGGCGTCGCGCAGTTCGGCCTTGTCGTCGACGATCGACAGGTAGACCGGCTTGGCCGACTTGCCCTGGACGATGACCATGTCCCATCCGGCCATCTTCAGCTCCGCGCCCCAGTATCCGCCGGAGTTCGAGCAGGCGATCGCTCCGGTGAGCGGGCCCTTGGTGATCACCGAGTAGCGCCCGCCCGTGGAGGCCATCGTGCCGGTGAGCGGACCCGTCGCCCAGATCAGCTTGTTCTCGGGCGAGAGGGGATCGACTTTCGCGTCCACCTCCTCGACGTAGTACTTCGTGGCGAGTCCGCGCTGACCGAGATACTGTCGCGCCCATTCCATCTTCAGCGGTTCGGAAGTGCAAGTTCCCTTGCCCAGGTCGACGCGAAGGATTTTTCCAGCCCATGACATGATCGTTTTCTCCCCTGCTCAGGCGGCGGCTTGCTGGTTGTCCAGCTTGCCGGCCCATTGCTTCATCCGGTCCAGACCGGTCCAGTCGGCGTCGACATAGGTGATCGCGCCGGTGGGGCAGGCATCGGCGCACGCCGGCTCGCCACCGCAGAGGTCGCACTTTTGCACCTTGCCGGTGTCGTGGACGTAGTTGATCGTGCCGAACGGGCAAGCGATCGTGCACACCTTGCAGCCGACACAGACGTCGTCGAGCACGATCTTGGCGCCGGTGCCGGCGTCGATCGTGATCGCCTCCACCGGGCAGGCGTGCATGCACCAGGCCTCGTCGCACTGCGTGCAGGTGTACGGCACCTTGCGACCGGTGTGGTGGAAGTCGAACACCTTGATTCGCGACTTCGCGGTGTTGAACACCTGGTAGTTCTCGAAACTACACGCCATCTCGCACTGCAGGCACCCGGTGCACTTGTCCGGGGTGATGTGCAGGGACTTCTGCATGACTCCTCCGCGCTTCGTTCGGGTTGTTCGGGATCAGACGCGAAAAAATCATACCCCCGCAAGCGCGGCGATTCCAGTATTCCGACGCTTGGCGGTAGGGAATCGGGGATCAGCTCGCGCGGCGGCGCTGCGCGCGGCGCGCGACGACCATCGTGCCGTCGTCGGTATACGCCGCTTCGACCGCGACCGAATACGCCCATTCGAGCGCTTCGGGCCGGATCAGCGCGCCGACCGATCCGAACCGGGCTTCGTCGCCGCGCCGCAGGAGCAGCACGTCGTCGGCGACCTGCAGGGCGTGGTTCGGTTCGTGGGTCGAGAACAGGATCGCCGGACCGGAGGCGGCGAGCAGCGCGAGACGGTCGAGCACGCGCGCCTGATTGGAGAGATCCAGGCTCGCGGTCGGCTCGTCGAGCACCAGCACCTTCGCCTGTTGCGCCAGGGCGCGCGCGATCGCCGCGAGCTGGCGCTCGCCGCCCGAGAGTTGCGACAGCCTGCGCGCGCGCAACGCGTCGATGCCGAGGTCGGCGATCGCGTCGCGCGCGATGTCGCGATCGGCCTGTCCCGGAGCCGAGAGCACGCCCGCGCGCCCGAGACGCCCGAGGAGGACGTAGTCGAACACCGAGAAGTCGAAGCCCGCACCCGGGCTCTGAGGCACCCACGCGGCACAGCGCGCAAGTTCGGCCGGGGCGAGGGCGCCCACGGCGGCGCCGTCCCAGTGCACGCTGCCCGAGACCGGCGCGATCGCGCCCAACAATGTGCGGAAAAGCGTCGTCTTGCCCGCGCCGTTGGCCCCGAGAACGGCGAGGATCCTCCCCGCGTCCAGCGAGAAGCCGACCCTCCCGCCCAGTGCGGATCCGGCCGGACCGAAACCGAGCGAGGCGACGCGCAGCAGTGGCTCAGCGCGTGCGCTCATCGGACACCCGCACGATCAGCAGGAACAACGCGGGCGCACCCACCAGCGCGGTCAGGACCCCCGGAGGGAGTTCGACCACGGTGAACGCGCGGCCGATCGTGTCGATCGCGGTCATCAACGCCGCGCCGAGCAACATCGACACCGGCAGCGCCGCGCGAAACGACGCGCCGACCAGCAGCCGTGCCGCATGCGGCACGACCAGTCCGACCCAGCCGATGATCCCCGCCACCGCCACGCACGCGGCGGTCGCCAGCGTCGCGCCGACCACCAGCGCCGCGCGCACGGCTGCCGGCCTCAGGCCGATCGAACGAACCTCGTCGTCGGACAGCGCCAGCGCATCGGCGCGCCAACGCCAAACGACCAACGGCACCAGGCCGAGCAGGCACGCGCCAGCCAGCCACGCGAGCTCGTGCGCGCCGAGTGACGCGAAGCTGCCGAGCAGCCAGAAGGTGATCGCCGGCAACTGGCCGCGGGGATCGGCGGCGATTTTCACCAACGCGATCATCGCGCCGAGCAGGCTCGCGATGGCGATTCCGCTCAGCAGCAGGCCGAGCATCCGGTCGCGCAGGGCCAGCCGGCGCGCGATGAAATAGACCAGGCCCACCGTGAACAGGCCGCCCGCGAAGGCCGCCGCCTGCGTCGACCCGACGCCCCAGCCGAGGAACATCCCGATCACCGCGCCAAGGGCGGCACCGGCCGACACCCCGAGCAGATCCGGCGAAGCGAGAGGGTTGCGAAACGTCGCCTGCAGCGCGAGTCCGGCCGCGGCGAGCGCGGCTCCGACGATCGCCGATCCGACCACGCGCGGCGCACGAATCTGCCAGAACACGATCTCGGCCGGGGCCGCGACGTCCGGCGCGGCACCCGAGACACGCGCGGCGATCAGGTCGATCAGCTCGGTGGGCGACAGGCGATAACTGCCCGCACCGAGCGCGACGACGAGCACGATGACGAGCAGTACCCACAACAGCAGGTGAATCGGGGCGATGCGCACCGGCGCACTGTACCAAGATCGCCTTGGGGCCCCGCCAACGGGGCCGTGCAAGAATGCGCACGATGAGAACCAAGGACAGCACCAGCGTCAGCATCCGCCTGCGTTTCAGTCTCGACGCCCGGATCGGCCCGGGAAAGATCGCGTTGCTCGAAGGGGTCGACCGCACCGGATCGATCGCGGCCGCGGGACGAGAGATGGGCATGTCGTACCGGCGGGCGTGGTTGCTGATCGATTCGCTCGCGGGAATGTTCGACGAATCGGTGATCGTGACGGCATCGGGCGGAACGCACGGCGGCGGCTCGCACCTCACCGCGCTGGGGCACGAACTGGTCGCGGCGTTTCGCGCCGCCGAGCGCGACGCGCAACAGGCGGTCGCGACCCGATTCGGCGCGCTGCTGCCGCGGATTCGCCTCGAGCCGCGCCCGTCGCGGGTCGAAGACCGCCCGGCCGACGAGAACGCGGTTGACGAAGATTCGGCTGGCGAGCGCTGAACGAGCGCTGAACGAGCGCTGAACGAGCGCTGAACGGGCGCCGAACGAGCGCCGAACGAGCGCCGAACGCGCTCCGCTCAGCCTGCGTGCCCGAAGCGCCGCGAACGCACGCGCGGGGCGAGTGCGAGCGCGCGTTCGTCGAGCGCCACGGCCTTGACCATCGCGAACACGTCGTCGCCCTCGTCCAGGCCGAGTTCGTCGACCGAGATTCGCGTCACGAGCGCCACCAGCCGGCCGCCGCCACGCAACGCGAGCTCGACCCGGGCGAGCGCACCCGCGTCCCGGTCGATCCCGGAGATCCGGCCCAGCAGCACGGTGCGAAAACTGACGTCGCGCGGGCGCTGGACCGCCAAGCCGACGTCGATCGCGCGCATCACCACCCTGTGCGACGCGCCGACGCGCCCGACGATGCCCGGGACGCTGATCGTTCCTGCGGGATGGTCGAAGTTCGTGACCTGGTATTGCTCGTCGTGCGCGCGCACGACCGCGTCGACCACCGACACCGCGGAGAACCGGCCCTGCGAGCCCGCTCCCCAGGCCGGCGCGAGGAGTTCTCCGGGCGGGCCCTCTGCGCCGACGCGACCGCGCTCGAGCACCACGACGTGCGTCGCGAGTCGGGCGACCTCGTCGAGCGCGTGTGACACGTAGACGAAGGGCACGCCCAGCTCGTCCTGCATCGTTTCGATGTACGGGAGGATTTCGAGCCTGCGCTCGTCGTCCAGCGAAGCGAGCGGCTCGTCGAACAGCAGCAATCGCGGCGACGACAGCAGCGCACGACCGATCGCGACGCGCTGGCGTTCGCCCCCCGACAGACCGCCGGGCATCCGATCGAGCAGCGCCGTGATCCCGAGCAATCCGGTGATCGCCTCCAGCTTGGGGGGGGAAGCGTCGCTCCCGGCGAAGCGGCTGCCGTAGAGCAGATTGCCGCGAACGCTGAGGTGCGGAAAGAGCAGCGCGTCCTGGAACACGAAGCCGATCCTGCGCCGGTGCGCCGGCAGCCAGATGCCGTTTGCCGTATCGAACAGAACGTCGTCGTCGACGCTGAAGCGGCCGCTGTCCGCGCGCAACAGCCCCGCCATCAGTCCCAGAACGCTGGACTTGCCGGATCCCGAAGGACCGAACAACGCAACGGCACCCGAACGTGTTTCGAAGCCGACCTCGAGCGAGAATCCGCCCAGCTGCGCCTTCGCCTCGAAGCGGATCATCGCTGCCCCGCCCCACTCCACGCCGCACGCCGCGCGAGGACCTCCGAGGCCGCCAGCGCGAGCAGCGAGATCGCAATCGCGATCGCGGTCAGCCGCAGCGCGCCCGCTTCGCCGTCGGGCGACTGCGTGAACGCGTAGATTGCGAGCGGAATCGTCTGCGTTTCACCCGGGATGTTCGAAACGAAGGTGATCGTCGCCCCGAACTCGCCCAGCGCCTTGGCGAAACCGAGCACCGCCCCGGCGATGATCCCGGGCATCGCGAGCGGCAGGGTCACGGTGAGGAACACCCACGCAGGCGACGCGCCGAGCGTCCCGGCTGCCTGCTCGAGCCGACGATCGATCGCCTCGAATCCGAGCCTGATCGCGCGAACCATCAGCGGAAACCCCATCACCGCACAGGCCAGCGCCGCACCACTCCAGCGGAACGCGACGACGATGCCGAAGTTCTCTTCGAGAAACGCGCCGATCACGCCGCGCCGGCCGAAGGCGAGGAGCAGCAGATAGCCGGTGACGACCGGCGGCATCACCAGCGGCAGGTGCACGACGCTGTTGAGCAGAAGTCGCCCGGGGAAATCGAAGCGTGCGAGCAGCCACGCGACCGCGATCGCCGGCACCAGCGAGGCGACGGTCGCCCAGCCCGCGACCTTCAGGCTGAGCACGATCGTGGTCAGTTCCTCGGGAGTCAACGCGTCCATCGCCGACCCCGAGCTCGCCGCAGGCGTGACTCAACCGAGAACGATGAAACCATGATCGTCGAACACCTTGGCCGCGGGAGCCGTGCGCAGGAATCCGTGCAAGGCTGCGGCGCCCGCGTTGCGGTGCCCGTGCACCAGAGCGACCGGATAACGGATCGGCGGATGCGAGTTCAGGGGAAAGGTCGCGACGACCCTCACGCGCGGCTCGGCACGCGCGTCGGTCGCGTAGACGATCGCCAGAGGCACCTCGCCGCGCGCGGCCAGCGCGAGCGCGACGCGAACATTCTCGGTCATCGCGAGGCTGCCCGCGACGCGATCCCAGGCGCCGAGCGACTCGAGCGCGGCCTTGGCGTAGCGACCCGCTGGCACCGCGCGCACGTCGGCCAGCGCGAGCCGCCCGCCGCGCAGCGCCCTCGAGAGGTCGACACCGCGCGCGAGTTCGATCGGCGCGTGCCCGTCGACCGGCGCAACCAGCACCAGCCGGTTGCCGAGCAGCGAGTAGACGCTGGCGGCGTCGACCAGCCCGCGCCGCACCGCGAAGTCCATCCACTGCAGGTCGGCACTGAGGTAGAGATCGGCTTCGATGCCCTGCTCTAGATGGCGCGCGTGCGTCGAAGACGCCGCGAAGGAAAAGCGCGGACGGATCCCCGACACGCGCGCAAATTCGGCGCCAGCCAGCTCGATCGCATCCTTCAGGCTCGACGCCGCAAGCACCAGCGGAGACGGGCCGGCGCGGGCGGGTCCGGATGCGCCGGTCAGCGCCGACAGCGTGGACAGCGCGGCCGCCGCGAACAGCGCGCGGCGCGACCGGTCGGCTAGCGCCACGACTTGCCCACCTGGAACCGAGAGTTTCATCGAACGGCGCCGCGAAGTTCGGCCCCAAGCGTAGTATCGAACCGTATATTACGCGATCGCAGCCCCGTCCGGACCTAGGTGTTCTGCACCACGATCGAGGGGAACTTCAGCGACATGTCCTTCGACTTCTCGGCGATCTTCACCGCGACGCGCCGCGCGATGCCGCGATAGATGTCGGCGATCGCTCCGTCCGGATCGCTCACCACGGTGGGCTTGCCCGAGTCGGTCTGCTCGCGGATGCGGATGTCGAGCGGCAACGCCCCCAGATACTCGACGTCGTACTCCCTGGACATCCGTTCGCCGCCGCCCTGGCCGAAGATGTGCTCGGTATGCCCGCACTTCGAACAAACGTGCAAGGCCATGTTCTCGACGATCCCTAGGATCGGAATCCCGACCTTCTCGAACATCTTCAGGCCCTTGCGCGCATCGAGCAGCGCGATGTCCTGCGGCGTGGTCACGATCACCGCTCCGGTCACCGGGATCTTCTGAGCCAGCGTGAGGTGGATGTCGCCTGTTCCGGGCGGCATGTCGACGATCAGATAGTCGAGGTCGCGCCAGTTCGTGTCGCGCAACAATTGTTCGAGCGCCTGCGTCACCATCGGACCGCGCCAGACCATCGGAGTGTCGACGTCGATCAGGAAGCCGATCGAGTTGGCCTGGATCCCGTGCCCCTCGAGCGGCTCGAGCGTCTTGCCGTCGCGTGTTTCGGGTTTGCCGGTGATGCCCAGCATCATCGGCTGCGACGGCCCGTAGATGTCGGCGTCGAGCATCCCGACCGTCGCACCTTCCGAGGCGAGCGCAAGCGCCAGATTCACCGCCGTCGTGCTCTTGCCGACGCCCCCCTTGCCGGAGGCGATCGCGACGATGTTCTTCACCCCGGGCAGCAGCTTCACGCCGCGCTGGGCCGTGTGCGCGACGATCTTCTGGAACACGTTCGCGCTCACGTTCGATACGCCCGCGAGCGCGCGCAGCGCACCGATCACCTGCTGGCGAATCGGGTCGATCTGGCTGCGAGCCGGGTAGCCCAGTTCGACGTCGACGCTGACGTTGCCGTCCTGGACGCGGATGTTGCGCGCGGATCGCGATTCGACGAGGTTCTTCCCCGTGTTCGGATCGACGATGGCTTCAAGGGCTGCGGTGGCCTGTTCGACGGTAACGCTCATGACCTTGGACTCTCGCGCGCGCGAGCGCGCATCTGTGGTTTCGGGCAACCCGCCAGAAGAAGATTCGGGCAGCCCACGAGTTTAATGCAGCCACGCACGCGATTCCTCTCAACCTGTAGGGCTATCGCCTTGTAGAATCGCGCTTTTCCCGCCCCGCCCCGAACGCACCCCCGATCCGATGAAGCGCCGCCTGTTCGTCACGACCGCACTGCCGTACGCCAACGGCTCGTTTCACATCGGTCACATCATGGAGTACATCCAGGCCGACATCTGGGTGCGTTTCCAGCGCATGCGCGGACACGAGGTGCACTTCGTCTGCGCCGACGACGCACACGGCGCGCCGATCATGCTCAAGGCCGAGGCCGAAGGCGTGACGCCCGAAGCGCTGATCGGGCGCGTCGCCGCCGAGCGCGCCCGCTACCTGAGCGGATTTCACATCGCGTTCGACAACTGGCACTCGACCCACTCGGCCGAAAACACCGCCCTGTCGCAGGACATCTACCTCAAGCTCAGGGATGCCGGGCTGATCGACACCAAGACGATCGAGCAGTTCTACGACCCGATCAAGGGCATGTTCCTGCCCGACCGCTACATCAAGGGCCAGTGTCCGGTGTGCGGCGCGAAGGACCAGTACGGCGACGCCTGCGAGGTCTGCGGCGCGGTCTACGCGCCCACCGAGCTGGTCGAACCGTACTCGGCGCTCTCGGGCGCGCGACCCGAGTTGCGCGAGTCCGAACACTTCTTCTTCCGGCTGTCGGCCGAACGGTGCGTTCAGTTCCTGCGCGGCTGGGCGCTCGACGGCAGGCTCCAGCCCGAGGTGGCGAACAAGGCGCGCGAGTGGCTCGAGGGCGAGCAGGGCCTGGGCGACTGGGACATCTCGCGCGACGCGCCCTACTTCGGCATCCCGATCCCCGACGCGCCGGGGAAGTACTTCTACGTCTGGCTCGACGCGCCGATCGGCTACCTCGCGAGCCTGAAGAACCACTTCGACAAGGGGCAGGCCGCACAGGCCACCGATCAGAACTTCGAGCAGTTCGTCGCCGACCCGACGGTGGAGCAGTACCACTTCATCGGCAAGGACATCATCTACTTCCACACCCTGTTCTGGCCTGCGATGCTGCACTTCGCCGGTCGCAAGGCGCCCACCAACGTCTTCGTGCACGGCTTCATCACGGTGAGCGGCGAGAAGATGAGCAAGTCGCGCGGCACCGGCATCTCGCCGCTGCGCTACCTCGAGATCGGAATGAACCCCGAGTGGTTGCGCTACTACATCGCGGCCAAGCTCAACGCCAAGGTCGAGGACGTGGCCTTCAATCCCGACGACTTCGTCGCGCGCGTGAACTCCGACCTGGTGGGCAAGTACGTGAACATCGCCTCGCGCGCGTCGAGTTTCCTCGCGCGCCTGTTCGACGGCGCGCTCGTCGACGTGAGCGCGCTGCCGGCGTGGAAGGCGTTCGAGACCGAGCGCTACGGCAGCGACATCGCGCAGTGCATCGAAGGCCGCGAACTGGGCCGTGCGTTGCGCCTCGCGATGGAGTACGCGGACCGGATCAACCAGCACTTCGACAGCTGCAAACCCTGGGAACTGGCCAAGGACGAGTCCCGGCGCGAGGCCTTGCAGCAGGTGTGTTCGGCGTCGATCGCCGGCTTTCACGCACTCACCGTCTGGCTCAAGCCGGTGCTGCCCGCGCTCGCGACACGCGCCGAGGGTTTCCTGGGCACCGGTGAACTCGCGTGGGACGACTTCATGCGCGCGCCTGCGCGCATCGGACGCTACGAGCACCTGATGACGCGCGTCGACCCGAAGCTGCTCGACGCGCTGTTCGAATCCGAGGTCGTCGCCGCTGCTCCGCAGCCGGCGCCCAAGGCTGCGGCGAGGCCCGAAACGAAGCCGCGCGACGGCTCGGGCGACGCGGGGCCGGATCGCGACGACACCATTTCGATCGACGACTTCGCGAAGGTGGAGTTGCGCGTCGCGCGCATCGTCGCGGCGCGGGCGGTCGAGGGGTCGGACAAGCTGCTGTGCCTGACGCTCGATTGCGGCGAAGATGCGCCGCGAACCGTTTTCGCCGGGATCAAGTCGGCCTACGCGCCCGAGAGCCTCGTCGGCCGGCATACCGTCGTGGTCGCAAACCTCGCGCCCCGGAAGATGAAGTTCGGCGTGTCGCAGGGCATGGTGCTCGCCGCCGGCTTCGACGATCCGGCCAAGGGCGGCGGCTTGTTCCTGCTCGAGCCCGACGACGGGGCTGTGGTCGGAATGCGGGTGCGCTGAGCGCCGGGACGCGTGCCGAAGCCGCCCGCTGCCGAAGCCGCCCACGATGCCTTAGAATGCGCGCGGAGCCAATGAACATGTACGAATCCGACATCACCCGTTTCCTGCGAGAGCTCAAGCAGGACCGCCCGCAACTCGACGCACAGCAGCGCGAGGCGCGCGCGATCTGGTGGGACCGCCCGCAGGACCAGGAAACGTTGCGTCGCCACAGGGCGTCGCACGTCGCGCAACCCCCCTACGTCTACCAGACCAAGGGCTGAGATTGCAGCTGCACGGCGGCGGCGCGCCCGCGATCGTTGGTACCGACGCCGGGCTGGACTTCGGCAGCGACCCGGCGGCCGACGCTGCCGGCGCCGGTGCCGAGCAACTCGATCTGAAGATACTCGCGCGCCTGTATGGCGAGCCGGTGCTCGAACTGCCGCAGGACCTGTACATACCGCCTGGTGCGCTCGAGGTCTTCCTGGAAGCCTTCGAAGGGCCGCTCGACCTGCTGCTGTACCTGATCCGGCGGCAAAACTTCAACATCCTGGACATTCCGCTGGCCGAGGTCACGCGGCAGTATCTCGCCTACGTCGAACAGATCCGGCGCCACAACCTGGAACTCGCGGCCGACTACCTGCTGATGGCAGCGCTGCTGATCGACATCAAGTCACGGATGCTGCTCCCGATCAAGAAGGCCGACACTGGCGAGGAAGTGGACGATCCGCGCGCCGAGCTCGCGCGCAGGCTGCTCGAGTACGAACGCATCAAGTCCGGCGCGCTGCAGCTCGATCGCCTTCCGTTGGTCGATCGGGATTTCTTCCGCGCGCAGGCCTACGTCGAGCAGGCAGTCGCGCCGCTACTGCCGCAGGTCAGCCCGCTCGACCTGCGAAGTGCCTGGGCCGACGTACTGCGTCGCGCGCGGCTCACCCAGCACCACCACATCGCGCGACAGCAACTCTCGGTGCGCGAGTTCATGACGCGCGTGCTGCGCACCTTGCGTCACCGGCGCTTCGCCGAGTTCGATGAACTGTTCGATCCGGGTCTGGGCGCGCAGGTCGCGGTCGTGACCTTCATCGCATTGCTCGAACTGGCGCGCGAGGCGCTGATCGAGATCACGCAGGCCGAGCCGTTCGCGCCGATCTACGTTCGGCTCGCCTATCAGCCGAGCTGAGCGCCGGTCTCGCGCAGCGCCGGGCCTCGCGCCGAACCCCCGCGCCGAACCCCGCGCCGAACCCCGCGCCGAACCCCAGCGCCATGCCACCGACGATCATCGAGAACGCCGACCTGACTCGGCTCAACACCTTCGCGGTGCCGGCGCGAGCGGCACGGCTGGTCGAGCTCGGCGACACGCTCGAGGCGAACGAGGCGCTCGCGGCGTGCACCGGCCACGGGCCCACGATGGTGCTGGGCGCGGGCAGCAACGTGCTGTTCACGCGCGACTTCGAAGGCACGATCCTGCGCGTGCGCACGCGCGGCAAACGGATCGTGTCGGAATCGGGCGACGAGGTCGTCGTCGATGCCGAGGCCGGCGAATCGTGGGACGGATTCGTTCGCTGGACGCTCGCGAACGCCCTGTTCGGCCTGGAGAACCTCTCGCTGATCCCCGGTTGCGTCGGCGCAAGCCCGATTCAGAACATCGGCGCCTACGGCGTCGAGATGTGCGAGTTCTTCGACGGCCTCGATGCGATCGACCTGGATTCCGGAGCGCGGCGCGGATTCGAGGCTTCGCAGTGCGAGTTCACCTACCGTGACAGCGTCTTCAAGCGCCCGCAGGACGCGCGCTGGTTGATTCTGTCTGTCCGATTTCGGCTGTCACGCGCGCCGCGACCGCGCTTCGACTATGCCGAGCTGCGCGACGAACTCGCGCGATCGGGCATCTCTCACCCGAGCCCCGAACAGGTCGCGCGCTGCGTGGTCGCTATCCGAAGCAGGAAGCTTCCCGACCCGGCACGGCTGGGCAACGCCGGGAGCTTCTTCAAGAACCCGATCGTCGAGCGCGCCACGCGCGCGCGCGCTGATCGATCGCCACCCCGATATGCCGAACTGGCCCGCGAGGGCGGGCACGAAGCTGTCGGCGGCGTGGATGATCGATCGCTGCGGACTCAAGGGTGCGCGCGAGGGTGACGCCGGCGTCCACGACCAGCACGCGCTCGTGCTGGTCAATCACGGTCGCGCACGCGGCGCCGACATCGTTGCGCTGGCGCAGCGCGTTCGCGACACGGTGCGACAGCGATTCGGTGTCGTCCTCGAACCGGAACCCACCATTGTCTGAGGGTCGCGTCGCCATTGCGGTGCTCGACACCAACGTCTGGCTCGACTGGCTGGTGTTCGGCGACCCGCGCGTCGATCCGCTGCGCGCCGCCGCGACGCGCGGAGCGCTGCGTCTGATCGCGTGCCGGCGTTGCCGCGACGAGCTGGCCAGCGTCCTCGCGCGCCCGCGGCTGATCGCGCAGGCGCAGCGCGCGCACGGCAGGCGCGGCACATGCGCGCCTTCGGCACAGGACACGCTGCGGCAGTTCGACGCACACACGCAGTTCGACGCACACACGCAGCTCGCCGCCAAATCACCCGTGTGCGCGCTGCGCTGCACCGACCAGGACGACCAGCACCTGATCGACCTCGCCGTCGCACATCAGGCCCGGTGGCTTCTTTCCCGCGACCGCGCGGTGCTCGCGCTCGCGCGACGCGCCACCGCGCGCTACGCAATCACGATCGCGCCGCCCGAGCGCTTCATCGACCGATCCGACGATGCCGGCCTGTTTGCGCCCCGAGGCGCGGCCCACGCGCCTACAATCGCACCTGGAGAGCAAGCAAGATGAACCACGCCGCAACGATCGCCGCCGAGCCGTCGATCGAATCGAAGCTTCCCTCGGTCGGCACGACCATCTTCACGGTCATGTCGGCGCTCGCTACCGAGCATCGCGCGGTGAACCTTGGTCAGGGGTTCCCGGATTTCGATTGCGACCCCAGGCTGATCGACGCGGTCGCCGACGCGATGCGCGCCGGCGCGAACCAGTATCCCCCGCTTGCGGGCGTGCCGGAGCTGCGCCACGCGATCAGCGCGAAGATCGCGCGACTCTACAGCCACCGCTACGACCCGGACACCGAGATCACCGTGACCGCCGGAGCGACGCAGGCGATCCTCACCGCCCTGATGTGCGTCGTGCGCAGCGGCGACGAGGTGATCCTGATCGAGCCGGTGTACGACAGCTACGCACCCGGCGTGGTTCTCGCCGGTGGCGTGGTCGTGCCGGTCGCGCTCGACGAAAACTTCCGCGTGCCGTGGCACCAAGTGCGCGCGGCGCTGACCCCGCGCACGCGGGCGATCATCGTCAATTCGCCGCACAATCCCAGCGGCACGATCCTGCGCGACGCCGACATGCGCGAACTCGAGTCGATCGCGCTCGAGGCAAACCTCTTGGTGATCTCGGACGAGGTCTACGAACACATGGTGTTCGACGGCGAACCGCACCAGTCGGCGAGCCGCTATCCGGCACTCGCCGCACGGTGCTTCGTGATCTCGTCGTTCGGCAAGACCTACCACGTCACCGGATGGAAAGTCGCGTACTGCGCCGCGCCGCCGAGGCTCACCGCGGAGTTTCGCAAGGTGCACCAGTTCGTCGTGTTCACCGTCAACACGCCCGCGCAACTCGGGATCGCGAACTTCATGCGCGACCCGGCGCCGTACGTCGACCTGCCGCAGTTCTACCAGCGCAAGCGAGACCTGTTCCGCGAAGGCCTGCGCTCGACGCGGTTTCGCCTCCTACCCTGCGAGGGGACGTATTTCCAGCTGGCCGACTACAGCGCCATCTCGCAGCTCCCCGAAGCCGAGTTCGCCAAGTGGTTGACGAGCGAGGTCGGTGTCGCGGCGATCCCGATCTCGGCCTTCTACAGCCGCGACACCGAGCAGTCGATCGTGCGCTTTTGCTTCGCCAAGAAAGACGAGACGCTGCGCCTCGCGCTCGAGCGGCTCGCACGGCTGTGACACGGCTTGCGGGGGCCAGGCGCGGCGCGCGCGACAGGCTGCGCCTGCTCGCGGGCGTCGTGGTGGCGATCGGCGGCGCGGCCTGCGGCATCGTTCCGCCCCTCGGGCTGAAGGCGCCGAAGCTCGACGTGGCGAGCCTTTCGATCCGAAGCATCGGCCGCGACGAGATCCGCTTCGCGCTGGTGCTCGACGCGCACAACCCGAACGATGTCGACGTGCCGCTGACCAACCTTCGCTTCGAGCTGGAATTGCTGGAGCGCCCCTTTGCCTCGGGCGCGGCGCGCGAACGCACCGTGACGCTCGCCGCGAACGGCACACGCGCGGTGCCGATCGAGTTCAGCGTAGCGACAGCACGGCTGATCGAACTGCTGCGCGAGTTCCGCCTCGCCGACGGCCCGCGGCTGACCTACAGCCTGCGCGGCTCGGCGAATTGGGCCGACTCGCCGTTCACGATCCCGTTCGGGCGCCGCGGCGAGTTCGAGACGCTGCAGCGCCTGCGCGATCTGATGCGCGCGCTGATGCGTCCCTGAATCAGCCCTTGCGCGCGGTGCCGAGCACCAGCATCACGAGCGCTCCGGCGAGCAGGCCCCAGAACGCCGAGCCGATGCCGGCGAGGCTCAGGCCCGAGGCGGTGACCAAAAACGTGACCAGTGCGGGCTCGCGGTCGCGCTCGGCAACGAGGGCGCTCGCCAACCCGCCGCCGATCGTTCCGAGCAGCGCGAGCCCGGCGATCGCGAGGACGAGCTCTCGCGGGAATGCCGCGAACGCCGCGCCGACCGTCGCGCCGAAGATCCCGATCAGAAGGTAGAACACACCCGCGGCGACGGCGGCGACGTAGCGACGCGCGGGGTCCTCGTGGGCTTCGCGTCCCATGCAGATCGCCGCAGTGATCGCTGCGTAGTTCAGCGCGAAGGCCCCGAACGGCGCGAGCACCGCGGTCGCCACGCCGGTCCAGCCGACCACCGGCGAGACCGGCGTTTCGTAGCCGGCGGCGCGGAGCACCGCCACGCCGGGCACGTTCTGCGACGCCATCGTCACGACGTACAGCGGCAGCGCGACGCCGATCAGCGCCGAGAGCGTGAACCGCGGCGCGACCGCCACCGGCGTCGCGAACTCGAACGCGAACGCGTCGCCGCGCAACAGCCCGGAGAACGCAGCGATCGCTATACCCGCAGCGAGCGCGGCGACCACCGCATAGCGAGGCAACAGCCTGCGTGCCCCCAGGTAGACCGCGAACATCGCGAACACGAGCACGAACTGCGCCTGCATCGCGACGAACACGTCCATCCCGAAGCGCAACAGCACCCCGGCGAGCATTGCCGAGGCGATCGGCAACGGTATCCGTGCCATCGCGCGCTCGAACCAGCCCGAGAAGCCGCTCGCCGCGATCAGGACCCCGGTGACGATGAACGCTCCGGTCGCCTCGGCGAGCGACACACCCGCCGCGCTGGTGATCAGCATCGCGGCGCCGGGCGTCGACCACGCGGTGAGCACCGGCGCGCGGTAGCGCAACGACAGCGCGATGCTGGTCAGGCCCATGCCCAGCCCTAGCGCCCACAGCCACGAGGCGAGCTGCGCCGCGTCGGCGCCAAGCGCCTGTGCGGCCTGCAGCACGATCACTGCCGAGCTGGTAAAGCCGACGAGCACCGCGACGAACCCCGCGACGATCGCCGAAAGCGAGAGATCCCGAACCAGGCTCATTGAGTCTCCGCAGTGTCGACCGGTCGCGTGCCGGCAGTACAGGCCAGGCGCGCCACGCAGCCGGCGCAGGCTGCGCGGAGTGCCCTGCGCCGCCCGGCGCGCGGGTCAAGCGAAGCGGCCGCCAGACGGCGGCCGCGACTCCGGCCACCGCACGGTGGCCGAGAAAGGAGCGCCGGCGACGCGAGCCGCCGCGCCCGGTCGGTCGACTACTTCAGGTGCTTGTTGACCAGCTTGGTCATCTCGAACATCGAGACCTGTGCCTTGCCGAAGACTTCCTTGAGCGCCTTGTCGGCGTTGATCATCCGGCGATTCACCTCGTCCTGGAGCTTGCCCTTCTTGATGTACTCCCAGATCTTCTTCACGACTTCGGTGCGCGGCAGCGGCTTGCTGCCGACGACCGCGGCGAGCGCCGCGCTGGGTGTGAGCGCCTTCATGAATGCGGCATTCGGCTTGCGAGCCTTCTTCGCCGCCGGTTTCTTGGCCGCGGCCTTTTTCGCGGGAGCCTTCTTCGCGGGAGCCTTCTTGGCCGCCGGCTTCTTGGCAGCCGCTTTCTTCGCCGGTGCCTTCTTGGCCGCCGCCTTCTTCGCGCCGCCTTTTGCTGTTGCCATCTTCATCCCTCCGTCAGTGGGTAGATCAATGCTCGATCGGTCGATCGGAAAACCCGCGCTCTCGCACCCGATTTTCGCAAGCGCAAGGATGACGCTTCTTTGCCCTCACAACAATAGGGAAAATAAAAAAAATCCCTCTCTGTGCGCTGTTGTTGTTTTTCGAGCCGCACGCCCCGGGCGGGTCAGGCCGCCGGTTCGGCGGCTTCCTGCTCGCGCTGCGCACGTTTTCGCTCGTGATCCTTCAGGTGGCGCTTGCGCAATCGGATGCTGCGCGGAGTGATCTCAACCAGTTCGTCCTCGGCGATGAATTCGACCGCCTTCTCGAGCGTGAGCTGGATCGGCGGCGTGAGCGCGATCGCCTCGTCCTTGCCCGCGGAGCGCACGTTGGTGAGTTTCTTCTCGCGCACCGGGTTGACGACCAGATCGTTGTCCCGGGTGTGGATCCCGATGATCATGCCCTCGTACAGCGCTTCTCCCGGCTTGACGAACATCCGCCCTCGTTCCTGGAGCTTCCACAGCGCGTAGGCCACCGCAGCACCGTCGTCCTGCGAGATCAGAACTCCGCTGCGACGGTCCTCGATGTCGCCCGCCCATGGCCCGTAGCCGTCGAACACGTGGCTCGCGATCCCGGTGCCACGGGTCAGGTTGAGGAATTCGTTGTGAAATCCGATCAACCCGCGCGCCGGCACCCGGTACTCGAGCCGCACGCGGCCCTTGCCGTCCGGATCCATCAGCAGCAGCTCGCCGCGGCGGCGCCCGAGCAGCTCCATGACGGTTCCCTGGTGCGCGTCCTCGAGGTCGATCGCGAGCACTTCGTAGGGTTCCTCGCGCGATCCGTCGGCTGCAACACGCAACTTGGGCTTGGGCCTGGACACCGCGACTTCGTAGCCCTCGCGTCGCATGTTCTCGATCAGGATCGTCAGGTGCAGCTCGCCGCGCCCGGAGACGACGAAGGTGTCCGAGTCGGACGTGAAGTCGACGCGCAGCGCCACGTTGGCCTTGAGCTCGCGCTCGAGCCGCTCGCGGATCTGGCGGCTGGTCACGAATTTCCCCTCGCGCCCTGCCATCGGCGAGGTGTTGACCATGAACTCCATCGTCATCGTCGGTTCGTCGATCTTGATCGGCGTCATCGCCTCGGGCGCGGACGGCTCGCAGATCGTCGACCCGATGTCGAGCACCTCGATGCCGTTGAGCGCGACGATGTCGCCGGCCTGCGCCTCGTCGACGACGACGCGCTCGAGGCCCTTGAATCGCAGCACCTGGTTGACCCTGGCCGCCTGCGCGGCGACACCGGTCTGCGCCGGGTCGCCGTAGAGCACGGTCACCGATTGGCCGGAGCGGATCCGGCCCCGGTTGATCCGTCCGATGCCGATCTTGCCCACGTAGCTCGAGTAATCGAGCGCCGAGATCTGCATCTGCAGGGGCGCGTCGACGTCGTCCTCGCGCGCCGCCACGCGAGCGAGGATCGCTTCGAACAGCGGCGCCATCGACAGCCCCGCCGCGGCGGCGGCGGCCGGGCCGTCGACGCCGCCCTCGGGCAGTTCGGACAGATCGCGCAACGCGAGGCCGCTGATCGCCGAGGCGAATACGACCGGGAAATCGAGCTGCTCCTCGGTCGCGCCGAGCTTGTCGAACAGGTCGAAGGTCTGGTTCACCACCCAGTCCGGACGCGCGCCGGGACGATCGATCTTGTTGACGACGACGATCGGTTTGAGCCCCAGCGCCAGCGCCTTGCGGGTGACGAACCGGGTCTGCGGCATCGGACCTTCGACCGCGTCGACCAGCAGCAGCACGCCATCGACCATCGACAAGGCGCGTTCGACCTCGCCGCCGAAGTCGGCGTGACCCGGCGTGTCGACGATGTTGATTCGCGTGCCGCGATACTCGACCGCGCAGTTCTTCGCGAGGATCGTGATCCCGCGTTCGCGCTCCAGGTCGCTGCTGTCCATCACGCGCTCGGTCATCTGCTGGTTGGCGCGGAAGGTGCCAGACTGACGCAGGAGCTGGTCGACCAGCGTGGTCTTGCCATGATCGACGTGCGCGATGATGGCGATGTTGCGTATCTGTGATGAGTTCATTGGTTCGATTCTTCGTTGAAAGTGGGCGGCGTCGCGGCGACGTCCGCATCGGCGATCGTCGCCACGAGGCGCTGCGCGACCAGCAGTCCGTCGGACAGCGTCGCAAGGCCCAGAAGCCGGTCACCGCAGTAAACCCTGACGAGCACCTCGGCGGCGGCAGTCGATCCGTTCGCCGGAAAGGACGACGGGTCGAGCCGCAGGCGCTGGCCCTGCAGGATCCGCTCGGCGTGCTCAGGGGCGATTCGCACGAGCGGCAGATTGGAGAGAAGGAAATCGGTAGGAGCGAGCCGCGCGCTGCGCATGTCCGGCGCGATCGCCTCGAGCTGCTCGAGCGTGAGGGCGTCGTCGACGCACAAATCGCCGACCCGCTCGCGGCGCAGCGCCGAGAGATAGGCGCCGCAGCCGAGCGCCTCGCCGATGTCCTCGGCGAGCGTGCGCACATAGGTGCCCTTGCTGCACGTCACCCGAATCCGCGCCCGAATCGATCCGGGCTGACCGGGTTCGACGCCGTCGTCGGTGTCGAGCGAGATCAGCTCGAGCCCGTGGATCCGCACCTGCCGCGCCGCGCGCTCGAGTTCGACGCCTTCGCGCGCGTACATGTACAGCGGTTTTCCGTCGCGCTTGAGCGCCGAGTGCATCGGCGGGATCTGGTCGATCGGGCCGGTGAACTCGCGCAGCACCGCTCGCAACCGCGCCTCGTCGAGGCGCACCGGGCGTCGATCGATCACCTCGCCCTCGGCGTCACCGGTGCCGGTGCGCAACCCGAAGCACAGCTCCGCCAGGTAGCACTTGTCGGCTTCGAGCGCCTGCGACGCGAACTTCGTCGCCTCGCCGAAAGCGACCGGCAACAGCCCGCTCGCCATCGGGTCCAGCGTTCCGCCATGCCCGGCCTTGCGCGCGTTGAGCAGACGCCTGGCGCGCATCAGCGCGTCGTTCGACGTCACGCCCCGCGGCTTGTCGAGCAGCAGCACGCCGTCGACCTGCGCTCGCCGGGAGCTTTGGGTATTCATTGTCGGTTCCAGAGAAGTTCGACCGGGCTGACCCGGCGCGTCGCACCCGACCGTCAGTCGTCGGCGTGCCGTTCGTTGGCTTGATCGATCAGGCGCGACATCGACATGCCGTGCTCGCTCGAGCGGTCGTGCCGGAAGCGGAGTTCCGGCGTCGTGTGGATTCGCACCCTGCGCGCGAGTTGAGTGCGCAAGAATCCGGCCGCATGCTGCAAACCGGCAAGCGTGTGCGCCACCGTGTCCTGATCGTCGGGCAGGACGGAGAAATGGACGGTGGCGTAGGCGTAGTCGGGCGTCATCTCGACCGCTGTGATCGTCACCATCCCGACGCGCGGATCTTTCACCTCGGTGCGAACCAGTTCCGCCAGCTCGTGGTGGACCTGTTGCGTCACGCGCGGAGCGCGGCCGCCTGCGGGCGAGCGCGAGCGTCGCATCAGTGAATGCTCGAAACGGGCACGGACACGAACTGCGGCGCACGCGCTCAGAGCGTGCGCGCTACCTCCTTCACTTCGAACACCTCGAGCTGGTCGCCTTCCTTGATGTCGTCATAGTTCTTGAGCGACAGGCCGCACTCGAAACCTTCCTTGACCTCGCGCGCGTCGTCCTTGAAGCGCTTGAGCGAGTCGAGCTCGCCGGTCCAGATCACGGTCTGGTCGCGCAACAGGCGCACCTTCGCGCCGCGACGAACGAGGCCCTCGAGCACCATGCAACCGGCGATCGTGCCGACCTTCGACACGCGGAAGATCTGGCGGATCTCGACCAGACCCAGCGTCTCTTCCTTCTGCTCGGGCGAGAGCATGCCGGTCATCGCCGCCTTCACCTCGTCGACGGCGTCGTAGATGATGTTGTAGTAGCGGATGTCGATGCCGTTGCCTTCGGCCAGGCGCTTGGCCTGCTGGTCGGCACGTACGTTGAAGCCGATCACCACTGCCTTGGACGCGGTCGCGAGGTTGATGTCGGACTCGGTGATGCCGCCGACCGCCGCGTGCACGACCTGCACCTTGACCTCGTCGGTGCTCAGCTTCTGCAGCGCGTGCATCAGCGCCTCCTGCGAGCCCTGGACGTCGGCCTTGATGATCATCGACAGCGTCTGGACCTCGCCTTCGGCCATCTGCTCGAACATGTTCTCGAGCTTGGCGGCCTGTTGCTTGGCGAGCTTGACGTCGCGGAACTTGCCCTGGCGGAAGTTCGCGATCTCTCGCGCCTTGCGCTCGTCGCCGAGCACGATCACTTCCTCTCCGGCGGCCGGAACCTCGGACAGGCCCTGGATCTCGACCGGTATCGACGGGCCGGCTTCGCTGACCGGCTTGCCGCGTTCGTCGAGCATCGCGCGCACACGACCGAACACCGATCCGGCGAGGACGATGTCGCCCTTCTTCAGTCTGCCCGATTGCACAAGGACGGTTGCCACCGGACCGCGGCCCTTGTCCAGCCTGGCTTCGATCACGAGGCCCTTCGCGGCGCCTTCGCTCGGAGCCTTCAGCTCGAGCACCTCGGCCTGCAACAGGACGTTCTCGAGCAACTCGTCGATGCCCTGACCGGTCTTTGCCGACACCGGCACGATCGGAACGTCGCCGCCGAACTCCTCCGGGACGACTTCGCGCGCGACCAGGTCCTGCTTGACCTTGTCCGGGTTGGCTTCGGGCTTGTCGATCTTGTTAATCGCGACGACCATCGGCACGTTGCCGGCCTTGGCGTGGTGGATTGCTTCCACCGTCTGCGGCATCACGCCGTCGTCGGCCGCGACCACGAGGATGACGATGTCGGTCGCCGCCGCGCCGCGCGCGCGCATCGCCGTGAAGGCCTCGTGGCCCGGGGTGTCGAGGAAGGTGACGACGCCGCGCGGCGTCTCGACGTGATACGCGCCGATGTGCTGCGTGATGCCGCCGGCCTCGCCTGCCGCGACCTTGGTGCGCCGGATGTAGTCGAGCAACGAGGTCTTGCCGTGATCGACGTGGCCCATCACCGTGACCACAGGCGGACGGGGCAATTCCTCGGAATCGTTGGTCGTGACCACGTCTTCGAGGAACGCATCGGGGTCGTCGAGCTTCGCGGCGAGCGCCTGGTGTCCCATCTCCTCGACGACGATCATCGCCGTCTCCTGGTCGAGCACCTGATTGATCGTGACCATCTGACCGAGCTGCATCAGGCGCTTGATCACCTCGGCCGCCTTGACCGACATCTTGTGCGCGAGTTCGCCCACCGAGATCGTCTCGGGAACGTGCACCTCGCGAACGACGTGCTCGGCCGGCAGCGGCGGGGGCGCGTGGTCGTCGCCGCCGCGCCCGCGATGGCGCCCGCCGGCGCGCGGTCCGCGCCAGCCGGTGCCGCCGCTCGGGCCGCGCGTCTTGAGCGCGCGGCGCTTGGCGCCTTCCTCGTGCCAGCTCGACGAGAGCTTCTCCGACTTGACGTGCTTCTTTTCGGGCGACTCGGCGGTGGTCGCGCCGGGCTTGGCAGCGCCCGGTCCGGTGGGCTTGTGCAAGGTACCAGTCGTGGCCGCGGCCTTGGCGGCATCGGCCTCGGCCGGCTTTGGCACCGGCTTGCGCTGCGCGGTCATCACGCGATTGATCTCGGCGACCTCGCGTTCGACCTGGCGACGCGCCGTGGCCTGCGCGTCGGCTTCGCCCTGCGCCTTGCGCGCTGCTTCGGCCGCGGCTTTCGCCTCTTCCTGCGCCTTGCGCCGTGCGTCGCCGCCGTCGCCATCGTCTTGCAGCGATGCGGCCTTTTCCTGCTCGCGCCGTGCCTGCTGTTCGCGCAGGCTCGCTTCGGCGGTCGCTTCGCTTTCGCGCCGGCGCTCCTGCTCGAGGCGCTCCTGCTTTTCGCGCAGATCGGCCGCCTGGCGCTCGAGCAGCTCGTGCTGGCGACGCTCCTCTTCCTCGCGCAGTCGTTGCTGCGCCTCGTCGACGACCGGCGCCGCCTCGAACTCGACCGGTGCGGGCGCACCCGCAGCGTCGGCGGTTTCGCGCTTCACGAAGACGCGCTTCTTGCGCACCTCGACGTGGATCGTGCGCGCCTTGCCGGTGCCGTCGGCCTGCTTGATCTCGGAGGTCTGCTTTCGGGTCAGCGTGATCTTGCGCTTGGCACCTTCCTCGCCCCCGTGCGCGCGGCGCAGAGCGGCCAGAAGCTGCTCCTTGTCGGTCTCGCTCAACGCGTCGCTCGGCAACTTCTTGCGCACGCCGGCGTCGCGCAGTTGCTCGAGCAGCACTTCCGCCGGCACTTTCAGCTCGCTGGCGAAACCCTCAACCGTATTGCTTGTCGTCATCGTCATCGTCATCCTTCCCCCGGGGCCAGCGCCGCTCGACTCAAGCCGATTCGCTGGCGGCAGGTGCATCCTCGGCCGGCGTAGCCGCGTCTTCCTCGTCGGCGAACCAGTGGGCTCGCGCCTTCATGATCAGATCCCTCGCGCGTGCATCCTCGATGCCGGTCGCTTCGATCAGTTCGTCGACCGCGAGTTCGCCGAGCTCGTCGCGGGTACGCACCCCTGCGTCGGCGAGCCGTCCGGCAAGATCGTGGTCCATTCCCTCGAGCGTGAGCAGGTCGTCCGAGGTCTTTTCGATCTTCTCCTCGGTCGCGATCGCTTCGGTGAGCAGCACGTTGCGCGCGCGGTTGCGCAGTTCGTTGACGGTGTCCTCGTCGAAGGATTCGATCTCGAGCATCTCGTTGATCGGCACGTAGGCGATCTCCTCCATGCTGGTGAAACCCTCCTCGATCAGGATGTCGGCGACCTCGGCGTCGACGTCGAGCCGGTCCATGAACAGCTCGCGTATCGCGCCGCGCTCGCCCTCGGACTTCTGCTCCGACTCCTCGGCCGACATGATGTTGATCTGCCAGCCGGTCAGATCCGAAGCGAGGCGCACGTTGCGCCCGCCGGTGCCGATCGCCAGCGCGAGGTTGTCCTCGTCGACCACCACGTCCATGCTGTGCTTGTCCTCGTCGACCACGATCGAGGCCACGTTCGCTGGCGCGAGCGCGCCGATCACGAATTGCGCCGGATCTTCGGACCACAGCACGATGTCGACGCGCTCGCCGGCGAGTTCGCCGGTGACCGCCTGCACGCGCGAACCGCGCACGCCGACGCAGGTGCCGATCGGGTCGATGCGTCGATCGCGCGTGAACACGCCGATCTTCGCGCGCACGCCCGCGTCGCGCGCCGCGGCCTTGATCTCGAGCAGTCCCTGCTCGATCTCGGGCACTTCCATCGCGAACAGGTGCTTGATGAACTCGGGCGACGTGCGCGAGAGCATCAGCTGCGGGCCGCGCCCCTCGCGATTGACCTCGAGGACGTAGGCGCGAATCCGATCGCCCACGCGCAGGTTCTCCTTCGGGATCATCTGGTCGCGCGGCAGGCGCGCCTCGACCTTGCCCGATTCGACGACCGCTCCGTCGCGGTCGAGCCGCTTCACCGTCCCCGAGAGGATCGACTCGCCGCGCTGCAGGAAGTCGGCGATGATCTGCTCGCGCTCGGCGTCGCGAATGCGCTGCAGGATCACCTGCTTGGCGGCCTGCGCACCGATCCGGCCCAGCTCGACCGGTTCGAGCTCTTCCTCGACGAAATCGCCCACCTGGATGTCGGAGATCTGCTTCTGCGCCTCGCCGAGGATGATCTGGAGATCGTGGTCCTCGAGTTCACCGTCGGGCACGACCTGCCAGCGCCGGAACGACTCGAAATCGCCGGACGTGCGGTCGATCGACACGCGTGCGTCGACCTCCTCCTTGAAGCGCTTCTTGGTAGCCGACGCCAGCGCGCTCTCGAGAGCCTGGAACACGACCTCGCGCGGCACGTTCTTCTCACGCGCCAGCGCATCGACCAACAGCAAGACCTCCCGGCTCATCGTCCGTTCTCCTAAAACTGCACTTCCGGCACAAGCCGCGCCCGATCGACCTCGTCGAGCGCGAACACCAATTTCCTGCCTGCCGCGTCTTCGGCAGTTCCTTCTTCGCCCGCCTTCACCGCCACCACACCCGCGCGCCGAGCGCGCGGCGTCGCCTTCGGGCCGGCCTTGCGCGACGCAGCCCCGCGGCCAGCCTTCGCGCCCTGCGGCGCGCGCTCGACCAGCGTGAGCCCGTAGCGGCCGTCGCCTTCGACGCTGAGCACGCCTTCGAAGTTGCGTCGCCCTTCGTGCGCCCGGCGCAGCTTCACCGTAGCGAGCGCCCCGGCGAAACGCTCGAAATCCGCCGGCTTCCTCAGCGGCCGATCGAGCCCCGGCGACGACACCTCGAGGCGCCGGTAATCGACCGCCTCCACCTCGAACACCCGACTGAGCTGGTGGCTCACCCGCTCGCAGTCTTCCATCCGGATCCCGGCCGGCGCGTCGATGAACACGCGCAACAGCCCGCTGGCGGCGAACTCGAGATCGACGAGCTCGTAGCCAAGACCGGCGAGACTGCGCTCGACGATGGCCTCGACAGAATGCACCTGCACACGCCCCCAATAAGTCGAAACATCCCGGCCAGGAGCGCGCACCAAAAAAAAATGGGCTGAGCCAGCCCACTTCTTTGAGCACGCCCGACGGTACTCCGCCGGCCGGGCGCTTATAAGCAGCGAATTATAGCGTGCTATTGCCCGCTTGGCGAGCGCTTGCGCCGCCGACGTGATCCGCCGGCCGGCTTTCCGCCGGCTTTCGCAGCGACTTTTCCACCGCTTTTTCCACCGCCTTTCCCTTGGCCAGGCACGCCGCCGGCCCCGCCGCGCGCGGTGCGCGAGCCGCGCCCGCCGCCGCCGCCTCGCCCACCGCCGGACGGGAATCCGCCCTGCGCCGGGTTGCCTTGCCCGGTGGCAAATCCCGCGCCCGCGCGTTGCGGACCACCGCGCCGGATTCGCCGCCCAGACGCGGCCGCGTTGCCCGGGTCGCCGCGACGCACCATGCGCGTGATGCCCTCGAGGTGCGCATCGGCCGCCTGCGGTTGCCATTCGTCGTCGTGGTGATGCGCGGGAACGTGTTCCTCGCGCGGCAGGTCGTGAAACGCGGGTTGCGCGTCCTCGTCGTCGATCTCCAGTTCGTCGTCGTCGTCGTCCTCGCCGCCGCCGGGCGCGCCCTTGCGCACCGCCTGCAACAGCAACGCCACGTCGCCGCGCGGCAGTTCGATCCAGCGCCCGCGCGACACCTCGCGCGGCAGCCCGACCGGGCCGAACCGGATCCGCACCAGGCGGCTCACCGTCAGGCCGACCGAGTCGAACATCCTGCGCACCTCGCGGTTGCGCCCTTCGGCGATCACGACGCGGTACCAGTGGTTCGCACCGTCGCCGCCGACATCCTCGATCCGGCTGAACGCGGCCATGCCGTCTTCGAGTTCGACTCCGGCGAGCAGCTTGTCGCGTGCCTCGTCGTCGATCCGGCCCAGGACCCGCACCGCGTACTCGCGCTCCCAGCCGTAGCGCGGGTGCATCAGCCGGTTCGCGAGATCACCCGACGTGGTGAAGATCAGCAGGCCTTCGGTGTTGAAATCGAGCCGGCCGACCGAAACCCAGCGCGCGCCCTTCAGGCGCGGCAGCCGATCGAACACGCTCGCGCGTTTGTCCGGGTCGTCGCGGCTGGTGATCTCGCCCGCGGGCTTGTGGTAGAGCAGCACGCGCGCCGGCGGCGGCAGTGCCGGGCGCCGGATCGGTTTGCCGTTGACGCGGATCTGGTCGCCGGCGCCGATCCGCTGGCCGACGTGCGCGGGCTGGCCGTTGACCGAGACGCGCCCGGCGACGATCAACTCCTCCATGTCGCGGCGCGAGCCGAGCCCGGCATCGGCCAGCAGCTTGTGCAGCTTGGGTGCGGTCTCGTCGTCGTCGACCGAAACCGCTCGATCGCCGTCGCGCCCGATCTCGACACCGACTACCGCGCCATGCGCGAATACCGGAAGCGGATCGCTGTCCTCGCTTTGCTGCGGATCGGGTTCGCCCTCGCGCCGCGCGTCGTCGCGCTGCACGTCGTCGCGCTGCGCGTCGTCCGGTTGCGCGTCGTCCGGTTGCGCCGACCCCGCGGCGTCGTGCGCGCCTTGCGGCGTCGCGCCGCCGGGCTTGCCCTTGCCGCGACGCCGCCCGCCGCGCGGGCCGCGCCTGCGCCGCGGTCCGCCACGCGGCTTGTTCGCGTCGTCCGCGCCCGCTGCGTCCCCGGCGCCGTCTTTCGCCTGGTCGTCCCGCTCCTGTTCGTCGTTCAAATCAGTCACCTCCATCGGTCGTCGACGGCTCCTTCGCGCCGTCTGCCGGCGGATCGTCATTCGTTTCACCCGCCGCTGCCGACCGGTCGTCATCGGTTGCACCCGCAACGGGCGCCGATCGGTCATCGTTCGTCGCGCCCGGCGCATCGGCCGGATCGTCACCGGCGAGCGGCGGGAGTTGTTCGAGCGACCTCAGGCCGAGGTCGTCGAGAAACTGGCGCGTCGTCGCCAGCAGCCCGGGCCGCCCGATCACGTCCTTGTGACCGATCGTCTCGATCCAGCCACGATCCTCGAGCGTCTTGATCACGTTCGACGACACCGTCACGCCCCGAATCTCCTCGATGTCGCCGCGTGTCACGGGCTGGCGATACGCGATGATCGCCAGCGTCTCCATCGCCGCGCGAGAGTAGCGCGCCGGCTTTTCGGGGTTGAGTCTCGCGATGTGCGCGGACGCCTCGGGCGAGGTCTGGAAACGCCACCCTCCGGCGAGCGCGACCAGGCGCAAGCCACGATCGCTCCAAGCCTGCGCGATGTCGGCGAGCACGCCGCGCACCGTGTCCGCACCGATCTCGTCGTCGAACAGTCGACGCAGCTCCGACACCGACAACGGCTGCGGCGCCGCGAGCAACGCGGCTTCAATGATGGTTCGTGCCTGCGCGGTGTTCAATCCGCGGCTCCGGGTCAAGGTGTAGGGTCCTGGGCATTCCAGACGGACTGCGTCCGGACCGTGTCTGGTCATCGATCAGCGGACCAGGGTCAACGTTGCTCATGGAGTCCGGCCCGCGACAGCGACGATCCGCTCGCTGCATCTGTCGCACGCCCCGGCGATGACTGCCGGCGGCGCGATCGATCCGCGTTGCCTGCGGGACTCGGAAACCCGATTCTATCCATTTTTCAGGCGTCGGGAAACGGATCCATCCGCGACATCGGTTCCGGACTCGGTTGGCCCGACAAAGAAAAAGCCCCGTTCGCTGACGAAACGGGGCTCAATTCGTTGGTTGCGGGGGCAGGATTTGAACCTGCGACCTTCGGGTTATGAGCCCGACGAGCTGCCAGACTGCTCCACCCCGCGTCCGGAACTGCGAAGTATAGTCGATGAAGGGGTGCTCGGCAAATCGTCGTCGCGACGCGGCCACGGGCGTATCGATCGGGCGTGTCGGCCAACGCCGATTCGCGTTCCGCGAGCGGGGCGCGCTGCTAAACTCGCTCGATGCACCGCGCTTCGCCCACCGACGCATGAGGTACTGCCCCACCTGCGGCCACGAGGTCGAGCAGCGCATCCCGGCGGGCGACAATCGGCTGCGCTACTGTTGCCCGTCGTGCAACGCGATCCACTATCAGAACCCGCGGCTCGTGCTCGGAACGATCCCCACCTGGGAGAACCGGATCCTGCTGTGCCGGCGCGCGATCGAGCCGCGCTACGGGTACTGGACGCTTCCGGCCGGGTTCATGGAGAACGACGAGAGTTCCGGCGAAGGCGCCGCGCGCGAGACGGTCGAGGAAGCGGGGGCGCGAATCGAACTGGGCGAGCCGTTCTCGATCCTGGACGTGCCGCACGTGCACCAGGTCCACATGTTCTTTCACGCGCCGATGCTCGGTCCGGAACTCGATCCCGGACCCGAAAGCCTCGAAGCCAGGCTGTTCGACGAGGGCGAGATCCCGTGGGACTCGATCGCGTTTCGCACCGTTTCGCAGACGCTGCGCTGGTTCCTCGAGGATCGGCGGCTCGGCTCGTACAGCCTGCACACCGCGACGATCCGCTACGACCAGCGCGCCGCGGCGCGCACGGGCACGGGCACGGGCACCGGCACGGGCACGGGCACGGGCACGGGCACGGGCACCGGCACGGGCACCGGCACGGGCACGGGCACCGGCGCGGGCACAGGGACGAGCGCGAGCGCGGGCGGCGGGTCCTGAGGCGCCGCGCTCCAGCGGGCAAGCACGGGCACGGAGGGCACGCGATGCAGAGACGCGATTTCATTCTCGGATGTGCGACCGGGCTGGGCTGCGGCGCCGAGGCTCTGGCGCAGGGTCCCGCGGGCGCCGCCCGGCCGTACCGTCGCGCGCTGCTGGTCGACGCGCGCGGCGAAGCGCTGCGCGCGCGCGAGATCGCGGTGCGCCAGAACCTGCTGTTTCACTATCCGTACGTCGGCACGCCGGCGTTCCTGCTCAACCTCGGTCGCCCGACCGCGGCCAGTTCGGCGCTGTCGACCGCGAAGCGCTCGCGCTACCAGTGGCGCGGCGGCGTCGGCGCAGCGCGCTCGATCGTCGCGTTCTCGGCGATCTGCGCCCACCAGCTGGCGTACCCGACGCGCGACATCAGTTTCATCAGCTTTCGCGAACACGCCGGACCGCAGAATCGCCGCGCCGAGGTGATCCACTGTTGCGCCGAGCACAGCCAGTACGACCCGGCCGACGGCGCGCGGGTGGTCGCGGGGCCGGCGACGCAACCGCTGGCGGCAATCGTGCTCGAGCACGACGCTGCCGCCGACACGCTGCACGCGGTCGCCACGCAGGGCGGCGAACTGTTCGACGCGTTCTTCGCCAAGTACGAGATCAGGCTCTCGCTCGAACACGGCGCGCGGGCGCGCGAGCGCGTCGGCGAGACCTGCGCGGTGGTGCCGATGGACCAGTACTGCCGGCAGCAGGTGCGCTGCTGAACGCGACATTGGCCCCCGCGCAACCATCGCTGCGCTGGATCGAACCGGAGCAGCCGCTGCCGGACCCGCGGCTGGCGATGCGCGACCCCGACGGGCTGCTCGCCGCGGGACGCGACCTCGGCCCGCGGCGCCTGCTCGAGGCGTACCGCAAAGGCGTCTTTCCCTGGTACTCGCAGGGCCAGCCGGTGTTGTGGTGGTCGCCCGATCCGCGCATGGTGCTGTACCTCGATGACTTTCGCATCACCCGTTCGCTCACGAAGTCCCTGCGCCGGGTGCGCCGCGAAGCGCGCTGGACGGTGTCGCTCGACGCGGACTTCGAAGCCGTGATGCGCGCCTGCGCCGAGCCGCGCGCAGACCAGGACGGCACCTGGATCACCGACGACATCGTCGCCGCGTACTGCGCGCTGCAACGCCAGGGCGACGCGCACTCGGTCGAGGTGCGCGAGGACGGCGTGCTGGTCGGCGGACTGTACGGTGTGTCGATCGGCAGGATGTTCTACGGCGAGTCGATGTTCGCGCGCCGCACCGATGCCTCGAAACTCGCGCTGTGCGCGCTCGTGAGCGCCCTGCGGGCGGGCGGTTTTCGCGTGATAGACTGCCAGCAGAACACGGGTCACCTCGCGTCGCTCGGCGCAACGCAGATTCCGCGCGAGCGGTTCCTGCGGCTGGTCTCCGAGCTCACGTCGTTGCCGGCCCCTGACTGGAAGGCGCTGGCCATCGGGTGGCCCGAGGTGTGAACGGAATCGAACCGCACGACGCATGACGCATCTCAATGAGCTGCCGTTCTCGGCGCTTCAGTTCTACGCGACCGCCCCCTACCCGTGCAGCTATCTGTCGGGCCGCCAGGCGCGCTCGCAGGTAGCGACCCCCAATCACCTGATCAACGCCGACATCTACGGCGAACTGGTGCGCGCGGGCTTTCGCCGCAGCGGCGTGTTCACCTACCGCCCGCACTGCGACGGATGTCGCGCCTGCGTGCCGATCCGGGTGCCGGTGTCGCGATTCGCCCCGAACAGGAGCCAGCGGCGCGCCTACAAGGCGCACACCGGTCTCAAGGTCGTCGTTGCCCGGCTCGCGTTCTCGGCCGAACACTACGACCTGTACCTGAGCTACCAGGCTTCGCGTCACGCCGGCGGCGGGATGGACCACGACAGTCGCGAGCAATACGCGCAGTTCCTGCTCCAAAGCAAGGTCAACACGCGGCTGGTCGAGTTCCGCGACGCCGACCACCGCTTGCGGATGGTGTCGATCGTCGACCTCCTCGACGACGGGCTCTCGTCGGTCTACACCTTCTACGATCCGCGCGCGCAAGCCGCGAGCTACGGCACCTTCAACGTGCTGTGGCAGATCGAGCAGTGCCGGAGCCTCAACCTCCCCCACCTCTACCTCGGCTACTGGATCGCGCAAAGCCAGAAGATGGCGTACAAGGCGCGATTCCGCCCGATCGAACGGCTCGTCGACGGACGCTGGCTCCCGATGGACGACGAGCCACACGCGCATGCCGGGCAAGTCGACGCCGCCGGCATCGCGCACGCGCAGCGCTGAGAGCCGAGTCGTGATCGATCCCTACCCGCTCGCGCGGCCGCTGTTGTTCGCGCTCGACCCGGAACGCGCGCACGAGCTGACGCTCGCCGCGATCGACGCCGCAGCCTGCACCGGAGCGCTGCGCGCGGTGGCTGGCGCCGCGGTCGAGGATCCGGTCGAGGTGATGGGGCTGAAGTTCGCCAATCGGGTCGGGCTCGCTGCGGGACTGGACAAGAACGGCGCGCACGTCGACGCCTTCGCCGCGATGGGCTTCGGTTTCATCGAAGTCGGAACCGTCACGCCCAGGGCGCAACCCGGAAACCCGCGACCGAGGTTGTTCCGCCTGCCGCGCGCGAGCGCGCTGATCAACCGGATGGGTTTCAACAACGACGGGGTCGACGCCTTCGTTCGCAACGTGCGGGCCGCGCGCTACGACGGTGTGCTCGGCCTGAACATCGGCAAGAACGCGACCACCCCGATCGAGCACGCCAGCGACGACTACCTGCATTGCCTGGAGCGCGTCTACCCGCACGCGAGCTACGTCACCGTCAACGTCTCCTCGCCCAACACGAAGAACCTGCGCGATCTGCAGGGCGGCGACGCGCTCGATGCGATGCTCGGCGCGTTGCGCGAGCGACAGCAGCGGCTCGCCGACGAGCACGCGCGCTACGTTCCGCTCGCGCTGAAGATCGCGCCGGACCTGGACGACGCGCAGATCGAAGCGATCGCCGCCCGGTTGCGCGCGCATTCGATCGACGCCGTGATCGCCACCAACACCACCGTGACTCGCGACGCGGTCGCGGGGCTCGTTCACGCGGACGAGCCCGGGGGGCTGTCGGGCGCGCCGGTGTTCGAGCGCTCGAACCATGTGATACGCGCGCTGCGCGCGCTGCTGCCGGCGCGCTATCCGATCATCGGCGTGGGCGGCGTGATGTCAGGAGCCGATGCGCGCACCAAACTCGACGCGGGCGCCACGCTGGTGCAGATCTACACCGGACTGATCTACCGCGGTCCGTCGCTGGTCAGGCAATGCGCGCTCGCGCTGCGGCAATCGCAGCCAGGCTCCACGCCCCCTTTCAAACCTCAATCCAATCCTCAATCCAACCCTACTTCGGAACGATCATGAAACGAATTCACTCGAAACTGGCGGCGATCGCGTTCGCCGTGTCCGCGGCCTGCGCCGCACCTGCGCTGGCGCAGGTCACCGTCAAGGACGCCTGGGTGCGCGGCACCGCGCCGCAGCAACGCGCCACCGGCGCGTTCATGCAACTGACTTCGGCGACCGACGCGAAGGTCGTCGCGGCGCAATCACCCGCCGCCGCGATCGTCGAGATCCACGAGATGCGGATGGACGGCGGCGTGATGCGAATGCGTGCGGTGAGCGCGCTCGAGCTGCCCGCGAACCGCACCGTCGAACTCAAACCCGGCGGATATCACGTGATGCTGATCGACCTGAAGCAGCCGCTCAAGGAGGGCGACACGGTCGCTCTCACGCTCACCGTCGAGGCGAAAGACGGAAAGCGCTCGACGCTGGACGTATCGGCGCCGGTCACGGCCCTGACGGCGTCGGGTCCGATGCACAAGCGCAAGCACTGAGTATCGCGCCCGCACCCGCAAACCGCGTTCGAGATGGCAGAGATCCTTCTCACGACGATCAACACCCGCTACGCGCACGCGTCGCTGGGGTTGCGCTACCTGCACGCGAACCTGGGTGCGCTCGCGGCGCGCGCGCGCATCGTCGAGTTCGTCTGCGGCGCGCGCACCGAGACGATGCTCGAGCGCCTGCTCGCCGAACGCCCGCGCGTGATCGCGATCGGCGTGTACATCTGGAACGTGGTCGAAGCGACGCGCCTGGTCGCGCAGTTGCGTCGCGTGGCGCCGCAGGTGCGAATCGTGCTCGGCGGTCCGGAGGTGAGCCACGAGCTGGACGAGCAGCGCATCTGCGCGCTGGCCGATCACGTCGTGACCGGGCCGGGCGAGGCGAGCTTCGCACGGCTCGCGGCGCAACTGCTCGACGGGCCCCGGCCGTTGGCCAAGGTGATTGCCGGCGAAGAGCGTGATCCGGCCACGCTCGAGATGCCCTACCCGCTCTACAGCGACCGGGACATCGCGCAACGCCACCTGTTCGTCGAGGCCTCGCGCGGCTGCCCGTTTCGCTGCGAGTTCTGCCTCTCGGCACTGGATCGCAGCGCGAGGCCGTTTCCGCTCGGGCGCGTGCTCGAGCAGCTGCGCATGTTGCACGCGCGAGGCGCGCGCCGGTTCAGGTTCGTCGACCGCACCTTCAACCTGAAGACCGAGACCAGCCTCGCGATCCTCGGGTTCTTCCAGGACTGCCTGCGCAGCGCGCCGAACGATCCGGTGTTCGCCCATTTCGAAATGATTCCCGATCGCCTTCCGGCGCCGCTGCGCGCGGCGATCGCTTCGTTCGCCCCGGGAACGATCCAGCTCGAGATCGGCATCCAGACCTGGAACCCGCAGGTGCAGGCACTGATCAGCCGGCGCCAGGACAACGAGGCTGCCGCGCGCAACCTGGAGTGGTTGCGCGCCGATACCGGCGCACACCTGCACGTCGACCTGATCGCGGGTCTGCCTGGCGAAGATCTCGCGAGTTTCGGCGCCGGATTCGATCGGCTGGTCGCGCTCGCACCGCAGGAGATCCAGCTCGGCATCCTGAAGCGGCTGCGCGGCGCGCCGATCGCCCGCCACACCGAGTCGCACGGACTGCTGTTCAACCCCGATCCCCCGTACAACCTACTCGCGAGCGACGCGATCGCGTTCGAAGACATGCAGCGGATCGCGCGCTTCGCCCGCTACTGGGACATCTTCGCGAATTCGGGACGTTTCCCGCGCGCGCTCGCGCTGCTGCTGGGCGACGCGCCGTTCGCACGTTTCCTGCAATTCTCCGACTGGCTCTGGGCGAACACCGACGCGACGCACGCCTTCGCGCTGCAGCGCCAGCGCGAGCTGATCGCGCGCTGGCTCGGCGAGCAGGCCGGGATCGGCGCCGACGCGCTAGACGCCGCACTCGACGTCGCGCCGCCGCCGCGGCCGGCGAAGCGGCCGGCGACGCAACCGGGATCGCAACCGGATTCGCAACCGGATTCGCAACCGGGATCGCGGCCTGCGACGCGCACCGCCGCTCCGCCGCGCCAGGCGAGGCATCTCGGATGAATCGCAGACCCGCGCGCGCGATGCTGGTGCTCGACGCCGAGGCGACCGACCGCGCGTTGGGGATCGCCCCGCTGGCCGATGCGTTGCGCTCGATGCTCGTGCGCCGCGCCGAGGGTCGCACCGACGCGCCCGAGCGACTCGCGCTCGCGCTCCCCGGCGGCACGCTGCTGGTGATGCCAGCGAGCGACGGCCAGTACGCCTCGACCAAACTCGTCACCGTACACGCGGAGAATCCGACTCGCGGCCTGCCCAGCTTGCAGGGCGAGGTCGTGCTGATGCGCGCCGACACGGGCGAGCGGCTGCTGATGCTCGACGGCCCGACGGTGACCGCGCGCCGCACGGCCGCGATGTCGCTGCTCGCGATGCAGACGCTCGCCCCGCAAAACACCGGTGGCCCGATGCTGTTGATCGGCGCCGGCGTGCAGGGACGTTCGCACCTCGAAGCCTTCGCCGCCGCGGGCGGCGTCGCGCAGGTGCGGATCGCGTCGCGCTCGCGCGCGAGCGCCGAGCGCCTGGTCGCGCACGCCGCGACGCTCGGGCTCGACGCAGGTGTCGCCGACGATCTCGACGCGCAACTCGCCGCAGCGCGGATCGTGGTGACCGCGACGACCGCCTCCGAGGCGCTGTTCGCCGACACGGTGCGCGACGACGCATTCGTCGCCGCGGTCGGTGCCTATCGCCCGCAGATGTGCGAACTGCCTGCCCGACTGCTGCATCGAGCGCGGGTGTACGTCGACGACATCGACGGAGCGCGCCACGAGGCGGGTGACCTGATCCAGGCTCGGATCGACTGGAGCACCGTGACACCGCTGGAGCGCGTCGTCGCCGGCTCGGTTGCCGCGCCCCGACCCGGAGCCGGGCCGGTCGTATTCAAGAGCGTGGGCCAGGCGCTGTGGGATCTGGCCGCGGCGCGGCTCGCATGGGAAGCGGCGTGCGCGAAGCACTGAACGCCACGCGCGGGAAATCGACGCACGCCACGCGCGGACGCGCGATCGTGCTCGGTGCCGGCATCATCGGCGCCGCCTGCGCCTGGCGGCTCGCGCAGCGCGGCTTCGAGGTCACCGTCCTCGAGCGCGAATCTGCCGCTGCGACCGGCTCCACCGGTCGCAGCGCGGGGGGGGTGCGTCACCAGTTCTCGGAAGAAGTGAACGTCCGCCTGTCGATGGCGAGCATCGACGAGTATCGCCAGATGCCGCAGGCGGCGTACCGCCCGCAGGGCTATCTGTTCGCGGTGCCGGTCGACGCCTGGAACGCGCACAGCGCGGCGGCGCGAATGCAACGCGCGCTCGGCGCGCCGGTCGAGATACTCGCACCCGCGGATGCTGCGCGCCGCGTGCCGATGGCGCTCGAGAACCTGGGCGGCGCGACCTGGTGCGCGACCGACGGCGTCGTCGATCCGCACGGGATCTGCCTCGAGTACGTCGCGCGTGCCCGTGCGCTCGGCGTGCGCTTCGTGTTCGGAGAATCGGTCGCGCGGCTCGAGCGACGCGCCGGCCTGTGGCACGCGAGCGGATCGTCGGCCCGTTTCGAAGCGCCGTTGGTGGTGAACGCCGCCGGCGCCTGGGCCGGCGAGATCGCGCGTATGGCGTCGTTGCTCGTTCCGGTCTCGCCCGCGCGCAGGATCGTGTTCACCACCGCGCCGTTGCCGTCCGATCTGCGCGCGCACGCGCCCTATCCCTGGACGATCGACCTCGCGAGCGGCGTGTACCTGCGCTCCGAAGGCGAGCGACTGATCTTCGGCTGCAGCAATCCGGCCGACACCGGTTTCGAGGAGGGCGTCGACTGGGACTGGCTCGAGGAGGTCTACACGCGGGCCCTGAAACGCTTTCCGTGGTTCGAGCGGCTCGCGATCGACCGGCGCGCCTGCTGGTGGGGTTACTACGAGATGACGCCCGACGCCAACCCGGTGCTGGGGCGGATGCCGGGAGCGCAGGGCTGGATCAACGCCTGCGGATTCTCCGGCCACGGCGTGCAACAGGCGGCGGCGGTCGGGCGGGTGATCGCCGAGGAGGCTTGCGGCGAAGCCCCGTTCATCGATCTCGACACACTGCGGATCGAGCGTTTCTCGCGCCGCGCCGAAGCTGCCGCGACCAGGGAGCGGCTGGTGATCTGAGCGCCTATCGGCGCTGGCGCCGCGCCCAGCGTTCCTTGAAGGTAGGCCCGTCGGGAGCGATCAGGTCGCGCTGTGAAGTCCACCCCGAGGCGCCGGGCAGGCTGCGCAGGCGGCCCTTGCGACCGGCGACGAGCCTGAGCACGCGCGCGGCGAGGCGCACCGACGGTCGATACAACGCCGGGCGCATCGCGACGAAGCGCCACACCGCCATCCCGATACGCTCGGTCCACGGGCGCAGGCCGCGATCGAGCTGCTTCTCGCGCAGCTTGCGCAGCAGATCGGGAAGCGGGATCTTCATCGGGCAAACGACCTCGCACTCACCGCACATCGTCGCCGCCTGCGGCAGGTCGAGCGCCTTTTCCAATCCGACGTACAACGGCGTGAGCACCGAACCCATCGGCCCGGGATAGACCCAGCCGTAGGCGTGCCCGCCGATCTTCTGGTAGACGGGGCAGTGGTTCATGCACGCGCCGCAGCGCACGCAGCGCAGCATCTGCTGGAACTCCCCACCCAGCAGCGCGCTGCGCCCGCCGTCGACCAGCACGAAGTACATCTGTTCGGGACCATCGAGGTCGCCCGCGCCGCGCGGACCGGTCAGGATCGAGAAGTAGTTCGATATCGACTGCCCGGTGGCCGATCGCGGGAGCAGTCGCGCGATCGCCGCGAGGTCGTTGAGCGTGGGCACGACCTTCTCGATGCCGGTCACCACCACGTGCACCGGCGCGAGCGTCGTGCACATGCCCTCGTTGCCCTCGTTGGTGAAGATCGCCACCGAACCGGTCTCGGCGACCAGGAAGTTCCCGCCCGACACGCCCATGTCGGAGGAAAGGAAGTGCGGACGCAGGATCTCGCGCGCTTCGCGCGTCATCTGCGGGATGTCGGTCAGGCGCGGACGGTGGTGCACCCTCGCGAACAGATCCGAGACCTCGTCCTTGCTCTTGTGCACGACCGGCGCGACGATGTGTGACGGCGGTTCGTTGTCGTTGATCTGCAGGATGTACTCGCCGAGGTCGGTTTCCACCGGCACGATGCCGGCAGCCTCGAATGCGCGGTTCAGCGCCATCTCCTCGGAGACCATCGACTTCGACTTGGTCACCTTCTTCACGCCGTGCTTGCGCGCGATCTCGACCACCAGCCGCGAAGCGTCGGCGGGAGTCTCGGCGAACAGCACGGTCGCGCCGCGCGCGATCGCCTCGCGCTCGAAGCGCTCGATCCACGCGTCGAGGTTCTCGAGCGCGCGGTCGCGCCGCTCGATCGCGTCGTCGCGCGTGGCCTCGAAGTCGTCGAGTTCGGTGATCGCGCTGGCGCGCGCGGCGACCCACTTGGTCGAGAGCTTCTTCAGGTTTTCCTGCAGGCGCGTGTCGGCGAGCTTCTCACCCACTCGCGCCTTGAAGTGCATCGAGCTCACGCGCATTACGCGTCTCCGGCCAGAACCTGCGCGACGTGCAGCACGCGCGTGGTTTCGTCGCCGCGACGGCGCAGGCGTCCCTCGATGTTGAGCATGCACCCCAGGTCGCCGAGCACCACGCATCCGGCGCCGGTGGCCGCGACGTTGTCGATCTTCTCGTCGACGATCGCCGCCGACACGTTGCCGTACTTCATCGCGAACGTGCCTCCGAAGCCGCAACAGGCGCGCGCGTCGCGCATCTCCTCGACCCGGATCGCGGGGTTGAGCGCGAGCAGCGCGCGGGGTTGCGCCTGCACGCCGAGTTCGCGCAAGCCGCTGCACGAGTCGTGATAGGTCACGGTTCCCTCGAACTTCCCCGGCAGCCGGTCGACGCGCAGCACGTCGTGCAGGAAACTGGTCAGTTCCCAGGTGCGCGCCGCGATCGACTCGATCCGGTTGCGCAGGTCGGGATCGTCGCGAAAGAGCTTCGGATAGTGGTGCCGGATCATCCCGGCGCACGACCCCGAGGGAACGACGATGTGCTCGAAGTGCTCGAACTCGGCGAGGAACTTGCGCGCCAGCGCGCGGGCGCCATCGGTGTCGCCCGAGTTGAACCCGGGCTGCCCGCAGCAGGTCTGGCGCAGCGGCACCTCGACCGTGCAGCCGGCCGATTCGAGCAACTTGACCGCGGACATCCCGATTTCCGGCCGCATCAGATCGACCAGACAAGTGACGAAGAAAGCAACTTTCATGGACACCTCCCGCAGCGATTATCGGGCGCGCCACCCGGAACGCCAAGCCACGACGTCGACGGCGCCGCGGTTTCATAGCGTGATATAAAGTCCCATCTAATAGCATCGCCCCACGAGGCGGTGCGACGCGCCACGCCGTCTACCTCAACTGCCCATGCCCCGAACACGAAGCGACAGCGAGAAGTCCGGCTCCGAGACCGCGATCCAGGTGATCGCCCGGTTGGTCTCGCTGCTCGACGCGCTCGCGCAGCAAACAGAGTCGGTGAGCCTGAAGGAGCTCTCGAGCCGCACCGGCCTGCACCCGTCGACCGCGCACCGGATCCTCAACGACCTGGTGACGGCACGTTTCGTCGAGCGCACCGAACCGGGGTCGTACCAGCTCGGCATGCGACTGCTGGAACTGGGCAACCTGGTCAAGTCGCGGCTGAGCGTGCGCGACGCGGCCATGGGGCCGATGCGCGAGCTGCACCGCGCCACCAGCCAGCCGGTGAACCTGTCGATCCGCCAGGCCGACGAAATCGTCTACATCGAACGCGCGGTCTCGGAGCGCTCCGGAATGCAGGTGGTGCGCGCGGTGGGCGGACGTGCGCCGCTGCACCTGACGTCGGTGGGCAAGCTCTTCCTGGCGGCCGACGACGCGAAGGCGGTGCGCGGCTACGCGTCGCGTTGCGGGCTCGCGGGCCACACCCGCAACAGCATCACCGAGTTGCCGCGGCTCGAGCGCGAACTCGCGCTGGTGCGCGCGCGCGGCTACGCTCGCGACAACGAGGAACTGGAGGTGGGGGTGCGCTGCATCGCCGCCGGAATCCGCGACGACACCGGAAAGCTCGTGGCCGGACTCTCGATTTCGGCGCCTGCCGAGTTCGTCCAGGACGCGTGGATCGACCAGCTCTGCGCGACCACCGCGCAGATATCGGCCGCGCTGGGCTACGAGCCGAAGGACACCTGAACCGCGCTCACCCGATCGTTGCCGCCGCCGCGGTCGTTCTCGAGCCAGTTGCGCAGGCGCTGCGCGTCGCCGAAACGCGACAGCCGTCCGGTCGCGTCGAGCAGCACCAGCACGAGCGCTCGGCCCTCGATGCTCACCTGCATCACCAGGCAGTTGCCGGCTTCGCTGATGTAGCCGGTCTTCTGCAGGCCGATGTCCCAGGTCGGGCTGACGATCAGCCGGTTGGTATTGCGGTATGCGGTTTGGCGGGCCCCGTTGGCGACGCTCATCTGGGCCGCGGTCGAGTACTCGCGCGCCTGCGGATAGCGGTACGCCGCGTCGACCAGCCGCGCCAGGTCGCGTGCGTTCGAGACGTTGCGGCTCGACAGTCCGGTGGGGTCGACGAAGTACGAATCGCGCATGCCGAGCGCGTCGGCCTTGGCGTTCATCGCCGCGACGAACATCTGGATTCCGCCGGGGAAGTGGCGCCCGAGCGCGTGCGCCGCGCGATTCTCCGACGCCATCAGCGCGAGTTGCATCATTTCGCCTCGCGACAGCCGGGTGCCGAAACGCAGCCGCGAGCGCGTGCCCTTCTCAGTGTCGAGGTCGGCCTCGCTGATCTCGAGCTGCTCGTCGAGCGGCAGCCCTGCGTCGAGCACGACGAGGGCGGTCATCAGCTTGGTGATCGAGGCGATCGGGAGCACGGCCTGGGAATTCTTCGAGAACAACGTCTCGCCGCTGCGCTGGTCGATCACCAGCGCGACCGAGGAATGCAACTCGAGCGGATCCTCGGTCGTGTGCAGGCCGATCGCCTGGCCGACCGAGACGCGCGGCGAAGCGACCGCGTCGCCGCCCGCGGCCGCGGCAGGCGCCGCACGCACGCGCTTGGACCGGCGCGAAGCGACCGCCCTGGGTGCCGGTTTCTTCGCCACCGCGGCGGGGCGCTGCGCCGGGCGCGACGCGACCCGCTCGCGCTGCGCCGGTTTTGGCGCGCCAGCGCTTGTCACGCCCGCCTTCGTCACGCCCGCCTTCGTCACGCCAGCGTTTGTCGCGCCAGCTCTTGTCGCACTGGCCTTGGTCGCGTTCGCGCCCTGGCTTGCGCCGCGTTTCGGGCCGAGCTGCGAATCGCCGGCTGCGTGGGAAACGCCGATCGCCGCGAACCACGCGGCGAACACCAGGCCGGCAAGCCGGATCATTCCGAGTTCCTTCACCCTTACCCCCTCGCGCCCAGGCTGCCGCCGGGACCGCAGGCCCCCGCGGCGCGACGGGCCAGTGTAGCAAAGACCAATGAAATTAACGCACTGCGGAGGCTAGTTCACGCCCGATCTGACGATTGGACGCAACAGTCGGCCAAACGCACTCTCAGCGCCGCCGGTAGGCCCGGTAGGCGTTCTTGCCGGCGAGCTTTGCCTCGTACATCGCCGAATCGGCGCACTTGAGCAGTTCGCCGGGCTGGTCGCCGTCGTCTGGAAAGCGGCTGACGCCGATGCTCGCGCCGAGTCGGAACACCCCCTGTTCGACCCGGAACTCGACCGCGACCGCCGCGAGGATCTTGCGCGCCACCATCTCCACGTTCGAGCGCTCGGGCGAGGACTCCATCAGCACGCAGAATTCGTCGCCACCCAGGCGCGCGACGAAGTCGGTCTCGCGCAGGCTGCTCTCGAGCCGCCGCGCGAACTGCTGCAGCACCTCGTCGCCCGCGGCGTGACCGGCGGTATCGTTCACGGCCTTGAAGTCGTCCAGGTCGACGAACATCACCGCGACCTCACCGTTGTTGCGCCGCGCCCTCGCGAGCGCGGCCTCGAGCGCTTCGACGAACGAGCTGCGATTGGCCAGACCGGTGAGTTCGTCGTGCCGCGCGAGGAAACGCAGCCGTTCGCTCAGCTGCTGGCGCTCGGTGAGGTCGCGAACGATCGCCTGGCGGTAGCGAACGCCTTCGACTTCCATCGCACGCACGCTCAGTTCGACCGGGAACGAGCTGCCGTCGCTGCGCTTCTGCCTCGCCTCGAATACCGCGCCCTCCTCGGCCTCGACCGTGGCCCACTGGGCGTCGTACAGGTCGGGGTGATCGTCGGCGCGCAGATCGAACGCGTGCATCCCGCGCAACTGTTCGCGCGTGTATCCGTAGACCGCCTCGGCGCGCTCGTTGGCCTCGATGATCGCCCCCTGGTCGTCCATCAGCAGGATGATGTCGTTGGCGTGGCGCGCGAGCATCCCGAAGTGACGGTCGCGCAGCGACAGCCGGGCGTTCCTGCGTCGCGCGCTGCGCAGCAGCCGCAAGCCGTGATAGCGCGCGACCAGCATCGCTGCGGCGGTCGCCACCACCACGAACGCCGCCACCATCGCGCCGCTCCAGATCGCCAGGTCGCGCTGGCGCTCGAGCAAATCGCCGCGCTCGACCTTGGAGGCCACCGCCCACGGCGTCGCGGCGATCGGATGGATTGCCGCCAGCACCTGTTCGCCTCGTTCGTCTACCCAGGAGATCACCCCGGAAACCAGTCCCGCGGGGGCACTCCATGCTCCGAAGGCCGAGCCACTCGCCGCGGGGCTGGCTCCTTCGGGAACCAGCGAGCTTCCCCGCGCGCCGGTCAGATGGACGATCTTCTCGCCGTCGCTTCGCACCAGGTGCGACTCCCCGGTGCGGGCCGCGGAAGGGCGGTCCTCGATCATCGGGAAGAGGTCGCGCCGCGGATCGATCTGCACGCAGATCGCGCCCGCCGGTTTCGCGTCGGCCGTCGTCAGCGCGACGATCAGCTCCAGCCATGGAGTGCCCGACTTGCCGACTTCCAGGCCGCCGAATGCCGGTTCGCCGTCGCGAATCGCGCCCGCGACCCGATCGGCCGAACATCGGTCGGGGCCCTGCGCGCCGGCGCGCGCGCGCGCTTTCCCGGTCGCGTCGAACAGCGTCGCCCCGATGTAGTCGTGGACCTCGACCATCGTCTCGAGCCGCCCCATCAGCAACTCTCGCAGCCTGTCCGAACCGTCGTGCGGGTCGAAGCTGCGCTCGGCGCGATCGACGAACTCCGGGTGCGTGGCCAACTGCTCGAGACTGCGCCTGCGCTCGTGCAACCAGCGTCGCACCTGCACCGACTTGGCCCCGGCGAGCGCCTCGATACGCTCCTTGCCGATCTCGATCGCCAGCTTCTCCTGGCGCAGGTTCACGTAGCCCGCGGTAGCGGCGAACGCGCTGGAAAGCACCGCGAACACCAGCACGAACGGCTTCCAGCCGCCCGCCAGAGCAGCCTCGTGCGCTTTCCTGGAATCGTCCGCGTCGTCCTGCGGCGAAGGTCTGCCGAGGCCGCGATCGATCCTGCCGAAACCGACGCGCAGTGCCAGATAGGCGAGCAGCGTGGTCGCGGCGACGAATCCGAGGTTCGCGGCGTGGATGACGGCGCCGGCCGCGGGCGCGCCGATCAACGTGAGCGTGAGCAGCCTCTCGGCAGCGAGCACCACGAGCAGCGCGCTCGCTCCGTAGGCGGCACTCACCCACAGCGCGAGTGTCGCGGGCCGCTCGCCCGCGAAGCGGGCTCCGCGGCCGAGCCCGACCTCCCCGCCCGTCGCCACGCCATTCGGTCGGCGCGTGACAGCGATCCGGTTGCGCTGGCTCATGGTCCGATCATATCAACCGCCGGCCGCGCTCCCCCGAGCGACGGTCGGGCGGATTCCGCCCCTGATCCGCTCGCCCGCCGCCGCCTTGCCGCGAGGCGCCGCGCCGGCGCGCCGCAGCCCGCCGGAGTCGATCGACGAATCAATGCGGCATTGCACAAAAAACACTTGACTTCAGCTATTTCGTCCTTACAATTGTGTTTGTGCAGTGCACCATACCAGCTGCGGCATCAGTTATCCAGATCACCCACTTTCTTCATAGAGGTCAGACCATGGTCAATACCCCCGAACAGATGATCCAGTTCCACAAAGCCACTTTCGAGATGTTCCAGGCGGTCGCGCTGAAATCGCTCGAAGGCGTCGAGAAACTCGCCGAGCTCAACATCCAGGCCGTCAAGGCCTCGCTGACCGAGTCGAACGAGCAGTTCCAGGCGGTGCTCGAAGCGAAGGACCCGAAGGAGGTTGCCGGCGTGGCGATGGCCGGCGCGCAACCCGGCACCGACAAGGTGACCGCCTACGCGAAGCACGTCTACGAGATCTCGAACGATTGTGGCACGGAGATTGCTAAGCTTTTTGAAAAGCAGTTTGCCGACAGCAACAAGCAGTTCGTGGACGCGATCGACATGATGGCGAAGAACGCGCCCGCCGGAACCGAAGGTGTCGTGACGCTCGTGCAGTCGGCGATGTCGGCGGCCAACACCGCGTACGATCAGGTCAACAAGGCCACGAAACAGGCGGTGGAACTGGCTGAAACGAATGTAGCCGCGGCGACCAAGACCGGTCGCGCGGGATCGAAAAAGGCGGCTTGAACGCAGATCGAAAGTTTGTCTCCTCCGAGCGCCACTGTCTCTCCCTCCTCCTCCCGTGGTGCTCTTGGCCCGGTTCCTCGTGAACCGGGCCTTTTGTTTTCCGGGGGCCGTGCGCGATCACGCGGTGACGCAAACGGTGAGCGCCGCACGGCACGGGAGTGACGCATCGCGTCAGACACTGGCACGATCCGGCACACCGCGGGGCGGTTGAAACGCGCCGGACCGGGCCCGGGTGACCCGAACACCCGTGCTCGCGCCCGGCCTCAGACTACGGCCAGCCGCGACACGCTCGCTTGCTCGAACGCACGCAGCAACTGCGCGCGCGACTGCTCGGCCTCGTCGAGATTGCGCGCCTTCACGTGCCCGAATCCCCGGATCCGCTCGGGCAGCGAAGCGATCTCGATCGCGAGCGCGCGATTGCCCGGGTGCAGCGACTCGAGCATCCGCCCGACCGTCGTTTCGTATTCGTCGATCAGACGGCGCTCGTCGCGCCGCTCGGCGCTGTGGCCGAACGGATCGAGCGGGGTTGCGCGCAGCCAGCGCAGGCGCGCGAGCCAGCGAAACGCCGTCAGCATCCACGGGCCGTAGACGCGCTTGACCAGTTCGCCGCGCGCGTTGCGCCGCGCCAGCAGCGGCGGCGCAAGGTGAAACCGCAGGCTGAAACCTGGCTCGAACTGCTCGCCAAGACGCGCCTCGAACTCGCCGTTCGTGTACAGGCGCGCCACCTCGTACTCGTCCTTGTACGACATCAGCTTGAACAGGTTGCGCGCCACCGCGTCGGTGAGCGCGAAGCGGCGCGACGCCTCGTCCGGTGAAGCGGTGGCGTCGCCGGTGTCGGACGCGCCGTCGGTGCCACCGAGCCTCGCCTCGGCCACCCGGACGCGCTCGACCAACGCGGAGTAGCGTCGCGCCCAGCGGTCGTTCTGGTAGTCGGCGAGGAAGTCGACCCGGCGCGCGATCGCCTCGTCGAGCGAGGACGACAGCAGCCGCGACACCGGGACGACGTCGCGCGGCGGGCCGGCCGCCGCCTCGACCGCCCCCGGATCGATCGCCGCGCGGCGGCCCCACGCGAAGGCGCGCTGGTTCATCTGCACCGCTACCGCGTTCAATTCGATCGCGCGTTCGATCGCACTGGCCGAGACCGGAACCAGCCCCTGCTGGTAGGCGTAGCCGAGCATGAACATGTTCGCCGCGATCGCGTCGCCCATCAGCGCCGTCGCAAGCCGGGTCGCGTCGACGAACGACGCCATCCGCTCGCCGGCCGCGGCGTCGATCGCCGACTTCATCCGGTCGAGCGGAAACGCCCAGTCGGGGTCGCGCGTGAAGTCCGCGGTGGGCGTGCGCGCGAGATCGGCGACGATCCGGGTACGGCCCGACGCTACGCGCGACAGCGTTTCGTGCCCAGCGGTCACGACCAGGTCGCAGCCGATCACCGCGTCGGCCGAAGCGACGCTCACGCGCGGCGCGTGCAGCGCGGCCTGCGTGGGCGCGATGCGAACGAAGCTGATCACCGCGCCGTTCTTCTGCGCCAGCCCCGCCATGTCGAGCACCGTCGCGCCCTTGCCCTCGAGGTACGCCGCCATGCCCAGGATCTGACCCACCGTGACGACCCCGGTTCCGCCGATCCCGGTGACCAGCACCGAGTACGGCGATTCGAGCACCGGCGCACGCGCGGGCGGCAGCGTCGACTCGAACGCATCGGGCGCGAGCGCCTTCGCGCCGGGGCGGCGCAGGCGCGCGCCCTGCACGGTGACGAAGCTCGGGCAGAAGCCGTCGACGCAGGAGAAGTCCTTGTTGCACGAGGACTGGTTGATCCGGCGCTTGCGGCCGAACTCGGTCTCGACCGGCTCGATCGCGACACAGTTGGACTTCTCGCCGCAGTCGCCGCAACCCTCGCACACCGCCTCGTTGATGAACACCCGGCGGTCGGGGTCGGGAAAGGTGCCGCGCTTGCGGCGACGGCGCTTCTCGGCCGCGCAGGTCTGGTCGTAGATCAGCACCGACACGCCGTCGTGCTCGCGCAGGCTGCGCTGGACGGCGTCGAGTTCGCTGCGATGCACGACCTCCACGCCCGGCTCGAAGTAGCCCGACGGGTACTTGTCCGGCTCGTCGGTCGCGACGACGATTCGCTCGACGCCTTCGGCGCGCACCTGGCGCTGGATGCGCGCCGGAGTGAGCGCGCCTTCGTGCGGCTGCCCACCGGTCATCGCGACCGCGTCGTTGAACAGGATCTTGTAGGTCATCCGGGTGCGCGTCCCCACCGCGTGGCGAATCGCCAGCGAACCCGAGTGGTTGTAGGTTCCGTCGCCGATGTTCTGGAACACGTGCGGCGTCTCGACGAAGGGCGCCTGCCCGACCCAGGTCATGCCCTCGCCGCCCATCTGCGTGAACGTGGCGGTGTCGCGGTCCATCCACTGCGCCATGTAGTGGCAGCCGATCCCCGCCAGGGCGCGCGAGCCCTCGGGCACGCGGGTCGAGGTGTTGTGCGGGCAGCCCGCGCAGAAGTAGGGGATGCGTTCGATCGATACCGCTTCGAGCGCGACCGGGACACGCCCGGCTTCGGTGCCGGCGCGCACGTCGGGCGACGGATCGCGCCGTTCGAGCGTTTCGAGCCGGCGGTCGATTCGCGCGAGCAGCTCGGGCGTGATCGTGCCGCGGCGCGCGGCGTGCGCGGCGTCGCCGGTCGCGCCGGCGAACTCGCGCAGCCTGGCGCCGATCAGGCGCGCGCACAGCGCCGGCGACAGCTCGCCCCATTCGGGGACCAGCGCCGCGCCGCGTTCGTCGCGCTTGCCCAGGACCGGCAGATGCACGCCCGCGGCGTAGAGCATCTCCTTCAACTGTCCCTCGATCAGCGCGCGCTTCTCCTCGATCACCAGCACCTCGGCGCTGCCCTCGCAGAATGCGCGCAGCGCGCGCGGCTCGAGCGGCCAGGGCATCGACACCTTCATCACCTTCAGGCCGATCGCGCGTGCGGTGGAATCGTCGATGCCGAGGTCGGCGAGCGCCTGCATCACGTCGAGCCAGCTCTTGCCGGTGCTGACGATCGCGAGCCGCGCCGGATCGCCACCTTCGGCGACGTCGTCGCGACCGAACACGTTGGCGTTGAGCCGGTTCGCGTGCGCGTAGGCGAGCGCGGCCGGCACCTTGTAGCGTGCGAGACGCTCTTCGAGTTGCGGAAAGGTCTGCTCGGGCCAGCGCAGGTTCAGGCCGCCTGCGGGCATCACGATTCCCGCCGGAGCCACCGGCCGCACCCGCGAGGGCGACACGTCGATCACGCCGGCGGTCTCGAGCACGTCGGTGACCGACTTGAAGCCGACCCACAACCCGCTGAAGCGCGACAGCGCAAAGGCGTGCAGGCCGAGATCGAGAATGTCCTGAACGGTGGCCGGAGCGAGCACCGGCATCGACACCGCAGCGAAGACGTAGTCGGTCTGGGCCGCGACGGTCGAAGACTTCGCGCCGTGATCGTCGCCCGCGATCGCGATGACGCCGCCGTGGCGCGCGCTGCCTGCCTGGTTAGCGTGACGAAAGACGTCGCCGCTGCGATCGACCCCGGGGCCCTTGCCGTACCAGATCGCGAACACGCCGTCGTACTTCGCGCCGGCGAAGCTGCCAACCTGTTGGGTGCCCCAGATCGCGGTGGCGGCCAGGTCCTCGTTCAGGCCGGGAACGAAGCGCACGTGGTGCGCGTCGAGTTGCGCTTTTGCGCGCGCGAGAGCCTGATCGTATCCACCGATCGGCGACCCGCGATACCCGCTGATGTAACCGCCGGTGTTCAACCCGGCCGCGACGTCGCGCTGGCGCTGCATCAGCGCAAGGCGCACCAGCGCCTGCGTGCCGGTGAGGAACACCTCGCCCTCGAGCGCGTCGTAGCGCGCCGCGAGCGTCGTCTCGCGCAGCGCCGCCTCCACCGGTAAATTCATTCGCGCACCGCCGTCCCTGTCAACTCCACCTCGCCAAGCATACGCGCGCCTCGCAGCAGTTGCCCGAAGGCGGCATCGAGAACCGGAACGGGCCCGCGAACGCCGAGTTCGATGTGCCTGCGCCTGCCATCGTCGCCCACCGTGGGCAGGCTGAACACGTGCACCTGCGGATGGTCCGCCTCGACCGACTCCATCAGCGGCACCGCCGCCGACTCCGCGACCTCGTACAGCAGCAACGCGCGCTCGGCCGTCGGCGTGCGGTTGTGCAGGTGCGCGAAACGCGTGTCGAGCAATTGCTCGATCATCGGCCACGCCATGCTCGGAAAGCCCGGAAAGAAGAAATGCCCGCGAATCTCGAATCCGGGGATGGCGTTGTAGGGGTTCTCGATGATCTGCGCGCCACGCGGAAACTCGCCCATCTTCAGGCGCTGGCGATTCTCTGCGGTGGACATGTCGGCGTCGCCGCGCCCTTCGCGCGCCATCTGCGCGCAACGCGCGGCGATTCGCTCGCGCGCGAGCGGATGCAGTTCCAGTTCCAGCCCGAGCGCGAGCGCGGCGGCCTGTCGCGTGTGGTCGTCCGGCGTCGCGCCGATCCCGCCGCAGCAGAACACCGTGTCGGCGGTCGCGAAACTCTCGCGCAGCGCCTGCGCCAGCAATGCGCGATCGTCGCCCAGGTAGCGCGCCCATGCGAGCTGCAATCCGCGCGCGGCGAGCAGCGCGATGACCTTGCCAAAATGTTTGTCCGGTCGCTTTCCCGAGAGGATCTCGTCGCCCACGACGACCAGCCCGAAATTCACCGCGGCGGCGCCTCGATCGCCGACGCACCTCGCGCGGCGCGTGCCGCGCGCTCGTCGCGCAGCAGCGCGAGCGAGAAGTGCGCGAACGCCAGTGCCGAGAGCACCGGCGTGACCAGAAAGAGCGGTGGGATGTAGTTGAGCACGGTGACCATCAGCCCGAGCGCGAGGTACTGCCCGCGGTGGCGCCGGATCAGGTCGCGACGTTCGTCGCCATCGGCGTGTTCGACCAGGCTGTCGAAACGCATCACCCGCGAGGTGAACCAACCCCACCACAACCAGGGAACGATGAATCCGAGCGGGGGAATCAGCCACAACGGAAGCGTCGCCAGATAGCCGAGCACGAACATCACCGTGCCGGCGCCAGCGTTCCAGATGCTCGCGGGGATCGACAAGGATCCACGTCGCGCGACGTTGCGGTACGGCCCGAGGCCGAGGTGGCGGTTGACCACCGGCATCGACAACACCGCGATCAGGACCACCGCCGTCACGAACATCGACGGCACCAGCAGCAGCAGCGCGACCGACACGGTAGCCACGCCCTCCAGGCCCTCGATGCCGATGCGCGCGAATTGCTCGTAGACCCACGCGATCGCACCGCCGCCGTCGAAGAACAGCGCCTGGAGGAACGCGATCAGCGGATCCCAGACCAGGATCGCCACGACGATCCAGAACACGATCGCGACGACGAAAGGCACGAGCAGCAGCGCGAGCATCTTCGGGTGGAGCTGACTCGCGAGGGCGCGAAAGAAGGCGGAGACGACGCGGTCCATGGCACCGAATCATACTGTCAACGGCCCGGCGCTCCTCCCGGCGCACGGCCGCGGCGCGCCAGGCGTCGCAGGCCCAGCCACTGCTGCATCCAGAATCCGCGCCCGTAGTCCGCTCCGGCGAGCTGGTCCGACACCCCGGTGGGCACGAATCCCGGGCGCCAGTCGGCGGTCCCGAAGAGCTGATCCCACACGGGAAAGAGCACGGCGAAGTTGCACCCGCGCGCCGGGCCCTCGTGGCCATGGCCGATCGCGTGGTGCAGCCGGTGGAAACTCGGGCTCACGATCAGGCGCTCGAACGGCCCGCCCCAGCGCCATCGCAGGTTCGCGTGCTGGACACTCTGCATGACGCGGGTGATCACGACCAGCAACACGAACTGTGCCGGCGCCACGCCGATCAGCACCGCGACGATCGCCATCAGCGCATCGCGGATCAGGTCGTCGAGCAGGTGGTTGCGGTTGTCGCACCAGAACGTCATCTGTCGCTGGCTGTGGTGCAGCGCGTGCAGCGCCCACCACCAGCCGACCCGGTGCTGCGCGCGATGCACCCAGTAGTCGACGAAATCGAGCACGACCAGATAGATCAGCAGGCTCACCACCGGCACGTCGGTCAGCCCGGGCCAGACCTGGTCGATGTTCAGTCGCGAGAAACCGAGCAGGCGCAACTGCGCCTCGAGCGCGTCGACCGCGGGCGTGAGCAGCGCGAACGCGAACAGCGTGAACCCGCCCAGACGGTGCAGCAGCGTGTAGAGCACGTCGACGCGGACCGCGCGCGGGTCGACCACCGGCTCGAGACCGCGACTGCGCTCGAGCGGAACGAACACCGCAGCGAGCAGCGCCACTTCGATCGCACCGATCAGCAACCACTCGAGGGCGTCGAAGGCCGGTTCGCTGTAGCCCATCAGGCCGGCGGCGAACAGCAGCGGCTGGACGAGCCCCTCGAACAGCCAGGCCTGTGCCGCGACGAAGGCGCCGCCGAGCCAGTCGATCATCGCGCGGCCGGCTTCGCCGCCGGCAGGTTGCGGTACGACGGGTGCGCGAGAATCGTCTCGAAGCAAAAGCCGCGCTTCCTGAGTCCGGTGATCAGCGGTTCGAGCATCGGCGCCCACGGATCCTTGCGCGACCAGATCCCGAGGTGCGCCATCAGGATGTCGCCGTCGCGGATGTCGCGCAGCGCGCGTTCGAGCAAGCGCGCGTTCGGGTAGGCGTCCGACGGCAGTTCGTCGCCGAGAAAACCCGCGGCTGCCCAGTGCACGTGCGCGTAGCCGCAGCCACGCGCCTGCTCGAGCGCGCCCGCGGGTGCCTTGCCTCCGGGCGCGCGCCAGAGCGGGTCGAGCGCCCGCCCGGTGAGTTCGGAGAAGCGTCGCTCGACGCGCGCGAGTTCGGTGCACAGGGCCGACCCGTCCCAGCGCAGCGTGCGGCCCGCATCGTCGCCGAACTGCGGTCGCGCGAGCAGTTGCCTGCCCCCGCGACCGTCATTCGACTCGCCACGAAAGTACACGTGGTCGTAGGTGTGGTTTCCGAACGCGTGGCCCTCGGCGACCCGATCGCGCCAGTAGCGCGCCCATCCGTCGTCGAGCGCGTGGTCGCCGCGCGGCGTGCGCTCGTTGGCGAGGAAGAAGGTGGCGCGGACCTGCTGGCGAGCGAGCGTCGCGGCGATCAGCTCGGCGTCGCGCATGTTGCCGGTGTCCAGCGTCAGGTAGACCGTTCCCTTGCACGACGCGGCGCCGGCGGCACCGGCCGCACCGGCCGCACCGGCGGCGACCGCGACCGATGCGAGCATCGCAAGGGCGCTCGCCAGGCCGCGACACAGGTTGTGGCGCCGCGGCGCACGGCGCACGGCGCGCCACGCGCCTGCGTGCGGCTCAGAGCAGCGGAGCACGACCGTGGAAATAGATCCCGTGCGGCGAGCGTCCGACCGCGATCTCGCGCACGACCTTGCGCGTGTGCAGATCGATCACCGACACCTGCCTGAGAAACCGCGAAGTGACCCAGAGCTCGCGCCGATCGGCGGTGACCTCCATGCAGTCGGGCCCGCCCGGCACCGCGAAGGTCTCGACCACCGTGAGCGACTTCATGTCGATGCGCGACACGGTGTTGGCCACGCGATTGGACACGAACACGTGGCGACCGTCGCCCAGGCCGCGGAAGTTGTGCGCGCCTCGGTCGGTGCGGATCCTGGCGACCGTCTTGCGCGCCCGCCAGTCGATCGCCTCGACGTAGTCCTCGCCCATGATCCCGACCAGCAGCAGCCTGTCGTCGGGCGTGACGATGATGCCGGCCGGTTGTTTGCCGACCTTGAGCTTCCAGGCGATCTCCTGGCGCTCGAGATCGATCGCGGCGACTTCGTCGCTGTCCTGAAGCGTGACGAACGCGAAACGGCTGTCGGCGGAAAACCAGACGTGGCTCGGCGCCTTGGGCACCGAGATTCTCCTGGCCTCGGTGATCTCGCGGCCGTCGTAGCGGTACAGGTCGACGCGATCGAGGCGCAGCGCGACCGAGACGAACCAGCGGTTGTCGGGCGAGAACCCGATCTGGTAGGGATCGTCGACGTTGCGCAGGCGCCGTTGCAACTGCCCGGTGACCGGATCGAGGAAGTGCAGGTCGTTGCTGAGCGCATTGGCGACGATCAGCGACTTCCCATCCGGTTTCAGGTACAGGTGGTGCGGCTCCTTTCCGACGTCGAAGCGGGCCGTTTCCGTGTAGGTCTTCTGGTCGATCAGCGACACGGTGGCATCGCGCGAGTTGAGCACGATCGCGACCTGTGCGAGCGCCGCGGGCGCCGCGATGGCCAGGCACGCGACAAGGAGCGCGGGCGCGAGCACGGGTGCGAGCACAAGCGTGCGTGCGCTCTGGCTGGCGGATCGGGAACGGCGACTCGGGGACATGGAGCGATTCCTTGGCGGGCGGCGCGCATACGCCGCGCAGCGCCCGACAGCAATGACGGCGTGCGTGACCTGCGCTCGAATTCTATTAGACTTGCCGGCCGATGCACCGCCCCGTCGGTCGGCGCCGGCCGTTTTGTCCGATTTGAACGACGCCACCGATGCTTCGCGTCCTCGAGATCACGTTTCCAGTCTTCGCGCTGGTTTTCTGCGGCTATTTCGGCCAGCGCTGGCGGGTGCTGCCCGAACGCGCCGTCGAGGGCATCAACGCCTTCGTTTTCTACTTCGCGCTTCCGGCGATGCTGTTTCGGATCGTCGCGACGCAGCCGCTGTCGAGCTTCGCCGACTGGCGCTTCGCCGCCGCCTACACGCTGGGCGGACTTGCGGTGCTGCTCCTCACGCGTCGAGCGGCGCTCGGCGGCGCGACGCAGGCACGGCACACCCCGGGCGAGCACCGCCGCGCGGCGATGCGCCGTTCGCAGGCGAGCATCTTCGGGCTGAACGCATCGCACGGCAACCTCGGCTACCTGGGCATTCCGCTGGCGATCGAACTCGGGCGCGACTACGTGCCGTCGATGATCCTCGCGCTGGTGTGCGACATCTTCGTGCTGATCACGCTGTCGATCGCGTTGCTCGAACTCGATCGCCGTGCCGACGGCGCGCGGCGCCATCCGGCGCGCATCGCCGCGACGCTCGCCTCGGGTCTGGTGCGCAGCCCGCTGGTGCTGTCGATCGCGGCCGGACTGGCGTGGTCGCTCGGTGCACCGGCCATGCCCGAGACGCTGGACAACTTCACCCGAATCCTGGGGAGCGCGGCCGGACCCTGCGCGCTGTTCGCGATCGGCGCGTCGCTGGGCGACCGGCGGATCGTGATCGACCACGCGGTCAGCGCGCTGCTGACATTCAAGCTGATCGTGCACCCCGCGCTCACGGCGGTGCTGATGCTGTTCGTCTTCTCGGTCGAGCCGGCAGTCGCGGCAGTCGGCGTCCTCGCAGCAAGCCTGCCCGCGGCAAGCAACACCTTCATCATCGCCCAGCGCTACCGGGTCGAGACCCGCGACATCAGCTCGGCGACGCTCGCGGGCACGTTCATTTCGCTGGCCACCGTTAGTTTCGTGATCTGGGCGCTGGGATTGCGCGCGGGCTGATCAGGCGTTGATCGCGCTCCACGCCTTGTGCAGGCGCCTGGACGAGACCGGCATCGGCGTGCGCAAAGCCTGCGCGAACAGCGACACCCGCAGTTCCTCCAGCATCCAGCGAAACTCCTCCAGCCGCGGATCCGGCTGGCCGCGGCGTTGCGCGAGCGCGCGACGGAAGTTGGCCTGCAGCGGCGCGATTTCGGCCATTTTCTGCGCATCGCGCGCCTGGTCGACGCGCAGCTTGTCCATCCTGACGACCATCGCGCGCAGGTAGCGCTGCAGATGCGCGAGCTGCGCGGGAGGCGTCCGGCTCGCGAAGCGCTTGTCGATCAGCGCCTCGAGTTGCTCCTCGAGATCGGCGGCCGCGGCAGGAAAGGCGCGCGCCTGCGAAATCTTGCGCCGCACCGCCTGGTGTTCGAGAAGGGTCGCGAGCACGGTGCGGGCCAGTTCCTGGCCGAGCAGATTCAGTCTCGGACGCGCATCGGCCACGCGCGCCGCGAAGGACTGCGCATCGTTCGGCCAGGGTTCGGCGAGGCAGGCGCGATCGAGGACCGCGCGCACCAGGTCCGCGCGCAGTTCCTCGGTCGAGCCGAAGGCGGCGTAGGCGAGCGCGAGTCGCTGCGCGTCCGGGAGGTTGCGCTCGAAATAGCGCAGCGGTTCACGCAATGCGATCGCGAACAACCGGCGCAGTCCGTCGCGCATCTGTGCCTGGGCTTTCGCCGGGTCGTCGAATACCTGCAGCTCGACTGCGTCGCCGACGTCGACCAATGCCGGATATCCGATCAATGTGTTCCTGCCGCTGCGAAGTTCGAGCAGTTCGGGCAGCGAGCCGAACGACCAGTCGACGCAACGGGTGCCGGCCGCCGGCAAGGCGCCCGGCGAAGCCGGCGCGTCTGCCGCACCGCTGACTCGCGTGGCCGCGAGACTCGCCGAAACGGACTTCTCCGCGCCCTTCGCCGGCGGCGCGTCCGCCGCTTGCGGCACCTCGCGCGCGAGTTTCGCGAGCGCCTGCTGGAAACTCGTCTGCGCACGCGTGCCGTATTGCGCCCTGAGTTCGGCGAGGTTGCGCGACATCGCGAGCACGCCACCGTGTTCGTCGGTGAGACGGAAGTTCATCGCCAGGTGCACCGGCATCGCCTCGAGCCGGAAGTCGGTGGCCTGCACGCGCAGTTGTCGCGTCGCGAACAGGTCGTCGCGCAACGCATCGATCAGCGCGGGCGGCGCGTTGCCGTTCCGGTCGATTCTCGCGAGCCAGCGCTCGACGAACTGCGCGACATACTCCGGTAGCGGGACGACGTGGCGGCGAATCTTCTGCGCAAGCGACTTCAGCAGCGCCGCCACCTTGTCGCCGAGCATCCCCGGAACGAGCCACTCGCAGCGCTGCGCGTCGACCTGGTTCAAGCCGTGGATCGGCACCGTCATCGTCACGCCGTCGTCCGACGTTCCGGGATCGAAGCGGTAGGTGAGCGCGAACTGGATGCCGTGCATCGTGATGCGCCGCGGGAACGCGTCGCTGCCCGCGCCCTGGGCATCGCGGCGCATCAGTTCGTCGCGGGTGAGCTCGAGCAGCGCCGGCTCGGAGCGGCGTGCCTTGCGATACCAGCTCTCGAGCAACGCCCCGGAGCAGATGTCGGCGGGCAGCCGCGCGTCGAACCAGTCGAACATCCATTGCTCGTCGACCAGCAGGTCGGGCCGTCGGATCCGTTGCTCGAGCTTGCGGATCTCGTCGATCAACCGGTGATTGTGGCGGTGAAAGGCGAGCTCGCTGTCCCATTCGCCGGCCACCAGCGCCTGGCGGATCAGCAACTCGCGCGCCAGCGCCGGATCGCGCGGCCCGTAGTGCACGCGCCGCTGCGCGTAGATGGTGAGGCCGTAGAGCACCCCGCGTTCGAGGGCCACCACCTGGGCGGCCTTCTTCTCCCAGTGCGGGTCGCTGGTCGAGGTCCGGATCAGGTGCGACGCCGCGTGCTCGATCCAGGCCGGCTCCACGCGAGCGACGCCGCGCGCGTAGAGCCGTCCGGTGTCGACCAGTTCGGCGGCCATCAGCCAGCGCGGCGGCTTTCGCGTGAGCGACGACGACGGGTGGATCGAGAACTTCGTCTGGTGCGTTCCCTGGTAGTGCGGGTCGTCGGGGCCGCGAAACCCGAGGTTGCCGAGCATTCCGCTGAGCAGCGCGCGATGCAGCGGCTCGTAACCGGCCGGATCGGCGTTCGCCTTCCAGCGCAGTTGCACGACCGCGTCGGCGAGCTGGCCGTGGACATCGGCCCACTCGCGCAACTTGCGCGGCGAGAGGAACTCGCGCTCGAGCCGCGATTGCAGCTGCCGGTTCGAGCTCTTGTCCTGCTGCGCGGCGCGCCAGTGGTCCCAGACCTTGACCAGCGACACGAAATCGGAGTGCTCGTCGGCGAAGCGCCGGTGCTGCTGATCGGCGGCCTGCTGTCGCTCCATCGGCCGTTCGCGGGGATCCTGCACCGACAGCCCGGAGGCGATCACCAGCATCTCGCGAAGGCAGCCGCCGTCGTGTGCGGCGAGCAGCATGCGCCCGATGTGCGGATCGACCGGAAGCCTGGCGAGCTTGCGGCCCAGATCGGTGAGCGCGTTGTGTTCGTCGGTCGCTCCGAGCTCGTGGAGCAGCGCGTAACCGTCGGCGATCGCCTTGCGCGGCGGCGGGTCGAGAAACGGGAACGCCTCGACGTCGCCCAGCCTGAGCGCCTTCATCTGCAGGATCACGCCGGCCAGCGACGAACGCAACACTTCCGGATCGGTAAAGCGCGCGCGGGCCTCGAAGTCCTGCTCCGAGTACAGTCGCAGGCACACTCCGTCCATGACCCTGCCGCACCGACCCGCGCGCTGGTTGGCCGCGGCGCGCGACACCGGTTCGATCTGGAGCTGCTCGACCTTGCTGCGATACAGGTAGCGCTTGACGCGCGCGGTGCCGGTGTCGACCACGTAGCGGATGCCCGGAACGGTGAGCGAGGTCTCGGCGACGTTGGTCGCGAGCACCACGCGCCGGCCGGACGAGCGCGAGAACACGCGCTGCTGCTCGGCGGCCGAAAGCCTCGAGAACAGCGGCAGCACCTCCATCGGCCCGCGTGCGAACGCGGCGGGGCCCCTCGCATTGGCGGCTCGGGCATGCGCGCGGCGCAGGTGTTCGGCCACGTCGCGGATCTCGCGTTCGCCGGGCAGGAACACCAGCACGTCGCCCGGCTGTTCGCGCCACAGTTCGTCGATCGCTTCCTCGACCCGCGAGGGAAGGTCGGATTCGTCGTCGTCGTCGCGCTGCTCCTCGTCGAAGCTGCGGTAGCGGATCCTCACCGGAAAGGTGCGCCCCGAGACCTCGATCACCGGTGCGGCTTGTTCACCCCGGCCGAAGTGCCGGGCAAAGCGCTCGGCGTCGATCGTCGCCGAGGTGATCACGAGCTTGAGATCGTCGCGGCGCGAGCCCTCGAGCAGACGCTTCAGGTAGCCGAGCAGGAAGTCGATGTTCAGGCTGCGCTCGTGCGCCTCGTCGACGATGATCGTGTCGTAGGCCGAGAGCGACCGGTCGTGCAACGACTCGGCCAGCAGGATGCCGTCGGTCATCAGCTTGATCGACGCGCCGGCGGCGAACTTCTCGTTGAAGCGGATCTTGTAGCCGACGTTCACTCCCAGCGGCGTGCCGATCTCCTCGGCGATCCTGCGCGCCACGGTGGTCGCGGCGAGCCTGCGCGGCTGGGTGTGGCCGATCAGCCCGTTGCGGCCGCGCCCGGCGAGCGCGGCGGCGATCTTGGGCAGCTGCGTCGTCTTGCCCGATCCGGTCTCGCCGCAGACGATCACCACCGGGTGCGCCCGGATCGCCGCGGCGATCTCGTCGCGCTTGGCGCTGACCGGAAGCGTGTCGTGAAAGTCGAACGGCGGGAGCGGACGCGGCAGGTAGGGCACGGCGAAATTATAATGAGCGTCCTCCTGCCCCCCGAGGCGCGCCATGTCCGCACTTCCCGCCCTGCCCGCACTCCCCGACAACGAACAGTTCGTCGCCTGGCTGCGCGCGGTCGCGCCGTACATCCACGCGTTTCGCGGGCGCACCTTCGTGGTCGCGTTTCCCGGCGACCTGGTCGTCGCCGGGCACCTGAACGCGCTGGTGCAGGACGTGAGCCTGCTGCACGCGATGGGGATGCGCATCGTCGTCGTGTTCGGGGCGCGCCCGCAGATCAACGAGCAATTGCGACTGCGCGGCTTCGAGCCGCGATACCACAACGGCCTGCGCATCACCGACGCCGCCACCCTGGAGTGCGTGAAGGAAGCCTCGGGCGAGATGAGGCTCGACATCGAGGCCGCGTTCTCGCAGGGCCTGCCCAATACCCCGATGGCGCATTCGGCGATCCGGGTGGTGTCGGGCAACCTGATCGGGTCGCGTCCGGTGGGCATCGTCGACGGTGTGGACTTCATGCACACCGGTCTCGCGCGCAAGGTCGACGCGCAGACGATGCGTTTCGCGCTCGAGTCGGGCGCGATCGTCCTGCTATCGAACCTGGGTTTCTCGCCCACCGGAGAGGCCTTCAACCTGACGATGGAAGACGTCGCGTCCACCACCGCGGCGGCACTCGACGCGGACAAGCTGATCTTCGTCACCGAGCTGCCCGGGATTCGCGACACCGGCGACGCGCTGGTGGGCGAGATCTCGGAAGCCGAAGCCAAGGTCCTGCTCGAGTCCGATCACCTCTCGGTGGGCGAGCGCTTCTACCTGCGTCACGCGCTGCGCGCCTGCGAGAAGGGAGTCGCGCGCGCGCACGTGATTCCGTTCGACATCGACGGCAGCGTGCTGCTCGAGCTGTTCAAGCACGACGGCGTCGGATCGATGGTGGTCGAAGAAGGTCTCGAGGCGCTGCGCGAGGCCGGACTCGACGACATCGGGGGACTGCTGGCGCTGATCAGGCCGCTCGAGGAAGACGGTACGCTGGTGCGCAGGGATCGGGCGCTGATCGAACGCGAGGTGGGAAACTTCAGCGTCATCGAGCACGACGGCGTGATCTTCGGCTGCGCGGCGCTGTATCCGTTCGCCGACGAGCGCATCGGCGAGATGGCCTGCCTGGCGGTCAACCCGAGGGTGCAGGGCCGCGGCGACGGCGAGCGCCTGCTCAAGCGCATCGAGCAGCGCGCACGCACGGCGGGGCTGACCCGGCTGTTCGTGCTCACGACGCGCACGACCCACTGGTTCCTGCGCCGCGGTTTCGTGCTCGCCGAAGTCGAGTCGCTGCCCGCGCAACGCAAGGGCTTCTACAACTGGCAGCGCAAGTCGCAGGTGCTGATCAAGGACTTGTGAGCTCGCGCGCGCCGGGCGTGCCCCTGCGACGAGGCGGGGTATCGGCGCGCTCTGCTAGAGTCCGGGGAAGATCTGGAGTCGAAATGGCAAGAACAGTCAATTGCGTGAAGCTGCAGCGCGAGGCCGAAGGCCTCGACTTTCCGCCCTACCCGGGCGAACTCGGCAAGAGGCTCTGGGAGAGCGCGTCCAAGGAAGCCTGGCAGATGTGGCTCAAGCACCAGACGATGCTGGTCAACGAGAATCGGCTGAATCTGGCCGACGCGCGCGCGCGCAAGTACCTCGCGACGCAGATGGAGAAGTTCTTCTTCGGCGAGGGCGCCGACAAGCCGGCCGGCTACGTCCCACCGGAGAACTGAAGCCGCGCCGGGCGCGGCTCAGTGCGCGAAGCGGGTCTCGATCCCCTCGGGTCGGGCGATCAGCGCGATGTCGGCGCCGCGGCGCGCGAACAGCCCGACCGTCACCACCCCCGGCCACTGATTGATCTCGGCCTCGAGCGCGGGCGCGTCGACGATCGTGAGACCGCGCGCGTCGAGGATCAGGTTGCCGTTGTCGGTGACGAATCCCGGACGCTCTGCCGGATCGGCGCCGATCTCGCGCAGGCGCGCGGCGATCTGCGCGCGCGCCATCGGGATCACTTCGACCGGCAACGGAAAGCGCCCCAGCGTCTCGACCAGTTTCGTGCCGTCGACGATGCACACGAAACGCTCGCACGCCTCGGCGACGATCTTCTCGCGGGTCAGCGCGCCGCCGCCACCCTTGATCATCTGGAGTTTGTCGTTGATCTCGTCGGCGCCGTCGACGTAGAGCGGCAGAGGCGTCCCGGCCGCGATCACCTCGTTGAGCTCGAGCACTGGAATCGCCTGGGCCGCGAGCAACTCGCTGCTGCGCCGCGAGCTCGACACCGCGCCGGCGACCCGCTCGCGGATCGCCGCGAGCTCGTCGATGAAGAAGTTCACCGTCGAGCCGCTGCCCACGCCGACGACCTGCCCGGCGCCGACGTACGCGATCGCCGCCCTGGCCGCAGCGCGCTTGAGTTCGTCCTGGTTCATGAGGACGAATTCTAGCGCGCGCGCGTCAGGCCGCCGCCAGGTCGCGCACCGTGACCGCCTTGACCAGCGAGCGATTGCACTGCTCGATCGTGACGAAGGCCTCGTCGAGCCGACTCGAGAGCGACGCGTCGGGAGGCCGTTCGACCGATTGCGCGACGCGCAGGTAGGTCGCGTGCGGTCCGGCCCCGTGCAGCAGCGCGTCGCGAATCGGCTCGGTCACGTAGAGCTTTTCGAGCAATTGCGGCAGCGGCTCGCGAAACAGCTTGTCGAGCAGCGACAGCACGCCAAGGATGAACACCTCGTCGCGCAACGACCCTTCGGCCCCGGTGCCGACCAGGCTCTCCATGAACAGGCCGCGGCGGAACGAAGCGAACATCACCGGTTGCATGTTCGCGTCCTTGCTCGCCGTGGCGAGCATCAGCAGCAGCCATCGCTTCATGCGCTCGTAGCCGAGCATCATCACCGCGTGGCGAAACGACTGGATCTCCACCGGAAGTCCGAACGCCGCCGAGTTGATGTAGCGCAGCAGCCGGTAGGCGAGCCCGGCGTCGCGCCGCATCACCTTCTCGATGTCGCTGGCGTCGGCGTCGCGATCGATCAGCGAGAGAAGCTTCGTGATCGTTCCGAAGTCCGGATTCGAATCGCTCGGCACTGCGTGCATGACCGCGTCGTCGAACGGCCATCCGATGCACGCGATCGCACCCGCGTCGAAACTGCGGCGAAGCTGCGCGATCGAGTTCACCCCGCTTTGCGCGTAGGCGATCGTGCGCGTGAACTGGCGCGCCGCCTGCGACTCGTGAATGCCGAGCCGGCGATCGACCGAGGCGTCGACGATCGACATCCTGAACGCCGACAGCAGCGGCGCGGGAAGCACCCCAGCCGGGCGACCGCCGAGCACCTGCACGAAGCCCTTGCGGTTCAGCTCCGAAACCAGGCGCAGGCCCTCCTGGCTCGCGGTCTGTTCGGGCGGCACTTCGAGCCAGATCTGCCGGTTCGGCTTGCGTTCGAGCAGTGCCGCTGGCAGGCAGGCATTGCCGGCGCGAAGGACCACCGGAATCGCCGACGTCGGCCATAACTCGCCGAGGTCGCGGTAGAGCTCGTCGAGTTCGACCGTATCGGAGTCGGCCGAGAGCGCGGTGACGCGCATCGCGATCGCCTTGCGGGTGCGATCGATGATCGGCTCGTAGCCGAGCAGCGTGCGCGAGATCGTCGAGGTGGTCGTCGTGTCGTTCATCGGGGCTCGCGGGTTCGTGGTGCGCTCAGAGATAGTCGAACAGCGACATCCGCGAGATCTCGGAATAGGTGCGCATCGCCGCGGTCAGCGCCGTCTGGTTCTTCTGGAACTCGGAGATCGCCTTCGCGAAATCGAGGTCCTGGAGCTGCGACAGGCGCGACTGCGCCTCGAGCGAGTTCGATTCGGACAGGCGCGTGCGGCTGTCGATCGCGCGCAGCTGCTCGCCGACCTCGGTGCGCTTGAGCATCACCTTCTCCATCGCCCCGTCGAGCCCTTCGAGCGCGGACCTGACCGCCGCGGTCACCGTCCCGGTGCTCGCGCTCTGGTCCTCGAGCACGGCGATCGCCGCGTCGAGGATCTCGAAGATGCTGGTGTTTCCCGACGCGCTCGGCACCGACATGAACGCCTGCCTGCCGTCGACGCTGACCGGAACGTCCGCGCCGAGCCCGACCTGTTGCTGCCCCGTGTTCGGCGTGTAGACGACCGACCCCGAAATCTCGAACGGAGCGCTCGAACTGCCCAGTCCCCCGAACACGAACCCGCCCGCCGCGTCGGGACTGTTGGCCAGCGCGAACAGCTCCTCGCGGTAGCCGCGGAACTGTACCGCCAGCAACGCACGGTCGGCGCTGCCCATCGCGCCGTTGCCGGCCTGCACGAAGCCTTCGCGCAGCGTCTGCATCGTCTCGTTGACGCTCGCCAGCGTGGCCTCGGCGTTGCCGAGCAGGTTCTGCGCGAACTGGTTCATCCGCTGGGCGGTCTCGATCCGGCGCAGCTGCGAGCGCATGCGCTCGGCATCGGCCGCGGCCATCGGGTCGTCGCCCGCGAGCAGCATGCGCCGGCCGGTCGAGAGCTCTTCCTGCGAACGCACCAGTTTCGCCTGTTGCTCGTTCATCGACTCGATCGCCCGGTCGAAGGCCATGCTGGTCGATACTCTCATCGCTTCACCTCGGCTGTGCGTCGCGGCATTCAGCCGGCGGTGCGCAGGATTTCCTCGAACACCGCCTGCGCGGTGGCGAGCAACTTCGCCGCCGCCTGATACGCCTGCTGGTACTGCATCAGTCGCGCCGCTTCCTCGTCCAGGTTCACGCCCGAGACCGCCGCGCGAGAAGTCTGCGCGTCGAGCAGGACGCGCCCGGACAGCGCCATCGAGGCGGTCGCGCTCTGGCTGCGCACGCCGACGTCGGCCAGCATCTCGGCGAACGCGTCGGTGAATCGCCGGCCGTCGACGAGCTTGCCGTCGGCCAGACCGAGCATCGCGCGGGCGTTGCGGTTGTCGGTGGCGGGATCGAGCGTGGGCGTCACGGTGATCGTGTCGCCCGCGGCCGGCGTGCCGCCCAGCTTCATCGACCAGCCGTTGAACGCGACGGTCATCCCGGCGACGTACGCGATCCCGGTCGGATTGCCGGTTCCGGTTCCACTGACCGAGAACGTTCCGGCGCCGTCGAAGGTGATCGTGACCGGGGCGCTCAGGTTGGCGTCGTTGGCGGTGACCGCGAAACTTCCCGCGGCGATGTCGCCGACGTTGTCGACGCCGCGTTCCGGCGTCATCGCGTAGCCGGTGGCGATTCGCGAGGGAAGCGACAGCGCGACACCGAACGACGACGCGTAGCCGCTGGCCGCGCGCACCAGGAACTGGTCGCCCGCGGCCGGCGTGCCGGTATCGAGGTCGATCGCGAGCCCGTCGATCGTCGCCGGCCAGCCGCTCACCGTCGTGGTCGTACCGTCCGAGACGCGGCTGACCGAGTAGTCGGTGCCGTTGAACAGAATCCGGTAATCGCTCGCCGCGACCTGCGAACCGTCGGCGACGGCGGCGCTGAAACTCGCGTTGCCCGTGTTCGCCGTCGAGGGGGTCACCGCCGGCGCCTTGATCGAGAACAGCGGGTCGCCCTGCTCGCCGGAGGGCGTGCGGCCGAGCGACTGCTGCGTGTTGTACGCCGACGAAATCGCCACCGCGAGCTGGCCCAGTCGCGCACGCGCGGCCTCGAGGTCCTGGTCGCGAAACCGCAGCAGGCCCGCGATCTCGCCGCCGCCCAGCATCTCTCCGGGAATCGGAACGTCGGCGCCGCTGGTGGTGAGCACGAGCTGCATGCGGGTCGGATCGAGCGCCTCGGGCGACACCGAGAAGCGCGCCACCGCGTTGCCGACGACCAGCGCGTGCCCCGACGCAGAGTACAGATTCACCGTGCCGTCGGGATTGGCCACCGAGTTCGTCTTGAGCAGCAGGTTGATCTTCTCGACCGTCTGGTCGCGCTGGTCCATCAGGTCGTTGGGGGCCTGGCCCGTCCCCTGAGAACGCGCGATCCAGTCGTTGATGCTCGCCAGCTCCGAGAGCGAGGCGTTGAGCGACTGCGCGCCATGCGCGAGTCGCGCGTCGATCGTCTCGCCGAGTTGCTCGAAGCCCAGCGACAGGCTGCGAAAACGCTCGGCGAGCGTATTGGCGCGGCTGATCACCACGGTGCGCGCGGTCGCGTCGAACGGGCGATTGACCAGATCGGAGAACCCTTCGGTGAGGTCGTCGATCGCCACGCCGATTCCGTTGTCGGTGTCGGCGAGCATCCGTTCCAGCCGGCCGATCTGCTCGAGACGGGTTCGATCGGCAGCGACCGCAGAGGTGCCGGCGATGACCTCGGCCGTGAGGAACTGGTCGTAGCGACGCGCGACGCCGATCGTTTCCACGCCTCGGCCGATGAAGCCGCCGATCGTCGCCGACGCGCGCGCGGTGGCCAGTATCACTTCCTGGCGCGTGTAGCCGGGCGTATTGACGTTCGCGATGTTGTGCCCGGTGGTCTGCAGCTGGGCATACGCGGCGCGCAACGCGCTGGTGCTCGTGTTGAACAGGCTTCCGACCGACATCCCGATTCCCCCGCCGCGACCGCGCTCAGATCGCCAGCCGGCGAATCGCCAGCGTCTGGTTGATCACGCGTTCGAGTTTCGCTCCGTAGTTCGGGTCGGTTGCGTACCCGGCTCGCTGCATGCCGTGCGCGAACTGTCCGGCGCTCGCGCCGGTGCGCGCGACGTTTCCGTAGCGCGGGCTGTTCGCGACCAGCGTCGCCCAATCGTTGAATGCCTCGGCGTACGAACCGTAGGAGCGGAAGCGCTCGACCTGTCGATTCGCCTTGCCGCCGATGTACTCGGTGGTCGTCGCGTCGGCGATGGCGCCGTCCCAACCGGCGCTGGCCTTGATGCCGAACAGGTTGTGGCTGCGCGAACCATCGGCGTTGCGGATCTCGCTGCGTCCCCAACCCGATTCGAGCGCGGCCTGTCCGACGATGAACTCCGCCGCGACCCCGGTGACACGTTGCGCCGCAAGTGCCTGCGGCCACATCCGGCGCACGAAATCGGCCTGGGTCGCGCTCATGCCCTCGAGGTTCGGCGCCGACGCGCCCGCGACCGGCCCGAGCGCGAAAGCCTCGAAGCGCAACGGCGCGCCCGCTGCGTGCGGAAACGATGCCATCGAAGACGGCGTCGAAGGCTCGACGCCGGTTTCGCCGGCCAGCGCGGCGACGCGCGCCGCGGCCATCGCGGCGGCATATCTGGCCGCGCGCACCTGGTCGGTCGCCCCGTGCGTCGCGACCGAGCCCTGGACGGTGCCCTGCGTGGCGCCCTGCGCAGCGGCTGCGTTCGACGCGAGGCCCGCGGTCGCGCCCGCGGGCTGCCGCGCTGCGCCGGCCGCTGCGGCCTTCTCGCTGCCGAGCCCGGGGGCCACGTCGCCCGCGCTGACCCCGCCGCGCACGTGCGCGCTCAACTGGCGTGCGATCACCTCGGCGAGGCCGCCGGCGCGCCCGGACATCGACTGCGCCATCTGCTGGTCGAACATGTCCACGTACATCGACTGGCCGGGGCTGTCCCACATCCCGCTCTTTGGTATCGCGTCGCGCATGCTCTTGAGCAGCTGGCGCATGAACAGCGCCTCGAACTGGGCCGCCGCCGAGCGCACCGCCTGCTTCGGATCGCGCGCGGCCTGGCTCTTGAGCGCGTCGAGCGATCGCGCGTCTGCGGCCAGGTTGACCATCGGGTTCATCGCAGCGGTTCCGTCAGATGATCTCGAGTTCTGCCTTGAGGCTTCCCGCGGCCTTGAGCGCCTGCAGGATCGCGATCAGATCCTGCGAAGTCGCCCCCAGCGTGTTCAGCGCCTTGACGACGTCGGCCAGCCTTGCGGCGCCCCGCATGTGCATCAGCGCCCCGCTCTCCTGGCGAATCTGTATATCGGATTTTTCGGCGACCACGGTCGAACCTTGAGAGAAGGGACTGGGCTGCGACACCACCGGAGTCGTGGAAATAGTCACGGAAAGGTTGCCGTGGGCAACCGCCGAGGGCATCAACGCCACTGACTGGTTCATCACGACCGAACCGGTGCGGGCATTGACGATGACCTTGGCCACCGGATTGAGCGGCGTGACCTCGAGGTTTTCCAGCTCGGCGAGAAAAGCGACGCGCTGGGTCGGATCGACCGGAAGCTTGATGCGCACGACCCGCGCGTCGAGCGGCTGCGCGGTGGGCGTCGCGTCGGCCGAGGGCAGCGCCTGATTGATCACCTCGGCCACCTGCGTGGCGAGCGAGAAGTCGGTTTGCAGCAGTTCGAGCCGGATCGTCGCCGCGTCGAGCGCCTGATTCGCGACCCCGCGCTCGACCGTCGCGCCTCCAGGGATGCGACCGGCGCTCAAGTGGTTGATCTGCACCTTGCTGCCGCCCGAGGAGGCGCCGGCACCGCCGACCACGATGTTGCCCTGCGCCATCGCGTAGATCTGCCCGTCGGCGCCGCGCAGCGGAGTGAGCAGCAGCGTCCCGCCTCGCAGGCTCTTGGCGTTTCCCATCGAAGACACGGTGACGTCGATCGGTTGACCGGGCTGCGCGAACGCGGGCAACTGGGTGGTCACCATCACGGCCGCCGAGTTGCGAAGCTGCGGCGTCACGCCCGGAGGCAACTGGATGCCGAGTTGCGACAGCATCGACTGCACGCTCTGCGCGGTGAACGGCGCCTGCGTCGTCTGGTCGCCGCTTCCGTCGAGCCCGACGACGAGCCCGTAGCCGAGCACCTGGTTGGCGCGCACACCCTGCACCGTCGCGACTTCGCGAATCCGTTCAGCCTGCGCCGCACCGGCGAACAGCGCGCACGCGGCCAGGACCAGCGCGAGCGCGCCGCGCGCGGTCGCTCGAATCGAAACAAAGGTTCTGTTCATCGTCACGCTCAGATCGGCAGGAAGCTGAGGAAGAAACGCGCGAGCCACCCGACGGTCTGCGCGCGGTCGATGTCGCCGGTGCCGCGCACCTCCAGCCGGGCGTCGGCGACCTGTGTCGAGCTGACCACGTTGCCCGGCAGGACAGTGACCGGGTTGACCACGCCGGAGAACCTCAGCGTTTCGACGTTCTGGTTGATCCCGACCTGTTTCTCGCCGGCCACCACCATGTTGCCGTTGGGCAGCACCTCGACCACCGTCACGGTGATCACGCCGGTGAACTCGTTGTCGGTGCCGGTCGCGCCCTTGCCCTCGAAGCTGTTATCCGAGTTGCCCTTGGCGTTGAGTCGCTTGGTCGCGTTCGACGTGAGAAAGGGGAGCAGGCTCACGCCCGCGTCGACGCTCCCGCTGCGATCGATCGAGCTGTTCGAGCTGCGCTTGGCCGAGTGGCGCTCCTGGATCTGGATCGTCAGTACGTCGCCGGCGTGTCGCGCGCGCCGGTCTTCGAACAGGCCACGGTAGGCGTTGACCTGGAAGATCGCGCCGTTGGCGGTCGCCGCGGGGGGCGCCTGCTGCACGGTGCTCGCCGCGACCGGGCGCAGCGTGGTCGGCTCGCGCACCGCCACCTTCGGCGTGGTCGTCATGCAGCCCGCGAGGGCGAGGGCCGCGAGCGCCAGCGCGCAGCGCAGAGGATTTCGCAGTTTCATGCCTGGTTCGCCGGTTTTGTGTCCATCAGAGCTGCGACAGCCGCGCGAGCATCTGGTCCGAGGTCTGGATCGCCTTCGAATTGATCTCGTAGGCACGCTGCGCCTGGATCATCGCGACCAGTTCCTCGACCACGTTGACGTTGGAGGTCTCGACGTAACCCTGCTTGAGCAGGCCGTTGCCGTTGGTGCCCGCCGCGCCCAGCGTGGCGGTGCCCGAGGCCGAGGTCTCGAAGAACAGGTTCTGGCCGCGCGGATCGAGTCCGGCCGGATTGGCGAAGCTCGCGAGCTGGATCTGCCCGATCTGCGTCGCGTTCGTACTGCCCGGAGTGGTGACGCTGACCACGCCGTCGCCGCCGATCGTCACCGACAGCGCGTTGGGCGGGATCGTGACCGGCGGCGAGAGCGGCATGCCGTTCGAAGTGACGAGCTGGCCCTGCGCGTCGACCCGGAACGACCCGTCGCGGGTGTAGCCGGATGTGCCGTCGGGCATCTGGATCGGAAAGAATCCGTTGCCGTTGATCGCGACGTCGAGCTTGTTGTCGGTCTGTTGCAGGTTGCCCTGGCTGAAGATGCGCGCCGTGGCGACCGGACGCACGCCGGCGCCCAACTGCAAACCGGTGGGCAGCTGGGTCTGTTGCGTCGACTGCGCGCCGGCCTGCTGGATGTTCTGGTACAGCAGGTCCTCGAACACCGCGTGCGACCGCTTGTAGCCGTTGGTGCCGACGTTGGCGAGGTTGTGGGTGATCGTGTCGAGCTGGGTCTGCTGCGCGTCCAGTCCGGTCTTCGCAATCCAGAGCGATCGCATCATCGTATGTCTCCTGTTCCTTGCGCGCGCGGCGTTCAGGTCGTCAGCGAGAGAAGCTGCGCCGCCTTCTGCTCGTTGTTCTCGGCCAGTTGCATCAGTCGCATCTGGAGTTCGAACTGGCGCGAGAGTTCGATCATTCCGACCATCGCCTCGACGACGTTGACGTTGCTGCCCTCGATCGCTCCCTCGGCAACGCGAACCTCGGGATCGTCGGCTGCGCCGTCACCGGATCGCGAGCGCAGCAGTCCGTCGGCGCCCTTTTCGAGGGTCGCCGGGTCCGCGCTCACCAGCCGCAGCCGGCCAAGTTGCACCGGTGGCTGGGTTGCGGTGCGGGCGCTCACCGTACCGTCGCTGCCGATCGACACCTTCGAATTCGGCGGAATCACCAGCGGCCCGCCGTCTCCCATCACCTGCAACCCGGACGTGGTCTGCAGCGACCCGTCGGCACCCAGCGTGAATTGTCCGTTTCGCGTGTAAGCCTCGGAACCGTCGGGCGTTTGCACGACGAACCACCCCTTGCCGCGAATCGCTACGTCGAGCGGGTTGCCGGTGGTGGTGATCGGGCCCGGGGTCGAGTCGAAACCGGTGGTGGTCTCGATGTTGAACACCCGTGTGGTGGCCGTTCCCTCGGCCTGCACCGGCACTGCCCTGAACGTGGTGAGGTCGGCTCGGAACCCACCGGTCGTCGCATTGGCGAGGTTGTGCGTGAGCACGTCCTGGCGCTGCATCAGCGCCTTCGCTCCGCTCATCGACTGGTAGATCAGTGGGTCCATCGCATCCGCTCCTCAATCCAGCGCGACCGTCAGTCCGATCAGCGCAGGTTCACGATCGTCTGCAACAGCTGGTCCTGCGCACGAATGGTCTGGGCGTTGGCCTGATAGACGCGCTGGGCGGTGATCATGTTCACCAGCTCGCCGGTCAGGTCGACGTTCGACTGCTCGACCGCACCGGCCTGCGTCGAGCCCAGGTTCCCGGTTCCGGGCGCCTGTGGCGTGAGCGGCGTTCCCGAGGCTGCGGTCTCGACCCAGGCGTTGCCGCCGAGCGGCGCGAGGCCCTGCGGGTTGCGGAAGTCCACCAGCGTGATCTGTCCCTGGGTCATCGTGCGGCCGTTCGAGTAGCGCGCCAGGATCGTCCCGTCGGCGTCCACCGAGAACCCGGCGAGATCGCCGGCGCCGTAGCCGTTCTGCGCCATGTCGGTCACCGCGAAACCGGAACCGAACTGGGTGAGCTTGGTCAGATCGACATCGACGCTGAGCGGGCCGCCTTCGGTGACCGGCACCGGCACCGACACCGCAACCGGGGTGATGGGCGCGCTCAGCTTGCCCGAGGTGTCGAACGTGAGCGTCGAGACCGGGTTGCCGGCGAACTCGACGCCGTCGAGCGTCGCGTTGACGTCCCACGCGTTGTCCGCCGTCTTGCGGAAGTACATCGCCATCGTGTGCTGCTGGCCCTGCGGCGAGTACACCGTCATCGATGTCACGCCCGAGTAGCTGGTCGGATCGGCCAGCGCGAAGGCATTGGTCGGAACGACCGCGCGCGCGTCGAGGTTGAGCTGGATCCCCGTTTCGGTGGTGCCCTTGGGCTCGACGCCGTTCACCCGAAGATAGAGATCGGTATTGATCGGCGTGATGCTGCCCGCGGTGTCGGCCATGAAGCCCTGCACCCTGGCCCCGCTCGTGGTGGTGATGAAGCCGCTCGGGTCGAGCTTGAACTGCCCGTTGCGCGTGTAGGCCTTCATGCCGTTTTGCGAGATCTCGAAGAAACCCGGACCGTTGATCGCGATGTCGAGCGGATTGTTGGTCGTGGAGATGTCACCCTGCGTGAACTGTTGCGCTACCGCCGAGACGGTCACGCCGATGCCGATCGCGTTGCCGGTCGCGCCGGAAAGCGAGTTCGCGTAGACGTCGGCGAACTCGGCGCGCGCCGTCTTCGCGCCGACCGTGTTCGTGTTGGCGACGTTGTTGCCGATCACGTCGAGGTTGCGCGCAGCGGCGTTCAGGCCGCTCAATCCCTGCTGAAAACCCATTGTCGTCTCCTGTACTTACAGAACTGCCTTGATTGAACTTGCCAGAACCGATCCGCGCCCGGACAACTCGATCCGCACGCCATCGCTGCCTTGTGACACTCCGAGCACACGCGCCGGCGCGAGCGGCATCGCCTCGACGACCTGCCCGCCGACGAGCGACTGGATCTTCAGTTCGTACGATCCGGCGGGCATCCCTGCCGCGGACCACTGGAACAGCTGCGTGCCGGCCGCCGTCGGGCCGAGGACGTTGCTGTAGACCGGCACGCCCGATTCGTCGACGACCTGCACCTGGACCGCGTCGGCGGCCTGCGCCAGCTCGAAGCCGGCGGTGAGCGTTGCCGGCGAATCCGGCGTGACCGCGAAGCTGCTTCCCTGTGACAGAACTTCGCGTCCGATCATCGCGATCGCGTCGATCGGCGAGTTGATCCCGCTGCCTCCGGCGAGCCTGGCCACGGTGCGGTTGAGTTCCTCGATACCCTGTACCGTACTGATCTGCGCGAGTTGCGTCGTGACCTGCGCGTTGTCCAGCGGGTTCAGCGGATCCTGGTTGCGCATCTGCGCGACCAGCAGCTTGAGAAAGCGGTCCTCGGTCTCGCTCGCGGAGATCGAATTGCCCGATCCGTTGGCCGCGCTGGCGGTCGCGCCGGCGGTCGCGCCAGCGCCCGAGCCCGAGAGGATCGCCGAGAGTTGCTGGCCGATGTCGGCAGCGCCCGCGGCGGATGGAATCGTCGTCATCGATTGTGCTCCTGCTACTGACCGATCTGCAGCGTCTTGAGCAGCAGCTGCTGGGTCGTGTTCATGATCTCCACGTTGTTCTGGTACGAGCGCGAGGCCGAGATCATGTTGACCATCTCCTCGACGACGTTGACGTTGCTGTGCGTCACGTAGCCCTGTTCGTCCGCGAGCGGGTGTTTCGGGTCGTGTACGCGCTTTCCGGGGGTCTGGTCTTCCACGACGTCGGTCACGCGAACGCCGGTGCTGACGCCCGAAGTCTCCGGCTGTCGCGCCGAGAACAGCACCTGGCGCGCCTTGTAGGCCTGCCCGTCGGGCCCGGCCACGCTGTCTGCGTTGGCCAGGTTCGAGGCGACGACGTTCAGTCGCTGGCTTTGCGCCGAGATCGCGCTCGCCGTGATGTCGAATATCTTGGTCAGTGACATCGTTCACACTCCCCGGTTCATTCGCCGCGAATCGCGCTAAGGATCGTGCGCACGTTGCCGTTAATGAATCTGAGGGTGGCTTCGTAGCGGACGGTGTTGTCGGCGAAGTTCGCGCGCTCGCGGTCCATGTCCACCGTGTTGCCGTCCAGGCGCGCCTGTTCGGGCAGTCGGTAGACGAGGTCGGCACCGCCGGCCTGCGCGCCGCTGGCGGCAACCTTGAGGTGGCGCGTGTCGGTCACGGTGGTCGAGCGCGGCGCTGCGGCGCCAGCCGCCGCCGCGCCGAGCGCCTTCGCGAAGTCGAAGTCGCGGGCCTGAAAACCCGGGGTGTCGGCGTTTGCGATGTTGCCCGCCAGCACTCTCTGGCGCTCGGCGCGCAGCGACAGCGCCTGGGCCTGGAATTGCAGATTGGCAGTGAGTCGGTCGAGCATCGACGCCTCCATCGTCTGGACCCGCGGTTGGCGGATCGGTCGCAGCGATTATTCGCCCGGGGTGGAGAACTTAAGCGTCGATTAGCGGGGGGGTGCCGGCCCTTATCGCCCCTAGAGTTCCGGGCAGGCAGCCTATCGTGCGAGACATCGGAACGCATGACACACGACGAGATGCCCGCCATGAAAATCCTGTTCCCGCTTCGCTGTCGGCTCGTGCCGCACCTTCGCGTGAGGTCGCTTGGCGCCGGAGTCGCGAACATGGTCGCCGCGCTGCTGCTCGCCCTCGTCGCGGGCACGGCGCAGGCCTCGTCCGGCACGACGCTGCCCGACGCTGGCGCCGCCGATGCCGGCGCTCCCTCGGTCGCGCAACAGATCAGCGCGGGCGCGCAGGACGCGGCGCGCAGCGCGATCGATGCGGTGATGGCACGCGAAGGCGGCAACGGCGATCGGCGGGTCGAGGTGCAGGTCGGCAAGCTCGACCCGCGCCTGCAACTTTCGGCCTGCGCGCGGGTGGAGCCCTTTCTTCCCACCGGCGCGCGTCTTTGGGGCCGCTCGTCGATCGGCGTGCGCTGCGTCGAGGGCTCGAGCTGGAGCGTCCTGTTGCCGGTGACGGTGCAGGTCTGGGGCAAGGCGCTGATCGCGAACGCGTCGCTGCAGATCGGCGCAACGCCGTCGCCGTCGGACTTTCGCATCGAGGAGATCGACCTGACGCGCGTGAGCGGCTCTGTTGTGACCGACGTCGAGCAGATCCGCGGACGCATCCTGTCGCGACCGGTGCCCGGCGGGCAACCGCTTCGCGCCGACGCACTGCGGGTTCCGCCGTCGGTCAGCGCGGGGGACCCGGTCAGGATCCAGCTGGAAGGACAGGGGTTCACGATCACCGCCGAGGGAGTCGCGGTGAGCACGGCCGCCGAAGGCGAACGGGTGCGGGTACGCACCGAGTCGGGGAAGATCCTGGTCGGGCCGGTACGCGACCGCGCGGTCGTTCTGAAGCTGTGAACGGCAGCCCGACCCCGGAAATCGGTCCGGGACGAGGTCGCATCGGCGCGACACCAACCCGCGCCGCTGTCGCGGCGACGCCGCGAAATCGGCCGCCGGTCGCTCGATCCGAGCAATACAGCCTGTCGGCTGCTGTTTTTCGCGCTAAAGTCCGGTCCGCGAACGCCGATACTGGGCTCAGGAGCCTTGTATGCGTCGGCATCCTCCGACCGGGAGCTTGGAATGAAAATCGGTAACAACATAGAGTCGCTGCAACCGGATCTCGTCAATCGGGCGGCGAACGCGTCGCGCTCGCCCACCGCCTCCGGCAAGGAGGTCGCCGCAGTCGAGGCGACGGACAAGGTCGAGCTGTCGGGAACGTCGCGCAGCCTGGCCGCGGTATCGTCGGTCTCGAGCGACACGGTCCGTGCCGAAAAGGTCGCCGAGGTCAGGGAGGCGATCCAGCAGGGGAAATTCCACGTCTCGGCGCAAGTCGTCGCGGACAAGATGATCAACGAGGCGGCCGAGCTGATCGAGGCGATCACTTCGGGTCGCGGCAGGTAGTGTCGGTCGCGCCAATGACGTCCGAACGCACCCGGGGCCTGGACGAAGCGCTGCGGCGCCAGCGCGAAGCGATCGTTTCGCTCGACCCGCAGGCGCTGGTCGACGCCAGCGCCGAAGTGCTGAACACGCTGTCGTCGCTGCGCGCCTGCACGCCCGCGCTCAGCGACGACGAACTGGCGGTGCTGCGCGCCGCGCATTCGACGCTGCGGGTCAACGCGACGATCCTGCACCAGGCCAACGCCGCGAACGTTCGCGGTCTGTCGGCGCTGCTCGATGCGCCCGCGCTCTACGCCTCTTCGGGGGTGGTGAACGCTTCGCGCAACTCGCGAAGCTTCGACGCGGCCTGAATCCCGGCGCGCGCGCCGCGCTTTAGCCGGCACCGCCGGCGACCGGGCGCGGCCATCAGAACCTGTAGGCCAGTCGCGCACCGCCCCAGTGCCGACCCTGCACGAAGATCGGCGCCGACAGGTCTTTCATCGTCTCGTACACACCGCCGCCCATGTCGCGGCGATACACCTGCAGCAGGAACTTGCGCTGATTGCGCGCCGCCGCGAGACCGGTGCGGTCGTTGAAGATGCGGCGATTGCGGCAATTCGCGGCGTTCCAGATCGGATCGGGACCCTGGGGTTTCGAGACTTTCGCGCTATTCGTCGAAATGTAGCCGTTGCGATCGATCGCCGCGAACAACATCACCTTGGGCGAGAAGACGAGCATCTCCTCGATGATCGCCGGCAGGACGCGGTCGGTGAACCCCGTGTAACGGGTCATGTGCTGCTGCGGGTTCGTGCCCGCGATCGGCTGGTATCGCTCGTCGAACAAGTCCTCGAGTGCGATCTCCCCGGTGCGCACGGCGAGTTCGAACAGCTCGGTGACGCGGGCCGTGGCCGCCAGCATGGCTGCGATGTACGGCGTGTCCTCGGTCTCGCAGCCGCTCTCGGCGGTGAACTCCACCAGCGCCTCTGAGAGGTCGCGGAATCGATTCGCCGCCGCGCGGGCCGTTTCCAGCGATCCGGCCATCTGCGTCGTGCCCGCGGCGAGCGTGCGGATCCGTTGCGCGGCCGAGCGGCAGGCGTCGAGGTTGTTCTGCGCCGCCGTGGCGATTCCGGCGACGCTGCGTTCGGCCTGCGCGAGCGCAGACTGGAATGCGCTGTCGCGCGCGCCCGAGCGCGTCGTGATCTGCGCGGCGAGATCGGCGACGCGCCGGTCGAGCTGTTCGACCGTGGTCATGATCTGCGTCGAGGACTGACCGACCTTGGTCGCGAGATCCTTGACCGCCTCGGCGACCACCGCGAATCCGCGCCCTGCCTCGCCGGCGCGCTTCGCCTCGACCGAGGCGTTGAACGCGACCAGCCGGGTCTGCAAAGCGATCTGCGTGATCTCCTGCGCGGCGCCCGACACCTGGCCCAGCGTGTCGATGACGCTCGTCACCCCCTCGGCGACCCGCGCGACCGCGCCGCGGACTTCGCGCATCTGTCCTTGCCCGTTTTCGGCGGCGGTGCTGATCGCGCCGGTCGAGACGACGACGTCGTCGATCTCGCCCGCGAGTGCCTGGATCTGCGTGGTGGCGTGCCTGGAGTCGGACGCGATCTCCTCAATCACGCCCTGCAGGTCCGCGCCGCAGCGTCCGACGTCGGCGGCCTGACGCGCCAGGTCGTGCACGATGGCGGCGCTCAGGGTCGCTTCGACGGGCACTTCGGGCTGTGCCTGCGTCGGGGATCGTGTCCTGCGCCTGAGGTTCAACAGCATGGCGGTGACTCCTTCGAGCGACGACATTTCACCTGCTCCGCCCGGCCCGGCGCGTGCGCACAGCCCGGCCTCACGACCAGCCCCGCAGCTTGACGCGCAACCGCGCGACCGCCTGGCTGTGCAGTTGCGAGATCCTCGACTCGGTCACGCCGAGCACCGCCCCGATCTCCTTGAGGTTCATCTCCTGCTCGTAGTACATGCCCATGACCATCTTCTCGCGTTCGGGCAGTTCCTCGACCGCGGCGATCAGCGCGTCGCGAAACCGCGCGTCTCGCAGCATCGCTCCCGGGTCGACGCCCGATTCCGGCTCGGGTTTGTAGCGATCGAGGAATCCCTCCTCGCCCTCGCCGAAGTCGTCGAGGTACACGAGCTGTGCGCCGCGCGCCTCGCCCAGCATCTTCTGGTAGTCCTCGACGCTCAGTTCGAGTTCAGCCGCGACCTCGCGCTCGACCGGGGTGCGCTTGTGACGCTGCTCGGCCTTGCGAATCGCCCCTTCGATCACGCGTTGGTTGCGGCGCACCGAGCGCGGCATCCAGTCGGCGCCGCGCAGTTCATCGAGCATCGCGCCTCGCACGCGCTGCATCGCGAAGGTCTCGAACTGCGCGCCCTGGTCGGCCTGATAGCGCGAGAGCGCGTCGATCAGGCCGATCATTCCAGCCTGGACGAGATCGTCGAGTTCGACGTTCGCGGGTAACTTCGCGATCATCTGCGCGGCGACGCGCCGCACCATCGGGCCGTATTCGACTACAGCCGATTGCTGGTCCAGCGTACCCCGCGCCGTGTACATTTCGCCCACCTCGTGCTCAGTGAATCGAAGCGCCCGCGGCCTCGTAGGCCTGCAGGTGCCAGTGACGTGCCGCGTCCGCGATCCGTTCGAACGCGCGCGCGGGACGACCCTGCGCGGCGATCGAAAAAACGCTCGCTCGCGCGCGCGCCGCCTGTCCGAGTTCCGCGCCCGGAGCGACCGCGCCGCCGTACTCGACGACCGCCGCCAGGAACTTCTGTGCCACCGCCGCCAGCCTGCGGTGGCGCAATGCGATCTGCTGCGGATCGGACGCGCCGTCGAACAGCACCCGGAACCGGGTCAGCCCGTGGCGTCGCACCAGCGCCTTGAGCTGCGTGTACGTGCCGGTGAGATCGGCGTCGTCGGCGCCGCACACCAGAGCGGTCTCGGCTGCGCGCTGGCCGAGCAAGGCGCCCAGCGTCGCGCCGCTCGCGTGCACCAGCGCGATATCGAAGCGTTCGCGCAGCGACGCGATTGCGCCGAAGGTCGCGTCGGCCCCGCCGGCGTCGCGCGCGATCTGCGCCAGCCCGCGCGCCGCTGGCAGAACGCTGAAACCTTCGTCGCTTCGAACCGCGACCGTACCGAAACGATGGTTGCCGCCCAGCAGGTCGGACAGCTCCAGCCGCGTCGCGATCCCGAGATGCGCGGCGACGCCTGCGCGGTGGCCGTCGATCACCAGCGGGCTCCAACCGGTACGCGCGAGCGCTGCGGCGAGGTTCACGACGAACACGGGCGCGTTGCGGTCGTCGTGCGCGCTCGCGAGCGGGAGCACGCGCAGCGCGCGGCGCGAGAACAGCCTGCGCAGGCCGGAAGCCTGGTCGCTTCCGCCGTCAAGCATGAAGCGCCCCGGTCGACCCGTTCGATGCGCGCTCGGCCGGCTGGAAGAACGCGCCCATGTCCGCGTCCTCCAGGTCGAAGTCCGCCGCGGGACGCGCCGAGAGCGCGGCCTCGATCAGCGTCGCGGCCTGCGGCGAGGTCCAGTCCTCCGGAACCCGCTGGCCGTTGGCCACACCGACGATCCGCAGCCTGTGGCGAAGCGCGCAATCGATCGCGCCGCCGAGCTTGACCGCTTCGTCGACCTTCGAGAGCACGATACCGGCGGCCTGCGATGCGTGGTACGCGGTGACGACGTCGTCCAGCGTCTCGGCCTGCGAAGCGGCGTTGAGCACCACGAGCTTCTTCACGTTGGACGAGGCGAGCGAAGCGAGCAGCTCGTCGACGCGCTCGTCGCGTTGCCCGATGCCGGCGGTGTCGATCAGGATCAGCTTCTTGTTCATGTACAGGTGAAGGAAGTCCGCGAGCGTCGCCGCGTCGTGTGCGACGTGCACCGGCGCTCCCAGCAGCCGCCCGAAGCTGCGCAACTGATCCTGCCCGCCGACCCGGTACGCGTCCACGCTGATCAGCCCAATGGACTGTGCGCCGTGCTTGAGGGCGAAACGCGCGGCGATCTTGGCGGTGCTGGTGGTCTTGCCGACTCCGGTCGGGCCGATCAGCGCGAAGATCCCGCCGCGCTCGAGCATCGTGTCGGTGTCGGTGCACGCGAGGTTGTGCGAGAGCGCCTGGCGCACCCAGCTCTCGGCCTGCTCGTCGTCGAGCTCGCCGGGCATCCGCGTGACGATCGTTCGCGTGAGCCCCGGCGAGAAACCGGCGATGAGCAGCCTGCGCATCATCCGCGACTGCGCGGGGTTGCGACGCACGCCGTCGAACCAGGAGAACGACGCGAGCTGGTCGGCGATGAAACTGCGCATCTCGCGCATCTCGGCGAGCATCTGCGCCTGCACCGCGGCGTAGGCCTCGGCCCCGCGGTCGGAAAACGGATCCTGCGCCGCGCGCGAAGCGCCGTCCGCGAGGGTGAGATCCAGGTGCGGGTCGCCGGCACGCGCCCGGCTCGATCGTGCGCCTGCGCGCGCGCCGGGCGCGACGGACTCGCGATCGTCGTCGTGTTCGCGGCTGTGCGGCGCGAGCAGCTCGCCCAGCGTCGGCGGCGGCGCCGACTTCTGAGCCAGGCGCTCGCGCACGTATTGCTGGAACGAAACGGTGCTCATCTCCGGCACCGGCGCCTCGTCACCGGCGATGCCGGGGGCGGGCTGTGCGCGTTCGTCGTGGCGTTGCGGCGCGGGCGGCTCGCCGCGCATCGCGAACACCTCGATCCCACCGGTTACCTGGCGATTCCTGACGACCACCGCGTCGGGACCGAGTTCGTCGCGCACCCTGGTCATCGCGTCCTTGTTGGTCCGCGCGAAAAATCGTCTGACGTTCACTTGGTTTCTCCGATGATGCGACCGATACGGATCGAGAGGTTTTCCGGGATCTCGGAGTGCCCGAGCACCCTCAGTCTCGGGGCGCTCTTTCTGAGGAGCCGGGCGAGAGCGGCGCGCACGCGGTCCGGCGCGAGCAGGCACGCGGCGATGCCGGCGTCTTCCTGCGCGCGCGTCGCGTCGGCGGCCGCGGCCATCAGATACTCGGCCACGCCCGGTTCGAGCGCCGAAGTCGCCCCCGGCGCGAGCGATTGCACGATCAGGTTCTCCAGGCTCGGTTCAACCGCGATCACGCTCAGCTCGCGCACCGGTCCGAACACCTGCTGGACGATCGACGGAGCGAGCGCGACGCGCACTTCGCGGGTCAGCTCGACCGGATCCTGGCTGCGCGCGCCGTGTTCGGCCAGCACCTCGAGGATGCTGCGCAGGTCGCGAATGTGCACCGACTCGTCGAGCAGGTTCTGCAGCACCTTCTGGAACACCGCGAGCGAGATCAGCTTGGGAACCACGTCCTCTGCGAGCTTGGGCGCGTAGTTGCCCAGGTGCTCGAGCAGCTGCTGCGCTTCCGCGCGGCCCAGCAGGCGCGCAGCGTGCAACTGCATCAGGTGGTGCAGGTGGGTCGCGATCACGGTCGCCGCGTCGACCACCGTGTACCCGCTTGCCTGCGCGTTGTCGCGCTGGCGCTCGTCGATCCAGGTCGCGGCGAGGCCGAATGCCGGGTCGGTGGTCTTCGGTCCCGAGAGCTGCTGGGTTGCGTGACCCGGGTCGATCGCCAGCATCATCCCCGGGAAGACCTCGCTCTCCCCGACCATCACACCCTTGAGCGTGATCCGGTACGTCGCGGGGCGCAGCTCGAGGTTGTCGCGGATGTGCACTGCCGGCGGGAGGAAACCGACTTCGGCGGCGAATTTCTTGCGCACGCCCTTGATCCGGGTGAGCAGGTCGCCGCCGCCGTCGCGGTCGACCAGCGCGATCAGCTTGTAGCCGACCTCCAGCCCGAGCGAGTCGACCGGCGAAACGTCGTCCCAGCTCGCCTCCCCGGCGTTGCCCTGCGGTTCGGGTGCCGGCGCCTCGGCCAGTTTCGCGCGACGCTCGCGCTCTCCGACCCACCAGGCGAAGTAGCCGGTCACGCCGGCGAAGGTGAGGAAGACCATGTGCGGCATTCCCGGCACGGCGCCGAACAGCGCGAGCACGCAGGCCGACAGGCCCAGCGCGCGCGGCACCGAGAACAGCTGCTTGGCGAGCTGCCCGCCGACGTCGTCCTCGTTGCCGACACGAGAGACGATCAGGCCGGCGGCCACCGAGATCACCAGCGCCGGGATCTGCGCGACCAGCGCGTCGCCGATCGCGAGCAGGACATAGTTGTTCGCGGCCTGCGAGATGTTCAGGTTGTGCTGGATCATCCCGATCGCCAGACCGCCGATCACGTTGATGAACAGGATCAGGATGCCGGCGATCGCGTCGCCGCGAACGAACTTCGACGCGCCGTCCATCGAGCCGTAGAAGTCGGCCTCCTGGCTCACCTCGGAGCGCCGCCGCTTCGCTTCGTGCTGGTCGATCAACCCCGCGTTGAGGTCCGCATCGATCGCCATCTGCTTGCCCGGCATCGCGTCGAGTGCGAAGCGCGCCGACACTTCGGCGATGCGGCCGGCGCCCTTGGTGACGACGACGAAGTTGATCACGGTCAGGATCGCGAACACGATCACGCCCACCGCGAAGTTGCCGCCGATCAGGAAGTGGGCGAACGATTCGATCACCTTGCCCGCGGCGTCGGTGCCGGTGTGCCCGTGCATCAGCACGGCGCGGGTCGACGCGACGTTGAGCGACAGGCGCATCAGCGTCGTCATCAGCAGTACGGACGGGAAGACCAGAAACTCGAGCGGGCGCACCGTGTACGAGGACACGAGCAGGACGACGATCGCCAGGCCGATGTTGAAGGTGAACAGAAGATCGAGCAGCAGCGGCGGCAGCGGCAGCACCATCATCGCCAACATCAGCACGATCAGCACCGGGACGGCGAGCGCCTGCCAGGGCGGAAGCTGGACCGTCACCGCGCCCACGCGAAAGGTCGAACCGATCGCCTTGGGTACGGTCGCCACCACCGGAATCATTCAGCCGCTCCGATCGGGTCGAGGTCGGGCGGGACCTGCAGGTCCTGTGGCGCGCGCGGATGCGCGCCCCTGCCCGGAACGTAGTGGCGCAGCTGATAGACATAGGCGAGAACCTGCGCGACCGCCGTGTACAACGTTGCTGGAATCTCGCGGTCGACCTCGACGTGCGCGTACAGCGCGCGCGCCAGCGGCGGCGCCTCGAACAGCGGAACACCGGCGTCCATCGCGATCTCGCGGATCCTCGCCGCGAGATGATCGGCCCCCTTGGCGACGACGCGCGGCGCGCCCATTGCCGCGTCGTCGTAGCGGATCGCCACCGCGTAATGCGTCGGGTTCGTGAGCACCACGTCGGCCGCCGGCACCGCCGCGAGCATCCTGCTGCGCGAGATGTCGCGCTGGCGGCTGCGGATGCGGCCGCGCATCAGCGGGTCGCCCTCGGCTTCCTTGTGTTCCTCGCGCGCTTCCTGGTGGGTCATGCGCAGGTTGCGCCGGTGGCGCCACCACTGCAACGGTACGTCGACCGCGGCAGCGACCACCAGCAGCGAAACCAGCAAGCCGATCCCCGCCGAGATCTCGCCGTGCGCGAAGTCGAGCGCCGAGGCGAGCGGCATCGACCCGAGCGCGACGTAGCGGTCCAGGTGGGTCGCGGCGAACCAGATCGCGAGACCGGTCAGCGCCGCGGCGAGCGCGCCGAGACGGGCAAGGTCGACCAGGCTGTCCTTCGAGAAGATCCGTCCCAGCCCCTTGAGGGGATCGAGCCGGCCGAAGTTGAAGTTCAACGGCTTGCCGGTCAGCACCGGCCCGCCGGGAATCATCGTCGACGCGGCGCCGGCGGTCGCGAACACGATGCAGCACGGGACGATGATCCACAGTGCCCCGCTCGCCGCCATGCCCAGCCACTGCGTGAGCTGCGTGGTGTCGAGCGCCTGCTGGCGCGAGAATCGCAGGCTCTTTCCGACCAGATCGAGTGCGTTCGCGCCCAGCTCGGGCCCGAATGCGATCAGCCCGCCAAGCGCCGCGCCGAGCACGAGCGCGTGGCTCAGGTCGCGCGACCGCGGAACCTGGCCGTCGGTGCGTGCCTTGTGCAGCTTCTTCGCCGATGGCGCTAGCTGTTTGTCTTCGCGGCTGGTGTCGTTGTCGGCCATTGATCGGGGAGAGAAGGAGATCTCGCCCGATTATTTCGGCACCCGGGGAAACTCAAGCCGCGATAAGCGCCTGCGGCAGCCCCCTATTCCGCTCGATCGCCCCGCTGCGACGTACCCGGACGAGCCTCGACCAGCGCGCGCGTGATCTCGACCAGCCGGGTCCCGGTGCGATCGCAGGTCGACGCGACCGCCGCGACCAGGTCGCGCACGCCCTGCTCGCGCTGCGACGCGCTGGTGTTGTCCGTGAGCGTCTCTGCGACCCGCGCCGCCATGCGCGCGAGTTCGGCCTGTTCGGTGCGGGCGTGTTCGGCTTCTTCGAGCGCGTGTGCGGTCGTGTCGCGCCCGATCCGCCGAAACGGTGCGTCGTCCGCGCGCGCCCGCGCGGGTCCGGAGGTCCTGGTCGCGGAATCCATCGCGCGGGCCTCAGGCGCTTTCCACGTTGTGCAGGATCCTGTTCAGCTTCTCTTCCAGCGTGGCCTTGGTGAACGGCTTGACGATGTACCCCGAAGCGCCCGACTGCGCGGCGCGCACGATGTCCTCCTTGCGCGCCTCGGCGGTGATCAGCAGCACGGGCAGGTTCTTCAGGTAGGCGTCACCCCTGATGCAGGCGAGCAGCTCGAGCCCGCTCATGTTCGGCATGTTGATGTCGGAAACGACGAAGTCGAACTCCCCGGCCTGCAGCTTGGCGAGCGCGGCGCGCCCATCCTTGGCTTCTTCGGCATCGGCGTACCCGATCTCCTTGAGGAGGTTGCGCACGATTCCGCGCATCGTCGAGAAATCGTCGACGATCAGGAATCTCAGGTTCGCGGTCATTGCTTGTCCCCTTTCGCCGCACCGGCGCCGCTTGCCGCCGCCGCCGACGAGTTCTTGTCCTGCGCCCCGAGCACGTTGCCGAGGCTCTCGCCGCCGTCGACCGGCAGCTCGACGCCTTTGAGAATCTGCTGCTCGGCCTCGCCGCTGAGCACGACGATCGAGATCCTGCGGTTCGCCGGATCCCTGGGATTGGCCTCGTTCAACAGCACCGAGTCGGCCTGCCCGACCACCCGGATCACCTTGCCCATGCGTATTCCACCAAGAACCAGTTCGCGGCGCGAGGAGTTGGCGCGGTCGGCCGAGAGTTCCCAGTTCGAGTAACCTCGCTGGCCGCCGCCGTAGGGCGCGGCATCGGTGTGACCGGAGAGGCTGATCCGGTTCTCCACATCGTTGAGCACCCTGCCGATGTCGCGCAGCAACTCGCGCATGTAGTCCTTGACCACCGCACTGCCGAGATCGAACATCGGTCGGTTCTGCTCGTCGACGATCTGGATTCTCAGCCCGTCGGGCGTCAGGTCGAGCCGGATCTGGCGCCCGAGTTCGGCGAGTTTCGGATTGACGGCGATCGCGCCCTCGATCTTCGCCTTGAGCGCCTCGAACTGGATGCGCTCGACGCGACGCTGCTCGGCGCGCGCCGCCGCCAGGTTGATCCGTTTGCGGACCGGATCGATCTCGCCCTTCTTGACCTGCCCCACGCTGCGCGAGAGGTCCTGGCCGCCGCCGCTGATCACGTGCGAGGCGTCGCCGCTGCCCGATCCGCCGCTCATCGCGACCTGCAGCGGCGAGTTGAAGTAGTCGGCGATGCCCTGCAGGTCGCCCCTTGTGGTCGAACCGAGGAGCCACATCAGCAGGAAAAACGCCATCATCGCCGTCACGAAGTCGGCGTACGCGATCTTCCACGCGCCGCCGTGATGGGCGTGGCTGCCCTTCTTGATCCGCTTGACGATCACGGGCTGGAGTTTCTTGTCGCTCGATGCCATCGCGTGTCCGTTGATGATCGCCGCCGCAGCAGGCGATCAGGCCTTCTTCTGCTTGACGTGCGCCTCGAGCTCGGCGAAACCCGGGCGCTCGGTCGAGAACAGCACCTTGCGCCCGAACTCCACCGCGATCGTCGGCGCGTAGCCCTGCATGCTCGCGAGCAGCGTGATCTTCACGCAGATCAGTTCCTTGGACGCTTCCTCGCTCTTGAGCTCGAGCAGTTGCGCGATCGGGCTCACGAAACCGTAGGAGAGGAGGATCCCGAGAAAGGTCCCGACCAGGGCGCCGGCGATCATCTGCCCGAGCACCGCGGGAGCGGCGCCGACCGAGGCCATCGTCTTCACCACGCCCAGCACGGCGGCCACGATCCCGAACGCCGGAAGCCCGTCTCCGACCTTCTGGATCGCCGACATCGGGGCGTGCGCCTCCTGATGGTGGGTCTCGATCTCGCTGTCCATCAGGTTCTCGATCTCGTGCGGGTTCAGGTTTCCCGAGACCATCATGCGCAGGTAGTCGGTCACGAACTCGATCAGGTGCTGGTCCTTGGCGACGTTCTCGTATTTGCTGAAGATCGGGCTTTCGCCGGGCGCATCGACGTCGCGCTCGATCGACATCAGGCCTTCCTTGCGCGCCTTCTGCAGCAGCTCGTAGAGCAGCGCGAGAAGCTCCATGTAGCGGGCCTTCGTGTACTTCGAGCCCTTCAACACGGAGGGCAGCGTGCGCATCGTCGCCTTCACCACCTTGGCGCTGTTGCCCACGAAGAACGCGCCGAGCGCGGCGCCGGAGATGATGAACATCTCCACCGGCGCGGCCTTGGCGAGGACACCGAAGTTTCCGCCCGCGAGTGCGTAGCCGCCGAACACGGCGACGATCACGAGGGCGTAACCGATGATGACGAACATAGGACGAGATACCTGGCTGGGGTGACTTTTTTCACGTCTTCCACCCGGATTACGGCCCGCACCCCGCATCCTTGAGCGATCGGCCCCCCCGCCGGGGCAGGCAGGAACGAGAAAAGGCGGGGAGTTCCCCGCCTTTTCGCCTGACAGCCTGAGCCGACCGCCCGTCGGCCGAGTGCTCGCCTCAGTGGATCAGCCCGCCGCGACGCCCCTTGCCGGCGCGCGCCGGAGGCTCGCACAGTCCGCAAACGTAGTTCGCCGAGAGTTCGTACGAGTGATTGATGAATTGCCCGCCGCAACGCGTGCAGGCGGTCAGGCACAGCATCCCGGAATCGACGAACTTCACCAACCGCCAGGCCCTCGTGATCGACAGCAGCGGCTCGACGTCGTTGGTCGACACTTCGGACACGTAGAGTTGGTAGGCTTTCATCAGCGCCTCGACTTCGTCGATCGCGCTGGCCTTTTGCAGGTACTCGTAGATGTTGAAGAACAGCGACGCGTGGATGTTGGGCTGCCAGCCGATGAACCAGTCGGTCGAAAACGGCAGCTGGCCTTTGGAAGGCGAGCGTCCGGCGACTTCCTTGTAGAGTTTTAGCAGGCGTTCGTACGGCAGACTGGTCTCGGACTGCAACAGCTGCAGTCGAGCGCCCAGTCCGATCAGCGCGATCGCGCGCTGCAGTTGCCGGCTGTCGTCGAGAAGGCTGCGCGCGCTCATGTCAGACGGCCTCCGAGTACTTGCCGGACATCAGGATGCTCGCGTGCAGACGCGAGGCATTCGTGGTCTCGCCGTCGGCGCGGGTCGCCCCGTGTTCGGCGAGCAACGACCAGATCAACTGCTCCTCGAATCGGAACCGGCACATCAGCGTGTTGCCCGCGGCCACCTTGATCATCTGCGTGGGCGTGAGTGCCTCGATGATCGACGCCACGTCGTCGGTGATTCCAAGCCTGTACAGGGCCTGCGCCCGGTCCGCACGGATCAGGCGCTGCGCGAGGATGAAATAGGACAGATTGGCTTCCTGTATTTCGGCCATCATCCGATCGTCGAGGCTCATATCCTTCTCCTTGGCACCAGTGTTTGTGATCGTTTTCAACGTGGGGCCAGTGTCGGCAAGTCGCCGGCGATCTTGAATCCGAGATCTTCCCTGAATGAGCACGGTGGAATTCCTACGCGTGTAGGAAATTCACCTACGCGATCCGATGCACCGGCCCGGACGAGGGCGTTCAGCGCGCGCACTAAAGCAATCGGCTCGCGCTCCGATAACCCTTGCAACGGGGTTACCCGCCGTCCGACAGAAGCCAGGGATTGGACTGACGGACAACGCGACCGCGAGCAGACCCGCTGGCGGCGCGAGACCGGAGTCGGTCGGAACTCAGTCTTGCACAGGAGCAAAAAACATGGCCCAAGTCATCAACACCAATCTGATCTCGCTCAATACCCAGCGCAATCTCAGCATGACGCAGAACATGCTCGCCACGTCGATCCAGCGCCTGTCCAGCGGCCTGCGCGTGAACAGCGCGAAGGACGATGCCGCCGGCCTGGCGATCGCCGAGCGCATGGGCGCCCAGGTCCGTGGCATGAACGTCGCGATCCGCAACGCCAACGACGGTATCTCGATGGCGCAGGTCGCCGAGGGCGCGCTCGGCAAGGTCGGCGACATGTTGCAGCGGATGCGCGAACTGGCCGTGCAGTCGGCCAACGCGACCAACAGCGAATCGGACCGCGACAACCTCAACGCCGAGTTCACGCAACTCACCGCAGAGATCAGCCGCACGCTGGACGGGACGATGTTCAACGGCAAGGCGATCCTCTCGGGCGACGCCGGATCGATGACCTTCCAGATTGGCGCCGGCACTGCCGCGACCGACACGCTCGATGTCAACACGACCGACATGGCGAGCGACGGCGACGTCACCGCGGTCGTCGCCGCCGGAATCGACGGCACCGACTCGACCAACGCGACGGCGGCGATCGACCTGATCGACGCAGCGATGGACCGCGTCAATACCGAGCGCGCGACGATGGGTGCGATGCAGAACCGCTTCGAGTCGGTCATCGGGACCCTGCAGGTCGCGGTCGAGAACCAGGCTGCGGCACGAAGCCGGATCATGGACGCGGACTTCGCCTCCGAAACCGCTGCGCTCACCCGCGCGCAGATCCTGCAACAAGCCGGCGTGGCGATGCTCTCGCAAGCCAACGCGGTACCCAACAACGTCCTGACGCTGCTGCGCTAGGCGACGATCGAGCAAGGGTGATGGCGTGAGGGGCAGTCGAGCCCTCACGGCCGGGTCCGGCGTCAAGGCCGTCGGACCCGGTTCTTTTGCTTTCCGAACTGCCGGGGCGAACCCGGCCTGTTTGGTCCTTGTCGATGCGCGACGCGCGACTAGTCTCGTGAGATTCCTTCCCCGAAAGGGCTCGCGATGACCGACAGCATCCCCGCCTGCGACCTCGCCTCGGCGCTCGAACGCCACCACGAAGGCGAATCGATCCTCTCGCTCGATTGCTTCGACACCCTGCTCTGGCGCACGACGCACGAACCGGTCGACGTGTTCGCGGCGATCGACGCCGGCCACTGCCTGGGCAGTCGCGCGCGGGCCGAGCGCCACGCGCGCAAGGCCAAGCGCCTGCGCCACGCGAGCAACGAGGTCTCGCTCGACGAGATCTACCGCAGGCTCGAGCGCGACGCCGAACAGACGCGGATCGAGTCCGCCGCCCGGCGCGAGTGGGAGGTCGAGTCCGACCACTGTTTCGCGTTCCCTCCGGCGGTCGCGTTGATCCGGGCTGCCCGAGCACGCGGGATGCGCGTGATCGTCGTGAGCGACATGTACCTGGGTGGCGAGGGAATCCGCGCGCTGATCGCCAAAGCCGCCGGAGACGAAGTGGCCGCGATGATCGAGCGCGTGTTCTGTTCGAGCGATCACGGTGAATCGAAGGCCGAAGGCCTCTTTCGCACGGTGCTCGCCGAACTCGGCGCGCGCGCGGGAGATCTCCTGCACCTTGGCGACAACCCGCTCGCCGACCAGCAGGCGCCGCAGCAACTCGGCATCCGGGCGGTGCGCGTCGAGCAGTTTCCCGAGGCGCTCGCGCGCCAGATCCGCCAGGAAGGCGCGATCGCCGCGATGGTCGACCCGCGCCTGCGCGTCTCGCAGCCCACGCTCCAGTTGCAGCGCGCGCCGCTCGCGCTCGCCTGGGGTCGTGCCGCGAGTCCCGCAGCACGGCTCGGCCTGTCCGCGCTCGGGCCGGTGCTGCACGGATTCGCGCGCTGGCTGGCGAGCGAGATCGAACAACTCCAGCGTCAGGGACGCCGGGTGCGGCCACTGTTTCTGCTGCGCGACGGATTCCTGCCGTATCGCGTATTCGAACGCGTCGCGCCCGATCTCGCGCGCGACGCGAATGAGGTCGAACTCAGCCGCTTTACCGCGTTCGCCGCGTCGATGCGCTGCGCCGACGACATCGTCGAGTACATGACCTACGTCTCCGACACGAGCCGCTTCGACGCGATCGCCCGCCAGTTGCTGTTCAGCGCGAGCGAAGCCGAGGCGCTGGTGCGCAGCGCGCGCCGCGCCAGCGACCCGGAGAAGGCGTTTTGCGCCGAACTCCTGCGCGCGGACAACGTGGCACTGGTCGCACAGCGCTCGACCCGATTCGCGCAACGGATGCTGGGTTACCTCGGCAAACACGCGCCGATCGAGCGCGGCGACACGGTCATGCTGGTCGACATCGGCTACCACGGCACGATCCAGGATCGCATCGCGCCGGTGCTCGGCTCGGAGCTCGGCGTCGAGGTGACCGGACGCTACCTGCTGATGGGCGACGTCGCACCGTCGGGCGGCAGCAAGGCCGGATTCATCGGACCCGATCGCTACGACGAGCGCGCGCTCGACTCGCTGTTCTCGTACGTCGCGATCCTCGAGCAACTGTGCACGAGCGGGCTGGCATCGCCGATCGGATACGACGACTCGGGCGAGGTCCGGCGCAAGGGTGCCGACCTGAAGTCCGGTCAGAGCGCGACGCGAGTGCAGGCGCAGAACGCCTGTCTCGAGTATGTCGACGCGTACCGTCAGGCCTACCCGGTCGAACCGCGATCGATCGACGTCGACGCGCTGCGACAGAGCGCCTGCGCGGCCTTGTCGCGGTTGCTGTTCCTGCCCTCGCCCGACGAACTCGAGGCATTGGGCGGATTCGAGCACGACGTGAACATGGGCGTGGCCGACAAGTTCCGGTTCTTCGACACCGCGTCCGGGCGCGACGCGATCGTGCGTCGCGGCCTGAGCTACGCGGAGCAAAGGCACGGACAGTTCATACCCGCTGAGCTTCGCGGCGAGGGCCTCGCGGTCAGCGTCTCGCACCTCGCGCTCAAGCGTTTCGGGCTCGACCTCCGACACGGCGATTTCAAACAGAGTCCGATCCGGATTCCGGTCCTGCTCGCCGGAGCGAGAGAGGCTTCGCAGACCGAGATCCAGGCGCACCCGACCCACGGCGGCTGGTATATCGCCGCCGTCCCGCTCGGCAGCGGGACCTACGCCGTCGGTTTGCGCTTTGGCGCGATCCTCGAGTGGCTGCAACTGCACGCGGTGGGGCTGGTGGAGTCCAGACACTTCATGTCGGGCGGCGACCTGGCCAACGAACGCGACGTCTCGGCGATGATCGTGCCCGAAGGCGTCGAACAGCACGCAAGCGGACTGATGCGTTGCGTCGCCGACGACTCGTTCCTGTTCTTCCCGCCGCTGGGCGGCGAAGGCGCCGACGCGATCCTCACCGTGGTCTTTCGCCCGATCGCGACACGCGAACCGGGTGTGACGCGCACCCCGCTGACGCATCCCGCGACGCAGGCCCACGCCGCGTAGCGGGACGCGCGCGCAAACGCAAGCTTCAGCCCTGAATTGGCAATGCACACCACCGCTGATCCAACGATCGCCACGCTAATGTTTCGCTCATATTGGTCGAGCCGCCACTCTTCCAAGGAGCCCTCACGTGGCACAGATCATCAATACGAACATCCCTTCGCTGAACACCCAGCGAAACCTCAGCACGACCAACGGTCAGCTCGCCCAGGCGATCCAGCGCCTGTCGAGCGGGCTGCGCGTCAACAGCGCCAAGGACGATGCCGCCGGACTGGCGATCGCCGAGCGGATGAACTCGCAGATTCGCGGCATGAACGTCGCGATCCGCAATGCCAACGACGGCATCTCGGTGGCGCAGGTCGCCGAGGGTGCGCTTGGCAAGGTCGGCGACATGCTGCAGCGGATGCGAGAACTGGCCGTGCAGTCGGCCAACGCGACCAACAGCAGTTCGGACCGCGACAACCTGAACGCGGAGTTCAGCCAGCTCTCGGCCGAGATCGACCGCACGCTGGAGGGAACCAAGTTCAACGGCAAGGCGATCCTCGGGCCCGACGCGGCCTCGATGACCTTCCAGGTCGGCGCCGGAACCTCGGCGACCGACACGATCGACGTGAACACGACCGACATGACCGCGGACACGGATCTGATCGCGGTGATCGCCGCGTCGATCGACGGCACCGATGCGAGCAACGCCTCCGCGGCGATCGACCTGATCGACTCCGCGCTGGATCGGGTCAATACCGAGCGCGCGACGATGGGCGCGATGCAGAATCGTTTCGAGTCGATCATCGGCAACCTTCAGGTGGCGACCGAGAACCAGTCCGCGGCACGCAGCCGGATCATGGACGCGGACTTCGCGGCCGAAACCGCGGCGCTCACGCGCGCTCAGATCCTGCAGCAAGCCGGCAACGCGATGCTCGCGCAGGCCAACCAGATCCCGCAGAACGTGCTGCAGTTGCTGCGCAGCTGACGCCAACGGCAAGGCGGGACGGCACACCCCGGCCGCGGCCGGCTCGCGACGACGTCGCGCGCCGCCCGCGGTCGCTCGCACTTCGCGCGCGCCGCGCGCGCTCGAGCCGTGCGTCGCGCGAGAGCGCGGCGCGGCGGACGCAGACCTGAATCCAGGAGGAGACGGCAATGGCGACTTCAATCACCGGCCTCGGCGCGATCGACGTCAACGGCATCGTTTCGCAATTGATGACCGTCGAGCGCCAGCCGCTCGCCGCGCTGCAAAGGACCCTCGCCGGGATCCAGACGAAGATCTCGGCTTTCGGCAAGCTCCAGGGTCAACTCTCGGCGTTCCAGTCGGCGGTGCGCACGCTCAAGGACACCCAGACCTGGACCGCCGCGACCGCGACCAGCAGCGACGAGGCCTCGGTCAAGGCGACCGCGCGTTCGGGCGCGGTCAACGGCGGGTATACACTGCTGGTCGACAAACTCGCGCAGCGCCAGACGATCGCGAGCACCGCCTACGCCGCGTCCGACACGGTGGTCGGCGGCGGAACGCTGACCCTGCAACTGGGCAGCTACTCGGCCGATCCGGTTTCGTTCACCGCCGACCCCGAGCGCGCTCCGGTCGACATCACGGTCGCCGCCGACGCGACGGTCGCGCAGGTCCGCGACGCGATCAACGCCGCAGGCGCGGGCGTGACCGCTTCGCTTGTCAACGACGCCTCGGGGACGAGGCTGATGATCCGTTCGGCCGATACCGGCGCGAGCAACGCCTTCCGGCTCACCAGCAGCGACCCCGGGCTCGCCGACCTCGCCTTCGATCCGGCCTCGCCGCTCGCGACGCCGATGGCGATGACCGAGGCCGCTCAGGACGCGGAACTCACGATCAACGGGCTCGAGATCACGTCGGCGAGCAACAAGCTCGACGGCGTAGTCGAGAACATGGTGTTCGACCTCAGGCGCAGCGGCGAGACCACCGTCGAGGTGGACGTCAGCGGAGACAGCGCGTCGATGCGCGTCGCGGTCGAGAAGTTCGTCACCGCCTGGAACGACCTGAACGCGACCATCGCCGACCAGACGAAATACGACCCCGGTTCGAAGGTTGCCGGGGTGCTGCAGGGCAACGGGACCGTGGTCTCGGTGCAGCGACAACTGCGCAACCTGCTCACGCAGTCGGTCGACGGTGCCACGCTCTCGCGGCTCTCCGACGCCGGGCTCGCGCTGCAGCGCGATGGCTCGCTCGCGATCTCGGACAGCAAGCTCGACGCGGCGCTCGCCAATCCCGCCAACGTCCGCGCGCTGTTCGCGGCCACTGGAACCGACGGCGCGCAAGGCATCGCGCGGCGCTTCGACACGCTTCTCGACTCGCTCCTGGGAATCGACGGATCGGTCACCGGCGCGACCGCGACGCTGCGCACGCGCCAGCAGGGGGTCAACCGCCAGCAGGAGGCGCTCGAGCACCGGATGACGCTGATCGAAACCAGGCTGCGGCGCCAGTACGTCGCGCTCGACGCGCAGCTCGCGCAGATGGCGAGCGCATCGGCGCTGATCGCGCAGAGATTCGGCCAGCAATGACCGGCAGTTCGCGCTCAAGGGCGCGCACCGGGGGTCGATATCAAGGGGGACAGTCACCGCAGGAGTCCCCCGGATGTTCGCCCCGTATCGCAGCCACGCCAGCGCCTATCGCCAGCTAGACGTCGAAACCTCGCTGGAGGACGCGTCGCCTCACAGAATGATCGAAATGCTCTACGACGGGTCGATCGCCGCGATTCGCCACGCGATCGCCGCGATCGCCCGGGGCGACGTCGCCGCGCGCGGCGAAGCCGTCGGACGCGCGATCCGGATCATCGACGAAGGGCTCAAGGCTTCGCTCGATTCGCGCGCCGGCGAGGTCGCCGAACGGCTGCGTTCGCTCTACGAGTACATCGGCATGCGGCTGCTCGCCGGCTCGATGAACAACGACGCGCGGGCGCTCGAGGAAGCGATCGACCTGATCGACGAACTTCGCGGCGCCTGGCGCCAGATCGCCCCGAATTCCCGGCAGGCGTCCGCGCAGCCGGCGCATCGCTAGCAGAGGTATCGAGGAGATGAGGACCGACCCCCTGGCGCGCTACCGCGCCCTCCACGGCCACTGCGAGCGCATGCTCGACGCGGCTCGCAGCGCAGACTGGGCCAGGCTGCGCCGGCTCGGTGACGAGTCGGCCGCAATGGTGGCGAAGCTGCACCGCGCGGGATGCGCGGTCGACGACTCGGCGCGGCACGAAAAGTTCCGGATCCTTCGCAGCATCGTCGAGATCGACGCGCAGATTCGCCACCTCTCGCAGCCCTGGACGCGCACGATCGACGGTATGCTGGACCCGAGGCGAGCGCTGGCGCGCCGTGGCAACGCGACGCGCTAGCGTGCGGCGCGCCTGATTCCCGGACGGATCGAAGACCAGCCGGCGGGAGTCGTTTGTGTCAGCCGCTCCTGAATCGTCGCCCGACCTTCTCGCGCAGTTCTCGGTGAACACGGCGCTCGAGGTGCGCGCGGCGATCGAAGACCTGCTCCGCGGGCACGCGCCGATCACCATTCACGTCGCGCACGTCGCGCACGATGCCACCGCGACCCTCTCGACCCTCTCGACCCTCTCGACCCTCTCGACCCGCCTGCTCGCGATCGAGCGCGACGCGCTGCTGTTCGAGCTCGGCCCCGCGTCGCAGGACACGCAACATATCGCGCACGCGCCTGGGGCAACCGTCGTCGGGCTGCTCGACAGGGTCAAGGTCCAGTTCGACGTCAGCGACCTGCACGTGCGCGACGGCGGGACGATGCTCGCGTGCACGCTGCCGCGGCACGTCGCGAGAATCCAGCGCCGCGACGCCTACCGCGTACGTCCGCCACAGCCTCGCCAGGCCCGGTGCGTGCTTCGCTTGCCCGATCACACCGAACGCAGCTACGCGGTGCTCGACATCAGCGCGACCGGTCTGGCGCTCAAGGTGCCGCCCGACGAGACGCCGCCGGCGATCGGCCAGCGCTGGCAGCACTGCAGGGTCGACGCCCCCGGCTACCCGCCGATTCCGTGCGAACTCGAAGCGCGTTTCCTGGGCGAATGCCTGGGCGGCGAGTCGCCGGGTCCGCGGCTGGGATGCGTGTTCGTGCGACCGCCGCCCGAAGCGCAACGCGCACTGCAGCGCTACGTGATGGACGTCGAACGCGGCGTCGCCCCGCCCGGCGCGGGCGGCGAAGCTACACCTGCATGTTGACGCAGGCCTGCTCCAGCGTCGTAGTCCCGGGCGCCCATCTCCGGCGCCCTACTCGTAGCGTCCCGTCGTGATGCTCGCGAGCCGGTCCTCGTCGATGGCGACGCCGAGGCCGGGGCCGGTCGGCACCTGCGTCTGGCCGTTGCGGATGACGATGGGGGTTTGCAGGATCTCCACCCCCATGACGAAGGTGGAGGTATAGAACTCGGCCCCCAGCGAGATGTTCGGCGTGGCTGCGACCATGTGCAGGCCGGCGGCGATGGCAAGCCCGCCCTCGAACATGGTGCCGCCATAGGCCGGCATGCCGGCCGCCTCGGCGATCGCTGCCACCTCGCGCGCCCGGGCGATGCCGCCGCTCTTCATGATCTTCACGCTGATGAGGTCGCAGCCCTGAATGCGCACCATCTCGATCGCCTCGGCCGGCGTGAAGACACTCTCGTCGGCCATCACCGGCGTGTCCAGCGCCGCCGTGATCGCGGCCATCGCCTGGCGTTGATCGCGCTTCACGGGCTGTTCGATGAACGTCGGCGCGAAGCTCTCCATATCGCGCAGCTGGCGCAGCGCGTTCCACGGATCCAGTCCCTGGTTGTAGTCGATGCGCAGATCGGCATCGGCCGGTAGCGCCGTACGCAGCCGGTCCATGCGCTTCATGTCCTCGGCATGGCTGAGGAAGCCGGTCTTGACCTTGAATATGCGGATGCCGTCGGCGGCGCACTGCCTGGCGAAGCTCAGGTCCTCCTCGAAGTCCGGATTGGCGATCGACACGCTCAGCGCAATCTCGTGGCGGTGGAAACCGCCCAGAAGCTGCGCCACGGGCGCCCCGAGCCGCTTGCCGGCGATATCCAGCAGTGCCATCTCCAGCGCGGCCTTGGCCTCGCCGTGGCCGACCACGGCCTTGTCGGCAGCGCGCATCAGCGTGGTCACCTGCAACGGGTTGCGCCCGATCAGCAAGGGGCGCAGGTAGACGTGCAGCGCCTGCGCGTTGCCCTCTGCCGTGCCCGTGAAAACCGACCACGGCGAAGCCTCGCCCCAGCCAACCAGCCCGGCATCGGTGCTCAGCTTCACGACCACGCCAGGCATCGTTTGCTCGATATCGCCGACGCCGTGCCGGCGCTTCATCTTCAGCGGCCAACTGACAAGATGGACCGTCATGCCGGTGATGCGAATGTCGTTCACCTCTCAACTCCCCACAATGACCGGCGAAACCAGGCCGCGCAGCGCCGCCAGGACACTCGGGGCTACGATGCGGCTGGTGCGCGGGTTGGCCGATGGAATGTTGCGGCTGATCATCGTGAGGCCGATATCGTCGCTATCGACCTCCACCTGGTGGATCGCCCCTGAAATGCCATCTTCGACCCAGACCTCGACCGTCGTGCGCTCGAAGCCGATACCGCCCAGGCTGAGCGCCACAGCAACGTTGAAGTGCCGGGGAAAGGCGGCCGCCGCCTGGCCCGCCGTGCCGTCGAACACCTTGACCGGCGTGCTCGGAGGCTGCCTGGTGAAGTCGAATCCACGCTCGAGCAGATAGGGCTCGTGCGCCATCGAGCCAGGTTTGATGCGCGACTTCAGGTGTACCGAGCGGATGCTGCCCTCGGCCGCGCAGCGCAAGATGTCCAGCCCTGGCATGGCGCCCGAGGCGATGCGCACCCGCCCGCCGTGACGGCGCGCCAGATCCTCCATCTCCGGGCAGTTCGGCACGCCGCCGGCGCTGACCGCGATCAGGTACTTGCCGGCTTCCAGCACGACACGCGCGATCTCCGGAAAGCTGTCCGCCGTCGCGCATTCGACGACGATGTCGCAGTGCCGCGGCAGTTCGGCCAGCGGCACGATCTCGAGCGCCGGAGCGATCTCCCGGGCGGTAACCCGTGCCTTGTCCAGGTCGCGTGCGCTGGCCGCGACGAGCGTCAGACCGGGGATCGGTGTTTTGGTCAGTCGCCGGGCGAGATCGCTGCCGACATTGCCCAATCCCGCCAGTCCAACCCTAAGGGGGGTATTCCCAGGATGATTCATGCCGCTTCTCCTTGAGGGTGACACAGCGCTGCGGCCAGCGCCGCCACGTCGGGCGCGTCCCAAAGCCCCTCCAGTGCCACTTCCAGACGCTGCACCCCGGCCGGCGAGGCGACGGAGCCGGCGAGCCGCGCGAACTTCTCGGCCAGAGCCGTCTCGCTCAACGGGGTTTCCGGATAGCCGCGCGCGATGTCGTTGCGCCGGCTGTGGCGTTGCCCCGATTTCAGGTCGATATCGATGATGGAGGCGTAGAACTCCGGGAACAGCGGGTCGAGTTCGGGGTCGGCAACGACGGAAACCCGGCGGCACATGGCGGCGATGGCGGGATCGCTCAAGCGGCGGTCGATGAAGATATCAGCGACCTTCAATTCGCCGTTCACCACCGCCACCGGCAGGATGTACTGCGCGCAATGGCTCTTCAGCGGGTTGTCGTCGACGCAGTGGATGCCGTCCCTGGGGAAACGCAGCGTGATCGCCTCGATATCCTGCGGGTCGATCGCGTGCTCGCGGATCAGCCCGAGCATCGCATCCAGGCCGGGATGCAGGAAGGACACGCAGGAATAGGGTTTGATCGCGAGTTCCATGATGCCGTCATACCGCGTTCCCAGATCGGCGGTCAGCAAGTCTGGCCGCGGGTCGCGGCTGAAGGCGCGGAAAATCGTGTGGCCATGATCGAACACCGCCATCGGCCCGCCGAAGCCCGAAGCAGCCAGCAACGCCGCCGTCACGCCGTTGCGCGCGGCCATGCCCATCTGGAAGGGCCGGGCATTCTCCGTCGGGTCCGATTCCCACGCCATCATGCCCGAGGCCTGGCAGGCGGCGAGACCGAGCGCCCGCACGACCGCCTCTTCCGGCAGGCCGAGCAGGTGACTGGCGGCGGCCGTCGCGCCAAAGCAGCCACACACCGCCGACGGGTGGAAACCCAGCGCATATTGCTCGGACGGCCCCAGCGCCATCGAGACGCGGTATTCCACCTCGCAGCCCAACACGACGGCAGCGATCAGGTCGGCGCCGCTGGCGCCCGTGCGCTCGGCCATGGCGAGCGCGACCGGCACCATGATGGCGATCGGATGCAGGATCGCCTCGGGGTGGTGTGGTTCGACGTCGCAGGCATAGCCCATCGTGCCGTTGGCCAGAGCCGCCATGCTGGCGGAACTCCTGAAGCCGTGACCGACGATGCTGGCCTCTGGCGTCCCGCCCTGGTCGCGGGCAAAGGCGGCGGCCAACCGGCCGGTCGAATAGTCCGGATTGGCGGCGGCCAGCAGGGCGCCCGTGCCGTCCTTGATGACGGTCCGCGCCATCGCGATCACCGGATCCGGGATGGGGTTCGCCGAACTCCCGGCGATGAACCGGGCCAGCGCGCGCGTCAGCGGCGCCGCAAAGGAGCTGTTGTGCGTCATCGTTCGGTGTGCCTTTGAATCGATCCGTCGGGCGGCGAGCTTATCGTTCGCTCCAGGCGCGCGCCGCGCTGGCCGGATGACCGAAATCGCGCGGGCTGAGACCGGCATGGAACCAGGTGATGAAGCTGAAGATATCGTAGACCGGCAGGCGCAGATGCTGGCTCAGCGCGCGGGCATAAGGTGACATGTTGGTGCATTCCAGCAGCACGGCGCCGATGTCCGGGTGCTGCGCGACCAGACGCTGACCGGCCTCGAGGATGTCCTGTTCCGCCGCCGCGACGTCCATAGTCGGCAAATCGCCGATGATCACCCGGGTGAATTCGCGCCCCTCCTCGGTGCCGACCACTGGCGTATCGGCGTCGACCCCGGCCGCTGCCAGATGCTCGGGCAACATCGTGCGCGCACTGATGGTCAGAATGCCGACGCGCTTGCCAGGGGGCAGAATGCTCTGGACGAAGGGTGCCTGCATCAGACTGGAACTCGCCACCGGCACCCGCACATGCGCCGCGATCTCGCGCTGGTAGATCGACAGAAAGCCGCAATTGGTGGTAATGCCATCGGCCCCCATCTCGACCAGTGCGCGCGCCGCATCCAGGAAGGATTGCAGTAGCCCCGTGGCCTTTTGCGTCACCACCCGCTCGGGCGAAGCATCCTTGACCACGCGGTACAGGACCGGAAACGGCCAGGTACCGGCATTGCCCATATCGCCGGGAATGCGCGGAAAGCGCGCTTCCAGCATCAGGATGCCGAGGCGGGCGCCGTAAACCGCCTTGCCGCCGTGGGCGAATCGTGCGTGTGCAGTGGATGCGGTCATGAGCCGATTGTCGCAGAAACGTTATTGCCGCTGCGCCTTCGGGGCGCCGAATCGTGCCGCTCTTGCCGCAGGTGATCCGTGCTGTTGTTCCCGTCGGACGAATGTGAAAGCATAGGACTGCCGGGCACACGGAAGAGAGCATCAAGCGTCGGGTTTTCCGTTGGCCGCATGCCCGGCAGCGACAAGCAAGGCTCGCGTCGAGGGAACATGAAAATCAGCCGTATCTCAGCCTATCGGGTGCTCTTGCCGTTGGAGGAAGGCAGCTATCGCTGGTCCGATTCGAAGGCAATCACCTCGTATGACAGCACCATCGTTCGTATCGACACCGATGCCGGCATCACCGGATGGGGCGAGATCTGTCCGCTCGGGCCGGTCTATCTTGCGGCATATGCCAATGGCGTGCGCACGGGCATCGCGGAGATCGCCCCGGCACTGATCGGCCGCAACCCGCTTGAACTCGATGGCATCAATGCCGTCATGGATGCCACGCTAAAGGGGCATGCGTACTGCAAGAGCCCGCTCGACATTGCCTGTTGGGACATTCTGGGCAGGTACGCCGGGTTGCCGCTGTGCAGTCTGTTGGGTGGTCGCTTCGGCGCGGATTTCGCGGTCTATCGCTCGATCTCGCAGGAGTCGTCCGAGGCGATGGCGGGCCGGGTCGCCGCGCACCAGATGAATGGCTTCCGGCATTTCCAACTCAAGGTCGGCGGCGTGGCGGACGAGGACGTCGAACGCATCCGTGCCGTCGCCGCGCTGATGCAACCCGGGGGCAAGCTGATCTGTGACGCCAATACCGGCTGGTTGACGGCCGACGCGCTGCGGCTCTGCAGGGCGGTGGCCGATCTCGACGTCTATATCGAGCAGCCTTGCCTGTCCTACGAGGAATGCCTGACGGTACGCCAGCACACGGACCTGCCCTTCATCCTCGATGAATCGATCCAGGACGTCGCCTCGCTTCTGCGGGCCCACGCCGACCGCGCGATGGACGTGGTCAACGTGAAGATCGGCAAGGTCGGCGGTCTGACCAAAGCGCGGCAGATTCGCGATCTCTGCGTCGCGCTGGGCATCGGCCTGACCATCGAGGACATGCCGGGTGCCGACATCACCGGGGCCACCATCCTGCACCTCGCCCATTCGACGCCGGAGAAGCATCGGTTCTCCGTCACTTCCTCCTACCTGAAGGTGACCGAGAAGATCGCCGAGGGCGGGCCGGTCGTCGTTGCCGGCCGCACCCGGGCCAATGACGGTCCCGGCCTGGGCGTCACCCCGATCATGGACCGGCTGGGCGAACCGATCTTCGTCGTCGGTGCGGGCTCAATGTGACACGGCGCCAGCGCAACCGGTCGACGACTTGACTAGAAGCGGCCGGCGCTGAACGGTGCAATGTCGATGGGCGGCGGCTGGCGCGCGACCAGCGCAGCGATGACGCGCCCGGTCATCGCGCCGCCGACAAGGCCGACATGGCCGTGACCGAAGGCGTAGAAGGCGTTGCCGAAGCGGCTGGCCGGGCCGATCACGGGCAGCGAATCCGGCATGCTGGGCCGGAAGCCCATCCACATCGACAGCCGGTCCTCGGGGATCTCGCGCGCCAGGCCGGGATACATCGCCTGACCCTGCTTCAACAGGATGCGCGCCCGGCGCCAGTCGGGCGGCGCGGCCAGCCCGGCGAACTCCACCGTGCCGGCGAAACACAGCCCGGCCTCCATCGGCGTGACTACAAATTTGCCGTCGACCGAGTTGGTGGGAATATGCGGCGCCACCTCGGGATCGCGGACCATGACGTGGTAGCCCCGCTCCGTATCGAGCGGCACGCGGTCACCCAGCTTGGCGGCCAGGGGCTTGGAGAAGGCGCCGGCCGCGATCACCACGCCAGCGGCGGATTGCACGCCGGTCTCGGTGCGCACGCCGGTCACGCGCGTGCCTTCGACGACGAAATCGACCGCCTTCTCGCGGCGGATCGCACCGCCGTTGCGGACCAGCATTTCGGCAAAACTCCGGACCAGGCGCGGCGGATTCTCGCAATGCCCATTCTCGCGGATCAGCCGGGCGCGGATGTAGTCGTGCGACAGATGCGGCTCGAGCTGGCGCAACTCGTCAGCGGACAGCTCGTCGATTTCGATGCCGTTATCCCGGCGCAACTGCATCGCGGCGCCGTCCTTCTCGTAGGCCGCATCGCTGCGATAGGCGAACAGATGCCCGCGGCGATGGATCAGTCCCTCCGCCCCCGCGTCCTTCGCCAACGGCCCGTAGCTCTCGATCGACGACGCGAGCAGGGTGCGCAGCGCCTTCGCCACTTCGCGCACCCGGTCGGGCCTGCCGGCGAGCGCGAAGCGGTACAACCAAGGTGCGAGCGCGGGCAGATAACGCCAACGGATCGCCAGCGGTCCTTCCGGATCGAGCAGCCAGCGCGGCACCTGCGACAGCATCCCGGGCATGGAGACCGGCACAACCGACGATCCATTCAGGCAGCCCGCGTTGCCGAAAGACGCGCCCTCGCCGGGCGGGTTCGGGTCGAGCACCACCACCGCATACCCGGCACGTTGGAGATAACACGCACTGGCCATGCCGACAATGCCGGCACCGATCACCACGATCGGAGCGGCGGCCTTGGAATTCGTCGCCATTTTCGCTGGTTCCGGGGTTTTGATCGGTCCGATGGTTCAGAGGATTGCCGGTCGCTCTAGCGCGCGGTGCTGAGCAGCCGATTCATCTTTGGCATGAACCACAGCCCGGCCAGCAGCACCAGCTCGATGCCGATGCGGGGCCAGACCGGATAGAGTTCCAGCAGCGTGATGACCAGCCCGGCTGGAATCAGCAGCAACCGCAGGGGCATCGCCAGCGACATGCGGAAGTAGCCGAATAGCCCGGCCGCCACGATGGTCAGACCCAGAATGTTTACCAGCACCTGTCCGATGATTTCGATCGCCGGGCCCTGCATCAGCAGCGCCGGCGTGTAGAGATAGCTGTAGCCGATGACGAAGCCGGCCAGCGCCAGCCGGAACGCCGCAAAACCGGTGCGCATCGGGTCCGCCTTCGCGATCGCGGCGGCGGCATACGAGGCAACCGACACCGGTGGCGTCGCATCGGCCAGGATCGAGAAATAGAACACGAACATGTGCGCGCCCAGCATCGGTACACCCATCTCGATCAGGATCGGCGCACCGATCGCGGCGCCGATGATGTAGGCCGCAGTAGTCGGCACGCCCATGCCCAGCACCAGCGTCGTGAACATCAGCAGGAAACCCGCCAGCAGCAAATTTCCGCCCGACAGCGAATTCACGATGGTCGAGATCGAGATCACCATCCCGGTCACGGTCAGGCAGGCGATGACCATGCCGGCGCCCGCGCAGGCCAGCGCGACGATCACCATGTTGCTCCCGCCGGCGGCCAGCATGAGCCAGAGCCGCTTGGGATAGATCCGCGTGTGTTTGCGCAGCCACGAACAGGCGACTACCGCCACGACCGACCAGAACGCCGCGAAATGCGGCGAGAAATGCAGCAACAGCAGGGTCAGCAGCACGCCGACCGGGATCGTCAGATGCGCATCCTTCAGCACCACGCGCCAATGCGGTATGTCGGCCGCGTCGACGCCGCTCAACTTCAGCCGTTTGGCCTCCAGATGGACACACAGCAAGATCATGAAGAAGTAGCAAGTCGCGCCGATGGTGGCGGCGATCATGATCTGCGTATAGGGGATGTTGGTGATTTCGGCCATCACGAAGGCGCCCGCCCCCATGACCGGAGGCATGATCTGGCCGCCTACGCTGGACGCCGCCTCGACCCCGCCGGCGAAGTGCCGACGGTAGCCCAGCCGGATCATCGCCGGGATCGTGAAGGCGCCGGTGGTGAAGACGTTCGCCGTTGAAGAGCCGCTGATCGTGCCGAAGAGGGCCGAGCTGACCACCGCCACCTTGCCTGGCCCGCCGGCCTGCTGGCCGGCGATCTTGGTGCCCAGATTGTGGAACAGCCGGCCGACCCCGCTGCCGTCGATCAGGGCGCCGAAGATGATGAAGATCGCCACCATCGTCGAGGAAATTCCGGTGATCGCGCCGTACATGCCCATGCCGTTGAGCAGGTACATGGTCTCGACGATCTCCGAGTAGGCCAGGTGGCGAAAATGCAGGATGCCCGGCATGTATTCGGTGACGAAGAGGTAGGCGATGCCGAGCAACAGCAGCCCGGCCAGCACCGGCGTCACGGCCCGGCGCAGCGCCTCGACGATCAGCACCGTCGCCAGCGTGCCCATGACCAGTTCCATCGGCAACAGCGGATCGACATTCTCGAAGCGCAGATTGATTCGGAACGCTTCCTGGTAGGAGTACAGGTTCGGCAGGATGGCCAGGAAGGCGAGCCCCCAATCGACGATCGACGGGCGCGCGCGCGGGGAAGCCGCCCGCCCCGGGAACAGCACGAAGGCGAGCGGCAGCAGCATCAGCAGATGCAGCGAACGCTGCGAGCGCGGCTCGAAGAAGCCGAAGCCGGCGGTGTACAGATGAAACAGGGTCGTCACTGCTGCCCAAGCCACGATGGCCAGGCGAACGGTGCCCGTGAGTTCACGCATCGATTTGTCGCCGATCAGAAAGCACGGCCCCGCACGCAGGCGGGGCCGTGTCGATCGCGGGGCGGATCAGAGCAAGCCCTTTTCCTTGAAGTACTTCAGCGCCCCCGGATGCACCGGGACGGGCCGGATCTTGGTCGCCGTCTTGCAGTTGAACACGCTCATGCTGGCATGGATATTGGGCAGCTTGGCGGTGTTCTCGCACAGCGACTTGGTGATCTTGTAGACCGTATCCTCCGCCAGGTCCGATGAGACCATCAAGGTCGTCGCCATCACGACGGTCGAGACCGGGTTCGTCTGATAGGCGGGGTAGGTGGTGGCGGGAAATACGCCCGGAGAGTAACCGTACTTCTGGACGAAATCGCTGCGCAACTTGTCCGACCAGGGGATCAGCCTGCCCTTGCGGCCCTGCGACATGTCGATGACCGCTGCGCCCGGAATGCCCAGCACGATGAAGAGATAGTCGACCTGGCCGTCCTTGAAGGCAGAGGCCAGTTCGCTGTAGTCGCCCTGCACGATCTTGGCGCCGTTCTTGCGCATGTCGTCGTAGGAGGTGCCGTAGTACTCCATGACGAAGCGAAAGCTCATCTCGTCGGAGGAACCGGCCTTGGTCACCCCGATATTCACTTTCTTGGTCTTGAACACCTCCTCCATGCTCAGATTGACGTTCTCTCCGCGGATGAAATGCAGGTAATTGTCCGAGAAACTCTGCCCGATCATCATCAACTTGCCGTGGGGCTTGCCCTGATAGATGTTGGTGCCCTCGCGCGCCATCTTCGCGAAGATATCCAGGCCCATGCCAAGCTGGCTCTGGCCAGCCTGGATCTTCGACGGGTTCGCGGTGCCGCCGCCCGGAACGACCTTCACCGACATGCCAGGGTTGCTCTCCTCGACCAGTTTCGCCATGCCCGTGACCATGGTGTACCAGCCGCCGCCCAACTGCCCTGCAACCCATTCGACGGTTTGTGCCTGGGCCAGCGTGAAGGAAGACACCGCCAGGATGGCGGCGGCGAACGCAGTTTTCTGCCGTATAGACATGCGACACTCCGTTGGTTGGGCCGCCTGGCGTACCGTGGCGGCTGTTCGAAAGCGACTCGCAAGAAGACCCTTGGCGAACGATACTAGTGGTTGGTCAAACCCTTGTAAAGAATTGGACGGTTCGCTGGACAGCCCGTCAGACAGTAACCGAAACATGGCTCGGAACCGCCGCGCGCCGGGTTCGCTGCACGCACGGTGACTCGCCAGCCAGACGCCCCGCGCGGCGTGACCACCTACGGCACCAAGGTCGATCATGAAAACCTACGGGGGGAGTTGTCACTGCGGCGCGGTTCGCTTCGAGATCGACACCGACCTCACGCGGGCCACACAATGCAACTGCTCCATCTGCACGCGCAAGGGCGCCTTGCATCATCGCGTGCCACCAGAGCGCTTCCGGCTGCTCCGCGGGCACGATGCGCTGTCGCTCTACCAGTTCGGGTCGGGAGCCGCCAGGCACTGGTTCTGCAGGCACTGTGGCATTCATCCGTATTGCAATCCGCGCGCGGCGCCGGACATGTACACGATCAACATCCGCTGTCTTGACTGCTTCGCCGAGGAAGGGCGCAACGTCGAAGTGGCGCAGTTCGACGGAAGGAATTGGGAACAGGCGGTGAAAGCGTTCAAGTTCTAGACGCTGCGAAGGCGCGTACCGGCCACCCGAGAGCCCTGCCCCTGGCCCCCCTAGCCACCCCGGCAGCGGCCGCCGCCCGCGGCGCGATGCGGCGCATTCACAGCATCAGTCCGCCATCCACATGCAGCACCTGTCCGGTGATGTAGCCGGCATCCGCCGAGAGCAGCAGTTGAATCACTGCCGCGACGTCGTCGGATGTGCCCAGGCGTCCCATCGGGATCTCGTCGACAATGGCCTGCCATTGCGAGGCATCGAGTGACGAAGGGCGGCCGGCCTCCTTGGCGATAAAGCCCGGCACGACCGCATTGCAGGCAATGCCGCGTGATGCGAACTCGGCGGCGAAGATCCGGATCTGGGCTTCCAGAGCGGCCTTTGCCGGTGCCGTCGCAAAGAACCGAAAATGCCGCGGCCGGTGCGGGCCGAACGCGCTCACGCAGACGATCCGCCCGCGCTCGGGCATCAGATACGGCGCGACCGATCGAACCAGACGATGAAATGCCACGGGCATTCTCTGAAACGCGGCGGCCACGTCCTCCGGATTGGTCTCGGAGATCGCGCTCTTGTTCGCGATAACCGGCTGCGAATACGATCCCGGTCAGCGCGCCGACCGGAATCCTGGCCAGCCATTGCTCGACGCAGCCGAAAGTGCCGTCGTCGGCCAGGTCGCCGAGGCACAGATCCACGTTCGCGCCCGCGCTGCGACAGCTTTCCGCCACGGACTCGAGCCCGCGGCGATTGCTGCCGGTATGCAGCAACAACGATTGTCCCGAGCGCGCGATTCGTCGGGCGACGCGGGCGCCGATCCCGGAGCCCGCCCCAATCACGATCGTATGATCCATTGCCCCTGTCCTGTCGTGTTGCGCTCGCACCGAGCCTGGCTTCGGCGCAAGCGGCCCGTGCAGTGCGTTTCGCGGAAGAATATCCTGTATGCAGAGCAGTCTGATCGAGCGGTATTCGTCGACGCGCTGCTCGCCATGTCGGGCAATGCCGAGATGCTGCGCGTGCCGGGGAATGTCAACGCACGCGTTCGCTTCGTGCGCTGGATCGACATGAACCGCGGGAGCTACACCTGCATGTTCATGATGTCGGAGTAGGCCGACACGAGTCGGTTGCGCACCGACATCGCGGCCTGGAACCCGATCTGGGCCTTTTGCATCGCGACCATCGTGTCCTCGAGGCTCACCGACTCGACGCCCATCTGGAACTGGCGTTGCAGCGCCGCGGCGTTGTCCTGGGACTGGCTCACCGACTTCAGCGCCTGATCGAGCGCCGAGGTGAAGTTCGCCCCGGAGCCGGCAGCGGGATTCGCGGCCCCCCCGAGCGCGGCCGCCGCGCCGCCAGCCTTGGCGCCTTGCAGCGCCTGAAGCGCCGCGCTTCCCAGAAGTTTCAGTTCCATCTCGAATCTCCGATTCGATCGCGCCCAGCGGCGGCGATGCATGATGCCTGGTGACTCTATCGAAGGCCCTCGGCGCACAGGCGTGAAATAGCAACCGGATCTGGCGCTATTTCCGGCTTTGCCGCCCTCAAGTTCTGCGGACAATCGTTTCGTCGACCCTAACGCCGAGCTCTAGAACACGAATGGATACCGCATTGGCGTCACCCACTTCACAGGCCGCCCCGGCGAGCGCGCTCGTCAATCTTCCGGTCAGACAGATCCTGATGCTGATGTTCGGGCTCGTGGCGCTCGCGGCGATCGTCGTCGCCGGCATCAACTGGGCGCGAACACCGGACTACAGGGTGCTGTTCGCGAACCTGTCGGACCGCGACGGCGGCTCGGTCGTCGCGGCGCTCGCGCAGATGAACGTCCCGTATCGGCACACCGAGGGCGGCGGCGCGATCCTGGTTCCGGCGAACCAGGTGCACGACGCGCGTCTGAAGCTCGCCTCGCAGGGGCTGCCGCGCGGCGGCACGGTCGGTTTCGAGCTGATGGAGACACAACGCTTCGGCGTGACCCAGTTCCAGGAACGCCTGAACTTCCAGCGCGGCCTCGAAGGGGAGCTGTCGCGCTCGATCCAGTCGCTCTCGGCCGTGCAGAGCGCGCGCGTGCACCTCGCGCTGCCGGCACAGAACGGGTTCCTGCGCGAGCAGCAAAAACCGTCGGCGTCGGTTCTGCTGGCGCTGCACAGCGGGCGCACGCTCGATCGCTCGCAGGTCGCCGGAATCGTCCACCTCGTCGCAGCGTCGGTTCCGGAACTCAGCCCCAAGAGCGTGAACGTGATCGACCAGAGCGGCGCGCTGCTGTCGGCCGCCGGAGAGGCGGGCAGCACCGGGCTCGATCCGAATCAGCTCAACTACATCCGCCAGATCGAATCGGGCTACATCCAGCGCATCGTCGACATCCTCGAACCGATCCTCGGGCGCGAGAACGTTCGCGCCCAGGTCAGCGCCGACGTCGATTTCACCCAGAGCGAATCCACCGCCGAGCAGTACCGACCGAATCAGGGCAACGAGCCGGCCGCGGTCCGCAGCCAGCAGGTCAGCGAAGCCTCCGAGAAGGCGGGGGCGGCCAACGCGCAAGGAATTCCGGGCGCGCTCTCGAACCAGCCCGCCGCGCAGGCGCGAGCCCCGATCAACGGGCCGGCGCAGGCCACGCAGGCGGCTGCCAGCGCCGCGGGCGCCGGCACGGGCAGCGGTCGGCGCGACGCGGTCACCAACTACGAGGTCGACAAGACGGTGCGCGTAACGCGCAACGGCACCGGAAACGTCAAGCGCGTCACCGCCGCGGTCGTGGTCAACCACCGCAAGTCGGTCGCGGCCGACGGGAAAGTGAGCTGGATCGCGCTCGAAGCCGCCGAACTGGAGAACATCAACGCGCTGGTGCGCGAGGCGATCGGATTCGCCAAGGACCGCGGCGACTCGATCAACGTCGTCAACGCGCCGTTCTCTCGCGAAGAACTTCCGAAGGAGCCTGAACTGCCGCTCTGGAAACAGCCCGAGAACATCGCCATGGCGAAGGAGTCCGGGCGCTACCTCGGCATGCTGGTGCTCGCGCTGGTGGTGATCTTCACCGTCATCCGCCCGGCGCTCAAGTCGATGAACGCGCATCCGGCCTCCGGTGCCGGCGCGCGGGCGCTGGTCAACGCTCGCGTGGAGAACGACGTCTCGTTGCCGGCACCGCCGGGCGTCGCCCGAAACGCTACGCAGATCGGTGCGGGTGATGCGGCGCTCAATCTCGCGCGCAACGATCCTGCTGTGGTGGCCGGCGTGGTGCGCTCGTGGGTGAGCAAGGAAGCCTGAGGCCTTTGAAAGACAGAGAACATGGACGACGAAGGTCTGGTTGACGGAGCGATCCTTCTCCTCGCGCTGGGCGAAGAGAGCGCGGCGGAGGTGTTCAAGCACCTCTCGCCGAAGGAAGTGCATCGCCTGGGCGAGGCGATGTCGAAACTGAAGTCGACGACGAAGAGCCAGGTCGCTCAGGTGCTCGAGCGTTTTCACCTCGCGGCCGAACAGCGCAGCACGCTGGTGAACGACACCGACGGATACGTGCGCGGCGCGCTCACGCGCGCGCTCGGCGAGGACAAGGCCGGGCTGCTGATCGACCGGATCATGCAGGGCGACGACATCTCCGGCATCGAGAGCATGAAGTGGATGGACGCGGCCTCGATCGGCGAGATGGTGCGCAACGAGCACCCGCAGATCATCGCGACGATACTTGTGCACCTGGAGCGGGACCAGGCTTGCGCCGTCCTGATGCAGCTGGCCGAGCGACTGCGCAACGAGGTGGTGCTGCGCATCGCGACGCTCGACAGCATCCAGCCCAGCGCGCTCAAGGAACTGAACGAGGTTCTCTCGAAGGTTCTCTCGGGCGCCGATCGGGTCAAGAAGACACGGTTGGGCGGTTCGAAAGCCGCCGCCGAGATCCTCAACTTCATGGGCAGCGGGCAGGACCAGACCGTGATCGAATCGATCCGCGAGTCCGAACCCGATCTGGCGCAGACGATCGTCGACCAGATGTTCACCTTCGACGATCTGATCAAGGTCGACGACAGGGGAATCCAGGCGCTGCTGCGCGAGATCCAGACCGATCAGCTGGTGGTCGCGCTCAAGGGTGCCGACCCGGAGTTGCGCGAGAAGATCTTCCGCAACATGAGCCAGCGCGCCGCCGAGACGCTGCGCGAAGACCTCGAGTCGCTCGGCCCGGTGCGAATCGTCGAGGTCGAGGAGCAGCAGAAGGAGATCCTCAAGGCCGCGCAGCGCCTGGCCGACGACGGCCAGCTGATGATCGGCGGGGGCGGCGACGATGCCTATCTCTAGCAGGATCATCGGCGCCGAAGATCTCACCGAAGTTCGCCCGTTCAACCTCTCGGAGATCGCCGGCAACGACACTCCGCCCGACGACGACGACCTCTACGGCGACGACCCGGCCTACCTGGCCGGGCGACGCCGCGGACAACGCGAGGGCTTTCGTCAGGGAGTCGAGGCGACGCAAAAGCAGGCGACGCGCGATCGAGCGCGCGACCGCGGCGCGGCCGATCAGTCGCTCGGCGCACGCGCGGCGCAACTCGCAGCGTCGCTGGGCGAACAGTTCGCCGCGCTCGAACAGTCGGTCGCCGACGAGCTGGTCGATCTGGCGATCGAAATCGCTCGACACACGCTGCGCAAGGCGATCGTCACCGATCGCGAGGCGATCGTCACGGTCGTGCAGGAAGCGGTTTCGTCGCTGATCGACGAGCGATCCACCTACACGGTACTCGTCAACCCCGCCGACCTCGCGCAGGTCGAGGGAGCGATCGGACCCGCGCTGCAGCAGCGCAACGGCCGCGTCGCGGCCGACGCGTCGATCACGCGCGGCGGATGCCGGGTGCTCTCGCCGGTCGCCGACGTAGACGCAACCGTCGCCACGCGCTGGCAACGCGTGCTCGCGTCGATCGGTCGCATCGACGCGCCAGGAGGCGAAATCGACGATGGCTGAGGCCACGATCCGGGATCGGGCGGCGCCGGCGGACGCGCAGGCGGACGCGCCAGCGCCGGGGCGTGCCCGGGTGTCGGCCCTTCTCGGGCGCTATGGCGATTTCGTCCGGGTGTCGCAGCCGATCGCCGTCTACGGCAAACTCGTGCGCGTCGCCGGACTCGTGCTCGAGGCCACCGGTCTTCGGCTTCCGGTGGGCAGCATCTGCGTGGTCGATCAGCCGCCCGGGTCCGACGTCGCGCCGATCGAGGCCGAGGTGGTCGGATTCGGCGACGACAGGCTCTACCTGATGCCGACCGGGCACACCCAGGGGCTGTCGCCGGGCGCGCGCGTCACGCCGATCGAAATGCCGGTACGCGCACCGCGCCTGGGCAGCGAGTCCCACCCCTGGCGGCGCAACACCGATCGGATGCGCCACCTGCCGATCGGCGCCGGGCTGCTGGGACGCGTCATCGACGCGCGCGGCGAACCTCTCGACCGCTTGGGTCCTCTGGAGAACGTGCGCCCCGAGCCGATCCAGCGAAGGGCACTGGGGGCGATGGAACGCGAGCCCGTCCGCACGCCGCTCGACACCGGAATCCGCGCGATCAACGCGATGCTCACCGTCGGTCGCGGACAACGGCTGGGTTTGTTCGCCGGCGCCGGCGTCGGCAAGAGCGTGCTGCTCGGGATGATGGCGCGTTTCACCGAAGCCGAGGTGATCGTCGTCGGGCTGATCGGCGAGCGCGGGCGCGAGGTGAAGGAGTTCGTCGAGGACATCCTGGGCGTCGAGGGCCTGCGTCGTTCGATCGTCGTTGCGGCACCCTCCGATTCGCCGCCGCTGCTGCGGATGCAGGGTGCCGTCTACGCGACCGCGATCGCCGAGCATTTCCGCGACAAGGGGCAGCAGGTCCTGCTGCTGATGGACTCGCTCACGCGCTACGCGATGGCCGCCCGCGAGGTCGCGCTCGCGATCGGCGAGCCGCCGGCGACGAAAGGCTATCCCCCGTCGGTCTTCGCGCGCCTGCCCCAACTGGTCGAGCGCACCGGCAACGGTGGCCGGGACAACGGGTCGATCACCGCCTTCTACACGGTGCTGGCCGAAGGCGACGACCAGAACGATCCGATCGCCGACGCCGCGCGCTCGTTTCTCGACGGGCACTTCGTGCTGTCGCGCTCGCTGGCCGACAGCGGACACTATCCGGCGATCGACATCGAGCAGTCGGTGTCGCGCGTGATGCACAACGTCACCGACGCTCAGCACCAACAGCTCGCGCGCCGCGTCAAGGCGCTGTGGTCGCGCTACCAGCGCAGCCGCGACCTGATCTCGGTCGGCGCCTACGTCGCCGGCACCGATGCCGAGATCGACCAGGCGATCGCGCTGCATCCGCGCATTGCCGAAATGCTGCACCAGTCGATGCACGAGAGCAGCACGCTGGCGCAGGCGCGCGACGCGCTCGAGGCGCTTCTTGCTCCGTCGGGTGACCGATGACCCGGCGCGCCGCACTGTCGTTTCTGATCGAACTGCAGCGTCGCGAACGCGACCGGGCCGCGGGCCTGGCGGCGCGCGCGCGTTCCGACTCGGAAACGGCGAACTCGACGCTGCAGATGCTCCAGGGCTATCGCCGCGACTACGACACGCGTTCTCCCAAGGTCGCGCGCCGCGCGTTCAGCGCCGTCACGGTGGGCGTGCACGAACGCTTCACCGGGAAACTGGACCGCGCGATCGGCGAACAGGATCGCCTGAGCGCACGGCTCGCCGAGGCCAGCGCCGAACGCGAGACCGTTCTCGCGCAGGGACAACGACGGCTGAAAGCCCTCGAGACGCTGCACGAGCGACGCGAATCCGCACTGCGCCTTCGCAAGCGCCGCTCGGAGCAGATACAGACCGACGAGTTCGCGACGCAGGTGTACCTGCGCAACCGCCGAGAGGAATGACGATGATCGACCAGCTCAAACCGAGTTCGCCGCAGACCGACTCCACCTCGAGCGCTCGGGGAGATCCGCGCGGCAGCGGCGGATTCGACGCCGCGATGATGGCCGCCCTTCTCGGAGGCGACACAGCGGATTCCGGGGCGGAACTCGCGACCCAGGCGTCGACCGAATCCTCCGATCCGGAGCCCCCGGCGCCCGACGCGCCCGAGGCCGCCGCGAAGGACCGCGTTCCCACTGCCGTCGCCGGGCTTCCCGGATTCGCCGAACAGACCGGAACGCCGCCGAGCGCGCTGTCGCTGCTCGTGTCGGCTTCGACGCCGCACCCGGGCGCATCCGCTATCGGCGACGCCGCGAGCGAAGCGGCGAGCGGTGAAGCGCCGACGAGCGAAGCCGACGATGCGGCGCCGGGCACGGGGCCGGGCAGCCCCACCGCCCCCGGCGCCGCGCCGGCTGCATTGCCCGGCCAGACAGCGCCGATCGCCGCGTCGACCGCGGTCGCGAATGCCACCGCCGCGAACGCCACCGCCACGCACGCCACCGCCGCGAACGCCGCCGCTGCGAACGCCGCTACCGCGAACGCCGCATCCGACGAATCGTCGGCGCTGCCCGGCATGCCGGGCGCGGCAACCGTCGCGCTCGCCGCGGACGGCCGCGGCGAGGGGCAGGCGCGAGATGCCGAACTCGCGCGGTCGCCGCGCGCCCAGCGCGTCAACCCGGGCGCGAAGGCGGCCTCACGATCGCACGCCGCCGCCTCGCTCGGGTCCGCCGCATCCGCCGCGTCCGCAACGTCTGCCGCATCCGAAGCGAGCGCCGCCACGGACGGCAGCACCGCGATCGTGGCATCGGCGTACGACATCCGCGACACGCTCGAATTCGCCGCGCGCCGCGGTGGCGGCGACGCGACGGCTGTCGCGGCCAATCCGGCCCTGTTCGCCCACGCAGCCGGCGCGAACGGATCGTCGCCGTTGCACACACCGGTTGCCGCGGTGCCGACCCAGCTCGCCGTCGCGGCGCCGCTGCAGTCGGCGCAGTTCGCGCCCGCGATATCGGCGCAGATCGCGACGATCGCGATGCAGGGAATCCGATCGGCCGAGATCACGCTCAACCCGAAAGAGCTCGGTCCGGTGAAAGTCTCGCTCACGCTCTCCGGCGAGACGATGGAGATCGCTTTCGCCGCCGCGCAACCCGAGACGCGCCAGGCGATCGAGCAATCGCTGCCGTTGTTGCGCTCGATGCTCTCCGAGCAGGGGCTCAACCTGTCGCATGCCACGGTCGGGCAAGGCGGCTTCGGTCAGCCGCAGGATCGGCGCGACGCGCAGGATCCCGCAGCCGCCGGCACCGACACGCGCGGCGGCACGCGCGCGGACTCGCGCCGACAAGGCGACGCCGATACTCCCGCATCGGCTTCGCGCCGCGGCGGAAACGGCCTGGTCGACCTGTTCGCCTGAGCGCTGCGGCGAATAGCACCGATCCCCGGGCGCTTATCCGAGAACCGGCAGTGCCGGCCAGTCCGAATAATCGACCTGGAGCGGCGAATCTCGAGACCGCCACACTGGAGCGCAGATGTCGGACACGAACGGCGAAGCCCCGCCCGCGAAGAAGGGAAAGAGAGGCCTGCTGCTGATCATCGCCGGCGCGCTGCTGGTCGTGGGCGGCGGCGGCGCGGCTGGCTGGTACCTGCTGCAGCCGAACCCGCAGGCCGGCGCCGGGCCGGTCCAGGCGCAGGTGAAGAAATCGCGCACCTTCGCGACCCTCGAGCCGTTCACCGTCAACCTCTCCGATCCGGGCGGCGAGCGCTTCGTCCAGGTGAGCGTCGTGCTGGAGATGGCCGACGCGTCGGCGAGCAACCGCGTCACCGCCAGCATTCCGGCGATCCGCAACGCGCTGCTGATGCTGCTCTCGACCAAGTCGTCGCAGGATCTGCTCACCATCGAAGGCAAGACGCAACTCGCCAGCGAGATCGCACTCGCCGCGGGCGAGGAACTCGGCTGGAAGGCGCCGGCCAGGGCGAAAGCGCTCAAGGCCTCCTCGGTCGACAAGCCGGCGGACGATTCCGCCGGTGCAAGCAAATCAGCCAAGCACGACACGCCCGCCGGGCCGGTGAAGGCGGGCAACGACGGCCCGCCCAATCCCGTCGAGAACGTGCACTTCGTCCAGTTCATCGTCCAGTAAGGCCGCCATGTCCGATCAGTTCCTCTCTCAGGAAGAAGTCGACGCCCTGCTCGACGGCGTCAACGGCGACGCGCTCCCGTCGGACGACGAAAGCGAGGGCACCGGCGTCAAGGCCTACGACCTCGCCAAGCAGGAGCGCATCGTCCGCGGGCGCATGCCGACGCTCGAGATCGTCAACGAACGATTCGCGCGCAATCTGCGCCTGTCGCTGTTCAACTTCATCCGCCGCAACCCCGAGATCTCGGTCGGCCAGGCAAAGGTCCAGAAGTACAGCGCGTTCCTGCGCAACATCATCGTCCCGACGAACATCAACGTCATGCAGGTGCGCCCGCTGCGCGGCAGCGGGCTGGTGATCTGCGAGCCGAACCTCGTGTTCACGATGATCGACAGCCTGTTCGGGGGAAACGGAAAGCTCCAGACGCGGATCGAAGGCAGGGATTTCTCGCCAACCGAGCAGCGCATCATCCAGCGCCTCGTCGAACTGATCTGCGACGAATACGGAAAGGCCTGGAAGGACGTCTTTCCGCTCGAGCTCGAATACGTGCGATCCGAGATGCACACCCGCTTCGCGAACATCGCCACGCCGTCGGAGATCATGGTTACCACCAGTTTCGAGATCGAGATCGGAGAGATCGGCGGCGCGCTGCACTTCTGCATTCCGTACTCGACGCTCGAGCCGATCCGCGACACGCTGAACTCGCCGGTGCGCGCCGATCACAACGCGTCCGACCGGCGCTGGGTCAACATGCTCACTCAGCAGATCCAGGTCGCCGAAGTGGAGCTGGTCGCCGAGCTCGCCGACACCACCGCCACGGTCGAGCAGCTGATCTCGCTCAAGCCGGGTGACTTCATCGAGCTCGACATGCGCGAGACGATCGAAGCCAAGGTCGACAACGTGCCCTTGTTCGAGTGCCGCTACGGCGTCTCGAACGGACGCTACTCGGTTCGCATTCAATCGACGCTCACCACCGGCGCGCAGGCGCTCTATGGAGCCCAAAATGACAAATGACACCAAGCACGACGCCGAACCGGGTGAACCCAGCTGGGACACGGCGCTCGCCGAACAGAAGCCCGGTCCGAACGGCTCGCCGGCGGTGCTCGCCCAGGAAGTCGAACAGACCGCCGACGCGTCCCACCTGTTCCCGAAACTCTCCGGCGCACGCGGTTCCGGGACGAGCAACGACATCGACATGATCCTCGACATCCCGGTCAAGCTGACCGTGGAACTCGGGCGCACGCGAATCCCGATCAAACACATCCTGCAGCTCGCGCAGGGCTCGGTGGTCGAGCTCGACGCGCTGGCCGGCGAACCGATGGACGTGCTGGTCAACGGCTGCCTGATCGCCCAGGGCGAGGTGGTCGTGGTCAACGACAAGTTCGGCATCCGCCTGACCGACATCGTCACTCCGTCCGAGCGACTGCGCCGGCTCAACCGCAACTGAGATCGAACGATGACGGCTTCGATGCTGCCTTCGCTGATCGCGTTCGCCGCGGTCCTTCTGATGATCCCGGCAGCGCTCTGGCTGGCACGGCGCGCGCAGGGATTGCGTCAGGGCGCGAGCAACGCGCTCGCCCTGGTTGGCGGCCTGACCGTCGGCCCGCGCGAGCGCATCGCCGTCGTCCGGGCCGCCGGTCGCTACCTGGTGGTGGGAATCACCGGCCAGTCGATGACGCTGCTCGCCACGCTGGACGACTGGCCCGCCGAAGCGGCGCCCGCCGCGAGTGCATCGGGCTTCGCCACCCTTCTCAATCGAATCCAGCACGGAAATGCTCCGAAAGCTTCTTAGCCGACCGGCGACGCTGCTCGCGGTCGCGCTCGCCCTGACGGCGCTTGCGCTGTTCTCGGGCGGCGCGAGCGCGCAAGGCCTTCTCACGCTGAACTCCGCACCGGCGCCGGGCGGCGGGACGACGTACTCGGTGCCGGTGCAGACCCTGCTGGTCTTCACCGCGCTGTCGTTCCTGCCCGCCGTGTTGCTGCTGATGACCAGTTTCACCCGGATCGTGATCGTCCTGGGTCTGATGCGTCAGGCGCTTGGGCTGCAGACCACGCCGCCCAACCAGGTGCTGGTCGGGATGGCGCTGTTCCTCACCTTCTTCGTGATGTCGCCGACGCTCGATCGCATCTACGCCGACGCCTACAAGCCCTACTCCGAACAGAAGATCGCCTTCGACGAGGCGATCGCCAAGGGCGCCGACCCGTTGCGCGCCTTCATGTCGCGCCAGACGCGCGAGTCCGACCTGGCGCTGTTCTCCCGAATCGCGAAGATCGACAAATCGGTGAGCGCCGACCAGGTGCCGATGCGCGTGCTGATCCCGGCCTTCGTCACGAGCGAGCTCAAGACCGCGTTCCAGATCGGATTCCTCGTCTTCGTGCCGTTCCTGATGATCGACCTGATCGTCGCGAGCCTGCTGATGTCGATGGGGATGATGATGGTCTCGCCGGTGCTGGTGGCGCTGCCGTTCAAGCTGATGCTGTTCGTGCTGGCCGACGGCTGGAACCTGCTGATCGGGTCGCTCGTCTCGAGCTTCTCGACCCCCTGAATCACAACCACGCAACGAACGAGGCCGCAATCCCATGAGTCCTGAATACGTCGTGACCTTCGGCCGCCAGGCGATGGAGACCATGATGATCGTGTCCGCGCCGATGCTCCTGGTCGCGCTCGGCGTCGGCCTGTCGGTGAGCCTGTTGCAGGCGATCACGCAGATCAACGAGGCTACGCTCTCGTTCCTGCCCAAGCTGGTCGCGGTGTCGTTCACGCTGGTCACGATCGGCCCGTGGATGCTGTCGCTGCTGACCGATTACATCGCGCGCACACTCACCAGCCTTCCGCAGGCGATCGCCGGCGGATGATCTCGGTCACCGAGTCCCAGCTGCTCGGGTGGCTCGCCGGCGTCCTGCTGCCCTTCTTCCGCATCCTCGCGCTGATGGCGGCGGCGCCGATTCTCTCGAATCGTGCATTTCCCGTTCGCGCGCGCGTCGCGCTCTCGCTCGTGCTGGCGCTGGTCGCTGCCCCGGGAATCGCCCCGCCGGACCCTGCTGCGCTGACCGGAACCGGCGCCTTCGTTCTGGTCACACGCGAAGTGCTGATCGGCCTCACGATCGGGTTCATCGCCCGCCTGCTGTTCACGAGTTTCGAAGTCGCCGGGGAAGCAATCGGCTTGCAGATGGGGCTTTCCTTCGCGGGCTTTTTCGACCCGCAAAGCGGCTCGTCCAACGCCGTCGGGCGATTCGTCAATACGATCGCGCTGCTCGCCTTCGTCGCGATGAACGGCCCGCTCGCGGTCGTCGCGACGCTGATCCAGAGTTTCACGGTGTTTCCGCCGGGCGAGCCGAGCTTCGAGTTCCTGCTCGCGCGCTCTCCGGTGCAGCTCGGCGGCGAGGTCTTCACGCTCGCGCTCGCGCTCGCGCTGCCGTTCATCGCGCTGTTGCTGTTCATCACGCTCACGCTCGGAGTGATCTCGCGCGTCGCGCCCCAGTTCAACGTCTTCGCGGTCGGTTTTCCGGTCACGATCGGCACCGGGCTGCTGATGCTGACGATGGGCATGTCGATGATCGAGGCACCACTCGCGGCACACCTCGAACGGATCCTGTCCCACATCGGGATCTGAGCGCCGCGGCCGTCGCCAGCGGCGGCGGCGAGCTCAGACCCGGTACAGCTCGGTTCCCAGCGACTTGGCCCGCTCGATCAGGCGCGACGCGATCGCTTCGAGCGCGACCGAATCGTCGATCGCACCGGCGAGCAGCGCCTCGCGCGGCATCCCGTAGACGACACAACTCGCCTCGTCCTGCGCGATGTTCCACGCCCCCGCGTCGCGCATCCGGCGCATCGCTGCCGCGCCGTCGCGCCCCATGCCGGTGAGGATCACGCCGATCGCGTTCGGCCCGACGCTGCTCGCGACCGAGTCGAACATCACGTCGACCGATGGTCGGTGGCGGTTCACCGGATCGGCGTCCGAGATCGCGATCCGATAGTTCGCACCGCTTCGCTCGACCACCATGTGGTGGCCGCCCGGAGCGATGTAGGCGTTGCCCGCGAGCAGGCGCTCGCCTCCCCTGGCTTCGCTCACCCGGATCCTGCACAGGCCGTCCAGACGTTGCGCGAAACTGCGCGTGAACCCCTCCGGCATGTGCTGGGTGATCACGATCGCCGGGAAGTCGGCCGGAAGGCGCGTGAGGACCGCGCGAATCGCCTCGGTCCCCCCGGTCGAGGCGCCGATCGCGACCACGCGTTCGGTACCGACTCGGTCGCGCGCGCGCCGCGGCGCGAGCACGAGCGCGTCGCCGGCCCCTGACGCCGCCATCGCCGCCGGGGCCTGCGTCGTCGGTGTCGGTGTCCCCGTCGATGTCGATGTCGATGTCGCAGTCGCCGGGCCGCGACTGGCGAGCGACGCGACACCGGCCGCGCCGCCGCGCGTGACGCGCACGTTCGCAGCCATCCGGATCTTCTCGATGATCTCCGCGCCCGCTGCCTGCAGTCCCTGCGCGACGCCGATCCTCGGTTTCGATACGAAGTCGACCGCGCCCAGTTCCAGCGCGCGCAGCGTCGTCTCGGCACCGCGTTCGGTGAGGGTCGAGATCATCAGCACCGGCATCGGCCGCAGGCGCATCAACTTCTCGAGGAAGTCGATGCCGTCCATTCGCGGCATCTCGACGTCGAGCGTCAGCACGTCCGGGTCGAGCGTTCGGATCATCTCGCGCGCCGCGTACGGGTCGCCCGCAGCGCCGACGCAGTCGAGGTCCGGCTGCGCTTCGATGATCGCGCGCAGCAGCGAGCGCACCAGCGCGGAATCGTCGACGATCAGGACGCGTGTGCGGTTCATCGTCTCATCCGATGCGCCGGTAAACGGTCATTCCGAGGTTGGCGAACAGATCGCTCCGCTCGGCGCAGGTCTCGGAGTGGCCGACGAAGAGCAGGCCGCCCGGGTTCAGCGCGGCGTGCAGGCGCCGCAGCACTTCGCCGCGCGTGTCCTCGTCGAAGTAGATCAGGACGTTGCGGCACAGGATCGCGTCGTTGCGCTCGGCGCGCGACCACGGCTCGGCGAGGTTCAGCCACGCGAACTCGACCAGCGAGCGTGCGTCGGGTACCAGGCGAACGCTGCCTTCGTTGGAGCGCACGCCGCGCAGGAAGAAGCGACGCACGCGCGACTCGGACACGCCTCCGATCCGATCGAGCGGAAAGACCGCGCTGCGGCCGGTCGCGAGCATCTCGGTGTCAACGTCGCTGGCAAGCACCCGAATCGGCGGCCGTGCCCCGAAGGCCTCGATCGCCGCCATCGCCACCGAATACGGCTCCTCGCCGCTCGAGCAGGCGGCGCTCCAGATCCTTGCCGAAGGCTGTACCGCGAGCCGCTTGCGGAGGTGGTCGACGAGCACGGGGAAGTGGTGCGCCTCGCGAAAGAACGCGGTCAGGTTGGTCGTCAGGGCGTTGACGAAAGCCTGCGACTCGGCGCTCCCCGGTCGGGCCGCGGCATCGACGAAGCTGCGAATGTCCGGGTGTCCGAACTCACGCACGCGTCGCAACAGGCGCCCGATCACCATCGTGCGCTTCCCGGGCGACAGCGAGATCCCGGCGCGTTCGCGAATCAGCGCCCGGACGCGCTCGAACGCGGCATCGTCGAGCGAGTCGGCCAAGTCGAAATCGAAGTGCTGCGGCGTGATCGTGCTCATCGGTCCGTCTCGCCCGAGGCGCCTGTCGCGTGATCTAGCGCGTGCCGCGATCCACCGGTGAACGCAGCGCGAGCCACGCGCTCAGCCGACGATCGCCATGTCCGGCGAGACCAACAGGCGCTCGATGTCGAGCAGGATCAGCAGCCGCTCGCCCACCGTGCCGAGGCCGACGATGTAGCCGTTGTCCACCACCGCCGAGATGTCCGGCGCGTCGCGGACCTGATCGGCGGCGAGTTCGAGCACGTCCGACACCGCGTCGACCACGGCTCCCACGACGCGCCCTGCGACGTTGAGCACGATCACGACCGTGAAGGCGTCGTATTGCGGCGCGCCCAGACCGAATCGGATCCTCAGGTCGACGATCGGAACGATCACGCCGCGCAGGTTCACGATTCCCTTGACGAACGGCGGCGCGTTGGCGATGCGGGTCGGTGGCTCGTAGCCGCGGATCTCCTGAACCTTCAGGATGTCGACGCCATACTCCTCGTCGCCGAGCCTGAAGGTGAGGTACTCGCGTGCGCGCCCTGGCGCGGTTTGCGGCGGCTGCGCGGCCGTGGTGGCGATTGCGATGTGCATCGTCGGCTCCGGTGAAGATGGGCTCAGTGGCGGGTTCGCCGAACCAGGTGCGCTACGTCCACGATCAGCGCGACCTTGCCGTCGCCCAGGATCGTCGCGGCCGATACGCCGGGCACCTGCCTGTAGTTGGTTTCGAGGTTCTTGACCACGATCTGGTGCTGTCCGACCAGCGAATCGACCAGGACCGCGACCCGCGCGCCGTCGCACTCGACGACCACCATGATCCGGTCGGCCTGGCGACGCGGATCCGCGGCGACGCCGAAGACTTCCTCGAGCGCGATCACCGGTACGTACTCGCCGCGCACCTCGACGACACGATCGGTCCCCGCGACGCTGCGAATCCGTTTCTCCGCGAGCCTGAACGATTCGACGACCGCGCCAAGTGGAACGATGTAGACCTCGTCGCCCACCGCGACCGACATTCCGTCCATGATCGCCAGCGTGAGCGGCAGACGCACGGTGACCCGGGTGCCGTAGCCTGGCGCCGAATCGATCGCGACGCTGCCGCCGAGCGAAAGAATGTTCTCGCGCACCACGTCCAGCCCGACGCCACGCCCGGAAACTTCGGTGACCTCGTCTGCGGTCGAGAACCCGGGCGCGAACAGTAGCTGGTGCACCTCGTGGTCGGACATCGACCCGTGCACCGGGATTCGCGCATCGCGCGCCTTGGAAAGGATACGGTCGCGATCGATCCCCCGGCCGTCGTCGCTGACCTCGATCACGATCGACGAGCCATGGTGCGCGGCCGACAGCGTGATCGACCCATGGGGCGGCTTCTCCGCGTCGATGCGCTCCTGCGGCGTTTCGATCCCGTGATCGAGCGCGTTGCGCACCAGGTGCGTGAGCGGGTCGATGATTTTTTCGATCATTCCCTTGTCGAGTTCGGTCGACTCGCCGATCGTGTGCAGGTCGACCTGCTTGCCCAGCCGTGCGGCAAGATCGCGCAGAAGGCGCGGAAAACGCATGAACACCGTGGCGACCGGGATCATCCGGACCGCCATCACCGCCTCCTGCAGCTGGCGCGTGTTGCGTTCCAGATCGGCCATGCACGCGAGAACCGCCGCCGACACGCCAGCGTTGCCGTCGCGCGTGGCCTGCACCAGCATCGACTGGCCGATCACCAGTTCGCCCACCAGGTTGATCAGCACGTCGATCTTCTCGACCGGGACACGAAGGGTCGATGCGTCGGGCGCGACCGAGGGCCGGTTCGCGGCGCCGGGCGAGGCGGGCACCGCGCTTCCCGATTCGGCAGCGGTCGCAGTGCGAGCGCCTTGCTCCGCGGGCGTGTCGCGAGTCGGCCCGCGGTGCGCCGGCGTCGCCGTCGGCAGAGGGTCGGCGAAGAATCCGAATCCCGGATCGTCGACTTTGCCGCTCGGCGGTGCGCCGGAAACGCTTCGGTCGCCGGGCTGCGCCTGGCCACCGCGCGAAGTCTCGCGTATCGCGACCTCGTCGCGCGCGACGTGGAACCCGAACAGATCGAGCAGTTCGTCGTCGCTGCTGTGCGTGAGCACCTCGAACACACGCAGGCCGCTCGCGTCCGGCACCCCCGAGTCGAGCCGGCGGATCGTTCCGAGTTCCGGGATCTCGTCGAACAGCTCGATGATGTTGTCCGCGAGCTGCGGCCGCGCCAACGGGCCGATCGTGACGTGCAGCGCGCGCGCCGGCGCGCTGCCGTGCGCCGCCGGGTCGCGCGGCGCAGTTCCGTGCGCAGTCGCCGTCGTACTGTTCGGCGCCGCGCTCGGGCGCTCGTCGCCACGCGAGAGCTCGGACAGTCGCTGGCGCAGCTGCGAAGCCGCTGCGAGCGCGCTCGGGTCGTCGCAGTCCTCGCGCGCCTGACGGCGCGCAAGCAGCGCGCGCGCGAAATCGCCCGATTCGAGCAGCGCATCGACCATCTCCGCGTCGGGCGCGATCTCCCGCCTGCGCAGGCGATCCAGAAGCGTTTCCATCGCGTGCGCCAGTTCGGCGAGATCGTTGAAACCGAAGGTCGCCGCGCCTCCCTTGATCGAATGCGCACAGCGAAAGATCGCGTTGAGCACTTCGTGATCGGCCGCCGCCGGCGCGAACGAGAGCAACAACGTCTCCATTTCCGCGAGGTTCTCCGCGGCTTCCTCGAAGAACGCCTGGTGGAACCGCGTGAGGTCGAAGTCCGCAGTCCCCCCCGGCGCCGGCGTTGTCCGAGCGTCGCTCATCCCGGCACCCGCCTCGGCTCGCCCGGTCCGGCCGGCGCGCCCGGTTCGCCCGGTTCGGATCGGGGCAGCACCCTTCGTACGACCTCGACGAGCCGTCGCGGGTCGAACGGTTTGACCAGCCACCCGGTTGCCCCGGCGGCGCGGCCCGCGTGCTTGATTTCGTCGCTCGTTTCGGTCGTGAGAAGCAGCACCGGCACGTCGCGCTGTCGGGAGCCGGCACGGATCTGGCGTACCAGCTCGATTCCATCCATGCCCGGCATGTTCTGGTCGGTCAGCACGAGGTCGACCGCGTGCGCGCGCAGCGCGTCGAGCGCCTCGATCCCGTCGGCGGCCTCGAGCACCTCGTATCCGGAGCTGCGCAGTGTGAACGCCACCATCTGGCGCAGCGACGCGGAATCGTCAACGGCGAGAATCGCACCCATATATGCTGGTCGCGCGGTCCTTGTGCAGTACTTGCTGCGACCCGGTTCGGGCCGTATCGGAGATTCTCGGGTCGCGAGCGAACTGCCGATCCACCGAAAAGGGCTGCATTGCCCTTACAATTCGCCCCGATACCGACCCTCCCCGATGTCCCCGACCGCCGAAGCCCGCTACCCGTTGCAGTCGCAGCTGCGAGTCCTCGTTCTCGAAGACCGCGCGGCCGAGCACGAGCGACTGCTCGCCGATCTGGGCGCGCAGGGGTTGAACGTCCAGGGCGCTCGCGCGCCCGACCTGGAGGCGCTGTCGGAGGCGCTGGCAGCGGCGCGCTGGGACGCCGTGGTGTGCGTCGTGCGCGGCGCAAACGTGGCGTCGGAGGACGCGATCTCGGTCGTGGCGCGCGCCGGCGGGCACGTCGCGTGCGTCGTCGTTTCGGATCGGGAGGGCACACACGATGCGGTGTTGGCGATCCGTGCGGGTGCCGACGACTACCTGGTCGCCGGACAGAACACCGGCCTCGCGGCGGCGCTGCTGGGCGCGATGCGCGGTGCCGCCAGACGGCAGGACGTGGCACGGCGCGAGATGCTCCTGCTCGAGTCGGAACAGCGCCTGCGCGCGCTCACCGGACACCTGCAGTCGGTGATCGAATCCGAACGCGCGGCGATCGCGCGCGAGATCCACGACGAAATCGGCGGGACGCTCACCGCGCTTCGCTTCGACCTCGCGTGGATCGCGCGCAACGGCGACGCGGGCAGCGCACAACGCGCGACGCAGTCGCTGGAGTCGGTGGCGATCGCCGAGCAGGCCGGACAGCGCCTCGTTCGGGACCTGCGCCCGCCGATCCTCGACGCCGGCATCATGGCCGCACTCGACTGGCTGCTCGCGCAGTTCCGCAAGCGCACGGGCGCCAAGGCGACGCTCAGGGCGAACACCGACCGCTTCGAACTCTCCGACCCGGTGGCGATGACGGTCTACCGCACGCTTCAGGAGGCTTTGACCAACGTCGTCAAGCACGCGAACGCGTCGCGGGTCGAGGTCGACCTGGTCGTCCGCGACCGGATGCTCTCGCTCGAGATCCTCGACGACGGACGCGGAATCGGTACCGGCGATCCGGACACGATCGGCTCGTTCGGGATTCGCGGCCTGAAGGAGCGCGCGCACGCGGTGGGAGGATGGCTCGAACTGTCGGCGGCGCGCAAAGGCACCGCGTTGCTGCTCACGGTGCCGATACAGGGCGGTTGCGCGCGCGCACCGGACGCGGTGCCGGCGCCGTGATCCGCGTGATCCTGGTCGACGATCACGCGCTGATCCGCCGCGGCTTGCGCGAGACGCTAACCGAGACCGGCGACATCAACGTCGTCGGCGAAGCCGGCGATTACGGCGAACTGCGTCAGTTGTTGCGACGCGAGCGCTGCGATGTCGTGCTGCTCGACGTCAACCTCCCGGGACGCAGCGGAATCGACGCACTTCGCAGCATCGTCGAGGACGGACTCGACGTGCGCGCGGTCGTACTGTCGCAGTACCCGGAAGATCAGTACGGGATCCGCGCGCTCAAGGCCGGTGCGATGGCTTATCTGAACAAGGCCGCCTCGCCCGAGACGATCGTGCAAGCGGTGCGCACGGTCGCGGGCGGTCGCAAGTACGTGACGCCCGAGATCGCGCAGGCACTGGCCGATTCGATCGCGACCCGCGACGGAGCGCCGCACGACCACCTCTCGGACCGCGAGATGCAAACGCTCGTCCTGATCGCCGAAGGGCGCAAGCTCTCGGAGATCGCCGAGCGGCTTGCGCTCTCGCCCAAGACCGTGAGCGTCTACCGCGCCAGGGTGCTCGAGAAGCTCGGTTTGTCGAGTAATGCCGAACTGGCTACCTACGCGATGCGCAACGGCCTGATCGACTGAACCGAAGCGACGGCCGAAGTGGCGCTCGAAGCGGCGCCGGCGCGAATCAGCCGACGCGCACGCAGTTCTTGCCGTCGCGCTTGGCCTGGTACATCGCGTCGTCGGCGCGGCCCACCGCGCTCACCAGCGTATCGCCGTCGAGCACCGCGGTGACGCCGGCCGAGAAGGTGATGAAGCGGCGCTCCTGGTCGTGCAGGAACACGTGCGCCGACAGGTCGCGCTGCACGCGCACCATCGTCGCCCGTGCCTGCTCGGCGTCGGCGTCCGCGAGCAGGATCGCGAACTCCTCGCCGCCGTAGCGCGCGACCGCGTCGGTCGGTCGAAGTTTCTGTTTCAGGACCGTCGCCAGGTGCTTGAGCGCCGCGTCGCCACCTTGGTGGCCGAGCGAATCGTTGAGCTTCTTGAAGTTGTCGACGTCGATCAGCGACACCGAGAGCGAACGCCCCGAGACGCGCGCCCTGGCGAGCGCTCCGGCGAATGCCTCCTCGAGGCCGCGCCGGTTCATCGTCTGGGTCAGGTGATCGGTCACCATCTCCGCGCTCGCCGCGGCCAGTTCCTCCTCGAGGCGCGCGACTTCGCGCCCGAGCGACGTCGCGGCGACGTGCGAACGGCCGAGGTCGGAGCGCGACGCCTCGACACTGAGCTTCATCTCGCGCGTGTCGGCGAGCAGGCGACCGACCGTCGTCGACAGCGACGAAATCGAGCCGGCATCCTCGATCTCGGACGCGTGCGCGCTGATCCGCGCCCCGAACTGGTCGGTCGAGTCGAGCAGCCCGGCCATCATCGTCGCCAGGTCGGAGATCGTCGACTTGAGCTGGCGCAACCCGGCGCGGCGGCTCTCGGCGATGTCGCGCTGCATCTGCGCGGTCTGCTTGAGAAGTCCGCGAAACTCGGACAGCGAGACGTGATCGATCTCGCCGGAGAGCAACTCGCGCAAGGCGTCGATCTGCCCCTTGACCCAGCTCTCGTCCTCCGCGAGCACGGTCACCGTGTCGCACAGCGCCTTGATCATCTCGGTCAGTTCGACCGCGAGCCGGACGCTGCGACGCGCCCCGCGAAGTTCGTCCAGATGAGCCGGCCAGGTCACGGCCGGCGCGGCGGGGTCTTCCGACACGCCGCTCGCCGGCGGCGCCGACTCGGGCCCGGGCTCGCCACACGCGGCAGCCCAGGCGCGCGCGTAATTCTCGGGCGTCGGCGCGAGCTGACGGTGCGCGAGATCGAGCATCGCCGTGCGAGCGATCACGGCCGGTGCGCGCGTCGCCGGCGTCGTGGGCTCGGCCGCGGCCCCGACCGGCATCCCCGACTCGCTCCCGGCGTCGGCACCCGACGCCCCCGCGACGCTCCCGGCGCCGGCCCCGGCGGCGCCGCGCGCTGGCCCGCGCCTCGCGGCCCGGCGGCCCGGGGTACGCGCGGCCAACTCGCCGATGTTCACCGCACCACCTCCCCTCGTGCAACGTTCGCATTTCGTTCGTGTCGGGCGCGACGCGCCGCGTCCGCACCGTCAATGATATGCCTTGCCACGGCAACCGCCTCCGAAATCGCCGAGCGCAGTGCGGCTGCCGGCACCGGGCGGGCGAAAAGGAAACCCTGCATCGTCGTGCACCCGAGCGACATCAGCTCGCGTGCCTGTTCGGCCGTCTCGACCCCCTCGGCGGTGACCTGAACGCCGAGCCCCTGGCCCAGAGCGATGATCGCCTTGCACACTGCCGCGCCCTGGGCCGAACGGCCCAGTTCTCCGACGAAGGCGCGATCGACCTTGAGCTTGGAGATCGGCAGCCTCGTCAGATACGACAGCGACGAGTACCCGGTGCCGAAATCGTCGATCGCGAGCGCAGCGCCGGCCCGGATCAGCGCCTCGAGCCTGGGAAGGGTCTTCTCGAAGTCCCGCACCATGCAGGTTTCGGTCAGTTCGAGCTCGATCGAACGCGGCGGCAGCGAGTTCAGGTGCAACGCGGCACGCAACCCGGAGAGAAGCGAGTCGCGCTCGAAGTGCGCGGTCGGGATGTTCACCGCCAGACGCTCCAGCGCGATTCCCTGGCGTCGCATCTGCGCGAACTGCCCCGCGGCGTGCTGGAGCACCCACTCGCCGATCGGGATGATCAGCCCGGAGTCCTCGGCCACCGGGATGAACTCGGCCGGGGGGATCTGTCGCTCGCCGCAGCGCCAGCGCAGCAGCGCCTCGACGCCGGTGACCGTAGCGGTGGCGAGGTCGATCCACGGCTGGAAGTAAACCTCGAATTCGGCGCGCTCGATCGCCTTGTGCAGGCCCGAGAGGATCGCGAAACGATCGCGATTGTCCTGCTGGTGCGTCGGTCGGTACCAGCCGATGTCGTTGCGTCCCCGGGCCTTGACTTCGCGGGTCGCACGATCGGCGTTCGAGATCAACGCGTCCGGCGAGTCTCCGTCGCGCGGAAACATCGCGACGCCGACCGACGTCGAGACGAAGCACTCGGAATCGCCGACGACGAACGGGCGCTGCAGGGCGGCCCTGACGTGGCGCAGCGTCTCGTCGACTTCGGACACGCTGCGTATCGCGGGGATCGCCAGCGCGAACTCGTCGCCTGGAAAACGCGCCGCGCAGGCGTGCGACACGATCGACGGCGCCTGCGTGCCGTGCGGTTCCGCGCCCAGCGCCTCGCGCAACGCGGTGACGATGCGCTCGCCCGCCGTGCGCAGGACCAGGTCGCCGGCCGCCTGGCCGAGCGTGTCGTTGATCCGGCGAAAGAGGTCGATGTCGATCAGCGCCACGGCCAGGCACTGCTCGGTGGCGCGCGCCTCGTCGATCGCGGCCGCGAGCTTGCGCAGGAAGGCCTCCCTGTTGGGAAGCCGCGTGAGCGGGTCGTGTTCGGCCAGTCGCTCGAGTTCGCGACGTGCGTCGCGTCCCGCGTCCAGATCGCGTTCGGCGTGGCGCAGCCGGCGCTCGTTCGCGGCGGCATCGACCAGGTTGCGGATCCGCTCGACCAGCAACGGCCAGTGGGTGGATTTGATGAAAAAGTCGTTCGCTCCGGCGTCGAAGGCCTGGCGAATCGAATTGTCGTCCTCGAGTCCGGTGAGCATCAGCAGCGGGGTATCGGCGCGCGCTCCGCGGCGCACTCTGCGGCAGGTCTCGAATCCGTCGACCTCGGGCATCATGGCGTCGACCATGACGACGTCGAACGCGTGCGCGCCGAACTCGTCGAGCATCCTCGGGCCGGATTCGAAGTCGTGCACCTCCCAGCCGCGCTCGCGCAGCGCGCTGGCGATCAGGAAACGCCACATCGGGTCGTCGTCGACGACCGCGACCGACAACGGCTCCTGCGTTCCGGCGGACTGGGTTGCGACGAACATCGAACTCCTTCCTGGCTTGCAACCCGATTACGGCACCCGGCCCGCCGATCTTGAGTGCCGACCGCCGGTCGGCCGGTGGTGCGCGCCGTCAGGGCGCCGCGGATCCGGGTTGCGCCGAAGTGTGCACTTGCGCGAACGTCACGATCAACGTCACGATCGGCAACCGCTGGGGCGGGCTTCAGGCCTGAGCAGGGCGCCGCAGCGTGGGCGGCGCCACGACAAGGCGCGCGACCACCTGCTCGAGTCGCTCATCGACCGCCAGCCGCGCGCCGCGCCGCGGCAGCAACGCGCGCGCCAGGCCCAGACCGCTCGGGGCGCCCGACAGGCGCTCGATCGAGAAACCCTCGGGCAGTCGACCCGCGTTGACGACTTCGAGAACCAGCGCGTCGTCCTCGCAAGCCATTCGCACGGCGATGACGCCCTCGGGTGGCGCGCAGTGCTTGATCGCGTTGGTGCACATCTCGTTCACGACGAGCGCCAGCGGCACCGCTTCCTGTTCCGGAACGCGCCAGCCTTCGAGTGCGGCGAAGGCTTCGTCGTCGAGCCGGATCGGGCGTCCGAATCCGCGCACCAGATTCGCGACGATCGCCCGCACCAATGCGCAGAAGGCGAGATCGGTCTGATCGCGCACCTGCAGCCCGTGGACCTGCGCGATCGCCTGGATCTGCGCGGCGATGTCGACGAGTTGCTGCGCGATCTCCGGGCGGCGCGCGGCCGACTGCTGGAGCAGCCCGGCCACCCCCTGGAGGTTGTTCTTGATCCTGTGGTGCACCTCGCGCACCAGCAGGTCGCGCTGCGCGATCGCCTCGTCGAGCCGACTCTGCGCCAGGCTTCGGGCTTCGGTGACGTCCTCGGCGAGGCAGTACAACTCTGAGCTGCCGGCGCGCGCCGGGATGATCCGCAATCTCACCACGCCGATCGACGGCCCCGGATGCACGACGCGCAGGTCCGTTTCCTGGGGCCCGGATTCGAGCGCCGCCGCGAATCGGGATTCCAGCGCCGCCAGATCGTCCGGAGCGACGCGCCGCCATGCCGCGCCCGGGTCGCGGTAGAAGTCCTCGACGGCAGTGCCGAGAACGTCGACGATCCGGTCGTTGGCGAACAGCGCCGTCCCGCTTCGCGCGTCGAACACGAGCAAGGCTTCGTCGAGCGCACCGGCGAAACGCCCGAAGCGCTCCTGACTGTCCTCGAAAGCGATCCGGGTCGCCTGCTCGCCCGATGCGTGGACCGCGACGACGAGCGACGTGTACGCCACGCCGCGAGTCGGATACGGCCCATGGTGCAGCAGGCAGCTGACCGGCTCGACGCCGCCCCGAAGCAGTTGCAACCGTGTCGTGCGAGCGCGTGCTTCGCACGCGGCGATCGCGTCGAGCATTTCCACCGCCCCGGCGTCGGCCTCGACGCACACGCTGCCGATGTGCCGCCCGACCAGCGCCGCTTCGTCGACTCCGAGCAGGGCCTGCATCAGCGAATTGGCGCGCAGGAACACTCCGTCGCGAAGCGTCGCGATCGCCGCGACGTTGTTCTCGAGCAGCGCTGAAAACTCGGCCTCGGCTTCGTGCAGGCTCTGTTCGCGACGCCTGAGCTGTTCGGCCTGCGACTCGAGACGCGCACGAAGCGCCGCCAGCGGCGCGCTGTCGGACAATCCGGAATCGCTTGCGGCGTAGGTCATCGGCACCCGTTGGCTTGGCGCGCATCGGGAATGTTGGGGTGGCTGACGGGACTCGAACCCGCGACAACTGGAATCACAATCCAGGACTCTACCAACTGAGCTACAGCCACCATCGAGCACAATCCCTGGCAGGATGGCCTGCCCGACAGGATTCGAACCTGTGACCCTCAGCTTAGAAGGCTGATGCTCTATCCAACTGAGCTACGGGCAGCGATTCCGTCGGACCTCCGACGCGTTCCAGCCAGCGAGAGCGCTTCGGAGACTCTGGTCGGGGCGAGAGGATTCGAACCTCCGACATCTTGCTCCCAAAGCAAGCACTCTACCAGGCTGAGCTACGCCCCGGAGGCCGCGAATTGTATCGCAAGCTTCTGGATGTCCAAAGCGGGCCGTCCGAAGCCTGGTGAAACAACGCGCCCGTCCGAAGGCCGGTTCGCAGTGCAGCGGGCCCCGCTCAGGCGCTCACCGCGTCGGCGAGACGCTGCGCGAGTCGTCGCGCCATGCCTGCGTCGCGCGCCTCGACCATCAACCTGAGCAGCGGTTCGGTTCCCGAGGGCCGGATCAGGATCCGGCCAGCGTCGCCGAGTTCGGCCTCGACCTCGCCGCGCGCATTGCGCAGGCGCTCGTCGCCGCGCCAGTCGAAGCCATTGGCGACGCGCACGTTGATCAGGGTCTGCGGAAACAGGCTCAGCTCGGCGGTCAGCTCGGCCAGCGTCGCGGCCCGAGCCGCGGATCGCGCGCAGCACCTGCAGCGCGCTGATCGTGCCGTCGCCGGTGCTGTGGCAGTCCAGGCACAGCAGGTGGCCCGAGCTCTCGCCGCCGAACAGCCAGCCGCGCTCGCTGCAGCATCTCGAGCACGTAGCGGTCGCCGACCTTGGCGCGCGCGAATCCGCACCCCGCTCGCAGCAAACGCCTGCTCCAGCGCGAGGTTGGTCATCAGCGTGCCGACCACGCCCGGACACCGCCGCTTCGTCGAGCCGATCGCGAACGATCACGTAGAGCAGCTCGTCGCCGTTGTAGGCGCGCCCCTCGGCGTCGACGATCGACCAGCGCGGTCGGCGTCGCCGTCGACCGCGATGCCGAGGTCGGCGCGATGCTCGAGCACGGCGCTGCGCAGCGTCTGCGGGTGCGTGGCGCCGCACTTCCAGCGTTGATGTTCAGTCCGTTCGGCTCGGCGCCGATCCGGATGACTTCGGCGCCGAGTTCGTGAAACACGTGCGGCGCGGTGTGATAGGCCGCGCCGTTCGCGCAATCGACCACCAGCCGCATCCCGTGCAGGTCGAGCGACGAGGGAACGTGCTCTTGCAGAACTCGATGTAGCGCCCGGCGGCGTCGTCGACCCGTCGCGCGCGCCCGAGCTGATCCGAGACGACGCAGCCGATCGGGGTCTCGAGTTCCGTCTCGATCTGCTCCTCGACCGCGTCGGCGAGCTTGTTGCCGTCTGCCGGAGAAGAACTTGATGCCGTTGTCGTCGTAGGGATTGTGCGAGGCGCTGATCACGACGCCCGCCGACAGACGCAGCGCGCGCGTCAGGTAGGCGACGCCCGGCGTGGGAAGCGGCCCGGTGAGCAGTACGTCGACGCCGGCCGCCGAGAAGCCGGCCTCGAGGGCCGCCTCGAGCATGTAGCCGGAAATGCGCGTGTCCTTGCCGATCAGCACCGTCGGGCGCCCGGGGCCACGCTGCCCGCGCGAGCACCCTGCCCGCGGCGTAGCCGAGCCGCAGCACGAAGTCCGGCGTGATCGGCGCCTCGCCTACCCGTCCGCGCACCCCATCGGTTCCGAAATACTTTCGACCCATTTCGCGACTCGTTCCTCTCGCGGCGCGCTCAGGGCGAACCGCCGACTGCCTGCCAGACCGCCAGCGCGTCGCGCGTTTGCGCCACGTCGTGCACGCGGACAATCCGCGCGCCGCGCGCCACGGCGGCGAGCGCCGCGCCGAGGCTGCCGGCCAGTCGATTCGCCACATCGCGCCCGGTCAGTTGCCCGATCATCGACTTGCGCGACACGCCAACCAGCACCGGAAGACCGATCGCGCAGAGTTCGATCGATCGCGCGCAACAAACGCAGATTATCCTCCAGCGACTTGCCGAAACCGATCCCGGGGTCGAGCACGATGCGATCGGGCGCGACGCCGGCAGCGTACAGCGCCTGCGTGCGCGCGAACAGGAACTCCCTCACGTCGGCGACGACGTCCCGATAGGCGGGGCCGTCCTGCATCGTCGCCGGCTCGCCACGCATGTGCATCACGCACAACGCCGCCGCGCTGCCCGCGACCGCTTCGATCGCCCCGGGAGCGCGAAAACCGCCCACGTCGTTGATCATGTCGGCACCCGCCGCGAGCGCGGCACGCATCACTTCGGGGCGCCGGTGTCGACCGACACCGGCAGGCCGAGCGCGACCGCCGCGGCGAGCACCGGCCCGATCCGATCGAGTTCGACCTCCACCGGCACGGGGTCGGCGCCCGGGCGGGTCGACTCGCGCGCCGATGTCGAGGATGTCGGCGCCTTCGCCCGCGAGCCGGCGCGCGTGGGCGATCGCCTCGGTCGTGCCGGCAGTACTCCCCAGGTCGGAAAACGAGTCGGGAGTGACGTTGATCACCCCCATGACGAGCGGACGGTCGAGCGCGAGCCTGAATCTGCCGCAGGCGAGCGCCTCAGCGGGCTGGCGAGGGCCGCCCATCGTCAGCGACACGCGCGGCGAGAGGGCGGAACGATGCGCTGCGCCGACGCGACGAGCAGACGCCGCGTCAGGGCGTCTCGGTCGCTGCCGGGCTGGGCGTGACCGCCGCCGGTGCCGAAGGCGTGGGCTTGTCGCCCCCGCCCTTGTCGCTCGACGTGTCCTTCGGCGGACGCGGCGGACGGCCGCCGATGATGTCGTCGATCTGGTCGCTGTCGATGGTTTCCCACTCGAGCAGCGCCTTGGCCATCGCTTCGACCTTCTCGCGGTTCTCCTCGAGGATCTTGCGCGCCACCGCGTACTGCTGGTCGATGATCTTGCGGATCTCGGCGTCGACGTTGCGCATCGTCTCTTCCGACATGTTGGTGGTCTTGGTGATCGATCGTCCGAGGAAGATCTCGCCCTCGTTCTCCGCGTAGACCATCGGACCCATCAGGGCGCTCATCCCGTAGCGCGTGACCATGTCGCGCGCCATCGCAGTCGCTCGCTCGAAGTCGTTCGACGCGCCGGTGGTCATCTGGTTCATGAACAGCTCCTCGGCAATGCGTCCGCCAAAGAGCACGGCGATCGTGCTCAGCATCCGCTCGCGATCGAGGCTGTAGCGGTCGCCCTCGGGCAATTGCATCGTCACGCCGAGCGCGCGACCGCGCGGGATGATCGTGACCTTGTGCACCGGGTCGGTCTTGGGCATCAGCTTGGCGACCACGGCGTGCCCGGACTCGTGATAAGCGGTGTTGCGGCGCTCGTCCTCGGGCATCACGATCGAGCGGCGTTCGGCACCCATGATGATCTTGTCCTTGGCGCGCTCGAAGTCGGACATGTCGACCAGCCGGCCGTTGCGACGTGCAGCGAACAGCGCCGCCTCGTTCACGAGATTGGCGAGGTCGGCGCCGGAAAAACCGGGCGTGCCGCGCGCGATCAGGTCCGGGCGCACGTCAGGGCCGATCGGCACCTTGCGCATGTGCACGTTGAGGATCTGCTCGCGGCCGCGGATGTCGGGCAGCGGCACGACCACCTGGCGGTCGAAGCGCCCGGGGCGCATCAGCGCCGGGTCGAGCACGTCGGGGCGGTTGGTGGCGGCGATCACGATCACGCCCTGACCCGTTTCGAAACCGTCCATCTCGACCAGCAGCTGGTTGAGCGTCTGTTCGCGCTCGTCGTTGCCGCCGCCCAGGCCCGCGCCGCGCTGGCGGCCGACCGCGTCGATCTCGTCGATGAACAGAATGCAGGGCGCGTGCTTCTTGGCGTTCTCGAACATGTCGCGCACACGCGCGGCGCCCACGCCGACGAACATCTCGACGAAGTCCGAACCCGAGATCGTGAAGAACGGCACTTTCGCCTCGCCGGCGATCGCCTTTGCGAGCAGCGTCTTGCCGGTGCCGGGCGAGCCCACCATCAGCACGCCGCGCGGAATGCGGCCGCCGAGCTTCTGGAACTTCGAAGGATCACGCAGGAATTCGACGAGCTCCTGCACTTCCTCCTTGGCCTCGTCGCAACCGGCGACGTCGGCGAAGGTGATGTTGTTGGTCGATTCGTCGAGCATGCGCGCCTTGCGACTTGCCGAAGGAGAACGCGCCGCCGCGTCCGCCGCCCTGCATCTGGCGCATGAAGAACACCCACACGCCGATCAGCAGCAGCATCGGGAACCACGAGACGAAGATGTTGAGCAGCAACGACTGCTCCTCGTCGGGCTTGGCGTTGACCTGCACGCCGTACTTGAGCAGGTCGCCGACCATCCACGGGTCGCTGGGCGAGAACACCGTGTAGGCCTTGTTGTCCTTGGTGCGGACCTTGAGCGTGCGGCCATCGATGCTCACCGCGTCGACCCGGCCGTCGCGCGCGTCGTCCATGAACTGCGAGTACGGCACGTCGGCCCCGCGCACCTGGCGGGTGTCGAATTGCTTGAATACGGTGAAGAGCACCAGTGCGATCACCAGCCACACTGCCGCCTTCGAGAAAACATTGTTCACTCAGTTCGCTCCTTGTTCAGCCTTTTGATTCTACGCGGGTCGGGGGTGGGGCGCCAGCCACCACCGTTTCCTAAGTCGTTGATCCGTATGGATCTCTTACACCCGGGCGCATCTTCAGGCCACGCCCGAGCAGATAAGTCTCGGCCGACTTGTCGCGCGAGGCCTTCGGTTTGCGCGCTACGACCTTGACGAAGTGTCGCTTGAACAGTTCCACCGACTGGCTGTAGCCGGTGCCGTGGAAACATTTCACCAGCAACGCGCCCTCCGGTTTGAGATGATGAACGGCGAAATCGACCGCCAGTTCGATCAGATCGCTCATTCGCGCGGCGTCGGCCGGGCCCACACCCGACAGATTGGGGGCCATGTCCGAAACCACAAGGTCGATCGGCGAATCGCCCAGCGCCGAGGACAGTTCGGCGGCCACCTCGTCCTCGCGGAAATCGCCCTGGATGAACTCGACGTCGGCCACCGGTTCCATCGGCAACAGATCGAGCGCGACGATCCGCCCGCGCAGTATGCCGCCCGGACCGACCAGCTTCTCGCGCAGGACCTGACACCAGGCGCCGGGCGCCGAGCCGAGGTCGACCACCGTCATTCCCGGGCGCACCAGACGATCCTGCTCGTCGATTTCGATCAGCTTGAAAGCGGCGCGCGAACGGTACTGGCGCTGCTGCGCGAGCTTGACGTAGGGGTCGTTGCGGTGCTGGTCGAGCCAGGCTTTGCTGAACTTGTTCTTTGCCATCGGGATCAGGTCGGGCTCGGCGCGCACGTCGCGGCGTAGAATGCGAGCATGAAAGAGTATGGCGCACCGGGGCTCACGCCGGCACAACGCAAGGCGCTCAAGGCGCAGGCGCACCACCTCGATCCGGTGGTGATGATCGGCGATGCGGGCCTGAGCGAAGCGGTTCTCGCCGAGACCGCGTTGGCGCTGCGCGCCCACCAGCTCGTGAAGATCCGCGTGCTCGGCGACGAGCGCGCCGCGCGCGCGAAGCTGATGCAGGAACTTTGCGCGGCGCTCGATTGCGCGCCGGTGCAGTCGATCGGCAAACTGCTCGTCGTGTACCGGCCAGCGGACGACGACGAATCCGCTGCCGGCAAGTCGGGCGCGCGCAAGCGCCGCGGACCGCATCGGCCGAAGAAGGCGCTCGGCGCGAAGGCGGAGTCTCCCGCAAGAGCCAGGGGCGCCGCGCGCGGTGCCAAGCCTGCCCGCGGTGCCGAGCCTGCTCGCGGTGCCAAGCCTGCCCGCGGTGCCGAGCCTGCCCGCGGCGCCGAGCCTGCCCGCGGTGCCAAGCCTGCGCGCAGTGCCAAGCCTGCCCGCGGCGCCAAGCCTGCCCGCGGTGCCCGGACGTTGGTTGGGCAAGCGCAGCAACGGGCCGCCTTCAAGGGGGGCATCAAGCTGACCTCAGCTTCCGGGAAGAGTCTGAGCGAGAAGACCGCGGGAAAGCGAACCGACCTGTCGTCTTCGGCCAGGCTGCCGGCGCGCCGGGGCGCGGTATCGAAAGCTACGCAGGGCCCGGTTCGCCTGCAAGGCAAGAGCGCACCGCGCACCGCCGGGCGGCGCAACCGGGCCAAGAGCGGCACCTGAGGGCGCGCGTGCGCGACGACGCACGTGCGCGACGCGCGCGCCTGCACGCGGCGCGCAGCCGCTTCACAGATACCTGACGTCGAGCACCTCGTACTCGCGCAATCCGCCGGGCGCGCGAACTTCGGCGACTTCGCCGACGTGCTTGCCGATCAGCGCCCGCGCGATCGGGCTCGACACCGAGATGCGGCCACTTGAGACGTCGGCCTCGTCGTCGCCGACGATCTGGTAGCTGACCTTCTCGCCCGATTCCAGGTCCTCGAGGTCGACCGTGGCCGCGAACACGACGCGCCCGTCGGTATCGAGCAGCTTCGGGTCGATCACCTGCGCGTTCGCGAGCTTGCTCTCGAGTTCGGCGATGCGCCCTTCGAGGAATCCCTGTCGCTCGCGCGCCGCGTCGTACTCGGCGTTCTCGGACAAATCGCCCTGCGCGCGCGCGTCGGCGATCGCGGTGATCACCGCAGGGCGTTCGACGCTCTTCAATCGTTGCAGCTCTTCCCTGAGCAGTTGCGCGCCTCGCAAGGTCATCGGGGTGGTCGGCATCCAGTCACTCCATAGTCGTGTCGATCAGTCGTGTCGATCAGCGCGCGCGACGCGCGCGCGGCGACACCGGTTTCAGTTGGCGGCGAGCGTGGCGTGCAGTTCCTGCAGGCTGTAGACGTCGAGGTCGCGCAACCCCCGGATGCCTTCGACAGCGGCGCGAGCGCCCGCAAGCGTGGTGTAGAACGTGACGCGCTGCGCGAGCGCGGTCGTTCGGATCGAGCGCGAATCGGTGATCGCGCCGCGGCGATCCTCGACCGTGTTGATCACCAGCGAAATCTCGCCGTTCTTGAGCAGGTCGACGACGTGCGGCCGGCCTTCCTGCACCTTGTTCACCGCGCTCACCGGAATCGAGTTCGCGGCGATCGCAGCAGCGGTTCCCTTCGTCGCCACCAGCCCGAAGCCGAGTTCGTGCAACGAGCGCGCGATCGAGATCATCCGCGCCTTGTCGGCGTTCTTGACCGAGATGAACGCCGTCCCCGCGGTGGGCAGTTGCACGCCGGCCGCGATCTGCGACTTGACGAAGGCCTCGCCGAAGGTGTACCCGACGCCCATCACCTCGCCGGTGGATTTCATCTCGGGCCCGAGGATCGTGTCGACGCCCGGGAACTTCACGAACGGGAACACCGCCTCCTTGACCGAGAAGTACTTCGGCACCACCTTGCGGGCCACGCCCTGCGCGGAAAGCGGCGTCCCGGCCATGCAGCGCGCGGCGATCTTCGCGAGTTGCAGTCCGGTGGCCTTGGACACGTAGGGCACCGTGCGCGACGCGCGCGGGTTGACCTCGAGCACGTAGACGACGTCGTCCGATCCGTCGCGCTGGATCGCGAACTGCACGTTCATCAGGCCGACCACCTTCAGCGCGCGCGCCATCAGTTCGGTCTGGCGTTCCAGCTCGGCGACCAGCGCCGGCGACAGCGAGTACGGCGGCAGCGAGCACGCCGAATCGCCGGAGTGCACGCCGGCCTGCTCGATGTGCTCCATCACCCCGCCGATGAACACCTGCTCGCCGTCCGATACGCAGTCGACGTCGACCTCGATCGCGTCGTTCAGGAAGCGATCGAGCAGCACCGGGCTGTCGTTGCTCACCTTGACCGCCTCGCGCATGTAGCGTTCGAGGTCCTTTTGCTCGTGCACGATCTCCATCGCGCGCCCGCCCAGCACGTAGCTCGGTCGCACCACCAGCGGATAGCCGATCTCCTGCGCCTGCGCGAGCGCGTCGGCCTCGGTGCGCGCGGTGCGGTTGGGCGGCTGCTTCAACTCGAGCTTGACGAGCAGCTTCTGGAATCGTTCGCGATCCTCCGCGATGTCGATCGACTCGGGCGACGTGCCGATGATCGGCACGCCGTTGGCCTCGAGCGCCTTGGCGAGCTTGAGCGGCGTCTGGCCACCGTACTGGACGATCACCCCTTCGGGCTTCTCCCTGTCGACGATCTCGAGCACGTCCTCGAGGGTGAGCGGCTCGAAGTAGAGGCGGTCCGAGGTGTCGTAGTCGGTGGACACGGTCTCGGGGTTGCAGTTGACCATGATGGTCTCGAAACCGTCGTCGCGCAGCGCGAACGCGGCGTGCACGCAGCAGTAGTCGAACTCGATGCCCTGGCCGATGCGGTTCGGCCCGCCGCCCAGCACCATGATCTTGCGCCGGTCGGTCGGCGCGGCCTCGCACTCGTCCTCGTAGGTCGAGTACATGTAGGCGGTGGTCGTGGCGAACTCCGCCGCGCAGGTGTCGACCCGCTTGTAGACCGGTCGCACGCCGAGCTCGCGGCGCAGCTTGCGGATCTCGGCCTCGGTGGTGTCGAGCAGCCAGGCCAGGCGCCGGTCGGCGAAACCCTTCTTCTTCAGCGACAGAAGCGTCTGGCGATCGAGATCGGCCACCGTGCCCTTCTCGAGCTCGAGCTCGATCCTGACGATCTCCTCGATCTGCGCGAGGAACCAGGGGTCGATCTTCGTGAGCGCGTGCACCTCGTCGATCGTCAGCCCCATCGCGAAGGCGTCGCCCACGTACCAGATGCGCTCGGGGCCGGGCTCGCCGAGCTCGATCTCGAGCGTCTCGCGGTCCTTGGTCTTCTCGTTCAGCCCGTCGACGCCGACCTCGAGGCCGCGCAACGCCTTCTGGAACGACTCCTGGAAGGTGCGCCCGATCGCCATCACCTCACCGACCGATTTCATCTGCGTGGTCAGGTGCGCGTCGGCCATCGGGAACTTCTCGAACGCGAAGCGCGGCACCTTGGTGACGACGTAGTCGATCGACGGTTCGAACGAAGCCGGCGTCGCGCCGCCGGTGATCTCGTTGCGCAACTCGTCGAGCGTGTAGCCCACCGCCAGCTTGGCCGCGATCTTCGCGATCGGGAAACCGGTGGCCTTCGATGCGAGCGCCGACGATCGCGACACGCGCGGGTTCATCTCGATCACGATCATCCTGCCGTCGTCCGGGTTGACCGCGAACTGCACGTTCGAGCCGCCGGTGTCGACGCCGATCTCGCGCAGGATCGCGATCGACGCGTCGCGCATCAGCTGGTATTCCTTGTCGGTGAGCGTCTGCGCCGGGGCCACCGTGATCGAGTCGCCGGTGTGGATGCCCATCGGGTCGAGGTTCTCGATCGAGCAAACGATGATGCAGTTGTCGGCGCGATCGCGCACGACCTCCATCTCGAACTCTTTCCACCCGATCATGCTCTCTTCGATCAGCAACTCGTTGGTGGGCGAGGCCTCGATGCCGCGCTTGCAGATCGTCTCGAACTCCTCGGCGTTGTATGCGATGCCGCCGCCGGTGCCGCCAAGCGTGAAGCTCGGGCGGATGATCGCCGGAAAGCCGATCAGCTTCTGCACCGCCCAGGCGTCGTCGAGCGAGTGCGCGATGCCCGAGCGCGCCGATCCCAGCCCGATGCGCGTCATCGCCTCCTTGAACTTGAGCCTGTCCTCGGCCTTGTCGATCGCTTCGGGCGAGGCGCCGATCAGCTCGACGCCGTGGCGCTCGAGCACGCCGTGGCGGTGCAGGTCGAGCGCGCAGTTCAGTGCGGTCTGACCGCCCATCGTCGGCAGGATCGCGTCGGGCTTTTCCTTGGCGATGATCTTCTCGACCACCTGCCAGGTGATCGGCTCGACGTAGGTGACGTCGGCCGTCTCCGGGTCGGTCATGATCGTCGCCGGATTGCTGTTGACCAGCACGACCTTGAACCCCTCCGAGCGCAGCGCCTTGCAGGCCTGCGCGCCCGAGTAGTCGAACTCGCAGGCCTGACCGATGACGATCGGCCCGGCGCCGATCACGAGGATGCTGCGGATGTCGGTGCGCTTAGGCATTGCTGCGCGCCTCCATCAACGCGACGAAACGGTCGAACAGGTAAACGATGTCGCGCGGGCCGGGACTCGCCTCCGGGTGGCCCTGGAAACAGAACGCGGGCCGGTCGGTTCGCGCGAGGCCCTGCACCGAGCCGTCGAACAGCGACACGTGCGTGACGCGCAGGTTCGCGGGGAGCGACTGCGGGTCCACGGCGAAGCCGTGGTTCTGGCTGGTGATCAGCACCTGGCCGGTGTCGAGGTCCTTGACCGGGTGGTTCGCTCCGTGGTGGCCGAACTTCATCTTCAGCGTTCTCGCGCCCGAGGCCAGCCCCATGATCTGGTGCCCGAGACAGATGCCGAAGATCGGGATGTCGCGTTCGATCAGCGCGCGGGTCGCGGCGATCGCGTAGTCGCAGGGTTCCGGATCGCCGGGGCCGTTGGAGAGGAACACGCCGTCGGGCGCGAGGGCGAGCGCGTCGGCCGCGCTCGCCTGCGCGGGCAGCACGGTGATCTCGCAACCGCGCTCGGCGAGCAGCCGCAGGATGTTGCGCTTGACGCCGAAGTCGAAGGCGACGACCCGAAACCGCGCCGGTCCCGGCGAACCGTAGCCGCCCCCGAGCGACCACGTGCCCTCCTTCCACTCGTAGGGCTCGGTGACGCTCACCACCTTCGCGAGGTCCATTCCGGCGAGCCCGGGGAACGCCCGCGCCGATTCGACCGCCGCAGCCTCGTCAACCGTCTGTCCGGGGGCGGACGCCGCGACGATGCAGCCGCCCTGCGCGCCCTTCTCGCGCAGCACGCGGGTGAGTTTGCGCGTGTCCAGCCCGGCGATGCCCGGCACGCCCTCGCGCCTGAGGTAAGCGTCGAGCGTCTCGGTCGCGCGCCAGTTCGACGCGCGCACCGGAAGGTCGCGAATGACCAGCCCGGCGGCACGGATGCCGGTGGATTCGACGTCGTCCGGGTTGATTCCGCAGTTGCCGATGTGCGGGTAGGTGAGCGTGACGATCTGGCGACAGTAGCTGGGGTCGGTCAGGATCTCCTGATAACCGGTCATCGCGGTGTTGAACACGACCTCGCCGGATGCGCTGGCGGGCGCTCCGATCGAGTGTCCGTGGAAGACCGTCCCGTCGGCCAGTGCGAGCACTGCGGGGGGCAATTGCGGCAGCAAGGAGTACTCCTGTCTCGACCCTGCCCGCGCGCGACCGCCCGCTTGGCGCGGACGTGCGTCAGCCGCTCGACGACTCGGGGATCAGGCGCTAGTGGGCCGGAAACGATTGATTCGACGGGATTTTAGCATGCAGCGTCGGGCGGCGAGTCGCGTGCCGATCGAGCAGATCGGGGAACTGGTACAAAGGCAGCATGGACGCTGTAGGGCAAGCGCTCTCGCAAGAAGGCGCGAACCGGCCGGCGCTCGCGCGGCCGGCAGGGGCACGATGGCGCCGGCGATCGAGACCGGCGAACTCTGAAACCTTCGATGGAGCGCACCGGACATGTTTCGATACGCAACCCCGCTTCGCGACATGCAGTTCGTCGTGCACGAACTGCTCGACGCGAGCACCCTTCTGAACCGCGCGAACCCGACGTCGACCTGGGACCGTGAAACGATCGACCGCACGATCGAAGCGGCGGGCCGGTTCGCCGAGCGCGAGCTGGCTCCGCTGAACGCGAGCGCGGACGAGCAGGGATGCAGTCTCGCCGCGGGATCGGTGACCACGCCGAAGGGCTTTGCGCCAGCCTATCGCCATTTCATCGACGCCGGATGGCCGACACTCGCCTGCGCCGAGGACTTCGGCGGACAGGGTGCGCCGTCGATCGTCTACAGCGCGATGCTCGAGACGCTGTATGCGGCGAACCCCGCGTGGACGATGTACTTCGCGACCGCGCGCGGCGCCTACGAGTGCCTGCAGGCGCACGCGTCGCCGCAGCAGAAGGCCTGGTACCTGCCGCGGATCGTCTCGGGCGAGTGGGCCACGACGATGTGCCTGACCGAAGCCCACTGCGGCAGCGACCTGGGATTGTTGCGCACCCGCGCGACGCCGCGGCCCGACGGCAGCCATCGCATCACCGGCTCGAAGCTGTTCATTTCGGGCGGCGACCAGGACCTCAGCGAGAACATCGTGCACCTGGTGCTCGCGCGCCTGCCGGACGCGCCGCCAGGTGTGGGCGGGATCTCGCTGTTCGTCGTCCCGAAGCACCTGCCCGAGGGCGAAGGCCTCGCGCGCGGGCGCAACGGGATGTTGGCGACGGCCGTCGAACACAAGATGGGATTGCGCGGCAGCGCCACCTGCGCGATGAGTTTCGAGGACGCCACCGGCTGGCTGGTCGGGCGGCCGAACGAGGGCCTGCGCAACATGTTCGTGATGATCAACTCGTCGCGGATCGGGGTCGCGGTGCAGGCCGTGGGCCTCGCGCAAGCGGCGTACTGCAGTGCCCTCGACTACGCACGCGAACGGCTGCAGATGCGCGCGGCGCGCGGCCCGGCGCGACCGGATCTCGCGGCCGACCCGATCGTCGAGCACGCCGACGTGCGCAGGATGCTGCTCACGCAGAAAGCGCACGTAGAAGCCGCGCGGATGCTGGTGTACTGGCTGTCGCTGCTGTGCGACCAGCAGGCGCTGCAAGCGCACGACACCGCGCACGACACCGCGCACGATACCGCCCGTGGCCAGGCGGCCGACCTGGTCGGATTGCTTACCCCGGTCGCCAAGGCCTTTCTCACCGAGAACGCCTTTTCCGCCGCCAGCCTCGCGATCCAGATCCACGGTGGCCACGGCTACATCCGCGACCACGGCGTCGAGCAGATAGCGCGCGACATCCGCATCGCCCAGATCTACGAGGGCACCAACGGCATCCAGGCGCGCGACCTGCTCGCGCGCAAGATCATCGCCGACGGTGGCGCGAAGCTCGACGCGTTCCTCGATCAGGTGCGACGCGACATCGCGAGCGAACCGATCGCCGAGTTGGTCGACTTCGTCGCGCCGCTCGCGCGACTGTGCGACGAGATCGAACGCTTCGCGACCGAAGTCGGCGACACGGCGCGACGCGACGCCGACGAGATCGGTGCGGCCGCGTGGGATTTCATGCGCGCGCTGGGGCACCTCGTCTGCGGCTGGCTGTACGCGCGCGCCGCCGCGATCGCGAGGGCGCGAATCGCCGAGGGCTCGCAGGACCCGTTCTATCCGTCCAAACTCGCGACCGCGAACTTCTACTTCACGCGGCTGCTTCCCGAAGCGCACACGCACCTCGCCGTCGCCCGCTCCGGCAGGGCGAGCCTGTCCGAACTGCCGCAGGACCGACTGTTCGTCTGATCGCCCCCGCTACTCCGACCGCGACGGCGCGACGGCGCGTGTGCCCGTGGGCGCGTGGGAACGCGATTGCCCGGTCACGCACATGGAGGTGTTCGCGCGGCTCGAGCAACGACGTGCCAGCGCAGCGCAAATCGTGGAGGGCGGAACACCATATGGCCGCACACAGCCTTTCGTGGCGCGCGGGGCGAACTGACGCAACGGCCGAATCGACGCGACTCGCCGACGCACGCCCCGGTCCTTCGCTCGCGGTTGCGCGCACGCCGGCTGCCGCCGTATGCAAGCCGAGCGCGACCGAAAGGAAATCCTCGGGACCCGACCCGCCCGGGCGACGCGCAGCGGCGCACGTGCGGAGCGGGTGAGGATTTCCGAGGTCGGCGAGGGAAGCCCCGCGCAGCGGGGCCGCAGCATTCGGCGGCAGCCGGCGTGCGCGCAACCGCGGGCGAAGCGCGGGCGAAGCGCGGGCGAAGCGCGCGAGCGCGAAGCGCGGGCGAAGCGCGGGCGAAGCGCGGGCGAAGCGCGGGCGAAGCGCGGGCGAAGCGCAGGCGAAGCGCGGGCGAAGCGCGGGCGAAGCGCGAGCAGAGTACGAGCGAACCGCGCGCCTCAGACCTTCTCGGTCTCCCCCGAACGCGGCTGCCACTTCATCAGCCGCTTCTCCGCCACTCCGACGGCCCAGTCGAGCACCAGCGCGAACGCCGTCAGCACCATGATCCCGGCGAACACCGTGTTGATGTCGAAGGTGCCTTCCGCCTGCAGGATCAGGTAGCCGACACCGCGCGCCGACCCGAGGTACTCGCCGACCACCGCGCCGACGAAGGCCAGGCCGACCGAGGTGTGCAGGCTGGAGAACACCCAGCTCATCGCGCTGGGCAGGTAGACGAAGCGCAGCAGCTGGCGCTGCGACGCGCCCAGCATCCGCGCGCTGGCGAGCACGTTCGGGCTCACCTCTCGCACGCCCTGGTAGACGTTGAAGAAGACGATGAAGAACACGAGCGTCACGCCCAGCGCGACCTTCGACCACACGCCCAGTCCGAACCACACCGAGAAGATCGGCGCGAGGATCACGCGCGGCATCGAGTTCAGCGCCTTGATGTACGGATCGAGGATCGCCGAGGCCGTGGGCGAGAGCGCCAGCCACAACCCCATGACCAGCCCGGCGATCGTTCCGACCGCGAACGCCATCAGCGTTTCGAACAGCGTGACCGCGAGATGCTCGAAGATCTCGCCCGACACGAACCATTGGAAGGTCGTCGCGAACACCTTGAGCGGCTCGCCGAAGAAGAACGCCGCCTGGTGGGCATTCGTGAAGTAGAACGTCGGCAACAGCGTCGGGCTCGTGAGCACGTACCACACCGCCATCACCGCGACGAACACAAGCGACTGGTAGGTGCGCAAGCGCAATTTCGAGACGGCGACTGCCATGATTGCTGCCTAGGCGTGCAGCATCTGCTGCGCGTAGCCCTTGAGAACTTCCTCGCGAAGCACCGACCAGATCTGGTTGTGCAAGTCGATGAACGCCGGTTGGGTGCGAATTTCCGCCACGTCGCGCGGTCGCGGCAGTTCGACCTTGAATTGCCCGATCGGGTGCGACGCCGGCCCCGCCGACAGCACCACGACGCGATCGCTCATCGCGATCGCTTCGTCGAGGTCGTGGGTGATGAACAGCACCGCCTTTCGACGCGCCGCCCAAAGCTCGAGCACCTCGTTTTCCATCAGCTGACGCGTCTGGACGTCCAGCGCGGAAAACGGCTCGTCCATCAGGATGATGTCCGGGTCGAGGATCAGCGTCTGCGCCAGCGCGGTGCGTTTGCGCATGCCGCCCGAGAGCTGGTGCGGATAGCGATCGCCGAAACCGCCCAGCCCGACGCGCTTGAGCCAATCCTCGCCCTGGCGCCTGGCCTGCGCGGGTTCGACGCCGCCGAACTGGAGCCCGGCGATCACGTTGTCCAGCGCGCTGCGCCAGGGCATCAGCGCGTCGGTCTGGAACATGTAACCGGCGCGCCGGTTCACGCCGGCGAGCGATTCGCCGAATACCTTCACCGTTCCCGACGAGGGCTCGAGCAGGCCGGCTCCGACGTTGAGCAGCGTCGATTTGCCGCATCCGGTGGGTCCGACCACCGCGACGAACTCGCCGGGCGCGACGTCCAGCGTGACGTCGCGCACGGCGGTGTAGCGCTGTGCGGCGTCGTCACGCGAGACGAAGGTGCAGGAGATCCCCTCGAGTGCGAGGGCCGGCGCGGTCACGTTCGGGCGTGCGCGAGCGAGGCGCTTACTTGAACTTCGCGTGCGCCTTCTTCGCGAACTCGTTGGTGAAGGTGCGCGCGAGGTCGATCTGCGAAGCGTCGAGTTTCTTGTTGAAGCTCGCCACGGCCTTGAGCGTGTTCTCGGGCCCGCCATTGGGCATCAGGCCATCGGTGGAGATCGCTTCCTTGCCGTTCAGGTACGCCGCGAGGTACAGCGCGCGGTCGCCCAGCAGATAAGCTTCGGGAACGGTCTTGATGATGTCCGAGGGTCCGGCAGTCTGCAGCCACTTCACCGCCCGCACCATCGCGTTGGCCATCGCCTGCACGGTCCGGGGATTGTTCTTGATGAAGTCCTCGGGCGCGTAGAGGCAACCGGCAGGCATCGCGCCGCCGAACAACTCGTTCGTCGCCTTCGAGCGTGCGCGTGTCGGTCAGCACCTTGATGTCGCCAGAACGTTCGAGCATCGTCATGATCGGGTCGACGTTCGACAACGCGTCGATCTGCCCGGAGCGCATCGCGGCGATCGCCCCCGACCCGGTCCCGACACCCACGTAGGCCGCGTCGGTGGCCTTGAGCCCGTGTTTCGCCAGCACGTAGCTCGCGACCATGTTGGTCGACGAACCCGGGGCCGAAACGCCGATCTTCTTGCCTTTCAGGTCGGCCGCGGACTTGATGCTCGGACTTGGTCGACACGCCGAGCACGATCTGCGGGGCACGCCCCTGCATCACGAAGGCAGTGAAGTACTGCTTGCGCGACTGCAGGTTGATCGTGTGTTCGTACGCGCCCGAGACGACGTCGGCCGAACCGCCGACGACCGCCTGCAGCGCCTTCGAACCGCCGGCGAAGTCGATGACCTCGACGTTCAGGCCCTCGTCCTTGAAGTATCCGAGTTGCTCGGCGATCGCGAGCGGCAGGTAGTAGAACGCCGCCTTTCCGCCGACCGCGATCGTGACCTTCTGCTTCTCCACCGATTGCCCCGACGCGAGGCCGGGAGCCACCGCGAAAACTGCGGCCGCGATGATCGTGCAAACGAAATTCCTGCGCATTGCTGTCTCCTCGTGTGATCGCCAGCCCCTGTTGTCGTCGTTCGCACGCGGCGAACAAGGCTTGGCCTGCTCTTTGTCGAAGTTCTCTAGATTACCCGATTTCGGCGCAATTCCTCGATCTGCGTGGACGAGAATCCGAGTTCGGCGAGCACCTCGTCGGTGTGCTCGCCCAGTCGCGGACCCAGCCAGCGCGTGCGCCCGGGCGTGAGCGAGAGCTTCGGGCACCACCGCCGGGATCGCCACCGAAGTGCCGTCGGCGAGCGTCGCGCGTTCGATCATGCCGCGTGCCGCGTATTGCGGATCGGCGACCATGTCGGCGGCGCTGAATATCTTTCCGCTGGGCACCTGCGCGCCGGCCATCACGTCGAGTGCGTCGTCGAGCGTCTGGGTCGACGTCCAGGCGGCGATCGCCGCGTCGAGTTCGGCCGCGCGCGACGCACGCCCCGCGTTGTTCGCGAGCGCCGGGTCGTCGGCGAGATCGTCGCGGCCGATCGCCCTCATCAGGCGCTTGAAGATCGAGTCGCCGTTGCCTCCGATCACGATGTGTCCGCCGTCGGCCGTCGGGTAGGTGTTCGAGGGCACGATCCCGGTGAGGTTGGTGCCGGTGCGCTCGCGAACGATGCCGTAGCGATCGAACTCGGGCAGCGTGCTCTCCATCATGTTGAACACCGCCTCGTACAGCGCCACGTCGACCACCTGCCCGGCGCCGGTCTCGCGGCGATGGTGCAGCGCCATCAGCGCGCCGATCACGGCGTGCAAGGCCGCGAGCGAGTCGCCGATCGACAGGTTCAGCCGCACCGGCGGGCGATCCGGAAAACCGGTCACGTAGCGCATGCCGCCCATCGACTCGGCGATCGCGCCGAACCCGGGGCGGTCGCGGTAGGGTCCGGTCTGGCCGTAGCCGGAGAGCCTGACCAGCACCAGCCCCGGATTGTCCTCGCTCAGCGACTCGTAGCCCAGGCCCCATTTCTCGAGCGCGCCGGGGCGGAAGTTCTCGACGACGATGTCGGCGCGCGCGGCCAGGCTGCGCACGATCGCCTGTCCCTGCGCGCTCTTGCAGGTCGAGCGTGATCGAGCGCTTGTTGCGCGCCTGCACGTACCACCACAGCGAGGTTCCGCCGCTGTCGTCGGGGTGCAACTTGCGCCACTTGCGCAGCGGATCCCCGCCGGGGTTGGCCGTCGCGCGCCGGCGGCTCGACCTTGATCACGTCGGCGCCGAACTCGGCGAACAGCCGGGTCGCGAACGGACCGGCGATCAGCTGCCCGAGTTCGAGCACGCGCACGCCCGCGAGCGGCCCCGGGGTCGAATCCGGCTGCGGTCGTCGCGCGTCGCGTTCGTTCATCGTTTCCCCGTCCGGTTCGTCAATCGTCGACCGCGCGTCGATCGCGCAGCGCGTGCGCGATCGTGCCGGCGTCGACGTACTCGAGTTCGCTACCCACCGGAACGCCGCGCGCCAGGCGCGTGACCTTCAGCCCGCGTGTCGCGCAGCAGCTCGCCGATGTAGTGCGCGGTCGCCTCGCCCTCCTGCGTGAAGTTGGTCGCGAGGATCACCTCGCGCACGACGCCGTCGCAGGCGCGCTCGATCAGGCGCTCGAGGTGGATCTCGGTCGGTCCGACGCCGTCGAGCGGCGAGAGCCGCCCCATCAGCACGAAATACAGCCCGCCGTAGGTGAGCGTCTGCTCGACCATCAGCTGGTCGGACGGCGTCTCGACCACACACAGCAGCGTCGGGTCGCGCCGTGACGAGGCGCAGGTCTCGCACAGGTCCGACTCGGTGAAGGTGTTGCAGCGCACGCAGTGACGCACGCGCTCGGTCGCGTCGATCAGCGCGCGTGCGAGAAGTCCCGCTCCCTCGCGATCGTGCTGCAGCAGGTAGTAAGCGAAACGCTGCGCGGACTTCGGCCCGACACCGGGCAGGCGCTTGAGCGCCTGCGTCAGCGCTTCGAGGGCCGCGGCCTGTTTCAATGCCAAGATCGGCGCGCGCGATCAGAACGGCATCTTGAATCCGGGCGGCAACGGGAGCCCGGAGGTGACGTTGCCCATCTTCTCCTGCGCGGTCTGCTCGGCCTTGCGCAGGCCGTCGTTGAGCGCCGCGACGAGCAGGTCCTCGAGCATGTCCTTGTCGTCGGCGAGCAGGCTCGGATCGATCGACACGCGCCGGACTTCGTTGCGGCAGGTGACGAGCACCTTGACCAGCCCGGCGCCCGACTGTCCTTCGACCTCGACGCCGGCGAGCTGCTCCTGCACCTTGCGCATGTTCTCCTGCATCTGCTGGGCCTGCTTCATCAGCCCCGCGAGTTGCTGCTTCATCATCCGGATCTCCTCGATTGGAACGCTACGGGTTTGCGCGGACTCAGGCGTCGTTCGGGCGCACCGACTCGGGAATGACGTGCGCGTCGAGTTCGCTGATCATCTGCTGAACGAAGGGGTCCGACTCGATCGCGCGCTGGGCGCGCGCCTGACGCTCGTTGCGCTGCTCGGTCGCGACCGCCGCGGCGGTGCGTCCCTCGACCGCGCCGAGCACGACCGACAGCCGCACCTGCGCGCCGAAGTGAGCGGCGAGAGCGTCGCGGGCCTTGGACTTCGCCGGGTCTTCAGCAAGCGCGCGGATCGGAACGCGAACGCGAAACGAGAGTCCTTCGTGCGAGACCAGCTCGCTCTGCTCGATGAATTGCCGCGCGAGACCGTTGACCTGCATGACCGCCGCGAGCCGCGGCCAGTCTCCGTCGAATCCGCTCGCGGGCGCGTCGGCGACTTCGGCTGGAGCAGCGCAAGCCTCGACGACCGCTGCAGCGGCGGCGTCGAGTGGAGCAGCACCGTCGCTGGCGAGCGGCGCGCGCGGGGCTTCGACGCGACTCGCGAGTGCCGGCGCCGCACGCGGGGCCGGCGGCACGCGCGAGCCCGGCGCGGGCGACCGGCGCGCGCCGGGCCCGGCGAGGCCGGAGCGCGACCCTTCGGCATCGTCGGGGCGAAACGACAGCATGCGCAGCAGCGTCATCGTGAACCCGGCGTGCTCGTCGGGCGCGAGCGGCAGGTCGCGCGCCCCGTGCACCGCGATCTGGTAGTAGACCTGCAGGTCCTCGGGCGCGAACGCGCGCGCGTAGCGCTCGATCGACCCGGTGTCGCCCTCTCCCGCCGCGCCCGCCTGCGCCAGGGCGATCCGGTGCAACAGAGCGGCGAGCTCGCGCAGCGTGCCCATGAACGGCGCGTTGTTCGACATCATCTCGTCGCCCACGCCGATCAGGTCGGGCCCGTCGCCGACTTCGAGCGCGTCGAGCAGTCGCTCGAGGTAACGGCGATCGACGACGCCAAGCATCTCGCGGATTGCGTCCTCGCGCACCTCGCCGCCGCAGTACGCGATCGCCTGGTCGAGCAGCGAGAGCGCGTCGCGCATGCTGCCGCTCGCCGCGCGACCGATCTGCTCGAGTGCCGGCGCTTCGAAGGCAACGCCTTCGGCCGCGAGCACGGTCGCGAGGTACGCCGCGATCGCCGCCGGCGTCATGTTCTTCAGGTTGAACTGCAGGCAGCGCGAGAGCACGGTGACCGGGACCTTCTGCGGATCGGTCGTCGCCAGGATGAACACCATGTGCGGCGGCGGCTCCTCGAGGGTCTTCAACATCGCGTTGAACGCGTGCGACGAGAGCATGTGGACCTCGTCGATCACGTAGACCTTGTAGCGCCCGACCGCGGGTGCGTACACCGCGTTCTCGAGCAGCTGGGTCATTTCGTCCACGCCGCGGTTCGACGCCGCGTCGAGCTCGAGGTAATCGGTGAACCGCCCCTGATCGATCGCGACGCAGGCGCCGCACTTGCCGCAGGGCTTGGCGCTCAGGCCGCTCTCGCAGTTGAGCGATTTCGCCAGGATGCGCGCGATCGTCGTCTTGCCGACGCCGCGCGTGCCGGTGAACAGGTAGGCGTGGTGCAGGCGCGCCGTGTCGAGCGCGTGGCTGAGCGCGCGCACGACGTGCTCCTGTCCGACCAGCGACTCGAAGTCGCGCGGCCGCCACTTCCTGGCCAGCACCTGATGCGTCATGGGTCGTCGGTCTTCGCTAGTGTTCACCGGCGCCGCCGCGGCGCTTCCCACGCACGGCCACACCAGGGGCGAGCCGGGACCCCGGCACTCACGACTGAAGGCTGTGGCTGCTTCCTTCCGGACCTGACCAGATTCACCGCGCCGCAATGCGGGGGGGCCCGCCCGCTCCGATTCTATCAGCCGCGCACCGTCGACCCGGGATCCGACCCGTTCGACCCGTTCGACCCGTCCGACCCGTCCGACGCTTCAGGCCCGCGGTCCGCTCGCGCGGGCGTGCGCCGTCGCTCGCCGGCGCATCGGGGCCCGGTGTGGTATTTTTCGCAGTTCGCGATCGAACTCCAACGAACCCCGAACCCCGAGCCCCAGACAAACCGATGAAACACGTGACCGATGCGTCCTTCGAACAGGACGTCCTGCAAGCCGACGAGCCGGTGCTGGTCGATTTCTGGGCCGAATGGTGCGGCCCGTGCAAGATGATCGCCCCGATCCTCGAAGAGGTCTCGCGCGAGTACGACGGCCGGCTGAACATCGGAAAGGTCAACGTCGACGAGAACCAGGCGATGCCCGCGCGCTACGGCGTTCGCGGAATCCCGACGCTGATGCTGTTCAAGAACGGCGCGCTGGTCGCCACCAAGGTCGGCGCCCTGTCCAAGTCGCAGCTCACGCTCTTTCTGGACAGCCATCTCTGATTCGTTGTAACCTCCCGGCACGCGTTCAAGCGCTGCTGTAGCCGACGCCCGTCAACCGAGGGGGGTCGGCGCCCAGCGGGCCGGTCCGGCCCCCGAAGCCCCAAGTCCCTAGCAACAGACTGGCCGATCGCCAAGGGGCTTGCGCAGTGCGCGCCGCGCATTCCGGCGTGTCCAGCTGAACAAGACCGAACCGCTCCTTTCTTCGAAGCCACGTTCCCCGCGGGGAGTTTGAACTTATGCACCTCTCAGAATTAAAGGCGCTGCACGTCTCGCAGCTGATCGAAATGGCGACCGACGCTGGAGATCGAGAATCCCCAGCGCATGCGCAAGCAGGAGCTGATGTTCGCGATCCTCAAGCGCAAGGCCAAGACCGGCGAGACGATCTTCGGCGACGGCGTGCTCGAAGTGCTGCCCGACGGCTTCGGCTTCCTGCGCTCGCCCGAGACCTCGTATCTCGCGAGCACCGACGACATCTACATCTCGCCCTCGCAGATCCGGCGATTCAACCTGCACACCGGCGACTCCATCGAAGGCGAGGTGCGCACCCCGAAGGACGGCGAACGCTACTTCGCGCTGGTCAAGGTCGACAAGATCAACGGCGAGACGCCCGAAGCGGCCAAGCACAAGATCCTGTTCGAGAACCTGACGCCGCTGCACCCGACCAAGGTGATGACGCTCGAGCGCGACATCAAGGCCGAGGAGAACATCACCGGGCGGATCATCGACATGATCGCACCGATCGGCAAGGGCCAGCGCGGGCTGATCGTCGCGCCGCCGAAGGCGGGCAAGACGGTGCTGATGCAGCACATCGCGCACGCGATTACGACCAATCACCCGGACGTGACGCTGATCGTGCTGCTGATCGACGAGCGCCCCGAAGAGGTCACCGAGATGAGCCGCTCGGTGCGCGGCGAAGTGGTCGCCTCGACCTTCGACGAACCGGCCACGCGCCACGTGCAGGTGGCCGAGATGGTGATCGAGAAGGCCAAGCGGCTGGTCGAGCACAAGCGAGACGTGGTCATCCTGCTCGACTCGATCACGCGACTGGCGCGCGCGTACAACACCGTGGTGCCGGCCTCGGGCAAGGTGCTCACCGGCGGCGTCGACGCCAACGCGCTGCAGCGCCCCAAGCGCTTCTTCGGCGCGGCGCGCAACGTCGAGGAAGGCGGTTCGCTCACGATCATCGCCACCGCGCTGATCGACACCGGCAGCCGGATGGACGAGGTGATCTACGAGGAGTTCAAGGGCACCGGCAACATGGAACTGCACATGGACCGGCGGATGATGGAAAAGCGCGTCTATCCGGCGATCAACATCTCGCGCTCGGGGACGCGTCGCGAGGAACTGCTGATCAAGGCCGACGCGCTGCAGAAGATCTGGATCCTGCGCAAGCTGCTGCACGACATGGACGAGATCGCCGCGATGGAGTTCCTGCTCGACAAGATGCGCCAGACCAAGAGCAATCAGGAGTTCTTCGACATGATGAAGCGCGGCGGCTGACCGATCTTGTGGAAATCCGGATAAAGCGACTATAATCAAAGGCTTGCCAGGATTCGCCTTGCCCCCCTGCGGGCGGCCGCGGCAGGCAGTTCAGGCACGCAACTCAGCCGCGACTGAGTGCACAAGGAACCGAGAGAACCCAGATGAAACAAGGCATCCACCCCAATTACCGCGACGTCGTCTTCGTCGACGTGTCCAACGGCTTCAAGTTCATCACGCGCTCGACGCTGTCGACCCGCGAGACGATCACGATGGAAGACGGCAAGGAATACCCGATGTACAAGCTCGACGTGAGTTCGGAGTCGCATCCGTTCTACACCGGCGCGCAGCAGCGCATCAGCGAGACCGGGCGGGTCGAGAAGTTCCGCCAGAAGTTCGCCCGCGCCGGCAAGGGCTGAACCGGCCCCCGGGAGCGCGCGCACGCGACTCCCGAAACGGTGAAAGGCAGCGCTGGCTGCCTTTTTTTGTTTATCGTCTGCCCTGATGCGCCCGTTTCTCGTCACCGACCTGCAGGCAGGCAAGCTCCCCCGCCTGGGCCTGCTCGCGTTGTGCGTGCTCTACGTCGTTCCGGGGCTGGTGGGGCGCGATCCCTGGCGCCACGACGATGCCGCGGGATTCGGAATCGCGCTGACGATGGCACGCGGCGGCGGCGGCGACTGGCTGATTCCCTCGATCGCCGGCGAGCCGGTGTTCGACCAGGGCGCCCTGCCGTTCTGGATCGGCGCGGTCTTCGCCAGGGCGTTGCCGTTTCTGAGCGAACATCTCGCGGTGCGCACCGCGACCGGGCTCGGCCTCGCGTCGCTGCTGTTCATGATCTGGTACGCGACCTACGCGCTCGCGAGGCGCGCCGGAGTGCAGCCCTCGGATCCGTTCGGCGTGTCGGCCTCGCACATCGACTTCGGTCGCGCGATCGCCGATACCGCGCTGCTCGTGCTGCTCGCCACGCTGGGAGTGATCGCGCGCGTGCACCAGACCACCGCAGAAGCCGCGCAACTGGTGATCGTCGGCGCGTTCGTGCTCGGCGCTGCGACCGCGCTGGAGCGCCCGCTCGTCGGCGGGCTGCTCGCCGGCGCGGCGCTCGCGGCCACCGTCGCGACCCGCGGCCTGCTCACCGCCGCCGCGATGGCGGCGTGCGCGGCGGCACTGCCGATGCTCTCGCGACCCTGGAGACTGGTGGCACCGCGCTGGCTCGCCGGCACCTTCGCCGCGGGCGTGCTCGGCGCGCTCGCCTGGCCACTCGCGCTGTGGCTGCAAGGGCCCGCGGGCGCGGCCTACCTTCAGGGCTGGCTCGCGTGGAACCGCGAACAGTTCGCCGGACTGAGCGGCGCGGGCCTGCTCTATCTGGCGCGCACCTTGCCCTGGTACCTGTGGCCCGCCTGGCCGGTGGCGCTTTGGGCGCTGGTGCGCTGGCGCGGGCGAATCGGCGAACCGGCGATCGCGCTGCCGCTGTCGCTGCTGGTCGCGTTCGGCTGCGTCGCCGTCCTCGGCTCGAGCCTCGGCGACGACCTGCTGCTGCCGCTGGCGGTTCCCACTGCGATGCTCGCCGCGTTCGGCGTACCGACGATCAGACGCAGCGTGGTCAGCCTGATCGACTGGTTCGCCGTCATGACCTACAGCGTGATCGGCATCGTGGTCTGGGCCTACTGGCTGGCACTGGTCACCGGCTTTCCGCCACGCATGGCGTACAAGGCGGGCCAGATCGTCCCGGGATTCGAACCGGCGACGATCTGGCTCGACATCGCGCTCGGCGCGACGGCGAGCCTCGCGTGGCTGGGCCTGGTGCGCTGGCGAATCGCCAGCCACCCGCAGGTGCTGTGGCGACCGGTCGTCCTGTCGGCGGGCGGGCTCGTTCTCGCCTGGTTCCTGCTGATGACGCTCTGGATGCCGGCGTTCGACATGCGCAACACCTATCGCGAGGTCTCGAATCGCGCGGTCGCGGTCCTTCCGCAAGACTACGACTGCATCGCGACCGAGCACCTCGGTCGCGCGGAGCGCGCCAGTCTGTACTACTTCGCGAAGCTGCGTTTCGGCGACGAATCGCGTCGCTGCTCCTGGCTGCTGGTCCAGGACGCCGGACCGCTCGCGCAAACCGAGGTCGCGCCGCCGCCCGGCTACCAGCTTCGCTGGGAGGGAGCGCGACCGCGCGACCGCGACCAGCGCCTCAGGCTCTACAGCCGCTAGCCGGGCGACGCGACGATGAAGCGGTCCCTGTAGTAGCGCAACTCGTCGATCGACTCGTCGATGTCGGCCAGCGCGGTGTGCGCGCTGCGCTTGTCGAACCCGCGCGCGATCTCCGGACGCCAGCGCTTGCACAATTCCTTGAGCGTGCTCACGTCGAGGTTCCGATAGTGGAAGTAGGCCTCGAGTTGCGGCATGTAGCGCGCCATGAATCGCCGGTCCTGGCAGATCGAGTTGCCGCACATCGGCGACTTGCCCGGCGGCACCATCGGACGCAGAAACTCGATCAGCTGCGCCTCGGCTTCGGCCTCGCTGACCAGCGACTGCGCGCACGCGCTCGGTCAGGCCCGAGCGACCGTGCGTCGCGGTGTTCCACTGGTCCATCGCGTCGAGCACCGCGTCGGGCTGGTGGATCGCGATGCACCGGACCCTGCGCGAGCGGCGTCGAGGTCGGCGTCGGTGACGACGATCGCCACCTCGATGATCCGGTCGACATCGGGCCGCAGCCCGGTCATCTCCATGTCGACCCAGATGAGCAGCGACTCGTCGGGAAGCGTTCGCGCCGCGGCGCCGGGTCGATGTTCGGGGAATGTGCTGTGACATAATTTTTCTCCGATACCGAATTCTGTCACAGACCACAGCCGAACGATCCGCCGTTGTCCCCGCTCGCCTTCAGCTACCTGTTCGTCGCCGCGCTCGCGCGTGACGCTCGCGCTCAAGCTGTGGCTGGCCACGCGCCAGGTGCGCCACGTCGCCGCGCACCGGGACGCGGTGCCCGCGGCTTTCGCTGACCGGGATATCGCTCGCCGCACACCAGCGCGCGGCCGACTACACGATCGCGCGCGTGCGGCTTCGCTGCTCGAGTCCGCGCTCGGCGCTGCGGTGGCCGTCGGATTCACGCTGCTCGGCGGCGTGCAGGCGCTGCACGAGGCTCTGCTCGGCTGGCTTCCCGCACCCGATCTCGTTCGAGCAGCTCGCGTTGATCGCCGCGGTCGTCGCGATCGGGGCGCTGCTCGATCTCCCGCTCGCCTGGTACCGGCAGTTCCGGCTCGAGAGCCGCTTCGGCTTCAACCGGATGACGCTCGCGCTCTGGCTCGCCGATCTCGCCAAGGGCGCCGCGCTCAGCGCCGTGCTCGGCCTGCCGCTTCGCCGCGCGGTGCTGTGGCTGATGCAGCCAGCGCCGGCAGCACTGGTGGTTGTGGGTCTGGGCGCTCTGGATGGCGTTCAATCTGTTCGTTCTGGTGCTCTACCCGACGGTGATCGCGCCGCTGTTCAACCGATTCGAGCCGCTGCCGAACCGGGCCCGGTGCGCGATCGGGTCGAGGCGCTGCTCGCGCGCTGCGGTTTTCGCTCGAACGGGCCTGTTCGTGATGGACGGCAGCCGGCGCTCGGCCCACGGCAACGCCTACTTCACCGGCCTGGGCAGATGCGAAGCGGATCGTGTTCTTCGACACGCTGCTCGCACGGCTCTGCGGGCGAACAGATCGAAGCCGTGCTCGCACATGAACTCGGCCACTTCGGCACCGCCACATCGCCAAGCGAATCGCGGCGAGCTTCGCGACTGAGCCTTGCCGGGCTCGCGCTGCTCGGCTGGCTCGCGACGCAGCCGTGGTTCTACCAGGGCCTGGGCGTCGACGGCGGCGACCGATCGCAACGCACTGGCGCTGGTGCTGTTCTTGCTCGCGCTGCCCTGGTTCACCTTCGCGCTGCAACCGCTGGCCAGTCTGCGTCTCGCAGACGCCACGAGTTCGAGGCCGACGCATTCGCCGCACGCGCAGTCCAGCGCGTCCGATCTCGCCGAGCGCGCTGGTCAAGCTCTACGAGGACAACGCGTCGACGCTGACGCCCGACCCGCTGCACTCGGCGTTCTACGATTCGCACCCGCCTGCGGCCCAACGCATCGGCAGGCTGAGCGCGCTCGCGGCGCGCGCGTGAGGGCGCGGACAACGACAACACGATGGAGACACCGATGAAACAGATTCTGACCCGCCAGCAGTTGCTCGCACGGCGCTGCGCGGCGATTTCCGGCGATCGCGCCCACACCGCCATGGAGATCGAAGCGCAGCTGCCGGAACTGCCGGGCTGGACCTGCTCGAACGACGCACTCGAGCGCGGATTCGCGTTCAGCGACTACTACGACACGATCGCCTTCGTGAACGCCCTCGCCTGGGTGGTCCACCGCGAGGACCACCACCCGGAGCTCGGCGTGAGCTACAACCGCTGCGTCGTGCGCTGGAACACGCACTCGGTCGGCGGGATCTCGGAGAACGACTTCGTGTGCGCCGCCAAGACCGACGCCGTCTTTGGGCGCGGCGCAAACTGAGCGCGCCCGCGACGCGCCGCCGCCGAGCGGCGCGACGGCACCGGCTCGCGGTCGAACGATGACACGCGCGATGGTCGTGGGCGCGTTTCGCGCCCGCAGCATCGTGCGCACCGACGACGGCGCCGTTCTCGAAGCGGTGACGCGCTCGCGCCGCAGCGACATCGCGGTCGGCGACCGCGTCAGGATCATGGCCACATCGCCCTCGCAGGCGGTGATCGAATCGGTCGAAGCGCGCAGCAACGTCTTCAAGCGCAGCGACACCACTCGCGTGAAGCTGCTCGCGGCCAACCTGTCGCAGGCCGCGATCGTGCTCGCGGGCAAGCCCGCGTTTTCCGAGGAAGTCCTGCTGCGCGTGCTGATCGAGGCCGAGATCGAGTCGGTCCCGATCGCGCTGATCGTCAACAAGCTCGACCTGGGCGAGGAGCACGCCCGCATCGAGCCGCGAATCGCGGTCTACCGGGCGCTCGGATACCCGGTGTTCGAATGCGCGGCGCGGGACGACTGCGAACGAACGCGCGAAACGCTGCTGCCCTGGCTCGCGGGCGCGCACGACCTTGCTGCTGGGCGAATCCGGAATGGGCAAGTCGACGCTGGTGAACTGCCTCGTGCCCGACGCGGGGCTGCGCACCAACGAGATCTCGCAAGCGCTGGGAACCGGCCGGCACACGACGACCTTCACGCGCTGCTTCGCGCTGCCGCACGACGCCCGGACGCTGGTGATCGATTCGCCGGGTTTCCAGAATTTCGGCCTGTTCCACGTCTCCGAGTCGCAGCGCATGCACGCGATGCGCGAGTTCGTGCCGCTGCTCGGCAGTTGCAGGTTCAACAACTGCACGCATCGCGACGAGCCGGCCTGCGCGATTCGCGGCGCAGCCGAATCGGGACGTATCGACAGAATTCGCTACCGGCTCTACGCCCGCCTGGTCGACGAGGCGCAGGCGCTCGCTCGCGCGCGCCCGGACCGCGCCTGATCCCGCCTGAGCGCGGCCCCCCGTCAGCGCCCGAGCCAGGACGCGATCGTGAGCATCGCGTAGAGCGCGACCCACAGGACGACCGATCGCCAGACCATTCCGACCGCGCTGCTGCAGCGCGTCCACGCCGGGGTCGGCAGCCGGCGAGTCGACCGCGCGCTCGCCGGGCTGAGCCGATTTCGCCTCGCCCTCGGGATCGGCGATTCGCAGGCCCAGCGCACCACCGCCCGCCGCGAGCAGCAGGGCGCGCTGGTCGTTCGCCACCCCGGCCGCGACGGCGTTTCGCCAGGCGAACACGGCGTCTTCGAAGCTGCCGACGATCGCGAAACCGGTGGCCGACATCCGCGTCGGCAACCAGTCGATCCAGCGATACGCTTCGGTGGCGAATCCCCCGTAGGCGCTGCCGGTGTCGCTCCAGCTGCGCGACAGCTTCTCGGCCAGGCGATACGCGACCGGACCGGCCGCGCCGGGAAGCAGCAGGTACCAGAACAGCGGCGCGAGCACGTGGCGGTGCGACGCGACCAGCGCACGCGAGATCGCCAGCCTGCAGATCTCGCTCACCGACAACTCGGCCGCCGAGAACTCGCGATCGTCCTCGCGCATCCAGCGCTCGAGCGTGGCCGCGCGCCCGCGACGTCGCCCGCGGCGAGCGCGAGCTGGATCTCGCTGAACGGGTGGCTGAACTGGCGAAACCCGATCGTCATGTACAGCACGCCCACGTGCACGCAGAACGTGACCACCGGGTGCACCAGCGACGCGAGCCACTCGAGCGCGACGACCGCGCCCACGATCACCGCGACGACGATCACCCATCCGAAGGCGCCGTGGCGGCGCTCGCCCGCGTCGGTCGCGCGCGCGACCAGGTCGGCGAGCGCATCCACCGCACGGTGGATCGCATTCCCCGGCAACAACGGCCTGCCCTGCTCGATCAGCAGGGCGAGGATCAGCGCGACGAATCCCATGGAGCGATGCTAGCAGCCTCGACTTCAGGCGCTGAGCATGCGAGTAGAGGTTGCGCAACATCGCGGCGGTCGCGCCCCAGATGAAGAACTCCCTGCCGCCTTCGCACGCGATACGGCATCGCGTAGAAGGTGCCGTTCGAGCTGTCCGATCACGACGCGCCGGCGCTCGTGATGGCGCGGATCCATCAGGAACGCGCAGCGGCACCTCGAACGCCTGCGCGACCTCGAACGCGTCGAGCCTGCAGGTCGAAGCCCCGGCGCGCACCAGACCGACCACGGGGGTCACCGAATAGCCGGTGCCGGTCAGGTAGGTCGGCAGCTGCGCCGAGCACGTCGACGCGCTCCGGCTCGAGCCCGATCTCCTCGTGCGCCTCGCGCAGCGCCGTGGCGACGTCGTCGCGATCGCCCGCGTCGCGTGCGGCCGCCCGGAAAGGCGACCTGGCCCGCGTGATCGTGCAGGTGCGCCGTGCGCTCGGTCAGCAGCACGGTCGCGCCGCGTCGTGCGCGACGATCGGCACCAGCACCGCCGCGGCGCGCGGCGGGTCGGCGCGCAGCCGGAAAGCGGTCGCCGGTGAGTTCGGGCGACCAGGCCGGCGGGTTGGCGAGGCGCGCGCGCAGCGCGTCGGGGCGCGAGTCGTTCCGCAGCAACCGCCGGGAGCGCGACCGCGTCCCCGGGCTCGACCGGCATCGTTCGCGGGTCGAACTGCGCGATCGAACTCAGCGGGCGGAACGGTTCGGACACGGCGGGTGGCACGCCGTCGGCACGAGAACTCGCCGCGAACGCTCGCGGCGCCGGCCCCGCGCCGACCCGCTCAGGCGGCGGCCGGCTTGCGGCCGCGGGAGCTTTTCCTTGATCCGCGCCGACTTGCCGGAGCGCTCGCGCAGGTAGTAGAGCTTGGCGCGACGCACGTCGCCGCGGCGCTTGACCTCGATGCTCGGCGATCAGCGGCGAGTAGGTCTGGAACGTCCGCTCGACGCCCTCGCCGGACGAGATCTTGCGCACGATGAACGACGAGTTCAGGCCGCGGTTGCGCTTGCGCGATGACCACGCCCTCGTAGGCCTGGACCCGCTTGCGCGTGCCCTCGACCACGTTGACGCTGACGATCACGGTGTCGCCCGGCGGAGAAGTCGGGAATCGTCTTGCCCAGGCGGGCGATTTCTTCCTGCTCGAGTTGGTGGATCAGATCCATCGAATGCTCCAGATGCATCTTGCATCGGCCTTGTTGCGCGGATCGGCCCGGTTTCGGCCACGCTGCGGCGTGTACGTTGTGCGGCGATGCAGAGGATGTCGAAACGCCGTGCGCGGACTCCGCGTACGGACAACCAGAATTATAGCGGCGTTTTGCTGCGCTGCCCAGGCCGTTGCCAGGAATCGCTCGTCGTCGGCGTCGAGCAGGCCGCCCGCGCGCGCGCGCGGCGAGCAGGTCGGGGCGCCGCGACGCGGTCGCCTCGAGCGCGCGCTCCCGGCGCCAGCGGGCGATGCGATGCGTGATGGCCGGACAGCAGCACCTGCGGCACCGACTGCCCGTCGAGCACTTCGGGCCGGGTGTAGTGCGGGCAGTCGAGCAGCCCCGACGGCGAACGATTCCTCGCGTGCCGAGCGCTCGTCGTTCAGCGCCCCCGGCAGCAGCCGCACGATCGCGTCGATCAGCATCATCGCGGGAACCTCGCCGCCCGAGACGACGAAATCGCCGACCGAGACCTCCTCGTCGACGTGACGATCGATCAGGCGCTGGTCGAGCGCCTCGTAGCGGCTCGCCACCAGCGTGAGCGATGCCTCGGCGGCGAGACGTTCGACACCGGCGTGTGTCGAGCGGCGCGCCGCGCGGCGAGAGATGCACCACCCGGCGCGGGCGCGCCGGTCTGCCCGCGTTGCGCCGCCGCGGCGGCGGCGATCGCCGCGGCCAGCGGCTCGGCCATCATCACCATGCCGGGACCGCCGCCGTAGGGGCGGTCGTCGACCCTGCGGTAGGCGTCGCTGGTGAAGTCGCGCGGATTCCAGCAGTGCATCGTCCACAGGCCGGCTTCGAGCGCACGTCCGGTGATCCCGTGACGCGCGATGGCGTCGAACATCGCGGGAAAGATCGTGACGAGGTCGAAACGCATCGCTGCGGCGCTCCGCGCTTGGCGGCTCAGTACTCGGGCTGCCAGTCGACGTCGATGCGCCGCGCGCCCGTGTCGACCGCGTCGATGTAGGCATCGACGTAGGGAATCATCCGTTCGTGCAGCGACGTGTCGCGAACCACCAGGATCGGGTGCGCGCCGTGATCCTCCACACGCGAGACTTCGCCCAGTTCCAGCCCCTCGCGGTTGCGAACCGCGCAGCCCACCAGATCGACCCAGTAGACCTCGCCTTCCTCGCCCTTCGGGAATTCCTCGCGCGGCACGCTGATCTGCTCTCCGCACAGCGCGAGCGCCGCGTCGCGATCGTCGGCGCCCTCGGGCTTGCAGACGATGCTCGCGCCATGCACGCGCGCGGCTTCGATCCCGACCCGGCGCCCGTCGTCGAGCCACCAGCGGCGAGCGCTTTGGAGAACGGATTGGCGAGGATCGTTGAACGGGTCGACCTTGACCCATCCCTTGACGCCGTAGGCGTCGACGACGCGGCCGACGGCGATCAGTTCGGCCGCGCTGGCAACGGGCTGCACGCGCGCGCCCGTATCAGGACGCGCCTCAGGCGGCTGCCGGTGCGTCGGCTGGTGCGTCAGCTCGCCGGTGCGTCGGCTGGCGCTGCTGCCGGTGCGGCTGCCGGTGCGGCGGCCTGCGCCTTGGCGAAGTCCTGGACCAGGCGCTCGACGGTGGGCGAGAGGCGCGCGCCGTGCTCCTTCCAGTAGTTGAGCCGGTCGAGCGCGATGCTCAACCCCTGCTCGCCGCCGGCTGCGACCGGGTTGTAGAACCCGACGCGCTCGATGAAACGGCCGTCGCGTCGATCACGCTTGTCGGCGGCGACGATGTTGAAGAACGGGCGCTTCTTGGCGCCTCCGCGGGAAAGTCGGATCACGACCATGCTGACCTCGGCTGGAATCGTATTTGGATAACCTGTCATTGTAACCCCGCGGGCTGTGCCCGGCAAACCGGCCCGGCTTCCGCTCAAGGGGCGCGCGGGTCGGGTTCGAACAGGGCGAGCTGGCCGTCGTCGCGCCGGGGAACGCCCGGGGGGACGAACAGGTCGGTGCGCAACTCGAGCCGCCCGCGAACGAAACCGAGCTTGCGCGTCGCGAGGTCGAAGCGCATCGCGAGCAGCTCGGCCCACTTGCCGCTGCCTTTCATCCTCGAGAAGAAACGCGGGTCGTTGAGGCGCTCGCCGCCCGCGCCTTCGCCGCTGCGCATCTCGCGCAGCCGGTTCAGCACCCGTTCGGCGCGATCGGGGAAATGCACGCCGAGCCAGTCGCTGAACATCGCGGCCAGTTCGGAGGGCAGCCTGAGCACCATGTACTGGGCGTGGCGTGCGCCGGCGTCGTGTGCGGCGGCGAGCACCGCTTCGAGCTCGGGCTCGTTGATGAACGGCGCGATCGGCGCGACCGATACGCCGACCGCGATCCCGGCCTCTGACAGGCGGCGGATCGTCTCCAGCCGGCGCCACGGCGCGGCGGCGCGCGGCTCCCAGCGCCGCGCCAACCCGGGGTCGAGCGTCGTGATCGAGACGAAGGCGAAAACCAGGTGGTCGCGCGCGAGGCTGGCCAACAGGTCGAGGTCGCGTTCGATCAGCGCCGACTTGGTGACGACGGTGACCGGGTGGCGCGCCCGCTCGAGGACCTCGACGATCTCCCGGGTGATCCGGTGCTCGCGCTCGATCGGCTGATAGGCATCGGTGGAAGATCCGAGGTTGATCGGCTCGCAGCGGTACGAGGGCGCGGCAAGTTCGCGGCGCAGCAGTTCGGCCGCACCGACCTTGGCGAACAGCCGCGTTTCGAAATCGAGCCCGGGCGACAGCCCGACGTAGCTGTGGTTCGGTCGCGCGTAGCAGTACACGCAGCCGTGCTCGCATCCGCGATAGGGATTGATCGACAGGTCGAACGGGACGTCGGGCGATCGATTGCGCACGATGATCGAACGCGCCCGCTCGAGCGTGACCGTGGTGCGAAGCGCCGGAGGCTCGCCGTCGCCTCCGTACCAGCCGTCGTCTTCCGGTGTGCGACCGAGCGGCTCGAAGCGACCCTGCGGATTGCCGGTCGCGCCGCGCCCGCGCGATGCGTGCGGCCCGGTCGCCATCGCATGCCCCCGGGCGCCGTGCGATCCGGCGGCCTCAGAACTGTTCTTCGGAAAGCGCCATCGCCGCTTTGCCGCCGTGGAGCACGCTGGCCGCGAGCCCCGGCGCCTGCGACCAGGATGTGCTCCGCGAAGAAGCGCGCGGTCGCGATCTTGGCCTTCGAGAAAGGCGCGTCGCCTTCGCCCGCCTCGAGCAGGCGCTTCGCGGCCAGCGCGGCACGCGCCATCTGCCAGCCGCACAGCACGATGCCGGCCAAGCGACAGGTAGGGCACGCTGCCGGCGAATACCGCGCGCACGTCGGACTTGGCGTTGTTCGACCACGAAGTCGACCACCTCGCTCGAGGCGCGACCCGCCGCCAGCCGCGAGCGACCGCCGCCAGGTCGCGTCGAATGTTCGGCACTCGGCGAGCGCCTGCTCGGTTGTCGCGCACCTTGCGCGATCACGCGCGTGCGCGACCGCGCCGCCGTCGCGCGCGGTCTTGCGCCCGACCAGGTCGTTGGCCTGGATCGCGGTGGTGCCCTTCGTAGATCGTGAGGATGCGCGCGTCGCGGTAGTACTGCGCGGCGCCGGTCTCCTCGATGAAGCCCATGCCGCCGTGCACCTGCACGCCGAGCGAGGCGACTTCGATCGACATCTCGGTCGACCAGCCCTTGACGATCGGCACCAGGAACTCGTAGAACGCCATGTTGCTGGCGCGCGCCTGTGCGTCCTCGTGCGCGATGGCCGGCGTCGCTCGCGGCCGCGGCCACGTAGGCGAGCGCGCGCGCGCGCCTCGGTGCTGCGCGCGCATCGTCATCAGCATGCGGCGCACGTCGGGGTGGTGGATGATCGCCACCGGGCCCGACGAGCCCGCGACGTCGCGGCTCTGCACGCGATCGCGTGCGTAGGCGACCGCCTTCTGGTAGGCGCGCTCGGCGATCGCGACGCCCTGCATGCCGACCGCGAAGCGCGCCGCGTTCATCATGACGAACATGTACTCGAGGCCGCGGTTCTCCTCGCCGACCAGGTAGCCGATCGCACCCGGCGCGCCGCCCTCGCCGGGGCCGACCTCGCCCTTGCCGTCGCCGTAGATCAGCACCGCGGTCGGGCTCGCCTTGATGCCCAGCTTGTGCTCGATCGACGCGCACCAGACGTCGTTGCGCTTGCCCAGGCTGCCGTCGCCGTCGACCAGGAACTTGGGCACGACGAACAGCGAAATGCCCTTGACGCCCTCGGGCGCGTCGGGCGTGCGCGCGAGCACCAGGTGGACGATGTTCTCGGCCATGTCGTGCTCGCCGTAGGTGATGAAGATCTTCTGGCCGGTGATCCGGTACGTGCCGTCCGGCCTGCGGCACCGCCCTCGTGCGCACCAGCGCGAGATCCGAACCCGCCTGCGGCTCGGTCAGGTTCATCGTGCCGGTCCAGCTCGCCGCTGACCAGCTTCGGCACGTAGCGCTGCTTCTGCGCCGTCGGAGCCGGCGGTGAGCAGCGCCTCGATCGCGCCGTCGGTGAGCAGCGGACACAGCGCGAACGACAGGTTCGCCGCGTTGAGCATCTCGATGCAGGGCGTGCCGACCAGCTTGGGCAAGCCCTGCCCGCCGAACTCGCGGCGGATGCTGCAGGCCCTGCCAGCCGCCTTCGGCGAACTGGCGGAACGCCTCCTTGAAACCCTGGCGAGGTCGTGACCACGCCGTCGGCGAGCGTCGACGGGCTTCAGGTCGCCGGCCCGGTTCAGCGGCGCGACCACGTCGCTCGACGAATCGCGCGCACTCCTCGAGCACCGCCTCGACGGTCTCGGCGGTCGCGTCCTCGCAGCCGGGCAGCTTCGCGACCTCGTCCAGGCCGGCGAGTTCGCTGATCACGAACAGCATGTCGTTCAGCGGGGCGGCGTAGCTCATTTCCGGTCTCCTGCGATTGCACTCTCCTGCGATTGCGCTCGTCCTCAGCCCAGCTCGGTCACCAGTTCCGGCACCGCCTTGAACAGGTCGGCGACCAGGCCGTAGTCGGCGACGCCGAAGATCGGCGCCTCCTCGTCCTTGTTGATCGCGACGATCACCTTGCTGTCCTTCATGCCGGCCAGGTGCTGGATCGCGCCCGAGATGCCGATCGCGACGTAGAGCTGCGGCGCGACGATCTTGCCGGTCTGCCCGACCTGCCAGTCGTTGGGCGCATAGCCGGCGTCGACCGCGGCGCGCGAGGCGCCCAGCGCCGCGCCGAGCTTGTCGGCCAGCGGCTCGAGGACCGCGTGGAAGTTCTCGCCGAGCCCATGCCGCGCCCGCCCGAGACGATGATCTTGGCGGCGGTCAGTTCGGGCCGGTCGCTCTTGGCGAGCTCGCGCGCCGACGAAGGTCGACAGGCCGCGTGTCGGCGACCGCGTCCACCTTCTCGACCGCGGCGCTGCCGCCGCTCGCCGCGACCGGGTCGAAGCCGGTGGTGCGCACCGTGATCACCTTGATCGCATCGGTCGACTGCACGGTGGCCATCGCGTTGCCGGCGTAGATCGGCCGCACGAAGGTGTCGGCGCTCTCGACGCTGATGATGTCGGAGATCTGCGCGACGTCCAGCAGCGCGGCGACGCGCGGCGCGACGTTCTTGCCGAACGACGGTCGCCGGCGCCAGGACGTGGGAGTAGTCTTTCGCGACCGCGACGACCTGCGCGGCGACGTTCTCGGCGAGCTCGTCGCCCAGCGTGCGGCGCATCGGCCACGCAGCACCTTCGCCACGCCGGCGATCTTCGCGGCCGCCTGCGGCGACGGCGTCGCAGTCGCCGCCCGCAACCAGCACGTGGACTGTCGCCGCCCGACTGCGCCGCGGCCGCCGCGACGGTGTTCAGCGTGCTCGCCTTCAGCGACGCGTTGTCGTGTTCGGCAATGACCAGGATGGCCATGGACGTACCTTTGAAAATTCTGTCGGTAATTCTTACATGAAGGAGTTCACGGCCGAGTCGCCGCGGCGCGACGCGCGCCCGGCGATCGGGCGCGATCAGATCACCTTGGCTTCGTTCTTCAGCTTGTCGACCAGCGCGGCGACGTCGGCGACCTTGATGCCCGCCTTGCGCGCCGGCGGCTCGGCGACCTTCAGCGTCTTCAGCCGCGGCGCCGGATCGACGCCCAGGTCGGCGGGCTTGACGTCGTCGAGCTGCTTCTTCTTCGCCTTCATGATGTTGGGCAGCGTGACGTAGCGCGGCTCGTTCAGGCGCAGGTCGGTGGTGATCACCGCCGGCAGCGTGATCGAGATCGTCTCGAGGCCGCCGTCGACCTCGCGCGTGACCTGCGCCTTGCCGTCGGCGACCTCGACCTTCGAGGCGAAGGTGGCCTGCGGCAGTCCGGCGAGCGCGGCGAGCATCTGCCCGGTCTGGTTGGCGTCGTCGTCGATCGCCTGCTTGCCGAGGATCACGAGCTGCGGCTGCTCCTTGTCGACCACCGCCTTGAGCAGCTTGGCCACGGCCAGCGGCTGCAGTTCGACGTCGGTCTCGACCAGGATCGCGCGGTCGGCGCCGATCGCCAGCGCCGTGCGCAGCGTCTCCTGGCAGGCGGCGAGCGCCGCAGCGACACCGCGATCGATCTCGGTGGCGACGCCCTTCTCCTTCAGGCGCACCGCCTCTTCGACGGCGATCTCGTCGAAGGGGTTCATCGACATCTTGACGTTGGCGATGTCGACGCCGGTGCCGTCGCTCTTGACGCGCACCTTGACGTTGTAATCGACGACGCGCTTGACGGGTACGAGGATCTTCATCGGGCAAGTCCGTATGCAGGTGGAAAGTAGGGATTATAGAGATGACGACCATAGAGGTCGCGCCTCCGCCCCCGAGTCGGGGTTCGACCGGCCTCCTTTTCCGGCCCGATTCGAACCGAAACCGCTCCCCCTGTTTCCGGCCCGCACAACGTATGGCCCGGGCGTGGAGAACGTCCGCGGTCGAGCACGGGCTGCGGCGAAGCGCGTCGGCGCTTTTTACATTCGCCGCAGGCGGCCACAACGGGCTCGCAGCCAAGCATCTGATTCATATGACGCTTTCGATGCTGGCCTGGAACTTGCTAATGCCGGGTAGGTATCTCGCGCGTACGCCTCACATCCAAGAACGGAAGTTACGGACAAATGAATTCAAGGTTGCTTTTCGCCGTGATCGCCCTGACGGGTGGTTTGACGAGCGTGTCGACGCACGCTTCGGTGACTTTCACGTTCAACCAGAACTCCCTCACGACAACGGTCATGCAGGGTAGCGACGGCGCGGCGAACCCGAACATCGTCTCGGTATCGCCGGGATACTATGCCCCGGGGCCCGACTTGCATCTCGGCGCGGGGGCGAGCATCGGCTACTACGGCGCGAACGGACTCGGGGTAAGTTCACCGACCGGCTGCGGCGCGCTTCCGGCGAACACCAGCACCGCGCGGTACCGGTGCGATGCGGGCAGCGACAGCCACTACGTTGACAACAGCGGCAATGGCGCAGTCATCGAACGCAGAACCCGAGCCAGCGCCGGCGATTCCTGGTCCTCCTGGAGCGACTGGCGGAACGTCCCCTCCCTGGACGAATATGTGCGCTTCGCGTTCGACACCGACGTGATCGTCACCAGCGTCCGCATCGGCCTGTGGGACTGGTACGCCGTGCAGACAGGCGGCTTGTCGACCCGCAAGCAGTACATCGACCTTGGGTACAACACCGGCGACAACGCCTCGGATCCGTGGACCGCGATCAATGCGTTCCTCGTCGGGTCCGTTTCTCCGCTGGATCTGCCGTACTGGGGTAAACCGTTCGACGTTCCGATCGCCTCGTATGGCGCCAACGACTGGTTCGGGTTCGGAGCGGGGTTCGACAAGTCTGGCAGCGGCTTCAAGATCCTCGCCTTGACCGTCGAATACAACCCGCCGTGCAACACGCCAGGTGGTCCGCTGTGTGGGCCCAATGAGCTCCCGTTGCCCGGCACGCTCGGCATGCTGGGTCTGGGCGCGGCCGGCCTCGCGTTCGCCGCGCGCCGCCGCCGGCAGAAATAGGCCGCTGCTGCCTTGCGACAAGGGCGGGATCCGGGGGATTCCGCCCTTTGTCATTGTGTGAACTGCACCAACGGCGCAACCGGCACAAAGCGCCTCAGGGACGCCCCGAGACCCGCAGCACCAGCTTGCCGAAGTTCCCCCCGCTGAACAGCAGGTTCAGCGCCTCGGGGAACTTCGCGACCCCGCCCTCGACGACGTCCTCGCGCGAGTGGAATCGCCCTTCGGCAATCCACTTCGCGATCTCGCGGATCGCCTCCGGGTAGCGATCGGCCCAGTCGAACACGACGATGCCTTCCATGCGCGCGCGGTTCACGAGCAGTGACAGGTAGTTCCTCGGGCCCTGCACCTGGCTGGTGTTGTTGTACTGCGAGATCGCGCCGCAGATCACGATCCGCGCCTTTCGGTTGATGCGCGTGAGCACCGTGTCGAGGATCTCGCCGCCGACGTTGTCGAAGTAGACGTCGACGCCCGAGGGGCAATGCTCCTTGAGGCCGTCGCGCACGCTGCCCGACTTGTAGTCGATGCACGCGTCGAAGCCCAGTTCCTTCACGACGAAGTCGCACTTGTCCTTGCCGCCGGCGATGCCGACCGCGCGGCAACCCCTGATCTTCGCGACCTGCCCGACCATCTGCCCGACCGCTCCGGCGGCGCCCGACACGAGCACGGTTTCGCCCGCCTTCGGCTGCCCGACCTCGAGCAGGCCGAAGTAGCCGGTCATGCCGGGCATGCCGAGCGGGTTGAGCCACTTCTCGAGCGGCGCGACGCGCGGGTCGATCTTCGCGAGCCCCGCACGCTTGAGCGCGGCGGCGTCGAGGACGCAGTACTCCTGCACGCCGAGCCCGCCCGCGACGTGGTCGCCGACCGTGAAGCCCTTGTTGTTCGATGCGACGACCTTGCCCGCGCCGCCCGCGCGCATCACCTCGCCGATGCCCACCGGCGGGATGTAGCTGCGGCCCTCGTTCATCCACCCGCGCATCGCCGGGTCGAGCGACAGCATCTGCACCTGCACCACCACGCCGCCCGCGCCCGGGTCGGCGACCGATTCCTCGGTGAACTGCCAGTTCTGCGCGCCGGGCATTCCGCTCGGGCGCGAAGCGAGGCGGACCTGGTGGTTGACCGGGCTGGACACTTCGGTCATCGGATCTCCTCGGGAGTTACCAGTTCGGCTTGCGCTTTTCGATGAAGGCCAACACGCCTTCGAGCGTGGGTTCGGCCATCATGTTGCACGCCATCGTCTGGCCGGCGAGCTGGTAGGCGGCGTCGATGCCCATCTCGAGCTGGCGGTAGAACAGGCCCTTGCCGGCTGCGATCGCGACCTGCGGCTTGGCGGCGATCAGCTGCGCGATGCGGTCGATTTCGGTGTCGAGTTCGGCGGCCGGCACAGCGCGGTTGATAAGGCCGCGCGCGGCGGCGGTGGCGGCGTCGATGAACTCGCCGGTGACCAGCATCTCGAAGGCCGCCTTGCGCCCGAGGTTGCGCGACAGCGCCACCGACGGGGTCGAGCAGAACAGCCCCAGGTTCACGCCCGGAGACCGCGAACTTCGCCTCCTCGGCGGCCACCGCGAGGTCGCACATCGCCACGAGCTGGCAGCCGGCGGCGGTGGCCACGCCGTGCACGCGCGCGATCACCGGTTGGGGCATGCGCTGGATCGCCATCATCACTTCCGCGCATTGGGCGAACAGAGCGTGGTAGTAGTCGTGCGAGGGCTGCGCGCGCATCTCGCGCAGGTCGTGCCCGGCGCAGAAGGCCTTGCCCGCGCCGGCGAGGATCACGACGCGCGCGGTTTCGTCGGCGCCGACCTGGTCGAGCGCGCTCTGCGAGCGCGTCGAGCATCGCCTCGGACAACGCGTTGTACTGCGCGGGTCGGTTCATCGTCAGCGTGACGATGCCGTCGTTGCGGTGCAGCTCGACGAGAGGCGCGTCGGCGGCGGGGTGTGGGACTGCTGACATCGGAGTCTCCGGTGAATCGACGCACCGATTGTAGTCGAGTGGTGCTGCGCCGGTCTGTACTTCTGGGGCGCCGTGCCCGTCAGTGGCGCAGCACTGCCTCGCCGCGCAGTGAACGTGAAACGCCGCGACGCTCAACTCGCGAGCAGCGTCATTCCAGAGGACCGCGCTGCGGCGCGGTCGAAGGTGTAGGTGGCCGAGCATCCGGCGGCCGACGCCAGTTCCTGGATCAGCGCGTCGGCACACTCGGCGCGATGCTTGCCCATCCGCGCGATGGCCTTGAGCACCGCCTCACGCCACTCGATCAGAAACGAGGGAACGTTGACCAAATCCGAGAGCATCGCCGCCACCTCGTCGTGCTCGGCACTGTAGAGGCTGCGCAGAACCCAGCACACTTCGGCAAGAACCACGCATGACAGAAAACCTGGCTGCTCGGCGCTGAGGCGCTGCTCGATCAGCCGGGTCGCGGCCGCTGCCTGGCGCGGCTCGTCCTGCCTGAGGTAGCGAACCAGGACGTTGGTGTCGATGCCGATCACGAACGCACGCGCAGCGAGCGCACCACGTCAATTTTCCGTCCGGCCGTCCGCCGCGTGCCGGTTGTCGGCCGACGTGCGGTGGTGCACAGCGCGGCCCGGGGCTTGCTTTACACTCGATCGGCTCCCAGCAACCCTTGGCCGCCACGCACGCAATGCTCGAAAAGATCCAGTCGGTCGCCTCGCAGGTCGGTCAGATCGTGGTCGGCAAGCAGCCGCAGATCCGGCTCGCGCTGGCGTGCATGCTGGCGCGCGGGCACCTGCTGGTCGAGGACATCCCGGGCGTGGGCAAGACGACGCTGGCCCACGCGCTGTCGATCTCGCTCGGGCTGCAGTTCAAGCGGGTGCAGTTCACCAACGACCTGTTGCCGGCCGACATCACCGGCGCGAGCGTGTTCGATCGCGAGCGCTCGGTGTTCGTGTTCCACCCAGGGCCGGTGTTCTCGCAGGTCCTGCTCGCCGACGAGATCAACCGTGCCTCGCCCAAGACGCAGAGCGCGCTGCTCGAGGCGATGGAGGAACGGCAGGTCTCGATCGACGGAAAGGCGCAACCGCTGCCCGAGCCTTTCTTCGTGATCGCGACGCAGAATCCGCAGGACCAGATCGGAACCTTCCCGCTGCCCGAGTCGCAGCTCGATCGCTTCCTGATGTGCGTCGAACTCGGCTACCCGGACCCGAAATCGGAGCGCGCGTTGCTCGAGGGGCAGGACCGGCGCGAACTGCTCGAGAGCCTGTCGCCGAGGATGTCGTCCGACGACCTGCGCGCAGCGCAGCGGATCGTGCGCGAGATCCGCTGCGCCGCGCCGCTGCTCGACTACGTGCAGAACCTGCTCACCTACACGCGCCGCTCGCCGCTGCTCGCCGAAGGGCTGAGCCCGCGCGCCGGGCTGTCGCTGGTCCAGGCGGCGCGAGCCTGGGCGATGCTCGACGGACGCAATCACGTCCTTCCCGACGACGTCCAGGCCGTGCTGGTCGCGGTCGCCGGGCACCGGCTGCGCCCGGCCAAGGGCGGCGCCGCGTCGCACCGCGGCCGCGCCGAACTGGTCGCCGAAGTGGTCAAGTCGGTTCCGATTCCCTGACCGGCGGCACGGCCTTGGCGAATACGGCGCAACCAGCGACACGGACCGCGGCCAGGTTGTCCGAAGCGACCCGCGAATCGTGGATCGACCGGATCGCCGCGCGCATCGCCGGCGTGCGCGCGCCGTCGGTGGGTGATCTTCGCCTGACGCAGCGCAACGTCTTCGTGCTTCCCAGCCGTCCCGGCCTGCTGTACGCGGCAATCCTCCTGGCCATGCTGATCGGTTCGATCAACTACTCGCTGTCGCTCGGATTCATGCTCACGTTCCTGCTCGGCGCGGTCGCGGTCGTCGCGATGCTGCACACCTTCCGGAACCTGGCGACGCTCGTGCTGCGCCCCGGCAGGGCCGAGCCGGTGTTCGCCGGGCAGCCCGCCGAGTTCAGCCTGCTGCTGATCAACGCCGGGCGGATCGAGCGCTTCGCGCTGCGCCTGCTCGCACCGGGAATGGCACAGCCGGAGGTGGTCGACGTGGCGGCTTCGGCCGAGCAACTGGTGCGCATCGCGGTGCCGACGCAGCGGCGCGGGCAGATGCAGATCCCGCGGATCCGGTTGTGGACCGAGTTCCCGCTCGGACTGTGGCGCGTCTGGACCTACTGGCAGCCTGCGATGTCGGTGCTGGTGTTCCCGACCCCGGAAACGCCGGCCGTCGCGTTGCCGCCGGCGACCTCGCTGGCCGGCGACGGCAAGGGCAACGGCGGAGGCGAGGAGGACGTCGCGGCCGTCCGGCCCTACCAGGCCGGCGACTCGCCGCGACGCATCGCCTGGCGCGCGGTCGCGCGCAGCGGTTCGGACGACCTGCTGACCAAGCAGTTCGAGGGCGGAGAGCGCGGCGAGTTGTGGCTCGACTGGCAGCAGCTTCCGCCCCAGCTCGACGTCGAGAGCAAGATCTCGCGCCTGGCGCGCTGGGTGATCGACGCCGACGCCTGCGGCGCGCACTGGGCGCTGCGCCTGCCGGGACTGTTCATCGAACTCGACAGCGGCGGAGCCCACCGCCAGCGCTGCCTCGAAGCGCTCGCCCTCGCGGAGCTCTGAAGTGGCGCACTCGCGCGGAATCCGCCAAAACCTCAGGGCGCTGGCCGGGCGACTGGGCGAGCAGTGGGAACGCGAGCGCCGCGACACGCTGTTCCTGATGGGCGCGATCCTGCTCGCGGTGGTCCCGCACGTCGCGCACCTGCCGTGGTGGACGTCGAGCGGGTTCTTCGTGCTCTTCCTTTGGCGTTTCGGGCTCGTGATGTCGGGCCGCTGGCTGCCACGCGACTCGGTTCGGTGGGTCGCGGCGATCGCCTGCACCGGCGCGGTCTACGCGAACTACGGCACGCTGCTCGGTCGCGACGCGGGCGTCGCGCTGCTGGTGCTGTTCCTGGGCCTGAAGCTGATGGAGATGCGCGCGCGCCGCGACCTGTTCGTCGTGATCTTCCTGTGCTTCTTCCTGCTGCTCACCACCTTCTTCTACTCGCAGACCTTCGCCACGGCGGTGCTGACACTGGTCGCCGTGCTCGGCCTGCTCTCGACGATGGTCACGATGCAGTTCGGCCGGCGCGAACTCTCGACTCGCGCGGCGCTTCCGTGCCGCCGCCAACCTGATGGTGCAGGCGGTGCCGATCGCGGCGCTGTTCTTCCTGCTGTTCCCGCGCCTCGACGGCCCGCTGTGGGGCATGCCCGAGGACGCGCACGCGAGCCGCACCGGCCTGTCCGACTCGATGAGCCCCGGACAGATCTCGCGGCTCGGGCAGTCCGACGAGGTGGCATTCCGGGTCAAGTTCGACGACGCCGTTCCGGCACCCGCGACGATGTACTGGCGCGGACCGAGCTTCGCGCGCTACGACGGACAGACCTGGACCTCGCCGCTGCGCGCGAGCGTCGCGCAGCCGCTGCCACGCATCGAGCCCGACGCCTCGTCGCTGGTCGCGTACTCGGTCACGCTCGAACCGAGCAATCGCAACTGGTTGTTCGCGCTCGAGGCGCCGGTGCGCGTGGAAGTGCCCTCGTCCGGCGCCGTCCTCCTGCCCGACCTGCAACTGGTCGCGCGCGAACGCGTCACCGACCGGTTGCGCTACAGGATCGAGTCCGCGACGGCCTTTCGTTTCGGTCTCGACGAATCGGCGAACACGCTTGCGCGAGGCGCGCGAACTGCCCGCGGGCGCGAACCCGAAGACGCTCGAGATGGCGGGCCGATGGCGTGCGCAGGACGACGACCCGCAGCGGCTCGTGGAACGCGCGCTGCAGTTGTTCGTGCGCGAGGGCTTTCGCTACACGCTCAACCCGCCGCTGCTCGGGCGCGACGGCGTCGACGAGTTCCTGTTCGACACGCGCGCCGGATTCTGCGAGCACTTCGCCGGCGCCTTCGTCGTGCTGATGCGCGCGATGGGCATTCCGGCGCGCGTCGTCACCGGCTATCAGGGCGGCGAGTTGAACCCGGTCGACAGATTCTGGGTGGTTCGACAGGCCGACGCGCACGCCTGGGCCGAAGTCTGGATCGCCGAGCGCGGCTGGGTGCGGATCGACCCGACCTCGGTGATCGCGCCGGAGCGGATCGAGTTCGGCAGCCGCAGGCTGCGCGAGGCGGCACGCGAAGCGCTCCGAGGGGCTCGAACTGGCGAACTGGTCTTCGCTGCGCTTCAGGCTCGACGCGCTCGCCAATGCCTGGAACCAGTGGATCCTCTCGTACGACCACGCGCGCCAGCGCAAGCTGTTCTCGTCGCTCGGACTGGGCCTGGACGACTGGCGCGACCTGGTCGGCGCGCTCACGGTCGGGCTGGCGCTGCTGCTCGCGGGCGTCGCGCTGGTCACGCTGCACCCGAGACGGCCGCGCGAGCCGGTCGATCGCTGCTACGACGAGTTCTGCCGGAGGATGTCGGGCGCGGGAATCGAGCGCGCGCCGCACGAGACCGCCGGACACCTGCTCTCGAAGGCCGAGCGCGTGCTCGATCCCGCGCGGATGCGCGACGCGCGTCGGATCGTCGTGCTCTACAACCTGTTGCGTTACGGCGCGACGCCGGCGAACCGCTCGCAGAGCGTGCGACACTTGCGCACACTCGTGACCGCGTTCAAGCCGTGAAGAAGACCCGACGACTGCTGCTGAATTACGCCTGCTGCGCCCTTCCCGCGCCGATCGCGGCGCGCGCGCTCGCGGGCGCCTCGGCGGTCGCAATAGCCGGCGCCGCGTCGCTCGCGATACCGGGTGCCGCGGCGCGCGCGGCGAGCGCGCGCAAGTCGGCGCCGGGCATTGCGAGCCACTACGCCGCGCGCCCCGAGCTCGACCAGTTCGTGCGGCGGATGATCGAACTGCACGGTTTCGACGACGCGTCGTTGCGTCGCACCTTCGGCGGCGTACGCCGCAACGCGCAGGTGCTGCGCCTGATCGCGCCTGCGGCGTCGGGATTCCGCCGATCGTGGCGTGCATACCGCGCCCGCTTCGTCGAGCCGGTTCGCATCCGCGAGGGCCGGGAATTCTGGCAAGCGAACGAGGCGACGCTCGCGCGCGCCACCCGCAGCTACGGCGTTCCGGCCGAATTCATCGTCTCGATCATCGGCGTCGAGACGATCTACGGACGGATCACCGGCGAGTTCCGCGTGATCGACGCGCTCGCGACGCTCGCCTTCGACTACCCCAGGCGCGCCGAGTACTTTGGCGGCGAGCTCGAGCAGTTCCTGCTGCTCGCGCGCGAGAACGCGATCGACCCGTTCTCGGTGCTCGGTTCCTACGCCGGCGCGATCGGAATGCCGCAGTTCATGCCGGGCAGCATCCGCCGCTATGCGGTCGACTTCGACGGCGACGGGCGCATCGACCTGCGCCGGAGCGCGACCGACGCGATCGGCAGCGTCGCGCGCTTTCTCGCCGAGCACGGCTGGGTGCGCGGCGAAGCGACCCATTTCGGCGCGCATATCGCCGCCGACGCGCGGCTCGACGCGCTGCTCGAAGCGGGGATCGAACCGCGTTTCACCGCCGCCGAACTCGCCGCATACGGCGTCTCGGCGAGCGAAGGGCTTCCCGAGGGCATGCGCGTGGCGCTGATCGACCTCGACACCGCGGGAAGTGCCACGGTGTACGCGCTCGGCGCGCGCAACTTCTACGTGATCACCCGCTACAACCGTTCGAGTTTCTACGCGATGGCGGTGATCGATCTGGCGCGCGCGCTCAGGCTCGCGCACGACGGCCGGCGCTAGGGCAGGGGCGCAGCATCGGGGGCAACATCGGGGCGCGCGCTCCAGGCGTGGCCTGTCAGCGCAGCGGCCAAAGCCACGGCAACAGCAGCGCAGTGACCAGGAACACCACCAGCGTGAGCGGCACGCCGAGCTTGAGGTAGTCGCTGAAACGATAGCCGCCCGGCCCCATCACCAGCACGTTGGCCGGGTGCGAGATCGGACTGGTGAAACTGGCCGATGCGGCGATCGCGACCGCCATCATCGCGGTGTGCGGCGAGATGCCGAGCTCCGCGCTCGCCGAGAGAACGATCGGCGCCATCAGCAGCACCAGCGCGGCGGTCGGGACCACCATCGTCGCGATCGCGGTCACGCCGTACAGGCCGGCAATCACCGGCCACGGCCCGTAGTCTCCGAGCAGCGCCATCGCGCCGTCGGCGACGAACTGCGCCGCGCCGGTGCGCTGCATCGCGATGCCCAGCGGCAGCATTCCGGCGATCAGGAAAATCGACCGCCAGTCGATCGCGCGATAGGCCTGCTCCATCGTCAGGCAGCGCGTGAGCACCATCAGCGTCGCGCCGGCCACCGCCGCGACCGAGATCGGCTGCCAGCCCGCGAGCACCGCCGCGACGATCGCCAGCACGATCGCACCGGCCAGCGGCGCCTTGGCAGTCTCCACCGTCGTCGCCGCGACCGGCGTGACGACGATGAAGTCGGGATTGGAGTTGAGCGCGGCGAGCCGCGCGCGCGGCCCGACCAGCAGCAGCGCGTCGCCGCTGCGCAGCGCGACCCCGGCCAGTCCCGAGCGTTGCGGTTTTCCGTTGCGCCAGATCGCGACCAGTTCGAGCTGGTAGGCCTCGCGCAACTCGAGTTCGGCGACCGTCATTCCGACCAGCGACGAGTGCGGGTGCAGCGTCGCCTCGACCATTCGCAGCGCGTCCGAGTCGAAGACGTCGAGATGCGCGCTCGCGTCGTACTGGATGTCGAGTTCCTGCAGGCCGCGCAGGACGGCGACGTCTTCGGGTCGACCCTGCACGATCAGAAGGTCCGCGGCCGCGATCTTCTCGTCGGAGGCCGGCATCACCAACATCTCGCCGGCGCGAAAGACACCGAGCAGGCGAAAATCGAAGGCGTCGCCCAGTCGCGACTCGCTCATCGTGCGCCCGGCGAAGACCGAGTCCTGCGGCACGTGGATCACGAAGGCGCGCTCGTCGATCGCGTACAGCGCGACGCGTTCCTCGTCGCTCACCGGCGCGAGCGCGTCGAACTCGCGCGCCGTCTCGAGCCCGGAGATCGCCCGCGCGTCGCACTGCACCAGCAGCCGATCGCCCGCCTCGAGCGCCAGCTCACCCAGCCTCGTTCGCCAGACCGTTCCTGCGCGGCGTACCGCGAGCACGTTGGCGCGAAAGCGCTCGCGGAAATCGCCGTGGTGCAGCGGCGCTCCGACCAGCGTCGAGCCGGCGGCGAGGCGCAGTTCACGCAACTCGATGCGCTGCGAGAGAAACTCCTGCAGCACCGGGGACTCGCGCTCGATCTTCAGCGAGCTCCACTTGCGCAGATCCTCGAATCGATCCTGGCGGCCTTCGACCACCATCAGATCGTCGGCGCGCAGTGCGGTCGTCGGATGCGGCAGCGAGAGCGTCGTTCCGTCGCGCAGCAGCGAGATGATCACCAGCCCGGCGCTGCGCGACAGCCCGATCTGGTCGATAGTCCGCCCGACGGCGATCGAGCCTGCCGGTACCCTGACCATGAACATCCGCTCGTTGAGCCGGTACAGGTCGCGCAACGCGGCGCCGGCTTCGATCCCGGTCTTGGACGCGGTCGCGCTCGGCAACAGGTGGCGTCCGACCAGCGCGACGAAAGCGGTGCCGGTGGCGAGGATCACCACGCCGATCGGCGTGAAGTCGAACAGGCTGAAGGGCCGCAGCCCCGCGTCGGCGAGCGCGCCGCTCACCAGCAGGTTCGGCGGCGTGCCCACCAGAGTCGTCAGCCCGCCGAGCAACGAGCCGTAGGCGAGCGGCATCAGCAGGCGCGGCGCGGGCAGGTTGCTGCGAGCGGCGATTCCGACGATCACCGGCAGCATCAGCGCGGCCACGCCGATGTTGTTCATGAACCCCGAGAGGATGCCGGCGGTGAGCATCACGACGACGATCATCCTGACCTCGCCGTGTCCCGCGATGCGCAGCACGGTGCGCCCGATCAGGTCGGCGACCCCGGCGCGGCTGAGCCCCTCGCTGATGATGAACATCGCCCAGACGGTGATCACCGCCGCATTGCTGAAGCCGGACACCGCCTCGCTGGCGTCGACGAATCCGGACAGCGCGAGGATCGACAGCACGAGCAGCGCGACGACGTCCATGCGCACGATCTCGGTGACGAACAGCACCAGCGCGAAGCCGAGCAGTCCGAGCACGAACATGATCTCGAAACTCATCGGTGCCCTCGCGTCGGCCTCGAAAACCCTCGCATCGGCCTCGCGAACCCTCGCGACGACCTCGTCAGGCGAAGCGCCGCGACCCGGCGCTTCGCGTCAGCCAGGGAAAACCCCGGTCGACAGGTAGCGGTCGCCTCGGTCGCAGACGACGAACACGATCGTCGCGTTCGCGCAGGTCTTCGGCGATGCGCAGCGCGACGCAACACGCGCCGGCGGCCGAGATCCCGGCGAAGATGCCCTCTTCGATCGCGAGCCGGCGCGCCATCGCCTCGGCGTCGGACTGCGACACCGATTCGAGCCGGTCGACCCGCGCGTGCCGGTAGATCTTCGGCAGGTAGGCCTCGGGCCACTTGCGGATGCCCGGAATCGACGAACCTTCCTCGGGTTGCGCTCCGATGATCGCCGATCGACTCGGTCGCGCTCCTTCAGGAAGCGCGACACGCCGGTGATCGTGCCGGTCGTGCCCATCGCCGAGACGAAGTGAGTGACGCTGCCCGCCGTGTCTGCGCCCAGATCTCCGGGCCCGGTCGTCTCGTAGTGCGAGGCCCAGTTGTCGTCGTTGGAGAACTGGTCGAGCACGCGACCCTTGCCCTCGGACTGCATCCGCTGCGGCGAGGTCGCGCGCGTACTCCATGCCTTGCGCGCGGGTGACCAGGATCAGTTCGGCGCCGTAGGCCTTCATCGCCTGCCGTCGCTCGAGCGACAGGTTCTCCGGCATGATCAGCACCATCCGGTAGCCGCGGATCGCGGCGGCCATCGCGAGCGCGATGCCGGTGTTGCCCGAAGTCGCCTCGATCAGCGTGTCGCCGGGCCGGATCTCGCCGCGCGCCTCGGCGCGCGCGATCATCGCCAGCGCGGGGCGGTCCTTGACCGAGCCCGCCGGGTTGTTGCCTTCGAGCTTGCCGAGGATCAGGTTGCCGCGCCGCAGCGCTCGCCTCGCCGGGCACGCGCTGCGAGCCGCACCAGCGGCGTGTTGCCGATCGTCTGCTCGATCGTCGGGTAGTCGGAGTCGGTCATCGCGACTCTCGGTGGCGAAACGCCGGTCGGCACCTGCGGCGCGCCGCGCCTCAGTGCGCGACCGTCGCGCGCCTTGGGCAAGGTGATCACGCCCGGGAGCTCCGCGGCCAGGATCGCCGGCGCGCAGCGCGTCGATCGCCTCGTGTCGCGGATAGCTCTTGCGCCAGACCAGCGAGACGCGGCGCACCGGCGGCGGCGCTTCGAAGGGCACGTAGCTGAGCAGGTCGTCGCGGCGCCGTCGGGCACCGCCGAGAGCGGCAGGACGGTGATGCCCGATGCCCGAGGCCACCATGTGACGGATCGTCTCGAGCGAAGAGCCCTCGAAGGTCTTCTGGATGCCGCCGCTGGCCTGCGAGTAGCGCGACAGTTCGGGGCAGACCTCGAGCACGTGATCGCGAAAGCAGTGCCCCGTGCCGAGCAGCAGCATCGTCTGCTCCTTCAGCTCGGTCGAGGCGATCCGCTTGCGGCGCGACCAGGCGGTGCTTCTTCGGCACCGCGACGACGAACGGCTCGTCGTACACCGCCTGCGTGACCAGCCCGGCGTCGGAGAACGGATCGGCGAGGATCGCGACGTCGATCTCGCCCTGGCGCAGCGATTCGAGCAGCTTGACGGTGAAGTTCTCCTGCAGGATCAGCGGCATCTCGGGCGTGTCGTCGATCATCCGCGGCACCAGGTAGGGCAGCAGGTACGGGCCGATCGTGTAGATCACGCCGACGCGCAGCGGCCCGGACAGCGGGTCCTTGCCCTGCGAGCGCGATCTCGCGGATCGTGTTGGTCTGTTCGAGGACGCGTTGCGCCTCCTCGACGATCTGCTCGCCGACCGGCGTGACCGTGACCTCGACGTTGCCGCGCTCGAACAACTGCACGCCGAGCTCTTCCTCGAGTTTCTTGATCGCGACCGAGAGCGTCGGCTGGCTGACGAAGCAGGCTTCGGCCGCGCGCCCGAAGTGGCGCTCCCTGGCGACCGCGACGATGTACTTCAGTTCGGTGAGCGTCATGGTGCGATGGATGATAACAAGCGCGCCCACCGCGGGAGCGGGTTCGCGCGGCGCGAACCCGGCGCGATCGTTCATACTGGCACAATGTCGCGAGCGCGTCTGATCGGTCTGGACTGGGGCACGAGCACGCTGCGCGCCTACCGATACGCCGACGACGGCGCGGTGCTCGAGCGGCGCGAGCAAGCGATGGGGATCGCGGCGATCTCCGACGGCCGGTTTCGCGACGCCTTCGAATCGCTCTGCGCGGACTGGCTGCACGACGGCCCGCAGGTCGCGGTGATCGCCTGCGGGATGATCGGCAGCCGGCAAGGCTGGAGCGAAGCCCCCTACCTGCCGACACCGGCCGGGTTTCGCGAGCTCGCGGCGGGGCTGGTGCGGATCGACGCGCTCGCCGGGCGCAGGTTCGCGATCGTTCCCGGGGTACAGACCACGAACGACGCCGGCACGCGCGACGTGATGCGCGGCGAGGAGACCCAGCTGTTCGGTGCCTGCGCCCAAGCGCGGGGCGACGCCGCCGGATCGACCGCGCTGCACGGACCGGCCGCGCTGGACGGACCGGGGCTCGTCGGCCGGCGCGCCGCGCGACGCCCGCTTCGTCCTGCCGGGCACGCACAGCAAGTGGGTCAGCATGCACGAGGGCCGGATCGCCGCGTTTCGAACCTACCTGACCGGCGAACTGTTCGCGGTGCTCGCGCGGCACTCGATCCTTGGGCGGTTGTTCGCGCCGCGAGCACGGCTCGGGCGACGCGGCGATCGTTGACGCGACCACGCCGCGCGGCGACCGCGCCGCCGGATTCGACCTCGGGGTGGCGGCGCGCGGCGTCGGATCCTGCCGGGCTCGGCGCGCTGCTGTTCTCGGTGCGCAGCGAGGGCCTGTTCGCGGCGCTGGCACCCGACGCCCTGCCCGAGTACCTGTCCGGGCTGCTGATCGGCGCCGAGATCGCCCACGCGCTCGGGCCGGAGCACGCGGGGCCCGCGTCCGGCGGCGCGGCGCCGATCTCGATCGTCGGCGCCGATCGCCTCGCCGAACGCTACCGGCGAGCGCTCGCACTGCTCGGCGCGCGCGCCGCGGTCGTCGCCGGAGAACCGGCGGCACGGGCCCTGGCGTCGATCGCTCGCGAAGGCGGACTGATCGACTGATCGCTGGCGTCGATGGTGCCGCAAGCGCGCGACGCCGCACGTGTGCCCGGGCCGGCCAGCACGCGCCTGGTCCGCTACGCGCCGATGTAGGCTTCGCGACCCGCAAGCCAGCGCGCGAGGTGGCGGCGCGCCGCGTCGGGATCGTCGCGCAACAGGCGCTGCGCGCACTCGCGCGCCGCCTCCACCAGCGCCGCATCGCGCTCGAGGTCTGCGAAGCGCAGCAGCGGCACGCCCGACTGGCGCGCGCCGAGGAACTCCCCGGGTCCGCGCAGCGCGAGATCGCGGCGCGCGATCTCGAAACCGTCGGCGGTTTCGTACATCACGCGCAGCCGTTCGCGCGCGGTTTCGGACAGCGGCGCGCGGTACATCAGCACGCAGACGCTGTCGCTCGACACCGCGCCCGACGCGACCGCGCAACTGGTGCAACTGCGCCAGGCCGAAACGCTCGGCGTGCTCGACCACCATCAGCGACGCGTTCGGCACGTCGACGCCGACCTCGATCACAGTGGTCGCGACCAGCAGGTCGATCGCGCCGCGCGTGAATCGGTCCATCACCGACTGCTTGTCCGCGCCCGACAGCCGGCCGTGCACCAGCCCGACCGTCAGCGGCGCGAGTTCCTGCGACGAGGCGCAGGTGCGTGTCGATCACGTTCTGCAGATCGAGCACCTCGCTCTCCTCGATCAGCGGGCAGACCCAGTAGGCCTGGCGCCCGCTCGCGACCGCGGCGCGCACCCGCTCGATCAGTTCGTCGCGGCGCGATTCGGCGAGCAGCTTGGTGAGCGACCGGCGTGCGCCCGGGCGGCAGTTCGTCGATCACCGACACGTCCAGGTCGGCGTAGTAGCTCATCGCCAGCGTGCGCGGGATCGGCGTGGCGCTCATCATCAGCTGGTGCGGCTGCGTCGCTCGGCCTTGTCGCGCAGCGCCAGGCGCTGCGCGACGCCGAAGCGGTGCTGCTCGTCGACGATCGCCAGCCGAGACGCGCGAACTCGACCGACTCCTCGATCAGCGCGTGCGTCCCGACGAGCAGGTCGACCTCGCCGGCAGCGACCGCCGCCCTGACCTTGCGCTTGTCCGCGTCCTTGAGCGAACTGGCGAGCCAGGCGACACGCACGCCGACGCGCTCCATCCAGGGGCGAAGCTTGCGAGGTGCTGCTCGGCCAGGATCTCGGTGGGCGCCATCAGCGCGGCCTGCGCGCCGCTGCCGATCGCCTGCGACGCCGCGAGCGCCGCGACCACGGTCTTGCCGCTGCCGACGTCGCCCTGCAGCAGCCGGTTCATCGGCCGGTTCGCGGCGAGCTCGGCGCCGATCTCGCGCCAGACCCGCTGCTGCGCGCCGGTGAGCGTGAACGGCAGACGCGGCGCGCAGCCGATCGGGCAGCGCGGTGCTCAGCGAGCGCACGCGCGCGCCGCGCGGCGCGCTCCTCGCGAGCGCGGCGCAACGAGAGTTGCTGCGCGAGCAACTCGTCGAAGATCACCCGCTGCCACGCCGGGTGGGTGCGCTGCTGCAGCGACTCCAGGTCGGACCCGGGCGGCGGTTCGTGCAGCAACCCGAGCGCGGCGAGCGGTGCCATCAACCCGAGCGGCCCGGCGCAGGCCGCCGGTACCGTCTCGTCCCATTCGGCCCGCTCCAGCGCGCGGCGCACCGCGCCGCGCAACCAGGCCTGTCCGACGCCGGCCGCCGCCGGGTAGACCGGAGTCAGCCGTTGCGGCAGCGGCTCGCCGGGGCGGACGACGCGAAACTGCGGATGCACGATCTCGGTCCCGAACAGACCGCCGCGCGGCTCTCCCCAGGCGCGCACACGATGGCCGACGGCGAGTTGCGCGCGCTGCGACGGATAGAAGTGAAAGAAGCGAAGCGTGATCGATCCGCTCGCGTCGCGCAGCTCGACGACGAGCGTGCGCCGGCCGCGCCCGGTCACTTCGCTGCGAACGACCTCGCCCTCGACCTGCTCGAGTTCGCCCGCGCGCAGCTCGGCGATCGGCGTGACCCGGGTCAGGTCCTCGTAGCGCAGCGGAAGGTGCAGGACGAGATCGTCCTCGCGTTCGATCCCGAGCTTGCGCAGCTTCGCCGACTGATCGACCGCCACGGTGCCCGCGCCCGGGTCGCTGCCGTCAGCCGATGACCATCACCGCGTCGACCTCGAACACCGCTGCGCGCGGAAGGCTCGCGACGCCGACCGTCGAACGCGCCGGATACGGCTGCGCGAAGTATTCCTGCATGATCTCGTTGACCCGCGCGAACTGGCCCAGATCGGTCAGATACAGCGTGAGCTTGACGCAGTCCGCGAGCGAACCGCCCGAGGCCTCGGCCACCGCCTGGAGGTTGGAGAAGGCGCGCCGCGCCTGCGCGTCGATGCCACCCTCGACCAGTTGCCCCGACTCCGGGTCGAGCGCGATCTGCCCCGACGTGTAGACCGTCTGGCCGGCGCGCACCGCCTGCGAATACGGCCCGATCGCCGCCGGCGCCTGTTTCGTTGCGATCACATTCCTGTCCATTGCTTTCTCCTTGCTGGTTCCTGCGAACTGGTTGGCTGGCGGCGGCGCGTCAGTCGAGCGCGATCTCGACGCGTTTGTTGCGCTTGCCCTCGCTGCGGATCCTGAGCACCCGCATCGGTCCGATCTCGCCGATGTTGCGCACGTGCGTTCCGCCGCAGGGCTGCAGGTCGATGCCGGCGATCCTGAGCAGGCGCACCCTGCCGGCGCCGCGCGGCGGCTGCACGCTCATCGTCTTGACGAGCTCGGGCTGGGCGTCGAGTTCGGCGTCGGTGATCCACACCGTCTCGGTGTCGACCGCGCGCGCGATCAGCGCGTTCGCACCCTGCTCGATGCGCGCCGCGTCGAGCTGGCTCATCTCGATGTCGAAGTCCAGCCGCCCCTTGTCGGTCGCGATGTTGCCCCCGGTCACCGGCGCGACGACCACGCACGACAACACGTGCAGGCAGGTGTGCACGCGCATCAGCTTGTAGCGGCGATCCCAGTCGATCCCGGCCACGACCCGGTCGCCCACCGCCAGTTGCGCGGCGTCGGGCGCGGGAACGTGAACGACCGCGTCGGGCGCCTCGCCCTTGCGCGTGTCGGCGATCGGCACCGTCGCACCGTCGGCCCGCCGCAACACGCCGGTGTCGCCCGGCTGCCCTCCCCCGGCGGGGTAGAACACGGTGCGATCGAGTTCGATCCCGCGCTCGGTGATCGCGACGACGCGCGCCTCGCACTGCTTCAGGTAGGCATCGTCGACGAACAGTCGTTCGGTAGGCATTGCCGCGGTCTCCCTCATCTCGCCACTGTGCGCCGTGCCAGGAACAGGGTCTCGAGCGAGATCGCCATCACCGACACCATCAGGATCGTTCCGGCCACCAGCGCCGCGATCGCGACGAACACCGGCGCCCAGCGATTGTTCGAGCGTCGCGCGAGTCCGGCGTTGCGCTGCGCGTCCCAGCGCTCGTCGGACGTCAGGCTGAAGCGGATCGCCTCGACGAACGCGACCAGCGCGACGACGCTCGAGACGACGATCGCCGGATGCCGGAACCACTCCTGCGCCTGCAGCGCGAGTCCCAGCGGCGGCAGCGCGACGACCGGGTAGAGCCACCAGAGCGCCGAACCGAGGTACAGCCGATGCGCGCCGAGCGTGCCGGCGAGCAGCGCCAGAAGGCCCGCGATCGGCTTCGAGCGGAACCTGGCCTGGTCGGCGGAATCATTCGATTGCACGGCCGAAGTGTATCGAATGCGCTGCTGTTAGACTGCCCGATCCCGTCCCGCAGCACCCCCCAACCGACGATGAACGACGACAACGCGCGCGCTATCCGCATCCGGGGCGCGTGCCAGAACAATCTGCCGCAACCTCGACCTCGACCTGCCGATCAATCGAGCTGGTGGTGGTGACCGGGGTGTCGGGCTCGGGCAAGTCGTCGCTGGTGTTCGACACGCTCTACGCCGAGGGACAGCGTCGCTACGTCGAGACCTTCTCCGCCTACGCGCGCCAGTTCCTCGACCGGATGGACAAGCCGAAGGTCGACGCGGATCGAGGGCGTGCCGCCGGCGATCGCGATCGACCAGACCAACCCGGTGCGCACGTCGCGCTCGACCGTCGGCACGATGACCGAGCTGAACGACCACCTGAAGCTGCTGTTCGCGCGCACCGCGACGCTGCATTGCCGCGGCTGCGCGCAACCGGTGCGGCGCGACACGCCGGCGACGATCGTCGACGCGATCGTCGCGCGCGCGGCGCTGGCCGGCGATCCGCGCCTCGTGCTCAGCTTTCCGGTCGCGGTGCCGGCGAACTTCAGCGAAGCACGAGGTCGAGAGCTACCTGCACGCGCAGGGCTACTCCGCGTGCACCGGCGCGCCGAAGCCGGACCGGGCGGCTCGGTCACGCTGATGGTGGCGCAGGACCGGTTGCGCGCCGCGAGCGCCGAGCGCAGCCGGATCGCCGAGGCGATCGAAGTCGCGCTGCGGCGCGGACACGGGCGCATGTCGGTGCACCTGCTCGACGGACGACGGCAGCGACCGTGACGTCTGGCGCTTCAGTTCCGGCGCTGCACTGCGCCGAGTTGCGACATCGACTACGCCGACCCGCTGCCGAGCCTGTTCTCGTTCAACTCGCCGATCGGCGCCTGCGAGACCTGCCGCGGCTTCGGCCGCGTGATCGGCTCGATCTCGGACTGGTGATCCCCGACGAGACGAAGACGCTCGCGCAGGGCGCGGTCAAGCCGTGGCAGACGAAGAGTTTCAGCGAGTGCCAGCGCGAGATGAAACGCTACGCGCCGCCGCGCCGGCGTGCCGCTCGACGTGCCGTGGAACGACCTGTCCGAGCCGCACCGGCGCTGGGTGATCGAAGGCGGCGACGACTGGACCGGCAAGTGGCAGACGCAGTGGTACGGCATCCGGCGCTTCTTCGCCTGGCTCGAATCGAGCGCCTACAAGATGCACATCCGCGTGCTGCTGTCGAAGTACCGCGCCTACACGCCGTGCGTCGGCCTGCGACGGCGCGCGGCTCAAGCCCGACGCGCTGCTGGGCGTCGTGGGCGCGGCCGGCGCGGCCGCGCAGGGCCGACGCCACGACGGCCGTGTCGATCCACGAGCTGATGCTGCTGCCGATCGACGGGCGTGCAGGACCTTCCTCGCGGCTGCGCATCGCGGCTCGCGCCGGCCGCGGCGCGCAGCGCCATCGACGAGGCGCTCGAGATGCTGCTCACCGAGATCCGCGCCCGCCTGGCGTTCCTGTGCGACGTCGGGCTCGGCTACCTGACGCTCGACCGGCAGTCGCGCACGCTCTCGGGCGGCGAGGTCCAGCGGATCAACCTGACCACCGCGCTCGGCACGTCGCTGGTCAACACGCTGTTCGTGCTCGACGAGCCGTCGATCGGCCTGCACCCGCGCGACATGAATCGCGTGATCGGCGTGATGCAGCGGCTGCGCGACGCCGGCAACACGCTGGTCGTCGTCGAGCACGACCCGCAGGTGATGTTCGCCGCCGACCGGGTGATCGACATCGGGCCCGGGCCCGGGCGAGCGCGGCGGCGAGATCGTATTCGACGGCCCGCCCGCAGGCGCTGCGCGCGGCCGACACGCTCACCGGCGACTACCTCTCGGGGCGCGAGACGATCGACCCCGGTCGCGCGGCAGCCGAGTCGACGCGTCGCACGCCGAAGCTGGTGATCGAGGGTGCGCGCGAGCACAACCTGCAGCGGCATCGACGTCGAGATCCCGCTCGGCAGGCTGGTGTGCGTCACCGGCGTCTCGGGCAGCGGCAAGTCGACGCTGTTGCAGAACGTGCTGCTGCCGGCGCTGCTGAAGGCGCAAGGGCCAGCCCGACCGAAGCGCCGGGCGCGCACGACCGCCTGCTCGGCGACGACTGGCTCGGCGACGTCGTGTTCGTCGACCAGTCGCCGATCGGCAAGACCGCGCGCATCAACCCGGCCAGTTACGTCGGCGCCTTCGACGGCGATCCGCAAGCGCTTCGCCGCGGCGCCGCTGGCGCGCGAGCGCGGCTACACCGCCGGCACCTTCAGCTTCAACTCCGGCGACGGCCGCTGCCCGACCTGCGGCGGCAACGGCTTCGAGCACGTCGAGATGCAGTTCCTCTCCGACGTCTACCTGCGCTGCCCGGACTGCGACGGCAGGCGCTTTCGCGACCGAGATCGCTCGAGGTGACGCGCCGGCCGCGACGGGCCGGTCGGACGCTCGATCGCCGACGTGCTCGAACTGACGGTGAACGAGGCGCTCGCGTTCTTCGCGAGCGATCGCGAGATCCGGCTCAAGCTGCAGCCGCTCGCCGACGTCGGCCTCGACTACCTGCGCCTGGGCCAGCCGGTGCCCACGCTCTCGGGCGGCGAAGCGCAGCGGCTCAAGCTCGCCGGCTTCCTCGCGCAAGCCGCGAGCCAGGGGCTGACGCGACCCGTCGTCGGCCGGCTACCCGCACGCGCGCGCCGGTCGCAAGGGCACGCTGTTCATGTTCGACGAGCCGACCACCGGCCTGCATTTCGACGACGTCGCGCGGCTGCTGCGCGCGCTGCGCAAGCTGATGCTCGCCGGACACTCGCTGCTGGTGATCGAGCACAACCTCGACGTGATCCGCGCGGCCGACTGGGTGATCGACCTCGGCCCCGAGGGCGGCGACGCCGGCGGGCGCGTCGTCGCCGACCGGCACCCCCGACGACCTGGTCGCGACCGCAGCGCTCGCACACCGGTCGCGCGCTTGCCGACTACGCGAGGGCGCTGGGCGCGCGCGCGACGACGCCGACGAGCGACGCGATGGTACTGGGGGCGAGCGAGCCGGGCGTCGGCGGCGTCGCGTCGCGCGTGCGCGGCGCGCCGCACGCGAGCGATCTCTCGATTCCGCTGCAGAGCGCTCTGCGCGAGCGCGGCCGGCGCGCGATCTTCGTGCACAACGCGCGCGAGCACAACCTGAAGAACATCGACGTCGAGATGCCGCGCGACAAGTTCACCGTGATCACCGGCGTGTCCGGGCTCGGGCAAGTCGACGCTCGCCTTCGACGTGATCTTCGGCGAAGGCCAGCGCCGCTACCTCGAGTCGCTCAACGCCTACGCGCGCCAGTTCGTGCAGCCGGCCACGCGCCCCGACGTCGACGGCGTCTTCGGCATCCCGCCGACGGTCGCGATCGAGCAGCGCACCAGCCGCGGCGGGCGCAAGAGCACGGTCGCCACGCTCACCGAGATCTATCACTTCCTGCGCCTGCTGTACGTCAAGCTCGGCACCCAGTACTGCCCGAGCTGCGCGGTGCCGATCGAGCCGCAGATCGTTCGACGCGATCGCCGCGCGGATCGCTGCGCGACTATCGCGGGCCGCCACATCGGGCTGCTCGCGCCGCTGGTGGTGAGCCGCAAGGGCGTGTACACCGACCTCGCGAAGTGGGCCGGCGCGAAGGGCTTCACGCACCTGCGGGTCGACGGCAGCTTCCTGCCCACCGCGAAGTTCCCGCGCATCGACCGCTTCGTCGAGCACGACATCGAGCTGCCGGTCGCCGACCTGGTCGTCGACGCCGCCGACGAGGCGCGCGCTGCGCGCCGCGCTCGCGCGCGCCCTCGAACTCGGCAAGGGCCTGGTGATGGTGGCCGGGCCGCTCGACGCGCTGCGCGCGGCCGCCGATCGCGGCGACGCCGAAGCGTTCTACGGTGCGCCGCCGCCGCGCTCGACACGACGCTGTTCTCGACCAAGCGCGCCTGCACCTCGTGCGGCACCAGCTTCGCCGAACTCGACCCGCGGCTGTTCTCGTTCAACTCGAAGACTCGGCTGGTGCGCGCGCTGCGTCGGCACCGGCGTGCAGCTGCCCTGCGTGCCGAAGCTCGAGTCGCGCAGGGCGCTCGGACGAGGACACGACCAGCGGGGCGATCGGCGATCTGGCCGAGCGCCTGGCCGACCAGCTCGCCGCGGAGCGCGCGTCGGCCGCCGACGCGACGCTCGAGCCGACCGCCGCGGTCGGCGAGCAGTCCCTGCCCGGCCTGCGACGGCAGCGCGCCTGAATCCGCACCGCGCTGGCCGTCCGGCTGCTCGACCTGTCGATCGCCGCGCTGACCGCGACTGCCGGTCGGCGACTGCGCTACGCTGGCTCGAGGCAGGTGCAGTTCGGCGGTCGCGAGGCCGAGATCGCGCGCGACGTGCTGGCCGAGATCGGCTCGCGGCTCGCGCTTTCTCGAGCGACGTCGGCCTCGGCTACCTGTCGCTCGGACCGCGCCGCACCGACGCTCTCGGGCGGCGAGGCGCAGCGCATCCGGCTGGCCGCGCAGCTCGGGTCGAACCTGCAGGGCGTGTGCTACGTGCTCGACGAGCCGACGATCGGCCTGCACCCGCACGACAACCGCATCCTGCTCGACACGCTCGAGGCGCTGCGCGACAAGGGCAACACGCTGCTGGTGGTCGAGCACGACGAGGACACGATCCGCGCGCGCCGATCACGTGATCGACATCGGCCCCGGCGCCGGCAGGCTCGGCGGCGAGATCATCGCCACCGGCCACCATCGACGCGAACTCGCGCGCCATCCGGACAGCGTGACCGGTCGCTTCCTCGCGCAGCCGCTCGCGCATCCGCTGCGACGCGCCGCGCGCGACCGCCGCGCAGCGACCGGCGAGCTGCAGTGGCTGACGCTGCGCGGCGCGCACCTGCACAACCTGCGCCAGCGATCGACGCGCGGATTCCGCTCGCGCCGACTCACCGTGGTGACCGGCGTGTCCGGCTCGGGCAAGTCGACGCTCGCGCGCGACGTGCTGCTGGCCAACGTCGCGGCGCGGTCGCGCGCGCGCAACCAGCGCCGCGACGCGCCGGCGCCGGCGCGGCGTCGACGCGATCGAGGGCTGGGCAGCCGATCACCCGCGTGCTCGAGGTCGATCAGACGCCGATCGGCAAGACGCCGCGCTCGTGCCCGGCCACCTACGTCGGCTTCTGGGACACGATCCGCAGGCTGTTCGCCGACACGACCGAGGCGCGCGTGCGCGGCTACGGCCACCGGGCGCTTCAGCTTCAACACGCCGGGCGGGCGCTGCGCCGCCTGCGACGGCCAGGGCGTGCAGACGATCGAGATGAGCTTCCTGCCCGACGTGAAGGTGCTGTGCGACGTCTGCGCAGGGCAGCCGCTTCGACGCGCGAGACGCTCGAGGTCGAGCTGCGCGGCGCGAGCATCGGCGACGTGCTCGCGATGAGCGTCGACGACGCGGTCGACGTTCTTCGCCGCGCACCCGAGCGTCGCGCACCCGCTCGAACTGCTGCGGACGTCGGACTCGGCTACCTGACGCTGGGCCAGCCGAGCCCGACGCTGTCCGGCGGCGAGGCGCAGCGGATCAAGCTGGTGACCGAACTGGCCAAGGTGCGGATGCGCGGCGAGGACGTCGGCTGACCGGCGGCGCGCGCGCGGTCGGCCAAGGCGCCGCGCGGCCCGCTCGCAGGCCGGCGCGTCGAACACGCTGTACGTGCTCGACGAACCCACCGTCGGCCTGCACATGGCCGACGTCGAGAAGCTGATCCGCGTGCTGCACCGACTGGTCGACGCCGGCAACACGCTGGTCGTGGTCGAGCACAACCTCGACATCTGGGCCGAGGCCGACTGGATCATCGACCTCGGTCCCGAAGGCGGTTCGGGCGGGGGGCGCATCGTCGGCGAGGGCACCCCGGAGGCGCTCGCCGGGAACGCCGACACTGCCACTGCGGTGGCGCTACGGCGCTTCCTGCGCCGCGGCGAACCAGAAGAAATCGCGCACGAAGCGCGGTCCTGACGCAAGAACCGCGCACGAAGCGCGGTTCTTGCGCGGGGCGCGCGATGCCCCGCTGTCGTCCCGGGGAACGACGACGTCAGGGGACGATGATGTCGTCCTTGACCGACTTCACGCCCCCGACGCCCCTCGTGACCATGACCGCCTTGCGCCGCTCGGCGAGGCTGTTGGCGAAGCCGCTCAACTGCACGACGCCCTTGAAGGTCTCGACGTTTATGCGCCAGCCGCTGATGTCCTTGTCGTTGAGCAGCGCGGCCTTGACCTTGGTCGTGACCGTCGTGTCGTCGACGTACTCGCCGGTGCTTTCCTTGCTGGACGTGCCGGCGCAGCCGGCCATGAAGAGCGCGGCGAGCGCAACGATCAGGATCCTGCGCAGATCGACGATGAAATTCATTCGGTTCTCCTTTGACTTGTTAGCTCGAGTCTTTCGACAGATATAATTGCACAATACTAAAAACGCTGCAAACCGAAAGGGCTCAGTCCGCCACGCCTGGCCCACAATCATAGATCCATGGACATCGTCCGGCATGGCGGCGCTGGAACTCGCGGATCGACGGCAGGTTCGCGAGTGTAGCGTCGATCTCGTCGCTGCCGCTGACGAGCATCTTCCGGGCGCTGGGGTCGAGCTGAAACGCGACCGGATCGAGCCCCGGCGCCGAGATCGTCATCGTCACGAGATCGACGGCCATCGGCGCCGTCCCGGCCAGCGCGTCGGCCGCCGCCGCTACGCGGCGCAGCTCGCGCGCGTCGACGCGCGCCGGCACCACGCCGTTGCGCGCGCAGTTTCCCGCGAAGATCTCGCCGAAGCTCGCCGCGACGACCGCGTCGATGCCGTGCCCCTTCAGCGCCCAGACCGCGTGCTCGCGCGACGACCCGCAGCCGAAATTCTCGCCCGTGACCAGGATCCGCGCGCCGGCGTACTCGGCGCGGTCGAGCGGGAACCCGGCGCCTGCGCCGGGCGCGCCGGCACCGGACTGCGGGTCGTTGCGCCACTCGTGGAACAGGTACGGTGCGAGCGCCGCCACGTCGGTGCCGGCGGCGCGCACTCCGACCGAGGGCATGATCGCGTCGGTGTCGATGTTGTCGCGCATCAGCGCGACCGCGATCCCGTCGACGCGTTCGATCGCCTTTGCGGCGCGTCCCGACATCACGCCCGCCCCTGCATCACGCCAGCTCCGCGGGCGCGATGCACCCCGCGATCGCACTCGCCGCCGCGGTCGCGGGACTGGCGAGGTGGGTGCGCGCGCCCGGCCCCTGGCGGTCCTCGAAGTTGCGGTTCGACGTCGCGACGCAGCGCCTGCTCCCTTCGACCCGGTCGGGGCCCAGCGCGCAGCACATCGAGCAGCCGGCCTCGTGCCACTCGAAGCCCGCCGCGGCGAACACACGATCGAGCCCCTCGGCCTGGGCCGCCAACCGTACCTGGGTCGATCCCGGAACGACCATCGCGCGCACCCCAGCGGCGACCTTGCGACCGCGCAGCACCTGCGCCGCTTCGCGCAGGTCGCCCAGGCGCGCGTTGGTGCACGAGCCGATGAACACGATGTCGATCGGCACACCCGCGATCGCGTCCCCGGCCGCGAGCCCCATGTAGGCGAGCGCGCGCCGGTCCTTGTCGTCGCGCGGTTGCGGCACACGGCCGCCCACCGGTATCGCCTGCGCCGGCGTCGTGCCCCAGCTGACCATCGGCGCGACCTCGGTCGCGTCGATCCGCAGTTCGGCGTCGAAGCGCGCGTCGTCGTCCGAGCGCAGGCCAGCCCAGTGAGCGACCGCGCGCTCCCACTGCTCGCCGCGCGGCGCGAACCTGCGCCCTCGCAACCAGTCGATCGTGCTCTGGTCCGGCGCGACGATGCCGGTGCGCGCGCCGAACTCCACCGACATGTTGCACAGGGTCATCCGCGCCTCGACCGACAGCGCGCGCACCGCGCTTCCGGCGTACTCGACCGCGAAACCGATGCCGCGTCCCGCGCCGACGTGCGCGATCAGGTGCAGCACCAGATCCTTCGCGTTCAGCCCCGGGGCGAGTTGCCCGTCGATCGTCACGCGCATCGACTTCGGCCGGCGCAGCCGCAGGGTCTGCGTGGCCAGGACGTGCTCGACCTCCGAGGTGCCGATTCCGATTCCGATCGCGCCGAGCGCGCCGAGCGTGCAGGTGTGGCTGTCGCCACAGGCCACGGTCGATCCCGGCAGGACCGCGCCGGTCTCGGGCCCGACCACGTGGACGATCCCCTGCCCGGAATCGCCGATGTCGAACATGCGGATGCCGTGCTCGCGCACCGCGCGACGATGCGCGCGGATGAACGGCAGCCCGACACCGTAGGACTCGGCGCTTCTACCGGGGCGCGTGTCGATGATGTGATCGACCGTCGCGAGATTCAGCTCCGGGTTCGCGGCGCGCAGGCCCCGCGCGCGCAGGCCCTCGTAGGCCTGCGCGGTGGTCATCTCGTGCAGCAGGTGGCGGTCGACGTGCAGCAGGTCCACGTCGCCCAGCCGCATCACCAGGTGCTCGTCCCAGATCCGGTCGAACAGCGTGGCGCCTGCCCCGCCCGTGCCCGTGCCCGCGTCCGGGACGCCGGTCGTGCCGGTCGCTGCAGCGGCGGCGCTCACCCTCGGTTCTCCGTTGCCCGTCGCATCAGAGGTCGACGACGATCTCGCCGCCCGGGTCGCGCGCGCGCGAGCAGCAGAGCAGCAACCTGCGTGCGCGCTCCTTCGCGCCCAGCACGAAGTCGCGATGGTCGATCGGGTCGGAAGCGTCCGCGTCGTATCCGGCCGCGCACACGCCGCAGATCCCGTCGCTGCACTTGGTGTCGATCACGACGCCGATCGCCGCGAGCGCGTCGGTCGCGCTCTGCCCGGCCCGCACCTCGACGCTCCTGCCGCTGCGCGCGAGGCGCAGGCGAAACGGAAAATCCTCGCGCGCCGGCCCCTCGGGCACGCTGAAGTACTCGCGATGCAGCGCTTCGTCGGGCCAGCCCCTTGCCGCCGCCGTGGCAAACACGCCATCCATGTACCTGGCCGAGCCGCAGGTGTAGATCTGGTCGCGGTCGCGATACGCTGGAATCAGCGCGTCGAGGTCGGCGCGCCGGCCCTCGTCCTTGAAGTGGAACGCGACCCGCGCGCTCCACTGCGCCTGCTCGAGGTCGGCGACGAAGCCGGCCTGGGCGCGGCTCGCCGCGCTGTAGTGCAGCCGGAACTCGCGCCCCAGCGCGTGCAGCCGATGCGCCATCGCGATCAGCGGCGTCACGCCGATCCCGCCGGCAAACAACAGCGACAGCGCCGCGTCCTCGACCAGCGGGAAGTGGTTGACGGGCGGCGAGATGAACACCTGCTTGCCGGTGCGAAACGCGCGATGCATCAGCGTCGAACCACCGCGCCCACTGGGCTCGCGCAGCACTCCGAGCAGGTACTTGCTGCGATCGGAAGGATCGCCGGCGAGGCTGAACTGGCGCAGGTATTCGGGTGCGATCACGACGTCGACGTGCGCGCCGGCTTCGAACGCGGGCAGCGCCGATCCGTCGACCGAGCAGAACTCGAAGCGCGCGATGTCGGGCGTCATCTCGTCGCGTCGCCTGAGGACCACCGGGAACACCGGCGGCGGCCCGGGCGGCATGCGAAACCGGGGCACCAGTCCCTCGGTCTGCCCGGCGGCGATCCTGCGCCGGTGCTCGGCCGGCGTCAGCAGCGTCTTGTAGCGCGCGATGCCCTGCTCGCGATCGACCAAAAACGCGACCGGGTACGGCGGCGGCATCCGGTCGGCCGGATAGACCGCGAGCGTCTGGTCTTCGTAGCGCAGCGCGAGCGACTTGTTCAGGCCGCGCGCGTGGGTCTGTCGCGCGCGCACGTAGCGCTGGGTCTTCGGGTCGAGTTCGATGTCCCACCACCACTTCTTCACCGGATTGATCGCGCCGCGATCGAGCGCGTCGTCGAGCCGGGCGAGCCACTTTGCCGCGCCCGGAACACGCGTGGCGGCCCAGCGAAACGCCGCGTCGGAGAACAATCCCTCGAGGTTCCACGGACAGGTCTTCATGCAGCGCCCGCACATCCCGCCGCCCTGGTTCGTGATCCGGTAGCGGGCGCACTTCTCGGCGTCGGACTTGTAGATCTCGTAGCCGTTGTACATCAGTTTCGGCCCGGCGGTGATCGCGCCCGAAGGGCACTCGCGCGCGCACTTGTTGCAGTTCTCACAGAAGCGTTGCAGGCCGAAGTCGATCGGTCGGTCGCCGGTCATCGGGAGATCGGTAGTCACGCTGCCGGACTTCAGACGCGGGCCGAGGTAGGGATTGAGGATCACTTCGCCGATCCGACTTACCTCGCCCAGCCCCGAGAGCAGGAGAAGCGGCGGCTGGAGCACGTCGCCGTCGATCACCGAGTGCACGCGCGCCGAGTAGCCGAGGCGGCGGATCTGCTCGGCGACGATGCCGCCGATCATCGAGAATCGCAGGTAGGCGCGCATGCTCTGCGCCACCGAGATCCAGTCGTCGCCGCTGGCGCCGTCCATCGTCTCGTGGCCCTGGTCGAGCAGCATGTTGATCGCGTTGGCGTGGTAGGCGGGCAAGGCGTTGCCGCCGGCGTCGTGCGAGTACCAGGCCCAGTGCGGCACCGCGCACAGCCCAACCGCGTCGCAGCCCAGGTAGTAGGACGCAGCCTTCAGGTTGTCGGCGTTGCGCCGGGAGTCGGCGGTGGCCGGCGACACCGGCCCGCGCGCCTCGCCGAACTGCAGCAACAGCAACGCGCCGAGCGCGCGCCGCGCGCAGGCCCCGATCGGGCTCTTCATCACGTACAGCGCGTTCTTCGCCGCGTCCTGCGGATTCCTGCCCATGTCGCCGAACAGGACGCGCGCAAAGAAGTCGGCGCGCTTGGGGAAACGCGGCACGCGTTCGTGGTCGATGAAGGTGGTCGGCGCGTCGACCCTGCGGATTCGCTCGAACGGGTAGGCGCCCATCCTGAAGTCGCGGCCGCGATAGGCTTGCCGGTTGTACGCCGCCTTCAGCGTCCCCTTTCCCAGCCACCACGAGGGTCCGTGCGATCGCGCGCGCGTTGCCCAGTCGGCTGGCGCGAGCGCGGCGTCCGCGGCGAGCGCGAGCGTCGTCGTCACCGCGGCAAGGCCGTATCGCGTCCCGACGTAGGGATTGGGCAGCGTCACGTCTCCGTCGCGCGCAATCGGCGACGCCAGGCCGCTCGCGACGGCGAGCCGCCCGAGGTCGACGTCCGAGCTCGTCGCGGTGTGCGAACGCGCCTCGTGTCCGAGCATGCGCAGGTAGGTGCTGATCAGCACCGAGGTCTGCGCCGCGAGCGTGGCGGCGCGTTGCGCCTGGGTGCCGCGGATCCAGTCGGTTCCCGGTTCGCCGGCGCGGGGATCGCGCGGGTACTCGACCAGGAACACGATCGCGTGGGTGTGATGCGCGATCGGGCCGTGCTTGGTGCGCGCCGAGTCGAGCACGTCGGCCAGGATCATGTCCATGCCCGCGGCAAAGCTCTTCGGCTGGCTGGCCTCGAGTTCGGCGGCGAGCGTCGCGACCATCGGATTGCGGATCGGTGCGTCGAGCAGCGCGTTCGCGGGCAACGCGCAAACGCCCACCTGCGACGCGTCGAAGTAGTAGCCCGCGGCCTTGAGGTGGCGCGCGCGTTCGTCGCCGTCGGCCGGGACCTCGGCCTCGAGCGGCGCCACCGTGCCGTCGCGCACGACGTCGAACATGCCGATGAAACGCGCCATCGCGTGCGACAGCGACTGCGGATCGGGATCGTCGAACGACAGCGCGGTCATCGGCGCGACGAGGTCGAGATCGGGCAGCTCGCGCTGGCGCGCGAGGCGTTCGAGCGGATAGGGGCCGAGGTGGACCGGCCGGTCGCGATAGGAAAAGAGGCGCACCGCGTCGAACCCCTCAGTCCTCGTGCCGGCGACGCACCGGGAGACGCCAGTATCGCTCCATCGAGATGTAGATGAACGACGCCGACCAGCCGATCAGCAGCAGCCCGTTGAGCGCCTCGACGCCGGCGACCAGACGCATCGGCCCGTAAGGGACGATGTCGCCGTATCCGAGCGAGGTGTAGGTTTCGGCCGAGAAGTACAGCGCCTCGGCGAGCGTCGCGACCCCCGACGCTCCCAGCGCGCCGATGTCCATCCAGGCGACGAGGATGTAGTAGGCGATGCCGTAGGCGAGCATCTCGCTCATGTGCGCGAAGAAGGCGACGACGATCACGACCATCAGCCTCGCGCGCGGTCGCACGCCCGCCTCGGGAAGGTACGCGGCGAGCTTTCTCAGTGCCTCGTAGTGGATGACCGTGGTGATGATCAGAAGGAGCAGGCTTGCGACGGTGGCGGCGGCCATGAGCGGGTCGATGAACGGATGGACGGGCGGGTCACAGTATAGGGTCCGCGGCCTGCGGCCCGCGGCCCGCGGCGTCGGCAGGCGCATCGGCTACACTCGAACACATGAGCGTCGCACGCACGATCTCGATCCTCGAACGCCTCGTGGCCTTCGACACCGTGAGCAGCCGCAGCAATGCCGCGCTGATCGACTGGGTCGCGAACCTGCTCGCCGACCACGGCGTGCGTGCCTTCGTCCAGCACGCCGACGAGCCCGGCAAGGCCAACCTGTTCGCGACGATCGGCCCGCAGGACCGTCCCGGGGTGATGCTGTCCGGGCATTCGGACGTCGTGCCGGTCGAGGGCCAGGACTGGAACTCCGATCCCTTCGCGCTCACCGCCCGCGACCAACGGCTGTTCGCGCGCGGCAGCGCCGACATGAAGGGTTTCATCGCCTGCTGCCTCGCGAAGGTGCCCGACCTGGTGGGCGCGAAACTCGTGATGCCGGTGCACATCGCGCTGTCGTACAACGAGGAAACCAACATGGGCGGGATGCGCCAGCTCGCCGCTCACCTCGACGGCGCCGCGGTCAAGCCCGCCGCGTGCATCATCGGCGAACCGACCTCGATGCAGGTGGTGGTCGCGAACAAGGGCGCGGCGATCTACCGGCTGCGCGTGCGCGGACGCTCGGTGCATTCCTCGCTGCGCGACCAGGGCGTGTCGGCGGTGGAGGTGGCGGCCGAGGCGGTCGCGTTCCTGAACCGGCTGCAGCGCGAACTCGACGCCGGGTTGCGCCACGACGGTTTCGAGTACCCGTTCAGCAGCGTGCACGCCGGTTCGATCCACGGCGGCACCGCGCACAACATCACCGCGAAGGACTGCGAGGTGTTGTTCGAGATCCGCGCGCTTCCTGGGGTGAACGCGGCCGACATCGTGGCGCGCGTGAAGGCTTTCTGCGAGGGTGAGCTGGTGCCCCCGATGCGCGTGATCGCGCCGGAATGTGCGATCACGATCGAGGAAGTGGTCGACGCGCCGGGGCTCGACGACGGCGACAACAAACCGCTGGCCAGGGCGATCATGCCGCTGTGCGGGTGCACCGCGACCGGTTGCGTGAGCTTCGGAACCGAGGCCGGGTTCCTCCAGCGCGTGGGCGTGCCCACGATCGTCTGCGGGCCGGGCGAGATCCGCGTCGCCCACCAGCCCGACGAATACGTCGACACCGAGCAGCTCGCGCGTTGCGGCGATTTTCTCGACGCGCTCGGCGCGCGGCTCGCGCGCGGCGCGATCGCGCTGGGCTGAACGCCGGGCCAATTGCCTTCGTCGGAGCCCGCGTCGATGCCGGCAGGCATCGGGGCGACGCAGATCAATGGCAACCATCCTCCCTGTGAGACAATCCGCGCGACTCCGCAGGCCGCCACCAACGCAGGGATGCTCCGATGCTCTGGTTCTGGATCGCGGTCGGACTGCTCACCAGTGCCGCAACCGCCTCGATCGTCCTCCCGCTTCTCGGCAGCGGGCGCCGGGTCGCGCCCGAAGCTGACGGCGACGAGGCGCGCCGGCTCGCCGTCTACCGCGATCGACGCGCCGAGATCGACGCAGATCGCGAAGCCGCTCGCCTGAGCGAGGACGAAGCCACGCGCGCGCTCGACGATCTGGTCGAGGACGCCGCCGCGCAACTCGCCGCCACTCCCTCCGCGGATTCCGGGACCGCGCAGCGCGCGGCAGCCCCGGGCGCGCCCGTCGGCGCCCGACGCCCCGAAGCCCGCAACCGGGTCCGCGCCATCGCGGGCGCGATCGGCCTGGCGATCGCTCTTCCAGTCTCGGCGCTGCTGGTCTACGCCTCGATCGGCGCGCCGACGCTGATCGCGATGTCGCCCGCCGAGATGCGCGGCGAGATGGACGATCGCCGAGTCAGCGAGATCCTCGAGGAACTCGCTGCGCGGGTCGCGCGCAAGCCCGACGACGCCGAGGCCTGGGCGCTGCTCGGACAGGTGAATGCGATGAAGGGCGACGTACCGGCGTCACTCGCCGCCTACGCGCGCGCAGCCGAATTGCTGCCCGGCGACGCGCGCCTGCTCGCCGACTACGCCGAGGTCGTCGTGATGTCGCAGGGGGGCGACTTCAAGGGTCGCCCGATCGACCTGCTCACGCGCGCCCTCGCTGCCGATCCGAACGAAGGCAAGGCGGTCGCGCTGATGGGCGCGGCGCAATACCGTCTGGGCAACCGCGAAGCCGCGCTGCGCTACATGCGTCAGCTGGCCGCGACGCTCGAACCCGGTTCAGCGCAGGCGCAGCAGATCGCCGAAGTCGTGGCCCGGATCGAGTCCGAACTGGGCGCAGCCGGTTCGAGGGCGCAAGCGCCCGCGGCCGGGGCTGGCAGCGGTGCTGTCCCCGGTGCCGCTGCTGTCCCCGGTGCCGCCGCGGGCACCGGCGGCGCCGCGGCTGCCACCGGTACGGGCACCGGGCCGGTGGTCAGCGGGTCGATCACGATCGCCGACGACCTCGCCAGGGGGCTTCCGACCGGAGCCGTGCTGTTCGTGATCGCGCGCGCGCCCGACGGGCCGCCGATTCCGCTCGCCGCCGCGAAGCTCGCGCCGGGCCGATGGCCGGTGAGTTTCACGCTGGGCGATGCGCAGGCGATGGACGCGTCGCGTCCGTTGTCCGGGGCAGCTTCGATCGTGATCGAGGCGCGCGTCAGCCTCGCGGGCAACGCCGCGCGACGCAGCGGAGACCTGTTCGGGCGCAGCGCGGTGGTCTCGCCGGGAGCGAAAGGCGTCGCGATCCGGATCGACCAGAGCGTGCCGTGACCGCCGTGCCGCTTCGCGCAGCGCCGGGCGCGCGATGACCCCGGCGTCACTTCGCGCGAGCGCTCTGGCCTGCACGCTCGGGCACCGCAAACTGTTCGAGCGGCTCGATTTCTCGCTCGACCCGGGACAGTGGCTGATGCTCACCGGGCCGAACGGCACCGGGAAGTCGACGCTGCTCAGGGTCGTCGCCGGGCTGGTGCGACCGAGCGCGGGATCGGTGCTCTGGCGCGGCCGTGAGCGGCGCGTCGGCGACCCGACGTGGAACGCGTCGTTCTGCTATCAGGGACACGCCAGCGGCTGGAAGGATCTGCTGAGCACACACGAGAACCTGCGGATGCAACTGGCGCTCGACGCCGCGGGCAGCGATCGCGACGGCGATTCCGAGCTCGAGCAGCGCGTCGCCGCGGCGCTCGAGCGCGTCGGACTCGCGCGGCAGCGCAATCTGCAGCACCTTCGTCTCTCGGCCGGACAGCGCCGCCGCCTCGGTCTGGCTCGGCTCGCCGCGAGCGCACGCGCGCTGTGGCTGCTCGACGAGCCGACCACCGCGCTCGACGCGCAGGGCGAGCAACTGTTCGCGGCGCTTCTCGACGAGCACCTCGCGCGCGGCGGTTGCGCGGTGGTCGCGACGCACCATGCGGTTGCGAGCGGCGCGCCGGCGCGCTCGCTGCGTCTGGGGGGCGACGCTTGAACGCCGCTGCGCACCGCGCCGGTACGGGCGCCGACGCGAGCACCGAAACACGCGCCGACTCGGGCACCGAAGCACGCGCCGACTCGGGCGCCGAGCCGGCGACGATGGGCGTGATCGCTGCGCTCGCCTGGTCGTGCCGGCGCGACCTGAAACTCGCGCTGCGCGCGAAGTCCGAACTCGGCCTGATCGTCGTGTTCTTCGTGCTCGTGACCTCGCTGTTTCCGCTCGGCGTGAGCCCGGACCCGGAGTTGCTCTCGCGGATCGCGCCCGGCATCGCCTGGGTCGCCGCGCTGCTCGCCTCGCTGCTCTCGCTGCCACGGCTGTTCGCGCTCGACCACGCCGACGGCTCGCTCGAGCAACTGGTGCTTGCCCCGGCGCCCCTGCCGGCGGTGGTCGCGGGAAAGGTTCTCGCGCACTGGCTGACCAACGGTTTGCCGCTGGTGCTGCTCGCCCCACTGGCCGGCGTGCAGTTCGGGATGCAGCCCGACGCGATCGGTGTGCTCGTGCTGGGCCTGCTGCTGGGCACGCCGACGCTGTCCTGGCTCGGCGCGATCGGCGCCGCGCTCACGCTGGGCACGCGCGCCGGTAGCGCGCTGGTGGCGCTGCTGGTGCTCCCGCTCGCCGTGCCAGTGCTGATCTTCGGCGCCGGGGCGGCGGAGGCCGTGAGTTCCGGACTCGATGCGCGCGCCCAACTCTCGCTTCTCGGCGCCGGGCTGATCGGCGCCTTCGTTCTCGGCCCGGCGAGTACTGCGCTGGCGATTAGAATTGCCTACGAGTGACACGATGGCACGCACTTCCTGGTTCAGATACTCCTCTCCCGCAAGTTTCTATCCGCTCGCGGGAAGGCTCGTGCCGTGGTTCTTCGCGGCGTCGGCGATGCTGGCCGTCTACGGACTCTACGTCGGTTTCTTCGTCGCACCCACCGACTACCAGCAGGGCGAGTCGTACCGGATCATCTTCATCCACGTCCCGAGCGCGTGGATGGCGATGTTCATCTACCTGGTCATGGCCGGGTGGTGCGCCGCTTCGCTGATCTGGAACACCCGGCTGTCGGCGATGATGGCGCAGGCGCTCGCGCCCACCGGGGCGATGTTCTCCTTCGTCGCGCTCTGGACCGGCGCGTTCTGGGGCCGCCCCACCTGGGGCGCGTACTGGGTCTGGGACGCCCGGCTCACGTCGACGCTGATCCTGCTGTTCCTGTACCTGGGATTCATCGCGCTGCGCGCGGCGATCGACGATCCGCGCCGCGCCGACCGCGCCAGCGCGCTGCTCGCGCTGGTGGGCGTGGTCAACGTGCCGATCATCTACTTCTCGGTGAAGTGGTGGAACACGCTGCACCAGGGCGCCACCGTCTCGCTCACCGCCGCGCCGAAGATGGCGCAGACTATGCTCACCGGTATGCTGGTCATGGCGATCGCCGCATGGTGCTACGCGATCGCCGTCGCGCTGGTTCGGGTGCGAAGCATCATCCTCGAGCGCGAGGCACACGCCGAATGGGTGCGCGAACTGCCGGAGTTCGCGCGATGATCGATTGGCTGAAGATGGGCGGCTACGGCTATTTCGTCTGGAGTTCATACGGTGCGCTCGCGATCGCGGTTGCGATCGAGTTGGGCGCGCTGCGACGCAGAAAACGCCTGGCGCGCGCGAGCGTGCGCCAGTTGATCGAAGAGGAAGCACAATGAAACCCCGTCATCGACGCATGATCTGGATCCTCGGCGGCGTCGCCGCGCTCGGCGTCGCCGCCGCGCTGGTGCTCAACGCGTTCCAGAGCAACCTCGTGTTCTTCTTCACGCCGACGCAGATCGCCTCGGGCGAAGCGCCGCAGGGCCGCGCGTTTCGCGTCGGCGGGCTGGTCAAGGAAGGCAGCGTGCGCCGCGAGGGCGACGGCACGACGATCGTGTTCGACGTGACCGACAACGCGCGCACGATCAGCGTCGCCTACACCGGAATCCTTCCCGACCTGTTCAAGGAGGGGCGCGGCGTGGTCGCGCAGGGATCGATCGAAGGCGACGGCAGGTTCCGCGCGAGCAACGTACTCGCCAAACACGACGAGAACTACATGCCACCCGAAGCGGCCGAGGCGCTCAGGCGCGCCGGCCACCCGGTCGGCGACGCCGCAGCAGTTCGTCGACAAAGCCGGCAAGACGGTGGCGCAATGATCGCCGAGCTCGGCCACTTCGCGCTGGCGCTCGCGCTTCCGCTGTCGCTGCTGGTGAGCGTGCTCACGCTGGCCGGCGCCTGGCGGCGCAATACGCGCATGATCGCCGTGGCGGCGCCCGCCTCGATCACGCTGTTCGTGCTGATCGCGTTCGCGTTCGCCTGCCTGATCGCGGTGTTCGTCGACGAACGATTTCTCGGTCGCGCTCGTCGCGCGGCACTCGAACCTGTCGCTGCCGATCGCGTTCCGGGTCGCGGCGAGCTGGGGTTCGCACGAAGGTTCGATGCTTCTGTGGGTGCTGATGCTCGCCGGCTGGACCGCCGCGGTGGCGATGTTCTCGTCGTCGCTGTCGGTCAGCCTGCGCGCGCGCGTGATCGGAACGATGAGCCTGATCACCTTCGGTTTCCTGCTGTTTCTGCTGTTCACGTCGAACCCGTTCGAGCGGCTCACGCCGGTACGCCGGCGACGGGCGCGACCTCAACCCGCTGCTGCAGGACGCGGGAATGGTGTTTCACCCGCCGCTGCTGTACATGGGCTACGTCGGCTTCGCGGTCGCGTTCGCGTTCGCCGTGGCCGGACTGCTCGAGGGGCGCTTCGACGCCGCGTGGGCGCGCTGGGCGCGCCCGTGGACCACGACCGCGTGGTGCTTCCTCACGCTGGGCATCGCGCTCGGTTCGTTCTGGGCCTACTACGAGCTCGGCTGGGGCGGGTGGTGGTTCTGGGATCCGGTCGAGAACGCCTCGTTCATGCCGTGGCTGGTGGGCACCGCGCTGATCCACTCGCTGGCGGTGACCGAAAAACGCGGCGCGTTTCGTGCCTGGACGGTCCTGCTCGCGATCCTCGCGTTCAGCCTGAGCCTGCTCGGCACCTTCCTGGTGCGCTCGGGCGTGCTCACTTCGGTGCACGCCTTCGCGACCGACCCGGCGCGCGGCGTGTTCATCCTCGTGTTCCTGGCGATCGTGGTCGGCGGCACGCTCACGCTGTTCGCGTGGCGAGCGCCGCGCATCGGCACCGGCCCGGGTTTCGCGCTGGTCTCGCGCGAATCGATGCTGCTCGCCAACAACATCCTGCTGCTCGTGGCGATGGCCGCGGTACTGCTCGGCACCCTCTACCCGCTGGTGCTCGACACGCTCGGCCTGGGCAAGATCTCGGTCGGCCCGCCCTACTTCGACGCGGTGTTCTATCCGCTGATGGCGCCGGCGCTCCTGCTGATCGGCGTAGGTCCGATCGCGCGCTGGCGCAACGCCGAACTTCCCCCGATGCTCGACCGCCTGAAGTGGGCGTTCGCGGTCGCGGTGGTCGCAGCGCTGCTGCTGCCGCTCACCGTCGGCGGATTTCGCCCGCTCACGAGCCTCGGGCTGATGTTCGGTCTGTGGATCGTCGCATCGGGCGCGGTCGCGCTCAGCGATCACCTGCGCGACGGCAGCGGGCGCATCCGCCTCGCGCGCGCACGCCTCGTCACCGCGAGCATCTGGGGCATGCACCTCGCGCACGTCGGCGTCGCCGCGTTCGTGATCGGCGTAACGCTGGTCAAGAGCTACGAAGTCGATCGCGATGGCCGCATGGAAATCGGGCAGTCGATCGAAGCGGCCGGATTCCAGGTCCGCTTCGACAGCCTGGGCGACGTCAAGGGACCGAACTACGACGCCGTCCGAGGGCGCTTCACCGTGCTGCGCGACGGCCGGCAGGTGGCGGTGCTCGCGCCCGAGAAGCGAGTCTATCGGGCCTCGCAACAGGCGATGACCGAGGCGGCGATCGACCGCAGTCTCACGCGTGACATCTACCTGTCGATGGGTGAACCGCTCTCGGACACAGCGTGGGCGGTGCGCGTGCACGTCAAGCCCTTCGTGAACTGGATCTGGATCGGTTGCGTGCTGATGGCCGCGGGCGGCTTCGCGGCGGCGGCCGATCGTCGCTACCGCCGCACGGCGCGCCGCGACGCAGAGGTCGGCGCCGCGCTCGGCAGCGGCAACGCCTGAGTCGCGTCGCAATGCGCTCGCTGAAGTTCCTGATCCCGCTGATCGTGTTCGTCGCGATCGGCGCGTTCCTGCTCGTCGGACTCGATCGCGATCCGCGCGAGATCCCGTCGCCGCTGTGGGGCGCCGGTGCCGCCCAATGCGCTGCCGCACCTCGCCGACGCGACCCTCTCCTGGTCGCCCGAGCAGATGCGCGGCAAGGTCTGGCTGCTCAACGTCTGGGGTTCGTGGTGCGCCGCCTGCCAGATCGAACATCCGGTGCTCAACGAGTTCTCGCGCGCCGGGATCGCACCGCTGGTCGGGATGGCGTGGCGCGACAAACCCGAAGCGTCGCGCGCCTGGCTCGCGAGGCTCGGCGACCCGTATGAGGTCAACGTGATGGATCCCGACGGGCGCACCGCGATCGACTGGGGCGTGTATGGCGCGCCCGAGACCTTCCTGATCGACAAGGCCGGGATCGTCCGATACAAGCACATCGGCCCGGTCGACGCGAAGCTGCTCTCGGCGAAGATCGTGCCGTTGATCCGCGAATGGCAGGCGAAATGAGCCAGTCGCCCGGTCCGGACGCACCGCTCGACCCGGCGGCACAGGCGCGGCTGAAGGCGCTTTCCGAGGAACTGCGCTGCCTGGTGTGCCAGAACCAGACGCTGGCCGACTCGAACGCCGAACTCGCAGTGGACCTGCGCCGCGAAGTGCACAGGATGATCGCCGGCGGTCGCAGCGACAAGCAGATCAAGACCTACCTGGTCGAACGCTACGGCGACTTCGTCCTGTACGACCCGCCGGTTCAGGCGAACACGATCGCACTCTGGTTCGCGCCGTTCGTGTTGTTGCTGATCGGCGCGATCGTCTGGGCCGCGGTGCAACGTCGCAGCCGTCTGCGTGCACGCGGCGACGGTGCGCCGGCGCAGGCGCGTCGCCCGGGCGCGAGCGCCGCGCCACACGACACGGCGGCCGCGCCGCGCGACGCCGCGGCCGCACCCGCGCCCGATGGCGACGACCGCGAACGCGCGCGGCGCATGCTGGGGCTCGACCGGGAGCGCTGAACGACGCCGCCAGCGCGCGCGATCGCCCGATCGCGGCGATGGCGTGCTCAGTTCGCCCTGACCCCGACGCGGCGGTCCTCGCGACCGATCATCATCGCCACCAGCACGTTGGCCAGCGCGAACACGCCGACGACCCAGCCGGTGAGGTGCCACCCGCCCGCGGTACTCGCGACCCACGCCACCAGCGGCGGCGATACGAACTGGCCGAAACCAGAGCCCTGCATCATCAGCCCGGTCGCGCTCGAGACCGCACCCGGATAGGGAGCGAAACGCGGCGCGGTCGCGAACAGCGTTCCCGGAATCAGGCCGCCGAACGCCGAGAACGCGACGATCGCGACGTAGCGCGCAGCGAAAGGCACGCGCGGATCGAAGGCGAGAACCACGAACACGGCCATCGCGAGCGACGCTCCGGCAACGAGCGCCCGGCGCGTGAATCCGCGGTGCAACAGCAATCCCGCGACGATGTTGCCGCCGAGGTTCACCGCCACACCGAACGCGGTGAGCGAACCGGCGAGCGTCGCCGCGACGCCGGCCTGCTGGTAGATGGTGGGCAGGAAAGAGAACACCGCGATGAACTGCCCCGCGTACAGCGCGAACGCGACCGCGAGCAGCCAGGGTGCGCGGCTGCGTATCGTGTCGAGCGCGTAGCGCAGCGCGCGTGGTTCGGCGTGCTCGCGCGGCAGGTCCGGCGGCAGCACGCGCAGCAGCAGAGTGAGCGCGACCGCCGCGCCCGCGGCCGCGAACCACCAGGCGAGTTGCCAGTCGTGCAGCGCGATCAGCCACGGGGTGAGCACCAGCGCGATGCTCATCCCGGTGGGCATGTACGTTCCCCAGAACCCGAGCGCGAGGCTCATCTGTCGCGGCGCGACGACGCGGCGCAGCAGCGCCGGGCCGGGAAGGACGGTCAGGATGAAGCCGGCGCTCTCGAGCGCCCGGAGCGCGAGCAGCGCAGCCACGCTCGACGCCATCGCGCCGGCCGCGCCGGCGAGCAGCAGCACGGCCAGGCCGAAGGCCATCGCGCGGCGCGCCCCGAAGCGATCGGCGAGTACGCCGCCGAACAGGCCGAAACACATCCCGGCCGACTGGAACGCCGAGACCAGGAAACTCGCCTGCACCAGCGTCATGCCGAGCGAATCCTGCAGGACGGGCAGCGCCGGCGGCAGTTTGCCGATGTTCAGCGCGGCAGCGACGCCGGCAAAGATGACACAGGCGACGGCAACGGCTCCGCCGCTGTTGTGCTCGGGGTCGGACACGCTGGGCATGGGGCTGTAAGCGGGGTAACGGTTTGTAAGAACAGCGGCGCAGGCCGGGCGCGCAGCCTAGCATCGTTCGCATGTTGACCGGCGCACCGAATCGAGCACCAGACGCGGCGCCCACATTATCCCGGAGGTAACGATCATGTCCCGCATCCTGGCCACAACCCTGTTCGCTGCCGCGACCGCTCTCGGATCCACCCCGGCACTGGCCGAGGAGATCGGATGGTCGCTGTCGATCGGATCCGACGGCCGCGCGAGTGTCACGATCAGCACCGTCCCGGTCTACGCGACCGGCCCGGTCTACCTGCCTGCGCCGGTCTACCAGCCGGCCCCGACCTACTGGCCGACCCCGACCTACTGGCCGACCCCGACCTACTGGCCCGAGCCGGTCTACGCCCCGCCGCCGGTGGTCGTGCTGCCGCGCCCGATCCACGTCCGGCCCCCCGTGTACCTGCCCCCGCGAGTCATCTACGCGCCGCCGCGCTACGTCCGCCAGGGCCACGCGCAACGCCATCACCGCTACGAGCATCGCAACCAAGGCCACCCGCAGGCCGGCTCCGGCCATTCGAAGCGAGGCGGCCACCGAAACGACCGCTGGCACTGAGGCCAGCCCGCAGCGAAGTCGTCGGCGATCCGGGGCTGACCCGGCGCTGATCCGGCGCCGACCCGGCGCCGATCCGCTGCCCCCCGGTTCCCCCGCCGGGCCCGAATCCGGTACGCTCATCACTGGCGCGCCGGCGCCGCACGGCGCCGGACGGACACGAGAACGGAATCGGGGGAGAAGCAATGAGCGCAACGCAGGTCGCGGCGATTCGCAATGTCGCGCTGATCGGCCACTCGGGGGGCGGCAAGACCACGCTGGCCGAAGCGCTGCTGCTCGCCGCCGGCGCGATCACAGTGGCCGGCAGCATCGAGAAAGGCTCGACGGTGTGCGATTTCGATCCGCTCGAAAAGCAGTTCGGACACTCGCTGCAGACCGCGCTGGTGAACTTCGAGTGGGAGCAACGCCGCATCTACCTCTCCGATACGCCGGGCATGCCCGACTTCGCCGGGCAGTCGATCGCCGCGCTCGACGCGGCCGACACCGCGATCGTCGTGATCGACGCACAGACCGGCGTGCAGACGATGACCGAGCGGATGATGCGCCGCGCGGGCGAGCGCGGACTGTGCCGGATGATCGTGATCAACAAGATCGACGCCGACAACGTCGACCTTCCGGCGCTGCTTCGCGACGTGCGCGAGCGCTTCGGTCGCGAGTGCCTGCTGCTCGACCTCCCCGCGCACCACGGCGCCGACGTCGTCGACGTGCTCGAGCACGATTCGGGCGACGCGGATTTCGAATCGGTCGCCGACGCCCACCGCGCGCTGATCGACCAGATCGTCGAGGAGGACGAGTCGCTGCTGGCGCGTTACCTCGAGGACGGCGCCGATCCGAGCATCGACGAACTGCACGCGCCCTTCGAGCTGGCGATGCGCGAGGGACACCTGATCCCGGTGACGTTTACCTCCGCGCGCACCGGCGCGGGTATTCGCGAGTTGCTGCACATCCTCGCCACGCTCGCACCCGCCCCGACCGAGGCGAACCCGCCCGCCTTCTTTCGTGGCGACTACGGGGCGCTCGACGCCGAGGCCTTCGCCGCGGTCGCCGACCCCGCCAGGCACGTGATCGCGCACGCGTTCCGCGTCGCGATCGATCCGTACATGGGAAGGGTCGCCGCGTTTCGCGTGTTCCAGGGCACCTTGCGCCGCGACATGCAGCTGTTCGTCGGCGACGCCAAGCGCTCGTTCAAGGTCGCGCACCTGTACCGCGTCATGGGCAAGGAGATGATCGAGACCGCCGAACTCGTCCCGGGCGAGATCGGCGCGCTCGCCAAGGTCGACGAGATCGTGTTCGACACCGTGTTGCACGATTCGCATGACGAGGACCACATCCACCTCAAATCCACGCGCTTTCCCCCGCCGATGCAGGGCCTCGCGCTCACGCCCAGACGCAAGGGCGACGAGCAGAAGCTCTCCGAAGTGCTGGGCAAGCTCGCCGCCGAGGACCCCAGCCTCACCGTCGAGCGCGACGGCGAGGGTCACGAGTGGGTGATCCGCGGGCTGGGTGAACTGCACCTGAAGACCAAGCTCGAGAGGATGTCGATGCAGTACAAGGTCGACGTCGACACCCGGCCACCGCGAATTCCGTACCGGGAGACCATCTCCGGCAACGCCGAGGGCCACCACCGCCACAAGAAGCAGTCGGGCGGCGCGGGACAGTTCGGCGAGGTCTATCTTCGAATCGAGCCGCGCGAGCGCGGAGCCGGGTTCGAGTTCCTCGACCAGGTCAAGGGAGGCGCGATTCCCGGCGTGTTCATGGCTGCGGTGGAAAAGGGCGTGCAGCGTGCGCTCGACGAGGGCGTCGTCGCCGGATACCCGGTGATCGACGTGCGCGTCACGGTCTACGACGGCAAGACGCACGCGGTCGACGGCAAGGAGATCGCGTTCGTAACCGCCGGGCGCAAGGCGACGATCGACGCGATCCAGAAATCCTCGCCGATCGTGCTCGAACCGATCGTCGAGATCGACATCAACGTTCCCGAAACCTATTTCGGCGAAGTCACCGGCGACATCTCGTCGCGGCGCGGACACGTCACCGGAACCGCGCCCCGCGGCCACGGCGCCACGACGATCTCGGCGATGGTTCCGCTGGCCGAGATCACCGACTACTCCTCGCGCCTGAAGGCGATCACCGCGGGCGCGGGCAACTTCAGCCAGGCCTTCGCGCACTACGCGCCGGCCCCGCCCAACGTACAGCGGCAGCTGGCTTCGTCGCACAAGCTTCGCGACGACGACGAGTAGGATCACGCGATGAACGAACCTCGGCCAGGGGCGAAGGCTCCCACGGGTGTGGACGACTCGCCTGCGCAGGACTCGCCGCAGGATGCGCGCGACGAAGGCATACCGGTTTCGGTGCGCATCCGCGAACGTCTTCGCGCGGCGCGCAAGCGCTTCCACGCCAACGACAACATCGCCGCCTGCATCGAACCCGGCGAACTCGAGCAGCTGCTCGATGAAGTGAGCGCGAAGATGGGGGGCGTGCTCGAGAGCCTGGTGATCGACACCGAGAGCGACCACAACACGCAGGAGACCGCGCGCCGGGTCGCGAAGATGTACATCAACGAGGTCTTTCGCGGCCGCTACACCCGGCGCCCGGCGACCACCGAGTTCCCGAACGTCGAGCACCTGAACGAGCTGATGATCATCGGCCCGATCAGGGTGCGACAGCGCGTGCTCGCACCACCTTTGCCCGATCATCGGGCGCGTGTGGATCGGCGTGATGCCCAACAGCCACTCGAACCTGATCGGCTTGTCCAAGTACGTGCGCCTGACCGACTGGGTGATGAGCCGCCCGCAGATCCAGGAGGAGGCGGTGACCCAGGTCGCCGACCTGCTGCAGGACATGATCAAACCCGACGGCCTGGCGATCGTGATGGAGGCCGACCACTTCTGCATGCACTGGCGCGGAGTGAAGGACACCGAATCGAAGATGCTCAACAGCGTGATGCGCGGTTCCTTCCTGAAGGATCCCAACCTGCGGCGCGAATTCCTCGCGCTGATCCCGTCCAAGTCCGCCTGAGGCAACGCCATGCTCGTCCGACTACTCTATGCGTCGCGCGCAAGCGAATCGATCAACCCCGGCGCGATCGACGCGATCCTCGCGCGTTCGCGCGAGTTCAACCCGGCGCACGGCATCACCGGCGTGCTGTGTTACAGCGGCGACCTGTTCGTCCAGGTGCTCGAGGGCGGGCGCACCGAGGTCAACCGGCTGTACTGCGGCATCGTCCGCGACACGCGGCACCAGGACGTCACGCTGATCGACTACGCCGAGATCGACGAGCGCCGCTTCTCCGGCTGGACGATGGGCCGCGTCAACCTCGCCAAGGCCAACCCGTCGTTGCTGCTCAAGTACTCGGAGCGTGCGTCGCTCGATCCCGAGAAGATGACGGCGCGCGTCGCGCACGCGATGCTCGAGGAACTGATCTCCACCGCCTCGATCGTCGGTCGCGCGGACGGCGAGGACTGAGCGATGCCCAGGAACATCCTCGACCAGGCGCAGATCCACCCGGCGATCCACGAGCTCGTCGCCACGAGCCACGCCGACGTCGTCGAACAGGCGCGCGCCGCGGTCGCGGCGAACGACGTGGTCGTGATCGGAATGCGGCAAAACCCGGTGGTGAAAGACGCGCGCAAGGCGCTCGCCCGCGCCGGGGTCGCGTACCACTACATCGAGCACGGCAACTACCTCAACAACTGGCGGCGGCGAAACGCGCTGAAGATGTGGACCGGCTGGCCAACATTCCCGATGGTGTTCGTGCGCGGCGTGCTCGTGGGCGGCGCGGCCGACCTGCGCCGGCTGATCGACAGCGGCGAACTGCGCACGATGCTCGAGCGCGGCTGATCAGCGCAGGTCGACCTCGACCTCGCGCTCGAGCACGGCGAGCTGGTCGCGAATCAGCCGGTAGCGGGCTCGATAGACACCGGCGGGCCAGGCTGCGGCGGTGCGGTTGCGTCCGACGAAGCTGAACCTGACCGCGAGATTGCCTTCGAGCGTCGTGACGCGCTGCGCCAGCGACGCGCCGCCGGGTGCGCGCAACTCGAGCCACTCGACGTCGCCGCGGCGAAGCCCGGCCGCTTCGATCCAGAACACCAGCGCACGCGCGTCGCGCCCGATCGCGCCCGGCAGATACTCGCCTCGCTGCGCCTTGCCGCGATCGGCCGCCTCGGACGCGAAACCGGCGATCAGCACCGCGCTCGGGCGGTAGCGCAGCGCAGCGCGCAATTCCTCGCGCCAGAGCGTGTGCGGCGCCGGTCCGTCGGCGCACTGCGCGTCGCCGCGCGCGAGCGCGTCTTCCATCGCCGAATCACCGGTGGGCGGCGAGAACGGATCGTAGACCCGGCCGGAGCGGCGCACGACGAAGTCGAGGTGCGGGAACTCGGTGTGCCCGGACAATCCGACCAGGCCGAGAACGTCGCCTTCGTTCACGCGCTGTCCGCGACGCACCCTCACGCTGCCGCGCTGCAGGTGACTGTACTGCGTCTCCCAGCCGTCGCCGTGGTCGATGCGAACGCCGTTGCCCGCTTCGCGGCCCAGTACCGTGGCACGCCCGCGTTCGCCCACCGCGACGTCGGGTTCGCCGTCGCGCACCGCCGCGACCGTGCCCGACGCCGAAGCCAGCACCTCGACGCCCTGATGCATCTGCGCCAGGCTCGGGACCCGGAAATCGGTCCCCAGGTGGCCGTCGTAGGCGAGATGCCCGCAGGCGAAATCACGCCACCCCGGTCCGGGGTCGCGATCGACGTGGTTCTGGATGAAGCAGTCGACGCCGAGCGTGCAGCGCACCGGCAAGCCGAGACGCAATTCGCCCGCCGCAGCCGTCGCGGCGAACAGCGCGATCAGCAGGGCGGCGCAGCCGTGTGCCCCGCCGCGGATCAGCGTCGCGATCGCTCGGCGATCACCGCGCTGTAGCACAGGCATCCCAGGACCATTGCGGCGATCGAGGCCTGCAGCAGCGTTCCGGTCTGGAAACCCCCGACCATGTACTGGCCCTGCAGGCGCGCGACCACCGAGAACACCCCCAGCAGCACGCCGACGATTCCGGCGATCCGCCCGACCAACAACAGCAGCTTGACCATCGTCTCCCCCTTGCCTGACCTTGGTGCAACGATACCCGTTAACCGCCTCAGGCGGGTGACGGCAACACCGTCGCGCGACACTCGCCGAAACCGATCCGCGCGTATCCGGCCTTTTCGCACCAGCCGCGCAGGATCACCGAGTCGCCATCCTCGAGGAAGGTGCGCGACTCTCCCGAAGGCAGGACCACCGGCTTCTTGCCGCCCGCGGTGATCTCGATCAGCGCCGCCGCTTCGCTCTCGGTGGGCCCGGACTGCGTGCCGGTGCCGATCAGGTCTCCGGGTTGGAGGTTGCATCCGCCGCACGCGTGGTGCACGACCATCTGGCCGATGCTCCAGTAGGAGTGGCGAAAGCTCGAGTGCGACAGCCGCGCCGGACCGCTGCCCGCGTCGTGCATCTTCGGCGTCTCGATCCAGCTTTCGATCGTGATGTCGATCGCGCCGCGCGCGCGATTTGCCGACGATTCGAGGTAGGCCAGCGGTTGCGGGTCGGTCGCCTCGCGCGTCCAGGCAAGACGGTACGGAGCGAGCGCCTCGAGCGTCACGATCCACGGCGAGATCGTGGTCGCGAAGTTCTTCGCGAGGAAGGGCCCGAGCGGCTGGTACTCCCAGGCCTGGATGTCGCGCGCCGACCAGTCGTTGAGCAGGCACATCCCGAAGATGTGCTGATCGACGGCGTCGATCGCGATCGGTGCGCCCGGCGCATTGCCCGGACCGATCCAGATGCCCAGTTCGAGTTCGTAGTCGAGCCGCTTGCACTCGGTGAACACCGGCGCCTCGGACCCGGGCGGCATGACCTGCCCGCGGGGGCGATTGAAGCGCTGCCCGCTCACGCCGATCGACGACGCCCGGCCGTGGTAGCCGATCGGCAACCACTTGAAGTTCGGCATCAACGGATTGTCGGGTCGAAACAGACGGCCGATGTTGGTCGCGTGGTGGACCGACGTGTACATGTCGGTGTAGTCGCCGATTCGCGCCGGAAGGCCCATCTCGAGTTCGCGCTGCGGAATCAGGCATCGCGCGAGTCTGTCCTCGCCCGACGAACCTTCGCGAAGCAGCCGCGACAACGACAGCCGCAGCGCCGACCAGGCGCGCGGACCGAGGGCGAGCAACCCGTTCAGTTGCGCCGCTGCGGCGTGCGCCGCGGCCACCGCGGCCTCGCCGCTGAACACCCCCGCGGCGTGCGCCGCGCCCAGGTCGAGCACCTGGTCGCCGATCGCGACTCCGCCGCGCAGCGCGTCGCCGCTGCCGCTTGCGCGAAACACCCCGTGCGGGAGGTTCTGGATCGGGAAATCGCCCTGTTCGACGTTGGCCGAGGCGACCCAACTGCGCAGCGCGGCGGAATGCGTCTCGTTGATCTCGTGCACGGTCATTCCTTCGTCCTCGTGGATCGATCCGAGAGCCCTTTGGGCAGCGGGAACGCGATGTTCTCCTCGATCCCCGGCAGCGTGCTGCACCGACGCGACGCCGAGCGAGCGCAGCCGCTCGAGCAGCTCGCTCGACCAGCACCTCGGGGGCCGAGGCGCCGGCGGTCACGCCAATCCGTCGCTTGCCTTCGAGCCACGCCGGATCGAGCGCGTCGGCCGAGGCGATCATGCGCGCCTCGCAGCCCATCTTCTGCGCCACCTCGCGCAGCCGGTTGCTGTTCGAACTGAGTCGCGAACCGATGACCAGCACCAGGTCGCAACGCGGCGCCATGCAACTTGACCGCGTCCTGGCGGTTCTGCGTGGCGTAGCAGATGTCCTGCTTCTTCGGCTCGGCGATGCGTCGGAAAGCGCGCTCGCAGCGCTGCGATGATCTCGCTGCAGTCGTCGACCGACAGCGTCGTCTGGCTGACGAAGGCGAGGCTGCTGCGGGTCGTTCACCTGCAGTCGCGCGACGTCGGCGACCGTCTCGACCAGGTAGATGCCGTCGTCGGCCTGGCCCATCGTGCCCTCGACCTCCGGGTGCCCGGCGTGCCCGATCATCACCACCTCGCGCCCTTCGCGGCGCATCCTGCGCGACCTCGACGTGCACCTTGGTCACCAGCGGGCAGGTCGCGTCGAACACGCGCAGCCCGCGCGCGTCGGCCTCGTCGCGCACCGCGCGCGAGACGCCGTGCGCGGAGAAGATCACGGTCGCGCCGTCGGGCACCTGCGTCGAGTTCGTCGACGAAGACCGCTCCGCGTTCGCGCAGTCGGCCCACGACGTGCTCGTTGTGGACGATCTCGTGGCGCACGTAGATCGGTGCACCGAAGTTCTCGATCGCGCGCTCGACGATCTCGATCGCACGATCGACGCCGGCGCAGAAGCCGCGCGGCTGGGCGAGCAGCGCCTCCATCTCAGAGCACTCCCACGATGCTGACTTCGAAGCGCAGGCGCGCGCCCGGAAAGCGGATGGTTGAAGTCGATCAGCGCGCTGCGATCGTCGATCTCCTTGAGCACGCCGGCGATGCGCCCTCCCTCGGGCGCAGGAAATCCGACCGGATCGCCGGGCTGGAAACCCGCGTCACCGTCCTCGACGATCGAGCAGCCGGCGCGCCACGCGTCTGCACCAGTTCGGCATTGCGCGGCCCGTAGGCCTCGCCCGCCGCCAGGTCGAACACTCGCGATTCACCTTCGCACAGGCCGATCAGGCATCGCTCGAGCGGCTCGGCCAAATGGCCTATGCCCGATCTGAAGGGTCGCCGGGCGACGAGCCGAAGGTACTAACGACCTCCTCGCCGGAATCGGCCAGACTGAGCCTGTAGTGCAGCGTCAGATGCGATTCGCGCCCGATGCTGGCGGAGGCGCCGGCAGAGGCGCCGGCAGAGGCAGTGGCAGTGGCAGTGGCAGAGGCAGATGCGGCGGCAGCGGCTGCGACCGAGGCCGATGTGAGCGCGGCGGTGGTCCCGACCTGTCGTGCGGGCATTTCATGTTCCTCGAAGTTCCAGGCTGTCGCCTCAGATGGCCCGATTCTAAGCGAGCCCACCGGAGCAGGCAGATCGAGATGGACGACAAGGCGAACGATGAAGGGTTGGCAGACGCGACACGATCGCCGGCGCACGCGGCGGCGCGCACGCGGCCGCGCGCGCTCGGTCGCCCCGGCGACGTACCCCGAGACCTACCCCGCGACGTACCCTGCGACCTACCCCGCGACCTACCCCGCGACCTACCCCGCGACACATCCCGCGAGCGCATGCGCACACGGGGTGCGGCAGCGCTGAGCGACGCCGAGCTTCTCGCGGTCGTGCTCGGTCGGGCGCCGCGCGGCAGTTCGGCCGTCGCGCACGCCGGCGCGCTGCTCGCCTCGGCGGGCGGGATCGCCGCGCTCTTCGCCACCGGCGGGGTGCCTTGCGAGCGCGTGCCGGCGCTGGCGCGATTGCACGCGGCCAGGGAGCTGATGTTGCGATCGATGCACGAAAGCCTCGCCGAGCGCGACGCGCTGGCCAATCCCGCGCAGGTGCGCAGCTATCTCGCGCTGCTGTTGCGCGACCTGCCGACCGAAGCCTTCGTCGGGGTGTTCGTCGACAGCCAGCACCGCGTGATCGTCGCTCTCGAGCTCTTTCGCGGCACCCTGACCCAGACCGCGGTCTATCCGCGCGAGGTCGCACGGCACGCGCTGCGGCTCAACGCGGCGGCGATCATCTTCGCGCACAACCACCCCTCGGGGGTCGCCGAACCGAGCGCGGCCGATCGCCTGCTCACCGATGCGCTTCGCTCGGCGCTGGCGCAGATCGACGTCGGCGTGCTCGACCACCTGATCGTGGCCGGCAACCGCTGCGTGTCGTTCGCCGAACGGGGCTGGCTCTGAACGCACGCAGCAGGCCCGCGTGGCCGCCCTCTTTGACTCACCGGCGCAGTTCAGCCTATAATTCAAGGCTTTGCGAATACCCAACCCCGGCGCCTGGCCGGGGAGATCAGGAGTCTCATGATGGCCCGCGTTTGCCAAGTGACCGGTAAAGGTCCGATGGTCGGCAACAACGTTTCGCACGCGAACAACAGGACCAAGCGTCGTTTCCTGCCCAACCTGCAGTCGCGTCGCTTCTTCGTCGAGAGCGAGAACCGCTGGGTGCGGTTGCGCCTGACCAACGCGGGGCTGCGGCTGATCGACAAGAAGGGCATCGACGTCGTGCTCGCCGACATGCGCGCGCGCGGCGCAACCGTCTAGACCGCGGCCCGACCCGCCCAAGCTGAAGGAGCACGAACATGGCCAAGGGAGCACGTGACAAGATCAAGCTGGAGTCCACCGCGGGCACCGGCCATTTCTACACGACCACGAAGAACAAGCGCACGATGCCGGAGAAGATGAACATCATGAAGTTCGATCCGGTCGCGCGCAAGCACGTTTCCTACAAGGAAACGAAGATCAAGTAGTCGATGCGCAGCGGCCACGCTCGCCGGGCAAAAGAAACCCCGGCACGGGCATCCGGCGCGGGGGTTTTCCGCTCGGGCGTGCCCGCCCGGCGACCCCTGCGCGCGCGACTCGGCCGGGCGCCTGGCGCGGCCTCAGCCGCCGCGTAGCTGCGCATCCGCAGCGCAAGGTCCTGCAGCGCGCGCACCCCGCTCGCCTCGGCGCGCGCGCACCACTGCTGCAGGTGCGCGAGCAGCTGCTCGCGGCTCAGGTTGCGAGCGCTCCCAGACGGCCGACCAGTTCGGCGCGCATCTCGACGAGCTTCTTCAGCTCGGTCGCTGGCCGCGAAGATCTCGTCCGAGGCGCGTCGCGCTGCTCGCGCCGACCACTTGGCCGCATCGAACGGCAGCCAGCCGCGCGCACGTCGACGCAGCCCGACTTCGGGGCGGCGCAGCGCGTTCAGCCGGCGGCCTCTTCGACGCAGGCGCGCCGCACCGACGCGCGCGTAGGCCGCCATCAGGTCGTAGCGATGGTGCGATCACGGCCTGCAGCGTCTCCAGATCGACCACGCGGGCGCAGCCGCGACGAACTTCGGCGTCGGCGCGACGCGTCGCACCGTCGCCAGGCCCAAGGATCGACAGGATGCGGATGTACATCCAGCCGATGTCGAACTCGTACCACTTCGACGAGAGCTTGGCCGAACTCGCGAAGGCGTGGTGGTTGTTGTGCAGCTCCTCGCCGCCGATCAGGATGCCCCAGGGCGACGATGTTGGTGCTCGCGTCCGGGCTGTCCCAGTTGCGATACCCCCACCAGTGACCGAGGCCGTTGATGACGCCGGCCGCGAAGATCGGGATCCAGAGCATCTGGATCGCGAACACGGTGATGCCGATCACGCCGAACAGCACCACGTTGACGACCAGCGTCAGGTACACGCCGACGACCGAGAAGCGCGTGTACAGATTGCGCTCGATCCAGTCGTTCGGGCGTGCCGTGGCCGTACTTCTCCAGCGTCTCGAGGTTGCGCGATTCCTCGCGATAGAGCTCGGAGCCCTCGAGCAGCACCTTGCTTCAGCCCGCGGGTCTGCGGGCTGTGCGGATCCTCTTCGGTTTCGCACTTGGCGTGGTGCTTGCGATGGATCGCCGCCCACTCGCGGGTGACCATGCCGGTGGTCAGCCAGAGCCAGAAGCGGAAGAAATGCGAGACCACCGGATGCAGATCGAGCGCACGGTGCGCCTGGCAGCGGTGCAGGTAGATCGTGACGCCGGCGATCGTGATGTGGGTCACGACCAGCGTATAGGCAACGATCTGCCAGGCCGAGAACCCGGTCAGACCGGTGTCGAGGAACGAGAGGATCGATTGAAACAAGTGACAGGTCTCCTGCGGGCGCCCCGCGGGAGCGCGTTAGCTGACGCGAAGTGTACCCGTGAAGCCCGGATCGTGCAGCACAATTCCGCCCCACGGCATCTGGCGAAAAAATCGGCCAACTTCATCTATTTTCTGCTCAAATCTCGCCAAGTCAGTCGTTTCGCCTCCATCGAACCGCATAGAAGGCATCGCAGTCGTGGCTGTCGGGACGCAGGCGAAGGCATCGGGCGTCGAGCAGCGGGTCCAGGATGACACCCTGCCCGCGCAACAGATCCGGCGCCGCTTCGATCGTCCACCCGGGGTCGGCACGCTCGAAGGCGTCGCGGACCTGGTCGTTCTCCTCTTCGAGCAGGCTGCAGGTGGCGTACACCAGCGCCCCGCCCGGGCGCACCAGTTTCGCGGCCGCGCCGAGGATCGCGATCTGCTTGGCCTGCAACTCGGCGACTCCGGACTCGGCGAAGCGCCACTTCAGGTCCGGGATTGCGTCGCAGCGTGCCGGTTCCGCTGCAGGGCGCATCGACCAGCACCGCGTCGGCGCGACCCGCGAGACGCGCCAGTTTCGGGTCGCGCTCGTGCGTCGATCCCGAAAGGCTGGACGTTCGTCGCCGCCGAGCGCGCGAGCCGCGGGCGCAGCCGGCGCAGCCGTTCAGCGGAAACGTCGCAGGCGAACACCTGCCCGGTGCCGCGCAGCAGCGCCGCGAGCGCCAGCGTCTTGCCGCCGGCGCCGGCGCAGAAATCGACCACCGTCTGGCCCCGTCTGGGGGCAACCAGCTGCGCGACCATCTGGCTGCCCAGATCCTGCACCTCGCACCAGGCCGTCGGCGAAACGCGCGTGCTGCGTTCGAGCGCCGGTTTTCCGCTCACGCGGATCGCGCTCGGCGAGGCGCTCGCTTGCGGTGCACTCGATGCCCTCGGCGCGCAACGAGGCGAGCGCCGCTTCGCGCGAGGCGCGCGCGAGGTTCACGCGCAGGTCCAGCGGCGCCGGCGCCAGCATCGCCGCGCCAATTCGTCTCCACCTCGGCAGCGTCGCGCCCGGCGACAGGCGCGCGTGCGAGCCAGTCCGGCAGGCTCAGCCGCACCGCCGGCGCAAGCGCGGCTGGCGTCGATCGTCGCGCCGACGCGCGACAGCGCGAGCAGGCGCTGCTCGATCGTGCCTTCGCCGCTTTGCGCCAGATGTGCGTAGAGGCGACGATTTCGCAGCACGTCGAACACGCTCTCGGCGAGCTCGCCGCGGTCGCGTCGCCCCATCTGCGGGTGGGCAGCGAAGAATCGCCGCAACACGAGATCGGCCGGCGCGTCGAAGCGCAGCACCTGTGCCAGCGCCTCGGCCGCAAGCCCCGGCCCGTGTCGCCCTGGTCCGCCGCGGCCCCGCTCGCCGCGCCCCGGTCCGCTCCGCCGTCGCTCGTCGCGCCCTTGCTCGTCGCGTCCCGGTCCGCCCCGCCCTTGCTCGCGCCCCGCGGCCGGCGCGGCGCGCCGTGCGCTCACCGGCCACCGCGTCGGCGCCGGCGCCGACCGCGAGCAGGCGCTCGCCGTCGTGCGGGTCGCGCAGTCGCACCCGCGCCGTCGACTAGCTGGACGCGACCCTGCGACCATCCAGCGCAGCGACTCGCGGGTAGAGCAGGTGCTCGGCATCGAGCACGCGCGCAGCAAGCGTCGGCACGTCGTCGTCGTCCAGAACCGGCACGATCGCCTGGGCGAGGATCGGGCCGCCGTCCAGCTCCGCGGTCACCAGGTGCACGGTTGCGCCGTGCACGCGTACGCCGGCCTCGAGCGCGCGGCGGTGCGTGTCTGCAGACCGGTGAACGCCGGCAGCAGCGACGGGTGGATGTTGACCAGGCGCCCGGCGAAGCGCGCGACGAACCGGTCCGCAGAGTACGCGCATGAACCCGGCGAGCACGACCACGTCGGGCGCGTGCGACTCGACACGTTCGGCGAGCGCGTCGTCGAAGGCGGCGCGCTCGCCGAACGCAGCGGCTCTCGAGCACCTCGACCGGGAGTCCGAGGTCGCGCGCGGCGCGCCACAGCCCGCGGCGTCGGCCGCGACTGCTGATCACCGCGCACGATCCGCGCCGGCCAGCGCTCGCTCGACGCAGGCCCGCGCGATCGCGGCCATGTTCGAGCCTCGTCCCGAGATCAGGACCACGATTCTCTTCATCTCGAAATTTTATCATCGCGCGCCAGAGTCGATTCCGGAAAGCCTTATAATTCAAGGTTTTGCGCGGCCACTTCCGGCCGCATCCGCAGATGCCAGTCCGATGGAAGTCTTTCGCCTGCTGCCCCCAGCCGAGCAGCGCACGCCCTGCGCGCTGACGATCGGCAATTTCGACGGCGTGCATCGCGGCCACCAGGCGGTGCTCGCGCGGCTCGTGGGCACGGGCGCGCGCGCTCGGGCGTGCCGACCTGCGTGCTCACCTTCGAGCCGCATCCGCGCGAGTACTTCGCCGCAGGCAGTCCGGGCGGCACGGTCGCGCGCCGCCGCGCATCCTCACCGAGCGCGACAAGCTCGACGCGCTCGCCGCAGTACGGCGTCGATCGCGTGTGCATCGCCCACTTCAACGCGACGACTCGCGTCGCTGTCGGCCGAGGCGCTTCATCGACGACATCATCGTCGAGGGCCTGCACGCGCCGCTACCTGCTGATCGGCGACGATTTCCGCTTCGGCGCCAGGCGCGCGCGGCGACTTCGCGATGCTCGAGCGCGCCGCGTCCGCGACACGCGTTCGAACTGGCGCGACATGCACACGGTCGCCGAGCGACGGCGAGCGCGTCTCGAGCTCGGCGGTGCGCGCGGCGCTCGCCGCGGGCGACTTCGCGTCGCGCGCGCGCGCTGCTCGGGCGCCGCTACTTCATCTCCGGCCACGTGGTGCACGGCCGCAAGCTCGGTCGCACGCTCGGCTTTCCGACGCTCAACATCCGCATCCCGTTCGCGCAATCCGGTCGTGCACGGCGTGTTCGTCGTGCAGGTGCACGGCGCTGGCGCGAGCGGCCCGATCGCCGGGCGTCGCCAGCCTCGGCACGCGACCGGCGGTCGAGCGAGACGGCAAGCTGCTGCTCGAGGTCCACCTGTTCGACTTCGACGCGCGACGTCTACGGCCAGCTCGTGCGCGTCGAGTTCCTGCACGGCTGCGCGAAGAGCGACAATTCGAGAGCCTCGACGCGCTGACCGCGCAGATCGAGCGCGATGCGCAGCGACGCGCGCGCGCACTTCTCCACGCTCGACGCGGCGCACTGAGACACAACCGACTGGATCACCGATGTCCGACGCAGATCGCCCGAAGACACAACAGCGCCGAGGGCGAAATCCACGGCCGCGAAGTCGTACCGCGACACGCTGAACCTGCCCGACACGCCGTTCCCGATGCGCGGCGACCTCGCCAAGCGCGAGCCGGGGTGGGCGCGACAGTGGCAGGACCAGGCGCATCTACCAGCGCATCCGCGAGGCCTCGAAGGGCCGCCCGATGTTGGTGCTGCACGACGGCCCGCCGTACGCCAACGGCGACATCCACCTCGGCCACGCGGTCAACAAGATCCTCAAGGACATGATCGTCAAGAGCCGCAACATGGCCGGCTTCGACGCGCGCTACGTGCCGGGCTGGGACTGCCACGGCATGCCGATCGAGATCCAGATCGAGAAGCAGTACGGCAAGAACCTGCCGCCCGACGAGGTGCAGGCGAAGTCGCGCGCCTACGCCACCGAGCAGATCGAGCGCCAGACGCAAGGACTTCATCCGCCTCGGCGTGCTCGGCGACTGGGACAATCCCTACCTGACGATGGCCTACGGCAACGAGGCCGACGAAATGCGCGCGCTCGGCACGCTGCTCGAGCAAGGCTTCCTGTTACCGCGGCCTGAAGCCGGTGAACTGGTGCTTCGACTGCGGCTCGGCGCTGGCCGAGGCCGAGGTCGAGTACGCCGACAAGACCGACATCGCCGATCGACGTCGGCTTCGCGTTCGCCGAGCCCGACAGCGTCGCCGCCGCCTTCGGCCTGCGCCGCGCTGCCGGCGCACGATCGCGGCTATGTGCGTGATCTGGACCACCACGCCGTGGACGCTGCCGGCCAACCAGGCGCTGAACCTGCACCCCGAGTTCGACTACGCGCTGGTGCGCACGCGTGCCAGGACGCGCCCGACGCTGCTGATCCTGGCGTCGGACCGCGTCGAGGCCTGCCTGCAGCCCTGCGGCCTGCAGGGCGAGGTCGATCGCCACCTGCAAGGGTCGCGGCGCTCGAGCTGCGTGAACTTCCGCCACCCGTTCTACGAGCGCCTCGCGCCGGTCTACCTGGGCGAGTACGTGACGCTCGACACCGGCACCGGCATCGTGCACTCCTCGCCCGCCTACGGCGTCGAGGACTTCGACTCGTGCAAGCACTACGGCATGAACGACGCCGAGATCCTGCAGCCGGTGCATGGGCGACGGCAGCTACGCGCCTCGCTCGAGCTGTTCGGCGGCCAGTCGATCTGGGAGGCCAACCCGAAGATCGTCGACACGATCCGCGCGCGCGGCACCCTGTTCGCACGCGGAGAAGTACACGCACAGCTACATGCACTGCTGGCGCCACAAGACGCCGGTGATCTACCGCGCGTCGAGCCAGTGGTTCGCCGGCATGGACGTCACGCCCGAACGACGGCGGCCCGACGCTGCGCGAGACGGCGCTGCAGGGCATCGAGGCCACCGCGTTCTATCCCGCACTGGGGCAAGGCGCGGCTGCACGGCATGATCGCCAACCGCCCCGACTGGACGCTGTCGCGCCAGCGCCAGTGGGGCGTGCCGATGGCGTTCTTCGTGCACCGGGAGACGGGCGAGCTGCATCCGCGCACGCCGGAGCTGCTCGAGCAGGTCGCCAAGCGCATCGAGCACGACGGCATCGAGGCCTGGCAGCGGCTCGACCCGGCCGAACTGCTCGGCGCGGACGCCGGCGCAGTACGACAAGAACCGCGACACGCTCGACGTCTGGTTCGACTCCGGCACCACGCACCAGACGGTGCTGCGCGGCTCGCACGCGGCCGCAGTCGCACTTTCCCGGCCGACATGTACCTCGAAGGCTCGGACCAGCACCGCGGCTGGTTCCACTCGTCGCTGCTGACCTCGTCGATGCTGAACGGCGTGCCGCCGTACAAGTCGCTGCTCACGCACGGCTTCGTCGTCGACGGCCAGGGCCGCAAGATGTCCAAGTCGCTGGGCAACACGCTCGCGCCGCAGAAGATCTCCGACACGCTGGGCGCCGAGATCCTGCGCCTGTGGGTCGCGAGCACCGACTATTCCGGCGAGCTGTCGATCTCCGACGAGATCCTCAAGCGCGTCGTCGAGGCCTATCGCCGCATCCGCAACACGCTGCGCTTCCTGCTGGCCAACATCGCGGACTTCGACCCGCAGGCGCGACGCGCTGCCGATCGCCGAGCTGTTCGAGATCGACCGCTACGCGCTCGCGCTGACCGCGCGCCTGGCAGGCGAGCATCGAGGCACGACCTGCGACCGCTACGAGTTCCACCCGGTGGTCGCGAAGCTGCAGACCTTCTGCTCGGAGGACCTGGGCGCGTTCTACCTCGACATCCTCAAGGACCGCCTGTACACGACCGGCGCGGACAGCCGCGCGCGGCGCTCGGCGCAGACCGCGCTGCACCACATCACCAGCGCGCTGCTGCGCGCTGATGGCGCCGATCCTCTCGTTCACCGCCGAGGAGGCGTGGCCGCTGTTCGCGCCGCAGCTCTGGAAGGCGCAGCGGCGAGACGATCTTCACCCAGACCTACCACGACTTCCGCCGCGGTGCCCGAGCGCGCACCTGCTGCTGCGCCGAAGTGGGCGCGCGTGCGCGCGATCCGCGCCGAGGTGCTGCGCAGCCTCGAAGAGCTGCGCGCCGCGGGCGCGCATCGGCTCGTCGCTGCAGGCCGAGGTCGAGTTGCGCGTGTCGCGGCGAGGACCACGACCTGCTCGCCACGCTGGGCGACGACCTGCGCTTCGTGCTGATCACCTCGCGGGCGCACGCTCGTGCGCGCCGGCGCCGCGCACGACGCCGCGCGTCACCGTCACGCCGAGCGGCCACGCCAAGTGCGAGCGCTGCTGGCACTGGCGCGCGGACGTCGGCGCCGACGCGGCGATCATCCCGGGCCTCTGCGGGCGCTGCGTGAGCAACCTGCACGGCGACGGCGAGCCGCGCGCGTTCGCCTGAGCCCGCCGAGCGCAGCGCGATGGCAACGATGCCGGAACGCGCGGCAACCCTGGGCTGGCTGGCTCGCGATCGCCGCGCGTGCGTCGTCGCGCTCGACCAGCTCACCAAGTGGTCGCGGTGCTGCACGCTCTGCGCGTCGTCGAACGCGTGCCGGTGATCGCCGGGTTCTTCGACCTGACGCTGGTCTACAACACGGGCGCGGCGTTCAGCTTCCTGGCCGACGCCGGCGGCTGGCAGCGCTGGTTCTTCACCGCGATCGGCCTCGCCGCCACGGTGTTCATCGTGCTGCATGCTCTGGCGCCACGGCACGCAGCGGCTGTTCGCGTTCGGTCGCTGACGCTGATCCTCGGCGGCGCGGTCGGCAACCTGATCGACCGCGTGCGCGCACGGGCAAGGTCGTCGATTTCATCCTGTTCTACTGGCGGGGCTACCGGTACTTCCCGGCGTTCAACGTCGCCGACAGCGCGATCACGGTCGGGGCCGTGCTGCTGATCGTCGACGAAGTGCTCCGGGTGCGCCGCAGCGCGCTGAGCCGATCACCGCGGCTGATGATACAAAGCGTGCGATGGAACTCGCAGACCGCCAATCCGTGCTCGGCGTGACCGGCGGCGTCGCCGCGTACAAGGCCGCGGAACTCGCGCGCGAGCTGCAGCGCAGCGGCGCCACGGTACAGGTGGTGATGACCGAGGCCGCGACGCGCTTCGTCGACGCCGGCGACGTTCCAGGCGCTCACCGGGCGCGCCGGTGTTCACCGACCAGTGGGACGCGTCGGTGCCAACAACATGGCGCACATCGAACTGTCGCGCGGCGCCGACGCGATCGTCGTCGCGCCGGCCACCGCCGATTTCATCGCCAAGCTCGCGCACGGTCTGGCCGACGACCTGCTCGACCACGCTGTGCCTGGCGCGCAACTGCCCGCTGCTGGTGGCGCCGGCGATGAACCTCGAGATGTGGGCGAACCCGGCCACCGCAGCGCAACGTCGCGCAGCTTGCGCGACGACGGCGTCACGCTGCTCGGGCCCGACAGCGGCGACCAGGCCTGCGGCGAGATCGGCACCGGGCGGATGCTCGAGCCCGAGGAGATCGTCGAGGAGACGATCGCCTTCTTCGCGCCCAAGCTGCTCGCCGGCCGGCGCGTGCTGATCACCGCCGGCCCGACCTTCGAAGCCGATCGATCCGGTGCGCGGCATCACCAACCTGTCCTCCGGAAAGATGGGCTTCGCGATCGCGCGCGCGCTGCCGCCACGCCGGCGCCGAGGTCACGCATGGTTGCCGGCCCGACCTCGCTCGCCACACCGCGCGGCGTCGCGCGCATCGACGTGCGCACCGCCCGCGAGATGCACGACGCGGTCGATCGCCGCGCTCGAGAGCGGCACGCGCACCGACGTGTTCGTCGCCGTCGCCGCGGTCGCCGACTGGCGGGTCGACGAAGGCCAGCGCGAAGAAGCTCAAGAAGACGCGACGACGGCACGCCACCGGCGCTCGCGTTCGCGCAGAACCCGGACATCCTCGCCACGCGTCGCCGCGCGCGCCGACGCGCCGTTTTGCGTCGGCTTCGCCGCCGAGAGCGAGGACCTGCGCCGCAACGCCCAGGCCAAGCGCGAGCGCAAGGGCGTGCCGCTGCTGGTCGCCAACATCGGCCACGAGACCTTCGGCACGCGACGACAACGAACTGCTGCTCATCGACGCGCAAGGGGTCAAGGGAACTCGCACGCGCCGACAAGCAGTGCAGGCGCGCGCGCTGGTCGAGGAGATCGCGCGCCGGCTGCGACGCTGAGCGCGCGCAGGCACCCGACGCGAGGCAAAACGCCCGGAGACCGCGATGATCGATTCCAACGAACCGAAGGACGGCGATTTCGTCCGATACGTCGACGACCTGGTGCGCATGCCGCGCGGCGCGGCGCATCCGATGGTTGGCGGTGCGCCCGGCGAGGTGGCGCGAGACAACAAGCCCAGCCTCGACGGACCCAATGCACTGATCGAGGGCCTGCGCCGGATATTGGTCGAGCGCACCCGGACCCCGGGCAGCGGGGACGCCACCGCCTCGCCGACGCCCGGCGCGAAGCCCGCGCCGATTGCGCCGCGCACGATACCGGCGCCGCAGCGCGCGCGCTCCGGAGCGGCGAACGAAGCCGCGGTGACGATCTCGCGCGCGATCCGTCGGATCGCCTCGCTCGCGATCTTCGCCGGCGTGGTCCTGCTCGCGATGTCCTTCGCCGACGACCCGCCACTCGCGGTCGACCCGATCGTCGGGATCGCGCTGCTGGTCGGAGCGGCCGTCCTCAAGCGCATCTCCAAGGGCATCGCTTGAAGGTCGAAGTCAGGATCCTGGACGCGCGGCTGCGCGATCGGCTGCCCGCGTACGCCACGACCGGAAGCGCAGGGCTCGACCTGCGCGCCTGTCTCGGCGCGCCGCTTCAAACTGGCGCCGGGCGCGACCGAACTGATCCCCACCGGAATGGCGATCCACATCGCCGATTCCGGTTACGCGGCGTTGATCCTGCCGCGCTCGGGGCTGGGGCACAAGCACGGCATCGTGCTGGGCAATCTCGTCGGGCTGATCGACTCCGACTACCAGGGCCAGTTGATGGTGTCGTGCTGGAATCGGGGACGCGCGCCGTTCACGATCGAAGCGATGGAGCGCATCGCCCAACTGGTGATCGTGCCGGTAGTGCAGGCGCAGTTCGATATCGTCGACGACTTCGCCGCGAGCGAGCGCGGTGCCGGCGGGTTCGGGAGCACCGGCAAGGGCTGACCCCGCGTCAGGACTGGCGCGCGGCCGCCACCATCTGCTCGAGCTTCGCGGCGTCGGACACGAACGCGCGGATTCCCTCGGCGAGCTTCTCGGTAGCCATCGCATCCTGGTTCAGGTCGAGGCGGAAGTGTTTCTCGTCGAAGCGCGCGCGTTCGATGTGCAACTGGCGCGCAGCATCGGCGTCGAGCTTGCGCGGCGCTGCAGCGTCCGAGGCGCTCAGCTCGCTCGAGCAGCTCCGGGCTGATCGTGAGCAGGTCGCACCCCGCCAGTGCGAGGATCTGGCCGGTGTTGCGAAAGCTCGCCCCCATCACCTCGGTTTCGTAGCCGAACTTCTTGAAGTAGTCGTAGATGCGGCGCACCGATCTGACGCCCGGGTCGTCGTCGCCGACATAGTCGACGCCGTCGCGCTTGCGATACCAGTCGTAGATGCGCCCCACGAAGGGCGAGACCAGCGTCACACCCGCGTCGGCGCAGGCCACCGCCTGCGAGAACGAGAACAGCAGCGTGAGGTTGCAGCAGATCCCGTCGGCCTCGAGACGTTCGGCCGCGCGGATGCCCTCCCAGGTGGAGGCCACCTTGACCAGGACGCGCTCGCGATCGACGCCTTCGGCCGCGTACAGTTCGATCAGCCTGCGCGCCTTGGCGACCGTCGCGTCGGTGTCGAACGACAGTCGCGCGTCGACTTCGGTGGACACGCGCCCCGGGATGATCGCCAGGATTTCGCGCCCGAATCGCACCAGCAGCCGGTCGCAAAGCTCGGCGAGCGACTCGCGCGGGTGGGCCGACACGGTCTGCTCGAGCAGCGGCCGATACTCGGGTTTGCTCACCGCCTTGACGATCAGCGTCGGGTTGGTCGTCGCGTCGCGCGGCGCATGCGCGCGCATCGAGTTGAAGTCGCCCGTGTCGGCGACCACCGTGGTCAGTTGCTTCAGGCGATCCAGCGTCGACATGGTCGGTATTCCTCGGGGCCCCGATTATGACCGATGTCGCCGTCGCGGCCGCGACGGTGTGGGATCATTGCGGGTCTTACTCGCGAATGCACCCATGATCCTGGTCACCGGAGGAGCCGGTTTCATCGGCTCGAACTTCATCATCGACTGGCTCGGCGCGCCCGGGCAGGCCGAACCGGTCGTCAACGTCGATCGGCTCACCTATGCCGGCAATCTCGAGAACCTGTCGAGTGTCGAGAACGACCCCCTCTATCGCTTCGTCCGGCTCGACATCTGCGAGCGCGACCGGATCGACGAACTGCTTCGCGCGCAACGCCCACGAGCGATCGTGCACTTCGCGGCCGAGAGCCACGTCGACCGTTCGATCCTCGGCCCGGGCGAGTTCGTGCGCACGAACATCGAGGGCACGTTCTCGCTGCTGCAGGCCGCACACAGCTACTGGAGCGGACTCGACGCGCCCTCGCACGCGGCGTTTCGCTTCCTCCACGTCTCCACCGACGAGGTCTACGGATCTCTCGCGCCGGACGACGCGCCGTTCAGCGAAACCACCGCCTACCAGCCCAACAGCCCCTACTCGGCGTCCAAGGCGGCGTCCGATCACCTCGTGCGCGCCTGGCACCACACCTACGGTTTCCCCGCCGTCACCACCAACTGCTCGAACAACTACGGTCCCTACCAGTTCCCCGAGAAGCTGATCCCGCTGATGATCGCCAACGCACTCGCGGGCAAGCCGCTGCCGGTCTACGGCGACGGCTCGAACGTGCGCGACTGGCTCTACGTGGGCGATCACTGCGCGGCGATACGCGACGTGCTGCGAGTCCGGGCTCCCCGGTCGAGACCTACAACATCGGTGGCGGCAACGAAATGACCAACATCGACGTGGTGCGCACGGTGTGCCGGCTGCTCGACGAGTTGCGCCCCGATCCGGCCGGGCCGCGCGAACGGCTCATCACTTACGTCACCGACCGTCCCGGCCACGACCGCCGCTACGCGATCGACGCGCGCAAGATCGCGCGCGAACTCGGCTGGTCGCCGGTCGAGACCTTCGCCAGCGGAATCGCACGCACGGTGCGCTGGTACCTCGAGCATCAGCCCTGGGTCGAGCGCGTTCTCTCTGGCGCGTACAAGGACTGGATCGCCACCAACTACACGGGACGTCGAACACGATGAAGGGAATCATCCTCGCCGGCGGCTCCGGCACGCGGCTGCACCCGGTGACGCAGGTCGTCTCCAAGCAGCTGCTGCCGATCTACGACAAGCCGATGATCTACTACCCGCTGTCGACGCTGATGCTCGCCGGGATTCGCGACATCCTGGTGATCTCGACGCCGCAGGACACGCCGCGATTCGAGCAGTTGCTCGGCGACGGTTCGCGCTGGGGGCTGCGAACTGAGCTACGCGGTGCAGCCGTCGCCGGACGGGCTGGCGCAGGCCTTTCTGATCGGCGAACGGTTCGTCGATCACGCGCCCTGCGCGCTGGTGCTGGGCGACAACATCTTCTACGGCCACGACCTCGCCAAGGACCTCGCGCTGGCCGGCGCGCGCGCCACCGGCGCGACCGTCTTCGCCTACCCGGTGAACGACCCGCAGCGCTACGGCGTGGTCGAGTTCGACGCGAGCGGACGCGCGGTGAGCCTCGAGGAGAAGCCGGCGAAGCCGAAGTCGCGCTACGCGGTCACCGGCCTGTACTTCTACGACTCGCAGGTGGTCGAGCGCGCGAAATCGCTGCGACCGTCGGCGCGCGGCGAACTCGAGATCACCGACCTGAACCGGATCTACCTCGAACACGACGAACTCGCGGTGCACGTGATGGGTCGCGGCCACGCCTGGCTCGACACCGGCACGCACGAGTCGCTGATCGAGGCGTCGCTGTTCGTGCGCACGCTGGAAAAGCGCCAGGGCCTGAAGATCGCGTGCCCCGAGGAGATCGCGTTTCGCAAGGGCTACATCGACGCCGGGCAACTCCGGGCGCTTGCCGAACCGCTTGTCAAGAGCGGCTACGGGCAGTATCTGCTGGGCGTGCTCGAGGACAGGGTCTTCTGAGGGCGGCGGCGATGAAGATTCTCGAACGTTTTCTCGGCGACGTGCTGCTGCTCGAACCGCGCGTGTTCGGCGACTCGCGCGGTTTCTTCTTCGAGAGCTTCAACGCGCGCGAGTTCGGCGACGTCTGCTCGATCGACGCGTGCTTCGTCCAGGACAACCATTCGCGCTCGGCGCGCGGCGTGCTGCGCGGCATGCACTACCAGATCGAGCAGCCGCAGGGGAAACTGGTACGGGTCGCGAGCGGAGAGGTGTTCGACGTGGTGGTCGACCTGCGCCGGGCGTCGCCCACCTTCGGGCACTGGGCCGGGGTGCGACTCGACGCGCAGAACAAGCACATGCTGTGGGTTCCGCCGGGCTTCGCGCACGGTTTTCTCGTGCTCTCCGAATCGGCCGACTTCCTGTACAAGGCCACCGACTACTACGCGCCGCAGCACGAACGCACGCTCGCCTGGAACGATCCGACGGTCGCGATCGACTGGCCGCTGGGCGAGCTGCGCCCGGCGCTCTCGGCCAAGGATCAGGCAGGGCTCGCGCTGTCCGACGCGCAAACCTACGGCTGAGGAGCGCCGCGATGCGAATTCTCCTCACCGGGGCGGGCGGGCAGCTCGGCACCGAACTGCTGGGCGCTTTGTCCGGACTCGGCGAGGTCGTGGCAACCGATCGCTCGAGGCTCGACCTCGCCGACGCCGATTCGATTCGCGCCGCCGTGCGCTCGGCCGAGCCCGGGTTGATCGTCAATCCGGCCGCGTACACGGCGGTCGACCAGGCCGAGTCGCAACCCGACCTCGCCGAGCAGATCAACGCGCGCGCGGTCGCGGTGCTCGCCGAGGAAGCGCGCCGCGCGCAGGCCTGGCTGATTCACTACTCCACCGACTACGTCTTCGGCGCCGATACGCCGCGACCGATCGACCCGCCCGATGCGGCCGGCGCGCCGCGCGCGACCGCGACAAACCGCGGCCGCCCGGCCCCGCGCGCGCGGCGCGAGGACGACCCCACCTCCCCGCTGTCGGTCTACGGACGCACCAAGCTCGCCGGCGAGCGGGCGGTGCAGGCGAGCGGGTGCCGCCACCTGATCCTGCGAACGAGCTGGGTCTACAGCCTCCACGGTCGAAATTTCCTCACCACGATGCACCGCCTGGCGCGCGAGCGCGACGAACTGCGCGTGGTCGACGACCAGTTCGGCGCGCCGACCACCAGCACCGCGCTGGCACGCGCCAGCGCGCTGATCGCGGCGCACATCGTCGATCCGGCGCGCGCGCAAGCGGTGTCGCAAGGCGTTTACCACGCGAGCTGCGCCGGCTCGACCACCTGGTTCGGCTTCGCCTCGGCGATCGTCGAGCGGCTCGACGAGGTCGCTATCGCGCTCGGCGCGGACCCGCCCGAGCGTCGCGCGCGAGTGAGCGCGATCCCGACTTCGGCCTATCCGACGCCGGCGGCACGACCGCAGAACTCGCTGCTCGACAACTCGAAGCTCGCCACCGCCTTCGGAGTGCGCCTGCCGGACTGGCGCGATGCCTTCGACGCCTTGCTCGCGCGCCCGCTCAGCGCAGCAACCGCGCCCGGACGCTGACGCGCTCGCGCATCAGCAGCACGAACGCGAGCACCGCCGCTGCGCCGATCAGGGCGAACAGCGCAAGGCTCCAGATCGCGAAGGGCAGGCCCAGCAAGGGCAGGCTGGCCTCGGCGCACGACGCGTCGGCGAGGAACATCCACGGGGCGATCTCGTGCAGCGACAGCGCCATCGTGATCCGGTCGGCCAGTGTGAACCCGCAGGCGTCGGAACGCGCGGCGACCAGTTGCTGATAGAGCGCTGCCGCGATCCCCGCGGCTGCGAACGCGTCGGCCACCAGCGCCGTGATCGCAGCGCCCAGGCGCGACCCGCCGGCGCGAGCGAGCCACGCGCCGAGCGCGCAACTCAGGCCGAGCAGCAGGAAGATCAGGCGCTGCAGCGTGCACCACGGGCACGGCCGTATGTCGAAACCGTGCTGCAGGACCAGTGCGATCCCGACAGCGAGAAAGCTCGCCGCCGCCCCGGCGGCGAGCAGACCCGAAGCAAGCCTGAGCCGATCAGGCAAACATGTCCCGCCAGATGTTCTGCGCCCAGGCATTGGCGTACACGCCTTCGAGCATGTTCGCCGCGCTGGAAACGCCGCCCGAGCCAGGCACCGTGACCATCGTCTTCTTCTCCGCGTCGAAGCGATGGACCGAAGCGACGTGGATCACGTTCTTGTCGTCGACGAAGCTGTAGCAGGTGTTGGCCATCATCGGCGATTGCGGCGCGCGACCGCTCATCATCTCGATGATGGCAGCGGCGGCCACCTTGCCGTGCTGGTTGGCCATGTGACCGGACTTCGGCATTCCGGGCGCCGACAGCGTGGCATCGCCCAGCACGTGGACGTTCTTCACGGCGGTGGACTCGAGCGTCATCCAGTCCACCATGCACCAGCGGTTGTTCGCGTTCACCAGACCGGTCTCGTGCGCGATACGCCCGGCCGTCTGTTGCGGCACCACGTTGAGCACGTGCGCCGAGACGCGATCGCCGAACTCGGTGATCGCGGTGAGCGACGCGGCGTCGACCTGCGCGACCGGGCTGTTCGGGCGATAGTCGATGATGCCCTTGTAGTTGTCGTTCCAGAACTTCGAGAACAGCGGCCCCTTCGAGGTGATGCCCGGGTTCGCGTCGAGCGCGATCACCTTCGAGCGCGGCTTCGTGGTCTTGAAGTAGTGCGCGATCTGGCTGATCCGTTCGTAGGGTCCCGGCGGGCAGCGGTAGGGCGCGAGTGGAATCGAGAGCACGTAGACGCCACCGTCGGGCATCGCTTCGAGCAGGCGCCGCAGGTCGACCGTCTGTTGGCCCGCCTTCCACGCGTGCAGGATCTTCTGCTGCGCGCGCTCGTCGAGGCCGCGGATCGCGCCGAAGTTGAACTCGATCCCGGGGGAAACGACGACGCGATCGTAGCTCTGGTCGGAGGTCTTCGCGAGCACCACGCGACGCCCGGCGGTGTCGATCGACTTGACCTCGTCGACGACCACATTCACGCCGAGCTTGCGCAGGCCTTCGTAGCTGGTCGTGATGTCGGCGATCTTCTTCGAGCCGCCGAGCACCAGGTTCGAGATCGGGCAAGAGATGAAACTGGGGTTGCGATCGATCAGCGTGACGTCGATGTTCTCGCCAGCCCAGTGCTTGAGGTACTTCGCGGTCGTCGCGCCACCGAATCCGGCGCCGACCACGACGATGCGGCCCAGTTTCTTGGCACGCATGCCCATGTCGGGCGCCGCGCAACCGGCGATCGCCCCGAGTGCGGCGCCGGCGCCGATCGCCTGCGCGACGCGCCGGCGGGAAATGTCGAGCTTGCTCATGTCGTCTCCCCTTACTTGGCTTTCTTGGTCGCGAAATAGTCCGCGAGGCGCGAGATCTGGTCGTCGGTGTAACCCTTCGAGATCTGGTGCATCACCGTGGCCTGTCGGGCGCCGGTGCGAAACGCGTTCATCTGCTCGACGAAATAGATGCGCGAAAGCCCCGCGAGGCCCGGCATTCCGGCGCCTCCCGCAGAGAGCCCGTCGGTGCCGTGGCAGTTCGCGCAGTTCGCGGCGACATACCGGATCGCGTCCTGCGCGATCGCCGGTGCGGCAAGCAGCGAAAGCGATGTCGCAGCAAGAGCCGCGAGTCGTCTCTTCATGGTGGTCTCCTCTTCTTCATGTGGAAAAACCGTCGATCGACGACGTGTCCGGACCGATCGACCTGTCACTGCCCCGTCACCGACCGGTCAGCGCCGCGTCACCGATCGGTCACAAACCCGCCACGCGGCCGCAAAAATCAGTGTATCAATGCATTCTCGCGCCGGACATTGACGCCGCGCAATCCTGCGGGCGAAAAAAAGGCGGCTCACGCCGCCCCTGTACCGAATGCGCGACGCCCGTAGCCGCCGCGCCTCCCCGCGCAACCCGCGCGCTCAGGCCTGCACGCTCTCGGCCCGCTCCTCCTCGCCCGACGGCGGCGCCGGCTCGCTGAACGTGAGCGTGACCTTGCCCTCGTCGTCCAGGTCCACCGTGACGCGGCCGCCGCCCGACCAGCTTGCCGAACAGCAGCTCGTCGGCGAGCGCCTTGCGGATCGTGTCCTGGATCAGCCGCTGCATCGGGCGCGCGCCCATCAGCGGGTCGAAGCCCTTCTTCGGCGAGGTACTTGCGCAGGCGCGTCGGTGAAGATCGCCTCGACCTTCTTCTCGTGCAACTGCTCCTCGAGCTGCGATCAGGAACTTGTCGACCACGCGCAGGATGATCTCGCTCGTCGAGCGCCTTGAAGCTGATCGTCGCATCGAGCCGGTTGCGGAACTCCGGGCGTGAACATGCGCTTGATCTCGACCATCTCGTCGCCGGCCTGCTTGTTCTCGGAGAAGCCGATCGAACGGCGCTGGCAGATCGTGCCGCGCCGGCGTTGGTGGTCATGATGATGATCACGTTGCGAAAGTCGGCCTTGCGCCCGTTGTTGTCGGTGAGCGTGCCGTGGTCCATCACCTGCAGCAGGATGTTGAAGATGTCCGGGTGCGCCTTCTCGATCTCGTCGAGCAGCAGCACCGCGTGCGGCTTCTTGCTGATCGCCTCGGTGAGCAGGCCGCCCTGGTCGAAACCGACGTAGCCCGGGGGCGCGCCGATCAGGCGCGACACCGCGTGGCGTTCCATGTACTCGGACATGTCGAAGCGGATCAGTTCGATGCCGAGCGTGAACGCGAGCTGGCGCGCGACCTCGGTCTTGCCCACGCCGGTGGGGCCGGAGAACAGGAACGCCCCGATCGGCTTTTCCGGCCTGCCCGAGCCCGGAGCGCGACATCTTGATCGCGGCCGAGAGCGCGTCGATCGCCGGGTCCTGTCCGAACACCGTCGCTTTCAGGTCGCGATCGAGCGTCTGCAGCTTGCTGCGGTCGTCCGACGACACCGAGGCGGGCGGGATGCGCGCGATCTTCGCGACGATGTCCTCGATTTCGTTCTTGCCGATCACTTTCTTCTGCCGGCTCTTGGGCAGGATGCGCTGCGCGGCGCCCGCCTCGTCGATCACGTCGATCGCCTTGTCCGGGCAGATGGCGGTCGTTGATGAACTTGGCCGAGAGCTCGGCCGCGGCCGACAGCGCGGAGGACGAGTACTTGACGCCGTGGTGTTCCTCGAAACGCGACTTCAACCCGCGCAGGATCTGCACGGTCTGCTCGACCGACGGCTCGTTGACGTCGATCTTCTGGAACCGGCGCGAGAGCGCGTGGTCCTTCTCGAAGATCCCGCGGTACTCGTTGTACGTGGTCGCGCCGATGCACTTCAACGTGCCCTGACGAGAGCGCCGGCTTCAGAAGGTTCGACGCGTCGAGCGTGCCGCCCGAGGCCGAGCCCGCGCCGATGAGCGTGTGGATCTCGTCGATGAACAGGATCGCGTGCTGCGCCGCCTTCAGCTGCTTGAGCACGGTCTTCAGGCGCTGCTCGAAGTCGCCCCGGTACTTCGTGCCGGCGAGCAAGGCGCCCATGTCGAGCGAGTAGACGGTCGCGTCGGCCAGCACTTCCGGGACGTCGTTCCTGCGTGATGCGCCAGGCGAGCCCCTCGGCGATCGCGGTCTTGCCCACGCCCGCCTCGCCCACCAGCAGCGGATTGTTCTTGCGCCGGCGGCACAGCACCTGGATCACGCGCTCGACCTCGAGCTCGCGCCCGATCAGCGGATCGATCCGGCCTTCGCGCGCAGCGGCGTTCAGGTTCTGCGTGTACTGCTCGAGTGCGCTTTGCTGCTGCGCCGCGGCGTCCTGCTCGCTCTCGGCCGCCTCTTCCTTGGCCGGCTCCTTGGGCTGCGGGTTCTTGGTGATGCCGTGCGAGATGTAGTTGACGACGTCCAGGCGCGTGATGCCCTGCTGGTGCAGGTAGTAGACCGCGTGCGAGTCCTTCTCGCCGAAGATCGCCACCAGCACGTTGGCGCCGGTGACCTCCTTCTTGCCGTTGGAGGTGGACTGCACGTGCATGATCGCGCGCTGGATCACGCGCTGGAACCCTAGCGTGGGCTGCGTGTCGATCTCTTCGGTGCCCGGAACGACCGGCGTGTTCTCCTTGATGAACGAGGTCGAGGTTCTTGCGCAGGTCATCGATGTTGGCCGCGCAGGCGCGCAGAACCTCGGCGGCCGACGGGTTGTCGAGCAGCGCGAGCAGCAGATGCTCGACAGTGATGAACTCGTGGCGCTGCTGGCGGGCCTCTACGAAGGCCATGTGGAGACTGACTTCCAATTCCTGCGCAATCATACTTCCTCCATCACGCACTGCAGCGGGTGCTGGTGCTGGCGCGCATAACTGCTTACCTGCTCGACCTTCGTCGCGGCGATGTCCTTCGGAAAAACACCGCAAACGCCGCGCCCATCGCGATGCACCTTCAGCATCACCTGGGTCGCCTTCTCGCGGCCCATGCCGAAGAACTTCTGCAACACGCTCACGACGAATTCCATCGGGGTGAAGTCGTCGTTGAGCAGCATCACCTGATACATCGGCGGCGGCTCCACCCGCGATTCCTGCCGCTGCGCAACGGTGGAGGTTTCGTGCTTCGTCGCCATCGATTCCATTCTAACCAGTCGAGAGCGCGCTGCAACTGACATTCGCTCGCGACCCGCGGGTAGTGTGAATGCAGTCACACACTCGCGCACGTTGCCGCCATATTCGCCACGCTCCCGCAACGCCATCGTCGCAGGGTTCGCGCACCGCGCGCCTGCCCGCCCGACACCCGGCGGCGGCGCGGCGACCGCCGAGATCGACACCGACGCAGCTGCCGTGCGGCCGGGCCCCACCGCTCGGCGCAAGCGCCGCGAGATGCCCGGCCGTGCCGTCGGCCGGAACCGCCCGGAACCGCCCGGAACCGCGCAAAGTGTCTCAATCCGGGGCGATTTCGGGGTTCCAGCCGAGGAAGACGCGCCAGCGCTTGACTTTAGCGGGGTATTCGCCAAGAATCCGCGCGTGCCCAAGGGTTGAACCCTTGGTCGCTGTCGCCCTCAACAACCTAACGTACCGAGACATGGGCCAGCGGGCATTCTTCGGATTGCAGCACTTCGGTGTGTATTTTTCAGGGATGGTAGGACATGGCAACGGGTACCGTTAAGTGGTTCAACGACGCAAAAGGTTTCGGATTCATCACCCCGGATGACGGCGGTGAGGATCTGTTCGCGCATTTCTCGGCGATTTCGGGAAGCGGCTTCAAGAGCCTGAAAGAAGGCCAGAAGGTCACGTTCGACGTGGTCACCGGCCCCAAAGGCAAGCAGGCCTCGAACATCCAGGGCGGCGCCTGACGCTGGACGTCTAGCCGCCCACGCTCGGGCGGCGACCCGCGCGCTGACCGGCGCGCGACTCCAAGGGCGAGCGAAAGCGCCGGGAAACTCCCCGGCGTTGTTGCATTGTCGCGATCGCCTCCCCGATCCGATCAACTCGTACGACGCGCCGCGGCCGCCGTGGCGAAGGTTTCGGTCGCGCCCGGCGAACCGATCGCCGCGGCGATCGCGCAGGTGGTCCAGGCGATCCACGCCGACCACATCGGATGACTTGCGAAATGCGCGCCGCGCGCGGTCTGCGCCAGCCCGTAGATGCAACCCAGCACGACAACCGCCACCACGATGCCTCTCGCGTACCGCGGTCTCCAGGGACGCCAGAGGAAGTACAGGCCGAAGAACGCGAATGCGCTGACCGCGTGTCCTGAAGGAAAGCAGTGCCCCGGGCCGCCGTCGGCGACCCCGATCATCCAGTGCGGAACGTAGGCCGCGGCGCCGCCGAACTCGGCCAGATCCCAGGGACAGCTCGTGGCGCTCAGTCGCTTGATCGCCGGCACCAGCAGCATCACTCCGACGGTCACCGTCAGCCAGTACGCGCGCACCGCGCGCGAGGGTCCGCTCGCGCGCGGGCGGATCACGTCGACCAGCGTCAGCGCGAGCACGATCGCGGCGAGAATTCTCCCGCCGTCGTGCGCGATGGTGCGGGTGATCCAGGCATCGCGCAGCGTGAAACCATGGGCGTCGCCGAACGCGCGCGAAATCGCGAGATCCCATCCGCCGAGTTCCCAGAGCACGATCGCCACCAGCGCGGCGAGCGCCATCGCGAGATCGCCCTGCGCGAGCCCTCGCGCGGAGTTCCCTCGCGCGGAGTTCTTCCCTCGCGCGGAGTTCACTTGTGCGCCAGCAGACTCGCCTGCCGGCACTCCCCGGTGAGATCGAGGCTGGACTCGTGCAGTTCCGTGCGAACGTCGAACAGACCGAGCATCGTGTGAAACAGGTTGTCGTGCGCGAGCGCACGCCGCGCGCTCGCGTCGAGCGAGGCGCGAAGGCAGGACGGCGACAACCCCGCCGAACGCGCGAAGCCGGAAGAGAACCAAATCGTCATCGGGACGCGGCTCTGTACCTGAGGAGCGATCAGGTACGGCACGCCGTGCAGGAACAGCCCGCGCTCGCCCAGCGATTCCCCGTGGTCGGACACGTAGACCAGCGCCGAGTCGACCCGGTCGGCGTGCGCGCCGAGCTTGGCGATCGCGCTGGCGAGCACGTGGTCGGTGTAGAGCAGCGCGTTGTCGTAGGCGTTGACGATCTGTTCGACACTGCAGCGACGGAGGTCGTCGTCGCGACAGTCCGGAAGGAATTTCGCGAACGCGGGCGGGTAGCGCCTGAAGTACGACGGTCCGTGGTTGCCGAGCTGGTGCAACACCAGCAATTGAGTGCCGGTCGCGCGTTCCAGCCGGCGATCGAGATCGACCAGCAGCCCCTCGTCCAGGCAGCGTCCGTCCTGGCACAGGCCCGGCGCACTGGCCGGCGACACGATGTCCGACGGCAGCCCGTCGCACACGCCCTTGCAGCCGGACTGGTTGTCGCGCCAGTGCACCCCGACGCCGGCGCGCGCGAGCACGTGCAGAAGCGACTCGCTCGAGCGGATGCGCGACTCGTCGTAGTCGCGCCGACCGACCGGTGCGAACATGCACGGGAGAGAGACTTCGGTGTTCGTGCCGCACCCGGTCACGTCGGCGAAGTTCACGACCGGCAGCGCCGCCAGTTGCGGCGTCGTCTGGCGTGCGTACCCGTTCAATCCCCAGTTGGCGGCGCGCGCGGTTTCGCCGACCACAAGCACGACGAACATGGGCTTGCTGCGCGTGCCCCAGGAACTTCCGGGCGCCGCGTCCAGGCCGATCGGCGCGCGCGGTGCGGCGGCCGTTCGCGCGTCGCCGGCGAACGCGCTCGCGCCCGACCAGAGGTAGTTCGCCGGCGTGATCAGGTAACGCACCTCCTTGTGGTTGCGCATCAGCGAAGAGAAGGACTGAAACACGGCGAACAACGACAGCACTGCGAGCGCCGCCGCGCCGGCCACCAACGCGGCTCGCGTGATCGTCGCGCGCGCCAGACCGCGGCGCGGCACGCGCACGCGCCATAGAACCAGCAGCGGAACCAGCGCGTAGACCAAGAGGTGCAGCACCAGGCTGGCCGACAGCAACTCGCGCGCTTCGGCCGGATCGGTGCGCAGGACGTTGCGCATCATCGACGGATCGAGGTACACACCGTAGCTCTGCATGTAGAACGAGGCCAGCGCGGTCGCGACGATCAGCGCCGCGAGCAGCGGCTTGACAGTCCAGCGATTGGCCACGAACGCGAGCAACAAGACGTGCAGCGCGACGACGAGCGCGAACAGCGCTGCGACATATCCCCAGGTCGCGGCCTCGCGCAGCGAATGTCCGGCGAGCGCGGCGCCGAAAAAGCGCCGATTCGCCGACAAAGCGAAGAACACGCTCGCCGCGACGAGCAACCACTCGACGCTCGCGACGATTTCGAAACGCGGAGCCGGCTCGCGACGCCGCGCAGCGTTCGCGTGGCCGGCGTCGGACATGGCTGGAGAGGACATCGCGCCGATTGCACCAGCCCAACCTTAAGCCATCCTGAAGCCCGTCCGAGGCACCGGGATGCTACCTTGACGCCCGTGGCGCGCCGCCATCGTCTGCTTGCTCCGCACGCAGGCGGGCACGCGATCCGCGAAACGGGCGAACGAGCACGATGCGACTGCTGCTGCTGGAAGACAACGACATTCTGGGCGAGGGGCTGCGCGATTTCCTGCGCAGCGAAGGCCACGTCGTGGACTGGTGCCGAAGCCTGCGAGAGACCGACTCGTTTCGCGGCGAACCCTACGATGCGCTGGTGGTCGACTGGCAGTTGCCCGACGGGTCGGGGCTCGACTGGGTGCGCGCGCGACGCGCGAGCGGCGACCCGTGTCCGGTGCTGATGCTCACCGCACGCGACGAACTTCGCGACCGCATCGAAGGCCTGGACACCGGCGCCGACGACTATCTGGTCAAGCCGGTCGCACCCGAGGAACTCGCCGCGCGATTGCGTGCGGTGGGCCGGCGCCACGGCGGGGGCGCAGCCTCGCGCCTGCGCTTCGGCGCGGTTGAGGTCGACCTGGCAGCGCGATCGGCGCGCCGCGATGGGCAGCGCGTCGAGCTCACGGGGCGCGAGTGGGCGGTGCTCGAAGCGCTCGCGCTTCGCGCCGGGCGGATCGTACCGAAGGCGGACCTGGAGAAACTCGTGCTCGGCTTCGATTCCACGCTGGCGAGCAACGCGCTCGAAGTCCACGTTTCGGCGCTGCGCCGCAAGCTCGGGCGCGGGCTGATCGAAACGGTTCGCGGCATCGGATATCAGATGGGGGAACCATGAAGCCAGCAAGCGCGACCGGGCGCACGCCCTCGATCCGTACCCGGCTGGCCAACGCGCTGCTGGTCTGGTCGCTCGCGTGGGGCGTCGCGATGGCCGTCGCCGTCTGGCTCACCACCGGGAACGAGGTCGACGAACTGCTCGAGGACTCGCTGCGTTCGTCGGCCGAACTGCTCGCCGCGCTGAGCGGCGCGAATGCCGCGGCGAACGGTGCCGCGGCGAATTCCGCAGCTGGCGTCGCACCGCCGGCGGCGCAGCTCTCGAGCGACGACTACGCCTGGCAGGTCGTCACAGCGGACGGGCGGGTCGAACTGCGCTCGGCGGTCGCGCCCGATACGCCCTGGCGGGCCACGCCGAGCGCCGGGTTCAGCGACGTGCCCGGCTGGCGGCTCTACGGGCTGGCGCTCGGCCCCGACGGCCGGATGCTCTACGCGGCGCAATCGCACGCCGAACGCAGCGAGACGCGCGACGAGGTGGTGCTCAGCACCGTGATCGCAGCGCTGTCGATCGGCTTGCTTGGCCACTTCTGGTTGCGCGCGCGCGTGCGCGACGAGACCGCTGCGTTGCAGACGCTGTCCGAACGCGTGCTGGCACACGACGTGTCGGCGCCGGGCGCGACCCTGGGGCCTGCCGAGCGCAGCGAGCTCGAGCCGGTGCACGCGGCGATCGACCAGCTCACCCGCGAGCTCGCGCGGCGCATGGCCACCGAACGCGCCTTTTCCGGTCACGCCGCGCACGCGTTGCGCACCCCGCTCGCCGGAATCGACGCGCAACTCGCCGTCGCGTTGCGCGAATGCCCCGAATCGCTGCGCCCGCGGCTTCAAAGGGTTCGCGAGGCCGCCACACGGCTTCAGCGCGTCGTCGCCGCGTTGCTCGGCCTGTTTCGCAGCGGCGCCGAGCCGCCGCAGCGTCGATCACTCGCGCTCGACGCCCTGGTGTCGCGACTTCCGATCGAAGGCCTGGACGTGAAGGTCGATAGCGGCGCAGCGTTGCAGGCCGACCCCGACCTGCTGGCGGCGGCCCTGCTCAACCTGCTGGACAACGCCGTGCGCCACGGCGCGCGCAACGTGACGATCGAGGCGCCAGACATGCGCACGCTGCGCATGCGCGACGACGGCCCGGGCATCGACGCAACTCGTCTGCGCGAGTTGCGCGGCGCGCTCGCGGCCCAGACCTACGATGCAGGCACCGGCCTGGGATTGATGCTGGCGGATCGGGTGGCCCGTGCGCACGGCGGCGAACTGCTGCTGCCCGACGCGCCCGAGGGTTTCGCCGTCGAATTGCGCCTCGGCCCAGGCTGAGCGTCGCGCCGGAGCCTACGCCGGGGCCGGCGCCAGAGACGACGCCGGAGCCGGCGCAAGAGACGACGCCAGGCGTCGCCGCGCAGCGCCGAGTGCTGGTACGCGCTGCCGAGTGCTGGTGCGCGCACATATGATGCGAGTACTATGTGCGTGCCGCGGCTGTGTGCCATTTGATCGCCAACCGCTGAAGCCAAGTCGGAATGGAACAGAAGACCGCGCGACTGACGTTGCTCATCGATCCGATCAAGAAAGCCGCGTTCGAGCGCCTGTGCGCAACGCAGGACCGAACTGCGTCGCAGGTGGTGCGCCAGTTGATCCGCGACTATCTGGTCGAACACGGCGTGACCTACGTCGACAGCGGGGCGATCGTATCCGACGAGACCAGGGGCGAGGGGACGGCGGACGGCGGCACGGCGAAACGCGCGAAGCCGCGCTCGAAGCGCGGCCCCCAACCAGGTTCGAAGACCGCCCGGAAGACCGCTCCGAAATCCGCTCCGAGGGCCGCTCGGGGCCGTCCCCGTTCCTGAGCCATGACTTCTCCGAGCGCCTCGCTGCTGGCCATCGACGCGATTCTGGCGGTCGTGGCGGGTTGGCTGCTGATCGGTGTGGCGGGCGTGTTCGCGCTGCGGCGCCTCGCCTTCGTCTCGCGCGTGCTCTTTCCCGCCGGCGGTGTTCTGGGACTCGTGCTGTTCGGGCTCGCTGCGTTCGCCCTGCTGGACACGCCCGAAGTGGCGGTACTGCCGATCGGCCTGCCGACGCTTCCGTTTCACCTGCGCCTGGACGCCTTGTCCGCCTACTTCCTGATGGTGATCGGCGCCGCGTCGGCCGGCATCTCGGCGTTCGCGGCGGGGTACTTTCGCAAGGGCGAGGGCACGCCGCCGGGACTGCTGTGCCTCGAGTACCACGTATTCCTGGCGGCCATGGTCGGCGTCGTCCTCGCCGACGACGCCTACTCGTTCATGGTGATGTGGGAAACGATGGCGCTTTCGTCGTTCTTCCTGGTTACGGCGAACCACCGCATCCCGGAGGTGCGCGCCGCCGGGTACCTCTACATCACGATGGCGCACGTCGGCGCGATCGCGGTGCTGTTGTGCTTCGGCGTGCTGCAGGCCAACACCGGCGACTACACCTTCGCCAACATGCGCGCGCAGGAATTGTCGCCGTTCTGGGCCTCGATCGGCTTCCTGCTGGCCGTGCTCGGGTTCGGGGCGAAGGCTGGCGTGCTGCCGCTGCACGTCTGGCTTCCCGAGGCGCACCCGGCGGCACCGTCGCCGGTGTCGGCGCTGATGAGCGGCGTCATGCTCAACACGGCCATCTACGGTCTGCTGCGCGTGTCGCTCGACCTGCTGCACCTGCGGCTGTGGTGGTGGGGCGGGATCCTGCTGGCGATCGGCCTGAGCACCGCGCTGTTCGGCGTCGTATTCGCTTCGGTTCAAACCGACATGAAGCGACTGCTTGCCTACTCGTCGATCGAGAACATGGGCCTGCTGTTCGTCGGCATCGGCCTGACGCTGATTTTCGCCGGATACGGCATGGGGCCGACCGCCGCACTCGCCTTGACGGCCACGCTCTATCACGTGGCCAGCCACGCCTGCTTCAAGAGCCTGCTGTTCCTGGGCACCGGCTGCGTGCTGCACGCGACCTCGGAGCGCAACCTGGGCAAGCTCGGCGGCCTGATCCGCACGATGCCCTGGGTCGGCTGGCTCGCCCTGCTCGGCGTGCTCGCGAGTGCGGGCCTGCCACCACTCGGTGGCTTCGTGTCGGAGTGGCTGCTCCTGCAGAGCTTCCTGTTCGCGCCGAACCTGCCGGAGCCGGTGCTGACGATGCTGATACCGGTGGTCGCGGCCCTGATCGTGCTGGTGGCGGCGCTGGCCGGCTACACGATGGTCAAATTTTTCGGCGTGATCTTCCTTGGGCAGCCGCGCGAGGAAAAGCTCGCGCACGCCCACGACGCCGGGATGTGGGAGCGCTCGGGCATGGTGTGGCTCGCGCTCGGATGCGTCGCGCTCGGCCTGCTGCCGACGCAGTTCATCGCACTGATCGACCCGGTGACGAAACTGCTCGTCGGATCGGGCCTGGGCGCGCGGGTGGCGGCCAGCGGCTGGCTGCTCGCCCCGGTCGGACCGGAGCAGGCGAGTTACGGACCCGTCATTTTCCTGCTGGGAATCGTCGGTAGCTTCGCGCTGGCTTTCCTGCTGGTGCGGTGGCTGTACCACGGTCGCACCCGACGCGGCCCGCCCTGGGCCTGCGGCTTCCCCTGGGGCACCGCGCGGATGCAGGACACCGCAGAAGGGTTCGGGCAGCCCATCCGGCAGATCTTCGAGCCGTTCTTCGTGATGCACCGGGAATTGCCGACACCGTTCGATGCGCAGCCTCGCTATCGCGTCACGGTCGACGACCACTTCTGGCGCTGGATCTACGTCCCGGTGATCGATCTCGCCAACTACCTGGCACGGCTGATGAGCCTGATGCAGCAGGGTCGCATCTCGGTGTACCTGCTCTACAGCTTCCTGACCCTGGCCGCCACCTTGCTGGTGGTGATCCAATGAGCCCGATCGGCCTGCTCTCGCAGTTGCTCGAGATCGTCATCGCGATCGCACTGGCGCCGCTGCTGACCGGCTGGGTCAACCAGTGGCGCGCGTGGCTGCAGAACCGATCGGCGCCGAGCCTGTGGCAACCGTACCGGATGCTGCACAAGCTGTTCAACAAGGAGTCGGTGGTCGCGGACAACGCGTCGCGGCTGTTCGGCACGGCACCGTACCTGATATTCGGCTGCATGGTGCTGGCCTGCGCGATCATTCCGACGCTCTCGACCGACCTCCCGCTTGCGCCCGCGGCCGACGCGATCGCGCTGGTCGGGCTGTTCGCGCTGGCGCGCGTGTTCGTGTCGCTCGCGGCGATGGACATCGGCACGGCATTCGGAACGATGGGCGCACGGCGCGAGATGCTGATCGGCTTTCTGGCGGAGCCGGCGCTGCTGATGGTGCTGTTCTCGGCCTCGCTGATCTCGAAGTCGACCTCGCTGCCGACGATCGTCGAGACCCTGGCGAGCCGCGAATTCACGATCTACCCGGGGCTCGCGTTCGCCGGAGTGGCGTTCACGATGGTCTCGCTGGCCGAGAACGCGCGCGTGCCGGTGGACAACCCGGCCACCCACCTCGAGCTGACGATGATCCACGAGGCGCTGATTCTCGAGTACTCGGGCCGACACCTGGCGCTGATCGAATGGGCCGCCAGCCTGAAGCTGTTCGCGTACTCGTGCATCGGGCTGGCATTGTTCTTCCCCTGGGGCGTGGCCGAAGCCCGCGCGCCGCTGGCCATGCTGCTGGCGCTGCCGGCACTCGTGTTCAAACTCGCCATCGGCGGGTTCCTGCTCGCGATGCTCGAAACGATCTCGGCCAAGATGCGCATCTTTCGCGTTCCCGAATTCCTCGCCACCGCCTTTCTGCTCGCGGTGATCGGCATGCTGGTTCACCTGCTGCTGGATCGCTGAGGTGGGCGAACTGCTGTCGCAGTTCGTCAACCTGCTCGGCGCGGTGCTGCTGATGCTCGCGTTCGCGATGATCTCGCAGCGCCGGATCCTGTCGCTGATCCATCTGTTCACGATGCAGGGCGTGGCCCTCGCGCTCGCCACGGCCGTGGTCGGCTACATGACCGACCAGCACCACCTGTATCTGTCTGCCGGCCTGACCGTCGCGCTCAAGGTGCTGCTGATTCCCTGGCTGCTGCACCGGGTGATCGACCGGCTGGGAATCCGCTGGGACGTCGAGACGCTGATCAAGATACCCACGACGATGCTGATCGGCATCGCGGTCGTGATCTTCGCCTTCAACCTGGCGATTCCGATCTCGCACCTTTCCACGTCGCTGGCCAGCGGCACGCTGGGCATCGCGCTCGCCTGCGTGCTGCTGTCGTTCCTGATGATGATCACGCGCGCCAAGGCGGTGCCACAGGTGATCGGGTTCCTGGCGATGGAGAACGGATTGTTCTTCGCCGCGACCTCGGCCACCCACGGCATGCCGATGGTGGTCGAACTCGGCATCGCGCTCGACGTGCTCGTCGGGGTGCTGATCCTGGGCGTGTTCATGTTCCAGATCCGCGAGCAGTTCGACAGCCTGGACATCCGTCACCTCGAAAAGCTGAAGGACGACTGAGTTGGCCTTCGAGCTCAACGCCCTCGCCTTCCTGCTCGCCAGCCCGCTCGCTGGCGGCCTGGTGCTCGCTCTGCTCGGCCACCGCGACAACGCGCGCGACGTCAACGTGGCGTTCAGCCTGGGCACCTTCGTCGCCGCCTGCGTGCTGACCGCGCAGATCGTCGAAAGCGGTCCGAGCCTGATGTGGGGCGGCGAATTCTACATCGACCCGCTCAACGTCTTCCTCGTCACGCTGACCGCATTCGTGGGCCTGACGACGTCGATCTTCTCGCGTCCCTACATGCGCGCGGAACGCGACCGCGGCAAGATGACACCGCCCAGGCTGCGCCTGTACCACAGCATGTACCAGTTGTTCAGCTTCACGATGCTGCTCGCGCTGACCACCAACAACATGGGGATCGTCTGGGTCGCGATGGAAGCGGCCACGCTCACGACCGTGCTGCTGGTCAGCGTCTACCGCACCGCGGCGAGCCTGGAAGCCGCGTGGAAATACTTCATCCTGTGCGGCGTGGGCATCGCGCAGGCGCTGTTCGGCACGGTGCTGCTGTACATGGCCGCCGAGAAGGTCGTCGGACCCGGGGGGGGCGGCCTGCTGTGGACCAACCTCGACGCGGTCAAGGGGCAGCTCGACCCCAACATCATCGCGCTGGCCTTCGCCTTCCTCTTCATCGGCTACGGCACCAAGGTCGGCCTCGTCCCGGTGCACAACTGGCTGCCCGACGCGCACGCCGAAGGCCCCACGCCGGTGTCCGCAGTTCTGTCCGGTCTTCTGCTCAACGTGGCGCTCTACGCGATCTTGCGCTGCAAGGTGCTCACCGACGGCGCGCTGCACAGCAGCGTGCTCTCGGCACGGCTGATGATGGGCTTCGGCCTGCTGTCGGTGGTGGCGGCGGTGTTCTTCCTGTTCCGCCAGAAGGATGCCAAGCGGATGTTCGCGTACTCGTCGATCGAGCACATGGGCCTGATGACCTTCGCCTTCGGCATGGGCGGACCGATCGCCACCTACGCGGGGCTGCTGCACATGACCGTGCATTCGCTGATCAAGTCGGCGATCTTCTTCGCCGTCGGCCACGCGACCCAGAATGCGGGCACGCAGATCATGGAAAACATCCGCGGGCTGATCAAGGTGAGTCCCACCGTGGCATGGGGGCTGATGCTGGGCGCGCTCGCGATTCTCGGAATGCCCCCGTTCGGCATCTTCGCCAGCGAGTTCCTGATCGTGACGACCGCGATGCGCGAGCAGCCCTGGGCGACCCCGTTCCTGCTCGTCGCGCTCGGGCTGGCCTTTGCTTCGGTGTTCAGCCGCGTCCAGCCGATGGTTTTTGGCGAGACCAACGTCAAGCCGCTGGCGCACTCGCCGGCCTTGGTCCCGGTGTTCGTTCACCTCGGACTCGGACTGATGCTGGGGCTGTACGTTCCGCCCTACCTCGACGCCTGGTACCGCCAGGCGGCGGCCTTGCTGGGGAACTGACGACGTGGCACTGGCCGACCTGAGACTGGACCTGCGCGAGCTGCCGGCTCCGCTGCCGATCCGGCACGCGCTGGTCGATCGCTCGGCCTGGAGCACCGTTGCCCGCAGCGTCGCCGAGCAGGGCGGGCGACTGGTCTCGATCTGGGGCGTCGACCGCGACGGGGAATCCAATGGGGCCGTGGGGCCCAGCGGAGCCGGGGGACAGAGCGGGGCTGCGGGATCTGGCGGGGCTACGGGGCCCAGCGGCGCTGCCGTGTGCGCGGCGTACGCGCTGCCCGAAGGGCTGGTCTGGCTCGAGCTGCCGGTCAACCCGGCCCGCACGTACCCGGATCTCGCGCGGGACTTCCCTTGCGCCGCCCGGATGCAGCGCGCGGCATTCGACCTGTCGGGCCTCGCGGTCGAGCAGGCCGGCGACCGGCGGCCATGGCTCGACCACGGACTATGGGGGCTCGCGCGCGGGCCGCTCGAACTCGCGGCTGAGTCGCACCCTGCCGCCGCGGCGACGCTGCCCGCCGATTACCCGTTCGTGCGCGTCGAGGGCGACGGTGTCCACGAGATCGCTGTCGGCCCGGTGCACGCCGGCACCATCGAACCGGGCCACTTCCGTTTTTCCGTGGTCGGCGAGAAGGTGCTGCGCCTGGAGCAGCACCTGGGCTACGTCCACAAGGGCATCGAGCGCCGCTTCACCGAGTTCGCGCCGCTCGACGCCCACCGGCTCGCCGGCCGCGTGTCGGGCGACACGACCGTGGCCTATGCGTGGGCCTACTGCATGGCGCTGGAGTCGGCGTGGGGGTGCGAGATCCCGGTGCGCGCGGCATGGCTGCGCGCGTTGATGCTCGAGCGCGAGCGCGTTGCGAACCATCTGGGCGATCTGGGCGCGCTGGGCAACGACGCGGCGCTGTCGATCGCGCTGGCGCAGTTCTCGCGCCTGCGCGAGGACTGGCAGCGTCTATCGAACGCAGCTTTCGGGCACCGGTTCATGATGGACGTGGTCGCCCCGGGAGGCGTGGCGGCGAACCCTGCGGCGTCGATGCTGGAGCGACTCGGCCGCCAGTGCGACGACATCGAGCGCGAGCTTCTCTCGATGCGAGAACTCTACGACGAGCACGCCGGCCTGCAGGACCGTTTCCTCACGACCGGGTGCGTCGCGCCGCAACTGGCCGCGCAGCTCGGCCTCACGGGGCTCGCCGGGCGCGCAAGTGCGCAGGCCTTCGACCTGCGATGCGACCACGGCTGGAGTCCCTACGACCGGCTGGGCGTCGCGATGGCCACGCAGCGCATGGGTGACGTCGCGGCGCGCGTGGCGGTGCGCTTCGACGAAACGCTCGAGTCGCTGCGGTTGATCCGACGCCTGTGCGCCGAGATGCCCGACGGCGACACGAGAGCCGAATTGCGCGCGCCCTCGGCCGCGGCCCGCGGCGCGGGCTGGGTGGAGGGCTGGCGCGGCGAGATCCTCGTCGCGCTCGAAACGGGCGTCGACGGGCGCATCGTGCGCTGTCATTGCCACGACCCGTCGTGGCAGAACTGGCCGGTGCTCGAGCACGCCGTGATCGGCAACATCGTTCCGGACTTCCCGCTGATCAACAAGTCCTTCAACCTGAGCTATTCGGGGCACGACCTCTGATGTGGCACGTTCTCAGGAGAATCGCCCGCACCGGCATCGTCACCGAGCCAGCGCCGCGGGCCGCCGACGCAGATCGCGCCGCGGTGCAGCGGATCCACCGGGAGATCCTCGACATCCTGGGACAGGCGCTGACGATCCGCCAGGTCGACGCCGGGTCGTGCAACGGCTGCGAGCTTGAGATCCACGCGCTCAACAACCCGTACTACAACATCGAGGGGCTGGGCATCCGCTTCGTCGCCAGCCCGCGCCACGCGGACATGCTGCTGGTGACCGGGCCGGTTTCGCGCCACATGGAGGAGGCGCTGCGCCGCACCTACGACGCCACGCCCGAGCCGAAGCTCGTGCTCGCCGTAGGCGACTGCGGTTGCACCGGCGGCATCTTCGGCGAGAGCTACGCCAGTTGCGGTCGGGTGTCGAACGTGATCCCGGTCGACGCGACGGTGCCGGGCTGCCCGCCGCCGCCGCTGGAGATCCTGCGCGCGATTCTGGGAGCGGTACGCCGATAGCGGTCCAGGGCACGGTGCGCCGATGGCGATCCGGGTCCTGCTCGCGCCGCCGCGATCACGCCCTGGCCGCACTGTTCGGCGCATCGACGCCTGGTTCATGACGCGCGTTCCGATACGGCAGATGGAAGACCGCCGTGCCAATGTCGAACAGAAGTGGCCCCCACGCAGCCGGACTGTCCGGATTCGTGGGGCCACTTTTCAGCCTTGGCCTCCCTGAAGTGCGTGTTGTGTCCGTTGGTGCATTATCAAGCGGGGAATCTGGCAATCAAATCTCAAGGAGATTCAAGATGCGCAGGATCTATTTTCTCGTACCGACCGTTGCATCCGCACAGGCCATCGTGGACGGCCTTCTTCTGGCACGGATCGAGGAGCGCCGCATCCACGTGGTGGCCCGCCAGGACACAGCACTGGAGGATCTGCCCGAGGCCAAGGTGGCCCAAAGCACTGATCTCGTACCGGCGCTGCAGCGTGGCGTAGCCGCAGGCGGTCTCTCGGGGCTGCTTGCCGGCTTGATCGCGATAACCTTTCCACCAGCCGGACTGGTGCTCGGTGGCGGCGCATTGCTGGGCCTGACCTTGTTCGGCGCCGGCTTCGGGGCATGGATGTCGAGCATGGTCGGGGTCGGCCTGCCCAACAGTCGGATCGACAAGTACCAGAAAGCGATCGAGGCCGGCCAGTTGTTGCTGATGATCGATGTGCCGCGTGCAAAGGTCGAGCAGATCGAGGCCTTGGTGAACCGGCACCACCCCGAGGCCGAGCTCGAAGGCGTCGACCCGAACATTCCCATCTTCCCTTGAAGCGCGATGGGGCATGCATGGCGAAGGACTGAGCCGTGAATCAGTCTGCGCTGCTGCTCTGGATCGTCGCCTTCTCGCTTCTGGGCAGCCTGGGTGCCGCCGGTGGGGCGGCGCTGCTGCTCGTATTTCCGCGTGCGATTCGTGAAGCGCTCGTCCCGGCACTGATCGGCTATGCGGCTGGCGTACTGCTCGGCGCCGCCTTCCTGGGCATGATTCCAACGGCACTGGCTCGCGACCCTGCCTCTTCCGTGCTGCCCACGGTGCTGCTGGGCCTGGTGCTGTTCTTCGTGCTCGAGAAGCTCGTGCTCTGGCGACATTGCCACGACAGCGACTGCCCGGCACACGGCCAGGCGGGTCCGTTGCTGCTGATCGGCGACGCGTTCCATAATTTCGTGGACGGCGTGGTCATTGCAGCCGCATTTCTGGTCTCGGTGCCGTTGGGCATCGCCACGGCAGTGGCCGTCATCGCTCACGAAGTGCCGCAGGAAGTCGGCGATTTCGCCATTTTGCTCGACAGCGGGTACAGCCGCGCGAAGGCTTTCTGGCTCAACATGCTGTCGGCTGCGGCAACGCTGCCCGGTGCGCTGGCCGGCTACTTCTGGCTGGCACGGATGGAGCAGGCGATTGGCACCATCCTGGCGCTTTCGGCGGCAAGCTTCGTCTACATTGCGCTGGCCGATCTCGTACCATCGCTGCATCGTCGGACCCTTCCCTCACAGGCGCTCGTTCAAATCCTGCTGTTGTTGGCCGGCATCGGCACCGTGGTCTGGATGCGTCACGCGCACTGACGCACCATTCATGCAAGGCCGGCATAGCATTCGGCACGTCCCGCCCAAGTGTTCGCGGGAGTCGGCACACCATAGCGCGCGAGCCGAGCTGTTCGCGAAGATCGGCGACGAGCTCTTCGCGCGCATCTCGACGGTGGCCGGCGTGGGCGGTGCGGCCGACGCCGGGCGCGACATCCGTGGCTTTGCCCTGGAGTTCTACTGCGACGAAGGCAACCGGCACTTCCGGACCTCGCCGCCCGAGGCGCGGCACCAGGTCACCGCGCCGATGCACGACCGCGGCATCCCGGCGACCGATCGCCACACGCATGGATTCGGCAGCCAAACCGTCAGCTTCATCAAGGCCAAGAACGAGCGTGTCTGGGTCAACTTCCGCTGGAAGTCGATTTCGTGGCCGGTCGTGAGACGCCTTGGAACGAGATCACATGTGGTCGATCATCACCTGCCCGAAGCCCGAGCACGACACCTTGGTGGCGCCCTCGAGCAGGCGCGCGAAGTCGTAGGTGACCTTCTTGCGACAGGATCGACTTCTCCATCGACGCGATGATCAGGTCGGCCGCCTCGAACCAACCCATGTGGCGCAGCATCATCTCGGCCGAGAGGATCTCGGAACCCGGGTTGACGTAGTCCTTGCCCGCGTACTTCGGCGCGGTGCCGTGCGTGGCCTCGAACATCGCCACCGTGTCCGACAGGTTGGCGCCCGGCGCGATGCCGATGCCGCCGACCTGCGCGGCGAGCGCGTCGGACACGTAGTCGCCGTTCAGGTTCAGCGTGGCGATCACGCTGTACTCGGCCGGGCGCAGCAGGATCTGCTGCAGGAACGCGTCGGCGATCACGTCCTTGACGACGATGTCGTTGCCGGTCTTCGGGTTCTTGAAGCTCATCCACGGGCCGCCGTCGAGCAGCTTGGCGCCGAATTCCTTCTCGGCCAGCTCGTAGCCCCAGTCGCGGAACGCCCCTTCGGTGAACTTCATGATGTTGCCCTTGTGCACCAGCGTGACCGAGGGCTTGTCGTTGTCGATCGCGTACTGGATCGCCTTGCGCACCAGGCGCGTCGTGCCTTCGCGCGACACCGGCTTGATGCCGATGCCGGAGGTCTCGGGGAAGCGGATCTTCTTGACCCCCATCTCCTTGATCAGGAAGTCGATCAGCTTCTTCACCTGCTCGGATCCTTCCGCGTACTCGATGCCGGCGTAGATGTCCTCCGAGTTCTCGCGGAAGATCACCATGTCGGTCTTCTCGCGGCTCCTTGACCGGCGAGGGCACGCCCTTGAACCAGCGCACCGGGCGCAGGCAGACGTACAGGTCGAGCTGCTGGCGCAGCGCGACGTTCAGCGACCGGATCCCGCCGCCGACGGGTGTCGTGAGCGGGCCCTTGATCGAGACCACGTAGTCCTTGAGCACCTCGAGGGTCTCGTCGGGAAGCCAGACGTCCGGCCCGTAGACCTTGGTGGACTTCTCGCCGGCGAAGATCTCCATCCAGCGGATCGCGCGCTTTCCGCCGTAGGCCTTGGCGACCGCGGCATCGACCACCTTGATCATGACTGGGGTGATGTCCAGCCCGGTGCCGTCGCCCTCGATGTAGGGAATGATCGGATTGTCGGGAACCTGCAGCGAAAAGTCTGCATTTACCGTGATCTTCTCGCCGTCGGCAGGGATTTTTATGTGTTGATACATTCTGCAGCTCCTCTCTGGAGGGAATCCGTCGGGGTTGTTCGATGGCCGCGATTATGCCCGAAAGCGACTCGGCCACTGCGCGCGCTCCACCTGGAGAACGGCACCCCGGGCACCAGCGAAGACGGAGAACCGGACGGAGAACCGGACGGAGAACCGGACGGAGAACCGGACGGAGAACCGGACGGAGAAGCGGACGGAGAACCGGACGCCGAAGTGGGCGCTGCCGGTGAAATCGTTCGCCCGCTGTCAACCGCCTGAAAAGCGCCGCGTTATAGGGGGCGGCCGCAAGGCCTCAACCATGATCAAACCTTACGAGGAATACATGAGCAAACTGTTCGCTATGCTGATCGCCGCGGCTTTCGCCACCGGCGCCGTCGCCCAGACCGCAGCCCCGGCTGCCCCGGCGGCCGCCCCGGCCGCCGCCGCAGCGAAAGCTGACGACAAGAAGCCCGCCGCCAAGAAGGCGATGAAGAAAGAAGTGAAGAAAGAAGAAGAGAAGAAGAAGTAATTCTTCCGGGGAATCCTCAGGATTCGGGGCAGGGGCGACCCTGCCCTTTTCGTTTTGGCGCGCACCGTGGACAATCGCATCATGCCAATCGTTCTTGCCGGCGTCGTCGCCCGCGTCGCTCTCGCCACCTTCGCGACGCTCGTGCCCGCAATCGTCTACGCGCAAGCCCCGGCAGGTCCGCAACCGCGCCTGCCGCAGGTCGAACTCGCCGCCGGCATCCACCTGATCAAGGCCGAACTCGCAACCGACCCGGCATCGCGGGCACGCGGGCTGATGTTTCGCGAGCACCTCGGGCCGAACGAAGGGATGCTGTTCGTCTTCCCGGAGAAGTCCAGGCAGTGCTTCTGGATGCGCAACACCCTGGTACCGCTGTCGATCGCGTTCATCGACGACGACGGCGCGGTGGCGAACATCGCCGACATGCAACCGCGCAGCGACGACAGCCACTGCTCGGCGCGTGCGATCCGCTACGCGCTGGAAATGGAACAGGGATGGTTCGCGAAACGCGGGATCGCCCCGGGCAGCCGGCTGCGCGGCCCGCCGGGGATGTTCGCGCCGCGCTGAATCGGCCCGGTCAGCCCTGGTTTTCGGCGACGAAGATCTCGACCCTGCGGTTCTTCGCTCGCCCCGCTTCGGTCGCGTTGTCCGCCACCGGCTGACCCGATCCGCGCCCTTCGATCGCGATCCGGCGCGAATCGATGCCGCGCGAGATCAGGTAGTCGCGCACGCTCGAGGCGCGCTCGACCGACAGGGGCCTGTTGATCGCGTCCGAGCCGGTGCTGTCGGTGTGGCCGACGACCGACACGGTGGTCACCGGGTAGGTGATCAGGTTCTGCGCGAAACGATCGAGCACCGGCTTGAATCCCGGCTGGATTTCTGCGCGCCCGACGTCGAAGGACAGGTCGCTCGGGACGTCGAGCTTCAGGCGATTGTCGGGCGTCTGCGTGACCTGAACGCCGGTGCCCTGCGAACTGGTCTCCATCGCACGTTTCTGCTCCTCCATGCGACCCGACCAGACGTAACCGCCGACCGCGCCCACGCCAGCGCCGAGCACCGCGCCGCGCACCGCGCCGCGACTGCCGCCCGTGACGCCTCCGATCACCGCGCCGGCGGCAGCCCCGATTCCGGCGCCCTTGGCGGTGGTGCTCTGGCGCTCGGTCATCTGGGTATTCGCGCAACCGCCCAACGCCACCGCCGCGGCGAGCGCGACGATCAGCTTGGTTGAACTCGTCATAGGTTTGCTTCTCCTTTCATTCGATGTTCGACGCGCCACAGCGCGTGCGAGCCGCGCTGCGCGGCTCGCCCGTCGCGATGCCCGGCGCGTCGCTCAGCCGAAATTGCGCGACGCGAAATCCCAGTTCGCGAGGTTGGCGAGGAAGGCCTCGACGAACTTCGGGCGCGCATTGCGATAGTCGACGTAGTAGGCGTGCTCCCACACGTCGACCGTGAGCAGCGCCTTGTCGGCAGTGGTGAGCGGCGTCGCGGCATTGCTGGTGTTGACGATGTCGACCGAAGCGTCGCCCTTCTTCACCAGCCAGGTCCAGCCGGAACCGAAGTTGCCGACCGCGCTCTTGACGAAGGCCTCCTTGAACGCCGCGAACGAGCCCCACTTCTTGTTGATCGCGTCGGCCAGCGCACCCTTCGGTTCGCCACCGCCGCCGGGCTTCATGCTGTTCCAGAAGAAGGTGTGGTTCCAGACCTGCGCCGCGTTGTTGAAGATCGCCGCCCGAGCTCTTCTTCACGATGTCCTCGAGCGAAGCGCTCTCGAACTCGCCGCCCTTGATCAGGTTGTTCAGGTTCGTGACGTAGGCCTGATGGTGCTTGCCGTGGTGGTACTCGAAGGTCTCTTTCGAGATGTGCGGCGCGAGCGCGTCGATTGCATAGGGAAGCGGGGGCAGGCTGTGTTCCATCGGGTGTCCTCTTGTGTTCGGTGTTCGTTTGTCTGTCAGTACGCGTTTGTCTGCCAGTACGTGCCGATCAGTGTATCAGAAAAAAGGTATTGTGCAAAACAATTAGCCGGGTGTCCCCTTGACCTCGACGTCGAGCCTGCCCGCGGCCAGGCGCACCGCGAGCCGTTCGCACAGGTCGACCTCGTCGGCGGCGCGCACCACCCCTCCGCTCGCGCGGGTGACGATCGCGTAACCGCGCTCGAGCACTGCCTGGGGGCTCACGAGGTGCAGTTTGTGCGCGAGCGCGTCGACGCGCGTCAGCGCGGCTGAGGCGAGCACGCGCCGCGCGCGCAGAACGCGCGCGGCGAGCAACGCGATCCGCGCGGCCTCGCGCTCGGGTCGAGGCGCGCTGAGCCGCGCGCGCAGCCGCGACAGCAGTTCCAGCCGCTGCCGGCTCGACGCGCGACCCGCGGCGCGCAGCCGCCATTCGATCGACTCCAGCCGCCGCGAGCGCTCGCGCCACTGCGCCGACGGCGGGCGCAGCAGTCGCGCCGCCGTATCGACGCGCTGCTCCCTGGTCGCAGCGCCGCGCTCGAAGCCGCGCGCCAGACGACGTGCGAGCGCCGAACAGTTCTCGGCGAGCCCGCGCCGATCCGGCACCGCCGCCTGCGCCGCCGCGGTCGGCGTCGCGGCGCGATGGTCGGCGACGAAGTCGGCGATCGTGAAGTCGCTTTCGTGACCGACTCCGCAGACCACCGGGATCGGCGACGCCGCGATCTGCGCGTGCCAGCGCCTCGTCGTTGAACGCCCACAGGTCCTCGATCGAACCGCCGCCGCGCACCAACAGCAGCACGTCGCACTCGGCGCGCCGGATCGCGGCGCGCAACGCCGCGACGAATCGACGACGGCGCGTCACTGCCCTGCACGGGGGTCGGATAGAGCACGACCGGCACCTGCGGCGCGCGCCGCGCGAGTGTCGTGAGAACGTCACGCAAGGCCGCCGCCTGCGCCGAGGTGATCACCCCGACGCGCCGCGGCATCGGAGGCAGCGCACGTTTGCGCGCGGCGTCGAACAGCCCCTCGGCGCGCAGTTTCTCGCGCAGTTGCAGGAAGCGCTGGTACAGACTGCCCTCGCCGGCCTTGCGCATCGTCTCGACGTTGAGCTGGAACTCCCCGCGCGGCTGGTACATCCCGGCGAGCGCCCTGACCTCGACCTGGTCGCCGTTGCGCGGAACGAAGCCGATCGCCTGCGCGCGGTTGCGGAACATCACGGCACGCACCTGCGCGTCGTCGTCCTTGAGCGTCAGGTACCAGTGCCCGCTTGCGGCGCGGGTCACGTTCGACAATTCGCCGCGCACCCACAGCGGCGGCACGTTGCGCTCGAGCAGGGTCGCCACCGCGCGGTTCAGTTCCGAGACGCTCAGGACCTCGCGTTGCGCCGCGCCATGCGCGTGCGTCGATTCAGGTTTCATGCGCCCCGGCAGCCCGAAGTTGTCCACGAACCCGCGCCAATCCTGGATCCTTACAGCCTAAGCCGAAAGGATCACGCGAGCTCGTGCAAGTCATTGTTTTTATTACTGGTTTTCATTGCCCAACATCTGTGCAATCAGCTTCGGAAGTGAAACGATGCGGGTTTCGGGAACACGGCGCCGAGATCCGCACAGATTTATCCACAGGTCCTGTTGATAGATGATACCGGTCGTCGGGCGACTTGCCCGGTCGCGGCAAAAGACATGACAATGAGGCCGCTTTGCGGCCGGTGGCGATGCGCGCGCCCGCTGCGACGAAGCGTTCCGACCGGTCGGGTTGCCCCGCCCGGCCATCGCAGGAGACCCGGTCTTGTTTTCTCTGATCCAGGCTGCCGGCTGGCCCGTATGGTTTCTGATCGCTGCCTCGCTGGCGGCGGTGGCGCTGATCGTCGAACGCGCCATTTCGCTCAAACGCGCCAAAGTCCTGCCGCCCCGGCTGCTCGACGAAGTCCTGATCCTGCATCGCGGGCAGCAGATCACGCCCGAGCTGATCCAGCGCCTCGAGACGAACTCGCCGATCGGAAGGATCTTCGCCAGCGGCCTGCGCATGGAACTCGCTCCGCGCGACGTGATGAAGGAGACGATGGAGGAGACGGGCCGGGGCGTCGCGCACGAGCTCGAGAAGTACCTCTCGGCTCTTGGCACGATCGCCGCGACCGCTCCGTTGATGGGGCTGTTCGGCACCGTCGTCGGGATGATCGAGATCTTCGGCGCGCAAGCGCCGGGCGGGACGAACCCGCAGCAGCTCGCGCACGGAATCTCGGTCGCGTTGTACAACACCGCGCTCGGACTGATCGTCGCGATACCGGCGCTGATCTGCTATCGCTACTTCCGCTCCCGGGTCGATGGCTACCTGGTCGAGATGGAGCAGCAATCGTTGCGGCTGATCGACTCGATCCGCAACTCGCCCAACTCCCGAGCGCACCCGGCCACGGCGCACCCGACCACGTCGCAAGCGGCGCCGGCGCGCGTCGGGACGCTCGCCGCGGCCGCCCCCACCGCACAGGCGTCGAAGACCGCGGCACCGGCCACGCGCACCCGCGCGCGCGCCGCGACTCGCCGCACCGCCGACAGCACCACGGTCGAACCGGTCGGCACGAGAAAGGGCCACTCGTGAACTTCCGCCGCGCGCTGCGGCGCGACGAGCCGGAGATCAACTTCATTCCGCTGATCGACGTCCTGCTGGTCGTCCTGATCTTCCTGATGGTCACCACCACCTTCTCGAAGTTCACCGAGTTGCAGGTGAACCTGCCCGCCGCCGGCGCCGACCGCGCCGAGCAGCGCCCGCGCGAGATCGTCGTCGCGGTCGCGACCGACGGGCGCACGCTGATCGACAACCGGCCGGTCGCCTTCGGCAGTGCCAGCGCCTTCGCCTCCGAACTGCGCCGGGCCGCATCGGGACAATCCGAGCCGACGCTGGTGATCTACGCCGACGCGGGCGCGACGCACCAGTCGGTGATCGACGTGCTCGAAGCCGCCCGGCTGGCGGGGCTCGCGCGTGTCACCTTCGCCGCGCAAGCGCCCGGCACCACGTCACGCTAGCACCGGCGCGATGCGCGGCGCGCCCGGGGCGATGCTGGAACGCGCGCTTGGCGCGCTCTGGTACATGCCGCCCGACGGCCTCGCGGCGCGCGTCGCCGGCGCGTTGCTCTGGCCGCTTTGCACGCTGACGCGCCTTGTCGCCGCACGCCGCCGCGCCGCCGTGCGCCGGATCGCGCCCGGCACGCGCCCGGCAGTCATCGTCATCGGAAACCTCACGGTCGGAGGCACCGGAAAGACGCCGGCGACGCTCGCCACCGCGCACGCGCTCGCCGCGCGTGGCTGGCACGTCGGCCTGATCTGCGGCGGCTACCGCGCCCGACACCGGCACGCCCGGATGGTCGCGCCGCACGCCGATCCGCTGATCGACGGCGACGAGGCCGTGCTGCTGGCCGCCGAGAGCGCGCTCCCGGTAGCGGCAGCACAGGCACGCGGCGAAGCGCTGGCGCTGCTGCGCAGCCGCCACCCGGAGGTCGAGATCGTCGTCTCGGACGACGGGCTGCAGCACCCGGGGCTCGAACGCACGCTGGAGGTCGCCGTGTTCGACGCGCGCGGCGCGGGAAACCAGAGGCTGCTTCCCGCCGGCCCGCTGCGCGAGCCGCTCGCGCATGCCGAGACGCTCGACGCAATCCTGCTCAACGGTACCGACTCGCCGCCGCGCGCGATCCGTTCGCATCCGCATCCGCGATCGAGTTCCGGTTCCAGTTCCAGTTCCAGTTCCGATTCCAACTCCAGTTCCGATTCCAGTTCGAGGTCGCCGGCGCGGTTTCGCTTCGACGTGCGCCCGCGCGCGTTTCGCGCGCTACACGGCGGCGAGACGCTGGGTCCCGCCGCATTCGTCGCGCGCTTCGCCACACGCGAGGTGGCGGCGCTCGCCGGAATCGGTCATCCAGAGCGCTTCTTCGCCGCGCTGCGCGGGCTCGGACTGCGCTTCGAGCGCCACGCACCGGGCGACCACGCCCGCATCGACGCGGGCACGCTGGCCGGGCTCGCCGGCGAGGCGATCGTGATGACCGCGAAGGACGCCGTAAAATGCGCGCAATTCGCCGACGAACGCTGCTGGGTCCTAGAGACCGAGACGCTGATCGACCCGGCGTTCATCAACTGGATCGAGGAGCGCCTGCGTGGATACCCGACTGCTTGACATTCTCGTCTGCCCGCTGTGCAAGGGCCCGCTCGAGTACGACAAGCCGGCGCAGGAACTGGTTTGCCGCCACGACCGGCTCGCGTTTCCGGTGCGCGACGACATCCCGGTCATGCTCGAGGACGAAGCCCGAAAGCTGCCCCCGGAGTGAGCACCGATTCCTCGAGCACCGGATCCTTCGTCGCGCTGATCCCGGCGCGACTCGCCTCGACCCGCCTGCCGGACAAGCCGCTCGCCGACATCGCCGGTGTGCCGATGGTCGTTCGCGTGGCGCGTCGCGCGCAATCCTCGGGAGCCGAACGGGTCGTGATCGCGACCGACTCGCACGAGGTCGCACGCGCCGCGCGCGAGCACGGCGTCGAAACGCTGATGACCCGGCCGGACCACCCTTCGGGCACCGACCGCCTCGCCGAGGCGGCGCGCCTGCTCGGGCTCGATGCCGACACCACCGTCGTCAACGTCCAGGGCGACGAACCCGAGATCCCCCCGGCACTGATCGCCGCGGTCGCGCGCTGCCTGCGCGACGCACCCGACTGCGCGATCGCCACCGCCGCGCATCCGATCGAAACGCTCGACGACTACCTCGACCCGAACGTGGTCAAAGTCATGACCGATCGCGCGGGACGGGCGATCGCTTTCTCGCGCGCCCCGCTGCCGTTTCACCGCGACGCGCTGCGTGGTTTCCCGGCGAAGCTGCCTGCGTCGATGCCCGACGCACTGCGCGACGCGCCACCGCTGCGCCACATCGGGATCTACGCCTACCGCGTTTCGTTCCTGCTGCGTTTCCCCGAACTCGAAATGGCGCCGATCGAACGCGCCGAATCGCTCGAGCAGTTGCGCGCGATCTGGCACGGATTCCGGATCGCCGTCCTGCTCGCCGACGAGGCGCCGCCGCCAGGGGTGGACACGCTGGAAGATCTCGCGCGCGTGCGCGCCCGATTCGTTTGACCGGCGGACACGTAGACGGTACCTTTCGGCTTGCCGCCGTCGGGCACGTGCGCGATCTCGGGCGCATCCACCCCAGGGTTCGACATGGTCGGTCGCCCGGACAGCGCTTCACGCCTCGATTGCTGCTGGCTCTCACCCCAACGGATCCACTCTGGAAGGCTCGATGCGTCTGATTCTCCTCGGGCCGCCCGGTGCCGGTAAGGGCACCCAGTCGGCCTTCATCAGCGAGCGGTTCACCATTCCGCAGATCTCCACCGGCGACATGCTGCGCGCGGCGATCAAGGCCGGCACCAGACTCGGGATCGAAGCGAAGAAAGCGATGGACGCCGGCAACCTGGTCGACGACGACGTGATCGTCGCGCTGGTCAAGGAGCGGCTGAAAGCACCCGACTGCGGCGGCGGCTACCTGTTCGACGGATTTCCGCGAACGATCCCGCAGGCCGAGGCGATGAGGGCCGAGAGCGTGCCGATCGACTTCGTCCTCGAGATCGACGTGCCCGACAGCTCGATCATCGAACGGATGGCGGGTCGGCGCGTGCACCTGCCCAGCGGACGCAGCTATCACCTTCGCTTCAACCCGCCCGGAACGCCCGGCAAGGACGACGTCACCGGCGAGGACCTGGTCCAGCGGCTCGACGACCACGAGGAAACGGTGCGTCGGCGGCTTCGGGTCTATCACGAACAGACCCGGCAACTGGTCGACTACTACGACAAGTGGGCCGCGAGCGGCGACCCGATGGCGCCCAGGCACAGCACGATCTCGGGCCTGGGCAGCGTGGAAGAGATCCGCGGTCGGGTCTTCGAGGCGCTGAGCTAGCCGCTTCTTCCAGGGGGCTGTCCGCGCGCGGCGCCGGGCCGCGCGCATCGCAGGATGCCCCTCGGCTTGCCAAGTGTGCCCCGGATTGGCGAGAATCTCGCGTTTTCCCGGCTGAACAAGTCAAATCACGATTCTGGAGGTTTTCCCAATGTCAGCTGCCTCGAACGCGGGCCTTTGGTTCGCGCTGATCTGCGGCGTGCTCGCCGTGGTCTACGGCATCGTCACGAGCCGCGCGATCCTGTCGCTTCCCGCGGGCAACGCGCGCATGCAGGAGATCGCCGCCGCCATCCAGGCCGGCGCCAAGGCCTACCTGAACCGACAGTACCGCACGATCGGCATCGTCGGCGTCGTCCTGTTCATCGTCGTCTGGCTGGTGCCGGGCCTGGGACTGAGCACCGCGGTCGGCTTCGCGATCGGCGCGATCCTCTCGGGCGCGGCCGGCTACATCGGGATGAACGTCTCGGTGCGCGCGAACGTTCGCACCGCGCAGGCGGCCACCAAGGGGCTTGCCGAGGCGCTCGACGTCGCGTTCAAGGGCGGCGCGATCACCGGCATGCTGGTGGTGGGCCTGGGCCTGCTGGGCGTGGCCGGCTACTTCGGCATCCTGATGGGCGCAGCGCCGCACGGGCTGGGCAAGACCGTCGACATGCACACGGTGCTCAAGCCGCTGATCGGGCTGGCCTTCGGCTCGTCGCTGATTTCGATCTTCGCGCGTCTTGGCGGCGGGATCTTCACCAAGGGCGCCGACGTCGGCGCCGACCTCGTGGGCAAGGTCGAAGCCGGCATTCCCGAGGACGACCCGCGCAACCCGGCGGTGATCGCCGACAACGTCGGTGACAACGTCGGCGACTGCGCCGGGATGGCCGCCGACCTGTTCGAGACCTACGCGGTGACGCTGATCGCAACGATGCTGCTCGGTTCGCTGATCGTGACCGGCGCGACGATGGAAGCGGTGATGTACCCGCTGGTGCTGGGCGGCTTTTCGATCATCGCGTCGATCATCGGCGTGATGTTCGTCAAGACTTCGCCCGGCGGCAAGATCATGAACGCGCTGTACAAGGGCCTGATCGTCGCGGGCGTACTCGCGACCATCGTCGCGTGGCCGATCACCGCGTGGGTGTTCAGCGGCTCGGACCTCGCGGCCAGCGGGCTCTCGGTGATGGGTCTGTGGCTGTGCGTGGTCGTCGGGATGGTGCTCACCGGGTTGCTGGTGTTCATCACCGAGTACTACACCGCCACCGAATACGCGCCGGTGCAAATACGTGGCGCAGGCCTCCACGACCGGCCACGCGACCAACATCATCGCCGGCATCGCCGTGTCGATGAAGTCCACCGCCTGGCCGGTGCTGATGGTGTGCCTGGCGATCCTCGCGTCGTTCAGCTTCGCGGGCCTCTACGGCATCGCGGTCGCTGCCACGTCGATGCTGTCGATGGCCGGCATCGTCGTCGCGCTCGACGCCTACGGCCCGATCACCGACAACGCCGGCGGAATCGCCGAGATGGCCAACATGGACGAGTCGGTGCGCAACATCACCGACCCGCTCGACGCGGTCGGCAACACCACCAAGGCGGTGACCAAGGGTTACGCGATCGGCTCGGCGGGCCTGGCCGCGCTGGTGCTCTTTGCCGACTACACGCACGGCCTGGAGTCGGTCGGGTTGCCGGTGAAGTTCGACCTGTCCGATCACATGGTGATCGTGGGCCTGTTCATCGGCGGACTGATTCCGTTCCTGTTCGGCGCGATGGCGATGGAAGCAGTGGGCCGCGCCGCCGGCTCGGTGGTCGAGGAAGTTCGCCGCCAGTTCCGCGACATCAAGGGGATCATGGACGGCACCGGCAAGCCGGACTACACCAAAGCGGTCGACCTGCTCACGACCTCGGCGATCAAGGAAATGATGATTCCGTCGCTGCTGCCGGTCGCGGTTCCGGTAGTGGTCGGCGTCGTTCTCGGCCCGGTCGCGTTGGGCGGCGTGCTGATGGGCACGATCGTCACGGGCCTGTTCGTCGCGATCTCGATGTGCACGGGCGGCGGTGCGTGGGACAACGCGAAGAAGTACATCGAGGAAGGCAACCACGGCGGCAAAGGCTCCGACGCGCACAAGGCGGCGGTGACCGGCGACACGGTGGGCGACCCCTACAAGGACACAGCCGGCCCCGCGGTGAACCCGCTGATCAAGATCATCAACATCGTCGCGCTGCTGATCGTGCCGCTGATGGGCGTGATCCACGGTGGCAAGCCCGCGAAGGCCGAGGCCGACCCGGCGGTGGCGCCGGTTGCGATGGTCGCGCTGGCGGTGGCGCCGGGAACCGCACCGATGGTTGCGCCGGTGGTGGCATCGGCCGACGCGGAGCCGGCCGATGGTGTGAAGCAGTAAGGCGGGCAAACGCCGCGGCCACGGAGCTGGCCGCGGATCGTACGCAGGGGTCGAATCGAAAAGGGGCACCTTCCGGTGCCCCTCTCGATCCAGGACCCGCCAGGAGGAACCAGGATGGCGATCCCAACGCCCACGGCGCAGGAACTCACCGGGTCGCTGGCGTCTCTGTACACCTCGCTCTCCGGTGCAACCGGGCCCGACTCCCTGCTCGGCATGTCGAAATGGGGCGGCGTTCTGGGGACCGGCGCGACGGTGACGTATTCGTTTCCCACGCTGGCCAGCCAGTTCGACCGATCCGACGTGTACGGAGCCTACGGACCGAGCACCGGCAGCGAGAGCGTCATCACGGCGGGCGATTTCGCCGGTTTCAACGCAGACCAGCGAGCCGCCACCGTGCTTGCGCTGGCAGCGTTCTCGAACGTGGCCAACCTCGTGTTCGATCAGGTGACGCCTGCAGGCGGCAGCGGAACGCTGCGCTTTTCCTTCACCGGCCCACCGGCGATCGACGAAGACACCGCTGCGTACTCGATATTCCCCATGCAGACCGCGGCTTCGGGCGATACGTTCTTCAATGCGAGTTACATCGCCGAGTCGTTCGCCCCGGGCACCCAGAATTTCCTCACGCTGACGCACGAAACCGGCCACGCGCTGGGCCTCAAGCATCCGTTCGACAAGGCGGTGCTCGAGGACGACCCGCAAGGTTGGCCGGCGAACGACACGACGCTTGCGCTCACCGGCGACGACATCCTCAGCGAGTTCGGCACGAGCGACACGGTGATGGCCTACAACGACCTTCCGGGCGTCGAAAGCACCGCCGATGCGCGCCTCGCGCCAACCACGCTGATGCGCTTCGACATCGCGGCGCTGCAATACATCTACGGCGCCAACTTCGGCTACAACCCGGGCGACACCACCTACTCGTTCACCTCCGGCCAGCAGATCCACCAGACGATCTGGGACGGCGGCGGCAACGACACCCTGTCGGTGTCCGGGCCGGGAGCGAGCACGATCAGCCTGGTGCCGGGCAGCTGGAGCGAAATCGGCGCGCCGCTGCTGTACTGGCAGAACGACACCTTCAGCAACCCGCAGACCCTGTTCATCTACGACACGGTGACGATCGAAAACGCAGCGGGCGGCGCCGGCGACGACGTGATCACCGGAAACGCCGCCGACAACCGGCTGACCGGCAACGGCGGTGACGACCAGCTGATCGGCGGCGCGGGCGTCGACGTCGCGGTCTACGGCAACAGCAGCGGCGATGCCTGGGTCCAGAACTTCGGCGGCATCTGGGGCGTGCTCGACAAGTCCGGAGCCAACGGCATCGACGTCATTTTCCAGGTCGAGCAACTGCAATTCAGCGACAAGCTGTTCGACCTGGTGAACCTGCCGCGCACCGAAACGCCTACTTACGGCAAGACCGGCACCTTCCTGTTCGACTCGGTCTACTACCTGCTCAACAACGCCGAGCTGGTCCCGTCGCAGACCCTGGCCAGCGCCGCCGATCACTACCTCGGCACCGGCGCAGCGCAGGGCAAGGCACCCAACAGCTGGTTCGATTCCGGCTACTACGCCGACAAGTGGGGCGACCTGAAGGTCCTGAACCTGGACCCCGCGACGCTGTTCCTGCACTACAACCTGTTCGGTGTCTGGGAGGGGCGCGCGGCCGGCCCGAAGTTCGACACCTTCGACGGGAACCGATACCTCGCCGACAACCCCGATGTCGCCGCCTACGTCGACGCGCACGTCGCCGACTTCCTGAACAGTCGCAGCAACGGCGCGATCGCGCACTTCGTGATCTACGGATCGAACGAACAGCGCACGGTGTTCGACTCCACCGGCCAGCCGATCAGCTTCGACTACGCGGTGGACCTGTTCGGTTTCTGATCCGAAACCCGGGATTCGGTCGCCGGCGCTCAGGAATCCAGCAGTTCGCAGCGTGAGATCCGCGCCAGTACATCGCCCATCGACTCGCGCGCAATCGCTGTGTCGTAGTTGGCCTGTCCGCGCAGCCACCAGCCGTCGCTCAGCCCGAAGTAGCGGCACAAACGAAGGTCGGTGTCGGCCGTGATCGCGCGCTTGCCCGCGACGATGTCGCCGATGCGCTGTGGCGGCACGCCGATGTCCTTGGCGAGCCGATACTTGCTCAGGCCGAGCGGCTTGAGAAATTCCTCGTTCAGCATTTCGCCGGGAGAGACGGGTGCCACTGCACGCATGATCCGGTTCCTTCAGTGGTAGTCGACGATCTCGACGTCTTTCGCGCCCTCGCGGGTCCACACGAAGCACACCCGCCATCGATCGTTGATGCGGATGCTGTGCTGGCCCTTGCGATCGCCCTTGAGGGCTTCGAGTTGGTTGCCCGGCGGCGCACGCAGATCATCCAGCACCGAAGACCAGTCGAGTTGCTCCAGCTTGCGAAGCGCAGGACGTTCGACATTGATCCATCGACGCACGCGCCTACCGGCGAACAAGGCTTCAGTGTCCTTGCACTTGAAGGTCTTGATCGCCATCGCGCAATATTAACGTTATACGTTATTAACGTCAAACATTAATATTCGCTATCGAAGGCACCGATCCAGCGAGCTGCGCCCACACACTTCGGTAAACTCGCTGGCGAATCAACACGAGGAGCTGAACATGCAAGTCAAGAGCAACGTGGTGCTGGTCACCGGTGGCGCATCGGGTCTGGGCGGTGCGACGTCGAAGGCGATCGTCGACGCCGGCGGCAAGGTGGCGATCGCCGACGTCAACGCCGAACTGGGCGAGCGTTACGCGAAGGAGCTCGGTGCGAACGCGAAGTTCGTGAAATGCGACGTCACCTCGGAAGCCGACGCCAAGGCGGCGGTCGATGCCGCGTGCGCGATGGGCAAACTGGTCGGTCTGGTGAACTGCGCCGGCATCGGCACCGCGGCGAAGACGGTCGGCAAGGACGGCCCGCACCGGCTCGATATGTTCACGCGCGTGATCAACATCAACCTGATCGGCACCTTCAACATGATCCGCCTCGCGGCCAGCGCGATGTGCGCGAACGAACCCAACGACGAAGGCGAGCGTGGCGTGATCGTCAACACCGCGTCGGTCGCGGCCTACGACGGCCAGATCGGTCAGGCCGCGTATTCGGCGTCCAAGGGCGGCATCGTCGGCATGACGCTGCCGATCGCGCGCGACCTCGCGCGCGACGGCGTGCGCGTGGTCACGATCGCGCCGGGGCTGTTCCTCACGCCGCTGCTCCAGGGCCTGCCCGAAGCGGCGCAGCAGTCGCTAGGCAAGCAGGTGCCGTTCCCGCCGCGACTGGGGCGCCCGCCGGAGTTCGCGCAGCTGGTGAGCCACATCTTCGCGAACGTGATGCTCAACGGCGAAACGATTCGCCTCGACGGCGCGATCAGGATGGCGCCGAAGTAGTCTCGGGTTCGAGCAATTCCTCGATCCAGCGCCCGAGCGCGAGCAGGCGTGCGTCGGCGTCGAAGGCGCCGACCAGCTGCAGCCCCACCGGCAGACCCTGCTCGAAACCGCAGGGAATCGACAGCGCCGGCAGGCCGACCAGACTGAACGGCAGCGTTTGCCCGAGCACCGCCTCGCGGGTGGATATCGTTCGTCCGCCCGCGACTTCCACCTCGAGTTGCCCGCGCACCGGTGGCAGCACCGGAGAAGTGGGCAGCACGATCGCGTCGAAATCGCGCAGCACGGCCGCGAGGCTCGTGCGAACCTGCTCGCGCGCGTGCATCGCCTCGAGGTAGCGAATCGCCGGCAACACGCCGCCGTCGATCATCGGCGCGCGCACCGACTCGGAGAATCCCTCTGCGCCCGCTGCGAGCGCCGCGCGATGCACGAACGCCGCTTCGGCACGAACGATCGGCGTGTAGTGCGCCCAGGCGAGCGACAGCGCCGGCATCTCGAGCGACTCGATCCGTGCGCCACCCGCGCGCAGCGCCGCGAGCACGCGCTCGAAGCGCGCAGCGACCGCGGCACTCATCCGGCTCGCGAGCCACGGACCCGGGACCGCGAGGCGAGGCGCGCGCGGCACGGCGCCGTGCGCACACGACCGCAGCGCCATCACCTCGAACAGCAACGCGCAGTCGTCGACGCTGTCGGCGATCGGACCGGCGTGGTCGCAGGTCCACGAGAGATACAGGGCTCCGTCGAGCGGAATCGCCCCGTAGCTGGGTTTGAAACCGGTCACGCCGCAAAACGCCGCCGGGATGCGCACCGAACCGCCGGTGTCGCTGCCCACGGCGGCGAGGCCGATTCCGGTTGCCACCGAGACCGCGGCGCCGCTCGACGAACCGCCCGCCTGGCGCGCCGCGTCGTAGGGGTTGCAGACGTCCCCGGTCCACGCGTTCTCGCCCGATGCGCCGAGCGCGATCTCGTGCATGTTGGTCTTGGCGAAGATCAGCGCCCCGGCTGCGCGCAGCCGCGTGACCAGTTCGGCCTCGTCGCGACCGAGGTCGGGAAGCGGCGCGCGCGTCCCGCCGCCGGCCGGCATGCCGCGCACGTTGAACAGATCCTTGATCGAGATCGGGATGCCGTGAAGTGCTCCGCGCGGCGCGCCTGCGGCGAGCTCTGCGTCGAGCGCGCGAGCGCGATCGGCGGCCGCATCCCAGTCGACGAAGGCGATCGGGTTGAGCGCCTTCGCGCGCTCGGCGCAGGCGCGCGCCTGCGCGAGCAGATTCGAAGCGCTCTCGCCGCCCTCGGCGATCCGGCGCGCCGTCGACCGGATCCGTTGTCTCCCCATCACCGCACTCCTCGATAGCTCGACCAGGTCGCGGCGCCGGCGCGCGCGAGCCGGTCCCCGCGGAAAATCGGGCTAAGCTATCACGACCGGGCGCAAGCGCGCCGATTTGCCACGCACGAATGGACCGATCGATGCAACGCAAGACACTCAGCGGTGGGCGGCTCGCGAGCGGCAGCTACGACGAGCGCGCCAGAACCCTCGAAATCGCTTTCAGCGACGGATCGGTGCGCGTCTACGCGGGCGTGCCGGCGGAGGTCTGGCGCCGCCTGCTCTCGGCGCCGAACGCGGCCAGCTACTTCGAGGATCGGATCGCCGACGAGTACCCGAACCAGCCGGGGTCGGCGGCGAGCGACGATGCCGCGAAGGGGAGGCTCGACGCGCTGTTCGCCCCTGCCCCACCGACGCGATCCGACCCCTCCGACTGACCGGGCGCGCAGGCCGCTACACGATCGGGTCCTGCCGCCATCGAAGCGATCGCTTTCCGGATCTATTGCCGCGTCGTCGACAACCTCGGCGACGCCGGCATTTGCTGGCGACTCGCGCGCCAGCTCGCGCACGAACACGCTTCGCCCGTCGCGCTGGTGATCGACGCGCCGCACGTTCTTGCCGCGATCGCACCGGGTGCGCGCCCGGGGGCGATCGTCGACGGGGTCGCGATCGAAATGTGGCCGGGGCCGGCGTCGTTCGAGGGAAAACTTCGCGTCGTCGTCTCGGCGTTCGGCTGCGAGCTGCCCGCGGCGATGCGCGCCGCGCTCGCCCCGGCGGCCGCGCCGCACGGGGCGCGTCCTCTGTGGGTGAACCTCGAGTACCTGAGCGCCGAGACCTGGGTCGAGGGCTGCCACGGGCTCGCCTCGCGCAAGCCCGACGATTCGGCGATCGAGCACTTCTACTATCCTGGCTTCACCGCCGCCACCGGCGGGTTGCTTCGCGAACGCGCGCTGCCCGGGCAAACCGGTGATGACGAGCCGCGCGACGACCGGGCGAACGCAAGCCGCAGCTGCGACGCGACAATGGACCGTCGGGCGTGCGCCCGGGATCGCGGCGCATCTCGCTGTTCTGCTATCCGCACGCGCCGGTCGCACAACTCCTCGACCTGCTCGTCGCGGGCGGCACGCCAACCTCCCTGTTCGTTCCCGAGGGCATCGCCGAGGCCGAACTGACGGCGATCGCCGGCACGCTCCCCGCGATCGGCGAAGCGGCCCGCGCCGGGAATCTGCTGATCGAGCGATTCGCTTTGCTGGCGCAGCCGCGCTTCGACCGGCTGCTCGAAAGCTGCGACCTGAACTTCGTTCGCGGCGAGGACTCGTGGGTGCGCGCGATCTGGGCCGCCCGTCCCTTCGTCTGGCAACCGTACCCGCAGCAGGCGCGCGCCCACGCCGCGAAGCTCGACGCCTTCCTCGCGCGTTTCGGCGCACTCGCCGGCGGGACGGTCGCCGGCGGAACGGTCGACGGCGGCGCGACTCGACGGTGGCGCACTCGACGGTGGCGCGCTCGACACGGCGCGATTGATGATGCGCGCCTGGAGCGAGGGGCACGACCTGCGCGAGGTCTGGCCGGCATTCGAGGCCGGGCTCGCGCGCTTCGCGCCGGCGTGCCTGCGCCTGCGCGAGGCGCTGATGTCGCACCCCGACCTGGCGACAAAACTGGTCGAATTTTGCCGCGTCAGGCTATAATTTACGGTTTTACTTCCCCGCCACACGCCTTCGTCGGTCGCAGCATCGCGCCCGGGCAGCGCGCGGCACCCGCTAGGACACGTTATGAAGACCGCACAGGAACTGCGCGCCGGCAACGTCGTGATGATTCGGCAAGGACCCGATGGTCGTGCAGAAGGCCGAATACAACAAGTCGGGCCGCAATGCCTCCGTCGTGAAGATGAAGCTCAAGAACCTGCTCAGCAACGGTCCGGAACCGAGACCGTGTACAAGGCCGACGAGAAGTTCGACGTCGTCGTGCTCGAGAAGAAGGAAGTCACCTACTCGTACTTCGCCGACCCGATGTACGTGTTCATGGACGCCGACTACAACCAGTACGAGGTCGAAGGCGAGTCGATGGGCGACGCGCTGAACTACCTCGACGACGGCATGCCGTGCGAGGTCACGTTCTACGACGGCCGCGCGATCTCGGTCGAGATGCCCAACAGCGTCGTGCGCGAGGTCGAGTACACCGAACCCGCGGTCAAGGGCGACACCTCGGGCAAGGTGATGAAACCGGCGCGCATCAAGCCCACCGGTTTCGAGATTCCGGTGCCGGCATTCGTCGAGATCGGCGACGGATCGAGATCGACACCCGCACCGGCGAGTATCGCAACCGCGTCAAGGCCTGAACTGCGGCGACGGCGCCCGGCGCGCTCGCTCAGCCGGCCGCCGGGCGAGCTGGCGCGACACGGTGTCGCGCAGCGACTGCAGCGCCACCGGTTTGACCAGATAGCCGTTGCAGCCGGCAAGCGCGCCGCGCGCCAGGTCGAACGGCGACGAGCGGCTCGTGAGGATCACCACCGGCATCCGGCGGGTCGCGCGATTGCGCTTGATTTCGCGCGTCAGGCGGTAGCCGTCCATCTCCGGCATCACGACGTCGACGAACACGATCTCGTAGACGCGCTGCGCCAGCAGGTCGAGCGCGGCGTGCGCGCTGCCGTGCGCCTTCGCACTCCAGCCCCATGCGCTGCAGCGCGACGGTGAGCTGACGGCGCACGGTCGCGCTGTCGTCGACGATCAGCGCGCAGGGGCGGTCGAGCCGCGAGTGGCGGCCGAGCAGCGCGGGCGCGAGCGTGGGAAGCGCGGCGGCCTCGTGCTCGGCGAGCAGGCTGCTCTCGACGACGCGGTTCAGCGTCTTGAGCAGATTCATCGTGAAGCTCGTCTGCAGCAGATCGTCCTGGCCGCGGGCCCGGTCGCTGCGCCGGCCCAGCCGAACGACCGGGCGCGCCCGGGGCAGGCGGCGCAGCGTGCTCGCGACCTCGGGCCCGCCGCGCGCGGTCATGTCGACTACCGCGATGTCGTATTCGCCTGGTCCTCGACCCGGGGCGACGACGAAACGGTACTGATTGTGCCGCGCGTGGCGCAGCACGATCTCGGTCACGCGCTGGAATGTGCCGGCCAGGCCGAAGATCGCGACGCGAAACAGCGGGCGCAGGTCGCCGTCGGACTGCGCGAACGCCGCCCCGCTGCCCCAACCCGATTCGATCTCCCCTGCCTGGATCATCGCGCCCCCACCCACGGCCACGGTTCGGTCGTCCCGCCCGCGGCATCGACGCGATTGTAGCGCCGATCCAGCTCGAAATGGCAAATGCGGTGTCGCAAAAAAGTCTTTTCTGGCAGGAACTTAGGATGTGAACTTGATGTTCTGTCGAACTTTTGGCCGAACCTCGTCCACGGCCGCGTCGCGGCGCGCAAGCCGCACTTCGCTTGCCCACTGTCTCGTTTCCAATACAATCGCAGTGAAAGGGCGGCGTCGCGTCGCGTCGCCCGCAACGGCGGCAACGGCCGCCGTTGTGTTTTCTGCGCGCCCAGGCGCAGCTTCGTTCACGAGCAGCTTCGTTCACGAAACCGATTCCCGCGACGCAGCGGAGAGACCGATGGCAGCGCCCTCGTACCTGATGTCCACCTATGCCCCGGCCGCGATCGGCTTCGGCCACGGCGATGGCGTCTGGCTGTTCGACCATCGGGGCCGACGCTACCTCGACTGCCTGGCGGGAATCGCGGTGAACACGCTCGGGCACAACCACCCGAAACTGGTCGCGGCGCTGCGCGAGCAGATCGGGCGGATGATCCACACCTCGAACCTGTTCGAGCACCCGTTGCGCGAGCAACTGGCGAAGATGCTGGTCGAGCGCAGCGCGATGACCAACGTGTTCTTCTGCAACTCGGGTCTCGAGGCGAACGAGGCGGCGATCAAGATCGCGCGCAAGTACGGACACGAGCGCGGCGTCGATCGCCCCGAGATCGTCGTCTACGAAAATGCGTTTCACGGCCGCTCGCTCGCGACCCTCTCGGCGACCGGCAACCCGAAGGTGCACAAGGGATTCGAGCCGCTGGTCGAGGGCTTCGTGCGCGTGCCGCTCAACGACATCGAGGCGCTGCGCGGCGTCGCGCGCGACCGGCCCAACGTCGTCGCGGTGTTCCTCGAAGCGATCCAGGGCGAGGGCGGGATCAATCCGGCGCACGCCGACTACCTGCGCGACGCGCGCAAGCTGTGCGACGAACGCGGCTGGCTGCTGATGATCGACGAAGTGCAGTGCGGCACCGGACGCACCGGCAAGTGGTTCGCGCACCAGTGGGCCGGGATCGTCCCGGACGTGATGCCGCTCGCCAAGGGGCTCGGCTCGGGCGTGCCGATCGGCGCGGTGGTCGCGCACGGAGCGGCTGCGAGCGTGTTCACTCCCGGCAGCCACGGAACCACGTTCGGCGCGAACCCGCTCGCGATGCGCGCCGGCGTCACGACGATCGAGGTGATGGAGTCCGAGGGACTGCTCGAACAGGCGGCACAGGTCGGCGAGTACCTGTCGGGCCGCTTCGGGGAGGCCTTCTCTGGGCTCGCCGGGGTGCGCGAGATCCGCGGTCGCGGATTGATGCTCGGCATCGAACTCGACCGCGCGTGCGGGGAGATCGTGGCGCGCGCGCTCGAGGCCGGCGTCGTGCTCAACGTCACCGCAGATCGCGTGATCCGGATGCTGCCGCCGCTGATCTTCACGCGAGAGCACGCCGATCTGCTGGTCGAGCGGCTCGCGCCGCTGGTACGCGAACTGCTCGCGCGGCCCGCGCCCACACCCGGATGACGGAGCGCCCGGCCATGACGCAACGCCACTTCCTCCAGTTCAGCGATTTCACCCGTGACGAAATCGCCCACGTGTTCGCGCGCGGCAGCGTGATCAAGGACCGGTTCAAGCGCTACCAGCCCTATCACCCGCTGTCGGACCGCACGCTGGTGATGATCTTCGAGAAGGCGAGCACGCGCACGCGCCTGTCGTTCGAGGCAGGAATGCACCAGCTCGGCGGCTCGGCGATCTACATGAACACGCGCGACTCGCAGCTGGGCCGGGGCGAACCGGTCGAAGACGCCGCGCAGGTGATCTCCCGGATGTGCGACATCGTGATGATCCGCACCTTCGAACAGGCGATCGTCGAGCGCTTCGCGTCGAACTCGCGCGTGCCGGTGATCAACGGACTGACCAACGAATTCCATCCCTGCCAGATCCTGGCCGACGTGTTCACTTTCATCGAGCAACGCGGCTCGATCCGCGGCAAGACGGTCGCGTGGATCGGCGATTCGAACAACATGTGCAGCACCTGGCTGCAGGCGGCCGAAGTGCTCGACTTCAAGGTCCACGTCTCGACGCCGCCAGGCTACGAAGTCGACGCCGTTCGCGCCGGAGTGCGCGGCACGTCGCACTTCGAGCAGTTCGCCGACCCGCTCGAAGCGTGCCGCCGGGCACACCTCGTCACGACCGACGTCTGGACCAGCATGGGCTTCGAGGCGGAGAACGACGCGCGCAGGACGGCTTTCGAGAGCTGGTGCGTCGACGAGGACATGATGGCCGCAGCCGACCCGCGGGCGGTGTTCATGCACTGCCTGCCAGCGCACCGCGGCGAGGAGGTCGCCGCCGAGGTGATCGACGGCCCGCAGTCGGTGGTCTGGGACGAAGCCGAGAACCGGCTCCACGTTCAGAAAGCGCTGTTGGAGTTCCTGGTGCTCGGTCGCGTCGAATCGCCCTGACCTACGCGCCCTGACCTACGCGGCCTCAACTACGCGAACTGATACGCACGCCCCGATCGCACGCCCTGACCGCGGCCGCGATCAGCGCAACCGTCGCCCCGACAGCGGGTAGGCGGGATCGGTGTACCGGGGCGTCGACGGATGCCCGGGCGCGACCAGCGAGTCGACCAGCGCTTCGTCCTCGGCCCGCCACTCGAAGTCGAGCGCGCCGAAGTACCCGTCCCACTGCTCCAGCGTGCGCGGACCCGCGATCACGCTCGAGACGACGCGGTTGGCGAGCAGCCACGCGACCGCGAACTGCACCAGCGTGACGCCGCGGCGCTCGGCGTGCGCGGCGAGTGTCTGCGCGATCTCGAGCGACTCGGGACGCCACTCGGTCTGCATGAGCCGTTTCTCGCCGCGCGCGGCGCGCGAACCGGCCTCGGGGGCCTGGCCCGGACGGTACTTGCCGCTCAGCACGCCGCGCGCGATCGGGCTGTACGGAACGACGCCCAGGCCGTAGGACGCGCACGCCGGGACGATTTCGACCTCGGGCATCCGGTTGAGCAGGTTGTAGTAGGGCTGGCAGATGACCGGGCGCGCGGCGCCGAGCGAGTCGCACACCCGGACGACTTCGGCGATGCGCCAGCCGCGGAAGTTCGACAGGCCGAAGTAGCGGATCTTCCCGGCGCGCGTCATGTCCGCGAGCGTGCGCACCGCCTCCTCGAGGCTCTCGTCCTCGAAGTCGCGGTGCAGGTAGTACAGGTCGACGTAGTCGGTACCCAGGCGCACGAGGCTCGCGTCGAGTTCGCGCATCATCCACTTGCGCGAATAGCGCCCTTCGTTCGGGCGCTCCGACATCGTGTTGCCGAGCTTGCTCGCGACGATCCAGTCGTCGCGCCCCTTCGAGATCAACGGCGCGAGCACGCGCTCGGATGCGCCGTGGGTGTAGACGTCGGCAGTGTCGATGAAGTTCACGCCAAGCTCGCGCGCGCGATCGACGATCCGTGCCGCATCGTTGGCGTCGGTCTGGTCGCCGAACATCATCGTACCCAGACACAGTTCGGAGACCTGCAGGTTGCTGCGCCCAAGTCGTCGGTATTTCATCGCTGCGGACCTCGATCAGGAGATCCGCCACGATAGCAGAGCCTCCCCGGATCAGCCGGATCAGCCGGATCAGCCGGGCGCGCCAGATGGGCCCGCGAACGGAGCCGTCCGGCCCGAATCAGCCCAGGTGGTCACTCAGCCGCTCCGACAGGCGCTTGCGCGCACGGTGCAGCCGCACCCAGCAGTTGGCCTCGGTGATGCCGAGCGCCGCGCAGACCTCCGACGTGGAACGCCCCTCGATCACCTGCATCACGAAAACATCGCGCAGGGTCCGCGGCAGGGCCTCGACTTCGCGCACCAGTTGTTCGTGCATCCGGCGTTGCTGGACCAGGTGCACGGGGTCGTCCTGCGCCGAACTCTCCAGCGCGGCGGCGGCGAGCACCGGCGCCTGCTCGGCCGAAAGGCCCTCGTCCGGCGCCGAGGCCACGCGAACGTAACGCGACTCGCGCCTGAAGACGTCCTGGATCTTGTGGTTCAGAATGCCGATCAGCCAGGTGCGCAATGCCGAGCGCCCCTGGAAGCTCGAGCGGCTCGCCAGCGCGGCAACCAGCGCGTCCTGCACGGCGTCCTCGGCCAGGTCGTCGTCGCGGATCTTGCGCCGAGCGAAGCGCAGCATCGCGAGGCGGTGCGCGGCGAGGTCGATCGGCAATCCGGCGGCAAACATGGCGGCGGCGCGGTTCGGGGCAAGAGTGGCGGCGGTCATCGGTCTCCTCGCTGGCTGAGCTTCGTGGCTGGGCTTCGTGGCTGGGACCCGTTCGCAGGTCCGTTGCGTTGCAGTCTGCCGACGCCGTCTATCGGAGCGATCTCGCGGATATCACGAATTGATAACGAATCGGACTGCTTCGGTATTCCCCCCGCCCGGGCACGATTTGCTTTGTTATCCTCGTTTCAACCCGGAGGCATCCATGGAACGCAGGATTCTCGTCGTCGAAGACCAGCAGGACATCGCGGAGCTGATCGCGATGCACCTGCGCGACCTCGGCTATGCGGTCGACTGCGTGCACGACGGCAACAAGGGCTACGAGTCGGCCGGCAGCGGCGAGTACGACCTGATCGTGCTCGACGTGATGCTTCCCGGTCGCGACGGGCTGGATGTGGTGCGCGCGCTTCGAATCGACCGGGTGCAGACGCCGGTTCTGATGCTCACCGCGCGCTCGGGCGAGATCGACCGGGTGCTCGGCCTGGAACTGGGCGCCGACGACTACCTGACCAAGCCGTTTTCTATTCCCGAGTTGCAGGCGCGCGTCAAGGCGATCCTGCGACGCGCCGAGCGCAGCGCGGCCGCGTCGCAGGACGCGCCCGAACGCCTGCAGGTGGGCGATCTCGCGATCGACACCGGCAGCCGCGAAGTGGTGCTGGGCAAGCGCCCGGTGCCGCTCACCGCCAAGGAGTTCGACCTGCTGGTTCACTTCGCGCGCAACCCCGGGCGCGCGTTCACCCGGATGCAACTGCTCGACGCGGTCTGGGGCACCAGCTTCGAGGGCTACGAACACAACGTGAACACGCACATCAACCGTCTGCGCAGCAAGATCGAAACCGACGCCTCCAACCCCCGCTTCGTGCTCACCGTGCGCGGCGTCGGATACCGTTTCACCGACCAGCGATGAGATCGCTTCGCGTCAGGGTGCTCGCATTGGTGGCCGGTTTCGGGCTGGTGATCGCGATCGCGCTCGCCGCGATCATGTTCACGTCGGTTCGCGGCTACTACACCGACTCGCTCTACGACAAGTCCAGCCGCTTCGTCGAGCGCGTGCTCGAGATGCACCCCGACCTGTGGCAAGCGTACGAGCGCGACCCGTCGGGCTTCGGCGCGAAGCTGCGCGGGTACATCCTCTACTCGCCCAACACCGGCATGTACCTGCTCGACAACGAAGGGCGAATCCTCGCGGCCTCGGGCGAGAACCGGATCGGCTGGAGCGGCTACCAGGTCGACCTCAGCGCCGGTGCGCGATGGGATCCGCGACGACCCGGACTCGCCGATCTTCGCCGGCGACCCCGACGACGACGGAAAACCCTGCCTGGTCGCGGCGCGGCCGGTGATCTCGCGCGGCAGCCAGGTCGGCTGGCTGTACGTCGTTTCGCGCGCCGCCGACCTCTCGAGCCACCAACCGGAGCTGGTGCGAAGCTACGCGATCCGCACCGCGATCACCGTGGCGCTGACGACCCTCGTGATCGGCGTGATGCTGACGATCGCGATGCTCGCGATGCTCACCCGCCCGCTGATCGCGCTCACGCGCGCGGTCGAACAGGCGCGCGATTCCGGATTTCCTTCGGACCTGTGCACGGTCGTGCCGAACTGCGGGCGCGAGGACGAGGTCGGGCGACTGAGCCGCACCTTCCGCGACACCTTCGAGCGATTGCGCCAGGAGATGGAACGGGTGACGCTCACCGACGCGCGCCGCCGCGAGATGGTCGCGAGCGTCTCGCACGACCTGCGCACCCCGCTCACCGCGCTGCTCGGCCAGCTCGAGACGATCCGGATGAAGGGCGACTCGCTCGGCCGCGATCAGCAGCTCGCGCTGTTCGAGCGCGCGGCGAACAACGCGCAGCACCTCAAGAGGCTGACAGACTCGCTCGCCGAGCTCGCGCGGCTCGACAGCCCCGACTTCGAAACCCACCCCGAACCGATCGCGATCGGTGAGCTGGTCGACGACGTCGTGCAGCGCTTCACCTCGCGCGCGGCCGACGCGGGGCTCGAGCTCGTGCTCGACTACCCCGACGGCCTGCCGCTCACGAAGGTCGACGCAGCGCTGCTCGAACGCGCGCTGTCGAACCTGATCGACAACGCGCTGCGCGTCACGCCCGCGGGCGGCAAGGTCGACGTCAGCGTGATCGCCGACGCCGGAGGCGTACGCGTCGAAGTGAGCGACACCGGCCCCGGGGTCCCCGCCGAGGACCAGGCGCGCGTGTTCGACCGCTTCTACCAGACCTCGGGTCACCGCGAACATCGCGGCAGTTCCGGCCTGGGACTTGCGATCGTGCGCCGCGTCGCCGAGCTCCACGGCGGTCAGGCGGGACTGCGCAGCGAACCGGGGCGAGGGGCGACCTTCTTCATCGCGATTCCGCAGACGATCTGAACCGCCCGCGCGCGCGTTTCGTCTTCGCCACCGTCGCGCGCGCCCTCGGCGCCACCCGACCCGCGAATATAATGGCCGATCGCCCACAATCCACAGCGCCCGCCCCGCGGGCTCCAACAGATGAATCAAGTCAAGAAAGTGGTGCTCGCCTATTCGGGCGGGCTCGACACCTCGGTCATCCTGAAGTGGCTGCAGGACGTCTACGGCTGCGAGGTGATCACCTTCACCGCCGACATCGGCCAGGGCGAGGAAGTCGAACCGGCGCGCGAAAAGGCGAAGAAGTTCGGCGTGAAGAGCATCTACGTCGAGGACCTGCGCGAGGAGTTCGTGCGCGACTTCGTCTTTCCGATGTTTCGCGCCAACACCGTCTACGAGGGTGAATACCTGCTCGGCACGTCGATCGCACGGCCGCTGATCGCCAAGCGCCTGGTCGAGATCGCCAGGCGCGAGAAGGCCGACGCCATCTCCCACGGCGCCACCGGAAAGGGCAACGACCAGGTGCGCTTCGAGCTGGGCGCCTACGCGCTGATGCCCAACGTGCGAATCATCGCTCCGTGGCGCGAGTGGGACCTGCTCTCGCGCGACAAGCTGCTCGCCTACGCCGACACGCACGGCATTCCGGTCGACTACAAGAAGCGCAAGGGCGGCGCGCCGTTCTCGATGGACGCCAACCTGCTGCACATCTCCTACGAGGGCGGAATCCTCGAAGACCCGGCCGCCGAGCCTCCGGCCAAGGGCATGTGGCGGCTGACCGTGCCGGTGGAAAAGGCGCCGAACACGCCCGAGTACCTCGAGCTCGAGTACCTGCGAGGCGACGTCGTTGCGGTCAACGGCAAGAAGATGAGCGCGGCCGAGGTGCTCACCGAACTCAATCGGATCGCGGGCAAGCACGGAGTCGGGCGCCTCGACCTGGTCGAGAACCGCTATGTCGGGATGAAGAGCCGCGGTTGCTACGAGACGCCGGGCGGCACCGTGCTGCTGCGCGCACATCGCGCGATCGAGTCGCTCACGCTCGATCGCGAGGTCGCGCACCTGAAGGACGACCTGATGCCGCGCTACGCGAGCCTGATCTACAACGGCTACTGGTGGAGCCCGGAGCGCGTCGCGCTGCAGACGCTGATCGACCACACGCAGGCTGGCGTGAGCGGGAAGGTGATCGTCAAGCTGTACAAGGGCAACGTGATCATCACCGGGCGCAGTTCGCGAGAATTCGCTGTTCGACACGAAGATCGCGACCTTCGACGACGACGAAGGCGCGTACGACCAGGCCGACGCGGGCGGGTTCATCAAGCTGAACGCGCTGCGCATGCGCATCGCCGCGAACAAGGCGGCGACAACAAGGCCGGCGAACAAGGGCGCGAACAAGGCCGCGGGGAAGAGCAGCCGACGCCGCTGATCGCCGTCAGCGACGCGCAGCTCGCCTTCGGTCACGTCGCGCTCCTCGATCACGTCGATTTCTCGATCGAGCGCGGCGAGCGCATCGCGCTGGTGGGGCGCAACGGAAGCGGCAAGTCCTCGCTGCTCAAGGCGCTCGCCGACGAGCTGGCGTTCGACGACGGGGCGATCGTTCGCGAGTCGGGCGCGACGCTCGCCTACGTCGCGCAGGAACCCGAACTCGCTGCTGCGGCCACGGTGTTCGACTCGGTCGCCGCGGGGCTGGGCGACGATGTCGCGACGATCGTCGAGTACGAGCACGTGGCCAACGCCGTCGCGCACGGCGACGAGAGCGCCGCCACTCTGGAACGCCTGGCCGGGCTGCAGCACCGCCTCGACGCCGCCGGCGCCTGGGCGCTCACGCACCGCATCGAGCGCGTCATCTCGCAGCTCTCGCTCGACGGCGACGCCGAGGTCGGCGTCGTTGTCGGGGGGCACGCGCAAGCGCGTCGCGCTCGCGCGGGCGCTGGTCGCGAGCCCGATCTGCTGCTGCTCGACGAGCCGACCAACCACCTCGACATCGACTCGATCACCTGGCTCGAGGACCTGCTGATCGCGTTTCGCGGCGCGGTGCTGGTCGTCACGCACGACCGGCGCTTCCTCGATCGCGTCGCCACCCGCGTGGTCGAGCTCGATCGCGGGCGGCTGCGCTCGTACCCGGGCAACTTCGCCGCGTACCAGCAGCGCAAGGCCGAACAGCTGCAGGCCGAGGCGCAGGAGCAACGCGCGCTTCGACAAGCTGCTCGCCGCCGAGGAGGTCTGGATCCGCAAGGGCGTCGAAGCGCGACGCACGCGCGACGAGGGCCGCGTGCGCCGCCTGGAGGCGCTGCGGCGCGAACGCGTCGCTCGCCGCGATCGGCTCGGCAGCGTCGAGCTCGCGATCGACTCCGGCGAGCGCTCGGGCAAGCTGGTGGCCGAACTGATCGCGTCGACAAAGCGCTACGGCGATCGGGTCGTGGTGCGCGGGTTCTCGACGATCGTCCAGCGCGGCGATCGCCTCGGGCTGATCGGCCCGAACGGCGCGGGCAAGACGACGCTGCTGAAGCTTCTGCTCGGCGAGATCGCGCCCGACAGCGGCTCCGGTGCGTCTCGGCACCAATCGACAGGTCGCGTACTTCGACCAGCTGCGCGCGCAGCTCGACGACGAGGCGACGTCGACGGAAACGATCAGCCCGGGCTCCGAGTGGATCGAGATCGGCGCGACGCCGCACGCACGTGATGAGCTATCTGGAACGCTTCCTGTTCGCGCCCGAGCGGGCGCGCTCGCCGGTGCGCTCGCTGTCGGGCGGCGAGCGCAACCGGCTGCTGCTCGCGCGGCTGTTCGCGCGCCCGGCCAACCTGCTGGTGCTCGACGAGCCGACCAACGACCTGGACATCGACACGCTCGAACTGCTCGAGGAACTGCTCGCCGACTACCCGGGCACGGTGCTGCTGGTCAGCCACGATCGGGCGTTCCTCGACAACGTCGTCACGCAGACGATCGCCGCGCTCGGCGACGGACGCTGGCGCGAGTACGCGGGCGGCTACGCCGACTACGAGCTCGCACGCTCGCGCGAGGGCACCACGACGCTGCGCCGGGCGCTGTCGCCGCCGCGCGCCGTGCCGACCCGGCGCCGGGCGCGGCGGCCACAAGCGGCGAGCAAGGCACGCCGGTGCGCACCAAGCTGTCGCTACAAGGAACAGCCGAACTCGACGCGCTGCCGGCGAGAATCGCGGCGCTCGAAGCGGAACAGAAGACGCTCGGCGGACGCTCGCCGATCCCGCGCACCTATCGCGACGCGAGCGGCGATCCGAAGGCGTTCAACGAGCGCTTCGCTGCGATCGAGGCCGCGCTGCTGGAGTGCCTCGAGCGCTGGGAGTCGCTCGAGAGTCGCGTACCCTAGCCGAAACCGCCGCACCCGTCCCGGAGCACTGACGAACCGATGAACCCGAGCAACGACCGCACTATCGATCCCGAGGTCTCGATCCGCCGAATCGACTTCGCCGACGGGTCGCACGTCGCTGCGCTGCTGGCGTTGCTCGACGAGTACGCGTCCGGTCCCACAGGGCGCGGCTACGGCCTCGACGATCGTGTGAAGAGCCGCCTGCCCGCGGTGCTCGCGGCGCGCGCTTATTTCGTCGGCTGGCTCGCGTTCGTCGATGGCCAAGCCGCGGGCGTGGTCAACTGCTTCGAGGGCGTGTCGACGTTCCGGGCCGAGCCTCTGCTCAACATCCACGACATCGCCGTCACCGCCCGGTTTCAGCGCCGCGGCGTGGGCCGCGCGCTGCTCGGCGCCGTTGAGGAGGAGGCGCGCGTGCGCGGATGCTGCAAAATCACGCTCGAGGTGCTCGACGGCAACGAAGCAGCGGTGCGCGCCTACCTGGCCGCGGGCTTCGAGCCCTTCGAGTTGGACCCGGCGATGGGCGCCGCGAGGTTCTTCGAACGCAAGCTCTACTGAGAGGAGAAACGAGATGCCTACCTTCGACGTCGCCTGCGAAGCCGACATGGTCGAGTTGCGCAACGCGCTGGACCAGGCCAACAAGGAAGTCACCAACCGCTACGACTTCAAGGGGTCGGACGCGCGGATCGAACAGAAGGAGCGCGAGCTCACCGTCTTCGCCGACGACGAGTTCAAGCTCGGCCAGGTGCGCGACGTCTTGCTGGGCAAGTGCGCGAAACGCGGCGTGGACGTGCGCTTTCTCGACTACGGCGATCCGCAGAAGATCGGCGGCGACAAGATGAAGCAGTCGGTCACGGTGCGCCACGGCGTGTCGGGCGATCTCGCCAAGCGGATCGTGCGCCTGATCAAGGACAGCAAGCTCAAGGTGCAGGCCAGCATCCAGGGCGACACGGTGCGCGTGTCGGGCTCCAAGCGCGACGACCTGCAGTCGGTGATCGCGCTGCTCAAGAAGGACGTGACCGACGTGCCGCTGAATTACCAGAACTTCAGGGACTGAAGCGCCGCCCCACGTCCGCCCCCTAGGCCTTGGGTGCGATCGACTTCAGCGCCGCGGGAACCATCGGCGTCGTGAACAGCAGCGTCGCGAAGCGCGCCGGATTGTCGTCGTGGACCGCGCGGTTCAGCCGGTAGATCATGAACTCGCCCTTCGAGTGCCGCCCGTTGGCCGTCGTACAGGGGCTGAGCCAGCCGTCGACGACCTGCGAGTAACTCCCGGCTTGCATCCGCGACTGGAACTCGAAGATCCAGAAGCCAGTGGTCGCGTCGAAGGTGCCGGTGGGCGAAGGGACCGCGAGGCCCTTGGCGTTGCGCGAGCCAGGCTTGTGCGCGACGTAGAGGCCGAGCAGCAACTGCGTCAGCATGACGTCGTCGAGGGCGTTCATCGACGTCTGGGTCGGTCCGACCTTCTGCGATACGTCGTAGATGAACCCGGGCTGGAATCCGGAGATCTTCGTGATCCGCGCCATCATTGCCTCCCTGTAGGGGTCACGCCGTGTGATCGATCCGTGCGTAGGCCGAATGGTTGTGGATCGACTCGAAGTTCTCGGCCTCGACCGTGAACGACTCGATCCGCGCGTCCTTCTTCAGGCGCCCCGCCACGTCGCGCACCAGATCCTCGACGAACTTCGGGTTGTCGTAGGCGCGCTCGGTGATGTACTTCTCGTCGACCCGCTTGAGCAGACCGAAGATCTCGCTCGACGCTTCGGCCTCGGCAACATGGATCAACTCCTCGGGCGCGATCGGCTCGCTCGCGCCGACCGTGATCGTGACGTGCGAGCGCTGGTTGTGCGCGCCGTAGTCGGCGACGCTCTTGCTGCACGGGCAAAGGCTCTTGACCGGCACCACGACCGTGAGCGAGGTGCTCGCGACGCCGGCGCCGCCGTCGATCGCGACCCGCACCTCGTAGTCGAGCAGGCTCAACACCTTCGAAACCGGCGCGGCCTTTTGCAGGAACAGCGTGAAACCGACCTCGATCCGCCCGCTCTCGGCCTCGAGCCGTGCGAGCATGTCGGCGTGCAGCGCCGCGATCGTGGCGGTGTCGAGCGCCGGCGCCGAGGGTGAGATCGCGTTCTCGAGCAGCTCGACGAAGCGCGACATGTGCGTGCCCTTCTGGCTCGGCCGGCAGCGCGACGTAGAGGCTGAAGGCCCCGACACCCGGCTGGTCGACGCCGTCGGCGCCGCGCCAGCGCAGCGGGTAGCGCAGGTCCTTCACGCCGACGCGCTGGATCGGCTGCTGGCGCACGTCGACGCCGCTCTGCACATCGGGCATCGGCGGGTCGACCAGAATGTTGGGGTCGCGGATATTCATGGCTTTCGGGTCGGAGATCAGACCTGATTATGCCCGTTCAGACCGAGCGCGTGATACCGCCGTCGACCCGAAGGTTCTGCCCGGTGACGTAACACGCGCCGTCCGAGAGCAGGAACGCGACCGTGTGTGCGATCTCGTCGACCGTGCCGTAGCGCCCCATCGGAATGCGGGCGCGGAACTGCTCCTTCTCGGGAAGGCTGTCGATGAAGCCCGGCAGCACATTGTTGATGCGGATGTTCTTCGCGGCGTACTGGTCGGAGTAGAGCTTGGTGAAGGCCGCCAGTCCGGCGCGAAACACCCCCGAGGTCGGGAACGCCGGATCGGGCTCGAACGCGGCGTAGGTGGAGATGTTGACGATCGCGCCGCCTCCGGCGCGCTCCATCGCCGGCGTGACCAGGCGCAGGACCCTGATCACGTGCAGCAGGTAGGTTTCCATGCCCAGCTGCCAGTCGGCGTCGCTGATCTCGAGCAGCGAGCCCTTGGGGCCGTGCCCGGCGCTGTTGACCACCGCGTCGATGCGCCCGTAACGCTCCAGCGCGAGGTCGACGACGCGCGCGAGGTCCGCCGGTTCGCGGTTCGAGCCGGTGACGCCGACGCCGCCCAGCTCCTTCGCGAGCGCCTCGCCCTTGCCCGACGAGGAAAGGATCGCGATTCGATACCCGTCGGCGGCGAGGCGGCGGGCGATCGCGGCGCCCATGCCGCTGCCGGCGGCGGTGAGCAGCGCCACTTTGTGGCCGGATTCTTTCTGCTTCATCACTGTCTCAGCAGGGTGAGGATCGGAGCGCCGACGATCCGTTCGCCGAACCGCTCGCGGATCGAGCGCCCGATGCCCTCGGCGTCGAGCCCGACCGAGCGCAGCAGTTGCGCCTGCTCGCCGTGGTCGATGAAGCGGTCGGGCAGGCCGAGTTGCAGCAGCGGCACCACGATTCCGGCGGCGGCGAGCGCCTCGGACACGGCGCTGCCCGCGCCGCCCATCACCGCGTGCTCCTCGACCGTGACCAGCGCGCCGTGCGTGCGCGCCAGTTCGCGCGACCAGTTGCGGCGTCCACCGGCTTGACCCAGCGCATGTTCGCCACGGTCGCGTCGATCGCTTCGCCCGCCTTCAGGCTCGGCGCGAGCATGGTGCCGAATGCGAGGATCGCCACGCCGCGGCCCTGGCGGCGAACTTCGCCGCGCCCGAACGGCAGCGCGTCGAGCCCCGCCGCGGGCGTCGACGCCGGTGCCCGCGCCGCGCGGGTAGCGCACCGCGCTCGGGCCGTCGTGGCGAAACGCGGTGCTGAGCATCTGCGCGGCACTCGTCTTCGTCCGAGGGCGCGAGCACGACCATGTTCGGAATGCAGCGCAGGTAGGCGAAGTCGTAGGTTGCCGGCGTGCGTCGCGCCGTCGGCGCCCACCAGGCCGGCGCGATCGAGCGCGAAGATCACCGGCAGGTTCTGCAGCGCGACGTCGTGGATCAGCTGGTCGTAGCCGCGCTGCAGGAAGGTCGAGTAGATCGCGACCACCGGCCTGAGGCCCTCGCAGGCGAGGCCCGCGGCGAAGGTGACCGCGTGCTGCTCGGCGATGCCGACGTCGAAGTAGCGCCGCGGGAAGCGTCTGCTCGAACTCGACCAGGCCCGAGCCCTCGCGCATCGCCGGCGTGATCGCGACCAGGCGCTCGTCGGCGCGCGCCATGTCGCAGACCCAGTCGGAGAACACCTGCGTGTAGGTGAGCTTGGCCGGCGAAGTCGACGGCTTCTGATGCCTTCGCCGGGATCGAACTTGCCGGGACCGTGGTAGAGCACCGGATCGGCCTCGGCGAGCTTGTAGCCCTGCCCCTTCTTCGTGACGACGTGCAGGAACTGCGGGCCGCGCAGCTCGCGCATGTTCTGCAGGGTCGGTACCAGCGAATCGAGGTCGTGGCCGTCGATCGGGCCGACGTAGTTGAAGCCGAACTCCTCGAACATCGTGCCGGGCACGACCATGCCCTTGGCGTGCTCTTCGAGGCGGCGCGCGAGTTCCATCATCGGCGGAACTTTCGACAGCACCGCGCGGCCGACGTCACGCGCGCGCGCAGTAGAACTGCCCGGACATCAGCCGTGCCAGGTAGCGGTTGAGCGCGCCCACCGGCGGCGAGATCGACATGTCGTTGTCGTTGAGGATCACCAGCAGGTCGATGTCCGGGCGTGACGCCGGCGTTGTTCATCGCCTCGAACGCCATGCCCGCGCTCATCGCACCGTCGCCGATGACGGCGACGTGGCGGCGGCGGCTTCGGACCCTGGTTCTCGCCCTTGTTGCGCGACGCCACCGCCATGCCGAGCGCGGCCGATATCGACGTCGACGAGTGCGCGGTGCCGAAGGTGTCGTACTCGGATTCGGCCTGCGCCGGAAAGCCGGAGATGCCGCCGAACTGTCGCAGCGTGGACATCTTCGCGCGCCGGCCGGTGAGGATCTTGTGCGGATAGCTCTGGTGGCCGACGTCCCAGACGAGGCGATCGCGCGGCGTGTCGAACACGTAGTGCAACGCGATCGCGAGTTCCACCGTGCCCGAGGTTCGACGAGAGGTGCCCGCCGGTGCTCGACACCGAGTCGAGGACGAAGGCGCGCAACTCGACCGCGAGCTGGGCGAGCTGTTCGCGCCGCAGCGCGCGCAGGTCGGCCGGCGAATCGATCGCCTCGAGCAGGCCCTGGTCCACCACCGGCCTAGGCGCTCCTGTTTCACGATCAGCTCGGCGAGTTCGCCCAGGCGCGACGCGCGCGCGCCCAGCGGCGCGATCGCTTCGTGCGCGCGCTCGCGCAGCGAAGCCGCGAGGCGGCGCGACTCGGCCACGCCCAGCACCGACACGTAGGTGGGTTTGTTCTGCGCGCTGTCCTTGCCGGCGGTCTTGCCGATGCTGCGCCGCGATCGCCCTCGACGTCGAGGATGTCGTCGACCACCTGGAACGCCAGGCCAACCGCCTGCGCGTAGTGCATCGAGCGCCGCGACTCCGCGGCGTCGAGCGCGCTCGCCGGCAAGCGCGCCGAGGCGCACGCTCGCGCACAGCAACGCGCCCGGTCTTGCGCCGGTGCATGTCCTCGAGCGCGGCGCGATCGGGCGCGGGCCCACGACCGAGAGGTCGATCGCCTGGCCGCCGGCCATGCCGCCGGCCCCGGCAGCGCGCGCCAGTTCGGCCACCATCGCGAGGACCGCGTCCGGCGCGGCGACGGCCCGAGGCGAGCATCTCGAACGCGAGCGCCTGCAGCGCGTCGCCCACCAGCATCGCGGTCGCCTCGCCGAAGGCCACGTGCACGGTCGGCTTGCCGCGCCGCAGCGCGTCGTCGTCCATGCACGGAAGGTCGTCGTGCACCAGCGAGTAGGCGTGGATGAACTCGACCGCGCAGGCGGGCGCGTCGAGCGCCGCGGCGTCGGCTCGCGACACCGCGCCCGCGGCGTGCACCAGCGCCGGGCGCACGCGCTTGCCGCCGTCGAGCACCGCGTAGCGCATGCCCTGGGCCAGCGCCGAAGGCACCGCGCCCGAGGCCGCCAGCGCCGCAGCCAGCGCGACTTCGGTGCGTGCCGCCATCGCACGCATCCAGGCGTCGAAGCCGGCGCTCGACGAAGCGCGCGGCTGCTCGCGACGGCGTCCATCAGCCGCCACCGTTGCGCGCACCGAATCAGCGTGCCGCGTCATCGCCGTCATTGTCGCCGTCGTCATCGCCGTCGTCGTCATCGCCGTCGTCGTCATCGCCTTCATCGCCGTCATCGTCGCCATCGCCGTCGCCGCCCTCATCGTCGTCCTGCCCGGCTTGTCCGCCACGGGCGGCACGCGCGTCGAAGGGCTTGAGCAGCTCGCCCTCGAGAACCGACACCTGTTGCTGTACGTCGGCCAGAACCTTGCGACAGTGCGCGACCAGTTCGGCGCCGCGCTTGTACGCGGCGAGCGATTCCTCCAGCGGCAGCGTACCGCCCTCCATCTGCGCGACCAGCTGCTCGAGTTCTTCGACCGCCTGCTCGTACGACAGCGCGGACGCCTGTCCGACCGCGGCAGCCTTGCCCGCCTTTTTCACCATGGTCAATCGCTTTCGTGGCCACGCAGCGCATGGCAAAACATTGATTTTACTGCGATTCGGGACCCTCTCGCCGTGGCAGGGGTATCCTCGGGGATATCGTTCGATGATCCGCGCCGGGCCGGTGCCGCGCTCGATGCCCCGGCCGACTCGTTTGGGGTATGCTCGCGCCTCCTGTGCGCCTGCCAAACCGTGTCGCACGATGCATCGGCCAAGGACGCCGTGCAGGCTTGGTTCGGCTTTTCGACGCTCGCTCGTTCGGGAGGTTTAGGGATGTCGGATCTGGGTCGGGGTCGTCATTTCGCGCGCTCATGCGCTCAGTTGCCGGTCTCGGTGTACTTCGACGAGACGTTGTTCGCGCGCGAACTGCAGACGCTGTTCCGCCGCGGTCCCGGGTACGTCGGGCACAGCCTGATGGTCCCGGCGCAAGGCGACTACCACGCGCTCGCCGCCGAGAACGAAGGACGGGTGCTGGTGCGCTCGAACGACTCGGTGGAGCTGCTCTCGAACGTGTGCCGGCACCGCCAGGCCGTGATGCTCAGCGGCCGCGGCAACACCTCGAACATCGTCTGCCCGGTCCATCGCTGGACCTACGACCTGCAGGGAAAGCTGCTCGGGGCGCCGCACTTCGAGCCGCAGCCCTGTCTCGATCTCGGGCGCACCCCGCTTCAGGACTGGCGCGGAATGCTGTTCGAGGGTCCGCGCGACGTCGCGCGCGATCTCGCCGGACTCGGGCTCGAGCGCGAGTTCGACTTCGACCGATACATGCTCGATCACGTCGAGATCCACGAGTGCGACTACAACTGGAAGACGTTCATCGAGGTCTATCTGGAGGACTACCACGTCGCCCCCTTCCACCCCGGGTTGGGCGGGTTCGTGAGCTGTGACGACCTGCGCTGGGATTTCGGCGACTGGCATTCGGTGCAGACGGTGGGAGTGCGCTCGGAACTGTCCAGGCCGGGAACGCCGGCCTACGCGCGCTGGCACGAGCAACTGATGCGCTTTCGCGGCGGCAAGCTGCCCTCGCACGGGGCGGTCTGGCTCACCTACTATCCGAATGTGATGCTCGAGTGGTACCCGCACGTGCTGGTCGTTTCCACGGTGATCCCGCGTGGCCCGCGCCGCACGACCAACGTCGTGGAGTTCTACTATCCCGAGGAGATCGCGCTGTTCGAGCGCGAGTTCATCGAGGCCGAACGCGCCGCGTACATGGAGACCTGCGTCGAGGACGACGAGATCGCGCTGCGCATGGACGCGGGGCGGCGCATCCTCGCCGAACGCGGCGAGAACGACGCCGGTCCCTACCAGAGCCCGATGGAGGACGGAATGCAGCACTTCCACGAGTTCTATCGTCGCGAGTTGGGGATGGAGGCGGACTGATGCCCGCGTCGCCGCTCGCGCACTGGACGACCACGATCCAGGTCGAGGAACTCGCAACGGTGATCGACCACTGCGTCGTCGTCGACTGCCGCCACGACCTGTTCGACGCCAACGCCGGGCGGCGCGCCTATGCCGCGGGCCACATCCCCGGCGCGCACTTCCTTCACCAGGACGACGACCTCGCCGGCGCGACCAACGGGCGCAACGGACGCCATCCGCTGCCCGAGCCCGGCGAGCTGGCCGCGCGACTGCGCGCGATCGGCCTGTCGCGCGATCAGCAGCTGGTCGCGTACGACGACCAGGGCGGGATGCTCGCCTCCAGGCTCTGGTGGCTCGCGCGCTGGATCGGGCACTCGCGGGTTGCCGTGCTCGACGGAGCGATCGGCGCCTGGAAACGCGCCGGATACCCGCTGTCGACCGAGACCGTGCGTTGCGCCGCGGGCGATTTCGTCGCCGCGGCGCCGCTGGCGCGCGCGGTGTCGACCGCCGACATCGCCGCCGAGATCGCCGCCGCGAAGCGCTCGCCCGAAGGCGGGTCGGGTGTGCTGCTCGACGCACGGATCCCCGAGCGCTACGCCGGCGAGATCGAGCCGCTCGACCCGGTCGCCGGCCACATCCCGGGCGCATTGAACTGGCCGTTCCAGCGCAACCTTCGACCCGACGGCCGTTTCAAGCCGGCCGAGGCACTGCGGGCTCAATACTCGAGCCTGCTCGGCGACACGCCCGCGGAGCGCGTCGTGCACTACTGCGGCTCGGGCATCACCGCGTGTCACAACATGATCGCGATGGAACTCGCCGGCATGGGCGAAAGCGCGCTGTATCCGGGTTCGTGGAGCGAGTGGTGCGCCGATCCGGCGCGCCCGATCGCGACCGGCACCGACGCCTTCGGGCGCTGAGCGCAACGCTGGCGCACGCCGACGCGGCGTGCGCCGGCGTACCGTGCGCCGGCGAGCAAGCACCAGGACCGCTCAGTGCGCGTGCATTCCGCCGGTGAGAAGCGCGACCAGTGCGATGCCGATCAGCATCAGCGTCAGTTGCAGGCCCGACTCGTTGCGGTGCTCTCGGCTCTGGCGATGCAGGTCGGGCACGAGGTCGGCGAGCGCGATGTAGATGAAGCTCGCCGCGGCGAGCATCAGTACGTAGGGCAGGATCGCGCCGCGCTGGCCCAGCATCAGGTACCCGACGAGTCCGCCGAGCACGGCGGCGAGCCCGCTGAGCAGGTTGTAGATCAGCGCGCGGGCGCGCGAGTAACCGGCGTTCCTGAGCACGATGAAGTCGCCGATCTCCTGCGGAATCTCGTGCGCGGCGGCCGCGAACGCGGTCATCCAGCCGAGCCTGATGTCGGCGAGGAACGCCGCGGCGATGATGACGCCGTCGGCGAAGTTGTGGATGCCGTCGCCCACCAGGATCAGCATGCCCTGGGGACCCGCTTCGTCGCTGTCGTGGCCGTGGCTGTGCCCGTGCCCGTCGCCTTCGTAGTGGTGGCTGTGACGAAAGATCGCGAGTTTCTCGAGCAGGAAGAAACCGACCAGCCCGGCGAGAAGCGTCGCACTGAGCATGTGCAGGTCGGCGCCCGATTCGATCGCCTCGGGCAACAGGTGCAGCACCGCCATGCCCAGCAGCAGTCCGGCCGACAGGCTCACCAGCCGGTGCACGACGCCCGAGAGCACGGTGAGCGACAGCGCCGCCGCAGCGAGAACGCTCGCGACGCCGGCGAGCAGCGTGGCCGCCATGATGTGCAGCAGCGTCATCGCCGTCCGTTCGTGTCTGTCATGTTCGTTCGCAGGCGCACTCTAATGCGCTTTCTCCCAGTTCGGTCCGGCGCCGACGTCCACATCGAGCGGAACGCGCAATTTCGCCACACCCGACATCAGCCGGCGCACGCCCTCGCGCACCGTATCGAGCTCGGCCTGCGGCACCTCGAGCACCAGTTCGTCGTGCACCTGCATGATCAGGCGCGCCGCGAGCCGCTCGCTCGCGATCCAGTGGTGCACGGCGATCATCGACAGCTTGATCAGGTCGGCCGCCGTGCCCTGCATCGGCGCGTTGATCGCGGCGCGCTCGGCGCCCTGTCGACGCGGCCCGTTCGGGCTGCGGATCTCGGCGAGCCAGAGCCTGCGCCCGAACACCGTTTCGACGTAACCCTGCGCTGCGCGCCAGTTCGCGCGTCTCGTCCATGTAGCGTCGCACGCTCGGGTAGCGCTCGAAGTAGCGCTCGATGTAGTTCTTCGCCGCGTCGCGCTCGATGCCGAGGTTGGCGGCGAGGCCGAACGCGCTCATGCCGTAGATCAGGCCGAAGTTGATCACCTTGGCGTAGCGGCGCTGCTCCGCGTTGACCTCGTCGAGCGTGACCCGAAGATCTCGGCGGCGGTGGCGCGGTGCACGTCCGCAGCCCTTCGCGAAGGCGTCGAGCAGCGACTCGTCGCCCGAGATGTGCGCCATGATGCGCAGCTCGATCTGCGAGTAGTCGGCCGAGACGATCAGGCACCCGGGCGGCGCGATGAAGGCCTCGCGGATGCGCCGGCCCTGCGGCGTGCGCACCGGAATGTTCTGCAGATTCGGATCGCTCGAGGCGAGCCTGCCGGTGACCGCGACCGCCTGCGAGTAGCTGGTGTGCACGCGTCCGGTGCGCGGATTGACCATCCGCGGCAGCTTGTCGGTGTAGGTGGACTTGAGCTTGGCCAGCCCGCGGTAGTCGAGCAGGATCCGCGGCAGCGGATAGTCCTGGGCGAGTTGCTCGAGCACGTCCTCGTCGGTGGACGGCGCGCCGCCTGGGGTCTTCTTCACGACCGGCAGGCCGAGGCGCTCGAACAGGATCTCGCCCAGCTGCTTCGGCGAATTCAGGTTGAACGGCTGCCCGGCCGCCTCGTGCGCGTTCGCCTCGAGCGCCATCACCTCGCGACCGAGCTCCTCGGACTGCGCGGCGAGCAGCTCGGCGTCGACCAGCACGCCGTGGCGCTCCATGCGCTGGAGCACGATCGAGGCCGGCATCTCGATCTCGCGGTAGATGCGCTCGAGCGCGGGCTCGGCCGAGATGCGCGGGTAGAGCGTGCGATGCAGGTGCATCGTGACCTCGGCGTCCTCGGCCGAGTATCGGGTGGCCTGATCGAGCGCCACCTGCTCGAAGCCGATCTGCGCCGCACCCTTGCCGGCGACGCTGGCGTAGGGAATCGTTTCGCGACCGAGGTGCCGGCGCGCGAGCGAGTCCATGTCGTGCGGACGGTGCGCCTCGAGCACGTAGCTCTCGAGCAGCGTGTCGTGCTCGATCCCGCCGAGCACGATGCCGTGGTTCTCGAACACGTGCGCGTCGTACTTCAGGTTCTGCCCGACCTTTCGCTTGTCGGGACTCTCGAGCCAGGCCCGCATCCGTTCGAGCACGTGCTCGCGCCCGAGCTGGTCGGGCACGCCGGCGTAGGCGTGCGCGACCGGTATGTAGCACCCGACGCCCGGTTCGACCGAGAGCGAGATCCCCACCAGTTCAGCCAGCATCGGGTCGAGCGACGTGGTCTCGGTGTCGACCGCGGTGAGCGCCGCGGCATCGACGCGCGCGAGCCAGGCGTCGAGTTCGGCGTCGGTGGCGACCATCTCGTAGTGGGTGGCGATCCCGGCGTCGGCAGGCGCAGGCGCGACGTCGTCGGCGAGGCCGATTCGCGCCCCGGGGGCGACCTTCTTCCTGCGCGGGGCCGACCCGACCCCGCCTTCGCCGGCGTCGCCGTTGCCGATGCTCTCGCCGACGCTGTCGTCGCCATCGACCGGGTCTGCGTCGGCGTCGCCGCCACTGCCTGCGTCCGGGCGCGCCGCGCCGGCCTCGATCTCGCGCAGCCAGCTGCGAAATCCGTAGCGTTCGAACAGTTCGCGAAGATCGGCGACACGTTCGTCGGCCAGCGCGAGGGAGTCGTCGATCGAGTCGACGTGCGGCGCGAGATCGCAGTCGGTCTTCACGGTCACGAGCTTTCGCGCCGTCGAAAGCCAGTCGCGAGCCTTGCGCAGGTTCTCGCCGACGACGCCGCCGATCGCGTCGGCGTGCTCGAGCACGCCGTCGAGCGAGTCGTACTCGCGCAGCCACTTCACCGCGGTCTTGGGCCCGACCTTCTCGACGCCGGGAACGTTGTCCACCGTGTCTCCGACCAGCGAGAGCCAGTCGACGATGCGCTCGGGCGGCACGCCGAACTTCTCGATCACCGCCTCGCGATCGAGCCGCTCGGGGGGTCCGCCGCGCGGCGTCATCGTGTTGATCAGCGTGACGTGTCGGCTCACGAGCTGCGCCAGGTCCTTGTCGCCGGTGGCGACGATCGTGCGCATGCCGCGCTCGTGCGCCTGCGTCGCGAGCGTCCCGATCACGTCGTCGGCCTCGATGCCCTCGATCATCACGAGCGGCCAGCCCAGCGCGCGGACGATCTCGTGGATCACCGGGATCTGGCGCACGAGGTCGTCGGGCATCGGCGCGCGGTTGGCCTTGTACTGCGGGTACCAGTCGTCGCGGAAAGTCTTGCCCGGCGCGTCGAACACCATCGCGCCGTGCGTCGCGCCGCCGCCGAGTTTGCCGTCGGATCGCAGACGCCGTAGCATCCCCACCATTCCGTACACGGCGCCGGTCGGCTCGCCGTCGGCGTTTCGGAGGTCGGGCAGCGCGTGAAACGCGCGGTACAGAAAGCTCGAGCCGTCGACCAGCAGGAGCGTGTTGTCAGTCATGTCCAGCACCAAGCAAGTGCCGCAGTTGCGCGCGATTCCGAGCCTTGAGCGCTCGACGTCGCTCAAGGCTCGCGAGTCGTGGCATATCTTGGGAATTATCTCAGAGTTCGTCGAGGCGACCGAGCGCCTCGCCGAGATCCGCCCCGCGGTGTCGATCTTCGGCAGCGCCCGGGTCCGTCCCGGGCACCGCTGGTACGAACTGACGGTGGAACTGGCGCGGATGCTCTCGGATGCCGGATTCACGGTGATCTCGGGCGGCGGCCCCGGGATCATGGAAGCGGCCAATCGCGGCGCGCACGCGGGCAGCTCGCCCTCGGTCGGCCTGAACATCGAATTGCCGCACGAGCAGCACGGCAACGCCTACCAGGACATCTCGGTGAACTTCCGCCATTTCTTCGCGCGCAAGGTCGCGTTCGCGAAGTACGCGACCGCGTTCGTCGCCGTGCCCGGGGGATTCGGCACGCTCGACGAGCTGGGCGACGTGCTTACGCTGATCCAGACCCGGATGGGCCGGCGCATTCCGGTGATCCTGGTCGACTCCGCCTTCTGGAAGGGGCTGATCGACTGGATGCGCGACTCGCTCGCGGCCAACGGCCTGATCGACCCGGAGGACATCGAGCTGATGCAGATCGTCGACGAGCCGGCGCAGGTGGTCGAGGCGATCTTCGAGTTCTACGGCAGCCGCGGCTTCGCACCGACCGCGAGCGAGCGCGAACTGCTGCTCAACCTGTAGCGGCGTCACCCCGGCTCTTTCGCCCCGAAGACGACGATGGCCGTATTCACGCCCGTCAGCCGCGCGCAACTCGGGCGCTGGCTCGAGCGATTCGACCTCGGCGCGCTGCGCGCGGTCGAAGGCATCGCGGCGGGTATCGAGAACTCGAACTTCTTCGTCGACACGCAACGCGGGCGCTACGTCCTCACGCTGTTCGAGCGCCTGAGCGCGGCCGAGCTGCCGTTCTACCTCGACCTGATGCACCATCTCGCGGCGCACGGCATCCCCTGCCCCGATCCGGTGCGCGATCGCGCCGGAACGTCGCTCGGAACGCTGAGCGGCAAACCCGCAGCGCTGGTCACGAGGCTCGACGGCGCCGGCGTCGAGCACCCCGAGCCGCAGCACTGCGCACAGGTCGGCGCAATTGCTCGCGCGGATGCACGCCGCGGCGGCCGACTACGGCGCGCGTGCAGATCAATCCCCGCGGCGTGCACTGGTGGCCCGCCGCGATCGCCGACCTCGCCGCGTTCCTCACGCCCGCGCAGGACGAGCTCGCGCGGCAGGAGAACGAGCGCTACGCGCGCTTCGCCGCTTCGGCCGCGTTCGACTCGCTGCCGGCGAGCGCGGTGCACGCCGACCTGTTTCGCGACAACGTCCTGTTCGATGGCGCGAAGCTGGGCGGCGTGATCGATTTCTACTTCGCCGCGACCGACGCCTGGGTGTTCGACCTCGCGGTCGCTTGCAACGACTGGTGCATCGACGATCGCAGCGGCGAATTCGACGCCGCGCGACTGAACGCGCTGCTCGCGGCCTATCGCGCGGTGCGCGAGTTGCGCCGCCGCCGAGCGCGAGGCCTGGCCGACGATGCTGCGCGCCGCGGCGACGCGTTTCTGGCTGTCGCGCCTGCACGACCTGCACCTGCCGCGTCCGGCACAATTGGTGACACCGAAGGACCCGGCAGCATTTCGAGCGTATCCTTCGCGCTCGTCGCGCCGACGTTCCACCAATCGACTGACCCGAATACGCTTCGCCGATGCAGATCGCAACACTCCCCACCGCCTCGGGCGGGCGCTGGGCCATCGAGGGCTTCCGGCTCCTGCGGGCGCAACCCGATCCCGCTTCTCGCGATCACCTTCATGTACCTGATCATGCTGATGGCGACGACGCTGATCCCGCTGCTCGGCCCGTTCGCGCCGATGCTGGTCACGCCGGTGATGTCGGTCGGGGTCATGCACGCGGTGCGCGCGGCCGACCGCGGCCAGACACCGACGCCGCAGATGCTGTTCGCGGGTTTTCGCGACCGCGGCGGCGCGGCCTGGCCGCTGCTGCTCGTTCTCGGGGCGCGTCAACGCGGCAGCCACTCTCGCGACTCTCGCGCTCGCCTCGCTGGCCGACGGCGGCACGTTGCTGCAGATCGCCACCGGAACGATCCAGGCCGACGACCCCGGACTGGCCGAGACCTCGCTGGTGTACGCGTCGCTGGTGTTTCTGGTCGTCTACGCGCCGCTGCAGGCCGCGCTCTGGTACGCGCCGCTGTTCGTCGCCTGGCACGACGTCACGCCGGTCAAGGCCTTGTTCTTCAGCTTCGCGGGAGTGATGCGCAACAAGGGGGCGTTCCTGGCCTACGTCTTCACCTGGTTCGCGGTCGCGTTCGCTGCGTCGTTGCTGGTGCAGGCGCTGAAGATGCGCACTGGGCGCCGCGCCGATGCTGATGTCGGCGATCCTCTCGCCGCTGTCGCTCGTCGTGCTGAGCGCGCTGTACTGCTCGTTCTGGCCCACTTACCGCGACGCGGTCCTCGGCGAAGAAGAACCCGCCGAAGGTTGAGCGTCGGCGAGCGCGCGGCGCTCAGCCGACCGGCTCGAGCCTGGCGACCGAGAGCGCGAGCCACTTCACGCCCGCGTCGCCGAAGTTCACCTGGACGCGCGCGTCGCTCCCGCTGCCCTCGAGGTCGATGATCACTCCCTCGCCGAAGCGCGCGTGCGCGACCGACTGCCCGACCTGAAACGCCAGGCCGCGCTCGAAACGCTGCGCCACCGGACGATCGCCCCGGCTCGCCTGGTGCACCGCGTCGGACCAGGCCGGGGTCGCGCTCGACGGCGCGGAACGCGCGCGCGAACCCGGGGCCACGCGCTGCGCGCCGAACCCCTCCCAGTTGCCCCAGCCCTCGCGCCAACTGTCCTGGCGAGCGCCTGTTCGCGGAGTGAGCCACTTCATCGATCCCTCCGGCAGTTCGTCGACGAAGCGCGACTTCAGGCTGTAGCGCGTCTGGCCGTGGAGCATGCGCGTCTGCGAGAACGACAGGTACAGGCGCTTGCGCGCCCTGGTGATCGCGACGTACATCAGCCGGCGCTCCTCCTCGAGTCCGTCTTCCTCGGCGACCGCGTTCTCGTGCGGGAACAACCCTTCCTCGACCCCGGTGATGAACACCGCGTCGAACTCCAGCCCCTTGGCCGAATGCACGGTCATCAACTGGATCGCTTCGGCACCCTCCGAAGCCTGGTGATCGCCGGCCTCGAGCGAAGCGTGCGCGAGGAAGGCCGCGAGCGGCGTGATCGGCGTGGCTGGCGCGTCGCCGATCGGCGCTGCCGCGAGCGGCGCTTCGGCACGCGTCGCGTCGTCGACCTGCGGTTCGTCGTGCCGGAGCAGGTCGCGCGACGGAGCGCCGTCGTGCGGCGCACCCGCCGCGCGATCGGATTCGTTCGCACCGATAACGTCCTGCATCACGAACGCCGCCGCCGCGTTGACCAGTTCGCGCAGGTTCTCGACACGCTCCTGGCCTTCGCGCTCGGCGCGATAGTGCGCGACCAGCCCGCTGCGATCGATCACGTGTTCGACCGTTTCGGCGAGCGACATCGCGCGAGTGTCCGCGCGCAGCGCCGCGATCAGCCCGGAGAACGCCGACATCCGGTTCGCCGCCGCACCCTCGAGCATCGACGCCGCGTCGGACAGGCTGCACCCGGTGGCACGCGCGGCGTCCTGCACCGCCTCGACGCTGCGCGCGCCTATTCCACGCGCCGGAAAGTTCACCACGCGCAGGAACGCGCCGTCGTCGTCGCCGTTCTCGATCAGGCGCAGGTAGGCGAGCGCGTGCTTGACCTCGGCGCGCTCGAAGAAGCGCAGGCCGCCGTAGACCCGGTACGGCAATCCTGCGGCGAACAGCGCGTGCTCGATCACCCGCGACTGGGCGTTGGAGCGATACAGCACCGCGATGTCGTCGCGAGCGAGTCCGTCGCGCGAGAGTGCCTGGATCTCTTCGACCAGCCACTGCGCCTCGAGCGCGTCGGTGCTCGCCTCGTGCACGCGCACCGGTTCGCCTTCGCCGAAGTCGGTCCAGAGGATCTTGCCGAGGCGGTTGAGGTTGTTGCGGATCAGCGCGTTCGCCGCGGTCGAGGATGTTCCCGTGCGAGCGGTAGTTCTGCTCGAGCTTGACCAGGTTGGCGACCGAGAACTCGCGCTCGAACGCCGCCATGTTGCCGACGTTGGCGCCGCGAAACGCATAGATGCTCTGGTCGTCGTCGCCGACGGCGAACATCGCGGCGCCGCCGCCCGCCAGCGCCTTGAGCCAGCGGTACTGCAGGCGGTTGGTGTCCTGGAACTCGTCGACCAGGATGTGCTCGAATCGGCGCTGGTAGTGCGCGCGCAGCAACGCGTCGCGCTCGAGCAGCTCGTAGCTGCGAAGCATCAGTTCGGCGAAGTCGACCACGCCCTCTTTCTGGCACTGCGCGTCGTAGGCCTGGTACAGCTCGACGCAGCGCCGCGCGTAGTCGTCGTGCGCCTCGACCGCCCCCGGGCGCAGCCCTTCCTCCTTGGCGTTGTTGATGAAGTGCTGGATGTTGCGCGGCGGGAATTTCTCATCGTCGACGTTCAGCGTGCGGATCAGGCGCTTGATCGCCGCGAACTGGTCCTGGCTGTCGAGGATCTGGAAGGTCTGCGAGAGATTGGCTTCGCGGTGGTGCGCGCGCAGCATCCGGTGGCACAGTCCGTGAAAGGTGCCGATCCACATCCCGCGCGTGTTGATCGGCAGCATCGCCGAGAGCCGCGTGCCCATCTCGCGCGCGGCCTTGTTGGTGAACGTGACCGCGAGCACGCCCGCGGGACTCACCTGACGAGTGGACAGCAGCCAGGCGATCCGTGTCGTGAGTACGCGCGTCTTGCCGCTGCCGGCGCCGGCGAGGATCAGCGCGTGCTGCGGCGGCAGCGACACCGCGGCGTGCTGGGCGGGATTGAGGTCCTTCAGGAGATCTTGCATCGTCGGTCGCCGCTCGCTGTGAGTTTACACAGCGACGGCGACCCTCGCCCCTAGGCTCGCGCCGGCGCCGCGCGCGCGCCCGCTTTTCTGGTCGCGGCGGCCTTCGTCGCCGGAGACTTCTTCTTCGCGAGGGCTTTCTTCACCGGGGCCTTCTTCACCGGGGCCTTCTTCACCGGGGCCTTCTTCACCGGGGCCTTCTTCACCGGGGCCTTCTTCGCCGGGGCCTTCTTCGCGGCGGTTTTCTTCGCCGGGGCCTTCTTCGCCGCGGTCTTCTTCGCCGGCGCCTTGGTTGCGGCGGCTTTCTTCGCGACGGCTTTACCGGCCGTTGTCTCCTTCGCGCCCGCCGTCTTCGCCGCGGCATCTTTCGCCGGTGCTTCCCTCGCTTCGGGCTTCGGCGCGCCGGACTTCTTCGTCGCCTTGCGCACGGCGGCACGGATCTCGGTCGCCTTCTCGATCATCCGCTCGAGCGAAGCCTCGCGATCGGCTTCCTTCGCGGCCGCGTCGGCCTTGCGTTTCTTGCGCTGCTGCGCCCACGCCGGCGGTCGCGGAACGCGTGATCCCTCCTTGACCTCGACACGACGGTTGATCCAGCGTCGCTCGGTGTCGGCGGGATCGACCAGCGGCTCGTTCGCGCCGCGGCTCACGCACACGATCTGGTGGCTCGCGACACCAAAACGTTCGAGCAGGCGCGCGACGCGACGGGTCCGCCGCAGGCTCAGTTGCACTTCTTCGTCGGGCTCGTCGAACGAACTCGCGTGCCCCGATACGATCAGCATGCCGGCGGGCTTGTCGTTGAAGCTCTGCGCGCACTGCCTGATCATCGCGCGATACGCTTCGGCCACCTCGACCTCGTCGCCCTCGAAGTAGATCGTCGCATTGGCCTTGGGCGTATCCGACTCATCGACGGCCGCGGTGTCCTGCGCCGCCTTCTCGCCCGCCTTGTCCGTCGCACGCGTCGTCCCAGCCATCGTCAACTCCCTTTAGTGTTTGGTACCCATCGCGCGCGCCGCAGGCGCGACGCATCGGCCGCTGCGCGCGATCCGGCCATCTGTTCAGTGGATATCGGGGTCGCACCGCGCCCGCCCGAACCCCGCTCCGGCCGGCAGCCGCGTGCACCTCTGGGCGCGATTCTGACGCATTTCGTGACGCGCTCCCCGAACAACTCGTATTGTACCATACTTTCTGCTCCTTCTCGCGCCTTTCGCCCCTGCGCACGGGGCCGCGCGCGGGTCGCCGCAACGACCGCAAACGACGAGGGCCGCGGTCTCGCGACCGCGGCCCTGCCGGGAAGGGATGTGCCCGCGAACCGGGCCGGCGCGTGATCAGCCGCAGTTCGTCGCCGTACCGTTGTAAGTGATCGTCGGCGGCGTATCGATGACGGTCGGTTGCGCGTAGGTGATCCGGCAGTTCGCCGGCGTGGTCACGCCGGTGATATTGATCGTCGCGGTGGTTCCCGCGTAGGTCACGGTGATTCCGTCGATCGTCGTCAGGTTCGCAGCGACCGCGATGCCGGCCGCCGCGCCGGTCGGATATCCGTAGGCGAGCGCAACGTTCGATCCCTGCATCACGATCGTGCCGGTGGCGCCGTTCTGGTTTCTCACCAGCGCGGTCGAACGCGCCAGTGCGGCCGCGCTGTTGAGCGTGCCGACGATCGCCTGTCCCTTGGCAAAGCGCGCATCGCCCTGCAAGCCGACGAAGCGTGGCAGCGCGACTGCCGCGAGGATGCCGAGGATGACGATGACTACGATCAGTTCGACCAGTGTGAATCCGGCCTGGTTTTTACTTGAACGCTTCATGATTGTGTTCCTTCCCTGTCCGGTTTGCCCCGGCCCGCACCTCGTCGGCCTTTCGCACGCTGGGTGACGAGCTTGCGGCGCCGCCTTGCAGATCGTGGCGACACCTGGATTTTCGGCATGACCGCCGATCACTTAAGCCCGGGAAAAAGGCCGGATTGCGCTGCATTTCTTGGAGCGGCGCCCGACCGTCGGCCGACCGGCGGCCCGAGCGAGCGCGGCAAATCGGCTGCAATCCCCGACTTATTCGGGCAATCGCCCGGATCGGCGCCTGCGAGAGTTGCGCCATCGAACCCGCCACGAAACGGATCGGTAATGTCTATCGGCACCATCGCGTCTCCCTTGAGCAACGCCGTCGCACGTATCGGTCGCGTGTTCGCACGCCCGCGCGCCGGACACTGGGCGCTCGCTGCCGGAGCGCGCGGCATGGTCGCCGCACACGTCGGCTTCGATGCGCTGGGCGAGCCGCGACTCGACGCGATCGAGTTCCTCGACGCGCGCGGCGATCGCCCGGCCAGACGCGGCGCCGACGTCGCCGCGGCGATGCGTGCGTACTCGTCGCCGTGCATCGTCGTGCTGTCACCCGCGGACTACCGATCGGTCTTTCTGCCCGGACTGCCGGTCGCCGCCGACGAGCGCGCCAACGCGCTGCGCTGGCGGCTGCGCGACGAAATCGACTTCCCGGCGCAGGACGCGGTGATCGACTGCGTCGTCTCTCCGGTGTCGAACCAGATGCACGAACAACTTCTGTGGATGGCGGTCGCCGCTCCGGCGTCGAAGGTGCACGAACTGATCGGCCCGCTGAGCGAGGCCGGAATCGAGATCGAGGCGGTCGACGTACCCGAACTCGCGCAGCGCAACCTGTGCATGCGCCTGAGCGCGCCGGAGCGCACCGTGGCGATGCTGACGATGGACGCGCAGCACGGATTGCTCACCGTGTGCCGCGGCGACGGCGTGCTCGCGTCGCGCCAGCTCGATCCGATCGCGGTCACGCTCGCGGGCGAAGACGACGAGCGCCGCGTGGCGATGATCGAACGGCTCGCGCTCGAGATCCAGCGCACCTTCGACAACGTCGAGCGCCAGTACGGCGCGGCGCCCGCCGACCGGATCCACCTGCTGGTCGAGCAGCACGTCGGGCAGGTCGCCGAGGGGCTTCGCAACTCGATCGCCGCAGCGGTCGAACCGGTCTCGTTCGAATCGCTCTGCGCCGAGCGCGACCAGCAGATGGCGCGACGCACGGCGCTCGACCGAACCGCAGCGCTTGCCGTGGGCGCCGCGCTGCGCGGCAGCGGCGAAGGAGTCGCACGATGACCCAATACGTCAACCTGCTGCCCCCGACGCGTCGTCGCAGCGGCGACGCGCTCACGCTGCGCAACGTCGCGCTCGCCGCGCTCGTTGCGACCGCGCTGCCCGCCGGTGTCGCGCTGTGGCTCGAACCGCAGGTCGCACGGCTCAGGAGCGAAGCGACCGCGTTGCGCGCGCAACTGACCGGAGGCGACGCGACGCGCGTCGGCACGCTGGACACCGCGCTGAGCCGGGATCTGTCGGAGGCCAGGCTCACGATCGCGCGCGCGCAGGGCGCCGCGACGCAACTGCGCGCGCTCGAGACGCTTCCGACCGAGCGCTTCTCCGAGTACTTCGCCGCGCTCTCGCGCCAGGTCGCGCCCGGCGTCTGGCTCACCGGCTTTGTTGCCGACGCGCCGGCACAACACTTCACGCTCTCGGGGCGGGCACTGCGCGCCGAGCTGATTCCAGGCTACCTGCAGCGGCTCACGCAGGAAGCGGTGTTTCGCGAGCGCAAGTTCCGCGCGCTCGAGCTGCTCGACAAGCCGTATTCCGACAGCGACAGCGAAACGCGCATCGTCGAGTTCCGCCTGCAGTCCGAGTTGCGCGTGGGTGCCTCGGTGCGCCTCGCTGCGAGCGGGAGCGGATCGTGAAGAGACTCTGGGCGATCGCAGACCACGCATACGCTGCGCGCTCGCTGCGCGAGCGCATGATGATCGCGCTGCTCGCGACCGTCGCGCTCCCGCTGCTGGTGGCCTTCGTCTGGGCCGAACCGCGGTGGCACAGCCACGATCTGCTCACGACCGAAAACGCACAGCTGCGCGCCGCCGGCGACGGCGGCCCGAACGCCGACCCGAACCGGATCGCCGGCGAGGAACTCGAGCTGCTCAAGTCGCGCGGCACGCAGGCGCGGGCCGAACTCGCGACGCTGTCGCAGGCGTTGGTCTCGCCGCAGGAAATGCCCGCGCTGCTCGAGTCACTGGTGCGCCGCTCCCCCGGCGTCACGCTCGCCAGCCTGCGCTCGCTCAAGTCCGAATCGCTGGCGTCGGGCGCGCAGGGCGACGCCACCGCGACGCTGTTTCGCCACGGCATCGAGCTCGAACTCCAGGGCTCGTGGTCGGACCTGCGCGGCTACCTCGCGGCGATCGAGAAATCTCCCCGCCGCCTGCTCTGGGGGCAAGTCGACCTGCAGGCACAGGGCTATCCGAAACTGGTCCTGCGGCTTCGCATGCACACACTGAGCTTGGATTCGGCATGGCTGCAACTGTAAAGCGCGCGATCGGCGCACTGTCGCTGCTCGCCCTCGGCCTTGCGGCGGCGCAAGGCACCGCGGACGACCCGACGCGCCCGCCGGCGCACCTGCTCGCGCGTCCGGCGGCGCCCGCACCCGCGGGCACGCCGCAATCCCCGGCGCGTCCCGCGCTCGAACTGCAGGCGATCGTGCGCTCGGCCGACGGAAGCGCGAGCGCGACGATCAACGGCTGGGTCGTCAGGACCGGCGACACCATCTCGGGCGCCCGCCTGCTGGAGATCGGCGCGCACCACGCGGTGCTGGAACACGGCACCGAGCGCACCCGACTGTCGCTCACGCCGGGCATTCGACGCACCACGCACGACGAGACCGCGCAAGCGCCGGGCGCCCCGCGCCCGGCCACCCTGCGCAAACCGGATTCCGGAGAAAAACGATGATGCACTCGCCGACCACGCGACGCCTCGCGCATTGGTTTTCGCCCCTGTTCGCTGCGCTGATTGGCGGCTGCGCGAGCGCGCCGACTGCCCCAGGCTCCGACGCGGGATCGCTTGCGGTCGCCGAGGCGCTCGCAGCGGCGCCGCAGCGTCCGAGCGCGCCGAAGGTGCCCGACGCGGTGCGCGACGCCGTCGCTCCGAGCGCGGGGCCGGGCGCACCGACCGCCGCTCCGGCGGACTGGCTGCCGGAACCGAAGTTCGACCTGGCGGTGAGCAACGCGCCCGCCGCGCAGGTGTTCATGGCGATCGCGAGCGACACCCGCTACAGCATGCTGCTGCCGCCCAACCTTCCCGGCTCGGTCACGATCAACCTGAAGGACGTGACGGTGCGCGAGGCGCTCGACTCGCTGCGCGAGCTCTACGGCTACGAGTACCGGATCGAGGGGCGGCGCGTGCACGTGCTGCCCCAGGGTGTGCAGACCCGGCTGTTCAAGGTGAACTATCTGTCGATCAAGCGCAGGGGTCAGTCCGACGTGCGCGTCAGCACCGGGTCGCTCGGCGGGCCGCCCGCGCCCGGCGCGCAATCGGCCACCGGCTCCGCGGCACCGCCACACGCTCCGGCGAGCGCCGAGGCGAGCCGGCTCGTGACCAGCACCGAGACCGATTTCTGGCCGGGTCTCGAGGCTTCGCTGCAGGCGATCGTGGGCGCCGAGGGCGGGCGCGGCGTCGTCGTCAACGCGATGGCCGGTGTGATCGTCGTGCGTGCAACGCCGCCCGAACAGCGCCAGGTCGAGGATTTCCTGCGCGCGATGCAGATCTCGGTCGAACGCCAGGTGATGCTCGAAGCGAAGGTCGTCGAGGTGTCGCTGCGCAACGGCTTCGAGAACGGGGTGAACTGGGCGGCGTTCGACTCGCAGGGCCGGCACCGCGCGTCGATCGGCAGCGACGCTTCGGCGATCGGCACAGACCGTACCGTGGTCGGATCGCTCACGCAACTGCTCGGCTCGGGCGTCAGCGCGGCCGCCGGCCGGTCGGCCAGCGGGCTGTTCGGGCTCGCGTTCCAGACCGGAAGCTTCCAGACGCTGCTGCAGTTTCTCGAATCGCACGGCAGGGTCCACGTCCTGTCGAGCCCGCGGATCGCGACGCTGAACAACCAGAAGGCCGTGCTCAAGGTGGGCACCGACGACTTCTTCGTCACCAACGTGACGACCAACACGGTCACCAGCAGCACCGCGGCGACCAGCTCTCCGACGATCACCGTGCAACCGTTCTTCTCCGGGATCTCGCTCGACGTGACGCCGCAGATCGACGAGAGCGGGCAGATCATCCTGCACGTTCACCCGTCGGTGAGCGTGGTGACCGAACGCAACAAGAACATCAACCTCGGCACGCTCGGCAGCTTCACGCTGCCGCTCGCGTCGAGCAGCATCAACGAGTCCGACAGCATCGTGCGCGTTCCCGACGGCAGCATCGCCGCGATCGGCGGGCTGATGACGCAGGACCACAGCGACTCGGGCGCGCAGATCCCCGGCATGGGCGACATGCCGGTGCTCGGCGGGCTGTTCGGCAACCGCAACCGCAACGTCGCCAAACGCGAAGTCGTCGTGCTGATCAAGCCGACCGTGATCCGCGGCGAACGCGACTGGGCCGAAGACCTGGCGCGCACGCGCGACCGCGTCTCCTCGTACGCGCCGACGCCGTTGTCGCCGTTGTCGCCAATGATCGCGCGCTGAGGTCGGTCGTGTACGCGGAGCACTTCGGACTGCGCGAACTGCCCTTCGCGCTCACGCCCGACACCGCGTACGCCTTCGCCTCGGCGAGCCAGCGCACCGCGTTCAACGACCTGCAGATCGCGCTCGCGATCGGCGAGGGCTTCGTCAAGGTGGTGGGCGAAGTCGGCACCGGCAAGACGCTGCTCTGTCGCAGGGTGCTGTCGCGGCTGCCCAGGACGATGGTCACCGCCTATGTCCCGAATCCCGCGCTGACCCCGCGCACGCTGCTGCTCTCGCTGTGCTGGGAGCTGGGCCTGAGCGTCGCGCAGCGCAGCACCGAGTTCGACCTGCGCGTGTCGATCGAGAAGGCGCTGATCACGCATCGCGCCGCGGGCCGCCGCGTGATCCTGCTCATCGACGAGGCGCAGACGATGCCGATGGTGAGCCTCGAATGCGTGCGCCTGCTGTCGAACCTCGAGACCGAGAAGCACAAGCTGATCCAGGTGGTGCTGTTCGGCCAGCCCGAACTGGACCGCAGGCTCGCGCGCCGCGAGGCGCGGCAACTGCGCCAGCGCATCGCGTTCAGCGTGAACCTCCAGCCGATGACCGACGACGAAGTCGGAAAGTACCTCGAGCACCGGATGCGGGTGGCGGGCTTCAGCGGAGAGCGCGCGTTCTCGCACGAGGCGACGCGCACGATCACCTGGGCCAGCAAGGGCGTGCCGCGCCTGGTCAACGTGCTCGCGCACAAGAGCCTGATGCTGGCCTACGGTCGCGGCGAACGCAGCGTGGGGGTCGCCGCGTGCTGGGGCTCGGCGCGCGACACCGCCGACGCGCGCAGTCCGAAGCTGTTCGCGCTGCCCTCGTGGGCGGGCCGTCCGATGCTCGCGACGCTGAACGTGATCCGCTGATCGCAGGCGAACCGCGAAAGCGAGGGTGAAACGATGAGCGTGATCCACCAGATGCTCCAGGACCTGCAGCAGCGCAGCGGCGCAGCGCCTTCGTGTGACGTCGCGCTCGAACACGTGCCGGGCGTGACCGCGAATCGCAGGCGGCGCACCCCGATCGTGATCGCCGCGTCGCTGATCGCGCTCTCTGCGGCCGGGGCGCTCCACCTGCGCGCCGAAGGTCCGCGCGACGACGCGATCGCGGCCGCGAACCCCGCCGCGCAAGCAAGCGGATCGTTCGCCGGCCCGACGCTGCGACACGATAGTCACTACGCGGACCGGATCGACCGGATCGCGATGACCAGCACTGCGACCGGGGCGCTCGACGGCGACGCTGCCCGCGCTTCGGACGCGCCCGTGCCCGAGGTGGTGAAGGCCGCGCCCACGCCGCAAACCGCGAAGGCGCCGCCGACTGCGAAGGCGCCGCGGGTCGAACACGCCGCGACGGGCTCGCCCGCGTCGGCTTCGCCCGCGCCGACGAAGCCACGCGAGCCGACGCTGGTGCTTGCGAGCGCCGCGCCGGCGAGCCGCGCAACAGCGGCGCCGATCGCGAACCCCGTGCCGGCGGCGAACCCCGCACCGGTGGCGAACCCCGTGCCGATTCCGAACCCCGTGCCGGTCGCGAACCCCGCGCCGCACGCGGCTCCGGTTGTCGCGGCACCCTCCGCACCAGAGCTTCGCGCCTCGATCGAGCGACGCGCGAGCGCCGCGGCCGCACCGCTTGGCGCCGAAGATCGTTATCGCGCCGCGCTGGCGCGGTACAACGCGGGAAACGCGGTCGAGGCGATCGCGATGCTGCGCGCGGCGCTGCAACAGCAAGCCACGCACCAGGGCGCGCGCAAGGCGCTGGTCGCGATCCTGATCGAGCGCGGCGAGCGCGCCGCTGCACTGGCGACTCTGGACGAGGCGCTGCGGATCGATCCGAGACAGCACGAACTCGCGCTGCTTTCATCCCGACTCGCGCTCGCTTCCGGTCACTCCGACGATGCGATCCGCACTCTGCTCGCGGCTTCCGGCGCCGACGCGCCGGCCGAACTCTCCGCCGCGCTTGCCGCACTGCTCGGCAAGGCGCGCCGCGACGGCGACGCGATCGCGCATTGGCTTGCGGCGATCAAGCGCTCGCCGCAGCGTGCACCCTGGTGGCTGGGCCTGGCGGTCTCGCTCGAGTCCGATGGCCGCCGGGGCGAAGCGCTCGCCGCCTACGACCGCGCACTGTCTTTCGGCACGCTGAGCGCCGATACGGCCGACTTCGCGCGCGGTCGCGTGACCGCTCTGCGCTGACCGCGCGGCACCCCTCCTAGAACAGCTCGCGTCGGATCAGGTTCGTGACCCGGTGGCGACCGAAGGTCGCGCGCGCGCCCGGGTCGCTGCTGTAGTCGGGCGCCGAAGTCCAGGGGCCCAGGAGCCAGGGCAGTCCGGCCGAAGCCGCCGCCTGCGACGCGCCCGCGATGCAGGTCTGGCCAGCAGCGGCGCCCAGGCGCATCGTCAGGTCGACCCCGCCGATCGCTGCCGCGACCGGCGCGCTCAGGCGGATCAGCCCCTGGCCACGCGTGACGCGCCCGATCGAAGTGACCGAGACTGCGCACGCCGCGAGTCCCCCACCCCAGTTCGACATCGCCAGCACGTTGCCCGCCGGTTGCAGGCAATTGTCGCGCTGGTTGCGGTACCAGGCGGTTGCGTTCCACGCCTGGGTTTCGTACGGAAGAATCAGCTCGCGCCGGCTGTCGCCGTGCGCGCTGGACAACTGCAATCGGCCGTAGGTCTGCAGGTTCGCGCCGGCGGCGTTGCCGCCTTCGAACGCGATGCCGGCGCCGCCGCCGTCGACGACCAGGTTCGGCGCGGAGCCGATCGTCCCGTTGCCCGCCACCGCGGCCTCGCTGACGTCGGACACCTGCACCGTCAGTGCGACCACCGCGTTGAACTGCGGAACCGGTGCCAGCGGGCGCGCGAAAGTGAAGACCGCGCCGGTTCCGAAGCTGATCGTTCCGGTCGCCGGAGCCGCGCCGGCGCTGACCGTCACGGTCTGCCCGGTCGCCGAGAACGCGGCACCCGCTGGCGCGTTGCTGTTCCACGAGAGCGCGACCGCCGCGGGCACGAGCTTGAACAGCGTGCCGCTCACCTGCTGCATCGTGTTGCCGGCCGCTCCTTGCGCGGTCGCCGTCACGACGGGCGCCGTGCGCCACTGGAACGGCTGCCCGATCCAGGTGAAGTTCGACGACGCCGCGCCGGTGCAGGCGGTGCCCTGCCCGGGAGCGAATTCGGGCGTGGTGGCGACCGCCAGCACCCAGCGGTCGGGAACGAAACGTCCGATCGTCGCCGCCGCCGACTGGATCGTTCGCTGCGCGAGCGATGTGCCGTCGCCGGCGTCAACCGCCGTGAAGGTCGTGTCCTGCGCGATCGCGGTGAACGCGCCGGCCTCGGCGAAGGTCGCGGTCGCAGTCGACGCGACCCCGCCCGACACGGTCATCGGCGACGACAGGCTCAGCGCGCTGGCGCCGGCGCATGGCGAGGGCAGCGCGCAGCCGGTGAAGCTGAGCACCGGCGTGCCGTCGTAGCCGGGCAGTGTCGCGCCGCCCGCGTCGCGCGCCGCGAAAGCGACGCTGAACGGCCGCCCGGCGGCGTGCACGATGCCGCCGCCGGCCAGCGCGTTGTCCAGCGCGCGCGCCGTTCCCGCGCTCAGCCAGTCGGCGTCGCTCGCCACCGGGACCGAGAACGAGGCCGGTCGCACCGAGAAGTTGTCGCTCGAGCAACCCGCCACGGTGGGCCCCGACGGCGGCACCCACTCGATCCTGGCGCGCAGGTTGCGCCGCGCACTCGCCACCGTGATCGCCGGCACCGTGATGCGCCCCATGTTCGCCGGGGCGAAGGCATGCGGACCCGGAATCGCCTGCAGCAGCGTCCAGGAAGCCCGGCACCCGGTGGTAGGGTCCAACGCGCCCGAATCGTTGCTCGAATCGAGCAGTTCAAGCGTCACCGATCCGGAAAAGTTCGTGAACACTCCGGTACGCGATGCATTCAGCGCGACCAGGTCGAGCGCGAACGGCGATCCGGCGACCCGCGTCTGGATCGGCCCGGTGATCGATCCGGGTGCGGTCGCGCTGTCGAAAGCATTGAAACCTCCCGGGTTCGGCGCCGTACCGGGTTTGTAGAACCTGACGCCAGTGCCGGCCAGCGCCCCGATGTTGCTGTAACTGACGAGTTCCCAGTCCGAAGTCGTCAGCTCCCAGCCGATCTGCGCCTTGCCGCCGCTGGTGTTGTTCGACGCGCCGAACTGGTAGACGAAGTTCCCCGCCTCTTCGAGCACCAGTTGCAGGTCGAATCGGCTGCCGGTCGCGCCCCACTCGGGCGTGCGGTCCCAGGTCACGACGAAGCGCCGGTTGGGCGCGCTGCCCGTCGTCGCGTAGCTGATCCTGCTCGTTCCGCTGTCGATCAGGTCCGCGCCGTAGATGCGCATCGTTCGCGCCAGGTTCGCGTACGGGTACGGGTAGGGATAGGTGCGCGGCGTCTGCACCTGCGTGCCGTAGCCGCAGAACCGGTTGTTGAACTGCACCCGGCCGTTGGTCATGATCCGGGCCGTCGTGTAGTTGACGGTGCCGAAGGTGAACGTGAAGCCGAGCGGAATCTCCGCGGTGATGTCGTCGTCGGCCGCGGCGCCGCCGCCGGTGCACTGCGAGAGCACCCAGGTCACCTGGGTGTGCGCCGAGGCGTCGATCCACGCGTAGGGTTCGGGTTGCTGCAGGTAGGTGGCCGCGCTCGCACCCGAGCCGCACAGGCCGGCGAGCAGCGCGAGCAGCGCGAACGACGCGCCCCTCCAGCGCCGGCTCGGCCCGGAGCGTCGCGTCGCACCGACTCGCGGCGCTTCGTCGTTCATCGCTTCGGCACCTTCACCTTGTTCATCGCTTCGGCACCTTGTTCATCGCTTCAGCACCCATAGTCCGGCGTGGCGCCGGTGACCGGCGCCTTGCACTTGACGACGCGCGACTCGACGACGCGCTCGATGCGATCGGCCGACCCCGCCGCACCCTGGGTCGCCGTGGCAACCAGCAGGTAGCCGGCGAGCCGGTTCTGCTGCTCCTCGTGCGAGCCGCCCGACGGGAAACGCTGGCAGGTGAGCGACACCGTGAAGCCGGCCAGTTCGCCGGGCAGCGCCAGCGCCTTGGGCGAGGCGAAACACGCGGGCAACTGGTCGGGGGCGAGGCCCTGCGAGTTGTTCGGGTCGAGCACCTGGAAAGTGCCCCACTCGATCGCGCTGCGCGCGGCCCAGTAGGCGCGAACGCCCTGCACGTCGAGCGCCCCGCCGGTGGACTGAAAGCGTGCGATCGACAGCACCGCCGCCGCCAGCGCGCCGCCGGCGACGAGGAAAAAGATGATCGCGAGCAGCATCGACCCGCGTTGCGTATGCGCGGCCGAATGCGTCGCGCACCGCCGCGCGGGGGCCGGATCCGTCGCGGCTCGATGTGCCGGGTCAGGGCGTCGCATCGAGGTTCACCTGCTGCGAAAGCGTCACGACCTCGCCGCTCAGACCGAACGAGAGGCGGATCAACACCGAGCCGATGTTCGCGAGCCCGGGGTCGAGCTCGAAACTGCAGGCGCTGGTCGACGCCGCCAGGCGCGACTGGGACGCGCCGGCGAGCCCCCCGCCGCCGACGGTGGGCTGCGCCGCCGACCACGGGTATCCGGCGTAGCGCAGCAGCCGCCCGTCCGGGGCACAGAAGTAGCTCACCGGCGTGGCCACCACGTAGAACCTGCGTTCGGGCGAGTCGAGCGGGAAGTTCGCTCCGGCCGGGTTGAAGCTCACCGAGCCGAGGCCGGTTCCGATGCTGGTCGGCACGCGGCGGTTGGTCCCGGCGTAGACGTCGCCCGCGCCGATCCCGAGGTTGTAGATCACGAGCGCGCTGCCCGCGGGGACGTCGGCAGGCGGGCCGATCAGCTGGAACGACGTGTCCGGGGGGTTGGCCGAGAAGTCGAGCGGGTCGATGCCGGTGGGTTCGGCGCCGAACGAGGCGAAGGCCCGGTAGCGCCCCGCCGAGAGCACCGGCACGAACTCGACGTAGGTCCCGCCGTCAGCGGCCACGACGCGCACGCTGTTGGCCAGCGCCCCGGCGAGGTCGCGAGACAGGCGGCGTACCGTCACGTCGGCTTCGTCGGCGAGCTGCGCGCGCGCGGCGCTCGCGCGGTACATCTCGGTCGCGCGCGAGATGAAGGTCGCGCCCAGCGAACCGACGACGCCGACCAGCACCATCACGACCACCAGTTCGACCAGGGTGAAGCCGCGCTCGCCGGCGCTTCGGCCGCGCGCGCTCACGGCGAGTACCTCGTACCGAAGCTCACGGCGAGCACCTCGTGCGAAACCTCACGGCGCGTACCTCGCGCGAAACGACTGCACGCGGATCGACGTTCCGGCCGGCCCGGTCACCGTCACCTCGACCAGCAATCCCTCGCCCGCGGCGATCCCGTCGAGCGCCTGCGCCTGCACCGACACCGCGGTCGCGTAGTTGTCGAGCCCGGCCAGAACCGTTCCGTCGAGCTTGCGAAAACCCGGGGGCGACGGCATCGAGAATCCGGCGTAGTCGTTCGGGTGATCGAAGGGCGTGGTGTAGCTGAAGCGCGACTCCCCGCCCTCCGGTCCGGGTCCGTCGGCGATCACGCAGGTGCTCGAACCCTCCGGCGGGGGGCCGTCGGCGTCGCAGCGCGAGTACGGCTTGAGCGCGATCTCGCTCATCAGCGACTCGGCCAGCGCGAGCGCCTGCTTCTGCGGCCAGGTGTCGCCGCTGCGACTCGCCGCCCAGGCAATCGCGCCGGCGATGCTCGCGAGCACGATCCCGCCGATCACGATCGACATCACGGTCTCGAGCAGCGTCACGCCGCGCTGGCGCGAGCGGCTCGCTACTTGTTGGTCCACGATGTCTCCGTCAGTCCGGTCTCGTTCCAGGTTTCTACGGTCGCGACCGCCGACGCCGAGTCGAGCACCAGCTGGGTGGTCGCGCCGGAGCCGCCCGCGATCCTGCCGAGCGTGTCGAAGTTCACGACCGACAAGCCGCCCGGCACGACCGCCAGCGTGACCGCCGCCGGCGCCTGGAACGACAGCGCCGCGCCCGCGCCCGGCGCCTGCAGCGGCTGCGCGCAGGCGAGCGCCGCGTCGAGACAGAAGTCCACGCGCCGCGCCGCGACGTCGATCCGCACCCAGACCGACGCATGCGCGGCCACTGCGCGTTTTTGCGCGAAGCGCATCGCACCGGCCAGTTCCTCGGCTGCGGCGTGTTGCGCGAACGCGTCGGTCGATCCCGATCGCGACAGCGCGACGAACGAAAGGATCCCGAGCAGCGCGAGCAGCACCACCAGCTCGATCAGCGTGAAACCGCGCCGGGTGCACCCGTTCGACGTGCACGCGAGCGCGCGCGGCAGGCGCGCGGCCGGGCGAAGCTCGATCGCGGCGAAGGCATCCATGAGGGCCAAGTAGACATCGCGCGCGACGCCCGCCAAGCGCCGAATAACGCGGCTCGGGCGGCGCTGATTCGCGTCTGGCCCGCCGGGGCCGGCGCTAGGCTTGCGAGGTCTGGAAATCCCAAGGCCATGACCCAGCCACAACGAATCCGCATCGGCGAGATGCTCGTCAACGACGGGCTGCTGTCGGCACAGCAGCTCGAGGCCGCGCTCGCCGATCAGAAGCTGACCGGTCGGCGCCTCGGGCGCGTGCTGGTCGAGAACGGGTTGATCGACGAGTTGCTGCTGTCCAAGCGACTCGGCGCGCAGCTCGGCATCCAGTTCATCGACCTCCGGCACCACCCGATCGATCGCCAGCTCGCGCGCCGCCTGCCGGAGCAGCACGCGCGACGTTTTCGCGCGATGGTGCTGGCGAAGTTCGGCGAGACCGGGCTGCTGGTCGGACTGGCCGACCCGACCGACCTGCAGGCCTTCGACGAGCTGTCGCGGGTCCTGAACTGCGAGGTCGAGCCTGCGTCGATCGCCGAGTCGCAGCTGCTCGCGATACTGGACAAGGTCTACGACGCGAGCGAGGGCCTGGCCGACCTCGCGCGCGAGCTCAAGGAAGAACTCGCGCCCGACTCGTCGATGCTCGCGCAACTGGCCGGCGCCGGTCCGGACGACACGACGCCGGTCGCGCGGCTGCTCTCGGGCGTGTTCGAGGACGCCGTCAAGGCGCGCGCCTCCGACGTGCACTTCGAACCGCAGTCGGACCACCTCGCGGTGCGCTTTCGCATCGACGGCGCGCTGCACGACCACACCCGCTTCGATTCCGAGATCGCCGGCGCGGTGGCGCTGCGGCTCAAGCTGATCTCGAACCTCGACATCGCCGAGAAGCGCCTTCCGCAGGACGGGCGCTTCGAGGTGACGGTGCGCGGCGCGCAGATCGACATGCGCATCTCGGTGATGCCCTCGCACTGGGGCGAGTCGGTGGTGCTGCGCCTTCTCACCTCCGGGCAGAACGCGCCGACGCTGGCCAAGCTCGGAATGGCGCCGTACATCGAGGCACAGGTGCGGGACGCGATCGGACGCGGGCGCGGAATGATCCTGGTCACCGGCCCGACCGGTTCGGGCAAGACCACGACGCTGTACGCGCTGCTCGACGAGCTGCGCGACGAGGAACACAAGCTGGTCACGGTGGAAGACCCGATCGAATACCGGCTCGCGGGAATCACGCAGGTGCAGATCAACGAGAAGATCGACCTGAGCTTCGCGCGCGTGCTGCGCTCGGTGCTGCGCCACGACCCCGACATCGTCATGGTGGGCGAGATGCGCGATCGCGAGACCGCCGAGATCGGCGTGCGTGCGGCGGTCACCGGGCACCTCGTGCTCTCGACGCTGCACACCAACGACGCCCCGGGCACGGCGGCACGCCTTTCCGACATGGGCGTGCCGAGCTACATGCTCGCCGCGTCGCTGCAGCTCGTGCTCGCGCAACGCCTGATCCGCACGCTGTGCAGGAACTGCGCCGCCGGGGCCGCGGCGACCCCGCAGGAACACGCGTGGCTGCTGCGCACGGTCGGCGCCGAACGCGCCGACGGCACTCGCACCCGCTCGGGCAAGGGCTGCAACCAGTGCGCGGGCACCGGCTACAGCGGTCGCGCCGCGATCTACGAGTCGCTCAGCGTGACCCGCGAGATCGCCGACGCGCTGGCGCAGGACGACACCGGCGCGTATCGGCGCGCGGCGCGCGAACAGATCCACGGCCGCAGGCTGGCGCACGATGCGGCGCGCCTCGTGCGCGACGGGGTCACCAGCGTGGCCGAGGCGATGAAGGTCACCGCCGAAGACGTGGTCGACGACTGATGCCTACCTTCGCCTACCAGGGACGCGACACGGCCGGCGCACCGGTCGACCGGCACGATCGAGATGCCGTCGTCGGAAGCGGCCGCCGCGATCCTGATCGGACGCGGGATCACGCCGCTGCAGATCGACGTCAGCGCCGACTCGGTGCGGATTGGGGCCGCGTTCGGTTTGATGGGCGACGCCCCGATGTCGACCGAGGAGCTGCAACTGTTCTCGCGCCAGCTCCACGCGATGGTCAAGGGCGGGCTGCCGATCATGCGCGCGCTCGCGTCGATGCAGGAATCGGCGACGCGCCCCGGGATCGCGCGCCTGCTGGCAGACCTCTGCTCCAGCCTGGACAAGGGCCGAGAGCTCTCGACCGCGCTGGCACGCCACCCGCGCAACTTCCCGCCGCTGTACGTGGCGATGGTGCGCGTGGGCGAGCAGACCGGACGCCTGGACGAGATCCTCAAGCGCCTCGCGAGCTGGCTCGAGTTCGAGCGCAAGTCGCGCGAGCGCGTCAGCGCGGCGCTGCGCTACCCGATGTTCGTCATAGTCGCGATGGCGATCGCGCTGGTGATCGTGAACATGTTCGTGATCCCCCGATTTGCCGGCGTGTACAAGTCGATGAACGTCGAGCTGCCGTGGATGACGCGGCTGCTGATCGGTTTTTCCGACCTGATGGTCTCGACCTGGCCGCTGATGCTCGGCGCCGCCTTCGCGAGCGTCGTGCTGTTTCGCCTCTGGCGGCGATCGTCGCGCGGCGCGGTCGCGTGGGACGCGTTCACGCTGCGCCTGCCGGTCGCGGGGAGGATCCTGCGCCACGCCGCGCTCGCGCGATTCGCGCGCAGCCTGTCGATGGGTTTGCGCAGCGGCGTACCCGCGTCGCAGGCGGCGCAACTGGTCGCGAGCACGGTCGGCAACGCGTTCATGGCACAACGCTTCGAGCGCGTGCGCAGCGGAATCGAGCGCGGCGAGAGCCTGCTGCGCGCCTGCGCCGCCACGCGCGTGTTCACGCCAATGGTGCTGCAGATGGTTTCGGTGGGCGAGGAGTCGGGGACGCTGGACGAGATGCTCGAACACGTCGCGGATTTCTACGAGCAGGACGTCGACTACGACCTCCAGCGCCTGTCGGCGGCGATCGAACCGATCCTGATCGTGATGCTGGGCATCGTCGTCCTGATCCTCGCGCTGGGCGTGTTCCTGCCGATCTGGGACCTGGGAAAGACGGCGATCGGCCGCGCCTGATCCGGCGCGCGCGCACTTGCGCTAACCTGTCGCGTTGTCATTGAGGATCGCGCGATGAACACCACTCCACGACGCATCATCGTCGGCATCTCGGGTGCCTCGGGCATCGTCTACGGCGTGCGCGTTCTCGCGATGCTGCGCGACGCGGGAATCGAAACGCACCTGGTGATGACCAAGTCGGCCGAGGTCACGCTGGCGCACGAACTCGAGATGAAGGTGCGCGACGTACGCGCGCTCGCCTCGCACTGCCACGCCAACCACGACATCGGCGCATCGATCGCATCGGGATCGTTTCGCACGATGGGGATGATCGTCGCGCCGTGCTCGGTGCGCAGCATGTCCGAGATCGCCAACGGCGTCACCTCGGGGTTGCTCGCGCGCGCCGCCGACGTCGTGCTCAAGGAGGGCCGCAGGCTGGTGCTGATGGTGCGCGAGACGCCGCTGCACCTGGGACACCTGCGCACGATGACCCGACTCGCCGAGATCGGCGCGATGATCGCGCCGCCGGTACCCGCGTTCTATGCCCGTCCCGCGTCGCTCGACGAGATGGTGGGCCACACTTGCGGGCGCGTGCTCGACCTGTTCGGGATCGATACGGGCACTGTGCGCCGCTGGGGCGAGCCGGTCGACGGCGACGGCGACGGCGACGAACCGACGATGACCGCCTGAGCCGCGCGCGGCGCGCCGCGCCTCACCAGTCGATCGTCTGCGCGACCGCTTCGGCCGACTGGCGCAGTTGCGGCAGGTACTCGAGCACCTGCGCGAGCGGCATGCGCGAGACCGGCGCGTGCACGGCGAGCGCCGCCACCAGCCTGCCCTCGGCGGTGCGCACCGGAACCGCGACGCAGCACACGCCGCTCAGATACTCCTCGTCGTCCACCGCGTAGCCGCTCGAGCGGATCGTGTCGAACTCGCGCGCCAGCCGCGCGCGATCGACCAGCGTCTTGGGCGTGTGCGGGATCAGCGGAGTCACGCTGAGGAAACGGTCGCGGCTGCGCTTTGGCATGTGGCTCAGGAACAGCTTTCCGCTGGCCGACGCGTACAGCGGCAACCGAGACCCGGCGCCGAGCGCGACGCGCAGCGGCCACGAGACCTCGACCCGATCGAGGTAGAGCACCGCGTTGTTGTTCGGGATCACCAGGTTGCAGGTCTCGCCCACCTGCTCGACCAGTTCCTCGAGCACCGCGCGCCGGGCGGCGCGGTTCGGCGAGTTGAGCAGCGCGTTCCCGGCGAGCATGTTGAGCCGCTCGGAACAGGTGTAGCGCTTCTCGCCCGGTTCGCGTCCGACCAGACCCGCCTGCTCGAGCGTGGAGAGGATGCGAAACACCGTCGGCTTGGGCAGGCCGACTTCGCGGCAGATCTGCGCCAGTTGCAGCGGAACGCCCGACGCGGCGATCGTCTCCATGATCCGCACCGCGCGCAGGATCGCCGATCCGCCCGCCGATCCGCCGCCGTCGACCGGCGCCGCGGCGCCCTCGACATCGCCATTGTGTCTTTCGACCAGCATCTTTCCGTCCTCCGAGACCGACATTATGCAGAAATCGGAACCGTGCGATCCGTTATCGTTTTTCGGGGTTTGCACCTGACCGTCGCGGCAGGACAATGTGCCGGTACACAAAGGAGACGACGATGACCGCGACCCCCACCGGAAAAACCCCCGCGCCAGTCGCACGGCAACGGATGACCTACTCGGAGGCTTTCGTCGAAACGCTGGCCGCGCAGGGCGTGACCGAAGTGTTCGGAATCGTCGGCTCGGCCTACATGGATGCGCTCGACATCTTCCCCGCGGCCGGGATCCGCTTCGTTCCGGTCGCGCACGAGCAGGGGGCCGCGCACATGGCCGACGGCTACGCGCGCGTCTCGGGCCGCCACGGCGTTTGCATCGGGCAGAACGGTCCGGGCATCACGAACTTCGTCACGGCGGTGGCCGCCGCGTACTGGGCACACAGTCCGGTGGTCGCGATCACACCGGAAACGGGAACCCTGACCGTCGGGCTGGGCGGCTTCCAGGAGACCGACCAGTTGCCGATCTTCTCGAAGATCACCAAGTTCCAGGCGCACGTGAACAACCCGAATCGGATCGCCGAGCTGACGGGGCGCGCGTTCGACCGGGCGATGCTCGAGATGGGGCCGACGCAGCTGAACATCCCGCGCGACTACTTCTACGGCGACGCGGAGCTGGAGATTCCGCGCCCGATTCGCGTCGAGCGCGGCGCCGGCGGCGAAGCTGCGCTCGACGAGGCGGCCGCGCTGCTCGCGCAGTCGCGATTCCCGGTCATCCTCGCGGGCGGCGGGGTCGTGATGGGCGGCGCCCAGGCACAGGCGATCGCGCTGGCCGAACTGCTGCACGCGCCGGTGATCTGCAGCTACCTGCACAACGACTCGTTCCCGGCTTCGCACCCGTTGTGGTGCGGCCCGATCGGCTACCACGGCTCGCAGGCCGCGATGAACATCGTTTCGAAAGCCGACGTCGTGGTCGCGCTCGGCTCGCGGCTGGGCCCGTTCGGCACGCTGCCGCAGTACGGCGTCGACTACTGGCCAAAGGGCGCGAAGATCATCCAGATCGACGCCGACGCGCGGATGCTCGGCCTCGTCAAACCGATCTCGGTCGGGATCTGTGGCGACGCGGGCGCCGCGGCCGCGGCGCTCGTCGCGCGGCTCAAGGGCGGCGAACTGGCCAGCCAGGCCTCGCGCACCGAACGATCGATCACGATCGCCGACGAAAAGTCGCGCTGGGAGAAGGAGCTCGACGGCTGGGCTCAGGAGCGCGACGACTGGTCGATCGAGGTCGCGAGCGAATCCGACGGCATGCACCCGCGCCAGATCCTGCGCGCGCTCGAGCGTGCGATGCCCGCCGGCGCGATGGTGTCCACCGACATCGGCAACATCTGCCAGGTGGCCAACTCGTACCTGCGTTTCGAGCAGCCGCGCTCGATGTTCGCGGCGATGTCGTTCGGCAATTGCGGCTACGCGTTCCCGACGATCGTCGGCGCGAAACTGGCGGCGCCGCATCGTCCGGCGATCGCGTACGTCGGCGACGGCGCGTGGGGAATCAGCTTCAACGAGCTGCTCACCTGCGCGCGCGAGCGCATCGGCGTGACGGTGTGCGTGTTCAACAACCGACAGTGGGGCGCCGAGAAGAAGAACCACGTCGACTTCTACTCGCAGCGCTTCCTCGGGGTGAACCTCGACAACCCGAGCTGGGCCGGCGTGGCGCGCGCCTTCGGCTGCGCCGGGATCACGGTGGACAAGCTCGCCGACGTCGGCCCGGCGCTGCGCGAGGCGGCAGCCGCGCAGTCCGAAGGCCGCACGACCGTGATCGAGCTGATGTGCACGCGCGAGCTCGGCGACCCGTTCCGCCGCGACGCGCTGTCCAAGCCGGTGCGGCTGCTCGAGAAGTACCGGCAGTACCAGTAGCGCGACGCCTGGCCTCAGCGCTCGACCGTGAGCGCGACGCCCATGCCGCCGCCGATGCACAGCGACGCGATCCCCTTCTTCGCGTCGCGCCGCTGCATCTCGTGCAGCAGCGTCACGAGGATCCTGCAGCCCGACGCTCCAATCGGGTGGCCGATCGCGATCGCCCCGCCGTTGACGTTGACCTTGTCGGTGTCCCAGCCCATTTCCTTGTGCACCGCGCAGGCCTGCGCGGCGAAGGCCTCGTTGATTTCGAGCAGGTCGAGGTCGGCGGGCTTCCAGCCGGCGCGCTCGAGCGCGCGCCTGCTCGCGGGCACCGGCCCCATGCCCATCGTCGCCGGATCGAGCCCGGCCGACGCGTAGGAGGCGATCCGCGCGAGCGGTTTCAGGCCGAGCGAGTCGGCCTTCTTCGCGCTCATCACCACGACCGCGGCGGCGCCGTCGTTCAGGCCCGATGCATTGCCGGCGGTGACCGAACCCGACTTGTCGAACGCGGGCCGCAAACCGGCCAGCGCGTCGGCGTTCGTCTTGCGATTGACGTACTCGTCGGTGGCGAACACGATCGGATCGCCCTTGCGCTGCGGGATCGTGAACGGGACGATCTCGTCCTTGAATCGGCCCGCGTCCTGCGCGGCGGCCGCCTTTTGCTGCGACGCGAGCGCGAGCGCGTCCTGCGCGGCGCGGTCGATGCCGTACTGCCTGGCGACGTTCTCGGCCGTGACGCCCATGTGGTACTGGTTGTAGACGTCCCACAACCCGTCGACGATCATCGAGTCGAGCATCTTCCAGTCGCCCATCCGCGCGCCGTTGCGCGAGTTCGGCAGGACGTGCGGCGCCATGCTCATGCTCTCCTGCCCGCCGGCGATCACGATCTCGGCGTCGCCGTCGCGGATCGCCTGCGCGGCGAGCATCACCGCCTTGAGCCCCGACCCGCAGACCTTGTTGATCGCCATCGCCGGGACGTGGTTCGGCAGACCCGACTTGATCACCGCCTGGCGCGCCGGGTTCTGCCCGGTTCCGGCCTGCAGCACCTGCCCGAGGATCACTTCGCTCACCTGGTCGCCGTCGAGTTTCGCGCGCTTGAGCAGTTCGACGATCACCGCCGCACCGAGGTCGGCCGCGGGTGTGCTGGCGAGCGTTCCACCGAATTTCCCGACCCCGGTGCGGGCCGCTGCGACGATGACGATGTCGGTCATGTTCTTTCTCCGTTCGTTTGCTGGATCGAGCCTGAATCCTGAGGATCGAGTTTAAACCGGGTGCCGATCCGCCCCGGGTCGGGGCCGGTTCAGGCTCCGACCCGGTGCCGGTCGAATCCGGTCAGAGGCCCGGACGAACGAACCACCACCAGCTCGCCCAGACCACCGCGAGCAGCCCGAGCAGTCCCGGGAGCACCGCGGCGACGAAGCGCGGCCCGCCACCGATCCACGCGGCGATCAGCTTGCTCGCGGTGTTGGTCGAGAACGCGAGCGCGATCGGCAACCCGCCGTCCTCGACCAGCGCACGGCCGGACTGCACCAGCACGCCGACCGCGGCGGCCGCAGCGTGCACGTCGACCGTGCCGGCGAGCGCGGCGGCAGCGATCACCGCGACCGATCCGAAGCGCTCGCCGATCGACGCCGAGAGCATCGTTACGCCGGTGAGCACCGCGGCGAACGCGAGCGACCCGCGCACGTCGAACACCCGATCGAGCAGCGGCGGGCTGGGCGCGGCGCTCGACGGGCGCAACGTGGCCAGCGCGGCCCCGGCGACCGCAGCCAACGCGCCGGCGGCGTAGATCGGCCAGATCGCGGCGAGCAGGGCCGGCGCGACGGTCAGCGTCACGAGGCCCAGCTGCACCAGCGTCGCGACGTTCGACACCAGCGCGCCGCCGACCGCCGCACGCCCGAGTTCCGGATCGACGCGCGCGCGTGCGCCCATCGCGGCGAAGGTCGCGGTGCTCGAGACGAAACCCGACGCGAGCCCGGAGAGCGCCAGCCCCACGCGCGGCCCGGCGATGCGCATCGCCACGTACCCCGCGGCCTGCAGCGCGAGCAGCAGGACGACCAGTCCCCACAGCGCGCGCGGGTTGACGCCGGCGAGCCATTCGATCGATCGCGCCGGCACGAGCGGCAGCACGACGAGCGCCGCACCGGCCAGGATCAGCCCGTCGCGAATCTCGCTGTCGCGCAGCGTCGTGCGCGAGAAGCGGTGCAACCGCGCGCGCGCGGCGAGCAGGATCGCTATGGTGGCCGCGCCGGCGGCGGCGAGCGTCGGGTCGCGAACGGCGGTCACGCCGAGCAGGTAGGTGGCGAACAGCGCGAGTTCGGTGGTGAAGCCTGGGTCTTCGCGATCGGATCGCCAGTGGCTGAGAACCGCGAGCGCGGCCACGAGCAGCGCGCCGGCGACCACGAGCAGCGGCTCGCCGAGCGCCTGCGCGATCGCCCCGGCGAGCGAAGCCACCGCGAAGCTGCGCACCCCCGCGGCGGAGCGCGAAGGCCCTTCGCCCTTGCGCCGCTCGCGCTCGACGCCGATCAGCAATCCGCAGCCAAGCGCGACTGCCATCGGGATCCATTCGAACTGTGTCGCCGGCACCTGATCAGTATCGCACGCGCGCCCGCCGCGTTCACTGCTTGCCGAAACGCTCGCGCAGTTCGGTCTTGAGCACCTTGCCGTAGTTGTTCTTCGGCAGCGAGGCCACGAACTCGTAGCGCTTCGGGCGCTTGAAACGCGCGATCTGCTCGAGGCACAGCGCGTCGAGTTCGCCGGGCGTCGGTGCCCGATCGCCGCGCGGCGCGATCACCGCCACCACGACCTCGCCCCACTCCGGATCGGCGACGCCGATCACCGACGCCTCGGCCACGCCGGGGTGTCGCAGCAGCACCTCCTCGACCTCGCGCGGGTAGATGTTGCTGCCGCCCGAGATGATCATGTCCTTCGATCGGTCCTTCAGCGTCAGGTAGCCGTGCGTGTCGAGCACGCCCATATCGCCGGTGTACAACCAGCCCCCGCGGATCGCGTTCGCGGTTGCATCCGGGTTGCGCCAGTACCCGAGCATCACGCTCGGGCCGCGCACGACGACCTCTCCCACCTCGCCCGGCGCGAGCGCCTCGCCCTCCGGACCGACCACGGCCACCTCGACCGCGGCCTGCGCCACGCCGACCGACGCGAGCCGCTCGAGGTAGTGCGGGTGTGCCGTGTCGGCGAGGTCGGCGCGCGAGAGCGCGGTGATCGTCATCGGACTCTCGCCCTGCCCGTAGATCTGCACGAAACGCTGCCCCATCACTTCGAGCGCGCGCAGGATGTCGGCCTGGTACATCGGGCCGCCGCCGTAGGAGATCGTCTTGATGCCCTCGCAGTCCGCGCCGCTCGCGGCGGCGTGCTCGACCAGCCGGCGCACCATCGTCGGCGCGGCGAACATCGACACCTTGCGGTGCCGCGCGGCGAGCGCGAAGATCTCGGCCGGCTCGAACCCGCCCGATTCGGGAACCACGTGGCGCGCACCGCGCAGCACGTGCGGGAAACTGTAGATCCCTGCTCCGTGCGAGATCGGCGCGGCGTAGACGATCGAGTCGTCGCGCTCGACCGTGTCCACGTCGCTGAAGTAGCACATCGTCATCGTCGCCAGGTTGGCGTGCGAGAGCATCACGCCCTTGGGCTTGCCGGTGGTGCCCGAGGTGTAGAACAGCCACGCGAGCGCGTCGGGCGCGACGCCCTCGAGCGGCATCGGATCGCTCTGGCGCAGCCGGTCGAATCGCTCCGAGCCGAGATCGACCAGCGTGCAGGCTTCGCCCGAATCGCCCAGCGCGCGGCCGTGCGCATCGTCGACCAGGCACAGCGTCGCGCCCGAATCCTCGACGATGAACTGCGCCTCGCGCGCGTGCAGCTTCGCGTTGATCGGAACCGCCGCGAGTCCCGCCCAGAAGATCGCGAACAGCGCCTCGAGATAGGCGGGCGTGTTCGCCGCGAACAGCGCGACGCGATCGCCCGGTGACAGTCCGTGGCGCGCGCGCAATCCGGCGCCGATGCACGCGGCGCTGCGCGCCCAGCGCGCGTAGTCGGCGATCTGCCGTTCGCCGAGAAACAGCGCCGGCGCGCCGGGGTCGCGCGCGGCGCTTCGTTGCAGCCAGGTGGCGAGGTTCATCTTGGCATTGTCGCGCGTCGCGCGGCGTCCGCGCCAGCGCGCGCCTCGGCCTACTGCGCGGTCCAGCCGCCGTCGATCGGAATCACCGCGCCGGTGAGGTTGTGCGCAGCCGGATCGCAAAGCCACACCGCGAGGCGCGCGATCTCCGACGGCAACGACATCCGCAGGCTCGGTTGCTTCTCCGCCAGCAGCGAGCTTGCCGCCTCGGTGCGGTCGACGCCCAGCTTCGCACCGCGCGCGGCGAGTTGTGGCTCGATGATGTCGGTCTCGGTCCAGCCGGGAGCGATGCAGTTGACCGTGACGCCACCCGAATCGCGGCTGCCGCTGGCGGCGTATTCGAGCGCCGCCACCTTCGAGAGCCCGACGAGCCCGAACTTGCTCGCCACGTACGGCGCCTTGTCCACCGAAGCCACCAGCCCGTGCACCGACGCGATGTTCACGACGCGGCCGAAGCCGCGCTCTCCCATCGCCGGCAGGCAGCGTCGCATCGTGCGAAACGCCGCTTCGAGGTTGACCGCGAGAATCGCCTGCCAGCGCTCCACCGGCATCGCCGCGAGCGGCGAGGTGAACTGGATGCCGGCGTTGTTCACGAGGATGTCGATCGCCGCCCAGTCCATGACCGCGTCCAGCCACGGGTCGATCGCCGCACTGTCGCGCAGATCGCACTCGAAGTACTTCGCGGCCGGTGCGCCGGCCGCGACCAGTTCGGCGACGCGCTCGCCGGACGAGCGATCGGGGGCGGGGCCGTGCAGCACGACACGCGCGCCGGCCGCGGCCAGGCCGCGAGCGACCGCGAGCCCGATCCCCTGGATCGAGCCGGTGACCAGCGCGGTGCGCCCGGCGAGCGTCATTCGAGCACCGCAACCGTCGCCGAGGCAGCGTGAACGCGGATGTGCATCATTTTCTCTCCTCCGTTGGCCGGGTCGAGCGTCGCGCGCCCATGGCGCGCTCAGAGCTACAGTAGTCCAGTCTACCTACGAATATACTCGCGTAAACTCCGGCGAATACACTCCTGCTGTGCGATTTTTCGCAATGCCGGATCGGATGGCAACCGGAGGCACGCCGCATGAACTGGGACGACCTGCGTTTCTTCATCGAACTCGCTCGCACCGGCAGGCTGAGCCACGCCGGCGAACGCCTCGGCGTCGACCACTCGACCGTCGCGCGCCGGATCGAGCAGCTCGAGCAAGCCACCGGCGGCGCGCTGTTCGACTCGGACCGAAGCGGGTTTCGCCTCACCGACGCCGGGCACCGGCTGCTCGCGCACGCGGAAACGGTGGAGAACGCGATCGCACGCGCGCAAGAAGACCTCTCCGGCGACGCGTCGCGGATCAGCGGAACGGTGCGCATCGGCACGCCCGAGGGCTTCGGCACCCGCGTGCTCACGCCGCGGCTGGGGCGGCTGCTCGACGCGCACCCCGAACTTCAGGTCGAAATCCTGGCCCTGCCGCGCTTTCCGAATCTGGCCGCGCGCGAGGCCGACATCGTCGTCACGCTCGACCCGCCGGCCGAGGGGCGCTACGTGGCGAAGAAACTCGCCGATTTCGGCTACGGCCTCTACGCCTCGCCGGCGTACCTGTCGCGCGTCGCGCCGATCGACGCGCTGGGCGACCTGGCGAGCTGCGACTTCGTCGGCTACATCGACGAGTACCTGCCGAGCCAGCAGTTGCGCTATCTGGACCGGATCGTCGAACGCCGCCAGGTCCGGATCGCGACGTCCGGCATGCTGGCGCAGGTCGAAGCGCTGCGCGCCGGGCTCGGCATCGGCGTGCTGGCGCACTACCTGGCCCACGACACCGGTTTGCTTCGGTTGCTCGCCGATGAGGCGCACTGGCCGCGCACCTTCTGGATAGTGACCCACGCCGACTGGTTCCGGCTGCGACGCGTGCAGGCGGTGTGGAATTTCGTGCGCGAAATCGCCGCCGAGCAACACGCGCTGTTCGACGCGGCCTGAGGCCGGCACGGCGGGTTCGCGCCCTCGCGGCCCTCGCGGCCCTCGCGGTCCGGGCGCGCACCGTGTGCCGTCCGGGCCGTACGGACCGATCCGATATACTCGGACCCACTTGAAATCAGGAGGATTCCATGAAAATCAATACCTTAGGCAGGGTCATCGTGGCCGCGGCGGCCCTGGTCGCCGCCACCGCGGCACACGCCCAGTCGACCCAGTTCATCAACGTGCTCACCGGCGGGACCAGCGGCGTCTACTATCCGCTGGGCACCGCGTTGTCGACCATCTACAACAAGTCGATACCGGGCGCGAAAGCCACCGTCCAGTCGACCAAGGCCTCGGCCGAGAACCTGAACCTGCTCGAAGCCGGTCGCGGCGAGATCGCGCTCGCGCTGGGCGACGCGGTCGCCAATGCCTGGGAAGGCGACCCCGAAGCGGGCTTCCCGAAACCGCTGAAGAAGCTGCGCGCGATCAGCGCGACCTACAACAACTACATCCAGATCGTCGCCAACGCCGACGCCGGCATCAATTCAATGGCCGACCTCAAGGGCAAGCGGATCTCGGTCGGCGCTCCGAAGTCGGGCACCGAACTGAACGCGCGCGCGATCCTCAAGGCCGCCGGCCTGAGCTACAAGGACTTCTCCAAGGTCGAGTACCTGCACTTCGGCGAGTCGGTCGAACTGATGAAGAATCGCCAGCTCGACGTGACCCTGCAGTCGGCCGGCCTGGGCGTGGCGTCGATCCGCGACCTCGCGACCTCGATCAAGATCGTCATCGTCCCGATCCCTGCCGAGATCGTCAAGAAGGTGGGCGACCCGGCGTATCAGCCGACGGTGATTCCGGCCAACACCTACGAAGGGCAGTCGACCGACGCGCCCACCGCGGCGATTGGCAACATCCTGGTCTCGCACACGGGCGTGTCGAACGAACTCGCCTACCAGATGACCAAGCAGATGTACGGCAACCTCGACACGATGGTCGCGGCGCACAAGGCCGCCAGCGCGATCAAGCTGCAGAACGCAGCCGCGGTGCCGATCCCGCTGCACCCGGGGGCCGAGAAGTTCTACAAGGAAGCCGGCATCCTGAAGTAAGGCCGATGCGGCACGACCGCTGACCACGCCCGGACCGCGCCGACCGAATCCCGGCGCCTCTGGCCGTTTCACTTCCGGGCGTTTCCATCTCAGGGGGGACGCAGATGTCGTCCAGCAATCCCGAGCTCGGCCAGGCGGCCGGCGCCCCGGAGGCGGGTGTCGCCCGCCTCGTGTTCTTCGTCGCGATCGCCTTCTCGGCGTTCCAGATCTACACCGCGGCGTTCAGCCCGCTCTCGAGCAGCATCGTTCGTGCGGTCCACGTCGGATTCCTGCTGCTGATGATCTTCCTGCTCTCGGCGCACGGGCGCGGCACGGGTGCGAAGCTGCTCTCGTACGCCGCCGGCGCGATCGGTTTCGTGCTCGCCTTCTATCACTGGATCTACGAGGGCGACCTGATCCTGCGCGCCGGCACGCCGACCGACCTGGACATCGTGGTCGGCGTGATCACGGTCGTGCTGGTGTTCGAAGCGGCGCGCAGGATGATGGGCTTCGCGCTGCCGCTGATCTGCGGGCTGTTCCTCGCCTACGCGCTGTTCGGCGATCACCTTTGGGGCGCGCTGCAACACCGCGGCTACGCATTCGAGCAGGTGGTCGACCAGATGGCCTTCGGTACCGAGGGCATCTACGGCATCCCGACCTACGTCTCGTCGAGCTACATCTTCCTGTTCATCCTGTTCGGCAGCTTCCTCGAGCAGGCCGGGATGATCAGCCTGTTCACCGATTTCGCGATGGGGACGGTGGGCCACACCAAGGGCGGTCCGGCGAAAGTCTCGGTGATCTCGTCGGGCCTGATGGGAACGATCAACGGCTCGGGCGTTGCCAACGTGGTCACCACCGGGCAATTCACGATCCCGCTGATGAAGCGTTTCGGCTATCGCGCTGCCTTCGCCGGCGGGGTCGAAGCGACCTCGAGCATGGGTGGGCAGATCATGCCGCCGGTGATGGGCGCGGTCGCGTTCATCATGGCCGAAACGATCGACGTGCCCTACGTCGAGGTCGTCAAGGCGGCGATCATTCCGGCGATCCTGTACTTCGCCACCGCATTCTGGATGGTGCACCTCGAGGCCGGGCGCGCCGGCCTGCACGGCCTGCCCAAGGAAGAGTGCCCGAACCCGTGGACCGCGGTGCGCGAACGCTGGTACCTGATCCTTCCGCTCGCCGCGCTGGTGTGGCTGCTGTTCTCAGGTTTCACGCCGCTGTTCTCGGGCACGGTCGGTCTGGCGCTGACCGTGCTGCTGATCCTGGGCGCAGCCGCGATGAGCGGCGTCGGTTCGACCGCGCTGCGGGTGATCTTCTGGCTCGGACTGGCACTGGCGACCTCGGCGTTCCTCAGCTACGGGATCGCGACCTTCTTCGTCCTCGCGGCGGTGCTGGTGGCGGTGTGTTTCGTCGTGAAGAACGGGCGCCAGACCTTGCGTCTTCTGGTCAGCGCGCTGCACGAGGGCGCGCGCCACGCGCTGCCGGTCGGCATCGCCTGCGCGCTGGTCGGGATCATCATCGGCGTGGTCACGCTCACCGGCGTGGCCACCACCTTCGCCGGATACGTGATCGCGCTCGGCAAGGAGAGCCTGTTCCTGAGTCTGGTGCTGACGATGCTCACCTGCCTCGTGCTCGGGATGGGCATCCCGACGATCCCGAACTACATCATCACCAGTTCGCTCGCCGCGCCGGCGCTGCTCGAACTCGGCGTGCCGCTGATCGTCTCGCACATGTTCGTCTTCTACTTCGGGATCATGGCCGACCTCACGCCCCCGGTCGCGCTCGCGGCGTTCGCGGCCGCGCCGATCGCGAAGGAGACCGGGCTGAAGATCGGCGTGCAGGCGATGCGCCTCGCGATCGCCGGTTTCGTCGTTCCTTTCATGGCCGTCTACACGCCCGCGCTGATGCTGCAAGGCGACGGCAGCTGGCTCCCGGTCGCCTACATCGTGTTCAAGGCGCTGATCTCGATCGGGTTGTGGGGAGCAGCGAGCATCGGACACTTCCACGCGAAGCTGAGGTGGTGGGAGCGCCTGCTCGCGATGGCCGCGGCGTTCTCGCTCGTGATCGCCGCGCCGGCCACCGACGAGATCGGCTTCGGGCTCACCGCGGCGTTCGTGGTGCTGCACCTGCTGCGGGTGCGCCGGCTGCGCGTGGCGTGATGCTGATCGCGGCTTGCCTGGTGGTCGCCGGGACGGTCGCGGCGACCATTCCCGGCGAGTTCTTCACGCTGCGCTGGACGCACTCGATCGAGAAGGTCTCGTGGGAAGAGGACTACCGGGTCGCCGGCGACACGCTGGTGCTGGTCAACTCGCGGGTGCGCGGCTCCGGCGCGGGAATGGACCCGCAACCGGGCGCGCAACTCAGGGACGGCGTCTGGCATCGACGCGAAAAGCTCATCCTCGACCGGCTCGCGCTCACGCGCTCGGCCTACGCCGAGGACTACACCTGGTGCAACCACAGCGGATGCCGCGGGCTGTCGCACTGGCTAGGTCCGCCGCCCCAAGCGCAGTTCGTCGAGGTACGAGCGGGAGCGCGGTGCCGTGCGCTCGCCCGGTGATCCTGGCCTCGAAGGCGCGCGAAGCGCGCACAATGCGCGGCGACCGACGGCGAAGCGATGAAGACCAACGACGACAGCCACTGGCGGATCGAAGCGGCCGGCGACCGATGCCTGATCGTCGAGCTCGGCACGCGGGTCGATCCGCTGATCAATCGCAGGGTGCACGCACTCGCGTCGCAGCTGCTCGCCGCGCGCATCGAAGGCGTCGTCGACGTGGTCCCGGCGTTCACGACCGTCGCCGTGCACTATCGCCCCGAGAAGCTTAGGAGGTCGGACTCGGACACGAGCCCGCATGCGCGGCTCGAGAACACGATCGCGGCGCTGCTCGCCGGCGGGATCGACACGCACGCCGCCGAACCCAGGACGGTCGAGATCCCGGTGTGCTACGGCGGCGACTTCGGCCCCGACCTGGACGAGGTCGCGCGCGCGTGCTCGCTCAGCGCCGAGCAGGTGATCGAGCTCCACGGCCAGTCGCCGCACCTCGTGTACATGCTCGGATTCGCGCCGGGATTTCCCTACATGGGCGGACTCGACCCGCGCCTGGCGATGCCGCGCAGGCCGACGCCGCGCGTGAGCATCGCCGCCGGCACCGTGGCGATCGCACGCGAGCAGAGCGCCGTGTACACGCTGCAAACCCCCGGCGGATGGAACCTGATCGGGCGCACGCCGCTCGTCTTCTTCCGCCCCGACGCCGATCCGCCGTCGCTGCTTCGCCCCGGCGACGGCGTGCGTTTCGTCGCGGTCTCGCGGGCGCGCCACGACGAGATCGCCGAACAGCTTCGGGTGCAACCGGCCGGCGCGCGCAAGGACGACCGGTGAGCCTGCACGTCGTCAAGCCGGGCGCGTTGAGCACGCTGCAGGACGCAGGCCGCTTCGGTTTCCAGCGCTTCGGCGTGATCGCCTCGGGCGCGATGGACGAGTGGGCGCACCGCGTCGCCAACCTGCTCGCGGGCAACGACGCCGACGAGGCCTCGCTGGAGATCACGCTGCTCGGCCCGAGCATCGAGTTCAAGGACGCGGCCCTGGTGTGCATCAGCGGCGCGGACCTCTCGCCGCGTATCGCCGGACGCGCGCTGCCGATGAACCGCCCGGTGCTCGTGCGCGCGGGCTGCCGGCTCGACTTCGGCGAGCGGCGCTTCGGTTGCAGGGCCTATCTCGCGGTGCACGGCGGTTTCGCGGTCGAGCCGGTGATGGGCAGCAGGAGCACCTACCTGCGCGCCGGCTTCGGTGGCTTCGAAGGCCGCGCGCTGCGCAAGGGCGACCTGCTGGGAATCGGCGCCGGCGATCCGCTACGGCTCTACCCCGGCCTGGGCGCGGCACTCGACGTGAGCGGCGAGCCCTTCGTGTCCTTCGCCGAGTCGCGTTTCGCGCCGGTCGCCCACCCCGGCGCGCCGGCGGCAGGTGCTGCGGCGGCGGTCCCCGCCGGCGCCGACGATCGGCGGCCCGGCGCGGCCGGCGCGCCGGTCACGATCCGCGCGATCCACGGCCAGCAGTGGGGCGCGTTCACTGCCGAGGCGCAGCGGCATTTCTTCGCCGAGACGTACCGCGTCGGGCTCAACTCGGACCGCATGGGCTACCGCCTCGAAGGCGCGGCGCTCGCACTGCGCACGAAGCTCGAAATGATCTCCGAGGGCGTCACCTTCGGCACCGTGCAGGTGCCGCCCGACAGCCAGCCGATCGTGCTGATGGCCGACCGCCAGACCGCGGGCGGTTATCCGAAGATCGCCGCGGTGGCCAGCGTCGACTTGCCGCTGCTCGCGCAGTGCCTGCCGCGCGACGTCCTGCGCTTCGAGCACGTTTCGCTCGACGACGCGCAGCGCCTGCTGCTCGAGCGCGAAGCCGCGATCGAAGCGGTGCGAGAATCCACCGAACAGTTGCGAGGAACCTGAACATGGCACGCATCGACCTGAACTGCGACATGGGCGAGGGCTTCGGCGCCTGGCAGATGGGCAACGACGACGCGGTGCTCGACCACGTGAATTCGGCCAACGTCGCCTGCGGATTCCACGCCGGCGATCCGCGCACGATGCACCGCACGGTGAAGGCCGCGTTCGCCAGGGGCGTCGCGGTCGGCGCGCACCCCGGATTCCCGGACCTGCAGGGCTTCGGGCGCCGGCCGATGACGCTGACGAAGGCCGAGGCCTACGACTCGGTTCTTTACCAGATCGGCGCGCTCGCCGCCTTCGCGCAGGCGGGCGGGGGCCGGCTCAGCCACGTGAAAGCGCACGGAATGCTCTACAACATGGCAGCGAAGGACGCGACGCTCGCCGAAGCGATCGCGCAGGCGGTTCGCGATTTCGACCGCGACCTCGTCTTCTACGGGCTGGCCGGCAGCGAGCTGATCCGCGCAGCCGACAAACTCGGCCTTCGCGCGGCAAGCGAAGTGTTCGCCGATCGCTCGTACCAGGACGACGGCACGCTGACCCCACGCGCCGATCCCGGCGCGATGATCGAGGACGTCGAAGTCGCCGTCGCGCAGGTCAGGCGAATGGTGCTCGAAGGCGTCGTGCGTTCGGTTGGCGGCAAGGACGTCGCGGTGAAGGCCGACACCCTGTGCATCCACGGCGACCAGCCCGGTGCGCTGGCCTTCGTCAAGCGGATACGCGAAGACCTGAAGCAGGCGGGGGTCGAAGCGAAGTCCTTCGCGTCCCGCTAGCGGCAAGCGGACTCACGCCGGTGGATCCCCCGCCTTCCTGCCGATCGGGTAGTACTCCAGGCCTGCCTCGATCAAGTGGGCCGGTTCGTAGAGGTTCCTGCCGTCGAACACCGCCGGGGTCTTCAGGATCGCGCGAATCGCGCCGAAATCGGGGCTGCGGAATTCCCTCCACTCGGTGACGATCGCGAGCGCATCGGCGCCGGCGAGCGCCTCCATCGGATTCTGCGCGTAGCGGATCCGGGGATCGTCGCCGAATACGCGCCGGGCCTCGTCCATCGCGACCGGATCGTAAGCCGTCACTTGCGCGCCGCGCGACAGCAGCGCGCCGACCAAGACGCGGCTCGATGCCTCGCGCATGTCGTCCGTATTGGGCTTGAACGCCAGGCCCCAGATCGCGAATCGCCTGCCGCTGAGGTCTTCCCCGAAGCGAGCGACGATCTTGGCGCCGAGCACATGCTTCTGAAACTCGTTGACGCGCTCCACGGCGCAGACCACCTCCATGCCGACGCCGTGATCGGCGGCGGCCCTGATCAGCGATCGAACGTCCTTCGGAAAACACGAGCCGCCATAACCGGCGCCGGCATACAGGAAGTCGAAACCGATCCGCGAGTCCGAGCCGATGCCGCGGCGCACCTGCTCGATGTCGGCGCCGACCCGCTCGGCGAGATTGGCGATTTCGTTCATGAACGAAATCCGCGTCGCCAGCATCGCGTTGGCCGCGTACTTGGTGAGTTCGGCCGAGCGCACGTCCATCACCAGCATGCGCTCGTGATTGCGCTGGAACGGCGCGTACAACGCGCGCATCGTTCGAACGACTTCCTCGCTGTCGGTGCCGATCACGATGCGATCGGGGCGCATGAAATCTCCGACGGCGGCGCCCTCCTTGAGGAACTCGGGGTTGGAGGCCACGTGGTAGTCGACATCGACCCCTCGCTCGGCGAGCGCCTCGCCGATCGCGTTGCGCACCGCGTCCGCGGTGCCGACCGGCACCGTCGACTTGTCGACGATGATTCGCGGTTCCGTCATGTGCGCCCCGATCGAGCGCGCCGCGGCGACCAGGTGCCGCAGATCGGCCGATCCGTCCTCGTCGGGGGGCGTGCCCACCGCGATGAATTGCAACCGTCCGTGCGCGACGCTTTCGGCAACGTCGGTGGTGAAGCGCAGCCGACCGGCCGCGCGGTTGCGTTCGACCATCGCGTGCAGGCCCGGCTCGTGGATCGGAATCCCGCCTTCGTCGAGGATGCGGATCTTGCGCTCGTCGACATCGAGGCACAACACGTCGTTGCCGACTTCGGCGAAGCAGGCCCCGGTCACCAGGCCGACATAGCCGGTGCCGATCATCGTGATATTCATCGATCCTCGCTTTGGACCTTGTTGCAACGGGAAAGAGTCGAATAGTGCACCGCACACGTCGGGCGGTCCGTGCTTTCGGGCACAATTTCGTGCGCAGACGTCAGGGCCCTGGTCCCGCCGGGCCGGGCACCACGGAGCGCGCGGCGCCGCGCGCACGGGCCCCACTGTAAACTCATCGGTTTCCCACCGGCCCAATCCTCGCGCCCGCCCGGCGCGCGAAACCACGCGAACATGCAAGACAAGTACGACGCAGGCGCGATCGAAGCCGCCGCACAGCAGCACTGGAAGTCGATCGACGCCTACCGCGCGCTCGAGAACGACCCGCGCTTCCCGAAGGGCAAGTACTACGCCTGCTCGATGCTGCCCTACCCCTCGGGCAAGCTGCACATGGGGCACGTGCGCAACTACACGATCAACGACGTGATGGTCCGCCACCTGCGCATGAGCGGCTACAACGTGCTGATGCCGATGGGCTGGGACGCCTTCGGCCTTCCCGCCGAGAACGCGGCGATCAGGAACAGGGTCGCACCGGCGAAGTGGACCTACGAAAACATCGCCTACATGAAGAAGCAGATGCAGGCGATGGGCCTGGCGATCGACTGGAGCCGCGAGGTCGCCGCCTGCGACCCGAAGTACTACAAGTGGAACCAGTGGCTGTTCCTGCAGATGCTCGAGCGCGGCATCGCCTACCGCAAGACGCAGGTGGTGAACTGGGATCCGGTCGACCAGACCGTGCTCGCCAACGAGCAGGTGATCGACGGGCGCGGCTGGCGCACCGGCGCGCTGGTGGAAAAGCGCGAGATCCCGGGCTACTACCTCAAGATCACCGACCATGCCGACGAGCTCCTCGAGCAGGTCGAGCAGCGCCTCGACGGCTGGCCCGACCGCGTGCGCACGATGCAGGCCAACTGGATCGGCAAGTCGGTGGGCGTGCGCTTCGCGTTTCCGCACGAGATCCGCGAGACCGGGCCCGACGGCGCGCCCGGCGCGCTGGTCGGTGACGGCAAGCTCTACGTGTTCACGACCCGCGCCGACACGATCATGGGCGTGACCTTCATGGCGGTGGCTCCCGAGCACACCGTGGCCGCGGTGGCGGCGGCGCGCGACCCCAAGATCGCGGCCTTTGTCGAGAAGGCAAAGAAGGGATCGGTGATGGAGGCCGACCTCGCGACGATGGACAAGGACGGCGTGCCCACGGGCCTGTTCGTCACCAACCCGCTCTCGGGCCAGAAGGTCGAAGTCTGGATCGGCAACTATGTGCTGATGACCTACGGCGACGGCGCCGTGATGGGCGTGCCCGGCCACGACGAACGCGACTTCGCGTTCGCGCGCAAGTTCGGCCTGCCGATCGCGCAGGTGATCGACGTCGACGGGCAGGCCTTCTCCGACCAGACCTGGCAGCCCTGGTACGAGAGCAAGGGCAACGGCACCTGCGTGAATTCGGGCAAGTACGACGGCCTGGGCTTCGACGCCGCGATCGACGCGATCGCCGCCGACCTCGCCGCGCTGGGCCTGGGCGAGAAGAAGGTGCAGTGGCGCCTGCGCGACTGGGGCATCTCGCGCCAGCGCTACTGGGGCACACCGATCCCGATCATCCACTGCGAGGATTGCGGTGCGGTGCCGGTGCCCTACGCGCAGCTCCCGGTGGTGCTGCCCGAAGACCTCCTGCCCGACGGCAGCGGCAACCCGCTCGCGAAAGACGAGCGCTTCCTCTCGTGCCGATGCCCGAAGTGCGCGAAGCCCGCGCGCCGCGAGACCGACACGATGGACACCTTCGTCGATTCGGCCTGGTACTACATGCGCTACTGCTCGCCCGACAGCGACGAAGCGATGGTCGACGCGCGCAACGACTACTGGATGCCGATGGACCAGTACATCGGCGGCATCGAGCACGCGGTGCTGCACCTGCTCTACGCGCGCTTCTGGACCAAGGTGATGCGCGACCTCGGCCTGGTCGAATTCGACGAACCCTTCACGCGACTGCTGTGCCAGGGCATGGTGCTCAACCACATCTACCAGCGCAAGAACGCGCGCGGCGGCACCGAGTACTTCTGGCCCGACGACGTAGTGAACACCTACGACGAAGCCGGGCACATCAGCGGCGCGACGCTCAAGGCCGACGGCAGCGCCGTCGAGTACGCCGGCGTGGGCACGATGTCCAAGAGCAAGAACAACGGCGTCGACCCGCAGGAGCTGATCGACCGCTACGGCGCCGACACCGCGCGCCTGTTCGTGATGTTCGCCAGCCCCCCCGAGCAGACGCTCGAGTGGTCGGGCACCGGCGTCGAGGGCGCGCATCGTTTTCTGCGCAGGCTGTGGCAGTTCGGCTTCGCGAATTCGCCGGCCCTCTCGCAGGCGCCGGCCGCGATCGATCCTGCGAAACCCGGCGATGCGCACAAGGCGCTGCGCTTCGAACTGCACACGGTGCTGCGCCAGGCCAACTACGACTACCAGCGCATCCAGTACAACACCGTCGTCTCGGCAGGCATGAAGATGCTCAACGCGCTCGAAGGCGCGCGCCTCGAGCCCTCGCCCGCCACCACCGAAACGCTGCGCGAGGGCCTGTCGATCCTGCTGCGGGTGCTCTACCCGGTCGTGCCGCACGTCGCGCACGCAATGTGGACCGAACTCGGATACGCGGCCGCGCACGGCGACATCCTCGACGCGCCCTGGCCCGAGGTCGACGAAGCCGCGCTGGTGCAGGAGCGGATCGAGCTGGTCCTGCAGATCAACGGCAAGGTGCGCGGCTCGGTCACCGTCGCCGCCGACGCGGACAAGGCCGCGATCGAGGCAGCGGCGCGCGCGAGCGAGGCGTTCCAGCGCCACGCCGAAGGGCGCTCGCCGAAGAAGACGATCGTCGTCCCGGGGCGGCTGGTCAACGTCGTCGTCTAGGGATCGAAGCGATGCGCGCAGTCGCGACGAACCGGAGACGCTTCGTTCTGCTCGCGGCGGCGCTCGCGCCGGCCGCCTGCGGCTTCCAGATGCGCGGCGCGACCGAACTTCCGTTTCGGACGATCTACGGCGCGTTCCCCCCGGGCTCCGGCGTCGCGCTCGCGTTCACGCGCGCGATGCGCGACGCGGCGAACGTGCGCCAGGTCGACCGCGCGGTCGACGCCGAAGTGCGCCTGCAGACGATTCGCGAGTTGCGCGAGAAGGAGATCGTCGGCTTCTCCAGCACCGGGCGCGCGCGCGAGCTGCAGTTGCGGCTGCGCTACGCGTTTCGGCTGCTCGACGCGAAGGACAACGAACTGATCCCGCCGACCGAGCTGATCCTGCGGCGCGACCTCACCACCAGCGACGCGCAGGAGGTGTCCAAGGAGCAGGAAGAGGCGCTGCTCTATCGCGAGATGAACGCCGACGTGGTCGAGCAGCTGCTGCGCCGCCTCGCCGCGGTGCGTCGCTAGGCCATCGCGAGCGCTGCGGTGCAGATCAAGCTCGATCGGCTCGACGCGACGATCGCACGCGGTTTGCCGCCAGTGGTCTGGATCCACGGCGACGAGCCGCTGCTGGTGATCGAGGCCGCCGACTCGGTCCGCGCCGCGCTGCGAGCGGCGGGCTTCGCCGAACGCGAGGTGTTCGCGGTGGATCGCAGCTTTCGCGTCGACGCGCTGCTCGCGCAGGCCGGCACGATGTCGCTGTTCGCGACCAGCCGCCTGATCGAACTGCGACTGGCCGCGAAACCGGGCAAGGAACTGGGCGACGCGCTCGCCGCGCTCTCGGTCTCGGTAGACGACTCGACGCGCATCCTGGTGAGCGGCCCGAAGCTCGACCGCGCGACCAGCGACAGCGCGTGGTTCGCGCAACTCGATCGCAACATGCTCTCGGTCGTCGTGTATCGGGTCGAGCGCGACCGCCTCGGGCAGTGGATCGCCGCGCGACTCGCCCGACAGGGCCAGCGCCTGGACGCGTCCACCCTCGACTTCGTCGCCGACCGGGTCGAGGGCAACCTGCTCGCCGCGCACCAGGAGATCCTCAAGCTCGGCCTGCTGTTCGGGCGCGGCGAACTGCCGGCCGAGGACGTTCGCCAGGCGGTGCTCGACGTCGCGCGCTACGACGCCTTCGGGCTGGGCGACGCGATGCTCGCCGGCGACGCGCCGCGCACGCTGCGCACGCTCGACGGATTGGCCGCCGAGGGTCAGGCCGCGCCCTTCGTTCTCTGGGCGATGTCAGAGGCGATCCGCAACCTGTGGCGGCTGTCGCTGGCGCGCGATCGCGGCGAGAACCCGGCGCAGCTCACCCGCACGCTGCGCATCTACCCGCCGCGCGATCGCGCGTGCCTGGACGCGTTGCGCCGGCTCGATACCGCGGCGATCGAAGCCGCGATGCGCTCGGCCGCCGAGGTCGATAGAATGGCCAAGGGCGTCGCCCCGGGCGATCCCTGGGCGGCGATGGCGCAGCTGGCGATGTCGATCGCCGGCGCCCCGTCGTTTTGCGAACCCTGAATCGGAACCGCTCACGTGGACAACCAAGCGATCGACATTGCCGCCTACGTCGCCGACGTCGGGCGGCGCGCGCGCGCGGCGAGCCGCATGATGGCGCGCGCCGCGACCGCCGACAAGGACGAAGCGCTGCGCGCGACCGCCGCCGCGATCCGCCGCGGCGCCGACGCGCTGAAGGCGGCCAACGCGAAGGATCTGGTCGCCGCGCGCGCGGCCGGCCACGACGCGGCCTTCGTCGATCGGCTCGCGCTTGGCGACACGGCGATCGAGCTGATGGCGGTGGGCCTCGAACAGATCACGATGCTGGCCGACCCGATCGGCGAGATCTCGGAAATGCGATACCGGCCCAGCGGAATCCAGGTCGGTCGGATGCGCGTGCCGCTCGGCGTGGTCGGGATCATCTACGAATCGCGACCGAACGTGACGATCGACGCCGCCGGCCTTTGCATCAAGTCGGGCAACGCGACGATCCTGCGAGGCGGCTCGGAGGCGATCCACAGCAACCAGGCGCTCGCGGCGCTGATCCGTAGCGGGCTCGCCGCGGCCGGGCTGCCGGCCGACGCGGTCCAGGTGATCGAGACGATCGATCGCGCCGCCGTGGGCGAGCTGATCAGCCACCCCGAGTACGTCGACGTGATCGTCCCGCGCGGCGGAAAGTCGCTGATCGAACGCATCTCGCGCGAATCGAAAGTGCCGACGATCAAGCACCTCGACGGCATCTGCCACGTCTACATCGACGAAGGCGCCGACCCGGCCAAGGCGATCATGATCGCGGACAACGCGAAGACGCAGCGCTACGCGCCGTGCAACACGATGGAAACGCTGCTCGTCGCGCAGGCGATCGCCGAACGGGTGCTACCCGAGCTCGGGCGGATCTACACGGACAAGGGCGTCGAACTGCGCGGCGACACGCGCAGCCGCGAGTTGCTCGCCGCGCACGGCATCACCTGCGCGCAGGCCACCGAGCAGGACTGGCACACCGAGTACCTGGCGCCGATCCTCTCGATTCGCGTGGTCGCCGGCCTGGACGAGGCGATCACGCACATCGAGACCTACGGCTCGAAGCACACCGACGCGATCGTCACCGAGCACCACGGCCGCGCGATGCGCTTCCTGCGCGAAGTCGACTCGTCGTCGGTCATGGTCAACGCCTCGACGCGCTTCGCCGACGGTTTCGAGTACGGACTGGGCGCCGAGATCGGGATCTCCACCGACAAGCTGCACGCGCGCGGTCCGGTCGGGCTCGAGGGGCTCACCTCGCTGAAGTACGTCGTGCTCGGCACCGGCCAGATCCGGGTCTGAGGCGCGCGGAGTTTCGCGATGGACAGCGGCTTCGCCTGGGTCAAGACGCTGCACATCGTGTTCGTCACGAGCTGGTTCGCCGGGCTGTTCTACCTGCCGCGGATCTTCGTGAACCTGGCCATGGTCGCGCCCGATTCCGACGCGGAGCGCGCGCGCCTACTGCTGATGGCCGGCAAGCTCTATCGCTTCATGGCCCCGCTGATGGTGCTCGCTCTCGTCTTCGGCATCTGGCTGTGGCTGGGCTACGGCGTCGGCGCCGGTTCGGGGTGGATGCACGCCAAGCTCGCGATCGTCGTGCTGCTCGTCGCCTACCACCTGTACTGCGGCAAGATCCTGCGCATGATCGCCGCCGGAGGCGACCGGCGCTCGCACCGCTCGCACCGCTGGTACCGCTGGTTCAACGAGGCGCCGGTGATCGCGCTGCTGCTCGCGGTCGCGCTGGTCGTCGTCAAACCGTTCTGAGGACACGATGCAACTCGAAATCGACTATTTCATGACGCCGATGTCGCCCTGGTCCTACCTCGGGCACGGCTACCTGCGCGAAATCGCCGCGCGACACAACGCGCAGGTGCATATCAAGCCGATCGACGTCGGCAGCCGCGTGTTCCCGGTCTCGGGCGGGTTGCCGCTGGCCAAGCGCGCGCCGCAGCGCCAGTCGTACCGGCTGGTCGAGTTGCGGCGCTGGAGCGAGTTGCGCGGCGTCGCGCTCGAGCTGCACCCGAAGCACTTTCCGGTTCCTGCCGAGGACGCGTGCCGGCTGATCATCGCGGCGCGACTCGAGCACGACGACGACGCGGCGATGCGTCTGGCCGACGCGCTGATGCGCGCGGTCTGGATCGAACAGCGCGACGTCTCGGACACCGCGACGCTGCACGCGATCGTCCACGACTGCGCGCTCGACGTCCACGCGCTCGCGCACCGCGTGGCCGACGCGCACCAGGTGTTCGACTCGCACACCCAGGAGGCGATCGACCGCGGCGTGTTCGGCGTGCCTTGGTACGTGTTTCGCGACGAACCGTACTGGGGCCAGGACAGGCTCGACCTGCTCGAGCATGCGCTCGCGCGCGAGCGCGCGGCGCACAAGTGAGCGACGCGCGCTACTTCGCCCCCTGCCCGCGAGGACTCGAACAGCCGCTCGCCGACGAATTGCGCGCGCTCGGCGCGCAGGTCGACGCCACGGTCGCGGCCGGCGTCGCATTCTCGGGCGATCGCGCGCTGGGCTACCTCGCGAACCTGCACTCCAGGATCGCGAGCCGGATCCTGCTGCACGTCGGCGACGCGCGCTATCACGGCGACGACGATCTCTACCGGCTCGCCCGGCGCACCGAATGGGAGCGCTGGTTCGACCCGCGGCACACGCTGCGGGTCGACCTGAGCGCGATCCGCTCGCCGTTGCGCAGCCTGAATTTCGCGACGCTTCGCATCAAGGACGGGATCGTCGACCGGGCTCGCGAGACCAGCGGCGATCGCCCGTCGATCGACACCGCCAATCCGCAGGTGCGCGTGTTCGGCTCGCTGGTCGAGCGCCGGGTCGACCTGTACGTCGACCTCTCCGGCGATGCGCTGTTCAAGCGCGGCTGGCGCGCCGCGCGCGAGGACCACGGCGAGGCGCCGCTCAAGGAAAACCTCGCCGCCGGCCTGCTCGCGCTGTCTGGGTGGACGCCGGACACGCCGCTTTACGACCCGTTCTGCGGCTCCGGGACGATCGTGATCGAGGCCGCGCAGCGCGCGCTCGCGATCGCGCCGGGGCTGTCGCGCGGATTCGGCTTCGAACGGCTGCGCGACTTCGACGCCGCGTTGTGGGGCCGGATCCGCGGCGACGCGGTGCGCGCGGCGTCGGCCGGCGCCGAGCGCGCCGGATCGGTCGGCGCCGCATCCGCCGGCACCGCATCGGCTGGTAACGCGCGCGCCGCGCTGCGCATCGCGGCGAGCGACACCGATCCGGACGCCCTTGCGCAACTTCGCGCCAACGCGCAGCGTGCGGGAGTCGGGCACGCCGCGCTGCACCTGAGCGTGGTCGACGCCGCGCACGCGCGCGCGCCCTTCGACACGCCGGGCACGATCGTCACCAATCCGCCGTACGGCGAGCGCGTCGCGATCGCCCCCGCGGGCCGCGAGGCCGACGCCTGGCGCGCGATCGGCCAGAACCTGCGCGAGCGCTTCGGCGGCTGGTCGGTGTGGGTGCTCGCTAGCGACGCGGCACTGCCCGCGGCGCTCACGATGAAGGCGCGCCGGCGCGTGCCGCTGTTCAACGGCGCGATCGAGTGCCGGCTGTTCGGTTTCGACGTGTTCGGGACCGTTCGCCCCGGATCGCCCCGGGCCTAGATCACCCCGAGGTGCTCGGTCCCGCGCGTGAGGTCGCGCTCCGAGTGCTTGCTGTTGAGCTTGATCGACAGGCGCAGGTCGTTGACCGAATCGGCGTTGCGCAGCGCGTCCTCGTAGCTGATCCTGCTGTCCTCGTAGAGGTCGAACAGCGCCTGGTCGAAGGTCTGCATCCCGGTTTCGCGGCTCTTCTTCATCACGTCCTTGATCGTTCCGACTTCGCCCTTGAAGATCAGATCGGCGATGAACGGCGAATTGAGCAGGATCTCGACCGCGGGCACGCGCCCGACCCCCTCGACCATCGGGATCAGCCGCTGCGAGATGATTCCCTTGAGGTTCAGCGACAGGTCCATCAGCAGTTGCGCGCGGCGATCCTCGGGAAAGAAGTTGATGATCCGGTCCAGCGCCTGGTTCGCGCTGTTGGCGTGCAGCGTGGCCACGCACAGGTGCCCGGTTTCGGCGAACGCCACCGCGTGCTCCATCGTCTGGCGGTCGCGGATCTCGCCGATCATGATCACGTCCGGCGCCTGGCGCAGCGTGTTCTTCAGCGCCACCTCCCAGCTCTCGGTGTCCACGCCGACCTCGCGGTGCGTGATGATGCAGTTGCGGTGCGGGTGCACGAACTCCACCGGGTCCTCGATCGTGACGATGTGGCCGTAGCTGTGTTCGTTGCGGTAGCCCATCATCGCGGCGAGCGTGTTCGACTTGCCCGAGCCGGTCGCGCCAACCGCGATCACCATGCCGCGCTTGGTCATCGCGAGGTCGGCGAGGATCGACGGCAACTGCAGCTGCTCGATCGTCGGGATCTCGGACTTGATCGTGCGCAGCACGATCCCCACTCGTCCCTGCTGCATGAAGGTGTTGACGCGAAAGCGTCCGATTCCGGTCGGGCTGATCGCGAAGTTCACTTCCTTGTGCGCCTCGAACTCGGCCGCCTGGCGATCGTTCATCAGCGCGCGCGCGAGTTCGATCGTGTGCTGCGCCGCGAGCGGCGTGCCCGAGACCCTGTTGACCTTGCCGTCGATCTTGAACGCCGGCGGGAACTCCGCAGTGAGGAAGAGGTCCGAGCCGTTGCGCGAGACCATCAGCCTCAGCAGGTCGTGGAGGAATTTCGATGCCTGTTCGCGTTCCATTGACAGCCTCTGCCGGTGGGGATTCGTCGCTATCTGGCCGGGTTGTCGCGGCGCTTGCGCGCGGGCGCGCGCTTCATCCGGGGAAGTTTTCCTTGACCTGCGCGGCCGAGCGCGCCTCGCTCATCGAGATCGCGCCCTTGCGCACCAGGTCCGACAGGCACTGGTCGAGCGTCTGCATCCCCATCGCCGCGCCGGTCTGGATCGCGGCGTTCATCTGCGCGACCTTCGACTCGCGGATCAGGTTGCGGATCGCCGGGGTGCCGATCATGATCTCGTGCGCGGCGACGCGACCCGATCCGTCCTTGGTCTTGAGCAGCGACTGCGAGATCACCGCGCGCAGCGACTCCGACAGCATCGCGCGCACCATTTCCTTCTCCGCGGCCGGGAACACGTCGACGATCCGGTCGATCGTCTTGGCGGCCGACGAGGTGTGCAGCGTTCCGAACACCAGGTGCCCGGTCTCGGCCGCGGTGAGCGCGAGGCGGATCGTCTCGAGGTCGCGCAACTCGCCGACCAGGATCACGTCCGGGTCTTCGCGCAGCGCCGAGCGCAGCGCGTTGGAGAACGACAGCGTCTGCGGCCCGACCTCGCGCTGGTTGATCAGGCAGCGCTTGGACTCGTGGACGAACTCGATCGGGTCCTCGACGGTGAGGATGTGACCGTAGAGGTTCTCGTTGACGTGGTTGACCATCGCCGCGAGCGTGGTCGACTTGCCCGAGCCGGTCGGGCCGGTGACCAGCACCAGGCCGCGCGGCTGCGAGGAGATCTCGATGAAGCTCTTGGGCGTTTTGAGTTCGTCGAGCGTAAGGATCTTCGACGGGATCGTTCGCATCACCGCGCCGGCGCCGCGCTGCTGGACGAAGGCGTTTACGCGAAACCGCGCGAGCCCCTGGATCGCGAACGAGAAGTCGCACTCCAGGTTCTCTTCGTAGTCCTTGCGCTGCGCGTCGTTCATGATGTCGTAGATCAGGCCGTGCACGTCGCGGTGTTCCATCGGCGGCAGGTTGATCCGGCGCACGTCGCCGTGCACCCGGATCATCGGCGGAAGGCCGGCCGAGAGGTGCAGGTCCGAAGCCTTGTTCTTGACCGCGAATGCGAGCAGTTCAGCGATGTCCATGTCAGCCCCCGCGCCGATGCGACGCGAATTGTTCGCCGCGCGCGCCGCAGTGCCCCTGCGCGTGCCCGGCAGTCAACGACGCGCTCACGCGCCGCCCGATTGCGCTTCGATTCTCGTCAACCGCGGCGCACTCGTTGCCCCGGAACCGGCCGACAGTAGAATCCGACGATGAACGGTGACCCCCTGTTGCTGGAACGCTACGACCGCGTCGCCGCGCGCCTGCGAGCCGCGTGCCGGGCCGCGGGACGCGACCCGGGCGAAGTTCGCGTGCTCGCGGTGAGCAAGACGATCGACGCCGCGCGCGTGCTCGAGCTCGCCGCGCTCGGGCAACGCGCCTTCGGAGAGAACTATCTACAGGAAGCGCAGGCCAAGATCGCGCGCTGCGCGCTCGAGCGGCCGGATCTGGCGCTCGAATGGCATTTCATCGGGCCGATCCAGTCGAACAAGACCCGCCCGATCGCCGAGCACTTTGCCTGGGTGCACTCGATCGAACGCGAGAAGGTCGCCCGACGGCTTTCCGAGCAGCGTCCCGAGGGCGCGCCCGCGCTGCAGGTCTGCATCCAGGTCAACGCGAGCGGCGAGGCGAGCAAGAGCGGCTGCCCGCCCGATCAGGCGCTCGATCTGGCGCGCGCGGTCGCCGCGCTTCCCGGGCTGCGCCTGCGCGGCGTGATGGCGATTCCGGAGCCGGCCGCCGACTACGCCGGGCAGCGAGCGCAGTGCGCGGCGGTGCGCGCCGTGTTCGACAGGCTGCGCGACGCGGGGCTCGCGCTCGACACGCTCTCGGTGGGGATGTCCGAAGACCTCGAAGCCGCGGTCGCGGAGGGCGCGACCATCGTCAGGATCGGCACGGCCTTGTTCGGGCCGCGCGCTCGATCGGAAGAACTCAGGCCATCGCCTTGACGGCCGACGCCAGCCGGCTCTTGTGCCGGGCCGCGACGTTCTTGTGGATGATCCTCTTGTCGGCGATGCTGTCGATCACACTGGTCGACTTGGAGTAGACCTGCGTGGCCGCTGCCTTGTCGCCGGCGGCGATCGCCTTGCGAACCGCCTTGATAGCGGTGCGCAGCTTCGAGCGCTGCCCGGTGTTGTGGACGTTGCGCTTGACCGCCTGGCGGGCGCGCTTGCGTGATGATGCGATATTGGCCATGCGAGAATCCTGCCGATGCTTGATTGTTCGGTTGCTCGCCGGGTCGTCGTCGCGACGACCGGTCTGCGGTGCGCCGACCACCAACCCAATGCGCCTGAAACACCGGCGCGGCAGCCAGTCGGAAAGCTTTGAATTATAACCGGTTTTTTGGCTTGATCGCAAGCCGCCAGCGGAGCCCGGGGGCGTGAACCTGCTGCGCGCGGCCGCGACGATCAGCGGACTCACGCTGCTGTCGCGCGTCACCGGCCTGATCCGGGAGAACCTGACCGCGTCGATCTTCGGGGTATCGGTGTTCACCGACGCCTTCTTCGTCGCGTTCAGGCTCCCCAACCTGCTGCGCCGGCTGTTCGCCGAGGGCGCGTTCTCGCAGGCCTTCGTTCCGCTGCTTGCCGAGGCGCGTGCCCAGGGCGACGACCGCGCGATGCACGACATGGTCGACCGGGTCGCGACCGTGCTGTTCTGGGTGCTGGTGCTGGTCTCGGCGATCGGCGTGGCGGGGGCGCCGGCGCTGGTCTGGATGATCGCCTCGGGCCTGGCGCGCGAGCCGCAGGCCTTCGACGCCGCCGTGGTGATGACGCGCTGGATGTTCCCGTACATCCTGTTCATCTCGCTGGTCGCGCTCTCGGCCGGGATCCTCAACACCTGGAAGCGCTTCGCGCTGCCGGCGTTCTCGCCGGTGCTGCTCAACCTGTGCTTCATCGGCGCGGCGCTGTTGCTCGCCGAGCACTTCGACCCGCCGATCTACGCGCTCGCTGCCGGCGTGGTCGCGGGCGGCATCGCGCAGCTCGCCGTGCAGGTCCCCGCGCTCAGGCGCATCGGCATGCTGCCGCGGGTCGGACTGGGGGTGCGCGCCGCGCTCGCCGATGCGCGCACGCGCAGGTTGCTCACGCTGATGGCGCCGGCGGTGCTCGCGGTGTCGGTCGCGCAGTTGAGCCTGGTCATCAACACCCAGATCGCGTCGCGCCTGGCGCCGGGCAGCGTGTCTTGGATCTCGTTCGCCGACCGCCTGATGGAGTTCCCCACCGCACTGCTCGGCGTGGCGCTGGGCACGGTGCTGCTGCCCAGCCTCTCGAAAGCAGGCGCCGACGGCGAAGAAGCGCGCTACAGCGAACTGATCGACTGGGGGATGCGACTGGTGGTCGTGCTCGCGCTGCCGTGCATGGCGGGCATGGCGCTGATGGCCGAGCCGCTCACCGCGCTGCTGTTTCACTACGGGCGTTTCACCGCGCACGACGTTACGATGACACGGCTCGCCGTGATCGGCTACTCGTTCGGGCTGATCGGGCTGATCGCGGTCAAGGTGCTCGCGCCCGGTTTCTACGCCCGTCAGAACATCCGCACGCCGGTGCGAATCGCGCTGTTCGTGCTGGTCGCCACGCAACTGCTCAACCTGGTCACGGTGCCGCTGTTCTCGCACGCCGGTCTCGCGCTTTCGATTTCGATCGGCGCGCTCGTCAACGCGACGCTGTTGCACATCGGCCTGCGCCGGCGCGGGCTGTACCGTCCGGGCGCCGGATGGGCCAAGTTCCTCGCGCGGGTCGCCGCGGCGTGCGCGGCGATGGCGCTCGCGCTGTGGCCGGCGGTCGCGGCGATCGACTGGATCGCGCTGGGCGCCACACCGTTACCGCGCATCGGCCTCGCGCTCGGCATCGTCGCGGGTGCCGCGCTGATCTACGCCGCCGCGCTGGCGGCACTGGGCGTTCGACCGTCGCAGTTCGCGCGACGCGACGCGAAAGACTGAAGCACTGAAGCACTGAAGCACTGAAGCACTGAAGGACTGAAGGAGAACAGAAGATGCGGATCACTTTCGTTGGCGGCGGGAACATGGCGGGCGCGCTGATCGGGGGGCTGATCGCCTCGGGCGAGAAAGCGTCGACGATCGCGGTGATCGAGCCGCGCGCCGACGCCGCCGCGGCGCTCGTCGCGAACTTCGGCATCGCGGCCTTTGCAGCCGCCGCGCCCGAGGCCTTCGCCGGCGAGGTGGTGGTGGTCGCGGTCAAACCGCAGGTGATGCGCGAGGTCGCGCTCGGGATCGCGCCCTACGTCGGGGGCCAGCTCGTGATCAGCGTTGCCGCCGGGATTCGCGCGGCCGACCTCGCGCGCTGGCTGGGCGATCACCGCTTGGGCGATCACCGCCAGGGCGATCACCGCCGCATCGTGCGCGCGATGCCCAACACGCCGGCCCTGATCGGCGCCGGAGTGACCGCGCTCGCCGCACACCGCACGCTCGCGCGGGCCGACCGCGACACGGCCGAGTCGATCCTGCGCGCGGTCGGCACGACGCTCTGGGTCGACGACGATTCCGCGCTCGACGCCGTCACCGCGGTGAGCGGCAGCGGCCCGGCCTACGTGTTCTACGTGATGGAGGCGATCGAGGCCGCGGCGCGCGCGATCGGGCTGAGCGACGCGCAGGCGCGCACGCTCACCCTCGGTACCTTCGACGGGGCGGTGCGGCTCGCGCAGCGCTCGACCGACTCGCCGGGGACATTGCGCGAACGCGTGACCTCGCCCAACGGCACCACCGCCGCGGCACTCGCGGTGCTCGACTCGCGCGACCTGGCCGCGACGATCGGCGCCGCGGTCGAGGCCGCGCGGCGGCGTTCGGTCGAACTCGGCGACGAATTCGGTCGCGACTGAGAGCGCCAGCGACTGAGATCGCCAGCGCGTTGCACGCACCCGATCGCCGCAGGCCGATCGCGACGACCCGATCGCGCCGCGCTCAGCGCAGCGCGTAGTCGAGCGCGACGCCGGCGAACACCGCCGCACCCAGCCAGTTGTTGTGGTTGAACGCGCGAAAGCAGCCCTCGCGTTCGCGACCCCTGATCAGCGTGTAGTGGTAGACGGCGATCGCCGCCGCCGCCGCCAGCCCGGCGTAGTAGGCCGCGCCCATGCCCTCGATCAGGCCGACCGCCGCGAACAGGACGATCATGCTCGCGTAGCAGCCCATCACCGCGGCGACGTCGTGGCGCCCGAAGGTGATCGCCGCGGTGCGGATGCCGATGCGCAGGTCGTCGTCGCGGTCCACCATCGCGTACTCGGTATCGTACGCCAGCGCCCAGAACACGTTCGCCGCGAGCATCACCCAGGCGCTCGCGGGCAGCATGCCCTGAACCGCCGCGAACGCCATCGGGATGCCGAAGCCGAACGCGATGCCCAGGTAGGCCTGCGGCAGCGCAAGGAAGCGCTTGGTGAACGGGTAGCTCACGGCGAGAAACGCCGCGACGAAAGCCAGCACCCAGGTGAGCCGGTTCAGCGGGGCGATCAGCGCCAGCGAAAGCAGCGACAGCACGACGAACACCGCCACCGCTTCCCAGGCGCGGATCAGTCCGGACGTGAGCGGGCGGTCGCGCGTTCGCGCGACGTGGCGGTCGAAATCGCGATCGGCCCAGTCGTTGATCGCGCAACCCGCCGAGCGCATCAGCACCGTGCCGGCAACGAACGCGAACAGCAGGTACGGCGCCGGAAACCCGTCGGAGGCGATCCACAGCGCGCACAGGGTCGGCCACAGCAGCAGCAGGATGCCGATCGGCCGATGCAGCCTGACCAGTCGCCAGTACAGGACGATCCGTGGGATTCGCGCGGCACCGCGCTCGGTGGAGGATTTCATTTCCTGAACGATCGCCATTCCTAACGGCCCCGCCGCTCGGCGGCGGCGAACAGCACGACGAATACACCGCTATTCGATACTTCGCGCAGCCGGGCGAACGACGAACATTGTGCCGTAACCCGAAAAGGGCAGACGGGTCGCGCCAGGTCGGCCGACGCGTCGCGCCCGTGGAGAGGCGGTGGGCATAGGATGAGAGTCAACCTTCCAGTGAGCGCTCGCGAGGTCACGCTCGGCGAGGACGATTCGATCGTCACCCGCACCGACCTGAAGGGGCGCATCACCTATGCCAACGAGAGCTTCGTGCGAATCACCGGCTTCGCGCGTTCGGCGCTGATCGGCAAGCCGCACAACATCATTCGCCACCCCGACATGCCGCCCGAGGCCTTCGCCGACATGTGGCGCACGCTCGAGGCGGGCTATCCCTGGAGCGGTGTCATCAAGAACCGCTGCGCCAACGGCGATCACTACTGGGTGCGCGCGAACGTCACGCCGTTGCGCGAGCGCGGCGAAATCGCCGGCTACCTGTCGGTTCGCACCCGCGCCAGCGCCGAGTCGATCGCCAAGTGCGAGCCGCTCTATCGACGCATGCGCGCCGGCGCCGCCCACGGGCTGACGGTGATCGACGGGCGGATCGTGCGCAAGGGGATTCCGGCACTGATCAACCGCATCGGCAAGACCGCGGCGAGTGCGCGGATCGCGATCTTCTTCGCGACCCTGCTCGGATGCGTCGGCGCGCTGCTGGCGTCGCACTGGTTGGGCGCCGATCATGCACAGCGCGCGGCGGCGTCGCTCGCCGCCGTGGCCGCGCTCACGATCGGGGTCGGTTGGTGGTGGATGCTCAACGCCTGGGTCGTGCCGCTGGAGCGGGCACGGCGCGCGACCTTGCGCGCCGCCTCGGGAGAGCTCGACGCGCACTTCGGCGAGAGCCCTGACCCGACGGTGGACTCGTTGCTGGTGGCCTCGAAACAGATGACGGTGAGCCTGCGCGGGATCATCGGCGACTCGACGCTGAGCATCGAGAGCCTGCGGCGCAACGTGGCCACGCTCACGCGCGCGGGCGCGCAGCTCGCCGCACGCACCGGCACGCAGCGCGCTTCGCTGGTCGAGATCGCAGCGACGCTCACGCAGTTGTGCGGCACCTTCGAGAACACCGCCTCGGGCGCGCGACGTGCGAGCGAACTCGCTTCGATCGCCTCGCGACAGGCTCACGGCGGCGGCTCCGCGGTCGACGAGGTGATCGCCGAGATGCAGTCGATCACCGACGTGTCGCGACGCATCGGAACGATCACCTCGACGATCGAATCGATCGCGTTCCAGACCAACATCCTCGCGCTCAACGCCGCGGTCGAGGCGGCGCGCGCCGGCGAGCAGGGGCGCGGTTTCGCGGTGGTCGCCGGCGAGGTTCGCAACCTCGCGACGCGCGCGACGGCGGCCGCAGCCGAGATCGCCGCCCTGGTCGCCGAGGCGCAGGAACGCGCGAGCGCCGGATCGGGCACCGCACGCCGGGCGGGCGAGACGATGCACCAGGTTGTCGCTTCGTTCAACGAAGTCGACGGCTTCGTCAGCCAGATCGCGATCGCGACGAACCAGCAGGCGGCGGGTGTCGCGCACGTGAGCCAGGCGACACACGAACTCGACGCGATGACCGAGAGCAACGCCAGCATGGCCGAACAGACCGCCGAAGTGGCCCACGGGGTGCAAGCGGCGACCGACGCGCTGGCGCAGTCGATGGGAACGCTCGGCCCGACGCCGATCGGCTAGCGCGACCTGGGCTCGAGCCAGCCGGGCAGCGCGCCGCGCGCTTCGGTGAGAAGCCGCAGCACGAGGCCGACGATCCACAGCATGCTCAGGCCGATCACCGCGTCGCGCATCGCCGAGTTCGCGCTGATCGCGACCAGCCACGCGGCGATCGCGACGATGCCCAGGCGCCCGACCGTGTCGCCGCGCGAGGCCGCGCGCCGCGCGCAGGCGAACACCAGCATCGCGACGGCCAGCACGCCGACGACGCCGGTCTGCGCGCCCATCCACAGGAAGTCGTTGTGCGGCATGTTCGAATCGCCCATGCCCTGGGGCGCTCGTGCGCGCCACTGGCTCGTCCAGCCGCCGATCCCCCATCCGAGCAACGGGCGCTCGACGACCATCGCCGCGGTGTGTCGGTACAGGTTCAGTCTCAGTCCCCAGCTGGTGGGCGAGACATCGCCGTCGATCGCCGCCGTCATTTCCGACCAGCCCTGCGCGAGCCGCTCTCGCGCTGCCGGAACGGCGCCGAGCAGCGCAGCGCCGAGCAGCAGCGACGCGAGCGCCGCGGCGAGCGCGTGCCACGCATTGGCGCGCCAGCGATCGATCAGCACCAGCGGCATCGCCAGCAGCAGGATCATGACTCCGGTGCGCGACGGCAGCGCAAGGGCGACGATCGCGAACGCCGCGACGAAGGCCGCGATCGCGATCGCGCGTTTCGCGCCGCCCGCGTCGAGCGCGACCGCGAGCGCCGCGGCTCCGGCGAGCGCGAACAGCACGGCATTCGAGATCGCCTTGTTCCCCAGGTCGGCGCGCAGCAGGTTCGACCAGACGTCCAGCCCGGGGCCGACCCGCAGGTCCGGCAGTCCGACCCAATGGTGGATCGCAACGACAAGCACGCTCGCGAGCAGCGCGATCGCGAAGCCGCCGAGCGCCGCCACCACCTCGTCGCGCGTCAGCGACAGCGCGAGACCCAGCGTGGCGGCGATGCGCACGATGTGAAACGCGTTGCTCGCCGTCTCCGGGTAGCGCGGACCGACCAGCAGCACCAGCGCGGTCCAGCCGATAAAGAACGCGAGCGGGCGGAACAACGGGTGCGTGCGCACCCTGCGCCAACGCGCCGTCAGGCTCGTGGGCTCGTCGCGCGCGAGCGTCGCTCGCGCCAGCAGCGCAAGCACGAGCAGCGCGAACGCGAGGTAGTTCATCCCGACCGGGAGGAACACGACCGCGCCCCAGAAGGCCGCCGCGGCGCGCACCGGGTTGATTCGCCCCGGGCGCGTCCCGCCCGCGGGTTCGGCGAGGCCCGACGCGCTCACTCGCGCCCCGCCTCCTCGGCACGAAGCGGCGCGTAGCTGTCCCATTCGGCGCAACCCGGGCACTGCCAGTAGTGCCGTCGCGCCTTGAATCCGCACTTCGCGCAGACGAAGCGCGACAGGCGCGCGGTCTGCGGCGCGATCAGCTTTTGCATCAGCGCGATCTCCTCGCGCTGCGCGTCGTCGGCGTGGGCCGCTCGCAGCGCGAGCAGCTTCTCCAGGCCGAGCAGCGAGGGGCGCGCGCGCAGCGCCTGCTCGGCCCAGGCGAGCGCGGCCGCTTCGCCCTGCGCCGCCGACATCGCCGCGCTGATCGCCGCGAACGCGTCGAACGACGGGCGCTCGTGCAGCGCATCGACCAGTTGGCGCGCGCCGCGCTCGAGCTGGCCGAGTTGCTCGTGCGCCTGCATCCAGCCCGGCGCAACCAGTGCGAGGTATTCGCTGGCGTCGCCTTCGATCCGGCTCCACGCTCGGATCGCCGCCGCCGGGTCGCCTTCGACCAGAGCGAGTTCGCCGGCGAGCAGCGCCGGGCGCGGGTGGCGCGGGTCGGCGATCCTGGCCGCCTCGAGCTGTCGCCTGGCCTGCTCGAGGCGTCCGGGGTCGCTTCCGGCGAGCGCCTGCGTCACGAGCTCGCAGTGAAAGTGCGCGACCTCGTGTCCGAGGTTCTCGGCCGAATCGCGCTGCAGGCGTTCGGCCAGCGAGATCGCCTGCGGCCAGTCGCGCACCATCTGCGCGATCCGCAGCCGATGGCGCAGCGCCGCCGCGGCGTACTGGCCGCCGTCGAGACGATTGAACGCGTCCTCGGCGCGATCGAGCAGACCCGCTTTCAGGTAATCCTGGCCGAGTTCGAACAGCGCGTGCTCGCGCTGCTGCGCGTCGATGTCGCCGCGCTCGGCCAGGTTCAGGTGCACGCGGATCGCGCGATCGGTCTCGCCGCGACGCCGAAACAGATTGCCCAGCGCGAAGTGCAGTTCGATCGTCTCAGGGTCGAGCTTGACGACATCGATGAACGCGTCGATCGCCTTGTCGGCCTGCTCGTTGAGCAGGAAGTTCAGCCCGCGAAAATACGCGTCGGGTAGTCCCGACCCGGAGCGCGGCGCCGAGCGTCGGTCGACGCGCGAAGCGAACCAGCCGAGCGCGAAGAACAGCGGAATCGCCAGCAGCCACCAGGATTCGAACTCCATGGTCCGTTGGGCCGATCGGGCCCGCGCTTACATGCCCAGCGGAATCGGCGGTTCGCCGGCCGCCGGCGCGCGCGGCACGTCGGGTGGCGGCGGCTGGACGTTGTTCGCCGCGGTCTTGGCCGCGATCTTGATCTCGCGGCGCAACCGCCCGATCTCGCGGCGCTGGCGAAACAGGCTCGGCACGACGCCGAGCAGGCCGAGCGCCGCTCCGGCGACGAGGAACGCGAGCAGGAACACCACCAGCGGCGCGCGCCAGACGATGTCCATGCCGAAGAAGCGCAGCTCGGTGATCCCGGTGTTCGACAGCGCGAAGCCGAGCGCGACCAGGAACACCAACGCACGAAACAGCCAGGCCACGACACGCATCGTTCGATCTCCGTTGACCCGACCGCTCAGGAGCCGTCGCGCTCGTTCAGGTCGACGCGCTCGCGCAGTTCCTTGCCGGGCTTGAAGTGCGGGACCCGCTTGCGCGGGACCATCACGCGCTCGCCCGACTTGGGGTTGCGCCCTACGCGCGGCGGGCGGTGCGAGACGGCGAAACTGCCGAATCCGCGGATCTCGATCCTGTGGCCCTGCGACAGCGTGCTCGCCATCGCGTCGAGAATCGTTCGAACCGCGAACTCGGCGTCTTTCGCGACCAGTTGCGGATAACGCTCCGCCAGACGGGCAATAAGCTCGGACTTGGTCATCGCGGCCGGCAATGGTGTGTTGAGTTCCGGTTCCACGATGCGCTGGCAGGCCCGAGCCCCCGCTTACTGGTCCTTGCCGCCGTCGAGCTTGGCGCGCAGCAACGCGCCCAGGTTCGTCGTGCCGCTGGCAGCGCTGCTCTCGGCCTGCATCCGCTGCATCGCCTCTGCCGTCTCGACGTTGTCCTTGGCCTTGATCGACAGGCTGATCGAACGGGTCTTGCGATCGACGTTGATGACCATCGCTTCGACCTCCTCGCCTTCCTTGAGGATGTTGCGCGCGTCCTCGACGCGGTCGCGCGAGATCTCCGAAGCGCGCAGGTAGCCCTCGGTGTCGTTGCCGAGGTCGATCACCGCACCGCGCGGCTCGACGCTCTTGACCGTGCCCCTGACCAGCGCGCCCTTCTCGTGCGTGCTGGCGTAGCTGTTGAACGGGTCGCCCTCGAGCTGCTTCATGCCGAGCGAGATGCGCTCGCGCTCGGTGTCGATCGCCAGCACCACCGCCTCGACCTCGTCGCCCTTCTTGAATTCGCGCACGGCCTCTTCGCCGGGCTTGCTCCACGACAGGTCGGAGAGGTGGACCAATCCGTCGATTCCGCCGGGCAGCCCGATGAACACGCCGAAGTCGGTGATCGACTTGATCGTGCCCGCCACCTTGTCGCCCTTGCGGTGGTTGTCGGAGAACTCCTCCCACGGGTTCGCCTTGCACTGCTTCATGCCGAGCGAAATGCGGCGGCGGTCCTCGTCGATCTCGAGCACCATCACCTCGACTTCGTCGTTCAGCGCGACGACCTTGTTCGGGTTGACGTTCTTGTTGGTCCAGTCCATCTCGGAGACGTGCACCAGGCCTTCGATGCCGGGCTCGATCTCGACGAACGAGCCGTAGTCGGTGATGTTGGTGACCTTGCCGAACATCCGCGTTCCCTGCGGGTAGCGGCGCGAGATGCCGACCCAGGGATCGTCGCCGAGTTGCTTGATGCCGAGCGAGACGCGGTTCTTCTCCTGGTCGAACTTGAGCACCTTCGCGGTGATCTCGTCGCCCACCGAGAGCACCTCGGAGGGATGGCGAACGCGGCGCCACGCCATGTCGGTGATGTGCAGCAGCCCGTCGATGCCGCCCAGGTCGATGAACGCGCCGTAGTCGGTGATGTTCTTCACCACGCCTTCGACGATCGCATTCTCCTGCAGCGTCTCGAGCAGCTTGGCACGCTCCTCGCCCTGCGTGAGTTCGATCACCGCGCGGCGCGAGACCACGACGTTGTTGCGACGGCGGTCGAGCTTGATCACCTTGAACTCGAAGGTCTTGCCCTCGAACGCGGTGGTGTCCTTGACGGGGCGCGTGTCGATCAGCGAGCCCGGGAGGAACGCGCGGATGCCGTTGGTCATGACGGTGAGCCCGCCCTTGACCTTGCCGGTGACCGTGCCCTCGACCATTTCGCCGTCCTCGAGCGCCTTTTCCAGGTTGATCCAGGCCGCGAGGCGCTTGGCGCGGTCGCGCGACAGGCGCGTCTCGCCGTAGCCGTTCTCTAGCGAGTCGATCGCGACCGACACGAAATCGCCTTCCTTGACGTCGAGTTCTCCCCGGTCGTCGTGGAATTCGGCGATGTCGATGTAGCTCTCGGACTTCAGTCCGGCATTGACGACCACGAAGTTGTGGTCGATGCGCACCACCTCGGCGGTGATGACTTCGCCGGCGCGCATTTCCTGGCGCGACAGCGATTCCTCGAACAGCTTCTCGAAGCTTTCCTCGACAACGGCCTCTTCAGTAGCAGTGCTCAATTTGATGGTTCCGATATGTGTGACACGCCGAGCCTTCGACAGCGCCTCTGGCGCCGCGAGAGTCCCAGCGGAGTGAACGACATCGCGCGCGAATCCGGCACACCCGCCGGCGTTCACGCACGCCCCGTGGTCCCCGGTTTCGTGCCCGCTCGTCGGGCGCCCGGACCGGAGTTCCGGCGATGGGCCTCGAGCACCGCCGCGACGGTCTGATCGATCGTCAGGTAGGTTGAATCGAGCACCAACGCCCCTTCCGCGGGCCTGAGCGGCGCGCTGTCGCGGCGCATGTCGCGCGCGTCACGCTCCCGCAGGTCCCGTAAAAGGTCCGGCAGATTAGCAGAAAACCCCTTTTCTATCAACTGCTTATGTCGCCGCCTCGCGCGCGAATCGGCGCTCGCGGTGAGGAACACCTTCAGACCGGCGTCGGGAAAGATCACCGTGCCCATGTCGCGCCCATCGGCCACGAGCCCCGGCGCGCGACGGTGCGAGCGCTGCAGTACGGCAAGCGCGACGCGCAGCCCCGGGATCACGGCGATCTGCGAGGCCACCGCCCCCACCCCCTCGGCCCTGATCGCGTCGCTGACGTCCTCGCCCTCGAGCAGGATCCGTCCCGCGGCGAAACTCGGCGCGATCGCGCCGGCCACCGCGAGCACCGCGTCGGCGTCGTCCGGATCGACCCCGCTGCGCAGCGTGCGCAGCGCAGCGAGCCGGTACAGCGAGCCCGAGTCGAGGTAGTGCCAGCCAAGGGCCGCAGCGACGCGCTCGGCGACGGTGCCCTTGCCCGAGGCGGTCGGGCCGTCGATCGCGATGACCGGAACGTCGCCCGCGGCAGTGCCGACCTCAGCGCCCGAGGCAACTCCCGCGGCAGCGCCGGCGTCGGGCGCGCGGCCCGGCGCGCTCACGCCCGGTCCTGCGCGATGTCGAGCCCCGCGCCGCGCGCGAGCGCGGTGAAGCCGGGAAACGAGGTCGCCACGTTGTCGACGTCGCGGATCACGATCGGTCCCGACGCGCGCAGTGCCGCGACCGCGAAAGCCATTGCGATGCGGTGATCGCCGTGCGATTCGATCGTCGCCGCGCCGAAGGCCGGCTTCGCGCCGCCCACGCCCTCGATCACCATCCCGTCGGCCGTCGCCCGGGCGTCGACGCCCAGCGCGCGCAATCCGTCGGCCATCACGGCGATGCGGTCGGACTCCTTGACGCGCAGTTCCTCGGCGCCGGCGACCACCGTGCGTCCGGCGGCGCAGGCGGCGGCGACGAAGAGCACCGGGAACTCGTCGATCGCCAGCGCGACGAGCCCGACCGGAACCTCGATTCCCCGCAGCGCCGCGGCGCGCACGCGCAGGTCGGCGACCGGTTCGCCTCCGACTTCGCGCGGGTCGAGCACCTCGATGTCGGCGCCCATCAGGCGCAGGATGTCGATCACGCCGGTGCGCGTCGGGTTCATCCCGACGTGCTCGAGCACCAGGTCGGAGCCCGCGGCGATCGACGCGGCGACCAGGAAGAACGCCGCCGACGAGATGTCGGCCGGCACGTCGATCCGCGCGGCGCGCAGTCGCTGCCCGCCGCGCAGCGTGACGCGCGCGCCCTCGCGACGCAGCTTCACGCCGAATCCGCCCAGCATCCGCTCGGTGTGGTCGCGCGTCGTCGCCGGTTCGGTCACCGAAGTCTCGCCCTGCGCGTAGAGGCCGGCGAGCAGCACGGCCGACTTCACCTGCGCGCTCGCCACCGGCATCGTGAAATCGATCCCCTGCAACGACCCGGCCGCGGCGATATGCACCGGGGGCGTCCCGCCCGTGGTCTCGATCTTCGCGCCCATCGCGATCAGCGGCTCGGACACGCGGCGCATCGGCCTGCGCGACAGGCTCTCGTCGCCGGTGAGCGTCGAGGCGAAGCGCTGGCCCGCGAGCAAGCCCATCAGCAGGCGCATCGCCGTTCCGGCGTTGCCACAATCGAGCACGCCCGCGGGCGGCGCGAGGCCGTGTTTTCCGACGCCGTGCACCCGCACCCGGCCCGCGTCCGGACCCTCGATGTGCACGCCCAGCGCACGGAACACGTTCATTGTCGAGATCGCGTCGGCCCCCTCGAGGAACCCGCTCACCTCGGTGAGGCCTTCGGCGATCGCGCCGAGCATGATCGACCGGTGCGAGATCGACTTGTCGCCCGGAACGCGAATCCTGCCCGCAAGCCGGCCTCCCGGGCCGACCCGAAATGTGTTTGTCATGAACTAGTTCCTGTCCGAGCGGGGGTCGCGACCCGACACTTGGCGCACAAGCGGAATCGAACCCGCACTATCATCGAATTCTACCGGGCAGGCCATGGGACACTGGGATTTGAAAACGCGTCATATCGAGGAAACCGTGGCAGAACTGATCAAGCGAGTGACCAGATCGTCGAGGGAAACGCCGCAGTCGACTCCTTCGAGCATGCGCGCCGCGCGCGTGCCGAAGATCGACGACGCCGCGATCGAACTGCTGGAGTCGCTGCCACCGGCGCTTCGCCTGGTCGACGTGCGAGGCCAGTACCCGCGCATCCTGAACCGGATCGCGCAGGCCTGGTCCGATCCGCACAGGTTCGCCAAGCTGATCGACTCGTTGCTGATCGACGATCGCGGCAACCGCGAGGGATTCCCGTTCGAGATCATCAAGGAAGTGACCGAACTGCGACGCTACTACTTCGCGATGGTGCATCCGGAGTGGCGCGACAAGCGCTCGCTCGACGATCGGCGCGGCCTTCGCTGAGCGCTGCACGTCTTCGCTGATCGCCGCACGTATCCCGGGACCGGATCGCGGCGGCGCGCCCCTCAGGGCATCCTGCGCCGCCAGCTCCCCGCCAGTTCGAAGCACTTCACCAGCGCGGCGCGGTCGCCGTCGCGAATCGCGTCGGTGACCGCGCGCGCCTCGCGCTCGAAAGTGCGCGCGCATTCGAGCACGGCTTCGCGATTGTCGAGGACGATGTCGGCCCACAGCGCGGCGGGCGAGGCTGCAATTCGCGTCGTGTCGCGCAGCCCCGCGCCGGCGAGGCGCAACGCCGCTTCGGCGCGTTCGCCCGACGCGATCGCCGCGCACAGCGCGAAGCCGAGCGCGTGCGGCCAATGCGAGACCTCGGCGTAGAGCGCATCGTGCTCCTTCGCGTCCAGCATGACCACCGTCGCGCCGAGCGCCTTCCAGGTCCTGGCGATGCGCTCGCAGGCCTGCGGGTCGGTCTGCGGTTGCGGGCACAGGACGACCGTGCCGCCTTCGAAAAGGTCCGCGCGCGACGCCTCGGGGCCACGCAGCTCGCGGCCCGCGATCGGGTGACCGGGGACGAAGCGGCGATACGCCGACGAGCCGAGCGCCGAACGCGCGGCGGCGACCGTGCTCTGCTTGGTGCTGGCGCAGTCGGTGACCAGCGTCTCGCTGCCGATGTCGGCGGCGATCTCGCCGAGCAGGCCCGGCAACGCCGGAATCGGCGCGGCCAGCACGACCAGGTCGGCGCCCTCGACCGCCTGTGCCGGGCTGGTCGCGACCGCGTCGATCAGGCCGAGCGAGCGGGCGCGCTCGGCGTCGTCTCCGGGCGAATAGCCGACGATGCGCGCGGCCATCTCGCGCGCGCGCAGCGCCGCCGCGACCGAACCCCCGACCAGCCCGATGCCGAGCACCGCGACGCGCGCGAACGCGGGCGCGTCGTCGGTCACGCGAGCGCCTTCTCGAGCGCCGCGAGAAAGGTTTCGTTCTCGCCCCGCAGCCCGACCGAGACGCGCAGCCACTCGGGCAGGCCGTAGTTGCCCACCGGTCGCACGATCACGCCGGCGTGCAACAGCTTCTCGTAGACCGCGGCGGCGGCGCCCACTTTCACCAGCACGAAGTTCCCGTGCGAGGGCACGTAGCTGAGCCCCATCCGCTCGAACGCGCCCTGCAGCAGTTCGAGGCCCTGCATGTTCACGTCGTAGCTGCGGCCCAGGAACTCGTCGTCGCCCAGCGCCGCCACCGCGGCCGCCTGCGCGAGCGAGTTCACGTTGAACGGCTGGCGAACTCGGTTCAACAGGTCGGTGAGCTCGGCCTGCGCCAGGCCGAAGCCGATGCGCAACCCCGCCAGGCCGTAGGCTTTCGAAAACGTGCGCGCGACGATCAGGTTCGGGTGCTGCCTGACCCACTGCGCGGACTCGAAGCGCAACTCGGGGCGAAGGTATTCGTTGTAGGCCTCGTCGAGCACGACGACCACGTCGGCGGGCACCGCCGCGATGAAACGCGCGACCGTTTTCGCGTCGGCGAAGGTTCCGGTCGGATTGTTCGGGTTGGCGAAGAACACGAGCCGCGTATCGGGCGTGATCGCCGCGAGCATCGCGTCCGGATCGTGGGCCAGTTCGCGCGCCAGCACCACGATCGCGCGCGCGCCGACCTCCTGCGTCGCGAGCGCGTAGACGGCGAACGAGTGCTGCGCGTAGACCACCGCCTCGCCCGGGCGCACCAGCGCGTGCGCGGCGAGTTCGAGGACGTCGTTCGAACCGTTGCCCAGCGTGATCCATTCGGCGGGCACATCGTAGCGGCTCGCGATCGCGGCCTTGAGTTCGAAGCCGTTCGAATCGGGGTAGCGGGCGAGATCGTCGGCCGCTGCCATCATCGCGGCGCGCGCCGAGTCGGGCATACCCAGCGGATTCTCGTTCGACGCGAGCTTGACGATCCGGCTTTCGACCAGTCCGTACTCGCGCGCGAGTTCGGAGATCGGCTTGCCGGCCTGGTACGGGGCGATGCTGCGGACGTAGTCTGGGGCGTGGATCGTCATGGCTTGCTCGTCGTCGTGGGTCGGAATGTTCGTCGGGCGGCGGGGCGGCTCAGGTGGCGCGCGGGTAAGAGCCGACCACCTTGAAGAAGGCGGCCTTGTCGCGAAGATCGGACAGCGCTGCCGATACCTTTTCGTCGCGCTGGTGTCCGATCACGTCGATGTAGAAGTAGTACTCCCAGGTGCCGTGACGGGCCGGACGCGACTCGAAGCGCTTCATCGAAACGCCGTGTCGCGCGAGCGGCTCGATCAGCGCGTGCACGGCTCCGGCGCGATCGGGCACCGAGAGGATCAGCGAGGTCTGGTCGTCGCCCGAAGGATCGCAGTCGTAACGCCCGACGATCGCGAAACGGGTGCGGTTGTTCGGGTCGTCCTGGATTCCGCTGGCGACGACCTGCAGCGCGTAGCGGATCGCCGCTGAATCGCCCGCCACCGCGGCCACGCCGTCGTTCGCCGCGGCCATTCGCGCGCCCTCCGCATTGCTCGCGACCGGCGCGCGCTCGATGCCGGGACAATTGCGGTCGAGCCAGCCGACGCACTGCGCCAGCGCCTGGGGATGCGCGCAGACGCGCCGCACGTCGCCGAGTTGCCCGGAGCGGTTCATCAGGTTGTGCCGCACCGAGATCGAGGTCTCGCCGCAGATCCGCAGCGGCGTCTGCAGCAGCAGGTCGAGCGAGCGATTCACCGCGCCCTCGGACGAGTTCTCGACCGGAACGACGCCGAAATCCGCCCCTCCACCCTCGGCGCAGCGAAACACCTCGTCGATCGTCGGGCAGGCGATCGCCTCGACCCCGCTGCCGAAGAACATGACCAGCGCCTGCTCGGAGAAGGTTCCGGCCGGCCCGAGGTAGGCGACGCGCTGGCGGCGCTCGAGTTCGCGGCAGGCCGAGATCACCTCGCGGTAGATCGCGACGATTCCGTCGCCGCCCAGCGGGCCGGAATTGCGCTGGCGCAACCGCGCGAGCACCTGCGCTTCGCGTTCGGGGCGAAACACCGGAGCGCCGGTCTCGCGTTTGAGCTCGCCCACCTCGCGCGCGAGTTGCGCGCGCTGGTTGAGCAGCTCGAGCAGACGCGCGTCGACCGCGTCGATCCGCTGGCGCAACGCGCCCAGGCGCTCGTCGCCCTCGGCACCGGGTCCGACCGGCGCGGGCCGCGGTTTCTCTTCTCGATCGCTGCTCATGGGGCGAGATGGTAGCAAAGCTCCGTGCGCCCCTCGCCCGGACCCTTCGCGCTCGCGCCCCCCGCACCGCGGTGACCGGCGCGGCATGCGCTACCTTGTGCACCCCGTCACAGACCGTTCGTCGGGCGACGGGCACGATCACGGTCTCGCAGCGCATCGGAAACAGCACGCACACGACATGAACAACACCAACACCAGCACCAACACCAGTTCGCGCTCCACATTGTCCATTGCCGGACGCCGGCTGTTGCCGACGCTGATGGCGACCGATCCGCCGCTGGCGCGCCCGGCACACTCGACGCGCTCGCGCGTCGCCGCCGCTGCCACCTATGCGCTGCTCGCGACCGTGTGTGCCACGACGAAAGCCGACGTGATCCCGATCGCCTCGGTCGGCTTCCTCGGCTGGAACATCGCAGGCAGCCACCCGAGCGTGAGCTTCACCAACCCGGGCAACTCGACCGCCCCGGCCGGCGAATTCCGGATCGTCCTGACGAACGGATCGTCGACCCAGAACGAGACCGCGTTCTGCATCGAACCGAACCAGACGATCTCGTTCGGCAGCTCCTACGGCAACTACTCGCTGCTCACCGGCGCGAGCACCGGGCTCTCGACGCTGACGCTGGCGCGGCTCTCCTCGCTGTACGAAAGTTATCTCGAAGCGATTCCCGCGGTCCCGGTGATGGGCAGGACGAACACGATCGGCAGCGCGGCATTCCAGATCGCCGTCTGGGAGATCACCTTCGACGGCGCCGGCGCGCTCGATCTCGCGCAGGGCCTGTTCTCGATCAACGCGGCGTCGGTGAGCAGCGCGGCCGGCACGCTCGCCTCAACCTGGCTCGCGACGATGCCGGCGGCGCCGATCGTGCAACTGCAGGGCCCAGCGGCGGGTCCCGTTTGGGAGTTCTCGATCCTCAGGCACACGACCCGCCAGGACCAGCTTCTCGCTGTGCGCGAGGACGTCCCGCTCGAATCGCGCGTGCCGTTGCCCGCCACCGGCGCGCTGCTCGGTATCGGTGCGATCATGATGGCAGCGATGCGCGCTGCGCGTCGCCGGAGCGTCGCGCGCGGCTGACGCAACCCGGCCGACGCAACCGGCCCGAACGCGCGCGCTCAGCGCGCCAGGTACTCGAGCAACGCCAGCAACGGACCGATCGTGATCGCGGTCGCGAGCGTCGAGAGCGCGACCCCGGCGCTCACCACCGTCTCGGCCGACCGGTAGCGCTGCGCGAGCAGGAACACGTTCGCGCCGATCGGCAGCGACGCGACCACGGTGAGCACGGCCAGCGCGAGCGGCTCGAGCGCGAACACCCAGCGCCCGACCGCGTAGACCGCCAGCGGGTGCGCCAGGCTCTTGAACGCGGCCAGTCGCAGCGCCAAGCCGAGGTCCGCGCCGCGATCGAAGCGCGTGAGCGTCGCGCCGAGCAGGATCAGGCACAGCACCGGCGCGGCCGACCCGAGCAGCGCGAGCGTCGTGTCGATCGGTCCGGGCAGCCGCAGACCGGCGAACGACCAGACGAAACCGGCGATGATCGGAAGGATCACCGGATGCATCACCGACGTGCGCACGACCCCGGCGATCGCGCGCGCGATGTCCGGGTAGCGCCGGCCTTTGGCCTGCGCCTCGGTTTGCGCCCCGATCTGCGCCCCGATCTGCGCCGCACCCTGCGCCGCGCTGCGCACCCTGCGCGGCACCCTGCGCCTCAGGCGCTGCACCGTCGCGTTCGCCCAGTTCGACGGCGAGTGTCGCCAGCGTCAGCAGCACCATCGAGTGCAACGCGATCACGGTGAGCAGCACCGCGAGCCCGGCCTCGCCGAAGGCGAGCCGCACCAGCGGGATGCCCAGCATCACGCTGTTGGCGAACACCCCCGAGATCGCGTAGACCATCGATCGGCGCGCCGTGACGCCGCGCTGGCGCAGCCAAAGGAATCCGACGACGAACAGCGTCGCGCCGGTGCCGAAGTAAGCGACTGGCGCGGCGAACGAGAACGCGGCGAAATCGGTGCGCGCCATCGCGCGAAACAGCAACGCCGGAAGGAACAGCAGGAACGCCAGGTCCGAGAGCGCCTGCACCGACACCTCGCTGATCACGCGCAACCGGGCCGCGCCCCAGCCGATCGCGATCAGCAGGAACACCGGCAGCAGCACGCCGGTCATTTCGCCGCTCATCTCAACGGGCCCGTTTCACCGCTCATCTCGCCGCTCGTTTCATCGACCGCCTCGCCGGTCATTTCACCGGCCGCGCCGCGGTCAGGACGCGGGCGCGCCGCCTTCCGGGTCGCCCGCCGGATCGGTCGATCCGTCGCTCGCCCCCGAATCGGATTCCTCGGGCAATTCGTCGTCGCTGTCGGTCTCGACCACGCGCTGCACGCCGCTGAGCGAAGTGCCCTCGTCGACCGAGATCAGCGTCACGCCCTGCGTGGCGCGACCCATCTCGCGGATCTCGGACACGCGCGTGCGCACCAGCACGCCGCCGGTGGTGATCAGCATGATCTCGTCGCGCTCGTCGACCAGCACCGCGCTCACCACCTTGCCGTTGCGCTCGGTGGTCTGGATCGCGATCATCCCCTTGGTGCCGCGCCCGTGGCGGGTGTACTCGCCGATCGGCGTGCGTTTTCCGTAACCGTTCTCGGTGGCGGTGAGCACCGATTGGCGCTCGTTCTCCGCGACCAGCATCGCGATCACGCATTGCCCGTCGTCGAGGTTCATGCCGCGCACGCCGCGCGCGTTGCGTCCCATCGGGCGCACGTCGTTCTCGTCGAATCGCACCGCCTTGCCTGCGTCGGAGAACAGCATCACGTCGTACGAGCCGTCGGTGAGCGCCGCGCCGATCAGGAAATCGCCCTCGTCCAGGCCGACCGCGATGATCCCGGCCTTGCGCGGGTTGGAGAAATCGGTCAGCGGGGTCTTCTTCACCGTTCCCAGCGAGGTGGACATGAACACGTAGCGGTCCTCCTCGAAGGCCTTCACCGGCAGAACGACGGTGATCTTCTCGTCGGCCGCGAGCGGAAAGAGGTTGACGATCGGGCGCCCGCGCGAGGTGCGCGTTCCCTGCGGAACCTCCCAGACCTTGAGCCAGTAGACGCGCCCGCGGTTCGAAAAACACAGGATGTAGTCGTGCGTGTTGGCGATGAAGAGCTGGTCGATCCAGTCGGCCTCCTTCATCGACGTGGCCTGCTTGCCGCGCCCGCCGCGCTTTTGCGCGCGGTACTCGGACACCGGCTGGCTCTTGAAGTAGCCGGCGTGCGACAGCGTGACCACCATGTCGGTGGGCTGGATCAGGTCTTCGGTGTCGAGCTCGGTCGCGTTCATCTCGATCACCGAGCGGCGCGTGTCCTTGCGCCCGTCGGCGAATTCGGCGCGAATCGCCGCGAGTTCGTCGCGAATGATCGTGGTGATGCGCTCGGGCCGCGCGAGGATGTCGAGCAGGTCGGTGATCTGCTCGATCACCTCGCGATACTCCTGAACGATCTTGTCCTGCTCCAGACCGGTGAGTCGCTGCAGTCGCATCTGCAGGATTTCCTGCGCCTGCACCTCGGACAGCCGGTAGATGTCGCCCTGCAGGCCGGTCGCCGGGTCCAGGCCGTCGGGCTTGAACGCGCGCACGTCCGAACCCGAACGCGCGAGCATCTCGCCCGCCACGCCGGCGGCCCAGTCGCGGGCCATCAGCCGATCCTTGGCGATCGGAGGCGTGGGCGAGGCCTTGATCAACTCGATCATCTGGTCGACGTTGGCGATCGCCACCGCGAGGCCCTCGAGCACGTGGCCGCGCTCGCGCGCCTTGCGCAGTTCGAACACGGTGCGCCGCGTGACGACCTCGCGCCGGTGCGCGAGGAAGTACTCGATCATCTGCCTGAGGTTGAGCAGCCGCGGCTGGCCGTCGACCAGCGCCACCATGTTGATGCCGAAGGTGTCCTGCAGCTGGGTGTTCTTGTACAGGTTGTTCAGCACGATCTCGGGCAGCTCGCCGCGCTTCAACTCGATCACGACGCGCATGCCCGACTTGTCCGACTCGTCGCGGATGTCCGAGATGCCCTCGAGCTTCTTCTCGTTGACCAGTTCGGCCATGCGCTCGAGCAGACAGGCGCTTGTTCACCTGGTAGGGCAGTTCGTCGACGATGATCGCGTTGCGGTTGCCCTTGTCGATTTCCTCGAAGTGCGTCTTGGCGCGCATCACGACGCGCCCGCGTCCGGTGCGGTAGCCCTCGCGCACCCCGGCCACGCCGTAGATGATCCCGGCGGTCGGGAAGTCCGGCGCGGGCACGAGGTCGATCAGTTCGTCGACCGTGGTCTCGGGGCTTCGCAGCATCAACTGGCAGGCGTCGATCACCTCGGCCAGGTTGTGCGGCGGGATGTTGGTCGCCATGCCGACCGCGATGCCGGCCGAGCCGTTGATGAGCAGGTTCGGGATGCGCGCCGGCAGGACGGTGGGCTCGTTCTCCTTGCCGTCGTAATTGGGCTGGAAGTCGACCGTTTCCTTGTCGATGTCGGCCAGCATCTCGGCGGCGATCTTCTCCAGCCGGCACTCGGTGTAGCGCATCGCCGCGGCGTTGTCGCCGTCGACCGAACCGAAGTTGCCCTGCCCGTCGACGAGCGGGTAGCGCAGCGAGAAATCCTGCGCCATGCGCACCAGCGTGTCGTAGATCGCGCTGTCGCCGTGCGGGTGGTACTTGCCCATCACCTCGCCGACGACGCGCGCGCACTTCACGTAGGGCCGGTTCCACGAATTGTTCGACTCGTGCATCGCGAACAGCACGCGCCGGTGCACCGGTTTGAGGCCGTCGCGCACGTCGGGCAGCGCGCGCCCGACGATCACGCTCATCGCGTAGTCGAGATACGAGCGGCGCATCTCCTCTTCGAGACTGATCGGGAGTGTTTCCTTGGCGAACTGGTCCATGCTCGGCGGTGTGCTCGGGGTCGGGGAAGGGGTCGGAAGGGGTCGGAAGGAGTCGAAGAAGGTGTTGTCGCGAGGGCTTCGGCGCGCCCCGCCGCCCGAGCGGCGCGAGCGCCACGCGCCGCGGTGCGCACAACCTGTGGATTCTACCATCGGCGAAGGTCGCGCCGCCCCCCGCGGGCGCGCTCCAAACCGGAAGGTTTCACGGGTCGGCGCGGGCTGTGGTTAACTTCGCGCCATGCAGTTGCTGATTCCAGAATGGATCGCACCGGTCGCGCCGGACCCGGCCGTGCTCACCGGCCACGCGGTCGCGGTGGACGACGGCGAAATCACCGCGGTGCTCCCGATCGGGCAGGCGCTGCAGAACCATCCGCGCGCCGAGCGCGTCGACCTGCCCGGCCACCTGCTGATTCCGGGGCTGGTGAACCTGCACTGCCACGCGGCGATGACGCTGTTGCGCGGCGTCGGCGACGACCTCCCGCTGATGCGCTGGCTGCACGAGCGGATCTGGCCGCTCGAGGCGAAGCTGGTCTCGCCCGAGTTCGTGCGCGACGGCAGCCTGCTCGCGTGCGGGGAAATGCTTCTCTCGGGAATCACCTGCGTCAACGACATGTACTTCTTTCCCGAGGAGATGGCCGAGGCGGCGAACGCCTTTTCGATGCGCGCCTCGGTGGGAATCATCGTGCTCGAGTTTCCCTCGGCCTACGCCTCGAGCGCCGGCGAGTACCTGCGCAAGGGACTCGAACTGCGCGACCGGCTGCGCGACGAGCCGCTGCTGAGCTTTTGCCTCGCGCCGCACGCGCCGTACACGGTCTCGGACGCGAGCTTCGAGCGCATCGCCGAGCTGACCGGCGAGCTCGGCCTGCCGGTGCACTGCCACCTGCACGAAACCGCGCAGGAAGTCGCCGACAGCGTGAGCGCGCACGGCGTGCGTCCACTCGCGCGACTGGCCCGCCTCGGCTTGCTCGGACCGGAACTGGTCGCGGTGCACGGAGTGCATTTCAACGAACCCGAATTGGAGCTGCTCGCGTCGCACGGCGCGTCGGTCGCGCACTGCCCGCACTCGAACCTGAAGCTCGCCAGTGGAATCGCTCCATTGGCGCAGATGCTCTCGCTCGGGATCAACGTCGGGATCGGCACCGACGGTGCGGCGAGCAACAACCGCCTCGACCTGCTCGGCGAGGCGCGCAGCGCCGCGCTGCTGGCAAAGGGAGCGAGCGGCGACGCGTCGTGCTGGCCGGCGGCCCGCGTGCTCGAAGCGATGACGCTGGGCGGCGCGCGCGCGCTGGGCCTCGCCGGGCGCATCGGTTCGATCGAAGCGGGCAAGAGCGCCGACCTGGTCGCGATCGACCTGGGCCGGCCCGAAACGACGCCGGTGTTCGACCCGGTCTCGCATCTGCTGTACGCTGCGGGCCGCGAACACGTGCGCGAGGTCTGGATTGCCGGCCGCCATGTTGTCCGAAAACGACAGTTGTCCGAGGGGGCCGCCGCGTCGAAACTGGCTGAGGTAGTGGGCCGGAGCCGCTTGTGGCACAATCGGATCAGCGAGATTCTGCCGGTCGATCCGTGAGCTATTGCTCGGTCCCCCAGGGTCGGCTCCGAATCTGAATCGAACATTGAGAGGAACAAACATGAAGAAATCGGTCGCACTGACTTCCCTGGTTGCAGCTTCGCTTCTGACGATCGCGTCGGTTGCATCTGCACAAATGGGAGATCCCAAGAACAGCGGATACGTGCTGAGTCCCGACACGGCCATCGTCAAGAGCGGCTCCGGCCTGTGCTGGCGCACCGGGTATTTCACCCCCGCGCACGCGGTCAAGGGTTGCGACGACGATCTGCTGCCGAAGATGGCTCCCCCGGCTCCGGCTCCGATGCCGCGTCCCGCAGCCCCGGCTCCGGCTCCCGCCCCGCGTCCGGCTGCACCGGCTCCCGCCCCGGCTCCGCGTCCGGCAGCCCCTGCCCCGCGTCCGGCGCCCACCAGCGAGAAAGTCACCTTCGCGGCCGACACCTTCTTCGACTTCGACAAGTCGGTGGTGAAACCCGAAGGCAAGGCCAAGCTCGATGATCTGGCCGGCAAGCTCAAGGGCATCACGCTCGAGGTGGTGATCGCGGTCGGTCACACCGACAGCGTCGGCTCCGACGCCTACAACCAGAAGCTCTCGGTGCGTCGCGCCGAAGCGGTCAAGGCCTATCTGGTGAGCAAGGGCATCGAAGCCAACCGCGTCTACACCGAAGGCAAGGGCGAGAAGCAGCCCGCAGCCGACAACCGGACCAGGGAAGGCCGCGCGAAGAACCGTCGCGTGGAGATCGAGGTCGTCGGCACGCGCGCGCGCCGCTGATCCCGGTTCACCGGTCCGAAAAGCCCCGCCTCGTGCGGGGCTTTTCCTTTTGGGCCGCTAGAATCGCGCCGATATGGTCACGAAACAATCCCCGGCACCGAACGCCGACGCGGCCGAACTGGCCAAGTTCCAGGCCCTCGCCGCGCGCTGGTGGGACCCCGGCTCGGAGTTCCGTCCGCTGCACGAGATCAATCCGCTGCGCCTCGACTGGATCGACCGGCTCGCCTCGCTCTCGGGCAAGCGCGTGCTCGACGTGGGCTGCGGCGGAGGCATCCTGTCCGAGTCGATGGCGTCGCGCGGCGCGCAGGTGACCGGGATCGACCTGGGCGAGAAATCGTTGCGTGTGGCCGAGTTGCACGGCCTGGAGAGCGGCGTCGAGGTGTCGTACGAAATGATCGCCGCCGAGGCGCTCGCCGAACGCGAACCGCAAACCTTCGACGTGGTCTGCTGCATGGAGATGCTCGAGCACGTTCCCGACCCAGGCTCGGTGGTGCGCGGCTGCGCGACCCTCGCGAAACCGGGCGGCTGGATCTTCTTCTCCACGATCAACCGCAACCCGAAGTCGTTCCTGTTCGCGATCGTCGGCGCCGAGTACGTGCTGGGGCTTCTGCCGCGCGGCACCCACGAGTTCGAGAAGTTCATCAAACCCTCCGAACTGCTCGCCGAAGCGCGCGCCGCCGGACTCGAGACGGGCGAGATGCGCGGCATGACCTACAACCCGCTCACCCGCCAGTACCTGCTGGTGGAGAACGACGTGAGCGTCAACTACCTGGTCGCATGTCGCAAGCCGGCGCAGTGAGCGGCGCGGCGGCGGTTTTCTTCGATCTCGACGGGACGCTCGCCGACACGGCGGCCGACCTGTCGGCGCCGGTGAACATGATGCGTGCCGAGCGCGGTCTCGAACCGCTCGCGATCGAGATCCTGCGCCCGTTCGCGTCGATGGGCGCCCGCGGGTTGATCCTCCGGGCGCTGGGCGTGGCGAAGGAACAGCCCGAGTTCGAGCCGCTGCGGCTCGACTTCCTCGCCCGCTACGAGCGCGCGATGTGCGTGCACACCCGGCTGTTCGACGGCATGTCCGAAGTGGTCGACACGCTCGACGCGCGCGGCGTGCGCTGGGGCGTGGTGAGCAACAAGTTCGAGCGCTACGTGCGACCGATCGTCGCGCACCTCGGTCTGGCCGATCGCTCGGCCACCGCGATCGGCGGCGACACGACGGCGCACGCCAAGCCGCATCCGGAGCCACTGTTGCACGCAGCGCGCATCGTCGGCATCGACCCGGCGCGTTGCGTCTACGTGGGCGACGACCTGCGCGACGTCGAGGCGGGGCGCGCCGCCGGCATGCGAACGATCGCCGCTGCCTACGGCTACTGCGGCGGCGACTCGCCGCCGCACGCCTGGGGTGCCGACGAGTTGGTGGCTTCGCCGATCGAGCTGATCGAGTTGTTGGCGCTGGGTCGCTAGTTCTACCGGGCGCGACGCCGGCGCATCCGCTTCACGACCCACGGTGTGATCACCAGCATTGCGGTGAGCAGCAGGAACGAGGCCGAGATCGGGTGCGTGAAGAACACGGTCGCGTCGCCCTGGCTGATGGCCAGCGCGCGTCGGAACTGCGTTTCGGCCATCGGCCCGAGGATCAGGCCGATCACTGCGGGTGCGGTCGGGAAGCCGAAGCGCCGCATGCCGAATCCGATCAGGCCGAAGCCGAGCAGGATCAGCAGGTCGGTCACCGACTGGTGCAGGCTGTACGCGCCCAGCGTGGCGAACACAAGGATACCGGCGTAGAGCTGCGGCTTGGGGATCTCGAGCACTTTCACCCAAAGACCGATTAGCGGCAGGTTGAGCACCAATAGCAGCACGTTGCCGACATATAGGCTGGCGATAAGCGCCCATACCAGGTCGCCCTGCGAACTGAACAGCAGCGGCCCGGGCTGGATGCCGTAGTTCTGGAAGGCGGCGAGCAGGATCGCGGCGGTGGCCGAGGTCGGGATGCCCAGCGTGAGCAGCGGCACCAGCACGCCGGCCGAGGCCGCGTTGTTGGCGGCCTCCGGACCTGCCACGCCTTCGATCGCGCCGTTGCCGAATTCCTCGGGGTGTTTGCTGAGCTTCTTTTCCACCGCGTAGGAGAGGAAGGTGGGGATCTCGGCGCCGCCCGCCGGCACCGTGCCGAAGGGAAAGCCGATCGCCGTGGCACGAAGCCACGCCGGCCACGAACGTTTCCAGTCGCTCGCCGACATCCACAGCGAGCCCTTGATCGCCTGCATCTCCTCGCGCACGCGACTCTGGTACGACGCGACGTAGAGCGCCTCGCCCACCGCGAACAGGCCCACCGCCATCACGACCACGTCGATCCCGTCGAGCAGTTCGGGCACGCCGAAAGCGAATCGCATCTGCCCGGTCTGGCTGTCGATGCCGACGAGCCCGAACAGCAGCCCGAGGAACAGGCTCGCGAGTCCGCGCACGGTGGACTCGCCGAGCACCGCCGCCACCGTGACGAAGGCGAAGATCATCAGCGAGAAATACTCGGTCGGTCCGAACTTCAGCGCGATCTCGACCACGATCGGCGCGAGCAGCGTGAGCAGGACGGTGGCGATCGTGCCCGCGACGAACGAGCCGATCGCGGCGGTGGCCAGCGCCGGCCCGGCGCGGCCGTTCTTGGCCATCTTGTTGCCCTCGAGCGCCGTGGCGATCGACGCCGACTCGCCGGGCGTGTTCAGCAGGATCGTGGTGGTGGAGCCACCGTACATCGCGCCGTAGTAGATGCCGGCGAACATGATCAGCGCGCCGGTCGGGTCCAGCTTGGCGGTGAGCGGCAGCAGCATTGCCACCGTGAGCGCGGGGCCGACTCCGGGCAGCACCCCGATCGCCGTTCCCAGCGTGACGCCGACGAAGCCCCACAGCAGGTTGAGCGGAGAGAGCGCGAGCCCGAAGCCGTTGGCCAGCGCGGCAAAGGTTTCGGTCACGGAACGATCAGATTCCCGCCGCGCCGAGCAGCGGTTTCAGCCAGCCCGCAGGCAGGTTCACGTTGAGGAACTTCACGAAGAAGAAGAACACCGCGAGCGCGATGACGAGGCCGATACCCGCGTCGCGAAACACGCGCGTGCTGCCGAAGCCGCGCGCCACGCAGAGGTAGAGCGCGACGCCGGCCAGCACGAAGCCGGCGTTGTTCACCAGCGCCATCTGCGCGACCAGCCCGCCCGCCACCCACAGGAAGGCGCCCGGACGAAAGCCGTGCTCGCCGCGCTCCTCGGCGCTGTCGGGCGGAACTTCGCGCCAGCCGTCGGCGGTGAGCGCGTCGTGCAGCAACCACGCGCCGACCAGCGCGAGGCCGATGCCGACGATGATCGGCATCGCGTCGGCGCCGATGCGCGCGTAGCCGCCCTCGCCCGAGAGACCGGCGCCCCTGAAGTAGACGCCCACGCCAAGCGCGAGCACCGCCAGCGACAGCGCCACCTCGATCCAGCTGCGCCGGCGCGCCCGCGGCGCGTTCGGGCGCGGCGCGTTCGGGCGCGGCGCGTTCGGGCCCGACGCCTCGGTGCTCGCCGCCTTGGCGCTCATCCCCCTACTTCTTCAGGCCCAGCGACGCGAGGATTCCGCCCACGCGCGTGATGTCCTCGTCGATGAACTTCTTGTAGTCGTCGCCGCCGAGGAACCAGCCGGTCCAGCCGAGCTTGGCGAGCGTTTCCTTCCACGCCGGCGAATCGGTGCCGGTCTTGACCGCTCGCACCAGCGCGTCGCGTTGCGCGGTGGTGATCCCGGGCGCGGCGAACACGCCGCGCCAGTTGCCCAGCACCACGTCGATGCCCTGCTCCTTCATAGTCGGGATGCCGTCGATCCGATCGGGGCTCGACACGGCCAGCGCACGCATGCGCCCGCCCTTGATCTGCTCGGCGAATTCGCCCAGGCCCGACACGCCCGCGGTGACGTGCCCGCCGACGATCGCCGCGATCGCCTCGCCGCCGCCCTTGAACGGAACGTAGTTGATCTTGGAGGTGTCGCCGTTGATTGCCTTGACCGCCAGCCCCACCAGGATGTGGTCGGTGCCGCCGGCCGATCCGCCGCCCCACGACACCGCGCCGGGGCTCGCCTTGTAGGCGTTCATCAGGTCGGTGAGCGTCTTGTGCGGCGAGTTCGACGGCACGACGATGACTTCGTACTCGCTCGTCAGGCGCGCGACCGGCGTAATCATCGAAAGGTCCACCGGCGACTTGTTCAGGATGATTCCGCCGACCATGACCATGCCGCCGATCATCAGCGCGTTCGGGTCGCCCTTGGCTGAGTTGATGAACTGCGCCAGCCCGATCGTGCCGGCCGCGCCGCCCTTGTTGTCGAACTGCGCGCCCTGGATCGCGCCGGCCGACTGCATCGCGACCGCGAGGTTGCGACCGGTCTGGTCCCATCCGCCGCCCGGATTGGCCGGAATCATGATCTTGATGTTGCCCATGCCCTGCGCGTGGGCGAAGCCCGCGAGCGGACCCTGCGCGACGAGCGCTGCGGCGCCCACTGCGGCGAGGTTGAAGTCGCGACGTTTCATGCTGGTCTCCTGATGATCGTTCGGGTTCCGGCCTCAGCCGGCTATCTTCGCCTGGATCAATGCGTCGATCTGCTCGCCAGTATAGCCAAGCGAGCGGAGTATTTCGCGGGTGTGCTCTCCGCAGCGCGGCGGATCGAGGCGAACGCCGAGTCGCCGCCCGTCGAGTGCGACGGGCAATAGCGGCACGCGAGCCGTGGGAGCCGAAACACCGATCGGTGCGTCCTGCGGGCCCTGCGGCAGCGTCACGCGCGCCAACCCGCCGCTCATGTTCAGGTGCGGATCGTCGCCCAGATCCTGCGGGCGCGTGATCGGCGCGAACGGCAGATGGTTTTCCTCGAAGCGGAGGGCGATTTCGGCGGCGGTGAAACCCACGAGACGCTCGCGCAATGCGTCGATCAGCCAGTCGCGCGCCCCGACCCGGTCGTTGTTGGTCGCGAGCCGCGCGTCGGCGTGCAGGTCGGGGAATTCAAAGGCCGCGCAAAACGCCGCCCACTGCCGGTCGCTCACCACCGCGAGAAAGATCTGCTCGCCGCCGGCGACGGTGAACACGTCGTACACACCCCAGGCCGAGATACGTTCGGGCATCGGGGGCGCGGGCGTGCCGGTGATCGCGTGCTGCAGCATGTGCTGGCCCATCAGCAGCACGTTGTTCTCGAACAGCGCGCTGGTCACGAGGCGGCCGCGACCGGTGCCTGCGCTGCGGCCGGTGGCGCCGGTGCCTGCGCTGCGGCCGGTGCCGCCACCACCGTCCTCGCCAGCGCTCGGCGCACGGTCGCGCTCGAGCAGCGCGGCGATCACGCCGATCGCGGCGAACATGCCGCCCATGATGTCGTTCACGCTGGTGCCCGCGCGCAGCGGCCGCCCCGGCGGTCCGGTCATGTACGCCAGCCCACCCATCATCTGCACCACCTCGTCGAGCGCGGTGCGCTGCTCGTAGGGCCCCGGAAGGAAGCCCTTCATCGACGCGTAGACCAGCCGCCGATTCACGCGCCGAAGGCTCTCGTGATCGAATCCCAGCTCGCGCATCGCGCCGGCCTTGAAGTTCTCCGAGACGACGTCGCAGGTGGCGAGCAGTTTGAGCGCGACTTCGCGCGCGCGCGGATCGGACAGGTCGAGCGCGATGCTCTTCTTGTTGCGATTGAACATCGCGAAGAAACCGGCGCCGGAGCCCTTCAGGCGTCGCGTCGAATCGCCCGCGATCGGCTCGATCTTGATCACGTCCGCGCCCAGGTCGGCGAGCACCATCCCGCAGGTCGGGCCCATCACCATGTGGGCGAATTCGACGACGCGGTAACCGGTCAGCGGAAGCGCGCGGGTGTCGCCCGCTTCGTTAGTGTCGCCCGCTTCGTTCGTGTCGCCCGCGCCTCGCGATCTCGGCGCGTGCGGCGCCGTATCCGCCACGCCGTCGCTCACGCCGGCGCGCGCACCGCCGCGGGCGCACCGGCCGCGGACGCCTCGACCCACGGGCACAGTTCGTCGAGCAGCGCGCCCAGCGCGACGTTGATCGCAACCACCGCGGCCTCGGCGCCCTCCGCGGCCGCCGGCGTCGAGTGTACGAACACGCGCCGCGCGAGCAGCCGGCGCTCGCGCCAGTCGATCAGCTCGCCGGCGATCGCGATGCGCGCGACGCCCGGCGGCTCGGTCACGTCGTGCAGGAGATGCTCGAGCGCGACGTTGAGCAGCAGGTCGCCGCGCACGCCGGCCGTGCTCTGCACGACCGCGCCGAACTGGCCGCGCGCCGACAGTCGGCGCTCGATCAGCGTGCCGATCCTGCGCCCCGGGCGTTCGGCCCAGCCGGCGAACTGGTAGTGTGAGAGCGCGCCGCGCGCGCGGCTGAACGCGACCATCGTCGAGTCGTAGAACCCGGGCGCGAGCACCGGGCCCACCAGCAGCACCCGATCGAGCGTCGCGGGCCGCCCGCCCGCGGTAGCGACTGCGCCCGCGCCGACGTCCTCGAGCCGGTACCAGATCGGCACCGGAGCATCGCCGCCGAGGGAAACGCAGCCCGCCGCCGCAAGCAGCGCGCCGCTGGCCGCACCCAACGCGACCGCGCGCCTGCGTGGATCGTGCCTGAACAGTTCGTGCTCCAACGCGTCGTGCCTGGACGCCTCATGACCCGGCGCCGTCGCGCGCCTGCGTGGATCGTGCTTCATTGCGCCCGCTCCCCGGGGCCGAGGTTGCGCTCGCCGGGCCCGAGCAGCGCCGAGCGCGGGTCTTCCAGCCGCTCGAGCGTGCGCGTGAGCTGGTCGACGCCGGTCCTCAACTGCTGCGCGGTGGCGCGCAACTCGAGCACGCCGATGTCGGCAGCGTCGTCGGCGCGGCGCACCAGCGCGCCGGCATCGCGCTCGAGCGAGCGCGTGGCCTTGGCCAGATCGACCAGCACCACGCCCATCTGCTGCAGCGTGTTGCGCGTCTCGCGCAGCGCAGCGCTCGCGTCGACCACCACCGGTTCGACGCGCTTCGCGATCTCGACCACCGCGCCGCCGACCTGGTCGGTGTTGGCCTGCACGGTGCGCGCCGCCCCGGTGATCGCGACCGCGGTGTCCTGGTAACTGCGTGCGGTGTCCTGAAAAGTGCGCGCGGTGTCGCGCAGCGCGAGCACCGCGACGTCGATCGTGTCGAGCCGCTTGTTCACGCCCTGCGCCACGTCGCGCACGCCGATCAGCGCCTCGCGAAACGCCTTCACGTTCTCGTCGTTGATCACTTCGTTGATGCGCTTGAGCGTGGACTCGGCCGCGGCCACGACGCTGTTGGCGGTGCGCGTGATCTGCTGGATGTCGGAGGTGCCCTCGGCGATCACCGGGAAGGCCTCGTCCTCGGGCACGACATCGAGCGGCGGGCCGAGATCCTCGGGCGTGACGAGATTGATGCGCGCGATTCCGGTGACGAGGTTGCGATCGATCACCGCCTCGGTGTTCTGGCTCACCGGCGTGGCGCGCCCCACGCGCACCGTGACGTTGACGCGGTTGATGTTCTCGCGCTCGATCCGGTAGGCCTCGACGCGCCCGACCTTGATGCCGCGCATGTTCACGTCGCCCCCGACCTGCAGGCCCTCGAGCGACTGGCGTTCGAAGTAGATCGTGAAGAAGCGAAACTCGGAGGCCACGCCCGCGCCCTGCAGCCACACGAACGCGAAGGCCGCGGCGGCGACCAGCGCCACCACCAGCGTTCCGACCACCGTGTATCTGGCTTCAGGTTCCAACTTCGCCCCCGGTGCGCTCGCGCGTGCCGCGCGCCGCCGTGTCGCGCGACGCGCCGTTGTCGTGAACCACGGTGCGCACCGAGAAGTATTCCCGGATCCACGCGTCGTCCACCGCCATCACTTCCTCAATGGTACCGTCGGCCACGACTTTTCCGCTGCCCAGCACGATCACGCGCTCGGCGATCGTGAGCAGCGTGTCCAGGTCGTGGGTGATCACCAGCACCGTGATGCCGAGGTCGTGGCACAGGAACTGCAGCAGCCGGTCGAAGGCGCGCGCGGTGATCGGGTCCAGGCCCGAGGTCGGTTCGTCGAGGAACAGCACTTCGGGTTCGAGCGCGAGCGCGCGCGCGAGCGCGGCGCGCTTTTTCATCCCGCCCGAGAGCTCGCTCGGCATCTTGCGCCCGACGTCGGGCGAGAGCCCGGCGAGCGAAAGCCGCAGGTCCACCAGCGACGCGAGCAGGTCGGCGGGCACGTCGGCGTGCTCGAGGATCGGCGTGGCCACGTTCGCGGCCACGTCGAGCGAGGAGAACAGCGCGCCCTCCTGGAACATCATCCCGAAGCGCCTGCGCACCGCGGCGAGCGCGCCGGCGTCGGCCTGCCAGACGTCGGTGCCCAAGAGGCGCACCCGCCCGCCCTGCGGGGGGTGCAGCCCGATGATCTCGCGCAACAGCACCGACTTGCCGGTGCCGCTGCCGCCGATCAGCGCGACCAGCTCGCCGCGGCCGATCTCGAAGCTCACGCCGTCGTGCACGGTGTGCGCGCCGAAACGCGACACGATCGCCTCGACCGCGATCACCGCGTCGCTCACCACCCCAGCTCCTGGAAGACGATCGCGGCGAACGCGTCGAGCAGGATCACCACGACGATGCTCTGCACCACGGTGGACGTGGTGTTGATGCCGATCGAACGCGTGTCGCGGCTCACGGTGAGCCCCATCGAGCAGCCGATCACCGCGATGAACAGCGCGAACACGGGCGACTTCGCCAGTCCGATCACGTAGTGGCTGACGCCGAGCGCGTCCTGCAGGCGCTCGATGAAACTGGTCGGCGTGATGTCGAGCATCAGGTCGCACACCACCGCCGCGCCGGCGAGACCGAACACGCTGCCCACGAACACCAGCACCGGCAGCGCGATCATCAGCGCGAGCACGCGCGGCACGATCAGCACCTGCTCGGGCGGCAGCCCGAGCGTGCGGATCGCGTCGAGCTCCTCGGTGAGTTTCATCGTGCCCAGCTGCGCGGTGAAAGCCGCGCCCGAACGGCCCGCGACGATCGTCGCCACCAGCAGCGGCGAGAACTCGCGCACCATGCCCAGCGCCACCCCGTCGACGACGAAGATGTTCGCCCCGTACTGCGCCGCCTGCAGCCCGAGCAGGTAGGCCACCACCACGCCGATCAGGAACATCACCAGCGCCACCACCGGAATCGCGGTCAGGCAGGTCTGCGAGAGCTGCGCGAAGAGCTCGCGCAGGCGCAGCCGCGCGGGCCAGATCACGACGCGCGCCAGCGCGACCAACGTCATTCCCAGGAACCCGATGTGGGTGACCGTGAGATGCCACATCTCGAGCGCGAACCGGCCGATGCCGCCCAACAGACCCACGCGCCGGCGCGGCGCGCGCGCGACGCCCTGCGCCATGCGCTCGCGCACCACCTCGACGATGCGGCGGTGGCGTGGATCGAGCGCGTCGAGCGCGACCGATTCCGCCTTCACGCCGGCCTGTGCGAGGCGGCGCAACACCAGCAGCGCGGCGGCCGTGTCGATCTCCTCCAGCCCGGCGCCGGCGATCGCCACCCTCGGCGCGCGGGCGAGGCGCTCGAGCCCGGCGCGACCGAGTTCGGCCGAGAGCGCCGCGAGCGCGCCCAGGCGCCACTCGCCGTCGAGGTGCAGCGTGGGCGGAGAGGATGCGTCGTCGATCCTGCAGCGATAGGAAGTGTTGCTCAATGCGCGTGCTGTCCCAGAGGGGTGTGCAACGCATGGTAGCGAAAACGCGGCGCGGCGGTGCTCAGCGCCTTTCGCTCTCGTCGCGCAACTGGTGCACGATCCTCACCAGGTCCAGCTGGCGCGACACGCCCGCCTTGCGCTTGGCGCTCTTGATGTGCGAGCGCACGGTTTCCACCGCGCACTCGCGCATGGCGGCGATCTGCGCGAGCGTCGCGCCATTGACGAGGCGAAGCACCGTGTCGGTTTCCGAGCGCGTCCAGCGAAATCGCTCGCGAACGGCGCCGCCCAACGCCACGTCGTCCAACGGCGAGTCGGCTTCATTGTCCACCCGCCGCACCGTGAGCAGCACGCGCGCGGCGCGTGTGAGCGGCGAGCTTCCGGGGGCGGCGAAGGGCGCGAGCGTGAGTTCCAGCTCCCGCGAAGGCGACAGCGCCACCAGGTGGCGCAGCGCACGCGCATCGTGCGGCGCGGCCTGGTAGCGCGACAGCGCACCGTACAGCCAGCTGTCGGCGTGCTGCGAGCCGAACCCGAAGCTGCGCATGCCCGGAAGCACCAGCCGCTCGGCGATCAGCGCCTCGCCGGTCTTGTTGCAACCGAGCAGCCGACCACGTTCGGTGAGCAGGAAGGCCGCGACGTCGGCGGAGTTGTGCGCCTCGCGCCAGGTGAGCACCGCGTGAACGAGTCGCTCCAGGCGCAGCAGATTGCGCGAGATTTCGGCGAGCGCGTCTTCAGCTTCCGGCTCGAAAGCGTTCCTGTTGGCGCCGCGGTACATGAACAGGCCGTAGCTCGGCGCCCGCGGCACCTCCGGGCGCAGGAACGCGGCGCACATCCAGCGCTGGCCGAGCGGGCGCAGGAAATCCAGGTAGAACTCCGAACGCACCAACGTGTCGTCGGGCACGAGCGACTCGCCGCGCAGGCTGATCGCGCTGCCCGGTCCGAGCACCGGGTAGCGCGCGCGCCACGGGCTCAGCCCGACGTAGTAGCGCTCGTAGCTCTCGAGCGCCGCCGGATCGATGCAGTGCGCGAGCCAGAAGCCCTCGCGATTGATCGTGGACGTGGCGATCAGGTGCGCGCTGCTCGCACCGAAGACGTCGCACGCGAGTTCGACGAATCGCGGCCACATGCGCTGATCGAGCATCGACTCGTAGATCATCTCCACGAGCGACTCGACCGCACTGAACCTGATGCCCGATGGCATCACCGAACCCCCCCGTTTGGCTCGCCGCCGACCGAAACCCCCGTTTCGCCCGCCGGCGACCATGCTAGCGCGCCGCACGGGTTAGGCGCTTCGATCTAGGCCATTTGTATTAGTCGGAATGTAAGCAACGATTCGTTTCGCACGCATACCCGCGCCTGCAGGTTCAGCCGCTCGCGCGACCACCGGATTCCTTGCCCAGATCCAGCACCAGACGCACCAGGTCCACCTGGCGACTCACGCTGACCTTGCGCTTGGCGCTCTTGAGGTGCGATCGGACGGTCTCGGGCGAGCACTGCCGCGCGTCGGCGATTTCCACCACCGTGGCGCCGGCGGCGAGCTTTTGCAGGATGTCGACCTCGGAAGCGGTGAGCGAGTAACGCGACCAGGCCGCGCGGGCGAAGACGTTGCCGCTCATGTCGCCCGCGGCGTGGCGCACGCGCAGCATCAGCCGTGCCGCGCGCAGCGACGGCGTGGGGGCCGCAACGCGCAACGGCGCGAGCTCGAACTCGAGCGTGCCCATGACCGGATCGTGCGCGGTGGTGCAGTGGCGCGTGCGGTCGCAGGCCATGCGCTCCCTCGACGAGACCAGGCCGTGCAACCACAGGTTCAGCGACTGCGAAGCGAAGGAGACGGTGCGCGCGCCATCGACCACGACGCCGTCGCCGATCATCGCCTGGGCGGCCTTGTTGCACTGGATGAGCCGGCCACCCGCGCCGAGGAAGAAGACGGCGTCGCCGCGCGCGTCGCTGCCCGCGAGCATCGCCGCGACGCCCAGGCGCTCGACGCGCAGCAGGTGCCGCCCAAGGCCCGCGAGGATCGCGTCGGCGCGCTCGTCGAAGGGCTCGCGACCGGCGCCGCGAAACACCGACAACGCGTAGCTGGGAGCCCCCGGCGCCTCGGGGCGCACCAGCACGCCGTGGATGTATCGCTGGCACTGAGGGAGCAGGAAATCGTTGTAGAACTCGGAGGCGAGCAGCGCGGCCGGCGGCACGAGATCGTCGCCACGAAACACCGCCGCCTGTCCCGGCGCGAGCGCGGGCAGCGCCTCGCGCCACGGATCGACCCGCGTGTAATACTGCTCGTAGGAATCGACCATTGCCGGATCGATCCGGTGGCCGACCCAGAAACCGCTGCGATTGAGCGCAGGAATCGCCAGCAGGTGCGCGCCGTCGGCGTCGAGCTCCGTGCAGAGCCCCTGGACCACCTGCTGCAACGCCCCCGGGTCGAGCATCGACTCGTAGACCATCTCGACCAGGCCGAGCGGCCGATCGAGGCCCGCATCTTCATTGTTGACCACTTCAGGGCACCAGATTCGCGATTCGGAGAGATCCCGACGCTTCGCGCCCGGATACCCCAATCAGATCAGGAACTTGCTGAGTTTTCTCCCCAGAATGGGGGATCCGACGGAATTACATTCCTGGCCAAATTAACCTGAATCAAGGGAAAGAGGATTTTCCGATATGGCGGCTCGGGCTGCGCGAACGCGCCAGTCCTCCAAGCGCTTATGCCGCGATGTCGACGTACTCGGCCTGGCTGCCGGGCAGAGGCACGGGCAATCCGTCTTCGCGCATGCTCGCGATATGAAACGCGATCGCGTCCCGGATGTTCGTCTCGATTTCCGCGAGCCTTCCACCAGTCGTGCGCCAGGCGACGAAGGACGACGACCGCATCACGCCGCTGGGGCGCTTCCTGCGCCGCACTTCACTGGACGAGTTGCCACAGTTCTTCAACGTGCTGCAGGGCCGGATGAGCGTGGTGGGGCCGCGCCCGCACGCGGTCGCGCACAACGAGATGTACCGCGGCCTGATCAAGGGCTACATGGTTCGCCACAAGGTCAAGCCGGGCATTACCGGCCTGGCGCAGGTGAGCGGCGCGCGCGGCGAGACCGAAACCATCGAGCAGATGGAGCGCCGGATCAAGTACGACCTCGACTACCTGCGCAACTGGTCGCTGCGGCTCGACCTGCGGATCGTGCTGCGCACGGTCTGGATCACGCTGCGCGGGGACCCGAAGGCGTACTGAGGCTGGCTGGTTTGCACTGAGGCTGGCTGGTTGGTTCACCGAAACCCGCGATGGTGGCCACCCAGGCCGCGGGCAAGAGCCGATTCCATCTCCCTACCCTGATCGACGCACCGCGCGCGTACTTGCTGCCTGATCGACCGAACGCTATAGTGTCATGACACCTGAACGTCATGACGCCATGGAACCAAACACCCGCGCAACCATCTACCTCGACGCCGACCTGCACAAAGCCCTTCGCATGAAAGCCGCGAGTACGCGACGCTCGATCTCGGACATCGTGTCCGATGCGGTGCGCGAGGCGCTGCGCGAAGACGAAGAGGACCTGTCCAGCGCCGCGCTGCGCGCCGCCGAGCCCACGCTGGGCTACGAGGCCTTCCTGAAGAAACTCAAGGCAGATGGCACGCTTTGAACTGCGGTTCAAGGCCTCGGTCGCCAAGGATCTGCGTGACATCCCCAAGCGCGATGTCCGACGCATCCTGACCCGCATCGAGGCGCTGCGCGACACGCCGCGACCTGCCGGATGCGAGAAACTCGCCGATCACGAGTTCTATCGCGTTCGGCAGGGAATCTACCGGATCATCTATTCGATCGACGACGCTCGTATCGTGATCGAAGTGATCAAGGTCGGGCACCGCCGAGCGGTGTACAGGAGAGCGCCGTGACTCCCTCGCGCGGAGACCCGAAGGCCTGCTGAGGCGGGTTTTCGGTTGTCGCGTTTGCCGGCTCAGTGCGAACGGGCAACACCCCGAATCCGCCGCCAGTACTCGAGGTTCGCGGCCGAATGACCGTTGCCGACACACTTGCGGCGGTGGCAATCTTCGAGCAAAGGGAGATGCACTCCCCCCGAACACCGTCGTCGCTCGAATTGGCGTAGCCGGTGTTGCCGCCGCTATCACAATTCGCTATCATCGAGCTTTCGTGAACGCGAAGCAGCGCAGGACTCTGCGGGCGGTCTTTGCCCCCCCCCCGACATCCTCGGCAATCGTGTTCGCGGACATTGAAGCGCTGGTCACGATGAACTACAAGGGCTACACCGCCCGAATCGAATTCGACGAGCGCGACCACATCTTCGTCGGACGCGTACTGGGCCTGCGCACGGTCATCAGCTTTCACGGCGAGACGGTGGCCGAATTGCGCACCGAGTTCGAAGCGGCGCTGGACGACTTCCTGCGCGACTGCAAAGCGCAAGGCATTCGCCCGGAGAAACCCGCCTCGGGCAAGATCCTGCTGCGAATCCCGCCCGAAGTGCACGGCGCCGCGTTGGTCGCGGCCCAAGCCGCCGGCAAGAGCCTCAATCAGTGGGCGACTGAAGTCCTCGAGACCGCGGTGCAGGCGTAGCGCCGTCGCCGATATCCATCGCCTTTCCCGTATCAAGCCGCGATATCGACGTACTCGACCTGGCTGATGGGCAAGGGCACGGGTAATCCGTCTTCGCGCATGCTCACATCATCTCTTGACAGCGTACAACGAACTTCGGGGAACAAGACCGCCTGTACGCTGTTACAGCAACGAGGATAAGCGCGGAAATGTCGCATCGGATCGGAAGCCGAGGATCTGTGCACGAGTTCTATCGCGTTCGGCAGGGAATCTACCGGATCATCTATTCGATCGACGACGCTCGGATCATGATCGAAGTGATCAAGGTCGGGCACCGTCGAGCGGTGTACAGGAGAGCGCCGTGACTCCCTCGCGCGGGGACCCGAAGGCCTGCTGAGGCGGGTTTCCGGTCGTCGCGTTTCGCGGCTCAGGGCGAAAGCGAAACGCCCCGCATACGCCGCAGATACACGAGGCACCCCACCACGATCAGCGCGCCGGCCAGATCGGTGATCCAGTCGCCGAAGTCCACCGAGCGCCCCGGGTTGAAACCCTGCGCGATCTCGTCCGCCGCTCCGAGCGCGGCGGCCACCAGCAGCGCCAACCAGGCGCGCCCCGCGCCCGCCACCCACGCAAGCGCCGCGATCACGCCGAACAGCGCCAGGTGCGCGAGCTTGTCCCACGGCGGCGGTATCGCGCCCACCGCGTAGGGTTGCGCGCCGTGGTAGAACAGGTTCGCGGCGAGCACGATGAGCAGCACAAGTGCCAGGACGCGAGATGCGCGTTTCGCGCGAATCACGGCGTGCCCGAGCCGCACTACGTGCCCGCCCCGCGCAACGTGCCCGCCCCGCGCAACGTGCCCGACCCGCGCGCGAAGTGGTTCACGCGTGCGAGCACGCGCGCTGGAGGACTCCCCGCCTCCACCGCGGGCCAGCCTGTCAGGCGCTGCGGGCCGAACAACACCCAGACCCGGCCGTCGAGCGCTTCTTCCGATTCCCCGACCGTCCCGCTCGCCACCCACCCGCGCCCGGCGCCGGGCTTCAACGCCGCCGAAGGTGCCTCGATGCACGCAGCGCCGCTTTCGCGCAGTCGCCGCGCCTCGCGTTGGCAACGCGCGTACGAATCCGGGTCGCCGCGCAGCGTTTTCTCCGGCAGCCGCGGTTGCGAGTAACCGTCCTCGGGCAAATTCACCGCCCACAACGAACGGCGCACGCCGGCGAGATCGTCTTCGTCGCGAATCTCCTCGTGACGAAGGAACTCGGCCCAGGCGCCGAGCGGAGTGTCGGCGAAGTAGTTTGCCGGACCCTCGCCCGAAGCGTGCCAGCGCGCCGCGGGTTGAGCCGCGCTGATCCACAAAAACGGGAATCGCGGATCGCAGTGGCGAAAACCGAGGCGCATCTATGCCGGAACCGCCTGGACCTGCACCGGTTCCGCGCCCGACAAAGCGGCCGCGAGCGCCCTGACCTTGCGCGCGCCCTCGCTCTCGGAATCCCATCTGCGCCCGAGCGCGGTGCGCGGGCTCTTTCCACCCAGCAGCGCCCTGGGCCGATCGAACCAGCGCCGAATGCCCAGCCCGTTGTACGCACCGGACAGATCGGCCACGACCATGGCGATCCAGTGCAGGCGATCGGCCGTGGCAAGCGGCGTATCGCGCTCACCGGATGCGTAGCGCCTGAGGCTCGATTCGGAAACCCCGAGCAGGCGCGACAACTCGGCCTCGTCGAACACCGCGCGCATCGAACCCCATTCGGTCTCGGGCACCGGAGATTCCTCGAGTACCCGGACCACCGTGCCAAGGACGCTCCCGATTCGCGCCGCCGCGGCAGGCGAGATTCGGCCCGGTTCACACAGCGGCTGCAGTTGCGCGCGCTGCGCGCCGATCATTCGCCCGCGCGACTGCAGCGAGTCCAGCGCGGCGGCGACGGACTTCGCGTCGAGTGCAGTGACGACACCATCGGGGAGCAATCCCATCGCATCGGCGCGAGCGAACAGCGCGAGAAGCTTTCCAAGAACGGATTGTTGGGAAAGTGGCGCCGAGACGGATTCGATTCGGATATTCGTCATTACCCGAAGATGTTCCGATTCTTGTCCGAAGTCAATCCACCGGACTATGGTCGCCTGGCGGCAGGCGCGACCTGCCTTTGCGCGACCGCAACGTGGCAGGGGCGACCGGAAAACACGGTGGACAAGGAGTCGGCAAACAGATAACGTATACATAAGCGAGTGCGTAAACGCATCCACGTAGAGGGGTGTGTTGTCGGCTGCGCTGGAGAAGAACCGCGCGACCGGCGCAAGACCGGCTGCGCGCTGCTGTGGGGGGACACGGCATTGGCATCGCTCGAGATCCGTGAAGCGCGCAAGAGCTTCGGCACGGTCGAAGTTCTGCACGGCGTTTCGGTGCCCATAGACGACGGCGAGTTCGTCGTGCTGGTCGGGCCCCTCGGGCTGCGGCAAGTCCACGCTGCTGCGCATGATCGCCGGACTGGAGAACATCACCGGCGGCGAGATCCTGATCGGCGACACGGTCGTCAACGACGTGCACCCGAAGGAGCGCGACATCGCGATGGTGTTCCAGAACTACGCGCTGTATCCGCACATGACGGTGGCGCAGAACATGGGCTTCTCGCTCAAGCTGCGCAAGACCGCCGAGGCGATCATCGACCGAGCGCGTGAAGGTCGCGGCCGACATCCTGGGGCTGGTGCCGTACCTGGAGCGCTTCCCGCGCCAGCTCTCGGGCGGACAGCGCCAGCGCGTCGCGATGGGCCGCGCGATCGTGCGCAAGCCGCAGGTGTTCCTGTTCGACGAGCCGCTGTCGAACCTCGACGCGAAGCTGCGCGTGCAGATGCGCACCGAGATCAAGGAGCTGCACCAGCGCCTGAAGACCACCACCGTCTACGTCACGCACGACCAGATCGAGGCGATGACGATGGCCGACAAGATCGTCGTGATGCACGACGGCATCGTCGAGCAGATCGGCACGCCGCTCGATCTCTACGACAACCCCGCCAACCTCTTCGTGGCCGGCTTCATCGGCTCGCCGGCGATGAATTTTCTCGAAGGCAGGGTCCAGGGCGACGGCACCGTGGTCACCGCTTCGGGCGCGAAGCTGCCGATGAACGGCAGCGGCGCGCGCGTCGAGCCCGGGCGCACGGTGAGCTACGGCATCCGCCCCGAGCATCTCGACATCGTCGACAACGACGACGCCACCGGCTTCGATTGCGACGTGATCGTGGTCGAGCCCACCGGTTCCGAAACGCAGGTGTTCGCACGCGCCGGCGAGCAGCAGCTCGTCGCGGTGTTTCGCGAGCGTCACGATTTCGCGCCGGGCAAGCGCATCCGACTTTGCCCGCGCTCCGACGTCGCGCACCTGTTCGACTCGTCGAATGGCCAACGGATCTGAGCCTTTCGAACGTTCGTTGCATCCGATCCACCACCCGAGGAGATAGACAAATGACAGATCGAAAAACGATGCGTCGCAACGTGCTCAAGGGCGGCGCGGCAGTCGCAGGTGCGGCCGCCCTATCGGCGAGCGACCTGAACCTGTTCGCGCAGGCCTGGGCGCAGGCGTCGCAGTGGAAACCGGAAAAAGGTGCCAAGCTGCAACTGATGCGCTGGAAGCGCTTCGTGCAGTCCGAAGACGACGCGTTTCGCGCGATCGTCGACTCGTTCTCCAAGGCGACCGGTTGCGCGGTCACGGTGCTCGAAGAGGGCTTCGACGACGTCCAGCCCAAGGCGTCGGTCGCGGCCAACACCGGAGCCGGCCCGGACATGTTCTGGGCGCTGCACTCGACGCCGCACCTGTTCCCGAGCAAGGCGCTCGACGTGAGCGACGTGATGACGTACCTGGGCAAGAAGTACGGCGGCTGGGTCCCGCTCGCCGAGACCTACGGCAAGGTCAAGGACAAGTGGATCTGCATGCCGGTCACGATCAGCGGCAACTACATCAACTACCGCAAGTCCTCGATCGAGAAGGCGGGCTTCAAGGAAGTGCCCTCCGACCTCGCGGGCTTTCTCGCGCTGATGGCGGGGCTGAAGAAGAACAACACGCCGGGCGGCTTCGCGCTGGGCCACGCCTCGGGCGACGGCACCGCGTGGACGCACTGGCTGCTGTGGGCGCACGGCGGCAACCTGGTCGACAAGAACGACAAGGTCGCGATCAGTTCGCCCGAGACCGCGGCCTCGCTCGAGTACTGCAAGAAGCTCTACGAGACCTTCGCCCCGGGCACGGTCGCGTGGAACGACTCGTTCAACAACAAGGCCTTCCTCTCGGGCGACGTTCACCTGACGAACAACGGCATCTCGATCTACGCCGCCGCCAGGCGCGACGAAGCGAAAGACCCGAAGATGAAGGAGATCGCCGAAGACATGGACCACGCCTTCTACCCGGTGGGTCCGGTGGGCAAACCGACCGAGCTGCACGTGTGCTTCCCGGTCATGGGGATGAAGTACACGAAGTTCCCCAACGCGGTGAAGGCCTTCATGGCGTACTGGATGGAAGCCGACCAGTACAACAAGTGGCTCGACGGTGCGGTCGGCTACATGTCGCACACGCTCAACGCCTTCGACGCCCACCCGGTGTGGACGGCCGACCCGAGGCGCAGGGTGTTCCGCGAATCGGCCAAGCGTTCGCTTTCGGTGGCCGGTGCCGGCACGATCGGCGAGAAGGCGGCGGCGGCGATCGCCGAGTTCATCGTCGTCGACATGTACGCCAACGTGTGCACCGGGCGCGAGAACGTCGAGGGTGCGATGAAGATGGCCGAGCGCCAGGTAAGGCGCGTCTATCGCTGAGTGACGCGGGGCGCCGCCGTCGGTGGCGCCCCGCTTCTCACGCCAACCTCGGATCTCGCGCGAACTGAAGATGCAGACGGCGACCGAAGCCGCACGGCCAGCACGGGCCGGCCCGACGCGCTGGCAGCGCCTGCAGTGGAACCGCAACTGGCTGGGCGCGTGGTTCATGGTTCCGGCGCTGGCGTTCCTGCTGCTGTTTCTCGCCTACCCGCTCGGGCTCGGCGTGTGGCTCGGATTCACCGACACCAAGATCGGCCGCGCCGGCGAATTCATCGGGCTGGAAAACTACGAGTGGTTGTGGGACGACCCAACCTTCTGGCTGTCGGTGTTCAACACGCTGCTCTACACGATCGTGGCGAGCGTGTTCAAGTTCGCGATCGGCCTGTACCTGGCGCTGCTGCTGAACCGCCACCTGCCGTTCAAGGCGATGATCCGCGCGGTGGTGCTGATTCCGTTCATCGTCCCCACCGTGCTCTCGGCGATCGCGTTCTGGTGGCTCTACGATCCGCAGTTCTCGATCGTGTCGTGGTTGTTGCGCGAGATGGGCATCATCGAGACCAACATCAATTTCCTGGGCGACGTCTGGAACGCGCGCTGGTCGACGATCTTCGCCAACGTCTGGCGCGGCGTGCCCTTCGTCGCGATTACGCTGCTCGCCGGGCTGCAGACCGTGTCGCCGTCGCTGTACGAGGCGGCCACGCTCGATGGCGCGAGCCGCTGGCAGATGTTTCGCTTCATCACCTACCCGCTGCTCACGCCGATCATCGCGGTGGTGATGACCTTTTCGGTGCTGTTCACTTTCACCGACTTCCAGCTGATCTGGGTGCTCACCCGCGGCGGACCGGTCAACGCGACGCACCTGATGGCGACGCTGTCGTACCAGCGCGCGATCCTCGGCGGGTTCCTGGGCGAAGGATCGGCGATCGCGACCGCGATGATTCCGTTCCTGATCGCGGCGATCATGTTCTCGTTCTACGGGCTCCAGCGGCGCAAGTGGCAGCAGGGGGAAGACAATGACTGAAGCCACCCGCGCGCAGCTCGCGATCGGCGCGATCGCGGCGAAGGACGACCACACCGAGGGAATGAACTTCCTCGACACCGGGCGCCAGCGCCTGGTGCGCACCTACCTGCCGCTGTCGATCATCATCATCGTGCTGCTGTTCCCGTTCTACTGGATGGCGCTCACGTCGATCAAGCCCGACGCACAGCTGCTCGACATGGACACCGTCAATCCGTTCTGGACGCCGACGCCCACCTTCAAGCACTACGTAGCGCTGCTGTTCGAGACCGACTACCCGATCTGGCTGTGGAACACGATGTACGTGGCGATCGGCTCCACCGTGCTGTCGCTGATCGCGAGCGTGCTCGCGGCCTACGCGATCGTGCGGCTGCGTTACCGCGGCGCGCAGTGGGTCGGCGGCGCGATCTTCCTCGCGTACCTGATCCCGCCGTCGATCCTGTTCATCCCGCTCTCGACGATCATCCACAACTACGGGCTGTTCGACTCTCCGCTGGCGCTGATCCTCGTCTACCCGACGATCCTGATCCCGTTCTCGACCTGGCTGATGATGGGCTACTTCAAGACCATCCCGTTCGAGCTCGAAGAGTGCGCGCTGATCGACGGCGCGAGCCGCTGGCAGATCCTCACCAAGATCGTGATCCCGCTGTCGGTGCCGGGGCTGATCTCGGCCTTCATCTTCTGCTTCACGCTGTGCTGGAACGAGTTCATCTACGCGCTCACCTTCATCTCCACCACGCACAACAAGACCGTGCCGGTGGCGATCGTCACCGCGTTCACCGACGGCGACGTCTACCGCTGGGGTTCGATCATGGCCGGCGCGCTGTTCGGCTCGCTGCCGCTGGTGGTGCTGTACGCGTTCTTCGTCGAGCACTACGTGTCGGCGATGACCGGCGCGGTGAAGGAATAGGCGCGGGACCGCGCCCTTGGCGGCTGCGGCCCGCGACCAACGGAGCAACTGATGTCGGAAGCGATCGGCTACATCGGACTCGGCGCGATGGGCGCTCCGATGGCGCGCCGCCTCGTCGCGGCGAACGCGGGCCCGGTCTACGGCTACGACGCCAACGCGCGGACGATGGCGCGAGCGTGCGAACAGTCGGGCGCCACCGCGACGCGCTCGATCGCCGAGATCGCCGCGAAGTGCGACGTGCTGTTCACCTGCCTGCCGAACAACGACGTGCTGCGCGAGGTCTACCTGGCCGAGGGCGGGGTCGCGTCGGCGATCCGCGCCGGATCGATCACGATCGACTGCTCGACGGTGGGCCCGGACGCGACCAGCGACGTCTACGAGGGCGTGCGCGCCAGCGGAGCGAGCCACCTCGACGCGTCGATGCTCGGGTCGACCAAACAGGCCGACGAGGGAACGATCAGCTTCGTCGTGGGCGGCGACACCGAGGCTTTCGAGCGCGCGCGACCGGTGCTCGCGCACGTCGGCGCGATGATCCGCCACTGCGGCGCGAGCGGCGCTGGCAACCGGATGAAGCTTGTGCACCAGACGCTGGTCGCCGGGCACGCGGTGGCGGTGGCCGAGGCGCTCGCGCTGTGCCTTCAGACCGGCACCGACATCGAGGCGTTCTACGACATCGTCACCAAAGGCACCGGCTTCGCCTACTCGCGCTACTTCGAGAATCGCGTGCCGCGCATGCGCGCCGGCGAATTCTCGCCGCTGTTCATGCTCAAGTTCATGGCCAAGGACGCGCGCCTCGCGCGCGACATGGCGCCGCAAGCCGGCGACCGGCTGCCGATGCTCTCGGCGGCGATCGCGACACTCGAGGAGGCCGAGCGCGCGGGCTGGGGCGACGACGATTTCTCGGCGGCGATGAAGGTGCTTGAACGGCGCTTCGGGAAGTCGATCCGGCGGGTGCGTCCACGCGTACGGCAAGGCAAAGCATAATCGGCGTCCAGGCCGTCACTTCCGACCGGCTTCGGATCCGGATCGCTTACCCGCAGATGTTTCGCTTCTTCGAATCGCTAGTCCCCCGCAACGTCGCGCCACCCGCGAGCACCGAACACACCGGTCCTCCAGCCGATCTGCTCGGGTTCTACTGGCACTTCGTCCGCCAGACGCGGGGCCTGTACATCGCGATGCTCGGCACCGGCCTGGCCGTCGCGCTGATCGACATGCTGATCCCGGTGTTCATCGGCCGGCTGGTGGGCCTGATGACCGAGGCCGATCGCACGCTCGCGCTGCGCGCGCAGTGGCCGCTGCTCGCCTCGATCGCCGCGCTGGTGCTGTTCGGCCGGCCGCTGATGATGGCGCTCGACAGCCTGGTGCGCAACAACGCGGTGATCCCCGCCGTCACGACGATGATCCGCTGGCAGAGCCACTGGCACGTGGTGCGGCAGAGCTGGCCGTTTTTCCAGAACGATTTCGCCGGGCGCATCGCCAACCGCGTGATGAACACCGGCCACGCGCTGCGCGAGAGCGTCGTCTCGAGCATCCGCGCGGTCTGGTACATCACCGTCTACGGGCTGGCCTCGCTCGCGCTGATGCTCTCGTCGGACGCGCGGCTCGCGGTGCCGACGCTGCTGTGGCTCGCCGGTTACCTGTTCTTCCTGCGCTATTTCGTGCCGCGGATGCGCGACCTCTCGCGCGTCAGCTCGGAGGCGCGTTCGCTGGTCATGGGTCGGGTGGTCGACTCGTACACGAATTTCCCCACCGTCAAGCTGTTCGCGCGCGCCCGCGACGAGGACGCCTACGTGCGCGAGACGATGGACGAGCACCGCGACCGGATAGCCGCGCACATGCGCATGACCACGCGATTCATGTTCACGCTGCACTGCCTGAACGCGCTGCTGGTGGTGGGCACCGCGTCGATCGGTGTCGCGCTCTGGGCCAACGGCGCGGTCGCTCCGGCCGTCGTCGCCACTGCGCTGCCGCTGGCGTGGCAGATCGCGAACATGGCGGGCTGGGTCTCGTGGGAGGTGAGCGGGATCTTCGAGAACATCGGCGTCGTGCAGGAGGGCATGCAGACGATCGCGGTGCCGCACTCGCTGGTCGACGCGCCCGACGCGCGCCCGCTCGAGGTGTCGCGCGGCGAGATCGAGTTCGAGCGGATCTGCTTCGACTACGGCCGCACCGGACGCGGCCCGCAGGCCGTGCTCGACGATCTCTCGCTGGCGATCCGCGCCGGCGAGCGTGTCGGACTGGTCGGCCGCTCGGGCGCGGGCAAGTCGACGCTGGTCGCGTTGCTGCTGCGCTTTCACGACGTCGAGAGCGGGCGCGTCCTGATCGACGGGCAGGACATCCGCGGCGTCACGCAGGAAAGCCTGCGCGCGGCGATCGGAATGGTCACGCAGGACACCTCGCTGCTGCACCGCTCGATCGCGGCGAACATCCGCTACGGCCGCCCGAGCGCGAGCGACGCGCAGGTCGAGGCCGCGGCACGCCAGGCGCACGCGCACGAGTTCATCGAGACGCTGCTCGACTGGAAGGATCGGGCCGGATACGAGGCGCACGCCGGAGAGCGCGGCGTCAAGCTCTCGGGCGGGCAGCGCCAGCGCGTCGCGCTCGCGCGGGTGATCCTCAAGGACGCGCCGATCCTCGTGCTCGACGAGGCCGACATCGGCGCTCGACAGCGAGATCGAGGCGGCGATCCAGGAGCAGCTCGACACGCTGATGCAGGGCAAGACGGTGATCGCGATCGCGCACCGGCTCTCGACGATCGCCCGCATGGACCGACTCGTGGTGCTCGACGAGGGTCGGATCGTCGAGCAGGGCACACACGACGAGCTGCTCGCGAGCGACGGGCTCTACGCGTCGCTTTGGCGCAGGCAATCCGGCGGTTTCCTCGCGATCGACCCGGGCGATCGCATCGAAGCGGACGATCGCAGCGAAGCGGACGATCGCGGCGAAGCGGACGATCGCGGCGAAGCGGGCGATCGCAACGAACCGGACGATCGCGGCAAACCGGCGATGCCCGCAGTTGGCTGACCGATGCGCGATCCACGTCGGTGAAACGGTTCAAGCGATTCCTGCCCAGGCGCGAAACCCTCGCGCGCAATCGCTGGCTGCGCTGGCTCGGCCCGAGCCTGCTGCACCCGCGGTTGTGGCACTTCAGTCGACGCGGCGTAGCGGTCGGCGTCGCGGTGGGCGTGTTCTTCGGCCTGCTGGTGCCGATCGGACAGATGCCGGTCGCCGCCGGCGTCGCGATCCTGCTGCGCGCCAACGTCGCGGCCGCGGCGGCGAGCACGCTGGTGACCAATCCGCTCACGTTCCCGCCGATCTATGTTTTCGCCTACAAGGTGGGCGCGGCGATCATCGGCGAGGACCTCCCGGACGACGAGCAGCTCGCCGAGTTCGCCGAGTTCGCCGGCGAGCGCGCGAGCACGACGCCGGAAGACGAGCCCTTCTGGTCGACGCTGTGGAACAACGCGACCTCGCTGGGCAAGCCGCTGCTCGTGGGGCTCACCGTTTTCGCCGTCAGCGCGGGTCTGCTCACTTACGTCACGATCATGGTGGCGTGGCGGATCAGGACGGTGATGGAGCGACGGCGGCGGCTGCGCTCCCGAAGGCGCGGAAACTGACGGACACCCCCGGACGGGCGGCGCACTTGAAATCGCCGCATTGGCCTATACTTGGGTGATGAGGCGGATCGTCGTCCGCCTCGCTTGTGCGCGACACTGCGGCACGAACCGAACACCGGGGCCGACCTGGTTTCGACGTGGGTAGCGAAGCGGCTCAGGGCATGCCGAGGCGCCTTTTCCTCGTAAATCCATTGGCAAACACACAAACGCCAACGACGAGCGTTTCGCTCTGGCCGCTTAAGGCCTAAGCCGCTGCACCGGGTTGCCGATGGCCCGGGTCCCGCAAGGGACTGCAGTGACATTCACATCGGATCGTGCTCCGGCGGGTCACTTGTCGGAGAGCTAAAAAGTAGGTGACTGGATGCTGTCCGGCCTGTCGATTGGCTAAGTCAGCATCGAGATCCAAATAAATCGACTACGCATGTAGAACTGGTCGTAGAGGACTTGCGGACGCGGGTTCGATTCCCGCCGGCTCCACCACATCAGGGCCCGGATAATCTCCGGGCCCTTTTTCTTGCCTGAGATCCACTCGTCGCGCGCGCGATTCCTGCCATCAGTGCTGCGGGCAACGACCGGACATGCGTCAAACCAGCGACCAGGTCATCGCGCTGGAGCAATGGGATCTTATACGTTACCATTTGATCCATGAGCTACCAGATCAAGGAACTGCTACGGGCCGATGGCGACAGCCCCTTTGCGGAGTGGTTTGGCTCGCTGGAAGCCGTCGCCGCTGCCAAGGTGAGAGTTGCGGTGAGCCGGATGGAACAGGGCAACCTGTCCAACGTCGAGTGGTTCCGCGGCATCGGTGAATACAGGATCGACTGGGGGCCGGGGCTGCGCATCTACCTGGCCAAGGACGGATTGAAGATCATCATCCTGATCAGTGGCGGCACCAAGAAGCGCCAGCAGCAGGACATCGATCACGCGGTGGCGTTGTGGGACGACTACAAGCGTCGCAAGGCATCAACCCAGAAAGGAAAGCGAACATGGCACTGACCCGTGATTTCAAAGAAACCGTGGCCGCGCGTGTGCGGAGTGACCCGCCCTTTGCACGGGCCCTTCTGGACGAGGCTATCTCCCTGTTCGTCAACGGCGAGCCGGAGCCGGCCAAGCTGATCCTGCGTGATCTCGTCAATGCCACCGTGGGTTTCGAAGCGCTGGCTGAAGAAATCCACAAGCCTGCCAAGAGCCTGCACCGGATGCTGTCGCAGTCTGGCAACCCGACGATGAGCAACATCTCGGCAATTTTCGCTGCCATCAAGCGTGCGCTCAAGGTCGAGGTGCGCACGAAGGTGGTGATGGTGGCCTGATTCACGCATCCGGTCCGGGTTCCGCAAGGCACGGCTCGAAATTCACATCGGATCATGCTCGGGTAGGTCACTTGTCCGAGAGGACTTGCGGACGCGGGTTCGATTCCCGCCGGGTCCACCAACGAGAAGGGCCCGGAGGCAACTCCGGGCCCTTTTCATGCCGGTCATTCCGCTACCGCACGGTTCGAAACCCTGGGACAGGGTCGCCTTCGCCAGCCAGGTATTCGGACCCCGATCCGCTTGACGATGGGCACGACTCCTCCGTAGCATCAACATGCACCTGCTCAGCTGCACACATCGGGCCGACAACATGCTCAATGCCTCTTGGTCGGCCGACAACGTGGAGACATCATGACATCATCGAAAACAGCAAATCCCGGTCGCCGAGCGTTCACCGCCGTCGCCACGGCGGCGGTCTCGTCGCCCTTTCTCTGGATCCGCCACGCCACTGCGGCTGCACAAGTGGTCGTGCGCACGCCCGGCGGCGTCTTCGACGACATGAAGCGAGAAGCGATCTACGAACCGTTTCGCAAGGAGACCGGCATCGAAGTCGTTCCGGTCGCCGCAACGTCCGCAAAGCTGATGGCGATGATGAAGTCAGGACAGAACGAACTCGACGTCATCGATACCGGCGACAGCACGCTGCTGGAACTGGAAAAGGGCAATTACCTGATGCCTCTTGCGTACGACGAGTTCAAGTACACCAAGATCACCGATATCGACCCCATCGTAAAGCGCAAGTATCAGCTTGGCAGCTTCATCTATGCGTTGATTCTCGCCTATAACACGAAGGCAATTGCGCCCGGCAGCGAACCGAAGTCCTGGGCCGAATTCTGGGACGTCAAACGCTTTCCCGGCCGACGCACTTTGCCCGACATGGCATCAGGCACGCCAAGTCTCGAGTTCGCGCTCATTGCCGACGGCGTTCCGATGGACAAACTGTATCCGATCGATATCGATCGTGCATTCAAGTCCATGTCTCGAATCCGCGAATCGATTCCGAAGTTCTGGGATACCGGCGCGCTATCCTCGACGATGATTGCCGACAACGAGGTCTCGATGGGCGCGATATGGAGCACTCGCGCCAGCGCTGCCCGGGACCAGGGCGCGCCGGTGGGAATCCAATGGAACCAGAATGCGCTGCTGGCGCAGGCCTACGGCATTCCGAACGGCGCGCGCAATCTCGCCAACGCGAAGAAGTTCATCGATTACGCCTCGTCCGCCGAGTCGCAATCACGCTGGCTTTCCAAGTACAAGGCGATTCCCGTCAATACGAAGGCCTACGGTGCAACGTCCAAGGACTTGATCGACCCTGCGACGAATACTCCGTGGACTAGCTCCAAGGGCTTCCTGCTCGACATCAACTGGTGGGCGCAGAATCGCGAGAAGGTCGCCAAGGTCTGGTCGAAGTGGATCGTCAGTTGATCTCGACAAGATCACGCCGTTGAGACCGCGCAGGGACTTCCGACCTCGCTCTCGGTCGGCGGCGTCATGACGGCGTTGGAATCCGGGCGGGGCGGGGGCGCTATTGAGCTGCGCCAGATCACCAAGCGCTACGGTAAGGACACGGTCGTCGACAGCGTGAACATGACGATCGCGCCCGGCGAGTTCTTCTCGCTGCTTGGTCCGTCCGGATCGGGCAAGACGACGACGCTGATGATGATCGCCGGTTTCGCCGATGTCGACGGGGGGCAGATCCTGGTCGATGGCACAGACATCGCCCGGATGCCGCCGCAGCGCCGCGGCTTCGGCATGGTGTTTCAGAACTACGCGATATTCCCGCACCTGAGCGTCGCCGACAACGTCGCATTCCCGTTGCGCGCCCGCCGCCTTCCCGCCGATCAGATCGACCTCCGGGTGCGCGAGGCGCTCGAACTCGTGCGGCTCGATCGTTTCGCCGACCGTTATTCCCGACAGCTTTCGGGCGGCCAACAGCAACGCGTTGCAATCGCCCGGGCAATCGTCTTCCAACCGAGCATCGTTCTGATGGACGAACCGCTCGGCGCACTCGACAAGAACCTGCGCTTCCAGATGCAGATAGAGATCAAGGAGATCCAGCGACGTCTCGGCATGACCGTCATATACGTGACGCACGATCAGGAAGAGGCGATGAACATGTCGGATCGCATCGCAATCATGAACAGCGGCCGGATCGGGCAGGTCGGACGTCCGGCCGAGATCTACGAGAATCCGACCAGCAACTTCATCGCGCGTTTCCTGGGCGAAGCGAACCTGATTCCGGGTACCGTCGATTCCGTCGTCGCCGACGTTGCAACGCTCAGGACTTCCGGCGGGCTCACGTTGCGCGCGCGCGCCGAGCCCGGCCTGCGAGTCGGTTCCGCGGCACATCTGTTCGTCCGACCCGAGCGCATCAAGATCGCGCCGGCCGGCGCGTCACCCGCCGAGCCTGCGAGCGGCGCAAACCTCGCAACCGGTCGGCTGGTGCAAACGTCCTTTCTCGGCAACATATTGCGTCATGCCGTCGAGATCGAGCCCGGAACCGAGGTCACGGTGGACGTGCAGAACTCGCGCGCCGATCTGTTCCGCACTGTCGATCAGGCCGCCGCGATTTCGTGGCTTGCGGGCGACAGCGTGATCCTTCAGCGCTGATTCGTGATGCGAGCTTCCCGGCTCAACGACGGGACATGGTTCATCATGCCGGCCGTGCTGCTGCTGGCACTGGTGTTCGTCGGTCCGCTGATCTGGTTCTTCATCCAGGCGCTCGCCGAAGTCGGCACGTCCGCCGAGATCGTTTCATTCGTCTGGGCGATCGCCACTTCGAAGGCAGTTGTCACGGCGCTGACAACGACCAACTGGATCTCGCTGCTCGTCACGTTGCTGGTGCTGTTGATCAGCTACCCGGTCGCGTACTACCTGGCGAACAACCGCGGTCTGCGCTTCACCCTTGTCCTTTTCTGCATCATCGTGCCCTACTTCACCAGCATCATCGTGCGCACCTATTCGTGGATGGTGCTGCTCGGCCGCAACGGTCTGGTCAACCAGTTGCTGCAACAGATCGGTCTCATCGACGAACCGCTGACACTGCTCTACACCCAGACAGGCGTCTTGATCGGCATGGTCTATGTGCTGCTGCCGTACATGGTGCTGACGCTTTTCGCCGCGATGAAGGCGATCGATCCCAGCCTGATGCGAGCCGCTCGCGGCCTCGGAGCAGGCGCCTTCTATGCCTTCACCCGTGTGTACTTCCCTCTCAGCGTCCATGGCGTGATCTCCGGTTCGCTGATCGTCTTCATCCTTTCGATCGGCTTCTTCATCACACCGGCTCTGATGGGCGGTCCGTCGGAGGTGATGATCGCAATGCTGATCGAACGCGCGGTCGAGATCACATTCGACTGGTCAGGTGCCGCAGTCATGTCCTTGCTGCTGCTGTTCGCGACGCTGGTGCTCTACACCATCTACTACCGCCTCACGGACGTGCGCCGGATGATGGGAGCATGATCCGATGACTACAGACGTTCCCACGCGCGCACTTTCCGTCTACATCGTCGTGGCATGCCTGGCATTGATGCTGCCGATCGTCATCGTTCTGATACTCGCGGTCGGGGATCAGACTTACGTCCGCTTCCCGCCGGAGGCGTTCTCCTTGCGATGGTTCGAGCTATTCTTCGGCGATCCGCGTTGGCAACGTGCTCTTTGGTCCAGCGTCGTAATCGCCACAATCGCATGCCTGATCGCCACGGTCTTCGGCTTCTTTGCCGCGTATGCGTTCGTTCGAAGCGACATCCGGGCGAAGAAATTGCTGCTGTCGTTCATGCTGTTGCCGATCATCATTCCGCATGTCATCACGGCAATCGCGATGTATTTCATGTCGGGTCCGCTCAAGCTGGTCGGCAACGTGTTCTGGATCGGCCTGTGCCACGCCACCGTCGCCCTGCCGATCGTGCTGCTGATCCTGCTGTCTTCGCTGCAGGGGGTCGACGTGAACCTCGAGCGTGCGGCGCTCAGCCTGGGCAGCAGCCGCCTCGGCGTATTCACCAGAATCGTCGTCCCGCTTGCCTTTCCCGGTATCCTGTCGGCGGCGCTGTTCGCCTTTCTCGCCTCCTTCGACGAACTGATCATTTCACTGTTCCTTGCCGGCGTGCGCTCGGAGACGCTGCCCGTGCGGATCTGGAACAGCCTGCATCTGCAGATCGAGCCGGTGATCGCTGCAGTCAGCGCCTTCCTGATCGCGGTCACCGGTCTCGTCCTTCTACTCGATGCGCTGGTGCGAGGGGTGCGGACGGGGCGCTTGGCGAGCGCCGGAGGCGGGCGCTGACGTGGCTGACCTTGGCTTGAATCGGGCGCCCACGGCATTCGACGCCGTCGAGTTCGGTGTGCGCGTCGAGGGGCTACGCCGAGCAATGCGCACCGCCAGGGTCGAAGTCGCCTTGTTCGACGAGATCGAAGCGATGACCTGGCTCTCGGGTTACGGCAACAGCGAGAACCGTTGGCGCTGCGTCGGCATTCCGCTTGACGCTGAGCCATTCTTCCTGATCCGCTCGCTCGATGCCGGGGCCTGCCGAGAGCGCACCTGGATCGCCGATGTCCGTGTCTTCAGTGATTGGGACGACCCGTTACCGGTGCTTGCCGCGGCACTGGCCGATCGCGGAATCGAATCGTCTCGAATTGGCCTTGACTTCGGCTCGTACGGCATGTCGGTCGATCGCTTTCATCGGATTCGCGAGGCGCTGCCGGCTGCCAGCCTGGTCGATCTCGGCGATATCGTGTGGCAACTCCGACTGCGCAAGTCACCGGCCGAGCTCGACTTGCTGCGCCGTGCGGCGACCATTGCCGACCGCGCGATGGAATGCGCCGCCGCCACCTGCGTGCCGGGCGCCACGCAACGCGATACAGCGGCCGCCGCATCAGCCGCACTTTATGATCTCGGCGCAGATGCCGGGCTGCCGGGACCGATTTCCAGCGGACGCGGATGGGACTTCCTGCATCGACACCCGACCGATGCGCCGTTCGTCAGCGGCGACGTGATCCACATCGAGCTGACCCCACGTGTTCGCGGATACAGTGCGCGCTTGATGCGTTGTGCGGTCGTCGGTTCACCATCGCGGGAACTGCAGGACGCCGCAAACCAACTGCGCGACCTGCAGGATCGGCAGATCGATGCGATGCGACCAGGCGCGTCTGCCGCCGACGTTGACGCCATTCTCCGTCGAGGCGTGCTCGAGTGCGGCCTGCGACAGACATTCGACAACATCACCGGCTACACGCTCGGGTTCTATGCAGCGGCCGGACCGCGCACAAGCGACTTCACCCGTTGCTTTCATCCGCAAGCGCGCTGGCAGCTCGAACCGGACATGGTGTTTCACATGTACGCCTCGGCCCAGGGTGCCTCGTGGAGCGAGACCGTACTCGTCACCGAGAACGGAGCAGAGCGCCTGACGCAACTTCCGCGGACCCTGTTCACCAACCCTGGCTACCAATCATGACCATTCGACAGCCCTCCATCATCGTGCTCGGGGCCGGCGTTGCCGGCCTGTCGCTCGCGCTGTATCTGCAGCGTTCCGGCAACCAGGTGCTGGTCATCGATCCGCTGCCACCGGCAAGTGGTGCTTCGTATGGCAACGCCGGCCTGATCAGCAGCGATACGGCCGTGCCGGTCGCGCTACCGGGCATGCTCGGCAATGTGCCCAAGTGGCTGATGGACAGCGAAGGCCCGCTGATTGTCAAACCTTCTTATTTTCCGATCGCGCTGCCGTGGCTCCTGCGCTGGATCGAGGCCAGCCGCATGTCACGCGTGTTGCGGATTTCCGACGCCATGCGGGCGCTGCACAAGGATTCGCTCGCTTGCTGGAAGGAATTGCTCGGCGCGGAACACTACTCCGATCTGATTCGCCCGGTCGGACAGGTGCGGCTCTGGGATGGTGAAGGCGCTGAATCGCGAATCGAGATCGCCATTGCCGAACGCCATGGGATTCGCGTCGAGCGGCTCGATGCAGACGCACTGCGCCAGATCTACCCCGACATCTCACCGAACGTCAAGCACGGGCTGCTGGTGCCGGGCAATGGCTTCACCGTCAACCCGCAGCGACTGGTACATACGCTCGGATCGCTGCTGGTGGATGCGGGCGGCGAAATCATCGCCGAGCGAGCAATGAAGATCATTCCGAAGGCGGGCGCGACCGGCTACTGGGTGATCACGAACATATCCAATCGCAGTGCGCCGAAGATCGTCGTCGCCGCCGGGGCCTGGACGCGGGAGTTGCTTGATCCTCTGGGCATCAAGGTACCCCTCGAAACTGAACGCGGTTACCACGCCATGTTGCCTGCCCCGAACCTGACCCTGTCGATTCCCATTTCGGTCAAGAACCGCGGTTTCGGCTTGACCTCCATGGAGGACGGTCTGCGAGCTGCGGGCACGGTCGAGCTTGGCGGGCTTCGAGCGCCTCCCGACGAGCGACGTGCGATGGTGCTGGTGGCGCATGCCAAGCGCCTCTTTCCAAAACTCGAGGCCGGCGAGCCGAGCTACTGGATGGGGCACCGCCCGTCGACGCCGGACAGCTTGCCAGTGCTGGGCGAAGCGCCCGGCAGGCCAGGTCTGTTCTTCTCGTTCGGTCATGGGCACTTCGGCATGACCGGCGGCCCCCCTAGCGCGCGCCTCGTCTCGCAGTTGGTCAACGGTACTCCGGCGACCATCGATCCGGCGCCCTATCTCTGCAGCCGCTTCTAGTCCCGATCGACGACGCCGGGGTGATCGACCGATCGCCAGTTCGGCCTTTTTTGTACATCCCGCTGGGGCTCGACCCGACGGACATCCAAGGAGATAAAGATGGACATCAAGCGAATCGGGCGAAACCCGGCCACCGATCCGTCGCGATCCCGCGCCAGCCAGATCTCGATCTACAACGGTACGGTCTATTTCGCCGCTACCCCCGATCGCCCGTTTGATCCGGGGGCTTCGGCCGCGGAGCAGACCAGGCAGATGTTGAAACGCGTCGACGAGCGTCTTGCCCTGGCCGGCAGTGACAAGTCGAAGATTCTCGCTGCCCACGTGATGATCTCCGACATGCGGCACTTTGCAGAAATGAACGGGGTCTGGGACGAATGGGTCGACCAGGAAAGCCCACCCGTGCGCGCCTGCGGAGCATCCGACCTGGGCAGTCCCGACATGAAGGTCGAGATCATCATCACGGCTGCGGTGAAGTAGACGCGGCGCGCAGGTCAGCGCGCCGAAATGGCGCCTGCTGCATGACCAGCGCGACCACCCCCGAGGCGACGAGGGCGAGGCTCCCCGCCGTCGGGATCGGAGCCGGAATCGAAACGACGATTCCCGCCAGCTCCACCAACGAAAAGGGCCCGGGGGCAACTCCGGGCCCTTTGTCATTCTGCGATCAGAACGTCAGCCGGGATGCCGAGCCCTCGATGCAGCCTGCGGATCATGGCCAGCGTCAACGGGCGCTTGCGGTTCAGGATTTCGTAGACGCGGTTGCTCTTGCCGATGAGCGGTTCCAGATCCTTCGCGGACAAGCCCCCCTGCTCCATTCGGAACTTGATTGCCTCCACGGGATCCGGCGCACCGATCCGGACGTGTCTGGTTTCGTAGGCCTGTACGAGCGTGGTCAGGATGTCCAGGCGGTCTCCTTCCGGCGTACCCGGCTCGGGGTCGGCATCGATCAAGGCGGCAACCGCCTTGAGCGTGGCCTTGTAGTCTGCTTTGGTACGGATCGGGCGGATTCCAGTCCCAAATTGGGACTATGGCAAGCGAACTTGGTGCGTCTCGAAAGACCCAGCTACTGCGGAAGATCGTTCAGCTCATAGCTGGTGCTGCGCCCACCGGCATCCGTTTTCCGCAGTACACCCCGCCCAAGTAGATCGTTGATGTCACGCAGAGCCGTGTCCGGCGAACACTTTGCAATGGCCGCCCACTTGCTGCTGGTGAGCTTGCCTTCGAAGCCGTCGAGCAGCTTGTCGAGTAATTTCACTTGCCGCTCGTTCAGCGCCATGGTCGCCCAGCGCCGCCAGAAGCGCGTCTTGGTCAGCACGGTGTCGAGCGTGTGCTGTGCCTGATCGACTGCGCGATGGAGGGTATCGAGGAACCATGCGAGCCACTCGGTGACGTCCATCGACCGCTTCTGGGTCCGCTCCAGGATGTCGTAGTAGGCCTTGCGCTGCCGCTGGATGCCCGGCGTCAACTATCCTGGCCGGTCGGCGTCAATTATCTTGGCCGGTGGATGCGAGGTTCATTCTTGCCTTCTCACTTGGTCTTTCGCCGGGCCGGGGCATGCCCCGGCCCGGCGGCGCGCCGCCGGTAGCTCTCCACGTTCATCTCCAGGATCGTCGCGTGGTGCACCAGTCGATCGATCGCGGCGACCGTCATTGCGGGCTCGGGGAACACCGCGCCCCATTCCGAGAACGGCGTGTTCGCCGTGATCGCCAGGCTGCGCCGTTCGTAACGCTCGGCGATCAACTCGAACAGGACCGAGGTTTCGGCCTGATCACGCCGGACGTAGCTGATGTCGTCGAGGATCATCAGATCGAAGCGGTCGAGCTTGGCCAGTTCCTGCGGGAGCCTCAGATCGCGCCTTGCGGCCTGCAGCCGCTGCACGAGGTCACCGGTGCGCACGAACAGTACCCGGTGCCCGGCGTCGATCAGCGCGTGCCCGAGACCGGCCACCAAGTGCGTCTTGCCCACGCCCGGCGGGCCGAACAGCAGCAAGTTGGCCCCTTGCTTGAGCCAGGCATCGGCCTCGGCCAGCGCACTGATCTGCGCCTTCGAGACCACGGGCACCGCCGCGAACTCGAAGCTCGAGAGCATCTTCCCGGGCGGCAGCCCCGATTCCAGTCGATGTCGTGCAATGCGCCGCACCTCGCGTTGCGCCATCTCGTGCTCGAACAATGCCTCCAGAAGTCGCACCCCCGGCCAGCCTTCTCGATCGGCCTGCGTGCATAGATCGACCGCCAGTTGTTTGACGGTGGGCAAGCGCAACTCGGTGAGCATCAGCGCCAAGCGCCCCTGCGCGGCTGCGCTCATGCTCGCGCTCCCAGCATCTGGTCAAACACCTTCAGCTCGGGCAGCTTGACCACGACGCTCGGGATCGCCGTCGGTGGCGGCGCCAACAGCGTCGTGATGGCGTTAAGTTCCGGCAGTGCGTCGATCTCGATCAACTGCTCGAGCTCGCCGGCCAGCTGCGCCTCGTGGCCCTTGGCTGCCAGCACCAACAGTCCGACCATCGTGCGACACGCTTCGCGCTCTGGACGCGAGGCCACGAGCCGTTCCCACGTTTGCCGGTAAACCGCCCGCGGGAACGCCGCATCCCGATGCACCCATCGTGCCAGCGCCGCCGGTTTGCGCTGCAACGTTTCCACAAGATGCCGGTAGTCGATCATCTTGCCCCAGCGGCTGTCGGCGCTCTTCTTGCCGCGCGCCGAACGCACCACGCACACACCACCCAACCAGCCCTCGATATGCTCGGCGTACTCGCGCACCATCAGCCGATGGCCGATCAGCCGACTCGTCGCCGTGTACAGGACCCGGTTCACCATGAACGTGCCGAACTTGCTCACGCGTGCCGGCACCTCGACGTACTCCACGGTGCGCCGGGCCGGCAACGCGCGCAGCACCGCGCGTTCGGCGTCCAAGCGCTTGGCCAGGCGCGCATTCATCCGCTCGGTCACCGTCGCCACCAGCGCCGCGTACTCGGCGCGCGTGTCGAAGCAGCGCGAGCCCCGCAGCCGCAGCGCCTGATCGATCGTCACCTTCAGCGAACCGTTGCGCGACTCGATCGAACCGTTCTCGTGCGACTGCCCCGGATTGCACCGGCTCGCCCGCATCCCGTAGTGCGTGCACAGCGCCTCGTAGCGCGTGGTCAGCTCCTCTTGCTCGGCCAGATTGTTGAACGCCGCCGACAGGCTGTCGGTGCGATGCTCCTCCGGCACCCCACCGAGCCGCCACAACGCCGCCTGCAGCCCTGAGGACAGCGCCAGGAAGCTCTCGCCGCCTTCGACCACCTCGGCATGGCGCCACCCCGAGTGCGCCAACGCGAACTGATACAAGCGATGCGCGAACGCCTCGCCGCCAACTATCACCTCCAGATCGTCGGCCACCGTGAAGTCCGACAGCCCCATCCGTCCCGGTGGATGCTCCTGCGCGAAGTACACCTCGCGCTCGGCACCGTAGAGCGCCCGCCACCGCCGCAATCGTCGCTGCAGCGTGCGCAGCACCGCGTGCGGATACTGACCGGGGTGGCGGCGCTGCAACTCCTCGAGCAACGTCACCCCGTTGAGCAGCGCGTCGCGCTCCAGCAGCGGCACCACCTCGGTATCCCACACCGCCGAGAGCGGATCCTCGCGCGTTCGCCACGACCGCGGCCCTTGCTGCGACGGCAGCGCCTTCGCGCTCTCAACCCGTCTTGCCGTGCGCACGCTCATCCCGGCCTTGGCCGCCGCGGCCTCTTGGCTGTTGATCAGCCGATATCTCTTGTACTCGTTCACCTGTCGGTCCGTCATCCTCTTGCCGGGCACCCAGTTCCCCTCGACTCAAATCGAGGGCGCACTGTAGCCCCGCATCCCGGACCCGCCCGGCCCTGGTCAACCGGCCAAGATAGTTGTCGTCAACCGGTCAGGCTAATTGTCGCCGGCCAGCTGGATCTGCGCGGACAAACTGTAGAAGCGTTGCGGGCTGCCGTCGGCCCGCGCCAGCAACAGGTCGCCGATAGCCCGAGCGATACGACCGTTGCCGTCGTCGAACGGGTGCAAGGTGACGAACCAGAGATGCCCGAGGCCGGCCTTGAGCAGAGGCGGTTCGTTCGATGCGCTATTGACCCAGTCCAGGAATCGGCTGGTTTCGGTCTCCAGACGATCGGCGGGCGGCGCCTCGAAATGCACTTTCTGGCGGCCGATGGGGCCAGACACCACCTGCATCGGACCGCTGGCATCGTCGCGCCAAGCGCCGACCTTGATCCTGGAAAGACCTGAGTAGCCGGTAGGAAACAGCGCGGCGTGCCAGCCGAACAGCCGCTCCCGCGACACCGGCGCATGACAGTTGGCGGTGGCATCGAGCACCATCTCGACCACGCCTTCGACGTGCCGATCCACCGGGGCCAGGGCACCGATGTCCACGCCCAGCCTGCGGGCGATGCACGAGCGCACGGATTCGACATCGAGCTGCTCGCCCTCGATCTCGCTGGTCTTGACCACGTCCTCGGTGAGCGCGGCCAGACTCGCCTGATCGCGCAGCGCCATGCCCACGTCGGCCAGGCGCCCCATCAGGAGACCTTGGGCACGACTGACTTCGGCCATAGGCCCAGCCAGTGCCGCCAGGTCGAAGTGCCAGTTTGGCCAGTCGCTGGCCTGCCAGATGTACTTGTAATCGCCGCAAGGGGGGGGGGGGGGGCCGGGGCTGCGCCACACTTCCGGAATGGGTGTAAATGGGTGTGCTTTCGGTCGGGGCGACGGACGCGGGTTCGATTCCGTACTTTCAATAGTCGTCTGGTGCGGGGTTCCGGCCATCAACCGCGCGCTCAAGGTCGAAGTTCACACACGGACCGACTCGGTTGGTGGGGCGGGAATGCGACTTGCCAAATTTTGCCAAAATGCCTAAGCTCGCGACATGGGCACGATGAACATCTCCCTGCCCGACACCCTGAAGTCCTTCGTGGACGAACAGGTCAGCCAGCGCGGCTACGCCACCAGCAGCGAGTACATGCGCGAGCTGATCCGCAAGGACCAGGATCGGTTGCAATTGCGTGGCTTGCTGCTGGCAGGCGCTGCATCCGAACCCACTGCACCGGTGGGCAAGGCCTACTTCAAGGGGCTGCGTGATCGCGTGCGACCGGCCGCCAAGGTTGGCGCGCAAGGGTGAAGGCCAAGCCCGTCGTCCCGCGCGCGCAGTCCAGCCGGGATGTTGACGAGGCCATTGCCTATTACCTCGCCGAAGGCGAAGGCTCCGAGCAAGCTGCGATGGGCTTCGTCGATGCCCTGGAGCAGGCCTACACCCACATCGGCCGCCACCCTGCGACCGGCTCACCGCGATACGCGCACGAGTTGAACCTGCCCGGCTTGCGCTCCTGGCCGCTGACGCGTTATCCGCATTTGGTGTTCTACGTCGAGCGACCAGACCACATCGACGTCTGGCGGGTGCTGCATGGCCAGCGCGACATCCCGGCATCGATGCACGAGCCGGACATCAGCTGACCTCCCGCCCAGGGCGTGCGACGACACCAGGACCTTTCTCAAAGACCGGGACCGCCTCGCGCGCTCGGGTCGCCACGACTTGGGGCGCCTATAGGAGGCAATGCGGGTGCTCATCGCCAGCAATGCTCCGCTCGGCCCCGGCTGCTGCCAGGTCGGGTGCAAATGGGTGTCTTTTTGGCGAGCAGGCAATGTACGATAAATTTCCCGTTCGGGACATTCGTTTGTCGATGGGGCTAGAAACAAGCTAACGTTCCCGATCGGGAAATATAGCTTGTGTGAATGCTGATTCTGCTCGATAATTTCCCGAACGGGAAATTAATTAGGCCATGATGTCCATTCGGTCAGCTCAGCAACTCGGCGACGCACTTCGCACGGCCCGCAAACAGCTCGGATTGACGCAGCCACAGCTGGCCCTGGCAGCGGGGGTTGGCGTGCGCTTCATCGTCGACCTTGAAGCGGGCAAGCCCACCGTGCGGCTCGAAAATGTCCTGCGGATCATCGATGCCCTGGGCGGCGAGATCCGGCTGAGCGGTTTGCCATCCGCTGTCGCCGAAGGTCCATGCGAAGGCAACGACCATGGCCGATGAACTGGCGGTCTGGCTGTTCGCCGATCGCGTCGGCACCTTGGCGCTGGTCGATGGGCGGCTGAACTTTCGTTACGCCCCCGATTGGCTGTCCCGGACGAACGCTGTGGCGTTGCTGTCCCGGACGAACGCTGTGGCGTTGTCCACCTCGCTGCCCTTGCAGGCAGAGCCCTTCGACGATCGCAAGACCCGCCCCTTCTTTGCCGGGCTGCTGCCGGAGGGGCAGATGCGCCGCCTGATCGCACAGCAGTTCCAGGTTTCCGGTCAGAACGACTTTGCACTGCTGGAGCAGATCGGCGGAGAGTGCGCCGGGGCGGTGACGTTTCTGGAGCCAGGCCAGGTCTTGCCTGCGCCTGCCCAGCGTGACGGTGTTCAATGGCTGAGCGACGAAGAAGTCGCCGCCCTCCTGGATGAGTTGCCACTTCGCCCGATGCTCGCAGGCAAAGACGGCTTGCGGCTTTCATTGGCGGGCGCACAAGACAAGTTGCCGGTGGTTTTCGACGGCACGCGCATTGGCCTTGCCACGCAATGGCACGCCCAGTTCTCACATCCTGAAGCCCGCCATCCGAACTGTTGCCGACAGTGTGATCAACGAAGGTTTTTGCATGGCGCTGGCCGAGGCCATGCAGCTCAAGCCGGCGAAGTCCAAAGTTCACGTCGTCTCGAATCGTCAGTTCCTGCTGCTCGAGCGCTATGACCGGATCGCAGATGATCAAGGACAACGGCAACGCCTTCATCAAGAAGATTTCTGCCAGGCCCTGGGCGTGGCGCCCGAAATGAAATACCAGAACGAGGGTGGGCCGGATCTGGCGCAGTGCTTCGAACTGGTACGCCGTGTCACGCGCCCGAGCGCGCCGCAGATCCTGCGCCTGCTCGACTACGTGATCTTCAATGCATTGATCGGCAATCACGACGCGCACGCCAAGAATTTCTCATTGCTGCACTCGGGCAAGACACCCGTCCTGGCGCCGTTGTACGACACGCTTTCGACCGCGGTGTATCAAACACTGACGCCGAAGATGGCGATGAAGATCGGCGGCAAGTACAAGTTCGGCGAAGTCCTGTCGCGGCACTGGGAGCAGTTTGCGGAAGGTGCCGGGCTCAGCAAGGCACAGGCAAGAAGGCGAATTCTCGAGTTGACGAAGTCGCTGTCGCCGACGGCGCGCAAACTCCACTCGGACCCCGGGCACGGCTTTGCTGGCAATGCAGTCGTCGAGCGAATCGTTTCCTTGATTGAACAACGCTGTGCATTGACGATTCGGCAGCTGACCAACCCTGCTGTCGACGCCGAGGCAGCGAGCGAACCGTCCGATTGATGCACGAAACGGACGCGGGTTCGATTCCGGATTCAGGAACTGAACTGACCCCGGAGAGCAGGGGCGCCTCTTCGGGAATGGAGAAGCGAGACTCCAGCGTCGGATGTCCGCGAGACCAGTTTGTTTTTTCCGAGCCCGGCTATCGCACTGCGCTCTCGAGCCCCACCACCACGGTGCGCGCTCGCAAACGGGAGAAGATGCCGGCGGGCACTTCGATCGATACCGACTTGACTTCCTTTAACGTGCGCGCGTCGTAGATCACGACCCGGTCGCGGTGATATCCGGCGGGCCGGTCGCCGCCAGCCCGGGCGCTGACGTACAGGAATTCGCCTCGTGCCGTGTACTCGGGGAAGTGCGAATGACTGAGCCTGTCCCCCACCGTCACGGTCCTGACGACGTTCAGCGTGTTCTTGTCGATGAACTGGATCTTGTTCGCCTCCGGGCCCGTTCCGACGATGTCGACCACGATGTACGGCGCCTTCGGATGCGCGGCAGGCGATTCGGTAGGACCGAGCACGGGAATGCGCTTGACGACTTCGAAGGTGTTCATGTCGAACACCGTCACTTCGTATGACTTGCACGGGCCGCCACCGATGTTGGTGCCGATGCCCAGCAGCCTGCCCTGCGATCGCACGACCGCGCCTGAACCGAGATGCGGCTGGCACCCGGCGGGGATCTTCCTGACGATGCGCTTTTCGGCCAGGTCGACGACGGCATTGACGTTGTCGTCGTACGAGGACACCACGACGTAGCGGCCATCCGGCGATAGGAACGCATCGTGCAGGTGCCGGCCCACGTCGGTGATCTTCGTGATCGGCATGTCCGACTGTTGCAGGTCGACGATCCACACCTGGCCGGCCTGTTCGAGCGCGACCACGAAGTACTCCGCGAACGGAGTGCCGGTGATCATGCCCGAGTCGGATTCGACCGTCTTGCCGTCCGGGTCGACGCCGCGCAGTTCGATCAGCTTCAGCGGTTCGAGCGTCGCAGCATCGAGGATCACGACCGTATTCGGCACGTAAGAACCCGCGGCCAGGTAGCGGCCGTCGCGCGACACCGCGAGCGACGCGCCATTCAATCCGGCGCGGATCTTTCGAACGACCTTCATCGAATGGAGATCGATCTTGTGAATGTAGCCAAGGTCGTCGCGGACATAGGCCCAGCGCTCCTGCGTGGGGTGAAAGTCCATCAGATGCGGGGCAAAGCCGGTCGGCACCTCGCCGACTTTCCTGTTGGTCCGGCCGTCGAAGAACACGACCTTGGCTTCCTTGCCGGCTGCAAAGCGGCCGCGCGCCATGACTGCCATCAGGTCGTCGAGGTTCTCGATCCTGTAGGTCGGTTTGCCTGGCAGGGTCGATTCGTCGGCGACGAACACCTCGAGCGACCTCCGGATGTTCTCCATTCCCCAGGACACCGATTGCCTGGGGCTCTTCGTGATCAGCGAGGCCAGCAGCTCGCGGTCATCGGCCGAGAGCCTGACGCGCCAGGTGGGGTGCTGCGGCATCAGGGTGGTGGCCCCCCCTGTCAGAATCTTGGCGCTGACTTCATCGTGGGTCAGGCTGGTCTGGTCGCTGTTCAATGCCGGCCCGAGGTACCCGCTACGGTCCGCACCGTGACAGACCGCGCAATGGTCGGCGTACAGACGCTCGGCCCGGACGAAATCCTGCGCGTGGGAAAGAGACGGGCCTGCCGACAGAATCGCCAGCCACGCAGCGGCGAGCAGCACGCGTATCGAGAGATTTCTCAGACCGTTCATCGATTCATCCTCCCGGCACTCATGGTCGCGGACACATCGGTTGCCCGGCTGCGGCACGCCAACCAGGCTCGCGTAGGCATGGTAGCGTCAAGAGGTCGCAGACATTGGGTATCTCAGCCGTGCTGCATCGGGAAGTGCGTCGAGCGCCCGAAGCGCGGGAACCCTTTCGTATCGGCACGCAGCTCGGGCATGACCGGCGAACCCAACGCCGCGAGCAGGTCGTCCATCGTGTCGAATCGCACCTCGTTGCGGATCACGGTCGGATCCTCGGGCAGGCCGCACGCGATCGGGCCCGCCGATCACTAGTGGTGTCGGATCATCTCGACGCGCTTGACTGTATCTCATGCGAGATACATAATCGCGAAAACGGAGGATCTGATCATGGCCCATTCCAAGATGTTGCACGTCCGGGTGGACGACGAAATCAAGACGCAAGCCAGCGAGGCACTGGCAGCCATGGGGCTTTCCGTGTCCGACGCTGTTCGCATCCTGCTCAAGCGCGTGGTCAACGACCAAGCCTTCCCGCTCGAGTTGAAAGTGCCCAACGCACAGACCCGTGCGGCGATGGAAGAAGCCCGCGAGATGATGAAGGCCCGGGCGGCGCGTTTTGAATCTGCCGACGCCTTGATTGATGACCTCGAAAAAGCCCGCAAGTAGTAAGCGAGCAGCACCGCCCAGGGCGTGCGACTACACCAAGACCTTTCTCAAAGACTGGGAGCGCCTCTCGCGCTCGGGTCGCTACGACCTGAAGCGCCTGAAGGAGGCAATGCTGGTGCTCATCGCCAACGATGCTCCGCTCGGCCCCGAGTGGCTGGATCATCCGCTGAAGGGTGACTGGGCCGACCACCGGGAATGCCACATCGGCGGCGACTTCCTGCTGATCTACCGGCAGGATGGCAACGCCATCATCTTCGTGCGCGCGGGCACGCACTCTGAATTGTTCGAGGAATAAGCCATTGTTCCATTGCGAGCGGGCAGCCGTGCCCGATGGGCAACGACCCGCGCTCTGGCAACGGCTGGATGAGCTTCGACGCATCAGCCACGACTTTGGTTACAGCGTCGGCGATGACATGGACGAATTTGGCCGAGCATGGGGTCTGGACCGCTGAGAAGGTTGCGCTGTTCCGCCGCATGTTTCGTGGGCGCACCGACGTTTATCCAGTCCGCTGGGAGGGCTGCCCGGCGACGCACTTCGCCCCGCCCGCAAACAACCCGGATTGACGAAGCCAACACTCGTGCGCCCTCCAGCCCAGAGCGCGGGTGATCCCGGCTGGCGTCTGCACCCGCTGGCCTGCCACTGAGGAAACGGAGAAATCGCCATGTCGAAGATGTTCAACCCGCCGCACCCCGGGCACACGCTGCGCGACGATGTTCTCCCCGCGCTCGCGCTTACCGTGACCGAAGCGGCGGAGCAGCCAGGCGTCTCGCGCATCACGCTCTCGCGCGTGTCAGGGTGAGACCTGCGCCTGCAGAGGTCGCTTAGCCGCGCCGCATCGGGAAGTGCGTCGAGCGCCCGAAGCGAGGGAACCCCTTCGTGTCGGCACGCAGCTCGGGCATGACCGGCGAACCCAACGCAGCGAGCAGGTCGTCCATCGAGTCGAATCGCACCTCGTTGCGGATCACGGTCGGGTCCTCGGGCAGGCCGCACGCGATCGGGCTCGCGGGCAGATAGCACAGCACCTCGCGCACGCGCGGGAAGCGCGCGAGCAGCGGCGGGTGGTGGGCGACGTAGTGCGCGGCGAATGCCTCGGGGTCGTCGGTCGGTCCGTAGTAGTGCACGAGCAGTGCGAGCGGCACACCGGGAGCGTTTGCCGTCGGCTCGTTCGCACCGGGCGCACGCGGCAAGATCGAAGAATCTGGCTGTCGCGTCGCAGCCGGGCGCGGCAACGCTTCGCTCAGCACGCGAAACATCCCCGCGCGAGAACCGTCGTACGATCCCGCGCCGGAACCGTGCTGCGAAGCCGCGGCGCGCAGCGCCTGCTGCACGCGCGCGTCGCCGGCCATGCGCCGCAACGGTTCGGGCGCACGCGCGCGGAATTCGACGATCGTGAACGGCGGCGGACCGTCGCCGAACATCGTGAAGCGCGAAAACTCCGGGTGCGGCGCGAAAACCTCGAAGGCGCCGACTCCCTCGGGCAGGCCAATGCCCTCGAGCGCCGCGCGCAATCGGTCGGGGGAATCGGTCGCGGCCCAGTTCGGGTCGTCGATCGTGAGCACCAGTGCGTGTTCGGCCTCCATCGTTCGCAATCCCTTCGCCGGCGCAGGCGAGCTACGCGCAGCTTCTTCAAGTACGTCGACAAGGCGAACAAGCGCGGCAAGGCGAACAAGCGCGGCAAGGCCGCGATTCAGCCGCGCTTTCCGGCCTCGCGCGCCGCCTCGTAGCGCTTGTTCAGCTCCGCGCTGCTCGCGACCGCGAGTTTGCGCCAGACGCTGCCGCGGTGCGCGTCGACGGTCTTCGGGCTGATCCCGAGCTCGCGACCGATCTCCTTGCTCGTCTTTCGCTCGAGCAGGCGGTCGAACACTTCAAGCTCGCGCGCCGACAGCTTCGCAAGCTGGCGCCTTGCGTCGCGATCGCGCTGGCGGCACACGAAGCCCTCGCACGCGAGTCGCGCGATGTGGTTGACGCTGTCGAGGAAGGCCTGCGGATTGACCGGCTTTTGCAGGAAGTCGGCGGCGCCCAGCTGCATCGCGCTGACCGCCGCCGGAACGTCGCCGTGCGCGCTGAGAAAGACCAGCGGCACGAGAAGGCCTTCGTCGGCCATGCGCTGCTGCAGCTCGAGCCCGCTGATCCCCGGCATGCGCAGATCGAGCACCGCGCACACCGGACCGCGCGCTTCGCGCAGCGCGCGCAGGAACACCTCGGCATCGTCGAAGCTGCGCGAGGCGACCTTGACCGAGTCGAGCAACCACATCAGCCCGTCGGTCACCGCGCGCTCGTCGTCGACCAGGAACACCTGCGCGCTGATCGGCTCGCGGTTCATCGCCGCGCCTTGCGAACGATCGGCTCGCGCTTCATCGCCGCGCCTTGCGAACGATCGGCTCGCGGTTCATCGCCGCGCCTTGCGAACGATCGGCAGCACGAAGCGCAGGCTCGCCGGCGCCGGTCGATGAGTGACGAGCATCAGCGATCCCCCGTGCGACTCGACGATGGTGCGGCAGATCATCAGGCCCATTCCGAGTCCCTCGGGCTTGGTGCTCAGGTACGGCTCGAAGATCCTTTCGGCGAGCTCGGCCGGGACGCCCGGGCCGCTGTCGTCGATCTGCACGCTGAGCTTCGAGCGGCCCTCCTTGCGGATCGCAATGCCGATGCGTCGCTCGTCGGCCGGCAGCTCGTCCATCGCTTCGATCGAATTGACCACGAGATTCACCAGCACCTGCTGGATCTCGACCGAATTGCAGCGCACCGTCGTGCGCCCCGGCGGCGCGTCGAGCCGGACCTGGACCTGCGCGCGGCGCAACTGGATCTCGAGCAGCGCGAGCGTCTGCTGCACCAGTTCGGTCAGGCTCACCTGCTCGGACTGGGGACTGTGGCGCGCGACGAAACCGCGCACGTTGCGGATGATGTCGCTCGCCTGGTCGAGGTGGCTGATCGCCTTGTCCAGCGCCTCGCCGAGTTCGGGCGCGCCGCCGTGCACCTGCGCGAGCCGATGCCGCAAGCCGCCCAGATAACTCTGGCAGGCATTGAGCGGCTGGCCGAGTTCGTGGGCGAGCGCCGTCGTCATCTGTCCGATCAGCGACAGGCGCCCGGCGTGCGCGAGCGCGGCCTGCTGCGCCTGCTCGCGCTCGCGCGCGCGGCGCTGCTCGGTGATGTCCGACAGCGCGTAGGCCACGCCCAGGCCGTGTCCCGACATCGGCGCGGCCACCACCGAGATCTCGCGCCGCCTGCCGTTGTGCGCGAGCCAGGTGAGCTCGAACCGGGCGGGCTTGCGCGAGGTGCCCTCGCGCGCGTGCTCGCGCACCAGCGCCGCGAGCGAGCGCAGCCTGCCGTTGGCGTCCACGACGCGGGTCTCGTCGCGCAGCCGCGCCTCGAGCACCGCGCGCGAGGAAGCGCCCACGTAGCTTTGCAGCGTGCTGTTCACCTCGACTATCTCGCCCTCGGCATTGGCGACGATCACGCCGAGTGGCACGTTGCGAAACAGCGCCCGGTATTTCTCGCGGCTCTCGACCGACTGCTCCTGCGCCGCCCTGCGCCGCTCCACTTCGGCGCGCAACGCCTCGTTGGTACGCCGCAGGTTCACCGTGCGCCGCTCGACCGTGTGCTCGAGACGCTGGTTGGCGCGGCGCAACTGGTCGACCGCGCGCTTGCGGTCCGAAATGTCCTGCACGACCCAGACCGACGGCGAGCCCGGGTCGTGTGGGTCGATCAGCCGTCCCGAGATCCGGCACCAGATCAGGTCGCCGTTCTTGCACGCCATCGCGCGCTCGTGGGTATAGAAGTCGGTGCGCAGGACGCTCGAATACATCGCTCCGACCTTGTCGTAGTCTTCCTGCGTGACGTAGAGCATGCGAACCGGCTGGCCGTCGAGTTCGCCCGGTTCGTAACCAAAGATCTGCGCCATCCGCGCATTGGCCCAGAGGAACCGGCGCTGCTGCATGTAGCTGATGCCGACGATCGTGTTCTCGAGCACCAGCTCATAGGGAAACGACGCGCCGCGATCGCCTGGGCGATCGCGTTCGCGCGCTTGTGTTGCGGCGAGATTGCGGCTGCGCATGGTCACGCGCCGAGCTTACCGTAGCGTCCGCGACGCGCGCCACCGGCACGCCCCGGTGCCGCGCCGTGCGCCGGTGTTGCGCCGCAATAGGGGTTATTCCCAGTCGATAGGGAATCGGACCCGATGCCGCGCACGCGCCGTTTCCCTAGGATCGTGCCGTACCGATCGCAGGCCGCGCAGGCGGCGCATCGCTCCCAGCGTTCGACAGGAGACACGACATGATCACGATCGACATCGACACCGGCGGAACGATGACCGACGCCCTCGTCTCGGACGGCGTCAGCCGCCACGCGTTCAAGGTCGACACGACCCCGCACGACTACACCGTTTCGTTCCTCGCATGCCTGCAGGAGGCGGCGCGGCACTTCGAGCACGCGAACGTCGAGGCCTTCCTCGCCACGGTCGGGCTGATCCGCTGGTCGTCGACCATCACCACGAACGTGCTCGGCGAGCGGCGCGGCTCGAGGATCGGGCTGCTCGTGTCGAGCGGCCACGAGCAGGACCTCTACGGTCGCGGTCGTTCGCCGGTGCTGGGCGAACTGGTGTCCGAGAGCAACGTGATCGGACTGCCGCCGCAGCCCACGCCGGTGGACATCCTCTCGGGCGTTCGGCGCCTGCTCGAGGGGGGCGTGCGCCGCATCTGCGTGTGCCTGGCCGACGCGTTCCCCGACAACAGCGCCGAGGCCGCGATCAAGGCCGTGATCGAGGGCCAGTATCCCGATCACATCATCGGCTCGGTGCCGGTGCTGCTCGGCAGCGAGATGGCGCCGTTGCGCCACGACCAGACGCGCGTGCACTACTCGCTGATCAACGCGTACACGCACTCGCAACTGGCCACCTCGCTCTACCGGGCCGAGGATCTCCTGCGCGACGAGCACCGCTGGGACGGCCCTCTGCTCGTGGGCCACACCAGCGGCGGCGTCGCCAGGATCGGCAAGACGAAGGCGGCAGACACGATCGAGTCTGGTCCGGTGTTCGGAACCTACGGCGGCGCGCACATGGCGCAACTGTACGGGCTGGACAGCGCGTTGTGCTTCGACGTCGGCGGCACGACGACCAAGGCGTCGATCGTGCGCGAGGGCGCGCCGGTGCTCCAGCGCGGCGGCGAGCTGATGGCGGTGCCGGTGAAGAGCTCGTTCGCGCTGCTGCGCTCGGCCGTGATCGGCGGCGGCTCGGTGGCGCGGGTCAAGGGCGGCGCCCTGACGCTGGGGCCCGACAGCATGGGCGCGGCGCCCGGGCCCGCCTGCTATTGCCTGGGCGGGACACGCGCGACGCTCACCGACGCGCTGCTCGTGCTCGGCTACCTGGACCCCGCCAACTTCATGGGCGGGCGGCGCGAGCTCAAGGCTGAGCCGGCTCGACGCGCGATCGCCGAGCACGTCGCCGAACCGCTGGGCGTGTCGGTCGAGGTGGCGGCGCTCTCGATCCGCGACGAGGCGGTGGCGATGATGTCCGAACTGCTCGGCAACATCCTGAAAGAGGGCGGGCTGAAAGCGGCCGACAGCACGCTCTTCGCCTTCGGCGGGAACGGACCGATGTTCGCCGCGTTCGTCGCCGACAAGCTCGGTCTCCCGCGCGCGTACATCTTCGACCTGGGGCCGGTGTTCAGCGCGTTCGGTTCGGCGATCTCCGACGTGGTGCACCGCTACGAGCGCGGCCTGGGCGGAACCTGGGACGACGCCGCGCACACACGCTTGAAGCCGCTGTGCGACGCGATGTCGCAGCAGGCGGTGCGCGACCTCAACGGCGAGGGATTCGACCCCTCGAGCGCGAGCTTCGAATGGGAACTCGACCTCGGCACGGGCGAAGACGAGGTGTCGACGCTGCGCGCATCGGGCGCCGCGGCCGACGCACCGGCCGCGATCGCACGTGCGGTCGCCGACGCGAAGGCCACCGGGCGGGCGCTGCTCGCGCTGCGCCTGACGACACGTTACGTCGTCGGCGCGCACGGCGTGACGAAACGGACCGCGCGCGCGGCCGAGCGATCGCCGGCGAACCGCGAGGCGCGCTTTCACGGTGGCACGGCCGAACCGGCGAAGGTGCGCCGCTGGGAGTCACTGAACCCGGGCGACCGGATCGCCGGCCCGGCCCTGGTCAACGGCAGCACCCTCACCTGCCCGGTTCCCCCGGGCTGGCAACTGCAGGTCGATGACTACGGCAACGCCGTGCTCTCGCGCCGCGGCTGAACGACACGCGCAAGGAGACGAACCATGTTCGAACGCATCCGCATCACCGAGTACCTGGACATCGACCTCGACGACGAGCACTGGTACTGCCACGACTGCGGCACGAAGCTGATCGGCGCGCGCGACAACTACAAGCGCGGCCTGCTGGTCGCCGAGCGCAAGCCGCAGGAGATCCACAACCCGGTGATCTCGGGCGAGTACACCTTCGCGCCCGACGAGAACTGGGTGCGCATCCTCGAGTTCTACTGCCCGAACTGCGCCCGACAGATCGAAACCGAGTACCTGCCGCCGGGACACCCGATCACGCACGACATCGAGATCGACATCGACAGCCTCAAGCGCCGGCTCGCCGCCGGAGCGCTGATCATCCGCGACGGCCGGCTGGCGCGCGTCGTGAAGGAAGGAGCCGCGCAATGAGCACGCTCACGAAAAAAGGCGCGATCAACTCGATCGACATCGACGTCGGCGGCACCTTCACCGACCTCGTCCTCACGCTCGAGGGTGAGCGCGTGATCGCGAAGTGTCCGACCACGCCGCACGACCTGTCGGTGGGATTTCTCGACGCCGTCGAGGCCGGAGGCGAGAAGGTGGGCCTGTCGGTGGAGGAACTGCTGCCGAAGGTCGACATCATCCGTTACTCCACCACCGTCGCGCTGAACCGGCTGCTGCAGCGCCAGGGCCCGCGTATCGGGCTGCTCACCACCGAGGGCCACGAGGACGCGATCCTGATCGGGCGCGGCGCGCAGTGGGTCGACGGGCAGCGCGTGTCGGAGCGGCGCAACATCGCCGTGCAGAACAAGCCGCATCCGCTGGTCGAGCGCAGCCTGATCATGGGGGTGCGCGAGCGGGTGGATTCGGCCGGGCAGATCATTCGCCCGCTCGACGAGGAGGACGTGCGCTACAAGCTGCGCCTGCTGATGGAGCGCGGCGCGCGCGCGATCGTCGTGTCGCTGCTCTGGAGCTTCCTCAATCCCCGGCACGAGCAGCGGGTGCGCGAGATCGTGCGCGAGGAGTACAAGGAGTACCACATCGGCTTCGTTCCGGTGGTGCTGTCGTCGAGCGTCGTGAGCAAGATCGGCGAGTACGAGCGCACGATGACCGCGGTGCTCGACGCGTACCTGCAGCGCTCGATGCAGGTCGACATCGGCGCCACCTGGGACAAGCTGCGCGAGAACGGCTACCGCGGCGCGTTCCTGATGATCCACAACTCGGGCGGCTGCGCCGACATCTTCAAGACGCCCGCCTCGCGCACTTTCAACGGCGGACCCGTCGCGGGGCTGATGGGCTCGGCCTACTTCGCCGAGAAACTCGGCTTCAAGAACGTGATCGCCGGCGACGTGGGCGGCACGAGCTTCGACGTCGCGCTGGTCGTCGAGAGCAGCGTGCGCAACTACACCTTCCGCCCGGTCATCGACAAGTGGATGGTCAACGTCACGATGATGCAGACCGTGAGCGTGGGCGCCGGCGGCGGCTCGATCGCGAGCGTCGACGGCGCCTCGCAGCGCATCACCGTCGGACCGCGAAGCGCGGGCTCGATGCCCGGCCCGGCCTGCTACAACCTGGGCGGCACCGAGCCCACCGTGACCGATGCCGACGTCGTGCTCGGCTACATCAACCCCGACAGCTACTTCGGCGGTCGCATGGCGCTGGACAAGTCGCGCGCCGAGCGCGCGATCAGGGACAAGGTGGCGACGCCGCTGGGCATCTCCACGATCGAAGCCGCGGCGCTGATCCGGCGTGTCGTCGACGAGAACATGGCGAGCGCGATCAAGCGCGAAGTCCACATGCGCGGTTACCACCCGGACGACTTCGTGCTGTTCGCGTTCGGCGGGGCCGGGCCCACGCACATGGCCGGGCTGCGCGGCGACGTGCGCAAGGCCGTCGTCTTTCCGGCCGCGCCGGTGTTCTGCGCGCTCGGCAGCTCGATCATGGACATCGTGCACATGTACGAGCAGAGCCGTCGCATCGTGTTCATGGAGCCGATGAGCGAGCGCCTGGTCGTGGACCGCGAGGCCTTCAACAGCACCGTCGAGGCGATGATCGAGAAGGCGCGACTCGAGCTCCAGAGCGAGGGCCTGGACATGGACGACGCCGTGTACACGCTCGAGCTCGACATGCTCTACGGCGGGCAGGTGAACCTCAAGCGCGCATCGTCGCCGCGGCTGCGCATCGACAGCGACGCCGATGCCCAGGCCGTCTACGATGCCTTCGAGAAGGAGTTCAGCGAGGCCTTCTCGCCGCTGGTCGTGAACAAGCCCGGCGGCGTGTTCCTCGACAACTTCGTGCTGCGCGTCACCGTGCCCACGTGGAAACCCGAAGTCCCGGTCTTCGAGCTCGGCGACGCCGACCCGTCGGCGGCGCAACTGGGCAGCCGCCAGGCGTACTGGCCCGAGATCGGCGACTGGGCCGACACGCCAACCTACCAGTTCGAGCAACTCAAACCCGGCAACGTGGTGACCGGCCCGGCCGTGGTCGAGGCCGAACTCACCACGATCGTCGTGCCGCCGGAACAGAAATTCTCGATCGAGAAGCACGGCCTTGGAATCCTCGAGGCGGTCGTCGCCGCGCCGCCGCGCAAGCGCGTGGCGTCCAGGGTCACGATCGCCGCCTGAGCGGCGAAGTCAAAGGAGATACCTGATGAGCATCCCCACCCTCGAACAGAAAATGGAGTGGCTCAAGCCCGCTCCGGCGTCGCAGCGCGAGCTCGACCTCGCCGCGCAAATCGATCCGGCCACCTTCGAGATCGGCTTTCAGCGCACCAACGACATCCTCGACGAAGGCATGGACGTATTCGTGCGCTCGTGCCGCTGCGCGATGGGCATCGCCGGCGACTCGCTCGTCGCGATCATGACCGCCGAGGGCGACATCGTGAACGGCTCGTGCGGCACCTACCTGCACGCGGTGATCCCGCCGCTCGTGATCAAGTACATCATCGCCACCTACGGCGCCGAGGTGCGCGACGGCGACCTCTGGTTCGCCAACGACGCGGTCTACGGCGGCGTGCACAACCCCGACCAGATGGTGTGCATGCCGGTGTACTACGACGGAAAGCTCGTGGCCTGGACCGCGGCGCTCGTGCACACCACCGAGACCGGCGCGATCGAGCCCGGCGGCATGCCGGTGTCGGCCACTTCGCGCTTCGAGGAGGGCATGAACCTGCCGCCGATGCGCATCGGCACCAACTTCAGGCTGCACGAGGACGTGGTGTCGATGTTCACGGCATTCGGCATCCGTGCGCAGTCGATGATCGCTGTCGACCTCAAGGCGCGCTGCACGACGGCCGACCGCGTTCGCACCCGGCTGATCGAGCTCTGCGACCGCGAAGGCCCCGACTACCTCACCGGCCTGTTCCGCAGGATGCTTCAGGTCGCCGAGCAAGGCGCGCGCGACCTGATCGAGCAGTGGCCCGACGGCAAGTACCGTTGCGTGACCTTCAGCGACGCGGTCGGCCTCAAACAGGGCCTGGTGCGCAGCTGCTTCATGACGATCGAGAAGTCGGGCGACCGCATGATGGTGGACCTGTCGGAAACCGGCCCCGAGACGCCCTCTCCCTACAACGCGCACCCCCAGGCGGCGATCGCACACTTCTCGAACTACATCTACGAGTACCTGTTCCACGCGCTGCCGATCAGCAACGGAACCTTCGCGCCGATCGACTTCAAGTTCGGCGTGCGCACCTGCCTGTCGCCCGACCCGCGCGCGGCGACATCGTGCTCGGTGATGATCGCCACCGGCGTCATGAGCGCCGTTCACAACTGCTGCGCCAAGGCGATGTTCTCCACGCAGCTGTGGAAGCAGTCGGGCGCTTCGATGGGCAACGGCGGCAACGCGCTGGTGCTCGCCGGAATGAACCAGTGGGGAGCGTTCTTCGCCGACATGCTCGCCTACTCGATCAACACCGAAGGCCAGGGGGCGCGCCCGACTGAAGACGGCATGGACGCCTTCGGGTTCCCGTGGTGCGTGTTCGGGCGCGCGCCGAACACCGAGCAGGTGGAGAACGAGTTCCCGCTGCTCGTGCCGCTGTCGAACCACTGGAAGGACAGCTGCGGACACGGCAAGTACCGCGGTGGCGGCGGCACCGTGCAGATGTGGGTCGCGCACCACGTGCCGGCCGTGTACATGATGGCGATCGCCGACAACACGAAGCTGCAGACGCCGCAGCCGCTGTTCGGCGGCTACGCGCCGTGCACGGTGCCGGGCATCGGCATCCGCAGCGCCAACATCAAGGAACTGATGGCCAACGGCGACGAGCGCCTGAACCTCGACATCCACCGGCTGCTCGAAGACCGTCCGATCGAGGGGAGCTACGAGATCGAGTTCCAGGGCCGTTCGGTGCGCCCGTACAACAACGGCGACGTCATCACGATGGCGTTCAGTTGCGGCGGCACCGGCTACGGCGACCCGCTCGATCGCGACCCGGCGTCGGTCGAGGCCGACATCGTCAAGGGCATCCTGTCGGAGGACTCGGCGCGACAGGTCTACAAGGTGGCGTTCGACGCGGTGAACAGGCGCGTCGACGCGGCCGAGACGTCCAGGCTGCGCACCGAGGAAAAGGCGGCGCGACTGAAACGCGGGCGCGGCTACGACGAGTTCGACGCCGAGTGGAGCAAGCAGAAGCCCGACGACTCGATCCTCGCGTACTACGGCTCGTGGCCGCACGCGAAGGAGATCGCGCCGTTGCATCGGGCATAGAATCGAGGCCGGGCTTCAGGGGAAACGCTGCGATGAACTGGCGCAAGCGCATGCAGGATCTCGCGCGCGGCGCCGGGCTCGCGCACGAGCCGCTGTTCGCGCCGCTGCTCTATGGCGTAGCGGCCCAGATCGAGGCGATCGAGCCGCTGCGCATGGCGCGCGACGGGACGCGACTGCGAAAAAATCTCGCCGAACTGCGACGTATCGTGCGCGCCGACGCGCTCGCCTGCGCGGTGCCCAGCGCGCTCGAACTCGAGGCGCTCGGCGTGGCCACCGACGACGGCACGTGGCCGCCGCGCCCGGTGGGCCGGCTGCGCGTGCCCGACAGCGCCGAAGTCGACCCCGGCGCGATGGCAACCAGCCCGCGGCTCGCCGCGGCGCTCGACGCCGTGCGCCAGCTCGGCGCGGACACCGAACCGCCGTTGATCGTCGCCGCGCTGACCGGCCCGGCGACGCTGGTGGCGCAGTTTCGCTCGGCGGGCTGCGTGCTCGACGATGAGTCGATCCACGACCTGGCGGGGCGAACGGCCGCCGCGATGGCGCGCCTGTTCGCCGAGGCCGGCGTGCACGTGCTGCAGTGGCACGAGTCGGTGCCGCCGGGCGCGGATCAGGTCGACGCGTGGAAGGGCGCGCTGTCGACCGCCGCGAACGTCGCGCGCTTTCACCGCGTCCCGCCGCTACTGGTGGCCGACTTCGAGGGCGCCGCGACGTGGCCCGCGCAGGCCGTGGCGGCGCCGACGCACGCGCAACACCCCGGCGCGATGGCGCGCCCGCACGCCCGGGCCTGGCTCGCCGACCCGAACACCTGGCCGGCGCTGCCCGCCTCGGGCGAGCGCCTGGTGACGACCGTCGCCGAGGTGCCGCCCGCCTTCGACATCGCCGCGCTGAAGTCGCAGGTCGAGCACGTGCGCGGATCGGCATGACCCGCATCACGACGCCCGTCACCGTCGTCACCGGTTTTCTCGGCGCGGGCAAGACGACGCTCGTCAATCGCATCCTCGGCGAGTCGAGCGGGCAGCGCATCGCGGTCATCGAGAACGAGTTCGGCGCAGTCGGCGTGGACGCCGAATTCCTGGTCGCAGAGAACAGCGAAACGGTGATCCAGCTCGCCAACGGCTGCGTCTGCTGCACGGTCCGCGGCGACATGGCGCGCGCGCTGCACCAGCTCGCGCAGATGAGCGACGCGGGCGCCTTCGAGTTCGACCGCGTGCTGATCGAGACCACCGGAATCGCCGACCCGGGGCCGATCGTCCAGACCTTCCTCGCGGAGACCGCGATCCGCTCGCGCTTTCACATCGACGGGGTGGTCACGGTGGTCGACGCGTTCCACGGCGCCGCGCAGCTCGAGCTGATCGAGAACCGCGCGCAGATCGCCTACGCCGATCGGATCCTGCTGAGCAAGAGCGACTTGGCCGGGACCGCGGCGCGCGACGCGCTCTGCGAGCGGCTCGCCCGGATCAACCCGCGCGCCGAGTCGGTGCCGGTGGACCTGCGCGGCGACGACCTGCGCGCGCTGCTCGCGACGCTGTTCGACCTGCGCGCCTACACGCTCGACTACGTGCCCCCGGCCGAACTCGCCGGGCTGCGTGCGCACCTTGGCGCGTCGAGCGCCGGCGAGAGCCCGCGCCTGCGCCCGGTCGTGCGCGCGACGCACACCGACGACGTCGGATCGTACGCGTTCGAGACCGACCAGCCGATCGACCTCGCGCGGCTCAACGACTTTCTCGACCGTGCGCTCGAGCGCTTCGGCCCGCGTCTTTGGCGCTGCAAGGGAATCGTGCACGCCGAGCACGAGCGCAAGCGGCTCGTGGTCCAGGGCGTGCAGAGCCTCGTCCAGATCAACGGCGGGCCGGTGTGGCGCGCATTCGAAGCGCGCGCGACCGTGCTCGTGTTCATCGGCCAGTCGCTGGATTTCGACTGGATCGCCGCCGAACTCGACGCGTGCGTGGCCGCGCGAGACCTCACTTCGACCCGGGCCGGCAAGACGACCGCCTGAGATCTCAGGCCGGCGCCGGGCGTTTCGCCCTGCTCCCTAGACCCTTGCCGACGACGAGCGACCCCGGCAGGCGGCGCGACAATGTATCGTGACGTCGTGCCCAGATGCATTCTGTCTATCGTGGACGTCTGAATGGCTGACGCTTCCTGCCGCGGCCTCGAAACCGACGCGCCTGCGCCCGCGCCGGCGCCTGCGTGTGCGCCCGCGCGGCGCGAGGCGCTCGGGCGCGTGCTGGCGGTGCGCGGCAACGTCGTCGACGTCACCTTTGCGAATGAGCTGCCGCCGCGTTTTCAGGCGCTGCGCACCGGCCCCGGCGGGGAAATCGTGCTCGAGGTCGAAACCCACCTCGATCCGAATACGGTGCGTTGCATCGCATTGACGCAGACGCGCGGACTCGCACGCGGGACGCCGGTCGACGACACCGGCAAGGTGCTCGACGTTCCGGTGGGCCGGGCGTTGCTCGGACGAATGCTCGACCTCTTCGGCCGCCCGCTCGACGGCTTGCCCGCGCCCGAGACCGATCTGCGAATGCCGATTCGCCGCCCGCCGCTCGCGCTGGCGCAGCGCGTTTCGAGCAACCGGATCTTCGCCACCGGGATCAAGGTCATCGACCTGCTCACGCCTCTCGAAGAAGGCGGCAAAGCGGGCCTGTTCGGCGGCGCCGGAGTCGGCAAGACGGTGCTGATCACCGAACTGATCCACAACATGGTCGGTCGCTACCGGGGCATATGCCTGTTTTGCGGAATCGGCGAGCGCAGTCGCGAAGCCGAGGAGCTCTACCGGGAAATGCGCGATGCCGGAGTGCTCGAGCGCACCGTGATGATGTTCGCGCAGATGAACGAGCCTCCCGGTGCGCGTTTCAGGGTCGGACACGCCGCGCTGACTGTCGCCGAACATTTTCGCGACGAGCACCGCGAGAACGTGCTGCTGCTGATCGACAACATCTTTCGCTTCGTGCAGTCGGGCGGCGAGGTGTCCGGACTGATGGGGCGCGTGCCCTCGCGGGTCGGCTACCAGCCCACGCTCGCCACCGAACTGGCCGAACTCGAGGAGCGCATCGCCAGCTCGCAGGCCGCGTCGATGACTTCGGTGCAGGCAGTGTACGTTCCGGCCGACGACCTCACCGATCCGTCGGCCACCCACACCTTCGCCCACCTCTCGGCCACGGTCGTGCTCTCGCGAAAACGCGCGAGCCAGGGCCTATACCCGGCGGTCGATCCGCTGCGCTCCGATTCGAAGATGCTCACTCCGGGCGTGGTCGGCGAGCGCCACTATCGGGTCGCGCAGGCCGCGCGGCGCGTGCTCGCCGAGTACGACGATCTGAAGGACATCATCTCGATGCTCGGTCTCGAGGAGCTCTCGCAGGCCGACCGGCGCACCGTCGCGCACGCGCGCAGGCTCGATCGCTTCCTGACCCAGCCTTTCCATACCACCGGGCAGTTCACCGGCGCCGCCGGCCAGACCGTCGACCCCGAGCAGACGATCGACGGTTGCGAGCGCATCCTCGCGGGCGAGTTCGACGAAGTCGACGAAGCGGCGCTGTACATGATCGGACCGATCGACCAGGCACGCGAGAAATGACGACGACGATGCGACTGCGCGTGATGCAACCGATCGGCATCGTGGTCGACGAGCGGACGACGCGGATCGTCGCCGAGGCGGCCAACGGTTCATTCTGCATGCTGCCCCGGCACGTCGATTTCGTCGCGGTGCTGGTTCCGGGCATCCTTCAATTCGTGACGGCGAGCGGGGTCGAACGCTTCGTCGCGGTGGGCGAAGGCACGCTCGTCAAGCGCGCCGGGGACGTGCTGGTGTCGGTGGTGCAGGCGGTGCCCAGCGACGACCTCGCGGAACTGCGCGCGCTGATCGAGGGCCGGTTTCACGAGTTCGACGAGGAAGAGCGCCTGGCGCGAACCGCGCTCGCGAGGCTCGAGGCCAGCGCGCTTCGCCGGTTCGCCGAAATGGAGCGCGGCGGCGTTGACTGAACAAGACACTCCGGGCCAGGCGCCCGCGCCACACGCGAAGTTTCGCGACGACGTCGCGCGGCGCGCGGCGCGCAAGATCCGCGCGCGGCGCTCGGCTCGCCCGAACGTCTGGTTCTCGCTCGGAATGATCGGGCTGATCGGGTGGTCGGTCGCCGTGCCCACGCTCGCTGGCATCGCGCTCGGCGTCTGGATCGATCACTCGTGGCCCGGGCGCGTATCGTGGACGCTGACGCTGTTGTTCGCGGGTGCCGCGCTTGGTTGCCTGAACGCGTGGCGCTGGGTCGGGCAGGAAAGCCGCGGCGATGCCTCGACGCGCGACGACGACAATCGCGTCGACGACGACAATCGCGCCGATGGCGACAATCGCGCCGATGGCGACAATCGCGTCGACGACGACGATCGCGTCGATGGCGACAATCGCGCAAAGCGCGAAGGCGGTTGAGGTGGATGGCGCGAATCCCGCCACCTGGTTGCTCGCCGCGCTGGCGGGAGCGGTGCTGGGCTTCGTGTTCTTCAGGGGCCTTCAGCTCACGGTCGAGCGGCTCGCGAGTTCGACGAGACCCGGCACGCTGATGCTGGCGAGCCTCGTCTTGCGCACCGCGATCGCCCTGGGCGGTTTCTACGCGATCGCGCGCCTGTCGGAACTGTCCGGCCTGGTCGCCGCACTGGCGGGGTTCGTGCTCGTGCGCACGCTTCTGCTGCGCGGCGCGCGGCGCGCGATAGCGCGCGACGGCCGCGAAAGCCGCGAAAGCCGCGAAAGCCGCGAAGAGCCGCGAAGGCCGCGAAGGCCGCGAAGGCCGCGAGCCATGATCGCGATCACTCCCGACGACTGGGTCCTCTGGCACTGGGGCGCCCTTCACCTCAACGCGACGATCGCGTTCACCTGGCTGGTGATGATCCTCCTGGTCGCAATTTCGTGGCTCGTGACACGGCGGCTCACCAGCGACACCCGGATCTCGCGCTGGCAGAACGCGCTCGAGGTTCTGGTCGTCGGCATGCGCGATCAGATCGCGCAGGTGAGCAGGCACGATCCGGGCGTGTACCTGCCCTTCGTCGGAACGCTGTTCGTGTTCATCGCCGCGTCGAACCTGTTGGCGATCGTGCCCGGATTCCATCCGCCCACCGGCTCGCTGTCCACGACCACCGCGCTGGCCCTGTGCGTATTCGTCGCGGTGCCGGCCTTCGGCGTCGCGGACCAGGGCCCGCTGCGCTATCTTCGCCACTACGTGCGGCCTACTGCGCTGATGCTCCCGTTCAACCTGATCGGCGAGTTCTCGCGCACCGTGGCGCTCGCGGTGCGCCTGTACGGCAACATCATGAGCGGCACGGTGCTCGCCGGCATCCTGCTCTCGCTCACGCCCTTCTTCTTCCCCATCGTGATGCAGCTGCTCGGTTTGCTCACCGGGATCATCCAGGCCTACATATTCGCGGTGCTCGCGATGGTGTACATCGCATCGGCCGCGTCGACCGGCCGGGCTGGCGGTGGCGACGCGAGCGCCGGGCACACAAAGCAATCGACGGACTCAACCGGAGAGAACCCGAAATGGAAAGCATCTCGCTGATCGGAATGGTTTCGATCGTCACTGCCGGTCTGACGATGGCGATCGGCTCGCTCGGCCCGGCCTTCGGCGAAGCGCGCGCCGTCGCACAGGCGCTCGCGGCGATCGCCCAGCAACCCGACGAAAGCGCGACGATCACCCGCACGCTGTTCGTCGGCCTCGCGATGATCGAATCCACCGCGATCTACTGTTTCGTGCTGGCGATGATCCTGATCTTCGCCAACCCGTTCTGGAACCACTTCGTGCAGGCTGCGGGAGGCTGAAGATGCAGATCGACTGGCTGACCGTCGCCGCACAGGCGCTGAACTTCCTGGTGCTCGTCTTTCTGCTCCAGCGCTTTCTCTATCGGCCCGTGATCGCGGCGATGGCACGACGCGAAGCGCACATTGCGCAACGGCTGCTCGACGCCGAGCAGCGCGAGACCGAGGCCGCGAGCCAGCGCTCGGAATACGAAGCGCGAACGCGCGAGATCGAGTCGCGAAGCTCCGCCTTGGAGGCCGAGGCGCGGGCGCATGCCGAGGCCGAACGCGAGCGCATGCTCGAAGCGGCACGCCGCGAGGTCCAGGCCACCGAGGCGCGCTGGCGCGCCGAACTCGAGCACGAACGGCAAGACTCCCGCCAGGCGCTGCGCCACGAGCTCGCGGCGTCGGCCCTGGCGATCGCGCGCCGCGGACTGTCGGATCTCGCCGACGCGCGAGTCGAGGAGCGTGCGATCGACGTGTTCATCGAGCGCCTCGACGCGAGCGACGAAGCCGATCTGGGCGCGTTGCGAAGTGCCGACGCGAAGATCGTCGTCGCGACCGCATTCGAACCGGATCGTGCCGCGATGCAGCGGATCGTCGATGCGCTGCATCGGCGCATCGGCGCCGAGGTCGACGCGCAGTTCACCACGTCGCCCGATCTCGTGCTCGGCGTCGAGCTTCGGGCCGCCGGACGCAGCATCGGCTGGAGCATGTCCGACTTCCTCGAACAGGTCGAGGCGAGAATCGCCGAGCGGCTTGCCGGCGAAGCCGAACTCGCCCGGACCCAGGCCGCCGGGGGCTGAGCGGGCGATGCGCACCGGGGTCTTCGGCGGCACTTCGACGCTGGTCGACGACGCGTTGCACGCGCTGACCCCGGAGTTGCGCTTCTCGCAGATCGGCGTCGTCGCGCGCGCCGACGGCGCGGTGGCCCGAATTCGCGGGCTGCCGGACCTGGGCGCCGAGGAGCTGGTCGAGTTCGCCGGCGGAGCCAGTGGTGTCGCGATCAACCTCGAGCCCGACGAAGTCGGAGTCGTGTTGCTCGACCGCGGACGGGGCCTCGCCGCGGGAGACCTCGCGCGCGCCACCGGCAGGCTGGTCGACGTGCCGGTCGGCGATGCGTTGCTCGGGCGCGTGATCTCGGGCAGCGGCCATCCGCTCGATCGCAAGGGTCCGCTGCGCGCGACCGAACGGCGACCGGTCGAGGCGGCCGCGGCCCCGATCATCGACCGATCGCCGATCACCCAGCCGCTGCAGACGGGGCTCAAGGTCGTCGACGCGCTGATTCCGATCGGTCGCGGTCAGCGCGAACTGATCGTCGGCGATCGGCAGAGCGGAAAGACCACGATCGCGGTCGACACGATCCTCAACCAGCGTGGCTCGGGAGTGATCTGTGTGTACTGCGCGATCGGCCAGCGTGGCACCGCGGTGGCACGCGTGATCGACACCTTGCGCGAAGGTGGCGCGCTCGGGCACTGCGTGGTCGTGGTCGCCGCGGGCGAGGACCCTGCCGGGCTGCAGTACGTCACTCCGTACGCGGCGACCACGATCGCCGAGCATTTCATGCTCGCCGGACGCGACGTGCTGATCGTCTACGACGACCTGACACGGCACGCGCGCGCGTATCGCGAATTGTCGCTCCTGCTGCGCAGGCCGCCGGGGCGCGAGGCTTACCCGGGCGACATCTTCTACCTGCACGCGCGCCTGCTCGAGCGCGCGACACGGCTTCGCGAGCGCCGCGGCGGCGGTTCGCTCACCGCGATGCCGATCGTCGAGACGCAGGCGCAGAACATCTCGGCCTACATCCCGACCAACCTGATTTCGATCACCGATGGGCAGATCTACCTTTCGCCCGATCTGTTCCATCGCGGCGTACTGCCCGCGATCGACGTCGGCCGGTCGGTATCGCGCGTGGGGGGCAAGACGCAGCTGCCGGCGTATCGGGCCGTGGCCGCGCCGCTGCGGCTCGTGCACGCGCAGTTCGAGGAGCTCGAGGCCTTCTCGCGCTTCGCGACCCGGCTCGACGAGCAGACGCGCAAACGGATCGAGCGCGGACGGCGCGTGCGCGAGGCGCTCAAGCAGGGCGAACACGCGCCGCTTCGGCCCTGCGAGCAGGTCGCCGTGCTGCACGCGGCCAGTGCGGGCTTGTTCGACCCGATCCCGATCGAGCGCATCGGGCTCGCCGAGCGGGCGATCCGCGACGCGCTGACTGCGCAGGGTGCCGAGATCTGCGCTCGGATCGAGGACGGCCTCGCGCTCGATGCCGACCACTGGCGAGCGCTGGAGGCAATCGAACGCGCCGCGCTCGCGCCGCTGCACGGCCAGGCGGGACAAGCCTGATGGAATCGCTCGAACGCCTGCACCGCAGGCTCGACAGCTTCGGGGAACTGCAGTCGGTCGTGCGCACGATGAAGACGCTCGCTGCGGTCAACATCCACCACTACGAACGGGCGGTTCAGGCGTTGACGGTGTACTACCGAACGGTCGAACTCGGCCTGCACGTCGTCCTGCGTAACCTGAAGTGGCAGCCGCACCACCCGCCAGCGCCGGGCGCGCCGAGCGCCGCGGTCGTCTTCGGATCCGACCACGGACTGTGCGGGCGTTTCAACGAGGACGTCAGCGAGCACGCCCTGCGAACCTACGCCGAGACGGCGAAGCCTCGCGTTCTGGCGGTGGGCGCGCGAATCGCGAATCGGCTGGAAGCGAGCGGATTTCACGTCGACGATACGCTGCTCGTTCCGGGATCGGCGGGCGCGATCACCGGCTGCGTGCAACGCGTGCTGGTCGTGGTCGACGCCTGGCGCGCCAGCGGCGTGGAACGCGTGCAGCTGATCTCCAGCCGGCGCCTGAGCAGCGCGCGCTCCACGGTGGTGGCGCGACAGATCGTACCGGTGGACTTCGCGTCGTTTCGCGCGCTCGAAGCCGAACCCTGGGACTCGAAGGTACTCCCTACCTACTCGATGAATCGCGACGCGTTGCTCACCGGCCTGTTGCGCCAGTTCTTCTTCGTGGCCGTATTCCGGGCGTGTGCCGAATCGCTGGCGAGCGAGACCGGCGCACGCCTCGTCGCGATGCAGGCGGCCGAGAAGAACCTGGAGGAACGGCTGAACGAACTGAGCGCCGATCTGCGCAGGGTGCGGCAGGATCAGATCACTGCCGAACTGCTCGACGTGGTCGCGGGCTACGAAGCGAGCGGGTCGAACGAGAGATGAAACGAAAGCGAGCTCATGCAATGCCGGATCATTCGTCACAGCTTGGCGTCTTCGAGCGTTACCTGTCGTTGTGGGTGGCTTTGTGCATCGCCGCGGGCGTAGGCGCGGGTGTCGTCGTACCGGGCCTGTTCGAGGCGCTCGCCACCGTCGAGGTGGCGAGCGTCAATCTGGTGGTCGCCGTATTCATCTGGGTAATGATCTACCCGATGATGGTGAACGTCGACTTCGCATCCATCAAGGATGTGGGCAGGAAACCGAAGGGACTTTGCATCACCCTTGCCGTGAACTGGCTGATCAAGCCCTTCACCATGGCGGCCCTTGGCATTGTGTTCTTCGAGTCCGTGTTTGCCGGCTTCGTCGAACCGCAGACCGCGAAGGAATACATCGCGGGGATGATCCTGCTCGGCGTCGCTCCATGCACCGCGATGGTGTTCGTCTGGAGCCAGCTCGTCGAGGGCGACGCAAATTACACGCTGGTTCAGGTTTCGGTCAACGACCTCATCATGGCGTTCGCGTTCGCGCCCATCGCGGCCTTCCTGCTGGGGGTGGCGGACATTGCCGTTCCATGGGAGACCCTGGTGCTCTCCGTGGTTCTGTACGTGCTGATTCCACTCGCTGCCGGGTACCTGACGCGCCGCAAACTCGACGGCTCCGGCGATCCTGCACGACTCGCCGGCTTCACCGCCAGCATCAAGCCTTTTTCGGTCCTGGGGCTTCTGGCGACCGTCGTCCTTCTGTTCGGGTTTCAGGCACAGACCATCCTGGAGAACCCGTTGGTCATTGCCCTGATCGCCACGCCGCTCCTCATCCAGAGCTACGGGATCTTCTTCGTCGCCTACGGCTGGGCTTACCTGTGGCGGGTTCCGTTCAACATCGCAGCTCCAGCGGCGTTGATCGGAACCTCGAACTTCTTCGAGCTCGCGGTCGCGGTCGCGATCAGCCTGTTCGGACTGCATTCGGGCGCAGCGCTCGCCACGGTGGTGGGTGTCCTGGTAGAGGTGCCGGTCATGCTCTCTCTGGTCGCGTTCGCGCGAAGGACGCGCAGGTTTTTCGCCTGACGCGCGCGTCAGATCGAACGCCCGCGGTGAGGTACGCCAGGACCGCTTTCATGCGCTCGAACCCGGCGCGCTACTGTTCCTCGGGTGGTTTCAAGGTCCTGAACTGCTTCAGTAACAGCACGTCGTAGACGATCTTGAGAACGCCGCAGATCAGCAGCGGCCAAGCCTGAAACGACGCCGCGTACAGCGCGCCTGCCAGCGCCGGGCTCGCGGCGGCGGCGAGGCTTCGCGGCACCGCCGTGAAACTCGCCGCGGCAGTTCGCTCGGCCTCGGTCACGATCGCCATCACATATGACGACCGGGTCGGCACGTCCATCTGCGACAGCGCCGCGCGAAACAGCAACAGCCCGAGCGCCAGTTCCAGCGTGGGCGAGAGCGCCGCGAGGATCAGCGCGATGCTCGACGGAATGTGCGTGAACACCATCGTGTTCACCAGCCCGACGCGGCGCGACAGCCACGCGGCGACCGGAAACGAAAACGCCGAGAGCACGCCCGACCAGAAGAAGAACAGACTCGCCGCCGCGAGCGACATGTCGAAGCGCTCGAACAGCCACAGCGCGAGCAGCGACTGCACCGCGAAGCCTCCCGCGAAGGAATCCAGGCTGAAGAGCGCCGCGAGCTTGACGACGATCTTCTTCGAAGGCCCCAGCGCCGACGCCTTCTCGTCGCGGCGAACCGGCGCCGCTCGCGGAATGCGCGCGTAGAGAAGGCCGCCGAGCAATCCGAGCAGCGCGTACACGACGAACATCGCCTTGATCGCGGTGAGCGTGTCGACGCCCCACGGCGCGACGAGGTCGGGCGTCGCCGCGGCGAGCGCGCCGAGCGCCGCCGCAAGCGCACCGACGAGGCTGTAGCGCGCGAACATCCGCGTGCGGTCCAGATCGCGCGACGAGCCCGCCAGCGCCGCGTGCTCGAGCGGAACGAACACGCTGACGCTTCCCGCCGACGGGTTCACCGTGCCGGCGAACGCGATCACCAGGATCAGCGCGTAGTCGTGCACGATCGACAGCGCGACGCCGCTCGCCACCATCAGGCTCGCGGCCGCGATCAGCAGGCGCCGGTATCCGTAACGCCCGCCGATCACCCCGACGCCTATCGTCAGGAACGCCGAACCGAGCAGCGACACGGTCGCGACCACGCCCACTTCCAGCGGCGTGAGGCCGAGCGCCAGCAGGTACACCGGCAGCAGGACGGCGACGAATCCGTCGCCGAAGTCGCGCAGCGCGCGCGCGCCGAACAGGCACGCGGTCGGGTTCAGGTGGAACCTCCGCGGCTCAAGTGGAACCTCGGCGGCTCAGGTTGAACGCGCCCAGCGCAACGACGCGGCCGTTCACGAGCGCGTCGATGCGGTGCACGCCGGGGTGGTGCCTGCGCGTGGTCATGTCGGCGAGCGACACGGTCTTCTTGAGGCGCACCTTTTCGTCGGGGGCGAGTTCGAGCTCCCGGAGCTTGAACACCTTCGGGCTCGCCTTGCCGCTGGCCTTGATGTAGTGGATCCGGCAGTCGGCGAGCACGCGCTGGGTCGACCTGCCGACGTTGCCAAGGTCGAAGGCGATGCGCAGCCTGTCGCCGACGCGCGCGCGGCGCGGGCTGATCTCGACGGCGTCGATCGACACCGTCGCTTCGTGCGCAAACCCAAGCAGTTCGAGCGCCCCGCTCTCGCCGCGTTTGACCGCCGAACGCAACGCGTGGCGGATCAGCCACTCGCGCTGCGGCGTCGCGCCCTTCTTCCAGCGCCGTAGCGTGCCCAGCAGCAACTCCGGGTGGTCCTTGCCGATGTCGTTGAGGTTGTTCGCGACCGAGCGGCACACGTACGGTGACGGGTCGTCCTTGAGCTTTTCGAGCAGCGCGAGCACCGGTCGCGGGTCTGCCTCGAAGCTGCGCAGCCGCGACGCCCACGGCAGGCGCGGCCGCGTCGATTCCGACACCAGCCGGCGCACGTGTTCGTCGGGATCGCGTGTCCACTGCGCGAGGCGCGCGAGCGTCGCTTCGGTGTCGTGCGCGAGGAAGGCGCGCATGCTGAACTCGGCCGTGAAACGCTTGGTCAGTTCGTGCTGGGCGCGCATCGACGCCTCGAAGTGCCCGAGTCCGTGCTCGGCCACGAACAGCGTGTGCGGCAGGTACAGGAACGACGCCATGCCGCCGTCGCCTTCGGTGCGCGCCGGGCGTGACCCGAGCGAGGCCACCACGATGTTCGCGGCGTGCTCGAAATCCGGCGGCAGGAAGCGCGCGAGGTTTTTCGCGATCAGGCGGGCGCGATCCATCAGTTCGAGCGCGTCGTAGCCGTCGAGCGCCGCCTCGACGAACGCGTCGGCCTCGAATCCGGGATACACCTTGACGATGCTCGCGGCGATCGTGCGCGGGATCCTCTCTCCGTACTGCTTCTTCAGTGGCTCGGCCAATCGCGTGCCCCTCCATGCACCTGCGACAATGACGACCCGGACAAGCATACGATCTCCGACCCGACCATGACCATAGTGGCGCCCCGGCCATGACCTCCGCAAACCACGCGCGCTCCGCGCGCGGCGTCGTCTCCGCAGGCTCTCCCTTCGCGGCGCGAGCCGGCGCGCGCATCCTGCGCGATGGCGGCAACGCGGCCGACGCCGCGGTGGCCACCGCGCTCGCGATGGCCGTGGCCGACCCGGCGAACAACAGCCTCTTCGGTCGATGCCAGATCCTCGTGCGCGCGAGCGACGGAACGTGCAGCGCGATCGACGGAGCGAGCGAGGCGCCCGCGGCAACGCCGACGCGCACCGGCACGAGCGACGATCGCCACGGGGCGAGCGACGATCGCGATGGATATCGCACCGTGCCGATTCCGGGCCTGCCCAGCGCGCTCGAGATGTTGCACCGAGCGCACGGCCGGATGGCGCTCGCCGCGGTGGCGGCACCCGCTGCCGAACTCGCCGAGAACGGATTCGAACCTCCGGCGCACCTTGCCGACGTGTGGGCCACGCGCGCCGGCGAACTGGGCGCCAATGCCGCCGCCCGCGATGCGTACCTCGCGCGTGATTCCGGCGCCGTGCCGAGTCTATTTCGCCATCCGCGACTCGCCAGGCTGATCCGTGCCTTCGGCGAGCACGGCGCCGGAGCGCTGATGCAAGGCGATATCGCGCGCCAACTCTCGCGCTCCATTGCCGCTTCGGGAGGCTACTGGACCGAACAGGACCTCGCGTCGCACCGCGCGCACAACGGCGAGGTGGTGCGCGGGCGCTTTCGCGATTGCGAAGTCGCGACGGTCGGGCGCCAGGCCTGGGGCCACACGCTCGTGCAGATGTTGTCGATGCTCGACGCGCTTCCGCGCTTCGGGCGCGAACTGACGGCGGTGCAAGCCGAGCGGCTGTTGCTCACCTTCCTTTGCGCCTTGTCCGACCGCCCGCAGGCGATCGGGTCGCTGGAGCCGAAAACCTTCGGCCTGCCCTACGAAACGCTGGTGGATCGCGCGTTCACCGACCGGCGCGCGGCGCTCGTGCAGTCGCTGATGGACGCCGCGCGCGCGCCTTCGCTTGCGTCCACCGTGCCCGCGTCTGCCGTCGCGCACGGCGGCGCTTCGCGCGACGACCCCGACACGACGCACCTCTCGGTGATCGACGCCGACGGCGCGAGCGTGGCGATGACCTGCTCGATCGGCCCGCACTTCGGCGCGCGTGTCGCCGACCCCGTCCACGGCGTGCTGCTCGCGCACAGCTATCGGATGGCGTCGGATCCGAAGCCCAACGCGAGGGACGAGACCGAGATGTCGCCGGTGATCGTCACGCGCCGAAACCGGCTGGTGCTTTCGCTCGGCGCCGCGGGAAGCGAGCGCATCCCCGGCGCGATCGTGCAGACGATCGTCAACGTGATCGATCGCGGACTCGAGCTCGCCGAGGCCGTCGCGTTCCCGCGCGTGAACGTCAAGGGGGGGCGCATCCGCGTGCACGAGGATGTCGGCAGCGAAGTCTTCGAAGCGCTTCGCGCCCGCGGCTACGAGTTGGCACACAGCACGCGCGGCCACCACGAACACCTGGGAGTCGTCCACGCGTGTGCGGCCGGAGGCGATGGCGAATGGGTCGGCGCGGCCGATCCGGCGTGGGACGGCGCTGCGGCGGCGCCCTGAATCAGCCCATCAGTTCGTACTCGCCGCCGCGCTCGATCGCGCGCTTGTACGCCGGGCGCGCGTGGATCGCGTCGAGGAACGCGCGCAGCCGCGGCCACTTCGCGTCGAGCCCACCGCGCACCGCCGCCCCTTCGAGCGGGAAGCTGAGCTGGATGTCGGCGGCGCTGAACTCGTCGCCCGCGAACCACTTCGACTTGCCCAGTTCGCCTTCCATGTAATCCAGGTGCCGTTCGATCTGCGGGTCGACGTATCCTTTGAGGGTCTTGTCGGCGATCGCCCGCGCGATCGGCTTGGCGAAGAACGGCATCGGCGCGCTCGCGATTCGCTTGAACACCAGCTTGAGCAGCAGCGGCGGCATCAACGAGCCTTCCGCGTAGTGCATCCAATAAGTCCAGCGCCGGCGTTCGGGCGCACCCGGTGGCGGGATCAGCCGACCCTTGCCGTAGGTCTCGACCAGGTACTCGATGATCGCGCCCGACTCGGCGATCGTATCGCCGCCGTCGGTGATCACCGGCGACTTGCCCAGCGGATGCACCGCGGTCAGTTCGGCCGGCGCGAGCATCGTCGCCTTGTCGCGCTCGTAGCGCTTGACCTCGTATTCGAGGCCCAGTTCTTCGAGCAGCCACAGAACGCGCTGCGAGCGGGAGTTGTTCAGGTGGTGTACGACGATCAAAGCGATCTCCTCAGTCGATCGGGCGGCCGGTCCGGCGCATCGGGCGGCCGGGTCAGCGCCGCCCGGAAATCCCGGCAAAACATGTAGAGAGCAGCATCTCGACGATCTTCGTGTCATCGTGCTGCCCGCCGGCCTTGAGCAGCGCGAGCACCGGGTCGCAGGCGCGCGCGAACAACGTGTAGAGGATCACCTCGGGCGGCAGCGTCGGGTCGAGCGTGCGCGCGACCTGCGCCGCGGTGATCCACTCGCCGAGCCGTTCGCTCAGTTCCATCAGGCGATCCATGTAGACCTTGTCCGCCATCAGCGCGGCACGCAGCGACGAATTCTGCGCCGGCAACGAAGGCATCTCGCCAGCGAGTTGCACCTCCATCGTCCAGCGCACGATCGCCCTGAGCTGCTCGAGCGGCGCGCGCTTGCCGCCTTCTTCGGCGCGCTGCGCCTCGATCTGCTCGAGCGCGCGCTCGAGCACGCGCGTCATCGCCGCAGCCGCGAGCATCTCCTTCGAACTGAAGTGCTTGTAGAGGCTCGCCTTCGCGATGCCAACGTCGGCGGCGACCTCGTCGACCGTCATCGCCTCGAATCCTTTCTCGGCGAGGAGGCGGTTGACCGAGGACACGATCGCATCTTCGCGCACCTGTTGCACGCGTTCGCGCAGGGAGATCCGGGTCATGTCGCGTCGGGGGTGTCGTTCTCTGTTGGCGGGGGCCGTTTCACGGCTGTACGAGCGCATTCTAACCCAGGCGGTTGACAACCAATTCTAGCTAGTTCATTATCGATACTGTTCAGTCACTAAACATACGGAACAGTTTAATATGAGTATCAGATGGTTCAAGTCAATTGCAGCCACGGCCACGGTCGCGGTGCTCGCTGCCTGCGGAAGCAGCAGCACCCACGAGCCGAACCTGGTCGAGAAGGCTCAATCCGATCCCAGGTTCAGCGTTCTGGTCGAAGCGGTCGTGGCGGCGGATCTCGCGTCGACCCTTTCCGGACCCGCGACCTACACGGTGTTCGCGCCGACCAACGACGCCTTCGTGGCGCTGCTGGGCGAACTGAACCTCAGTAAGGCCCAACTGCTCGCCGACAAGCCGCTGCTCACCGCCGTGCTCCAGTACCACGTGCTCTCGGGCATCGTTCCCAAGGCGAGCGTTCCTGCGGGCAAGGCGATCACGCCGCTCTCGGGCGGGATCTTCAAGATCGACGCGACCGCCAACGGCCTGGTGGCCACCGACGGGCGCAACCGTACCTCGCGCCTGATCGAGACCGACGTGAGCGCCACCAACGGCGTCATCCACGCGATCGACCGCGTCCTCCTCCCGGCGAACAAGACGATCGTGGAAACGGCGCAGTCGCTGCCCGACTTCAGCATCCTGGTCGAGGCGGTGGTCGCGGCGAACCTGACCGGCACGCTCAGCGGCACCACGCAGCTCACTGTCTTCGCCCCGACCAACACGGCCTTCGCCAACCTGCTCGCCGAACTCTCGCTCACCAAAGCGCAGCTGCTGGCCGACACCGTGTTGCTCACGAAGGTGCTCACCTATCACGTGGTCCCCGGTCGCGTGCTCAAGGCCGACGTCCCGGTAGGCGTACAGATCGCCACAGTCGAAGGCGGCACCTTCTCGATCTCCCCGAACCTTGCCATCACCGACGCACGTGCCCGCGTCTCGAACATCGTCACCACCGACGTGCTCGCGAGCAACGGCGTGATCCACGTGATCGACAAGGTCGTCCTCCCGGCTCCCTGAGCCAGTTCCCCTGCCTCCACCAAGTCCTGATCCGAATCTCAACATCACCAAGGAGCATCAAGTGAAAAAGTTCATCACCATCGCAGCCCTCGCCCTCGCCGCCACCGCGGTGCAGGCCAAGGACATCGTCGACACCGCGGTCGCCGCGGGCAGCTTCAAGACGCTGGCCACCGCGCTGACCAAGGCCGACCTGATCGATACGCTCAAGGGCCCCGGACCGTTCACGGTGTTCGCGCCGACCGACGCGGCCTTCGCGAAAATCCCGGCAAAGGACCTCGAGGCGCTGCTCGCCGACAAGGCCAGGCTCACCGCCGTTCTCACCTACCACGTCGTCCCCGGCACGGTCATGGCCAAGGACGTCAAGGCGGGCAAGGTGACGACAGTCCAGGGCACCGACCTCACGGTTTCCACCCGCATGGGCGTGATGGTCGACAAGGCCAAGGTCACCAAGACCGACATCGTCGCCGACAACGGTGTGATCCACGTGATCGACACGGTCGTGATGCCGAAGATGTAATGCGACGGCCCCGGCCACGGTCGGGGCACGCGGGCCCGGGCGCTCCGGCGCACGTGCCGAAAAAGGGCCCGGAGGCAACTCCGGGCCCTTTTTCGTTCGCGAAGTCGCCGGCCGTCGCGGGCTGGCGCCCTGCAGCGCCGCGGTTGGGCGCAGATGGCAAAGCAGCCGATCTTGCTTTATCATGAAACATCAAGATCAATCATGCTGGAGTCAGCCATGGCAACTGTCGTCCGCGAAAAGTTCTCCTCCCAAGCCGCGCCCGAGGTGCTGAGCGCGCTGCGCCAGATTGCTGAAACCCAGGGGCGGCTGTTCCAGGCCGTGCTGGACGAAGCCCTGCGCGACTACATCGACCGGCAGCAGAAGCAGCGCCCGCGCCGCCACGTGATGACTTCGTTCGCATCCAGCGTCGATGAATTCGACGGCCTCTACCGAGAACTCGCGAAGTAGCCAGTGCCACGCGATTACCTGACGGTCGCCGACGTGCTCGGGATGCACGCCGTGCTGATGCAGCGCTACGGCGGCGCACCCGGTGTTCGAGATCCTGGCGCGCTGGAGGCCGCGCTGTTTCGACCGCAAACCGGCTATTACGAAGACGCCGTGGCCGAAGCGGCCGCGCTGATGGAGAGCCTCGCCATCAACCATCCATTCGTCGATGGCAACAAGCGCGTCACCTTCGCCGCCGCCGACGTGTTCCTGCGAATCAACGGTTGGCGACTGCAACGATCGCCAACTCGGATCTACGCGGAAATGATGCAGATGCTCGAATCCGGGATCTTCGACATCGCCCGCATCGACCCGTGGCTGCGCGGCTTCGCGAATCTCGAGGCGTGAATTCCGCGCAGACGCACACGTCGAACCCCGGCGCGTTGACAACTGACAATGCGCGCGCGATCGCCTTGGGCGAACCTTGATCGACAAGGAGCCCGACATGACAGCTTCGATCTTTCGACCTTCGATCACTGCGACACCCGATAGACGGCTCGCGCAGTTCGTCGCGCGCGCCATGCAGTTGACGAGCGCGCTGCTGCTGTCTGCTGCCTGCGTGTTGCCCGCGATCGCCGAGGCTCAGTCCGCGGACCCCGCGCACGTCGAACTCCCGGCATCCGGGTCCGGGCCGCTGCTCGTCCTGTTCGCTGGCGCGGACGGGCCCCTCACTCACCTCGAGCAGGCCAGGGCCTTCGGTCGCGAAGGATGGGTCGTACTGGTGATCGACAGCAACGGCTTTTACTCCGAAGCAGGCACGCGAATCGGCGAACTGCTCAAACGATCGCTCGCACGCCCGGAAGTGCGCTCGGCCAAGGCATCGCTGGTCGGCTACTCGCTCGGCGGATGGCTCGTGCTCTCCGCAGGAAACCGGATGCCGGAGTTCGTGTCGGGGGCGGTCGCGTACTACCCGAGCACCTCGCTCATCAGCGACCCGAAAGCTTTCCTGGCCAAACCCGTCGTCGGCGTGCCGACGCTGGTGCTGGCGGGCGTACTGGACACCTACATGAGTTGCTGCACGATCGATCGCGCGCGTGCGCTGGCAGCCGCCGCCGCGCTGCCCGACGTGCGTGCGCCGCTTCAGCTGGTCGAGTACCCGCAGGCGGACCACGGTTTCGTGATGCGCGCCTACCCCCAGGTCTACCGACCCGACGACGACGCCGACGCCATGCGCCGCGCGAACGAGCACCTGCGCAAGTTCGTCGCGCGCTAGCGACGGACCGCTTCGCCGCGGCGGTCGGGCTCGGCCCCGCAGCGAGACTGCGCCGCCCTCAGGCGCGCGCCTCGCCGATCCCCGCGCAGGCCCGGTCGATGGCCGCGCGCAGGACAGCCGCGAGTTCTCGCACGTGACGCGTCAGGCAGGTCACGTGCGAGCCGGGCACCTCGTGCAGGTCCACGCCCTCCACGACGCGCCGCCACCAGCGCGCAGCCTCGGCGGCGCGCTCGTCGCCCTCGGTCGGCCAGATCAGGCAGATCCGACCGCTGTAGCGTCCCGGAACGTAGGCGCGGTCGATCCTTTGATAGAGCTCCCAGAGGTGGTCCCGCGTGCCCGCGGCATCCGCGGTCACGACGGGAGCGAGGCTGGTTGAGCCGCGCGAGAGCTCACTCGCGCCGCGACGCGCCAGCGTCGCGACTTCGCCGCGCAGCGCCACCCCCTTGCGCGCGAGGTGGCGCAGCCTCTGGCCCACGGGCAGGCCGCTCTGGTGCACGAGAAGACTGCGCAGCCGTTCGAAGGCATGACGTCGCTTGTGCTCGGGCATCACGATCGATCGCCCCGCAAGATCGACCGTTCTCCACAGCGGGCGGAAGCGCAGGTTGCGCGCCGAGGACGCGAGCATCGCGAGAAGAGCGACCTGCTCGCCGGCGGCGCTCAACCGGCGGGCGATCTCGTAGGCGACCAGTCCGCCGTTGCACTGTCCGCCCAGCAGGTACGGGCCTTTCGGCTGGACGGCGCGGATCGCCTCGAGGTGAAGCCCGGCCATCGCCTCGTAGCTGGCCGGCGGCGGCGCGCCGTCGAAGCCGCACGGTGCGATCGCGTAGAACGGCTGCTCCGATCCGAGCAGTCGCGACAGCTCGCGACAGTACAGCCCGCCCGACAGATAGTCGCCGTGCAGGAAGAACAGCGCCGGCCTCGAGCCGCTCGAGCGCAGCGCCGTGATCGGCGCTTGCAGTTCGGGCGACTGGCGCAATACCGCCAGCGCGAGACTTTCGATCGTCGCAGCCTCAAGCAGGAGCGACGGCGGGATGCGTCGACCGCAGATGTCCTCGACGCGCCCGACCATGGCCATCGCGAGCAGCGAGTCGCCGCCCAGCTCGAAGAAGTCGTCGTGGATGCCGATCGGCCCGAATTCGAGCAATTCCTCCCACAGCTCGCGCAGTCGAAGCTGCACGAGGCTGCGCGGCTCGACCGGTTCGGCGCCGAGCTGAGGGCGCTGCGGCGGCGGCAACGCGAGCATCGACCGGTCGACCTTGCCGTGCGCGCCGAGCGGGAGCTGCTCGATGGCGATGAAGCGCGAAGGCAGCAACCGGTCCGGCAACCGGGCGGCGAGCCCCCGACGCAGGCTCGACACCGACGGCGGTGGCTCGCCATCGGGTACGAACCACGCCACGAGCCTGGGCGGCGCTCGTTCCTGCTCGAGCACGGCCACGGCCGCCTCGCGCACGCCCGGTAGAGACGCGAGCGCAGCCTCGACGTCGGCTGGCACCGCCCATTGACCGCCGATCCGGACCCGGCCGTCGAGCCGTCCGAGATACTCGAGACATCCGTCCTCGCGAAGGCGACCCAGGTCGCCGGTGCGATAGCTTCTCTCGCCGCTCGCGTCGTCGGCGGGTCCGAAGGCTCGGGCGTTGGCACGCGGGTCGCGCCAGTATCCGGTCGCGAGGAAGCGGCTGTGCACAACGATCTCGCCGATCGCTCCCGGCGCGACCTGCGCGCCGTCGGCATCGCGCAGCTCGAAGCGAACGCCCTCGACCGCGAGTCCGATCGGCACGGCGCCCTCGGGCAACTCGCAGCCGTGGTCGAAGAAGTACTGGCAGACCAGCCCGGTTTCGGTCGCGCCGAACCCCACCGCAACCCGGCACGGCCGGCTGAAGTGCGCGCGAAACAGCTCCAGGTCGCGGCGCGTGGCGCGATCGCCCTCCAGGCGCACGACGCGCACGCGCTCGAAGCTGCGCCCGGTCGACGCCACGCCACGGAAGATCGACGGCACCGAGTGGTAGATCGTGATTCCGGTCTGTTCGATCCACTCGGCGAGTCGCGCCGGTGTCTCGCCGCGAAGGTCGATCGGGCACGAGGTCGCGCCGTTGAGCAGCGCGGCGAACATGCTCGATACCGCGCCGCTGAATCCGACCGACTGCAGCAGTGTCAGGCGGTCGTCATGGTCGATGTCGAGCGCGTTCGTGTATCGCATCACGTTGTGCAACACGTTGCGATGGCAGTCGATCACTCCCTTCGGCCTGCCGGTGGAGCCCGACGTGAAATACAGGTACGCGGGCTGGTCCGGCGCGACCGGCTCGATCGGCGCGGAGCGTGTGGCCGATGCCGCCGATGCCGCCGATGCCGCCGATGCCCCTGGCGACGGCCACGCTGCGGGCGTACGTCGCGCGGGCTCCATGACGAAGTCGCTGCCGAGGAGTTCGCGCAGCATCGGAGCGAATTCGTCCTCGGCGACGACGACGCGCGCCGACACCTCGGCCACCAGTTCGCCGACCCGGCTCGTCGGCCACGAAGGGTCGAGTGCAACGTAGAACTTCCCCGCCTTCAGGATCCCGAGCGTCACCGCGATCGCGCAGGGACCCTGCGCGGCCAGAAAGGGCACGGGCTCCGAGCCGCGATCGAGGCGCTCGAGCAGGCACAGCGCGACCGCGTCGGACCACTGATCGATCTCGCGATAGCTGAACGCCACTTCGCGCGTGAGGACGGCGACCCGCTCCGGATCCTGCGAGCACACCTGCACGAAGCGCTGCACGATCGACTGCTCGATCGCGGCTAGCGGGAAGCGCCCTTCCATTGTCGCGTCTCTCCGGATCGGCGGCTCGACGACGCGAACGTCCGCACGACACCCGCCTCGAGCCCCCGGTGCGCCGATTCTAGGTCTGCCGCACCGAATTAGCGTGCAAATTCCTCGGCACGACGCGCGGATTGCGTTAGCGTCGACCACACCTTGCAGATTGCGCCAGACTTCGCCCCATGTCCGAAGCGTACGAGTTCCGCCCCTACCAGCCGTCCGATCGCGAGCAGGTGATCGCGCTGCAAAGGCACCTGTGGGGAACCGACCCGCGTCGCAACGCGGCCTACTTCGCGTGGAAGTACGAAGAGAATCCCTACGCGAAGGACATCGCGATCCACCTGGCGCTGCGCGACGGCGAGGTCGTCGCGATGCGCGGCATGATGGGCGCGCTGTGGCACCCCGGCGCGCAACAACCGCCCCGCCCGGTGCTGTGCGCGTGCGACCTGGTGGCGAGCCCGCTGCATCGCGGGCGCAATCTCGTGCGCCCGCTGATGAACTGCGCGATCGAAGACCTGCGCCGTCGCGGGCACGATCGCCTGTTCAGTTTCAGCGCGAGCCCGTTCACGTTCCTCAGTTCGATCCGTTCCGGCTGGCGGCTGGTCGCGCCGTACCGGCCGCTGCGCTGGCAGACACGGCGCAGTGCGAGCGCCGAGCGACTGCGCGCGCGGATCGGCGGGCGACCGTTTCTCTGGCGCTACGCCGATCGCCGCATCCCGCTGCTCGAGCGCGACCCCGCGCACTGTTTCGCGCGGCTCGAATCGCGTCTTGCGCGCCGCGGCGGGCACGATGGCGCCGACCTCGTCGTCGCACAGGCGCCGCGCCCCGAGGCGATGGCCGAGATCGCGCGGCGCAACGCTCGCGGGCACGACCGGGTGCGCCACGCGAAGGACGAGACCTACGCGCGATGGCGCTACCGCAATCCGCAGAGCGACTACTGTTTCGTGTTCGCCGGCGAGAGCACGCCGACCGGATACCTGGTGCTGCGCACGGCGCACGCAGGGCGCGGCGCCGATGCCGCGATCGTCGACTGGGACGCCGACGATCCGGCCGTGCTGCGACGAATGCTCGCAGCGGTGCAGCGCACCGAGGCCTTCGATTCGATCACCGTCTGGTCGGCGACGCTCCCGGCCACGGTGTCGACGACGCTCGCCGGCCTGGGGTTTCGCGAGATCGACGCCACGCGCGGCATCAGGGGTTTCACGCCGGGGCTTCTGGTGCGCACGCTGCGCGATGTTGCCGAAGATGGGAGCGAAGCCGCCTTCGCCGGGGCCTGCGCCGACGCCGATCGCTGGGACCTGCGGATGATCTATTCGGACCAGTACTGAGCGGATCGAGCCTAGCCAGGATCGCGGATGAACAGGCAGCGAACGCTCGCGCCGACGAGCCTGCGGGTATATAGCCCGTAGCGCCAGAGTCCGGAGGGCACCGAGATGCTGCGCAGGTGATGGCGCCACGCGAGCGAGGTCTCGCCCTGCTTGCGATAGTGCTCCGAGATGTCGTGGTGCGCCGCGCTCAGCTTGCTCCGGATCGCGCGCCGCAGCGCCGCATCCACCGGCAAGGATGCCATCCGCTCGAGCACGCCGGCGGCGGGAAGCATCCACCCAACGCTCGCCGAGACCGACCCCGGCGTGCGGTTCTTGCGGAAAGTGGGTTCGGCGATGAACGCGAGCTTGCGCTCGAGCGCGAGGCGAAGCGCGAGGAAGGTCATGTCGAGCGAGCGCACCGAAGCGTCGAAGTAATCGGGCGACACCGAAGCTGTGCGGTACAGGCCACCCGCGGCGCCGAGCCAGTTCGCATGCATCAGCGCCGCGAGCGGATCGCGCCCGACCGTGTCGGCATCGTCGAACAATGGCCGCGTTTCTTCGCCTTCGACGATCCACCCGTTGGAAACGACCACGTCGAGCGTCGAGTCCGACAGCAACGGCGCGAGCCGGCTCTGCAGCGCCCCCGGGAGATAGACGTCGTCGTCGTCGAGCCAGCCGAAGAATTCGGTGCGCACCGATCGGCGCGCGAAACGCCGCGCGGCGAACAGGTCCGGCTCAGGGAGGTAGTGCACGCGCAGGCCCGGACGTTGCTCGAGCTCGAGGCGGAATTGCGGATCGAAGCGATTGCCGTTGATGACGAGCACCGGTGTCGCGACGCAACCGGTCTGTGCGAGCACCGAGGCGATCGCGCGCTCGATCGACTCACGCCGCGCCGCGCTGCACAGCGTGGGCATCAGGATTTCGACCGCCGGCACCGCGGCGCTGATGTTTGTCATCGGAGTAGCGGCACCCATGTCCGCCATCGGCGTAGCGGCGCTCATGTCGGTCATCGGCGCGGCGCCAGGCCGCGCCGCGCGCGAAACTGCCGGTCGCGCTCGGCGCGCTCGGCCAGCAACCGTTCGTAGTAGGCGGCGAGTTCGTTGAAGCGCCGCTCGGTGGCGGCGAGCGCGGCGCGCTTGAGGTGGCCGAGGACCGCGCCGATGTCGCTCGCCCCTTCGGTCCAGTTCTCCGGATGCGTGAGGAACTGGAACGACGCGCGCGCGTCGAGCAGTTCTTCCGGTCGCGTGTCGCGCCACGTCATCAGCGAGTCCGAGAGATACGACATCGGATGCTCGGTGAAGCGCGGCTGATAGGCCTCGATCGCGATGTCGGGTTCGAGGTCGACCGGTTCGCCGTCGGTAGGGAGGTGCTGCGCCGCGGCCGTGATCGGCTGGCCGCAGATGTCTTCCAACAACCGGATATCGGCGCGCAGGTTCTCGCGGCCCCCGGGGCCGACGTAACGCGCGGACACGTAGTGCAGTCCGATCTCGTGGCCAAGTTCGACGATCGTCGCGATCCTCGCGCGCTCCTCGTCGGCGAGCAGGTTGTAGAAGGCGCAACCGGTCTGAACGAAGAAGGTCGACGAGACGCCCGACTCGGCCTCGACCCGCGCGATATGCACTGCGGGCTCGATCGCGTGATCGAGGTCGTGGCGCAGCAGCAGCGCGGGGCGGCCTTCCTCGATCTCGAACGAGCGAAACGGCCCGATCCGGTAGCCGAGCGTGCCGGCGCGCTCGAGGATCGCCCGGTATCGCTCGATCGTGAACTCGTTCGAATCCTGGCTCATTGCACTGGCGCGACGGTGCCCGAGCGAAGGTAGTGGCGCAGCGTGCGGCGCAGGCCGTCTTCGAGCGACACGGTCGGCGCGAAGCCGAGCGCCTCGCGCGCGTGCGCGATGTCGGGAACCCGGTTCCAGGTGTCGTTGAAGCGCTGGCTGTAGGTGAATCCGTTCGGGACGATCGGCAACTCGCGCGCGCTCAATCCGATCTCGCGCCCGAGCGCGACCATCCGCTCGGCGAGCGATCGGATCGTGACCGTGTCGTCGTTGCCGAGGTTGAAGCACTCGGCGCAAGGCGCCGTCCTCGATCGCACGAAGTCGAAGGCGGCGATCATGCCGCGCACCATGTCGTCGACGTAACAGAAGCTGCGCGTCTGGCTGCCGTCGCCGCTCAGCCGCAACGGCGTAGCGTCGAGCAGGTTCGTGACGAAGTGCGGGATCACGCGCTTGGGGTCCGGGTAGTCCATCGCCGGACCGTAGGTATTGAAGACGCGAATCACCACGCTGCGCGCCGCGCTGTTGCTGACGAGGTTCTCCTCGAGCGCCTTGACGTGCGGGTAGACCCAGCGGTTCACCAGGCCGTGCTCGAAAACGAAGAAGTCGGTCTCGCGCATCGGCCTGTCGTAGAGCATCGAGTGCGCACCGTAGACGTCCGCCGACGAAGTGAACAGGATCGCGTGATCGGGCGTAAGGCAACGCACGAGGTTCAGCGTTCCGGCAAGGTTGTCCATCGTCGCAACAGTTTGCGAGATCGTCTCTTCCACCCCGACCACCGTCGCGAGGTGCATGATCGACTTGTGGCGGGACACGAGATCGGCGACCAGTTCGCGGTCGAAGACCGACCCCTGGCGGTGAGTGACCAGGGGGTGCGCCAGTTGTTCGGCGGCGAAGCTGCTGTTGGTGCTCAGCAGGTTGTCGAGCACCGTGACCGGGTGCCCGCGCGCGGCGAGCGCCGCCGCGACGTATCGGCCCAGAAATCCCGCGCCGCCGGTGACGAGCACCGGCTCGAACGCGGGCTTGTCCAACTCGTCGGTCATATGGCGGCGGCGAAGTCCGGTGGTGGTGACGGGCGGATCGGGCGAGGGGATCGATCCGGCCATTCCCTCGCGCCCACATCGGTGATGCAACGCGGAATCTATCAGTGCCGCGACCGGGCCGTCGCGATTTATTGCACATCGCGCCGAGATCCGGCCTCGGCCTCTATCGCTCGCGCACCACCTGTTCGGCGATCCAGCGATAGGTCGGTTCCAGACCATCACGCAGGCGGGTCGAGGGAGCCCAACCGAGCCGCTCGCGGATCAGCCGGTTGTCCGAGTTGCGCCCGCGCACGCCGGTGGGTCCGGAGACGTGCCGAATCGAGATCGTCTTGCCCGCGATCGACGCGATCTCGCGCGCCAGCGCGTCGATCGGGATCATTTCCTCGGAGCCGACGTTCAACGGTTCAGCGCAATCCGAGCGCGTCAGGCGCAAGGTCGCTTCGATGCACTCGTCGACGTAGAGAAAGCTGCGCGTCTGCTCGCCGTCGCCCCAGACCTCGATCTCGCCTCCGTCGGGTGCCATCGCCACCTTGCGGCACAGCGCCGCCGGGGCCTTTTCGCGCCCGCCGCGCCACGCGCCTTCGGGGCCGAAGATGTTGTGATAGCGGGCGATGCGACAAGTCATCCGGTGGTTGCGTGCGTGCGCCAGATAGAGGCGCTCGGCGAACAGTTTTTCCCAACCGTATTCGCTGTCCGGCAGTGCCGGGTAAGCGCTCGCCTCTTCGCAGATCGGATTGCTCGGGTCCTGCTGGTTGAACAGCGGATAGACGCAGGCGGAAGACGAGAAGAACACCGTTCCCGCGCCGTTCCTGCGGCAGGCGTCGAGCACGTTGATGTTGATCAGCGCGGCGTTGCGCATCACTTCGGCGCAGTGCTCGCCCGAGAACACGTAGCCGGCCCCGCCCATGTCGGCGGCGAGCTGGTAGACCTCGTCGAAGTCGCGGTCCAGGCAGGCGTGCGCGGCGGCCGGATCGCGCAGATCGACCAGCCTGAACGAGTCGGCCCGACTGGGGGAGAACTCGGGGTGTTTGATGTCGACGCCGCGAACCCACATACCTTCGTGCTTCAGTCGCGCGACCAGATGCTGGCCGATGAATCCGCCAGCGCCGCAGACAAGGGCCGTTTTCAGTTCATCGCTCCGACCCGTTGCTCGATCCATTGCACCAGGCGGTCGGTGCCGTTGCGAGCGTGCCATGCGGCCGAGCCTTCGCGCGCGCGCGCGCTCAACCCGGGGAAGTCGTGCGCGGCTCGCTCGACGGCGTCCAGTATCGCGGAGACCGAATGGTCGTGAAAGAGGAGGCCCGATCGATAGCGGTCGACGACCTGCGCCGGGATGCACCCGGAGGGCGCGATGACCGGCACGCCGCTCGCGATCGACTCGCAGACCACTCCCGAGAGTGCCTGCGTATAGAACTCCCAACGCGACGGCCAGATCACCGCGTCGCAACGCGCCAGCTCGGCCGCGAAGTCGTCGACGCGTTCGAGCAGCGTGATTCGCTCGGAGTCCCTCTTGCGCCGCAGTCGGCCGCTGCTGTCCTGGACCACCACTTCGTAGCCTTTGGCCTGAAGCGACGAAGCGAGCTCGGGAATCAGGTCGATCCCGCGCGCCGTACGCTGGTGGCCGAAGAAGCCGATCCGGCGCAGTCGGGTCGGGCCCGATTCGTTCGCCGCGCCGTCGTGCGGGCAGGGCAGCAGTTCGACCTCGAGCTCCGGTGCGAAATCCTGGCAGCCCCGGCAGAGCAGTTCGTCATAGGCACCGACCACGATCCGGTGCGGCGCCCGCCCCAGTTCTCGCGCCGTCGCAGCCCAGCTGCGTGCCCCGGCCGGATGCATTCGGCCCGGCAGCCCCCAGGCACCGCCGATCTGACGCACCGCGTCGCGCTGGCTCGCGGCGGCCGCCAGTTGGTACGGCGGCATCGTCGGCCACAACCAGAGATCGCTCCTGTCGAGCGTCGCGAGATCCCGCGTCGTGGCCTGTTCGAGCGCGCTGTAGGCCTCGAAGTTCAGGTGCGTACCCGGCGCGCTCGCGCGCACGTCCGCGGTGAAGGTCGAGTGAAACCGCATGCCGACCTGCTGCGCCTTGGCGAGCAGGACGGGGTGCGCCTCGACATGGCCGTGCACGGCGACCTGATGGCCGCGCCGCGAGAACGCTCCGAACAGCCGCAGATCGAGATCGAAATGATGCCCTGAAAGGGTCTTCAGGCCGGGGTCGAGAATCGAGATCTTCATCTTGTTTGCGCGCGTCCGGCGCAAGTCTACAAGGACCGGCCGCAGCGGGGTTCCCCGCGCGCGCAGTTGACGACAGCAATCGCTCGCTGAGCGCGATCAGTGGACGACCGCGATCAGGGCCGGGTCGTCGGCGTGCTCGAGCAGGATCGTCCGCACCCAGCCCTGCCAGGCCTGCGCGAAGGCCTCGCGGGTCGCGGCGTCGGCTTGCGGATCGAGGGCCTGCTGCATCAGGCTCGCCAGTTCCGCCGGTCGCTGCGTCGCCTGCGGGCGATGCACGAGCTCGACCGACTGGTCGGTGTCGAGCCGCGTGAAGCGGATCTCGCCGGCCATCGGCACGCCGAATCGCAGCAGCCCCTGGCGCGCGAAGCGCCCCGCCAGACCCTTGAAGCCGCCCTCGTTCGCGGCACCGGTGATCAGCCCGGCGACGTTGGCGATGACGCCGGCCACGCCCTCGTCGGCACGCTGGCGCAACTCGACGCGCAACTCGCCGCGCCGCGGCACCTCGTCGGGATAGAGGCGCGACAGCGCCGCGCGCGTCATCAGCCACGCGCCGGCCACGGTCGGGCACGAGTGCCCGGCCAGCTTGACCGCATCGAGGTAGCGATACTCGAGTCGGCCCCCCTGCGAAGCGCCGAGCAGTTCGGCGAGCGGATCGACGACCGCGATCGGCGCGACGGCGTCGAAGAACTCCGGTGTCGTCATCGTCGTCGTCATGCGGTTCTCCGAGAATGGTTGTCCGACGCAGAGGCGCCGCGGCGGGTTTGCCCGGTAAACATGCGTCAAGTGTACTTCTTTTCCGGAGATCCGGAAACAGCCCGCAGGCGCGTGTCGGAAGTTCTTACAGTTCGCCGCACTTTGTTCGTCACGAAACGCGCGATTGTCAGGCGAAATGGGCTTATCCTTCCAATGGAATGGATCTTGCATCTGGTTCGCTGAATCGATCGCAGCGCGCGGCGAATCCACAACAGGCTGAAGGCCGAATCGTCGCAACCGCTTTTCGTGAAGGCGGTTGCGACACTGCCCGCCGACCGGCAACGCTGGTCGGCATCGAAGGAGGATGAGAACCATGACCAAATTCGTTTACTGGGCCGGCCTCGCTGCCGGCAGCTTGCTGTTCGTGTCGGTCGCCGCGTCGGCCGCTGCCGGTGGGGCAAACAACACCGCCGGCCCCTATTACCAGGCCACCCCGTCGGGCGCCGCTTCCGGCAACGGCAACGGCAATGGACACGCGTGGGGCAGGCCGGGCGCCGGCGAGGTCGGGAACGCCGACACCAAGAACCCGCCCGGACAGCTTCCCAACGCGGACGACGACGGCGACAATGGCTACGAGTGCGACGCGAACATGGGCGTCGCGCTGGGCAACCCCGCGCACAGCCCCTGCGCGGTGACGCCGCCCCCGTCCCAGCCGCTGTAAGCAGCGCCGGAGTCGCCTCGCTTCGCCGGTGTCGCCGTTCCTGACACCGGCGCGATCGGCCCGAGGTCAGGAGCCGGCGCTTTCGTGACGCGCGGCACCCGCCACGGGGTTCATCGCCGCGATCACGCGGCCCTCGACGCCGGGCATCGCCACGCCGAGCGCCGCAGCGATCGTGGGCGCGACGTCGAGCAGCGACATCGACAGATCGGCCGCGCCGGCTTCGATCCCCGGGCCTGCGGCGATCAGCATCCCGTCGACGCGGTGCTCTCCCGTGCGACCGTAGCCGTTCACCGCCTCGACCGTTCCGATCCTCTCCGACGACACGCGCAGCGTTGATCCCGTCGTGCGATCCAGCGCGGCGCTGCCGCTCGCCACGCTGTCATCCCACTGCACCAGGATGTCGGGCAGGCAGTCCAGGTTCGGGCCCTGGTAGAGATCGGCGGTGCGCGCGACGCGCAGCACCAGCGGCGCGTTCGTCGCTTCGTTGCGGATCGCGAGCAGGTCCTCGCGAAGTTGCGCGAACAGCGCCTGTTCCTCGGCGCCGGGTCGAACCGTGCCGTGCGGTTCGCGCCCCGCCAGGTTCAGGCGGATGCCGCTCACCGCGAGGCCGTTCGGAACGACGAAACAGCGACTCGAGCGGGTGTCGACGTTCACGCTCGGCAAACCGAAGCTTCCCGGTCGCGGCGCGCGCTCGAAGATCCGGTGCGCCAGCGCGCGCGCGCCCGCGGGCAGCCGGCGCTCGATCGCGCGCACGATATCCATCGGGCCGAGGCGGCGCGCGACCGGCGGCAGCGCGACCGACAGCCCGAGCCGCTCGAGGATCTTCGGCAGCAACTGGTGCACGCCCAGCGCGTGCGACATTCCGTGCGGCATCACGACCATGACCGGTGACTCGCCCGCCGCCTCGATCAACTGGCCGAGCGCCGCGTCCAGCGCCTGATACACGCGCCGGATCGGGTCGCCGTGCGCGGCGACGAAGTCGGGATCGTGCGAGGGGTGGGTCGGGTCGTGAAGGTGCCAGCACTGGTGGCCGGCGCAGTGCGTTTCGGTGAACACCTGCATGAACAGGTCGCAGCGTTCGCGCGCGAGCAGGTCGGCGGTCAGTCGTGCCTTGGCCTCGACTCCGCGCACCAGGCTGTCGACGAACGCACGGTAATCGTCGGGCGTGCGCCGGTTGGCGTCGCAGTCGGGCGGGACCGGATGGCGGCCGTGCTTGCCGAGAATGTCGGCGGCGAGTTCGGGCGGATGCGCCTGAAAACCGAAGATCGAATCGTGGCCCGCCCACTCGACGGTCTGGATACCGCGGATGCCGGGGTCGAGCCTGGTCAACGGCAGGTCGAGGATCGCGACGCGCTTTCCCGCGTCGCATAGCGCTTGCCAGAACATCGGCGCGCGGATGTACTCGGACTCGTGCGGGCGCGCGAAGCGGTAGCTGCCCGACACCAGCTGCACCAGGTAGTGGATGCCGTGTCGCGCGGGATTGGTGGCGGTGAGCAGCGACGGCCAGGTCGACCCGGTGAAGAATCCGTCGACGCCGCGCAGCGTCGCGCTGCGCCCGCGCCGCATCAGCGCGGCAAAATTGGGCAGCACGCCCTGCGACGCCCACTCGCGAACCAGCGGCCCGCTCGCGGCATCGATCCCGATCACGACCAGCCCGGCGCGTGCGACCAAGGGAATTCTCCGGCAGTCGATCGGCGAAACCGGGGAACTAGTCCGCACCGCATCGGTCGCACGATCGATACAATAGATATCACATTCAGAGGAGTGCGAGATCGGTGCGACGGGCTGCACGGTGAACGGATGCAACTCGACGCGCGAACGCTGAGCGCCGGCGCGCGGCTCGAAGCCGACATCTGCGTCGTCGGGGCGGGTCCGGTCGGACTGAGCCTCGCCGCGGAGCTGGCCGATCGCGAAACACGCGTCGTGGTACTCGAGTCGGGCTCCGACCAGGCCGATGCAGACGCGCAATCGCTGAACGCCGCCACCGTCGAAGGCGATCCGCACGGCGGTCTCGAGGCAAGTCGCCACCGCCAGATCGGCGGTACCGCCTGCGTCTGGAGCACACCGCTCGCCGGCGTGAATGGCGCCAAGTACGTGCCGCTCGATCCGATCGATTTTCGCGGCGAACTCGGCCGCGCGCCCTGGCCGATCGACTTCGGCGACCTAGAACCGTTCTATCGCCGCGCGCAGGTGGTCGCGGGAATCGGCCGCTTCGATTACCGCAGCGCGGGCTGGAAGCTGCCCGAGTCGCCGATTCCGGCCGATCACCCGGTGCTCGCGCCGGGCATCTATCAGTTCGGCCCGGCCGGGCGCTTCTGCACCGATCTGCCGCGACTGCTCGCGGGCGCGCCGAAGGTCACACTGTGCAGCAACGCAACCGCGACCGGGGCGCGCTGGCGCGCTCGCACCGTCGAAGCGCTGGAAGCGGTTTCGTCCACCGGCGCGCGCTTCAGCATCAGCGCCCGGAAACTGGTGCTCGCGGGCGGCGGCGTCGAGAACGCGAGGCTGCTCCTGATCGCGGCCGACGAGGGCCACCTTCGCGACGAATCGGGGTGGCTCGGGCGTGGTTTCGTCGAGCACCCGCGCGACTACTCGATCACGCTGCGCTCGCGATCACAGGCACTGTTTCGGCGACTCGAATTCTTCGACCGCCACGAGGACGGCGAAACGACGATCTGCGGGCGCGTCGCGATCCGCGAGGATGCGATCCGCCGCCTTGGGCTGCCGAACGCCGCGATCACGCTGCTTCCGCTGGGGAGGCGCACGCGGCCGTTTCACTGGCGCATCGAATCGATCGCACAGCGCACGATCGGCTGGAACCTGCAATGGCCGCCCGGATACGGCTGGTCGCGCTGGCCGACGATCGCGCGTCGCTTCGCGGGCTTCCAGTTGCTGATCAACCTGGAGGAGTTTGCGCATCGCGACAACGCGCTCGCTCTCGAGCCCCGAAGCGATCGCTTCGGCGTGCGGCGCGTGCGCTTGCGAAGGCATTGGCACCGCGACGACGACGAGCGCCTCGCGCGCCTGCGCGAAGCGCTCGCGAGCGGCTTCGGCGACATCGGCCTGGGACCGCTGTCGATCGCGCCGCTGGTCGCGCCGGATCCGAATAGTGCACATCACCTCGGCGCGACGCGGATGGGCACCGATCCGAAGAACGGGGTGACCGACTCCCACGGCCTGGTGTTCGGAACCGAGAACCTGTTCGTCGCGGGCGGATCGCTGTTTCCGTCGGCCGGCTACGCCAACCCGACGCTCACCGCGATCGCGCTCGCGCTGCGGCTCGCCGACCGCCTCGTGGCGGGAGCCTGAGGGTGCCCGCTCCCGGCTACCTGATCACGATTCCCTGGGAACTCGACGCGCTCGGCGGCGTCTCGCAGGTGGTGCTCAACCTGCAGCGCGAACTCGGGAACCGGGGCTGGTCGCCGACGGTGCTGGTGTCGGACTGGAGCGCTAAACGTCCGCGATTTGCGTCGGACGGGCCCGTCGGGCTGATCCGCTGGAGGATCAGGTCGCCGTGGCCCAGCGGGCACCTGCTCAGGGGTCTGATCGCATTCGCGCTGACGCTGCCGAGCGCCGGATGGACGTTGCGAAGGTTGGCCCGACGCCACGACTGGCGCGTGGTCAACATCCACTACCCGGAGTTGTCGGCGCTCAACTGGATCGTGCTCAGGCGGCTGGGTTTCTGGTCCGGCTCGATCGTGCTCACCGTGCACGGATCGGACGTGCGCGAGGTGCTCGCGCGCGGCGGGTGGGTGCGGTTGCGCCTCACCCGCCTGCTGCTCGAAGGTGCCGACGCGATCGTCGCCTGCGCTGCGGACCTCGCCGACGACGTCGCTCGGATCGCGCCGGCGGCGCGAGACCGTGTCCGCGTGATACTGAACGGCGTCGATGCGAGCGTCCTCGAAGCGGAGCGCGCAGGCGCGATCGCGCTTCCGCACGCGCTGCCGACGGGCCGTTTCGTCCTCAACGTGGCCACCTTCGAACCGAAGAAGTCGCAGGACGTTCTGATCGAGGCGTTCGCGCGACTGGCCCACGAACACGCCGACGTCGACCTGGTCCTGGTGGGTCGATCGGAACCGTGGCTCGAGCACCTGCGCTCAATGGCACGCACGAGCGGCGTCGACGCGCGCATCCACTTCCTTGCGGACCTGCCGCACGCGCAGGTGCTCATGTGCCTGGCGCGCGCAACCGTGTTCTGCCTGCCGTCGCGATCGGAGGGACATCCGCTCGCGATCCTCGAGGCCGCGAGCTTCGCGATTCCGGTGGTCGCGACACCGGTCGGGGCGATCGAGCGGACCATTCCGGATGCCGATCACGGACTGCTCGTGCCGGTGGCCGACGTGGTCGCGCTCGCCGGCGCGCTCGATCGCCTGCTGGGCGATCCGGCGTTGGCCGACGCGATCGGGCGCACGCTGCAGCGACGGGTGGCGGCGCAGTTCCGGTGGACCGACACCGCGGCACGATACTCCGAGCTGGCCCGACGCCTCGGCGCGATCGCCGCGCGCTGAATCGGCCCGCCCGACGCGACACGCGGCGTTCGCGTTGCGCTCTCGCCGTTCACGCTACACTCGTTCGATTCCGCCGCAGGGCAACGCGCGCCGCCGCGCTCCGCCCTGCCCTCGTCGAACGATCGATCGCAAGAGTCCGAGCATGCCGCTTCCCGCACCCGCACCCCGCCGCCACCTGCACACCCGCACGATCGCCTGCGAAGGATTCGAACGCGACGACGGCCTGTGGGACATCGAGGCGCGGATCGTCGACACCAAGACCTTCGCCTACGAGGAGCCGTTTCGCGGGCAGCGCGCGCCGGGCGATCCGGTGCACGACATGTCGGTGCGCCTGACGCTGGACAGGTCGATGACGGTGCGCGGCGTCGAAGTCGACATGCCGGCCACGCCGTACGCCGCCTGCCAGGGTGCGGCCCCTTCGTTCAAGTCGCTGATCGGTCACCAGATCGGCCCGGGATGGCGGCGCGCGGTCAACGACTGCGTGGGCGGAACACTCGGCTGCACCCACGTGCGCGAGTTGCTCTTTCCGATGGCCACGGTGGCGTACCAGACGCTCGCGGGGTGGAACAGCGACTCCGATCCGTCGAACGCGGCCGTGGTCGACCCGCAGGCCGAGCGTCCCTATTTCCTGGACGGTTGCAGGGCCTGGGCCTCCGACGGCGAAGTGGTGGTGCAGCTCTATCCGCAGTTCGCGGTGCGACCGGTGCACAAGGCGGACTGAGCAGGAGCGAAACCGATGGACGCACTCTGGAGGTGGACCGCGACCGACCTGGCGCACGCGATTCGCACGCGCCGGATCTCGAGCCGCGAAGCGCTCGCAGCCTGCCTCGAACGCACCGAACGTGTGAACCCGACGCTGAACGCGATCGTCGAACTGCGCGCCGACGAAGCGCTGCGCGGCGCCGACGAAGCCGACCGCGCGGTCGCACGCGGCGACCCGCTCGGAGCACTGCACGGCGTTCCGCTCACCGTGAAGGTCAACGTCGACCAGGCGGGCTGCGCGACGACCAACGGCGTGGTCGCGTTCCGTGACCTGGTCGCCGCCGAGGACAGCCCGGTGGTGTCGAACCTGCGCAAGGCCGGCGCGATCATCTTCGGGCGCACCAACACGCCGGCGTTCTCGTTTCGCTGGTTCACCGACAACGACCTGCACGGGCGCACGCTCAATCCGTGGTCGAAGGAGCACACGCCGGGCGGATCGAGCGGCGGCGCCTCGTCGGCGGTGGCTTCCGGGATGGGGCCGATCGCACACGGCAACGACTTCGGCGGATCGGTGCGCTTTCCGGCGTACTGCACCGGGATCTTCGGGTTGCGACCGTCGTTCGGGCGTGTGCCCGCGTTCCTGCCAAGCGCCGCGCAGGAGCGCCCGCTGTCGGCGCAACTGATGTCGGTGCAGGGTCCGCTGGCGCGCAGCGTCGGCGACATCCGGCTCGCGCTGGCGGCGATGTCGGCTCCCGACATGCGCGATCCGTGGTGGGTGCCGGCGCCGCTCGCCGGGCCCGCACCGAAGCGACCGATCCGTGTCGCGGTCACGGTGAACGCAGCGGGAATCGACGCCGAGCCCGCTATCGCCGACGCGATCGGACGCTGCGCGGGCTGGCTCGCCGACGCCGGTTACGCGGTCGAACGGATCGAGCCGCCGGACATGGCCGAGGCAGCCGCGCTTTGGGACACGCTCGCGCACGGCGAGGCGCTGCACTTCATGGCCGGCGCGATCGAGCAGTTCGGCGACGACCGGATCCGACGCGCCTTCGCCGGCATGACGCGCAACTCGCCGAGGCTGGACGCCGAGGGGCACATGCGTGCGCTCGCGCGGCGCACGACGCTGATCCGCAACTGGATGGCCTTCCTCGAACGCTACCCGTTGGTGCTCGGGCCGGTATGCGCCGAGCCGCCCTTTCGCTGGGGCCTGGACGTCGACTCGTTCGACGGAATGGACCGCGTGTTGCGCGCGCAGGGCGCGCAGTTCATGGTTCCGCTGCTCGGGCTGCCGGCGATCAGCGCGCCGGCGGGCTTCGTCGACGGCTTGCCGATCGGCGTGCAGGTCATCGGCGCGCGCTTTCGCGAGGACATGGTGATGGACGCGGCCGAGGTGATCGAAGCGCGCTTCCCGGCCACTACGCCGATCGATCCGGTGTTCGAGGTCTGACCACCGACGATTGCGGACCTGTGCCGAGGCAAAGCCCCGAACGAAGGTGCCAAGGGGCGCGACGAGACGGGGCAACCGGCCTACCAGCCGGGATCGCCCGCGCTGGCCAGCAGCAGCTTGTACTTCCTGTTCGCGGGTCGGTCGATGCGACGCAGTTCCTTGCCCCCCGAGAGGGCCCTGCGTATCCGGTAGAAGTGCGTGTACCCGAGGCCGCGAAGATAGTCGTACTCGCCGGTGGCGCCGCCCGTGAGGAGCTCGAAGGCGATCACCGGGTGCGATTCCAGGATGATGCGCTCCATTCCCTTGAGCGCATCGAGCTCGTGGCCTTCGACGTCGAGCTTGACGAAATCGACCGCGGCCCTCACGTCGGCGTCGAGATAGCCGTCGAGCCGTTTGCACTCGAAGGCTGCGAGCTTCGCACCGGCGGTGTCGGCATCGGCCGCGACGATCCGCGCCGCGCCCATGTTCCCCGGACTCTCGCGAGCCTGCGCGAGGTGATCGCTGCTCGACGCACCGATCGCGTGACAGCGGATGTTGGGCTTGAACGAGGCGTTGATCGCGAGGACCTTCGAGGTGACCGGATGCGGCTCGAAGGCGTGAACCTCGTCGAACCAGTCGGCGAAGTACAGTGAATGGTTGCCGATATTGGCGCCCACGTCCAGACAGACCCGTCGCCGCGGCATCCGCGGAAACACCCGCGTCTCGAGCAAGCCGAGTTCATCGTCTTCGTAGCGCCCGAAGAGCATCGACTTCGCAGTGATGTAGTCGAAGATGTAGCCGACGTAGTTCCTGTCGCGATTGGGCGAAGTCTTCAGCGCCCTCACGACGAGCGACAGGAGGATTCTCCTGAACAGTCTCGGTTTCATTTCGCGACGCGCTCGAGCACCTCTTCCACCGACGGCCACCCGGGCCAGCGTCGCACGATCTGCACGGTCGGTCCGCGCGGCGCCCAGCGCTCGGGCAGCGTCGGTCCGAGCACGCTGATCAGCGGTATGCCGAGCGCCGCCGCGAGATGCCCGGGACCGGTGTCGTTCGACACCATCAGCGAAGCGCGGCGCAGCACGCCGCCGTAGGCGCCGAGATCGACGCCGGGCAGCATCTTCGCGCCAGCGTGACCGGCCTCGACGATCGGCTCCTCGCCCGGTCCCGGGCAGACCACCACCTGATGCCCGCGCGCCACGAGCGCCCTGGTGAACTCGGGAAACCGCGGCCAGGTCTTGTCCAGTTTGTCGAAGGTGCCTCCGGCGAACGGACAGATCACGACGAAGCGCCCATGCACCGAATGGCGCGCGAGCAGCTCGTCGGCGTGGCGCTGCGCATCAGGCGCGATCGTCAGATCGACCGAACCGGGCGGCTCGCGCTCGATTCGCAGGAACCGGCACGCAAGGCGCCAGTACTCGTCGAGCGCGTGCGCGCCGGCGACGCAGGCTTCGCTGCGCGCGAGCAGCAAGCCGCGCGCCTCGCTGGCATAGCCGACCGCCCTCAGGCCGGCCAGGCGCATCTCCAGCGCGCCGGAGAACGAGGTCGGCAGCACCAGCGCGTTCTCGCGAGCGCCGAATCCGCCGTCGCGTGCGATGGCGGCGGCACGCAACGCGCGCAACTGGCGCACGCGTGCGCGAAGCGAACCCGGCCGCGCCGCCGTCTCCCAGCCCTCGCCGGCGAGCAGTGCGCTTGCCCAGCCCTTGCCGACCAGCTGCAACTCGTAGCCGTGCGCCTCGAGCAGCTTCAGCGCCGGCACGCCGAGGACGACGTCGCCGACCCAGTTGCGCAGGCGAACGATCAGTGGGCGCGGATTCATCGGGGCGGGGCGGCGGTCGGGGCGGCGGTCGGGGCAGCAGTCGTGGCAGCGGTCGGGGCAGCGGTCGGGTCGCCCGATTCTGCCACGCGCGGCGACCCCCGAAGCGGTGGCAGAATCCGAACATGACGACATCCCTTCCGAGCGCGCGCGAGATCGGCGCACTGCACGACGAATGCCTGAATCGATCCGACTGGCCCGCGCGCGACGCCGACGCGACGCGCGGCCACATCTGGCAGTGGATCGAGACCAACCACCTCTGCAACAGCCGCCTGTGGGCCGAGGAAGACCTCGCGCGGCGCACGCGGGTGAGCGATTCGGAGATCGCGGCGAACAAGCGCGCGATCGACCGATTCAACCAGGCGCGCAACGACGCGACCGAACGCGTCGACGAACTGCTGCTGATCGCACTCGGGCTGGTCGACGCCGAGTCGGCGCGCGGCGACGCGCCGGTCTCGACCGTTGCGGCGGGCGCGCGACTGAACAGCGAGACCGCCGGCAGCATGATCGATCGGATGTCGATCATGGCGCTGAAGGTCGCCGCGATGCGTGCGCAGGCCGAACGCGCCGACGCCGACGCCGCACACGTCGCGGCGAGCCGGTCCAAGCTCGGGCGCCTGCGCGAGCAGCGCGACGACCTGGGATCGTGCCTCGATGCGCTGCTGGCCGACGCGCGCGCGGGGCGCGCCTACTTCAAGGTCTACCGCCAGTTCAAGATGTACAACGACCCGGACTTCAACCCCGCGCTGGTCGCCGAGCGCGCGGGCCTGACGCGCGGCTGATGCGGGTTCTGATCGTCAAGACCTCGTCGATGGGCGACGTGGTCCACGCGCTGCCGGCCGCCTCGGACATCGTCCGACAGATCCCGGACGTCGAACTCGACTGGCTGGTCGAAGCGCCGTTCTCGGCGATCCCGCAACTGCACGCGGGCGTGCGGCAGGTGATCCCGATGGCCTGGCGCAAGTGGCGCAAACAACTGGGCAGCCGTCAGACGTGGCGCGCGATCGGCGAGATGCGGCGCAGTCTGCGACACGAGCGCTACGATCTCGTGCTCGATCTGCAGGGCCTGGTCAAGAGCGCGCTCTGGGGGCTGCAGGCGCGCGGAGCGCTGGCCGGCTATGACCGGCGCAGCGCGCGCGAGCCGCTCGCCGCGCTGTTCTACGGTCGCACGGCGGCGGTGTCGCGCGACCTGCACGCAATCGAGCGCTGCCGCAGGCTCGCCGCGGCGCACCTCGGCTATCCGACGCCGACCGGCGCGCCCGAGTTCGGCATCGTCGCCCCTGCCGGGCAGTGGCGGCCCGACGCCGACTACGCGGTGCTGATCCCGTGCGCGAGCAAGGCGGTGAAGATGTGGCCGGAAGAACACTGGATCGTGCTCGGCCAGCGCTTCGCGCGCGAGGCCCGGTTGCCGGTGGTGCTGTGGGGCAGCGAACGGGAGCGCCAGACGGCCGAACGGATCGCCACCGGGTGTGCCGGTGTCGTCCCGCCGTTTCTCAGCGTGCGCGACTGCGCGGCGGTGCTCGGTGGCGCGGCTGCGATCGTCGGACTGGACACCGGGTTCTCGCACCTGGGCGCAGCGCTCGGACGGCCGACGGTGGGCATCTACTGCGACCACGAACCCGGGCTCACCGGCATCACCGGCGGCGCGCAGGTCGAGAGCATCGGCGGCAAGGGCGCGGCACCGTCGCTCGCGGCGGTGCAGGCGCTCGTCGAGCGACAGATCGCGGCGCTCGGCGCCGATGGTTAGCACGCGCTCGCGCCACGGCGCCGAGCGACCCGCGAGCACACGAATCCGCCCACGCGAATCGGGGCGCACGACTCACAGCTGCGCGAATTCCTTCTTCATGGCCCGCATCATCGCGAGAAACGCCAGCGCGGCGCTCGACGGCGGCTCGTTGGCGAGCCGGATCGCCGAGATCTCCCAACGGATCGACGGGAACTCGAGCGCGGTGTAGGCCAGACCTTGCGGCATCTGCATCGTCGCGAGCCGAGGCATCAGTGCCACTCCCATGCCCGCCTGGAGCATCCCGATCGCGGTCGAGAGCAGCCTCACCCGGTGAACGACCTTCGGACGCACGCCTGCCTGACCCAGCGCGCGATTGACCGCGAGCCACGGCGACGCTTCCGAGTTGACCTGGATCCAGGCGTGGCGCGACAGCTCGCGCGCGTCGACGTCCTTCGCGCGCGAGATCGGGTGGCCTTCGAGCGAGAAGGCCCCGATCGGTCCGATCCACAGGCTCTCGGTGCGCAGCTCCGGGTCGTCGGTGCGCGAATAGGCGCCGATGCCGATCTCTGCTTCGCGCGCCAGAAGCAGCGTCTTGATCTCCCCGACCGTGCAATCGATGATCCTCGGTTCGAGCGCGGGGTGGCGACGCTGGAACTCCCTGAGCAGCGAGGGCAACAGCGTCGCGGCGCTAAGGCTTCCGACCGCGATCGAGACCGCACCGGTCGCGAGCGCCGATTTCGCCTGGCACTCGTGCACCGCGGCGTCGATCGCGAGGATCGCACGGCGTGCGGCCTGCGCCAGCGCGCCCCCCTCGGAGGTGAGGCGCAGGCCGCGGCCGCGCGCGACCAGTGCCAGGCCGACGCCCTGCTCGAGCCTGCGGATCAGGTGGCTCACCGAGGGCTGCGTCAGCTCGAGGCGATCGGCCGCGACGGTGAAACTGCCGCATTCGCCCAGCGCCACCAGCGCGCGCAGCTGCTGCAGCGAGATCTGCTGGTTGTCGTCACCCATGTCGCAAGATAATACTGATATAGCTTTCATGTAGCAACGTCATGGCACGACAATGATTCGTCCGCGCCGTACATTGCGCACTGGCAGCCCGATCCACCGCTTTCCCTACATTGCAGATGAACGACGCCGCGCTCCCCCTTCGCAACAACGCCTTCCACTCCACCTACCTCGCCGATCGCGCCGGGCGCGCAACGATATCTCCGGACGCCGCGGTCGAAGCAGGCGGCTTCGCCTCGCTCACGCTGGTCTATACCGCCGGGTACTTCGGGATCGACGACACCGGAAGCCTGAAGGTCGTGCATCGCTTTGCATCGGACATGGGCCGGCTGCAGTTGACCGATCCCGCCGGATGGAACTACGTGAGCGCCGAGGCGTCCAACGGCGCGGTGCTCGAGATGCGCTTCGACCAGAAGGGCAACGTACGGCCCTGGGACAAGACGCTGCTGATCCGCGTGCAGCGCGGGTTCCTGCGCGAAGGCGACACGATCACGGTGCGACTGGGCGACACGCGCGGCGGCTCGCCCGGCCTGCGGATGCAGACCTTCACCGAACCGACCTTCGAGTTCAAGGTGCTGGTCGACCCGTTCGCGACCTACAACTACGTCGAACTGCCCGAGCAACCGACGATCGCGGTCCTCGCCGGCCCGCCGGTTGGATGGAAGGCGCTGCTGCCGACCACACGGCGCACGGGCGAGCCCTTCACGCTGGGATTCAAGGGCGAGGACAAGTGGGGCAACCCGAGCCACCTCGCGCAGGGTCGCTACACGGTGCGCGCGTCGCTGCCGGTGTCGGGGCTCGCGCAGGCTTTCGAGATGCGCACGGGCCAGCTCGTGCAGCGCTTCGACGGTCTGCGCGTCGAGCAGCCCGGCGAGTTGCGCGTCGAGTTCCTCGACTCCGAGGGGCGCGTGCTGTGCGCGTCGAACCCGATGCGCGCCGTGGCGCAGGCCGCGCTACTGCCCTACTGGGCCGACCTGCACGGTCAATCCGAGGAAACGATCGGCACGAACTCGGCGCGCGAGCTGATCGAGTTCGCGCGCGACACGGCGTTTCTCGACGCAATGAGCCACCAGGGAAACGACTTCCAGATCACGACGCCTTTCTGGGAGCACCTCAACGCACTCTGCGCCGAGTACGACCGCGACGGCGAGTTCGTCATCTTTCCGGGCTACGAATGGTCGGGCAACACCGGCCTCGGCGGCGATCGGAACGTGCTGTTTCTCTCCGAGGGTCGGCAGATCCACCGCTCGCACCACGCGCTGGTCGAAGACCTGTCCGATCTCGCCACTGACGCCAACAGCGCCGAGGACCTGTTCGAAGCGCTCGCTGGCGAGGACTGCGTCGTGTTCGCGCATGTCGGCGGGCGCTACGCCGACATCCGGATGAGCCACAACGGGCGCACCGAACGCTCGGTCGAGATCCATTCGGACTGGGGCACCTTCGAGTGGCTGCTCGAAGACGCTTTCGAGAGCGGCTATCGCGTCGGCATCGTGGCCAACTCCGACGGGCACAAGGGACGCCACGGCGCGAGCCACCCCGGCGCGTCGCTGTTCGGCGCCTACGGCGGCCTGACGTGCATGCTCGCTCCCGAACTGTCGCGCCGCGGGCTGGCCGACGCGCTGCGGCGCCGCCACCACTACGCGACGACCGGCAGTCGCGTGATCCTCGAGGTCGGCGCGCGCTTCGAACGCGAGCAGATGCGCTACGACGAGGATCCGCAGCTCGGCGATTGCGCGACGCAGATGGTGCGCGAGGCGATGATGGGCGACATCGTCCGTCACGGTTCCGGCGTGGTCGAATTCTCGTGCACGATCTCCTCGGGCGCGCCGATCGAACGCGTGGAACTGCGCGACCGGATGGAAGTGCTCGAGACGCTGCGTCCCTACGCCGAGGCCGACCTCGGCCGGCGGATCCGGATCCTGTGGGAGGGCTCCGAATACCGCGGCCGCGGTCGCCAGACGATCTGGGACGGCAAGGCCACGCTCGAGGGCAACGGATTCGAGAGCGCGACTCCGATCAATTCCTGGAACATCGACAAGAAACTCGAGCGTGTCGCGCCCGACCAGCTTCGCTGGCGGGCGATCACGACCGGCGGCTTCGGCGGAGCCGACGTCTTGCTCGCCGACGCGCGCGCGGGAACGCTGTCGATCGACACTTCACTGGTCAAGGCGCGCCTGGCGCTCGCCGACATCGGGCTGCACGATACGGTGCTCGAATCGGGCGCCGGCATCCGGCGCCGAATGCGCGTGTTCCGACTGCCCGAGAGCAATCGGCATCGCGAGTTCTCGTTTACCCGTCGCCTCGAACTCGCAGCCGGGCGCGAACACGCGCTCTACGTCTGCGTCACCTTCGAGGACGGTCACCTGGCATGGTCGAGCCCGATCTATCTTGTGCCCTGATACAGGAGAGTTGTCATGAATGCACACATCACACGATTCGCGGTCGCACTGGGACTTGCTTGCGCGTGCGCGCTCGCGCAGGCGCAGGCCTGGCCGGACAAGCAGATCCACATCGTCGTCGCGTTTCCACCGGGCGGCTCGACCGACATCGCGGTGCGCGCGGTGGGTGCGTTGCTCACGAAATCGCTCGGTCAGCCGGTGGTGGTCGAAAACCGCTCAGGTGCGGGGGGCAACATCGGCGCCGAGCACGTTGCCAAACAGCCCGCCGACGGCTACACGATCCTGGCCACCGCCGACGCGCTCACGTCGAGTCCGCACCTGTTCCCGATGAGCTTCGACCCGCAGAAAGAGTTCGCGCCGGTGGTGCAACTCACGCGGCAACCGATCGTTCTCGCGGTCCATCCGTCGACCGGCGTGAACTCCGTGGCGGAACTGGTCGCGCTCGCGAAATCCAAGCCCGGCATGGGGTTCGCCACGTCCGGCGCCGGTTCGGGCCAGCACATCGCCGGCGAGTGGTTCGCCCAGCTCGCGGGTATCAAGCTCACGCACGTTCCCTACAAGGGTGGCGGCCAGGCGATCGTCGACCTTCTCGGTGGGCAGGTGCCGCTCGGATCGCTCGGTTCGACGCCGGTGATCCCGCACCACAAGGCGGGCAAGCTGAAGATCATCGCGCAAACGACCGCCGCGCGTGCGGCGTCGCTGCCCGACGTGCCCACCTACCAGGAGTCCGGCGTCAACGGGCTGGTGCTCGACCAGTGGCTCGGGTTGTTCGCTCCGGCCGGTACACCGCCCGAAGTGATCGCGCGCCTGAACGCCGAAGTGAACAAGGCGCTCACCGATCCGGCTCTGCGCGAGCGCTTCGCGAAGTCGGCGCTCGAGCCGGTGGGCGGATCGCAGGCGCAGTTCGCGAAGCTGTTTCGCGAGGACCACGAAAAATACGGTCGCCTGATCAAGGAACTCTCGATCAAGCTCCAATGAGCCGCGCGCAGGATGCGCGCCTCAGCTCGCATCCTGCCGCGCTTGGCCCAGAAGCGCCGATATCTGGGCATCCTTCTCGCGCCAGATCTCCTGCAGCCAGCGTTGCAACACCTTGCGGTGCCTGGTGTCGGCCGCGTAGTCGCCGGCGAGCAGTTCGGCCGGAATCTCGATCTGCCTGACCCGCACGACGATCCTGCGCGCGCGCCCGCAGAGGAAATCCCAGAACGTCGGCGCACCGAGCGGATAGACGATCGTCACGTCGAGCAGCGAATGGAACTTCGCCCCTAGCACGCCGAGCGCGAGTCCGAGCGCGCCGCCCTTGGGTTTGAGCAGGTGCGCGTAGGGCGATTTCTGCGTCAGGTGCTTGGCGGCGGTGAAGCGCGTTCCCTCGGCGAAGTTCATCACGCTGGTGGGAACGCGCGCGAACTTCTCGCAGGCGCGGCGCGCCGTCTCGATGTCGTCGAACCTCTTTTGCGGGTTCGCTTTCAGGTAGGCGTCCGAATGCCTGCGCATGAACGGGAACTCCAGCGCCCACCACGCCAGGCCCATCACCGGGACGTAGAGCAGCTGGCGCTTGAGGAAGAACTTGAGCATCGGAATGCGGCGATTGAGCAGGTGCTGCAGCACGAAGATGTCGACCGACGACTGGTGGTTCGAGTTCACCAGGTACCAGCCTTCGTAGCTGAGAGCGTCGATGCCCTCGACGTCCCACTCGGTGCGCTGCGTGAGCCTCATCCATGCGCTGTTGCAGGCGACCCAGCTGGTGGCGATCGCGTTCAGCGTGCGGTCCAGCAACGGGCGCACCGCGGCCAGCGGAATCGCGAGCTTGACGAGCGCGAACACGAACAGCAACAGGCACCAGAACAGCGTGTTGACGAGGAGCAGCGTGAACGCGATCACGCCGCGAACGACCGGGGGAAGGAAACCGAGCATGCGCGATTATCGCCCTGGCGCGCCTGCGATCCAAGTCGCCGCGCCGCGATCGGCGACAATCGCCCGATGACAGAGCAATCCGAGTCGCAGCTCGCGCCGTGGGTCGAAGTGATGATCGAAGTGCCACGCTGGAGTTTTCTCAAGCGCGGCGCGAGCGGCTCGATCGACTTCGTTTCACCGCTGCCGTGCCCGTTCAACTACGGCGCGGTCCCGGACTTCGTCGGGCTCGAGGGCGACCTGCTCGACGCGATCGTGCTCGGGCCGAGGCTTGCCTTCGGCACGCGCGTGCGGATGCGCGCCTGGGGCGCGGTGACGCTGATCGACCGCGGGATGGAGGACGACAAGCTGGTGTGCAGCGCGCACCCGCTCGATCCGAAACAGGAGCACGAGGTGCGGCGCTTCATCGCGTTCTACGCCCGATGCAAGGGCGTGCTGAACATGTTGCGAGGACGCCCCGGACGCAACGCCTGCGGGCAGTGGCGCACGGCGGCGCAGGCGATCGCACGGGCCCGTCCGCGCGACCCGGGGTGGAGGGGGCCCTCGGTGCGATTCTGAGCGCGGTGCGGCGTAGACTTCGCGCACGATGGAGCTGTCGCAGATTGAGACCCCGGCGCTGCTGCTCGAGCTCGAGCGCATGGAGCGCAACCTCGCGCGGATGCGCGCCCGCGAACGGGCGCTAGGGGTGCGCCTGCGCCCGCACCTCAAGACCTGCAAGAGTGTCGACGTCGCACGCCGGATCTTCCCCGACGGACCCGGGCCGATCACCGTGTCCACGCTGCGCGAAGCCGAACAGTTCCTCGAGCACGGCTTCAGCGACATCCTCTACGCGGTCGGCATCGCGCCGGGCAAGCTCGATCACGTCGCGGCTTTGCGGCGTCGCGGCGCGCAGCTCACGATCGTGGTCGATGGACTGCAGGCCGCGCGCACGGTCGCACGACGCGCCGCCGAACTCGGCGATCGACTTGCGGTTCTGATCGAGATCGACTGCGACGGCCACCGCGCCGGGGTGAAACCCGACGACGGCGAATTGCTGGTCGCGATCGCATCGACGCTGAAAGACTCGGCCGAGCTGCGCGGTGTGATGACCCACGCCGGCGCGTCCTACGACTGCCGCACGGTCGACGCGATCCGCGCGATGGCCGAGACCGAACGCGCGGCGGTGCTGGGCAGCGCCGCATTGCTGCGTGCCGCCGGCCACGCCGCGCCGGTGGTCAGCGTCGGTTCCACGCCGACGGCCACCTTCGCCGAGCGACTCGACGGCGTGACCGAGATGCGCGCCGGCGTCTACGTCTTCCAGGATCTCGTGATGGCGGGGCTCGGCGTGTGCGAGCCGCAGGACATCGCGCTTTCGGTGCTGACCACCGTGATCGGGCACCAGCGCGACAAAGGCTGGATCGTCACCGACGCCGGATGGATGGCGATGTCGCGCGACCGCGGCACCTCGACCCAGGCGATCGACCAGGGCTTTGGGCTGGTGTGCGACGCGCGCGGGCGTTCGCTCGATCCGCTGGTGCTCGTGTCGGCCAACCAGGAACACGGCGTGATCGGTCGCCGCGACGGCGGCAGCGACGTCGACGTCGATCGATACCCGGTGGGCACGCTGTTGCGCGTGCTGCCCAATCACGCCTGCGCGACCGCGGCCCAGCATCGCTCGTACCGGATCGTCGCGCCCGGGGGCGCGGCGGTCGTCGATACCTGGGAGCGGTTCGGGGGCTGGTAGGGGTCGGCCCGCGCGAATCGGGAAATCAGGTCGCCGATGCGGGCGACGCCACGTCGCGCGGCACCGACGCGCGCGACACCAATTCCTCCGGCGCGAAATCGTCCACCGCGCTCGCCTGCTCGACCGCCAGCGCGGTCTCGGCGAGTCGCGCCGCCTCGCCTGCGTCGATCAGGCCCTGTTCGAGCGCGCGTTCGGGGTCGGTCACGCCGGCCTTGCGCAGGCGCTTGCGGATCGGGTCGACTTCGTGCATCAGCGCGAACGCGCGGTCGAGCACCGCCACCGCGTCGCCGTCGCGACCGTGGTAGATGCCCTCGGTGAGTCGGTCGCGCGTGGCCGACGGCGAGAGCAGCAGGGTGGCGGCCGCCTCGATGTCGCGATCGCACGGGCCGACCCGCCCGCGCCCGAGCGGAAGGACCACGACACGCAGCAGCCACGCGGCCGGCCGGTTGGGAAAATTCGCGATCACCTGCGCGAAGCGCGTCTCGATCACGGCGAACCCCTCGGCCATGCACCAGTGCACGATCGGCAGGTCGGCCTGTTGCCGGCCCTCGTCCTCCCAACGCTTGAGCACCGCCGAGAGCAGGTACAGCTCGGAGAGGATGTCGCCGAGCCGCGCCGAGAGGATCTCGCGGAATTTCAACCCGCCGCCCAGCGTGAGCATCGCGAGGTCCGAAGCGAGCGAGAAGCCGGCCGCGTAGCGCGACACCTGCTTGTAGTAGCGGCGCGCCGCGCCCGCGGCAGGAGCCGGGCCGATCCGCCCCATGCTCCAGTTGCGCGCCAGCGCGCGGCCGAGGTTGCGCGTGAAGTGCGCGACGTGCTTCCAGAGCACCGCGTCGAAAGCCGCGAGCGCCTTGTCGGGATCGGGCTGCGCGAGCGCCTCGGTTTCGCTGAGGATGTAGGGGTGGCTGCGGATCGCGCCCTGACCGAACACGATCAGACTGCGCGTGAGGATGTTCGCGCCCTCGACCGTGATCCCCACCGGCACCGAGCGGTAGACGCGGCCGATGTAGTTCTTCGGCCCGTCGATGATCCCCTTGCCGCCGTGCACGTCCATCGCGTCGTCCACCGCCGTGCGCATCCGCTCGGTGGCGTGCAGCTTCATGATCGCCGAGATCACCGCCGGCTTGCGGCCCTCGTCGAGCGCAGCGCAGGTGAGCCGGCGCGCCGCGTCGAGCGTATACGCGGTGCCCGCGAGTCGCGCGAGGCGCTCCTGCACGCCCTCGAAGCGTCCGATCGGGATGTTGAACTGCTCGCGGATTCGCGCGTAGGCGCCGGTGGTGTGCGCGGCGAACGCGGCGGCGGCGGCCGACTGCGATGGCAGCGAGATGCTGCGCCCGGCGGCGAGCGCGCTCATCAGCATCGCCCAGCCCTTGCCCACCTGTTCGTGCCCGCCGATCACGTTCGACATCGGCACGAACACGTCCTTGCCCTGCGTCGGGCCGTTCTGGAACGACTGCATCGCCGGCCAGTGGCGTCGCCCGATCGTCACGCCCGGCAGGTTCGTGGGCACCAGCGCCACCGTGATCCCGATGTCCTCCTCGCCGCCGAGCAGCTTCTCGGGATCGTAGAGCTTGAACGCGAGCCCGAGCACGGTGGCCACCGGCGCGAGCGTGATGTAGCGCTTGTTCCAGTTCAGGCGAATGCCGAGCACGCGCTCGCCCTCGACCTGCGCATGGCAGACGACGCCCGAGTCGATCATCGCCGCCGCGTCAGAACCGGCTTCCGGGCTGGTGAGTCCGAAGCACGGTAGCTCCCTCCCGTCGGCCAGTCGCGGCAGCCAGTGGCGCTTCTGCTCGTCGGTTCCGAACATGTGGAGCAACTCTCCGGGCCCCAGCGAGTTGGGCACCATCACGGTGACCGCGGCGGTGAGCGAGCGCGTGGAGATCTTGCGCACGACCTCGGAGTGTGCGAATGCCGAGAAACCCAGCCCGCCGTATTCGGTCGGAATGATCATCCCGACGAAGCGCTCGCGCTTGATGAACTCCCAGACCTCGGGCGACAGGTCGCGCAGCTCGAAGTTCACGCGCCACTCGTCGAGCATCGCGCACAGCTCCTCGGTGGGTCCGTCGAGAAACGCGCGTTCGGCCTCGCTGAGGCGCGCCGGCGGCGTGGCGAGCAGCATCGCCCAGTCGGGGTTGCCGGTGAACAGTTCCGCGTCCCACCAGACGTCGCCCGCGTCGATCGCGGCGCGTTCGGTGTCCGACATCGCCGGCAGCGCGCGCCTTGCGACGCGAAAGATCTTCTCTGTCAGCCAGCGACGCGGACTCATTCTCTCTCCACCGTATTGGTCATCGATTCGTATCCCACAGCGTCCCGAACTTACTGCAATCCCCGTGCCGGGGAAAGGAGACCGCAAGAGCGGACCGCGCCGAACTTGCGCACCGCAGGGCGTTTGTGGTTCGATCCCATTGTCCGCGATGATTGCGGTTCCAGGGAGAACGAACGATGCGCAAACTGGTCCTCGCCGCCGCACTCGCGGCTTTCCTTCCGGGCGCTTTCGCCGCGCAGGGCACCTGTGCGGCCGTTTCGGCGGAGAAGAAGCTCGCCGGCGCCGCGAAGAACAGCTTCATGAAGAAGTGCGAGTCCGACGCCGCTGCCAAGTGCGGCGCCGTCGCGGCCGAGAAGAAACTCGCGGGCGCGGCGAAGAACAGCTTCAGCAGGAAGTGCGTGAACGACGCCGTCGGAGACAAGGGTTGACCGAAGCGCTCAAGCGACGCCCCGCGCTCCGGGGCCGCGCCTAGATCGCCCCGGGGACGTTTCCAGATGCTCGACGCGCTCGCGATCGCCGGCCTGAACGGCCACGGCGTGGTGCTGCTCGCGTTCACCGCGATCGTGTTCACGGTGTTCGTCTGGGATCGTTTTCCGATCGCCTCGGTCTGCCTGGTCATCCTGGTCGCGCTGCCGCTGTTCTTCCTCGCGTTTCCCTATCAGAGCGCCGGCGCCGCGGTCGAACCGTTCTCGCTGTTCGCCGGCTTCAGTCACCCGGCGCTGCTCGCGATCTGCGCGCTGATGATCCTCGGGCATTCGCTGGTGCTCACCGGCGCGCTCGAACCGGTGGCGCGACACCTCTCGGGATGGGTGGCGAAGCGCCCCGGGCTCGCGCTGCTCGCGGTGATGCTCGGCGCGGCGCTGGCGAGCGGATTCGTCAACGACACTCCGGTGGTGGTGCTGCTGATCCCGCTGCTGATCGCCGCGACCCGGCGCGCGCAGTCGTCGCCGGCCCGGCTGCTGATGCCGATGAACTACGCGGTGCTGATCGGCGGCATGGCGACGACGATCGGAACCTCGACCAACCTGATCGTCGTGTCGATGGCGCAGGAGCTCGGCCAGCCCCCGCTCGGGATGCTCGATTTCTACCCGTTGGTGGCGGCGGCGGCCGTTCCGGCGATGCTGTACCTGTGGATCGTCGCACCGCGAATGCTCGGTTCGGTCGAGACCCCGGGCGGCGTCTATTCGGAAGCGGTGTTCGACGCCGACATCCGCGTCGAGCCCGAGAGCTGGCTCGACGGCCGACCGCTCTCGGAGGTGATCGAAGCCACGAGCGGACGGATGCGCATCGTCGACCTGCGCGCGGCAAGCGGCATCTCGCGCGCGCGCATGCCCGACACGAAGCTGGCAGCGGGCGACCTGATCCTGCTGCAGGACACGGTCGCGAACCTGAAGGAATACGAGACGGTGCTCAAGGCCACGCTGCACGGGTTGGCGCCCGAGCAGGTCGAGGGTGAAGCGGAGGTCGACGAAGCGAAGATCGACGAAGCGAAGGTCGACGAATCGAAGGTCGACGAAGCGGGGGCGGACGAGGTGAAGCAGGCCGCGGCCCCCGGCAACGGCGAGGAGAAAGGCGCACCCGAAGACGACGGGGATACCAAGCCGCCCGCCAAGGACGACTCGGCGGTCGAGGACCGCGTCGTCGCGCAGTTCGTCGTGACACCGGACTCGCCGCTGGTCGGACGCTCGGTTCGACAGGAACGCCTGGTCGAGCACTATCGACTCGCGCTCGTCGGACTGCGCGCGGTGCGAAACGGCGCGAAATGGTCGAAGGGCGAGATGATCGACCGCCCGCTCGAGGCCGGCGACACGCTGCTGGTGCAGGGCCCCGAAGATCAGCTGCTCGCCGCGCAGCACGACGGGATCGGGCTGCTGCTCGATGCGCGCCACGTCCTGCCGCGACAGGAGAAGGCGTGGTTCGCGATCGCGACGATGGCCGTCGTGGTCCTGTTCGCGGCGACCAAGACGCTGCCGATCGCGCTGGCCGCGCTCGCCGGCGTGCTCGCGCTGCTGCTCGGGCGCGTGATCACCTGGCGCGACGTCGGCAACTCGCTCTCGGCCAAGGTGATCATGCTGGTCACCGCGAGCCTGGCGCTCGGCGGCGCGCTGTCGGTCACCGGCGGCACCGCGTTTCTGGCGAACCAGCTGATCGGCGTCGCCGGTTCACTGGAGCCTCGCTACCTGCTCGCGATCCTGATGCTGCTGATGGGCCTGCTCACGAACTTCGTCTCGAACAACGCCGCCGCCGCGATCGGCACGCCGCTCGGCGTGGAGATGGCGCTGACGCTGGGGGTCGCGCCCGAACCCTACGTGCTCGCGGTGCTGTTCGGCTGCAACCTTTGCTATCTGACGCCGATGGGTTACCAGACCAATCTGCTGGTGATGAACGCCGCGGGCTACCGGTTCTCCGACTTCGTCCGCGTCGGCACGCCGCTGTTCATCATCATGTGGCTGGCGCTGAGCGCGATGCTGGTGTTCAGATACGGCCTGTAAGTCAGGATCACATGCAGTATCCTGCCTGTTGAGGGCTCGCGGTTTGTCGCGCGTCAATCTTCGTGCTGCACTGCGGCGCTATATTGGCGGATCGCTTGAGCCGAACCCACGGGGATACGAATGCCGACCGAACAGACAGCGAGCGTCACCGAGATTCCGATCAGGAAGAACGCGCACCTCACCTTGCGGGTGAACGGCGAATCGCGCGAAGTCTCGTTCGCACCGTACAAGACCCTGCTCGAAGTGCTGCGCGAAGACCTCGCGCTGACCGGTACCAAGCACGGCTGCGAGCTGGGCGAGTGCGGCGTGTGCGCGGTCCAGATCGACGGCGAGCCGCAGCTCTCGTGCCTGGTGCTGGCGGTCGGCTGCGAAGGGCGCGAAATCCGCACGGTCGAGGGACTCGCCGACGGAGCGCGGCTGCATCCGCTGCAGGAGACCTTCGCCGAGTTGGGCGGTTCGCAATGCGGCTACTGCTCGCCGGGCATGCTGATGACGGCCGAGGCGCTGCTGCGCGAGACCCCCGCGCCGACACGCGAACAGGTTCGCGAGGCGCTCGCCGGCAACCTGTGCCGCTGCACCGGGTACCAGCAGATTTTCGAGGCGGTCGAGGAAGCCGGGCGACGCATCGCCGAACGCGGGAGCGTGGCATGAAGGACGAAAAACACTTCGAGGTGGTCGGCAAAGCGCGACGCAGGGTCGACGGCCGGTCCAAGTCCACCGGGCAGACGCAGTTCGCCGACGACATCGTGCGCCCGCGCATGCTGCACGCGAAGATGCTGCGCTCGCACCTGCCGCACGCCAAGGTCGTCTCGGTCGACACGGAGCGCGCGCGCGCGCATCCGGGCGTGCACCTGGTGCTCACCGGCGCCGATTTCCCGTTGAGCTACGGCCTGCTGCCCGTCACGCAGGACGAATATCCGCTCGCGCCGCATCGTGTGCGCTATGTCGGCGACCCGGTGGCCGCGGTGATCGCGAAGGACGAGCAGACCGCCGACGAGGCGCTCGCGCTGATCGACGTGCAATACGAGCAGCTCGCCACCATCTCCTCGCCCGAAGAGGCGCTGCTCACGCCCGAGCCGCGCATCCACGACTACGGCGAGCAGGGCAACCTGCACCGGCTGCAGGCCTACGAGTTCGGCGACGTCGAAGAGGCGCTGGCCAAGTCCGACCACGTCTTCGAGGACACCTTCTTCTACCAGGGCAACACGCACCTCGCGATGGAAGAGCACGCCGCGGTGGCCGAGACCGACGGCGAGGGCAAGCTCACGATGTGGGCCTCGACCCAGGTGCCGCACTACCTGCACCGCACGCTCGCGCGCGTGCTGCAGATGAACGCCGCGCACATCCGTGTGATCGCCTGTCCGAACGGCGGCGGATTCGGCGGAAAGACCGACGTCTGCAACCACGAGATGGTGGTCGCGAAGGCGGCGCTGATGCTCGGGCGCCCGGTCAAGATCTGCCTGACGCGCCAGGAAGTGTTCTACATGCACCGCGGCCGGCACCCGGTGCTGATGAAGATCCGCACCGGCGTGAGCAACGAGGGCCGCATCGACGCCATGCACCTGCAGACCCTGCTCGACGGCGGCGCCTACGGTTCGTACGGCGTCGCGAGCACGTTCTATACCGGCGCCCTGTCGTGCGTGACCTACGAGATCCCGCGCTACAAGTGGGACGGCTGCCGCGCGTTCACCAACAAGCCGCCCTGCGGCCCCAAGCGCGGCCACGGCACGCCGCAGCCGCGATTCGGCCAGGAGATCCAGCTCGACAAGATCGCCGAGAAACTGCGCATCGACCCGGCCGAACTGCGCCTGAACATGGTCGCGAAGCCGAACACGCTCACCGCGAACTGGTTGCCCATCGGATCGATCGGGCTGGCCGAGTGCATCCGCACCGTCGTGGCGCGCTCGGACTGGAACAACAAGCACGGCAAGCTGCCGGTGGGCCGCGGGGTGGGCATCGCCTGCAGCTCGTACCTGAGCGGCGCGGGGCTGGCGATCTACTGGAACAAGATGCCGCACACCGGCGTGCAGATCCTGCTCGATCGCAGCGGCCAGGTCACCGCGTACTGCGGCGCGACCGAGGTCGGCCAGGGCTCGGACGACGTGCTGGCCGGAATCGTCTCCGAAGTGCTCGGCATCGACCCGCGCGACGTGCGCCTGGTCACCGGCGACACCGGCATCACCCCGATCGACCTCGGTTCGTACTCGAGCCGTGTCACGGTGATGATGGGCAACGCAGCGATCGAGGCCGCCGAGCAGGTGCGCGGGAAACTCGCGCTGGCCGCTGCCGATCTGCTGGACTCGGTGCCCGATCGGATCGTGTTCGCGCGGGGTCGCGCTTTCGTCGCCGAGGATCCTTCGCGCAGCCTGAGCTTCGTCGAGGCGGTGGTCGCCGCCGAGACGCGCTTCGGCACGATCGGCGCGCTGGGTTCGTACGCGCCGCCCAAGCCCCCGGGCAAGTTCAAGGGTGCGGGCGTGGGACCCTCGCCGGCGTACTCGTACACCGCCTGCGTGGTCGAGGTCGAGGTCGACCCGAACACCGGCTGGATCACGGTGCCCAAGATCTGGATCGCGCACGACATCGGACGCACGCTCAACCCGACGCTGGCACGCGGCCAGGCGATCGGCAGCGTGTACATGGGCCTGGGCGAGGCATTGATGGAAGAGCAGGTGTTTCGCCGCCTGCCGCCCAAGCTGAGCAACGCGCTGGTGCACCGCGTGCCCTCGATGCTCGACTACAAGAGCCCGACCGCGCTCGACATGCCCGAAGTCGACTGCGTGATGGTCGAGGATCCCGATCCGAACTGTCCGTTCGGAGCGAAGGAAGCCGGACAGGGGCCGCTTCTTCCGGTGATGCCGGCGCTGGCCAACGCGGTGTTCGACGCGCTGGGCGTGCGCATCGACGAGGTGCCGATCACGCCCGACAAGATCCTCACCGCGCTCGAGCGCAAGGCCAAGGGCGAGGCGCCGCGCTTCGGTCCCGAGTCGTTCCCGGACATCCCGTATCCGGACCCGATATTCGTCCTCCCCCCCGGCGAGGGCGGCGACGGCGACGTGCTCAAGACGCCCGACGGAAAACCGGTGCACAGGCCTCGGGCCGGGAGCAAATCGCGCGAAGGGGCAGCGGCATGATGCGACTTCCGTGGTTCGAGTATCGCGCCGTTTCGTCGGCCGAGGAAGCCGCGCGCGTTCTCGCCGGCGAAGGCGCGCAGGCGATGCTGGTGGCTGGCGGCACCGACCTGCTGCCGAACATGAAGCGCAGGCAGCAGACGCCGCGCGTGCTGGTGTCGGTGCGCGACGTGGCAGCGATGCGCCGCTTCGGCGACGACGGCACCGTATCGCTCGGCGCTTCGCTCACGCTCTCGGACCTCGTGGGCAACGCCGCGGTGCGCGAGCGCTATCGTGGTCTCTGGCAGGCGGCCGCGCAGGTCGCCACGCCGCACCTGCGCAACATGGGAACGATCGGCGGCAACCTCTGCCTGGACACGCGCTGCACCTACTACGACCAGAACGAGGAGTGGCGCAAGGCGATCGACTACTGCCTCAAGCGCGACGGCCAGACCTGCTGGGTCGCCACCGCGAGCAAGCGCTGCGTCGCGGCATCGTCCACCGACACCGCGCCGGCGCTGATCGCGATCGGCGCGACCGTGCGCCTCGTGTCGGCCGAAGGCGAGCGCGACATCCCGGTCGCCGACCTGTACCGCAACGACGGCATCGACTATCTGTCGCGTCGCAGCGACGAGGTGCTCACCGAAGTGCTGCTGCCGTCGGACGCGCGTTGGCGCAGCACCTACTGGAAACTTCGCCGGCGCGGTTCGTTCGACTTCCCGATCCTCGGCGTCGCGGCGGCGATTCGATTCGCCGCCGACGGCACGGTGGAAGACGCACGCGTCGCGCTCGGCGCCGTCGCGTCGCGCCCGTTCCTGGTGCCCGATGCGACCACCGCACTGGTGGGCAAGAAGCTCGACGACGAGACGATCGCCGACGCCGCGGGGGCGGTGGCCTCGCGTGCCAAGCCGCTCGACAACACCGACGGCGATCTGTACTGGCGCAAACAGGTGGTCGACGACTTCACCGGCTACGCGCTGCGCGAGTTGCGAGGCGACGACCTGAGCACGATCCGGATGAGCATCGCGCGCCAGGCGCTCGCGGCCTGAGCTCAGCCAGAGAGAATCCTCGGCAGCCACAGCGATAGCGCCGGAAAGAGCACGATCAGCGCCACGCGCACCAACTCGGCGCCGAAGAACGGCATCACGCCGATGAAGGTCTGGATCATCGGCACGTCGCGCGCGAGCGTGTTGATCACGAACACGTTCATGCCCACCGGCGGCGTGATCAGGCCGAGCTCGACGACGATCAGCGCCAGGATGCCGAACCAGATCTTCAGGTCGTCCTGACTCATCCCGAAATCCATCACCGAGATCACCGGCCAGAAGAACGGGATCGTCAGCAGGATCATCGACAGGCTGTCCATCAGACAGCCGAGCAGGATCAGCGCGATCAGCAGCAGCACCAGCACCATGTGCGGCGACAGCCCGGAATTCGCCATCAGCTCGGCGGCAGCCTGCGGCACGCCTCCGCGCGCCATGAAGATGTTGAGCAACTGCGCGCCGAGCAGGATCAGGTAGATCATCCCGGTCGTCCTGGCGGTATCGAGCAGACCGACCTTGATCTCGGCCCACCCCATCGTTCGCCGCGCGAGCCCGACGATCGTCACCAGGACCACCCCGACGGCCGCCGCCGGCGTGGGATTGAACAGGCCGAAGTAGATGCCGCCCATGACGGCGCCGAAGATCAGCACGACCGGGCCGACCTTGACCGTGGCCTCGATGAACTCGGCGCGCGACACGCGGTCGCCGCGCGGGCCGGCCTCGGGTCGCACCCTTACATAGATCGCGATCGTGAGCAGGAACAGGAGCACCGCGATCAGCCCCGGTACGAACGCGGCCATGAACATCTTGACGATGCTGGCCTCGACGACGATCGCGTACACCACGAGGACGATCGAGGGCGGAATCAGGATGCCCAGCACCCCGCCCGCGGCCAGCGTGCCGGTGGCCAGCGTCGGGCTGTACTTGTAGCGGCGCAACTCCGGCAGCGCGACCTGCGCCATCGTCGACGCGGTGGCCAGCGACGAGCCGCACACGGCGCCGAAACCGGCGCACGCGGCGATCGCCGACATCGCGACGCCGCCGCGCATCCAGCCCAGCCACGCGTTGGCGGCGCGAAACAGGTCGCGGCTCAGGCCCGCGCGCGTCGCGATGTTGCCCATCAGCACGAACATCGGCAACACCGACAGGTCGTAGATCGAGAACTGCGAGTAGGCGAGATTCTTGAGCTGCGCGAGAAAGACCCGGGGATCGGTCAGGATCATCGTTCCGATGCCGCCCACGAGGATCATCGAGTAGGCGATCGGGACGCGGATCGCGATCAGCGCGACCAGCGCGACCACGCCCCCCAAACCGACCACGACGCTGGGTTCCAAGGCCGGGCCGCGTCAGCTCGCGCGTCGCATGTCGTGCACCAGATCCCTGATCGTGATCAGGCAGGCCAGCAGCAACAGCGCGAGCGACATCAGGATCGGCACGTACGCGTACCAGACCGGGATGCGCAGGATGGTGGTCGTCTCGACGTACTCGCGATAGTCGAGCAGGCCCGCGTACATGCGCCAGGTGAGCAGCGCGCCGAAAGCGACCGCAATCGCGGCCGCCAGCAGCTTGAACAGGGCGACCGCACGCTTCGACGCGCCGGCGGTGAAGATGTCTGCGGTGACGTTGGCGCTCGGTGAGCTGGCAGTAGGGCAGGAACATGAACACCGCTACCGCCACGAGCATCTCGACCAGTTCGAAGTCGCCCTGCAGCGGCTTGTTGAACAGGAACGCGCTGGTCGCGCTCCAGGTGCTCATCAGCGCGATGCCCATCAGCACGACGCCGCCGAGCAGAGCCCACGACGTCGATGACGCGACGCGCCAGGCCGAAGGAGGCCCGCCTGGCGCCGTTCGCGTCACCGTTCACCGGTTGTTACTTCGAGTACTTCTCGATCTCCTTGCGCGCCTGGGCCACGATCGCCTTGCCGTCGATCCCCTTCTCCTTGACCTCGGCGACCCAGCGCTCGACCACCGGCTCGAGCTGCTTCCTGAACGCGTCGAGTTCGGCAGCGGTGAGCTGAACGTGCTGGTTGCCCGCCTTCTTCGCCACGCGCGATGCCGACCATCGTCGTTCTGCGCCCAGATCTGGCCCACCTTGCGCACCCAGGCCTCGCCCGAGACGTCGGTGAACGCCTTCTTCACGTCTGCCGGCAGCGAGTTCCAGCGCGCCTCGTTCATCGACACCTGGAAGGTCGTGTTGCCGAAGCGCACCTTGCCCGGCCCCTCGATCTCGTACTTGATCATCTCCTGCAGCTTGAGCGCCGGAATGATCTCCCAGGGGATGAACGCGCCGTCGACCACCTTCTTCGACAGCGCCTGCGGCAGGTCGGGCACCGGCATGCCGACCGGCGCCGCTCCGAGCGCCTCGATGATCCAGGCGCCGGTGCGGGTGGGGATGCGCATCTTCATGCCCTTGAGGTCGTCGGGCTTGCGCACGAGCTTGTCGACCATCTGGATCCCCTGCCCTGGTGCACGTGCAGGAACAACACGTGCACGCCCTTGTACTCTTCCTTGAGGTGCTGATCGAACATCGCGCGCATCGCGAGATTGGTCGCGGCCGGGTTGTTGGTGTGCACGAACGGCAGTTCGAAGACCTCGGTGCGCGGGAACAGGCCCGGCGTGTAGCCGTTCACCGTCCAGACGATGTCGACGACGCCGTCGCGCGCCTGGTTGATCAGCTGGGGCGGCTTTCCGCCGAGCGACATCGACGGGAAGATCTCGATCTTGACCTTTCCGCCGGAGGCCTTCTCGACCTCCTTCGCCCAGGGTTCGAGCATCTTGGTCTGGGCGGGCGCCGTGGGTCCGAGAAAGTGGTGCAGCTTGAGCGTGATCGGTTGCGCGGCGGCAGTGCCCGAAATCGCGCCGCAGGCTGCGGCGATGACCACGGTCGAAATGACGGTGCGAAGCTTCATCACTTGCCCCTCCTCTAGTTATGGCAACTTGCAGGATATCAGCAGCGCAGGAGCGCTCCAAGACGTCTGGATCAAGAGGAAACGACGCGAAACGGCGTAGCTTTCGCCGAAATCGGGCGCCCGCTCATCTCAGGAAACGCCACTCTGGCAATCGCGGCGCCGACGCGAGCAAGGTGTGCACGGAGACCTCGCAGTTGTCCGCAGCCTAGCGCAGCGCCCAGAGCGACAGTGTGGGTACGAACCCGACCACCAGCGAGACGAAGACCATCGTGATCACGAACGGGACCGCGCGTCGCGCGATCGCCATGATCGGTGTACCGGTGAGCCCGGACATCACGAACAGGTTCAGCCCCATCGGCGGCGTGATGAACCCCAGCCCGAGCGAAGTGATCATGAACACGCAGAAGTGGATCTCGTCCATGCCGATCGCCTTGGCCACCGGGTAGAGCAAGGGCGCCAGGATGACGATGTTCGGCGTGGTCTCCATGAACATGCCGGCGATGATGAAGATCACCAGCATCAGGAAGATCAGCGCGATCGGATTGTCGGTGATCGACGTCAGCGAGTGCACGAAATTCTGCGGCACGTCGAGGATCGTCAATGCCTGCGCGAACAGCATCGCGACGCCGATGATCGGCAGGATCACGCCGTTGACGCGCGCCGAGGTCTCGAGCATCGCCGGGAAGTCCTTCAGCCTGATCGTGCGCTGGACCACGCCGACGATCAGCGCCACCGCGACCGCCACCGCCGCCGATTCGGTCGGCGTGAAGACGCCGGAATAGATCCCGCCGAGGATGATGCCCGGAATCGACAGCGCCCACTTGGCGTCGTTGAGTGCGCGAAACCACCGCGCCAGCGAGAAGCGGTTCGCCGAGTTCTCGTAGCCGTTGATGCGATTCACGACCACGTTGGTGATGACCACGCCGAGCAGCACCAGCACGCCGGGAATCGCCGCGGCAACGAACAGGCTGGACGACGAAATGCCCAGCACCAGCCCGATGATGATGTAGGCGATCGACGGCGGAATCAGGATGCCGGTGCAGGCACCGCTCGCCACCAGCGCGCAGGCGTAGGGCTTGGGGTAACCAAGGTCGACCAGTCGCTTCATCGTGATGCGGCCGATGGCGGCCGCATCGGCCGCATCCGACCCGGAGATGCAGGCGAAGAAGCCGCAACCGAGAACGGTCGAGGTGCCGAAACCCGAGCGAAAGCTGCCGGTGGTCGCTTCGGCGAAATCGAGCAGTTTGTACGCGAGGCCGGAGCGCACCATCACGTCGCCGGTGAGCACGAACAGCGGTATCGCGATCAGCGCGAACGAATCGACGCCCTGGAACAGCGCTTCGCCCAGCAGCGACAGCGGCAGCGCATCGGTGGTCGAGCAGCAGCACGATCGTGCCCAGGCCGAGCGACGACCCAGAACGGCACCGCGAGAAACAGCAGAGCAGAACGAAAACCGAGGCAGAGTCCGAGTGTCATGGAAGCGGGACTCCGGTCTCAGTCGAACAGCAGGGTGCCGGCGTAGGCTTCGCGCCCGGCGCGGATGTCCTGGATGTCGCGCCGGATCGATTGCAGCAGGCGCACCGTCATCATCGCGAAACCCAGCGGCACGGCGGCCTCGAACCACACCTGACTGATGCGAAGCGCCGGCGCGAGCGAGTCGAACTCGAGCTGCGTGCCGATCGTCTCGAGCGACCAGAACAGCGCGAAACCGGCGAAGACCAGCGTGCAGAACTCGCCGAACAGGTACAGGTAGCCGTGCCAGCGACGGCCAGGAGCATGCAGCATCACGTCGAAGCGGATGTGCGCGCGCTGCTTGACGCCGTACGAGGCGCCCGACCCAGCCGAGGTAGATGAACGCGAAGCGCGCCGCCTCTTCGCCCCACAACGAGGAGAAGTCGAGCACGAATCGACGCACCACTTCGACGACGATCACGAACACGATGAAGCAGTAGAAGACCAGCATCAGGTACCGCTCGCCGTTCTCGTCGAGCCGTCGCAACAGATTGCGCATCGGTCAGCCTCCATGAACGGCGGCCGAAGCCACCCGTTGTCGCATCAGCACCGAAAACATCAGCCCGCGACGGTGATGCGTGCCCTTGGTGTTGGCGGCAACCTTGAGCTTGTCGAACATTTCGATCGAGCCGGCGAGTTCCTTCTTGATGTCGTTCCACTCCGCGCGCTGCTCGCCGCAGGTCTCGACCCACTTCTGCTTCTCGGCGTCGCTGGGCGTGTAGAACTTGATGCCGGCCTTGCCCATCGCGTCCATCGAGTTCTTGCGCGCCACCAGGATCTGCGCAAAGCTCTCGACCTGGGTCTTGGCGCTGGCGTCGTCGAACACGGTCTGCAGGTTCTTGGGCAGGCTCTCGAACCACTTGAAGTTGGCCGCGAACATCTGCGCGTCGGGCACCGACTCGACCAGCGTGATCGCCTCGAGGATGTCGATGAAACCGAAGGTGTAGAGCGCGCCCACCGCCGGATCGAGTCCGTCGGCCACGCCCTGCTTGAGCGCGCTCGGGGTTTCGCCCCAGGCCACCACGGTCGGATTCGCGCCGGCCAGCCGGTAGAACTGCTGCAGCAGCTTGGAGCTCGGCACGCGCATCTTCATGCCGCTCATGTCGTCCGGGGTCTTGACGATCTTGCCGAATCCCTTGCGCACGGCCACGGTACGCGGGTCGACCGTGAAGTAGAACATCGGCTTGTAGCCCTTGACCGTGACCTTCGGGCGTGATCTCGTTGTTCCAGGCCGCCGAGGTGACCAGGTTGGCGAACCTCTGGTTCTCGCCGCACCAGAACGGAATGTTGATCAGGTCGACCACCGGCGTGAACGGCGAGAAGTTCGACAGCGACACCGAGCCGCCCTGGATCGTGCCCGCCTGCACTTTCTGCGCCAGCGCACCGCCGACGCCGAGTTGGCCGGCCGGGTGCAGCTTGACGTAGACCTCGCCCTTGCTCAGCGTCTCGAGGTTGTCCTTGAACTGGGTCTGCATGATCGGATAGGTGTGGAAAGCGTCGTCCTTGTACTCGGTGGCGAAGATCATCGTGTGCTTGGCCGCCTTCTGCTTGGCCGCCTCGTCGTCCTGGGCGCGCGCCACTTCCGGCTCGGACCAGAGGAATCCTCCGGTGAGCGGCCAGCACGGCGGTGGTGAAGCCGTAGCGACTGGTGACGTCGAAAAAACGTCGGCGCTCGGGCGATTGCTGAAGCGCATTGCGACTGGCTGTATTCATGATCTCTCTCCTAGGTATTGTCGTGAGTGGGTGCGACCGAAGACTCCGGCGCTTCCTCGATCGCGAGCACGCCGGATACGAAAAACGCCATGGCAGCGAGAACCAGAACGAACTCGCCGACGTCGCCCAGGCGCCAGATGTCGATCTTGGCCTTGATGAACAGCATGCGCAGCGCGACGTTGAGCGCGAACGCGCTGGCGAACAACGAAGCGAAGACGAACTGCCAACGGCCGGTGGGGCGATCTCCGGCCTGTTTCGAACTGCCCGTCGAATGCTTCATTCGAGGTTCTCCTTCAAAGCGCGTCGCGTACCGCCGGTGGCGATCATTGCGGCTTGAGCAGCACCTTGGCCGCGGCCGTCCTGCCGTGGTGCAGGTCGCTGAATGCCGCCGGACCGTCGCGCAAGGCTGCGCTTCTCCACCCAGGCCAGATCGCCGAACGCGCGCCGACGAAGCAGTGTCACCGTCGCACGCATGTCCGCCAGAGTGTAGGTAAACGCGCCCAGCAAAGCGACCTCCCCCAAGGTGAGCTTGCGCATGTCGATCTCGCTCGCCCAGTCCTGCAGCCCGATGTGCACGATAACGCCTCCGGCCTTGACCGCGGAAAACGCGACCTTGCGCGTCGGCGCCGCACCGACGCAATCGAGCACCAGGTCGAAGCCGGATTCCCCCGGCGCCCGCTCGGTGGTATCGATCACCTCGCAACCGACGTGCTCGCGGATCGACCCGGCACGCCCGGCGTTGAGTTCGACCACCACCAGTTCGGTCACTCCGTAGTGCTTGAGCAGCAGCGCCGCCAGCATGCCGATCGCGCCGCCGCCCAGGATCAGCACGCGGCCTTCCTGCAGCGGTCGGTGCGAAGCGCGCTGCCCGAGGTTGATCGCGTGAAGCGCGGTCGCCGCAGGTTCGGTCAGAGCTGCGGCATCGCTTTCGATGTCGTCGGGCAGCTTGATCAGCGTCGGCGCCGGAATGCTCATGTATTGCGCGAAGGCGCCGGGCCGCGTCATGCCGACCATGCTGCGGTCGGTGCACAGGTTGCCGCGCCCCTGCACGCAGTTGTCGCAGGTGCCGCAGCTGATCGACGGGTTGCCCGAGACCCGGTCGCCGACTGCGAACGAGGTGTCGCGGCTCTCGACCACCGTTCCGGCGAATTCGTGGCCGAGGACGAGGCCGGGCTTCCGGCGCGGGTCGTGGCCGTGGTAGGCATGCATGTCGCTGCCGCAGATGCCGGCCGCGTCGATCCTGAGGATCACCTCGCCATCGGCCACCTGCCGGATAGGGCCGGTCCTGGAGGCGAACTTCCAGCGGTTGGGTATAGACGAGGGCATCCATCGCTGTTCCTCACTTGGCCGTATAGCCGCCGTCGACCATGATCGTCTGGCCGGTGATGTAGGCCGACGCGTCGCTGGCAAGGAATACCGCGACGCCGTGCAGGTCGTCCAAACGTCCGTTGCGGCCGATCGCCGTCTGTTCGGCGTGCCTGGTCGCAAGCGCATCGTCGTTGAACACGGCGGCGGTCAGGTCGGTCGGGAAGAATCCGGGACCGATGGCGTTGCAGGTGATGCCGTGGCGCGACCACTCCTGCGCAATGGCGCGGGTCAGCTGCACGATGCCGCCCTTGGCTGCGCCATACGGCGCGCCATCGGCGAAACGCGCGATAGCTCTGCAGCGACGCGATGTTGATCATCCGCCCCCAGCCGCGCGCCTTCATTGCCGGCGCCAGCGCCTGCGTGAGAAAAAACGGTGCCGCGAGGTGCATGACCACCTGCCTGTCCCACGTTTTCGGCGTGACCTGCGCGAAAGCCTCGCGCAGGTTGACGCCGGCGCAGTTGACGACGATGTCGATCGAATCGTCGCCGCGTGCGACGTCATCGGACAGGCCCCGGATGCCCTCGTGGCTGGACAGGTCGGCCGCGATCGTTCGGGCGACGTCGATGCCTGCGGACCTCATCGCGTTCGCCGTTTCGGACAAGCCCTTCCCGGTCGCCACCAGCGTCAGCTTCGCGCCGGCCTTGCCGAGCGCGTGCGCGATCGCCGCGCCGATGCCACGACTGCCGCCGGTAACCAGCGCGTGCCGACCATCGAGGCTGAACAACGAAGTCACTTCGTTGCCCGGCGTGGCACTCGTGGCGTTGCATGGCGTTCATGGCGTTCATGGCGTTCATGGCACTCGCGGTGTTCGCGGCGTTCAGCGCTGCGCCTCAGACCTCGACCGGCGCGCCCTTGTCGAACTCGGTGCCCGGGAAATACTTGCTCAGGCGATCGTCGGCCGTGCGCGCATGCGCCTCCATGCCCTCGAGCCGGCTGATCCGGGCGGTGACCAGTCCGATGTCGCGACTGGCTTCGCGCGTCATCCGCTGCCAGGTGAACACCTTCAGGAACTTGTGCACCGACAGTCCGCCGGAATAACGCGCCGCACCCATCGTGGGCAACACGTGATTCGGGCCCGCGGCCTTGTCGCCGTAGGCGACCGTCGTTTCCTCGCCGAGGAACAGCGATCCGTAGCAGGTCAGCGTCTCCAGCCACCAGTCCAGATCGGCGGCGTGCACTTCCAGGTGTTCGCTCGGCGTAGCGGTCGGAGACTTCCGCCACCTCCTCGCGCGTGCCGCACACGATCACCTCTCCGTAGTCGCGCCACGCCGAACCCGCGGCGTCCCTGGCCGTGGGCGGAAGTTTCGCGATCAGTTCGGGAACCAGTCGCATCACTTCCCTGGCGACGTTCTCGCTCGGTGGTGAACAGCCAGGCTGGCGACTCGTGCCCGTGTTCGGCCTGACCAACCAGGTCGCTGGCGACGATGGCGGGGTCGGCCGTTTCGTCGGCGATGATCCCGACCTCCGAGGGGCCGGCAAACACGTCGATGCCGACTTTGCCGAACAGAGTGCGCTTGGCCTCGGCAACGAACTTGTTGCCCGGACCCACCACGACGTCGGCAGGTTTGCCGGTGAACAGACCGTAAGCCATGCTCGCGATCGCCTGCACGCCGCCCAGCGTCATGATCACGTCGGCGCCCGCGGCCTTGAACGCGTACAGCAGATAGGGGTGGATCCCGCCGCCCCGATACGGGCTGGAACACGCGATGATGGTCTTCACGCCGGCGGCCCTGGCGGTTGCAACGGTCATGTACGCGGAAGCGATGTGCGCATAACGCCCCGACGGCGCATAACAACCGACGACGTTCACCGGCAGCACGCGCTGACCGAGCGTCACGCCCTTGTGCACCTCGCTGGAGAACTCGCGAATGCTGTTCTTCTGCTCGATGGCGAAGTCGTACACCTGCTTCGAGGCGAACTCGATGTCGCGCTTGACGCCGTCCGGCACGTCCGCGATGGCGGTGGCGACGGCTTGCGGCGACATGACGATGTCGCCCTCCCACTTGTCGAGCTTGTGCGCGTACTCGCGAACCGCGTCTTCGCCGCGCTGCTGGATTTGCGCGAGCATTTCGCTCACGACTTTCTGAGCCGTCGCCGTTTCCGTCTCGGCGGTCTTGCTGGCTTTCTTCAAGTACGCGACTGACATCTGTTTCGCCCTTCCGGATCGATTCGAGAATGCATGAAAGCGCTTACATTTCTAGCGGCTCGACTTGTCACAGTCAATCATTTTCCATTGTGCGGCGCAGCAGAATCGATACTGAATGCGCTTTCATTTCTACGTCAACTTGGTAACCTGCAACGATGTCGGACGAGCAAGGCAAGGCGAAACTGGACGACGTGGCACGTGCGGCGGGTGTCTCGCTGGCCACCGCCTCGCGCGCGCTTTCCACGCCGCACCTGCTCAAACCCGACACGCTGAACCGGGTGCGCAGCGCCGCGCGCCTGCTCGGATACGTTCCGCACGGCGCGGCGCGCGCGCTCGCGTCGCGGCGCGCCCAGACGATCGGCGCCGTCATCCCGACCCTCGACAACGCGATCTTCGCCAACTCGACGCAGGCGATGCAGCGAGAGCTCGGAGAACACGGTTACCAACTGCTGCTGGGATCGCACGAATACGACCCTGGCCGCGAGGTCCACGTGACGCGTGCACTGCTCGAGCGCGGCGTCGACGGCCTGGTGCTCGTAGGCACTGATCACAGTCCGGAGTTGTATCAGCTGCTGGCGAACTTCAAGGGTCCCTACGTCCTGACGTGGTCGATCGACGAGAGCGGCCATCACCACTGCGTCGGCTTCAACAACCGCGAAGCGGCCGCGCGCATCGCGCGCTATCTATACGGCCTGGGGCATCGCGAATTCGCGATGATCTCCGGATTCACCGCCCACAACGATCGTGCCCGCGACCGGATCATCGGCGTGCGCGAGGCGCTTGGCGCGCACGGCATCGAGCTCGCGCCGCAGCGCGTGGTCGAGACGACGTTCTCGATACGAAGCGGGCGCGAGGCGCTGGGCGCGGTGTTGCGGTCGTCGCCGCGACCGAGCGCCGTGATCTGCGGCAACGACGTCCTCGCGCAAGGGGCGTTGTTCGAAGCACTTGCGCTCGGCATCGAAGTGCCGCGCGCGCTGTCGATCACCGGCTTCGACGACATGGAGCTGTCGGCGCAATTGCCCCCCGGCCTGAGCACCGTGCACATTCCCACCGCGGAGATCGGGCGTCGATCCGCGCAGCACATCCTGGCGCGCCTGAACGGCGGCCAGCCCCCCATGCGCACCGAGCTCGCGGTTGAACTGGTCGTGCGAGGCTCGACGGCACCGCCGCCGTAGCGCGAGCCGAGCCGCGAGTTGCGAAAAGCTCAGCCCGCGAACCGAGCCGACGCCACGTCGAACGCGGCGCGCAGTTCACCGTAGCTCTCGGTCACCGGGAATTGCGGAAACCTGGCCGCGATCGCCGCCGGCGAATGGATGAAGAATCCGGCGTGCGCCGCACCGAGCATCGCGGTGTCGTTGTACGAGTCGCCCGCGGCGAAGACCTTGAAGTTCAGCGAGCGCAGCGCCTCGACCGCGGCGCGCTTCTGGTCGGGCATGCGCAGCCGGTAGTTCGTCACGCGCCCGTCAGTGGCGACCTCGAGCCGATGGCACAACAGCGTGGGGCGACCGAGTTGCTCGATCAACGGATCGGCGAACTCGTAGAAGGTGTCGGACAGGATGAACACCTGGTAGCGTGAGCGCAGCCCGTCGAGGAAGGCCTTCGCTCCTTCGAGCGGGCCCATCGACCCGATCACCTGCTGGATGTCTGGCAGCCTCAGGCAGTGCTCGTCGAGCAGCGCGAGGCGCGATTTCATCAGCTTGTCGTAGTCGGGCTCGTCGCGCGTCGTGCGTCTGAACGCTTCGATACCGGTGCGCTTGGCGAACTCGATCCAGATCTCCGGAACGAGCACGCCTTCCATGTCCAGACAAACGACCTGCACGACTCTCTCCAGCGTGGCGGCGCGCGCGGGGCGCAAGGCGCATCGGAACCGGTGCGCCGCGATGTCGACGCGAACGATCGACGGGCAGGTGCCCGCACGAAAGGGCGGATGTTAACCGATCGGTCGTTTCTCGCCGAGCCACGCGCCGTCGGCGACAAGCGCGTCGCGCAGTGCCCGCGTATCGGTGCCCGCGAGGTCGGCGCCGCCCGGCGCCGCGAGCGAGAGCGCCGCGGCCGTTCCGGCCGCCTGCCCCATCGCGAAGCAGCTGCCGCTGGCGCGCGCCGCCGACTGCCCTTCGTGCGTCATCGACGCGCAGCGCCCAGCGACCAGCAGGTTCTTCGGGCCCTGTTGCGGAACCAGCATGCGCCACGGCAACTGGTTGTACGCTGCCTCCTCGTCGCGGTGAAACTTCCATTCGACGCCGCCGGCGACGTGCAGTTCCATCGGCCAGGCGTTGACGCCGATCGCGTCGTCGAAGCGCGCGCAGCCGAGCACGTCCTCGCCGCTTAGCGCGTAGCGCCCGCGCACGCGCCTGGTCTCGCGCACCCCGACCTGCGGCGCGATCTCGACGATCTCGCAGCGCTCGAAACCCGGCACCTCGGCACGCAGGAAGCGGAAGTACTCGCGTACCTGGCGCCGACCCTCGACCTCGCCCGCGGCGAGCTGGCGCGCGTCGGTCGCGTCCATCGCGAGCCCCTGCGCGTTGCGGATCTGCGTCACGTTGACGCGCCACTGCGTGGGGTCCTTCTGCGGGCGAACGATCGCGCCGCGACGCGCAAAGCGATAACGTCCGTCGCGCGACGCCGCGTCCATCAGCGCGTCGATCGCACCGAAGTCTCCGATCGCCGCGAGCGCGCGCCCGGGGTCGACACCGCCGACGCGAAACATCGTCGTCGGAAACAGCGCGCTGCCCAGACCGTCGCCCTTGTCGTGCGCCACTCCCGCGAAGGCTGCGAGCTCGCCGTCACCCGAGCAATCGACGAAGCAGCGCGCGCGCACCGCCTGGCGCCCGGAGCGGGTCTCGAGGACGAGCGCCTCGATGCGCTCGTCGGTGCCGATCACGGCCGCGGCCTGCGCGTGGAACAACGGTTCGACACCGCCCGACAACAGCAATTCGTCGGCCGCGCACTTGTACGCCGAGACGTCGTAGGAGCGCACCTGGATCCGGCCCCGCAATCCCAGTTGCGGCGCGTTCAGCCCGTCGAGATCGTCGATCCGCGCCAGCAGCTCGTCGACCACGCCGCGCACGACCTGCACCATCTCGCCGCCGATGCGCGCATACAGGCCGGCGAAGTTCGTCACGCCCGCTGCGGTTCCCATGCCGCCGGCGAAGCCGTAGCGCTCGACGAGCAGCGTGCGAGCGCCGCGACGCGCCGCCGAAACCGACGCGGCTATTCCGGACGGACCGGCGCCGAGCACGACGAGGTCGTACTCGCCGAAGACCGGGACTTTCCGCGCGGGCTCGGCGAGCGCAGCCGCCTCTTTCAAGCCGCCCCCTTCAAGCCGCCCCTTTCAAGGCGATCGGTCCGGCGCCGCGTGCGGATCGGCGACTTTCGGCCAGAGCGCGCGGGTCACGCTGCCGAGCGCGAGTCCGGCCATGTCCATCGATCCGCAGCCCGGCGACGAGAGGTAGAGCACTTCGCGCGCGATCGGCGCGAACCCGGCGAAGAAGTGCTGGGTCGATTTCACGACGAGCACGCGCCGCGCCTGCGGGTCGATGCCGGCGGCACGAAAACACTCGGGATGAAAACTCTGGACCCGGTAGTCGTTGACCACGAGGTCGATCGCGTCCTCGTCGTTCGAGCCGGCGATGCGCAGCCAGGCAAGGCGCCCCAGCGGCGCGAGCGCGCCCCCGAACGGCTGCCAGGCCTCGGGCGTGAGGCGCATCACGCGTGCCGCGACGTCGAGCGGATCGCCCGACGCCGGGCCCATCTTTCCGCCGACGCGCATCGGCAGCGACGCGCCCTCGCCCGCGTCGAATGCGATCGCGGTCGCGATCGGGTCCCAGAGCGGAGATAGCGCCACGCCGCCGACGCCGCGCTCGAGCATCCGGCGAAGCACGAAGGTGGAATCGCCCGGCGCGCCGATCCCGGTGTTGTCGGCCGTGTCGGCGAGCACGAAGGGGGGACCCGGCGCCTCTTCGGCGGCGGCGAGGACGCGGTCGATCGCCTCGTCCACCGTGACGAACGGCGGCGGCATCGCGAATCGCGCCGCCCAGACCTGTTCGCCGAGTTCGGCGGCGACGCGCCGCGCCAGCGCTTCGTCGCCGTCGGTGACGACCAGCACGCGGGTGCCGACCTCGGGCGTGTCGCCCCAGGGAAAACCGTGCGCCAGCGACACCGACAGGATGCCGGGTTCCTTCTCCAGCGCCTGCATGTGCGCGACGATTCCGATCATCGGCTCGCGCGTCGTCGGATAGACGCCGAGCATCGCGCAGTCGTGCATCGCCATCACCGGCCTGGTCCCTCCGAGCAGCATCCGCGACGCGATGTCGAACACTTCGTGCGCGCGCTCCGCGACGTCGACGTGCGGGTACTCCTTGTAGATCACGATCACGTCGGCGCACGCCACCTTCAGTTCGCTCAGGTGGCAGTGCAGGTCGAGTTCGACCGCGATCGGAACCTTCGGCCCGACCAGCGCGCGCAACTTTTCGAGTAGGTCGCCTTCGGCATCAGGGTAGCCGTCGGCGATCATCGCCCCGTGCAGGTTTAGCAGGACCGCGTCGACCGGCATCGCCGCGCGCAGGTCTGCGAGCATCTCGTCGCGCAGCGTTTCGTAGGTCGCGCGCGTCGTGGTTCCGGCCGGTGTGGCGAAGGCGGCAAGCCCCTCGACGACGGTCCAGCCGAGCGCCCTGGCGCGCTCGCGCCAGAGCACGAGCGGAACGGCGAACAGCGACGGGCGGTCGCCGTGGCGACCGCCCCTGACCAGCATCGCCCCCTCGAACACGCTGATCCCGGTGGGGATCGGCGAGAACGAGTTGGTCTCGGTCCCCAGGCACCCGGTGAAGATCCGGCGCGTCATTGGCGCGTCCGACTCAGGCCGGGGGCGCAGCCGGCGGCGCAGCAGGAGGCACCGGGCGCCCTTTCGGGTGGTTCTCGAGCGTCGCGTCGATGTGCATCCACGGCCGGGCGCTGTCGGTCCAGATGTTCATCGCGACCTTCATCGCTATCGGCGCGTCGAGCGTGCCGACCTTGAGCACTGTGACCTGAGGCGCGTTGGCGCGGCGCGTGTAGATCGGCGATCCGCAATCGCCGCAGAACGCGCGGTGCAGCGTGTTGCCGCTGTCGACCACCTTGCTGAAGACCTTCGGCGTGCCCTGGACGATCTCGAAGCGATCGCTGGGGATCACGGCGTTCACGCTCGCGCCGGTGGCCGAGGCCTTCTGGCAATCGGTGCAGTGGCAAAAAATCAGTTTCTCGATCGGCTGCGTGACGCTGTAGCGGATCGCGCCGCACAGGCATCCGCCCTGCGCGCCCGCGGCGGGTTCTTGTTGGTTGGCCATCGTTTCCTCCTGTTGCCCGGAGCGGCGAATCGCCGATCACTGGCGGGCCGCGAAACCGTGCCGCAAATCGTCCCGCTTTGCAAGCATCCGAGACCGCGGCGGGACCGAACCGTCGCCGCAACGCGATACCCGTGCGACGACAGCGCAACCTCGGGAGCCGAGACTTTGGACATCGACAGCGACAACGTCGACCGACAGACCAAACCCCAAGGAGTCCACCAAATGAACACCATCGCCAAATTCGTCGCCCCCGCCGCCCTCGCCCTGTTCGCCTTCGGCGCACACGCCGCCGACACGGTCAGCACCGGCGGCGAAACGTACCGCGGCTTCGCCGTTGCGGCCGACGAGGTCGACATGAGCAAGGAAGTGGCCGCCAACGAACAAGTTCGCACCGGCGGCGCGACCTACTCCGGCCTGAAGGGCCAGCCGAAGATCTTCTCGAGCCCGAGCATGCAGCAGCCCAGCGACCGCGAACTCGATCGCCTGTATCTCGGCTGAACGCTGTTCGCACCAGGCGGTTGCGCGCTACCACATTCCGCGCAGCCGCTTCTTCACGTCGATCGCCGGCGCGGCGGCCGGCGGATTCGACTGCGCGGGCGCCATGCCCGCGCTCGCATCGGGCTGCGGCCCGGCCCGATCGAGACGCGCGAGCACCGCGGCCGTCAGGAACCGGCTGCGCGCGCCGTGGACGTAGTCGCCGCCGAGCTTGCGCTGGTGCGTGACGTAGTAGCGCTGCGGCTCGATCAACTGCAGCGCGTCGCGCGCGCGAGTCATCGCGACGTACAACAGCCGGCGCTCTTCCTCGATCGCTGCCGCGTCGCCGGTCGCGTATTCGTTCGGGAAGTTGCCGTCGGCGACGTTGATCAGGTAGACGGCATCCCACTCCTGGCCCTTGGCCGAATGCACGGTCGACAGGATCAGGTAGTCCTCGTCGAGCAGCGGGTCGCCGGCGAGATCGCCCCCGGCCTGCGGCGGATCGAGCGCCAGCTCGGTGAGAAAGCGCTCGCGCGTTCCGAACTGCGCCGCGATCGCTTCGAGCATCTCCAGGTCGGCCGCGCGAACGCCGGAATCGTCGAAGCGACGCGCGAGCACCGGCATGTACCACTGGCGCACGCGAGCGACTTGCCCGATCCAGGCAGCGTCGGGGTCCGCCAGCGCGCGCATCATCGACACGAACTCCGGCCATTCCTCGCGCGCGGGTGCCGGCGGCGCGAAGCGCGCCAGCGCGTCGATCGGACCCGACGCGGGATCGGCGCGTTCAGGCGCGCGCGCGCGCGCCGCGTCGCGCGGTTCCGGTGCCACCGCCGATTCCGCCGCGTCGGGCGATGCCGCCGCGGCTCCCGCAGCCGCGACCAGCGCGAGGCAACGCTGCGCGTTCGCCGGCCCCATTCCCCGCATCATCTGCAGCACCCGAAACGCCGCGACCGAGTTGCGCGGGTTGTCGGCCCAGCGCAGGACGGCGAGCAGATCCTTGACGTGCGCTGCCTCGAGGAAACGCAGGCCGCCGTGCTTGACGTAGGGGATGTTTCGACGCGTCAGCTCCACCTCGAGCAGGTCGCTGTGGTGCGAGCTGCGAAACAGCACAGCCTGCTTCTTCAGCAACACGCCTTCTTCGCGCCGGCGCAGGATCTCGCCGATCACCCAGTCGGCCTGGGCGCGATCGTCGAGCACGGTGACCAGTCTCGGGCGCTCGCCGCCGGAGCGGTGCGCGCGAAGCCGCTTCGGGTACTGGCGGGCGCCCTCGGCGATCAGCGCGTTGGCCGCGTCGAGCACCGGTTGCACCGAGCGGTAGTTGATCTCGAGCGCGACGCGCTGCGCCGCCGGATCGAAGCGCTCGGCGAAGCCCAGGATGTTCTCGACGTCGGCGCCACGGAACGCGTAGATCGATTGCGCGTCGTCGCCCACCACCACCAACCCGCTGCCGTCGGGTCGCAGGCGTTGCAGGATGCGTGCCTGCAGCAGGTTGGTGTCCTGGTACTCGTCGACCAGCACGTGATCGAATCGCGCGCCGATCTCGCGCGCGATCGCTTCGTCTTCGAGCGCGGCATCCCACCACAGCAGCAGATCGTCGTAGTCCAGCACGCCGTTGGCCTGCTTGCGCTGGACGTACTCGCGAAACAGCGCGCGCAGCTGCTGCTCCCAGTCGCCGCACCAGGGAAAGACGCGCGCGAGAACCTGCTCCAGCGCCCAACCGGTATTGACCGCGTGCGAGTAGATCGCCAGGCAGGTGTCCTTGCGAGGGAAGCGTTTCTTCGTTGCCGAATAGCCGAGCTCGTGCCGGACCAGGTCGATCAGGTCGGCCGCGTCGCCGCGATCGAGCACGCCGAAGTTCGGTTCCAGCCCGAGTCGCGCGGCGTAGCTGCGCAACAGCCGCGCGCCGATCGCGTGGAACGTGCCCGCCCACGGAAGCCGCACCGCGGCCGGCGCGCCCGCGAGTGCGCGCGACGCGATCTCGCGACGCGCTTCGGCCAGCGCGTCGGCTACCAGGCGCTCGGCGCGCCGCGTCATCTCGTGCGCCGCGCGCCGGCTGAAGGTGAGCAGCAGGATGCGTACCGGATCGACGCCGTTGAGCACCAGGTGCGCGACGCGGTGCGCGATCGTCGCGGTCTTTCCGCTGCCGGCGCCGGCGATCACCAGCAATGGACGCGAACGAAACGCCCCGTTCGCGTCGCGCTCGCCCCAGCAGGCTGCAGCGGTCTGCTCGGTGTTCAGCCCGTCGAGCCAGCGCGACTTCGTGCCCTGGTCGGGAGCGGATTCGGACGACATCGGGCGAGTCTAGCCCAGACACCACCCGACGGGAGCCAACTCAATGAACTCCGGCGCCGCAGCGCGCGAGTGCGACCGCGGTCAACGCGGCGGCGGTGGCGGGGGAGAGCCGGCGGGTGGCGCGGGGATGCTGCCGTAGGCGGGAGGCTGACCAGCGCGGGACTGGGAAAATGCCCCCGAGACCGGCACGCGGTGCCCCATCGAGTACATGCACTGGACGTAGGCATTGTCGTAGGCGCGCTGGGCGCCGTAGCCCGAGTACTGCGAAGCTCCCGAGCCCGCGGCGCTTCCGAAGATCAGCCCGGTCCCGGCGCCGACGCCGGCGCCGCGCGATCCGCCGATCGCCGCGCCCGCGATCGCGCCGATCGCGGCGCCTGCCACCCCGCTACGTACCGCGGCGTCGTTGGCGGCGTACGCGGCGTTGGCGCCGCCGATCTGCTGCATCGCGTAGTTGCGGCACGAAAAGTCGTCGCCGCGAAACTGTTCGAAGGTCTTCGAAGTGCCGGGGAGAACGAGCATGCTCGGCCCGGCCGGAACGGTGGCGCAGGCGCCGATCGTGAGCAGCGCGACCGACAGCGCGGCAATCCGTGGAATTCTGGAGTGGTTCATCTTTTCCTCAGCGCGGAACGCGCGGCTGTGCCGGCACCTGCAGCCAGCCCTGCGCGCACTCGCGCACGCTCGGGTAGTAGCCCTGCGGGTCGGTGCACCAGTACCAGTAGCCGGGCTCGGGCGCGCTGCCCGACGGCGGCTGCGCTTCGACCCCCGGCTCCGGCGCACGCTCGACGTAGCTCTGCGGCTGCGGCGGGGCCGACGGATAGGGATTGCCGTACGGGTAGGTATACGGATTGCCGTAGGGGTATCCGTACGGGTAAGGGTATGCGCCGTAGGGGTAGGCCAGCGGCGCGTAGATCAGAGGCGGTGCGATGTAGACGCGCGAGTGGATCGACCCGCGGTGGATCGACCCGCGCCAGTACGGCGCGGCGACCACTGCCGGGCCGACCTGCACCGAGACCGAACCGCGTACGCGCCCGCCGTGCGCCTGCGCGGACTGCGCGACGATTGCGCCGGCCACGATCAGCACGGCGGCGGCGAGCGTTTTCGCTTTCAACGATGGTGTCTGTCGCGAGATGTTCACTGGATTGGCCTCCAATTGCATTGTCACAGCCTTTGGCCTTCGATGCCGCTCGCAACGCGCGATCTTTACAGATCGCGCAGGCTGTTACATACGGATACAGGCGCGCGCGGGCGCAGGCATCCGGCAGCGGACGTTCGGGCCGGGCGCGGCTCAGCGCCTGGCCGGATCGAAATTGCGTTTCAGGCCCTGCCAGCACTTCCAGTACTCGCGCTGCAGCGTCGGCGACTCGAGCGCCTGACGCGTCGGCACGATCATCGCTGGCGTTTCGAACATGAACGCCATCGTGTCGCCGACTTTCGCCGGCACCGAAGTGTCGATCGCGCTCGCCTTGGCGAACGTTCCCTGGTCGGGACCGTGCCCGGTCATGCAACTGTGCAGCGACGATCCACCCGGAAGAAAACCCTCGGCTTTGGCGTCGTACTCGCCGTGGATCAGTCCCATGAACTCGCTGGCGATGTTGCGGTGGAACCAGGGCGGCCGGAAGGTGTCCTCGCCGGCCAGCCAGCGCGGCGGGAAGATGACGAAATCGATTGCGTCGACGCCCGGCACCGCGGACTGCGACTGAAGCACGAGGAAGATCGACGGATCCGGGTGGTCGTAGCTGATCGAACCGATCGTGTTGAAGCGGCGCAGGTCGTACTTGTACGGGGTCGAGTTTCCGTGCCAGGCGACCACGTCGAGCGGCGAGTGGCCAATCTTCGCCGCCCACATGCGGCCCTGGAACTTCGCCACCAGTTCGAACGAACCGCTGAGGTCCTCGTACCAGGCCACCGGCGCTAGGAAGTCGCGCGGGTTGGCGAGACCGTTCGATCCGATCGGCCCGAGGTCAGGCAGGCGAAACGACGCGCCGTAGTTCTCGCAGATGTAACCCCGCGCGCCTTCGAGCGCGCCGCCTTCGTCCTTGACGTCGGGCAGTTCGACGCGAAAGCGCACGCCGCGCGGGATCACGGCGATCTCCTGCGGCTCGACGATCAGCTGGCCCATCTCGGTGAACAGGTGCAGGCGGCCGAGTTGCGGCACGATCAGCAGTTCGCCGTCGGCGTCGTAGAAGAAGCGATCCTTCATCGAGCGATTCGCCGCGTACATGTGGATCGCGCAGCCCGACAGCGAAACCGGATCTCCGGCGTGCGCCATCGTGAACAGGCCGGCGACGAAGTCGGTGGCCTTCTTCGGCAACGGCAACGGGCTCCACCGCGTCTGCGCGGGCGAAACCTCGGCGCCGTCGCTGCGTCCAACCATCTTCGCGTCGCCGATGCGCTTGAACGGCTCGTGCAGCGCGGCCGGGCGGATCCGGTAGGTCCACGTGCGCCGGTTCGCGCCGCGCAGCGCGGTGAACGCGGTACTCGAGAGTTGCTCGGCGTACAGCCCATAGGCGCAGCGCTGCGGCGAGTTGCGTCCGACCGGCAGCGCGCCGGCGAGCGCCTCGGTCGCGAACTCGTTGCCGAATCCGCTCAGGTACTGCAGGGATTGCTGCGACTGCGCCCTGGCGGCGCGCGCGCCCCGTGTCTTCGCGGCTGCGTCCATCGACTCTCCTTGTCTTGCCGGGCCCGCGCGGCATGGTTCCGCGGTCCGGGCGCAATCGGGAATTCTAGCGCGCGCCCCCGGGCGCGCCCTCAATCGAACAGCGACAGCGACGTCCCGCCCGCGTGTCCCGGCGCGTCGTGCGTGCCGCGCACCGGCTCGGCGGCGTGTGCGGCGCCGGCGCCGTGCGCGGCACCGGCAGCGGAAGCCCGCGCGCAGGCGCGCGCTTCGGCGGCCGCGTCGATCACCAGCCCGCCGGCACGCACGCCGAGCAGGCGCAACCGCCGACCGAGGTCGGCGCGCCTGAGGCACTCGCGCGCCGCCGCGAGGATCGAAGGCGCGTCGCGCAGCGCGTGCGCGCTCGAGCGGTCGCGCGTGACGGTGCTGAAGTCGTCGTAGCGCAGCTTGATGCCGATCGTGCGCGCGCGGTAGCCCTTGCGTTCGAGATCGCCGGCGAGTTTGTCGCACAGCTGCGTGAGGATTGCGGTGAGCGCGTCGCGATCGCGACGCGGATGCAGGTCGCGCTCGAAGGTGGTCTCGCGGCTGATCGATTTCGGTTCGCTGTGCGTCACCACCGGGCGATCGTCGCGCCCGTGCGCGCACTCGTGCAGCCAGTGGCCATAACTCTGCCCGAAGCTCGCGACCAGCGCGAGCCGATCGGCACGCGCGAGATCGCCGATCGTCGCGATCCCGGCCTCGGCGAGACGCGCCGCGGCCTTCGGGCCGATACCGTTGATCCTGCTCGCGGGCAGCAGCCAGATGCGCCGCTCGAGATCGCCTTCGCCGATGAGGGTCAGTCCGTCGGGTTTGTCGAGTTCGGACGCGATCTTCGCGAGCAGCTTGTTCGGCGCGAGTCCGATCGAGCAGCTCAGACCGGTCGCGGCACGCACCGCAGCGCGAATCTGCCGTGCGACCTCGCGCCCCGAATCGCGCAGGTCCGCGCCGCTCGCACCGAGGTCGATGTAGATCTCGTCGATGCCGCGATCCTCGATCACCGGCGCGATCGCCGCCACCGCGTCCTTGAACGCGCGCGAGTAGCGCCGGTACTCGTCGAAATCGGTCGGCAACAGCACCGCGTCGGGACACAGCGCGGCGCACTTCATCAGACCCATCCCGGAGCGGATCCCGAACGCGCGCGCCTCGTAGGTGGCGGTCGTGACGACGCCGCGTCCGGCGTAGTCGCGCAGTCGCGCGAAGGCGTGGCCGCCCTCGGGCAACGCAGTGGGCGCGTGCATGCGCGCACCGCCGATCACGACCGGCGTGCCCACGAGCATCGGATAGCGAAGCAGGTCGACCGACGCGTAGAACGCGTCCATGTCGAGGTGCGCGATGCAGCGGGTCATCAGCGGGTCACCGGTGCACGATGCGGCGGATCAATGCGCACACCGGCGCGTGATGCGGCGGATCAATGCGCACATCGGCGCGTGATGCGGCGGATCACGACGCACACCGGTGCGTGATGCGGCGGATCACGACGTTCAGCGGCGCGTGAGCGCGCACGCGGCCCGGTCGCGCCCTCAGAGCGGATCGTCCGCCGCCGAGGGCACCAGAAACCACATCAACAGGTAGAGTACGCCGGTCACGCCGCCGGCGAACAGGCCGACGCAAAACAGCAATCGCCAGATCCACGACTCGGTTGCCGTGGCAGCGCCGATTCCGCCGCACACGCCGCCGATCCACCGGTCGTCGACCGAGCGCCTGAGCTTCTCGATCGCCGAGCGCCCCGTGCCCGTGCCCGTGCCGGGCTGTGTTTCACGCAGCAGCTTCGCCTTCGCCTGTTCGTACTCGGCGTCGTTCAGCGCACCCGAGCGATGCAGCCCCGCCACCCGCTCGAGATCGTCAGCCAGTCCCATCGTTCCCCCCGAGGTCGACTTCACACCCCGATGATACGACCTGGCGGGATCGCGGCGCTCAGCGCGCCGCGGCGTTCGGGAAGAACAGCTGCTCGCCGCCCAGTCGATACGCGGCGATCGCCGACTGCCCGGACGGCGACACGACCCAGTCGGCGAAACGCTGCGCCGCCTCGGCCTTGACGCCCGGGTGCCGTTTCGGGTTCACGACGATCACCCCGTATTGGTTGAACAGTTTCGGGTCGCCTTCGACCAGTATGGAAAGCGCGCCGCGGTTGCGAAAGCCGATCCAGGTTCCCCGGTCGGTGAGCGCGTACCCGTCGACGCCCGACGCAACGTTCAGCGTCGGGCCCATTCCGGAACCGGTCTGGCGGTACCAGACCGCGTCCGCCGCCGGCACTCCGGCCGGCGACTGTGCCCAGAATCGCAACTCGGCCGCGTGGGTGCCGCTCCTGTCGCCGCGCGACACGAACACCGCCCGCGCCTTTGCGATCCCGGACAGTGCGTGCGCGACATCGCGCAGGCCGGCGACCTTCGCCGGGTCGGACTTCGGTCCGACGACGACGAAATCGTTGTACATGACCTCGCGCCGCTCCAGGCCGTGGCCTTCGGCGACGAACTTCTCCTCGGCCACCCGGTCGTGGACGAAGACGATGTCGGCGTCGCCCCTGCGCGCGGTGGCGAGCGCCTGCCCGGTACCCTGCGCGACCACGCGCACCTCGATCCCGGTCTCGCGCGTGAACAACGGCAGCAGGTGGCCGAACAACCCCGACTGCTCGGTCGACGTGGTCGAGGACATCACGATGAACTGTGCCCCGTGCGCCGGTGCCGCCGTCGCTGCGATCGACAGCGCGAGCGCCACCCAGGTAGTCCGCAGGATTCGATTCATTCCAGCCATTCTCCTTCGAGGAAGCGGCGCGCGAGGGTGGTCTTCGGGGCGTCGAAAAATGCGACCGCGTCGCCTGTTTCCTCGACGCGGCCGCGGTGCATGAAAACGATCCGATCGGCGAGCCGGCGCGCCTGGGCCAGGTTGTGCGTCGTCATCACGAGACCCCGACCGCGCTCGCAGAGCCGCAACAGGTAGCGCTCGATTCCGGCCGCCGCTCCCGGGTCCAGGCTCGCAGTCGGTTCGTCGAGCAACAGGCAGTCGGGTTCGAGCGCGTTGGCGCGCGCCACCGCGAGGCGCTGTTGCTCGCCGCCCGGAGAGCCTGCGCGCCGGGCGCTGCCCGAGGTGGGCGAGCCCGACGTCCACGAGCGCCGCCTCGGCTCGCGCGCGGCGTTCGCCGGCGATCACGCCGCCCAGCGCGAGTGCGTGCTCGACGTTCGCGAGCGCAGAGCGATGCAGCATGACCGGCTTCTGGAACACGTACGCGCAGCGCGCGAGCTCGCCGCGCGCTGCGCCCGAGCTGTTGTGCGCGACCCCGCGCAGCGCCCCGCCCGAAAGTGCGACCAGGCCGTGGATCGCGCGCAGCAAGGTCGTCTTTCCCGCTCCGTTCGGACCGAGAACGACGGTGCGACGCGACACGCCGATCCGCAGATCGGTCGGGTGCAGCAGCACCGTCGCGCCCGAGCGCACGCTCGCGGCCTCGAGCACGATCGCGCGCTGTGCGCTCGCGACTCGGACGCCGCCGCGTTCGGCGTCGCGTTCGCCCGGGCGGCCGGCGAACGCCGCGGCCGAGCCGTGTGCCCTAGCCATAACGCCGCCCGCTGTAGATGCGCACGCCGTAGGCGGCCGAGTTCACCGCGAGCACGACGCTCACCAGGACGAACCCCAGCCCGAGCGCGAGTGGCAGTTCGCCCTTGCTCGTCTCGAGCGAGATCGCGGTGGTCATGACGCGCGTGACACCGTCGATGTTTCCGCCGACGATCATCACCGCGCCCACCTCGGCCGCAGCGCGACCGAAACCCGCGAGCAGCGCGGTGAGCAGCGAGAACCGCGCCTCGTGCAGCAGCGTCGCGACGACCTGCAGCTTGCCCGCGTGCAGCGATCGCAGGTACTCGTCGTACTCGAGCAGTGCGTCCTCCATCGTCTGGCGCGCCAGCGCGGTGATCAGCGGCAGCACCAGCACGCACTGCGCGACCACCATCGCCGACGGGGTGAACAGGATGCCCAGCTCGCCGAGCGGCCCGGCGCGCGAGAGCATCAGGTACACGAGCAGGCCGACCACGACCGAGGGCAATCCCATCATCGCGTTGAGCGCGGCGATCACCACGCCGCGCCCGCGAAACGGCGTGAGCGCTACCCACGCCGCGATCGGAAACGCGAACAGCGCCGCGGCGAGCGTCGCGAGTCCGCTCACCTGAAGGCTCAGTACGACGATCGGCCAAAGCTTCGGGTCGGCGCCGCCCACGAGCGCAGCCGCGGTCGCGAACGCCTGGCCGATATCTCCCATCCGGGCGACTCTAGCCGTGGATTCCGGCGACGTGAAATTCGCGGAATTTTTGCGTACCATTCGCCAGGGAGGCGACGATGGACGACTGGCTGACGACCAACGAGGTGGCGCAGTTGCTGCGGATGCGCCCGCGCAGCATCTACCACCTGGTCTCGCGCGGCGAGATTCCGCACGCGCGCGCGCGCGGCAAGCTGCTGTTCGCGCGCGCACAGATCGATCAGTGGGTGGCGGCGCAGGCCGTCGGCACGATCGAGAGCAAGGCCGGCGAACCGCCGCCGCTGGTCGCCGGAAGCCACGATCCGCTGCTCGAGTGGGCGGCGCGCGAGAGCCGCTGCGGGCTGGCGCTGGCCGCACTGGGCAGCGTCGACGGGCTCGACCGCTTCGTCTCGCGCAACGCCTGCGGGTCGCTGATCCACATCCCGAACGCGTCCGACGGCGGCTTCAACGACGACGTCTTCGCACAACGCCTCGCCTCGCTCCCCGTGGTCGCGCTGCACTGGGCGCGTCGCGAGCAGGGACTGATCCTCGCCCGCGGCAACCCGTTGCGGGTGCGTTCGCTCGCCGCGCTGGCGCGCGCGCGCCCGAGATTCGCTTCGCGCCACGCCGGCGCGGGCAGCCAGCTGTTGCTCGCGCGGCTGGCGCGCGAGGCCGGACTCAGCCTCTCGGCACTGCGTTCGATCGGCCCGCTCGCCAGCAGCGAAACCGAAGTCGCGCAGGCGGTCGCGCTCGGCTACGCCGATGCGGGCTTCGGCGTGCGCGCAGCCGCGGTGGCGCAACGCCTGTCGTTCGTGCCGCTCGCGTGGGAATCGGTCGACCTCGTGCTGTGGCGACGCAGCGCCTTCGAGGCGCCGGCGCAGACGCTGCTGGCGTTCGCGCGCACGCGGCGCTTCTCCCGCCAGGCCGGCGTGCTCGGCGGATACGACGTCGCGCGCTGCGGCGAGGTGCGATTCAACGCCTGAGCGATCGTCGCTGCGCGCGCGCGATCAGGCGAAGGTGATCGCCTCGCGCCGTTGCGGGTGGTCGAGGTGCGGCGCGGCGTTGAAGCTCAGGAGCCGGAAACGCCCCGCGCCCCAGATCAGCTCGCAGATGCCGGTGTTGCGAAACTGCAGGTTGAACTCGATCGCGACGCTTGCCGGGCTCGATGCGATGTCGGCCACCGCGCGACCGATCGCTCCGCCCGAACTGACCACCAGCACGACGTCGTCGCGCCGCGTGCCGGCTGCGGCCGCGCCGAGCGCGGCGTGCACACGCGCGCCGAACTCGGCCCAGCTCTCGGGCGCACCCGCGATGCGATCCTCCGACCAGGCGTTCATCGCCTCGCGAAACACCCTCCAGTACCGGCCGTAGTCGCCGGCCTGCGCATCGCGCGGATCGCCTCCGGTGTAGGCCCGAAACAGCGCCTCTCCCGGGTACTCGTTCAGGCCGGCGTCGGACCGGATTGCCGATTGATCGCCCCCCATCGCCGCGACGATCCCGGCGGCGGTTTCGCTTTGACGCAACAGCGTTCCCGAGACCACGCGCGCGAACTTCACGCCGCGCTCGAGGAAATACTCGCCGAGCCAGCGCGACTGGCGGTGGCCGAGTTCGGAGAGCCGATCGTAGTCGTCTGTGCCGAACGACGCCTGCGCGTGGCGCACCATCAATAACATCGACATCTTCGCGATCCTTGGTTCACGCTACGTGGGCTCGCCCCTTCCGCGCGCCTTCGCCACGCCTTGTACACGCTTGCTGCACGCTTGCTGCACGCTTGCTGCACGCTTTCGCGACCGGGGTTACGCTTGCATTATTCCAGCTGCCTCGCCGGACTTCACCGAGATGATCGCAGACCACCGATGAACACGCCCGCCAGCAAGCCGGCAAAGCGCACGGCCGAAGACCCGCCGCGCCAATCCGCCCCCGGTCCGAACAAGGCCATCCTCGTCGTGGGAGCGGGAGACGCGACCGGCGGCGCGATCGCCCGGCGCTTCGCACGCGAGGGCTATGTCGCCTGCGTCACGCGGCGCGACGCCGCGCGCCTCGCTCCGCTGGTCGCACGAATCGAATCGGAGGGCGGGGTCGCGCACGCTTTCGGCTCGGACGCGCGCGATGAGGAACAGGTCGTCGCGCTGGTCGAACGGATCGAGCGCGAGATCGCCCCGATCGAGGTCGCGGTGTTCAACGTCGGGGCGAACGCACGATTCGGCATCACCGAAACGACGGCGCGCGTCTACCGCAAGGTCTGGGAGATGGGCTGCTTCGCCGGGTTCCTGATGGGGCGCGAGGCGGCGCGCGTGATGCTCGCGCGCGGGCGCGGTTCGATCTTCTTCACCGGCGCGACTGCGAGCCTGCGCGGCAGCAATGGCTTCAGCGCGTTCGCCGGCGCCAAACACGCGCTGCGCGCGCTCTCGCAGAGCATGGCACGCGAACTCGGACCCAGCGGGATCCACGTTGCCCACCTCGTGATCGACGGCGCGATCGACACCGCGTTCATCCGGGAGAACTTCCCCGAACGCTATGCGCTGAAACAGCGCGATGGCATCCTCGACCCGGAACACATCGCGCAGGCCTACTGGTCGCTTCACTGCCAGCCGCGCGACGCCTGGACGCACGAGCAGGACCTCAGGCCGTGGCTGGAGGCCTGGTGAGCGGCGCGACCGAACCGCAGTGAGGAATCGATGAGCAAGTCGGTGGAGTTCTGGTTCGACGTCGGAAGCCCCTATTCGTACCTCGCATATCGGGCGCTGCCGGCGTTGGCGACCGAGTGCGAGGCGCGGATCGACTGGCGGCCGATGCTGCTTGGCGGCGTGTTCAAGGCCACCGGCAACCGCAGCCCGGTCGAAGTGCCGGCCAAGGGCCGATGGGCCTTCATCGACATGCAGCGCTGGGCGCGACGGATCGGCACCAAACTGGAGATGAACCCGCACTTCCCGATCAACACGCTCGTGCTGATGCGCGCGGCGGTGGCGATGAAGGCGCGCGGCGACGACACATTGCTGCGCTACCTCGATGCGGTGTTCGAGGCGATCTGGTGCGCACGCAAGGACATGAACGACGCGCAGGTGGTCGCCGAGGTGCTGGGCGCGGCCGGGTTCGACCCGCAGGAGGTGCTCGCGCTCGCCAGCGACCCGGGCGTCAAGGATCGACTCAAGGCCGACACCGAGCAGGCGATCGCCAGGGGCGTGTTCGGCGCACCGACCTTCTTCGTCGCGGACCAGATGTTCTGGGGACAGGATCGACTGGACTTCGTCGCCGAGGCGTTGCGCGCGAGCTAGCACTACCGATCGCCGCGTTTCCGGACCGCCCGCCGGGACCTGCGTTCCCGGTCGGGATACGATATCGCGATGTCCGATCCCGATTCGAGACGCCAGTCGCAGGCGCTCGCGGCCGGTCTGGCGATGGTCACGGTGTGGGGCGCGAACTTCAGCGTCCAGAAGTACGTGTTCAGCGCGATGCCGCCTGGCGCATTCCTCTTCGCACGCTACCTTCTGATGCCGGCGTGTGCGCTGCTGCTGCTGCTGCGCATCGGCGGCGGGCGCCTGCCGCGACTCGCGCGCGACGATGCCGTCGAGCTGGCCAAGCTCGGGGTGATCGGGCACACGCTGCACGTCAGCATGGTCACCTACGGAATCCACTGGTCGACCGCGTTCTCGAGTTCGCTGATTCTCGCGCTCGGTCCGGTGTTCACGCTTCTGATCCTGCGTTGGCGCGGCGTCGAGATCCTCACTCGCGCGCAGCTGCTCGGGATGATCGTCTCGTGCGCCGGCGTGCTCTTGTTCCTGTCGGACAAGCTGCTACGCGGACGCTGGGAAGCCACCGGCGGCGACCTCGTGCTGCTGGTCGCCGCGAGCTTCTTCTCCTACTACACGGTCGCGTCCAAGCCGTTGATCCTGCGCCTGGGTTCGCTGCAGGTGATGGGCTGGGCGACGATACTGGGCAGCGCGCCGATCGTGCTGCTGTCGATCCCGGCGGCGCTCACGACGCAATGGGCCGAGGTGCCGGCGCCGATCTGGGTCGCGCTCGGCTGGGCCACGCTGGTCTCGGCGTTCCTCGGCTGGCTCGTGTGGGGGTGGATCAACGCCGTTCGCGGCGTCGCGCGCTCGGCGCCGCTGATCTACCTGATGCCGCCGGTGGCCGGGCTGATCGCCTGGCTCACGACCGGAGAGCAGTTCACCGCGACCAAGGTGGTCGGGGCGGCGGTCACGCTGGGCGGAGTCGCGCTGGCGCAGTACTCCAGCGTTCCCGGCAGGCCTGCACGCGAAGCGCCGGCGCCGGTAGACTGAACACGAGTGCTGGCGCCGCCCGCGCAGACTGGAGAGACGATGAATCGCCGCTGGCACGCGAGCTATCCGGCCGGGATGCCGACCGAAATCGACCCGTCGCGCTACCCCAGCATCAACGACCTGTTCGACGAGGCATGGCGGCGCCACGGCGAGCGCAAGTTCGCGGTCTGCATGGACCGCTTCATCAGCTACGCCGAGCTCGAACGCGCGTCGGCGAGCTTCGGTGCGTGGCTGCAGTCGCTCAGCCTCGAGCCGGGTGCACGCGTCGCGGTGATGCTGCCCAACGTGCTGCAGTTCCCGGTGGTCGCGACGGCGATCCTGCGCGCCGGTTTCGTCGTGGTCGCGGTCAACCCGCTGTACACCCCGCGCGAGCTCGAGCACCAGCTGCGCGACTCCGGGGCGCAGGCCATCGTCGTGCTGGAGAACTTCGCCGCGGTGCTGCAGCAGGTGCTCGCGAGAACCGAGTTGCGCCACGTCGTCGTCTCGTCGATCGGCGACATGCTCGGCGTGCCCAGGGGAGCGATCGTCGATTTCGTCGTGCGCAAGGTGAAGAAGCTGGTCCCTGCGTTCTCGCTTCCCGATGCGATCGGATTTCGCGACGCGATGTCGGCCGGGCGCCGACGCTCGTTGCGGCAAGCCCGATGCCGCCCCGAGGACATCGCCTTCCTGCAATACACCGGCGGGACCACCGGCGTGTCCAGGGGCGCGATCCTCACGCACCGCAACGTGGTCGCGGCGATGCTCCAGTTCGAAGCCTCGTTCGACGCGGTCGAAGCCACGCTGCAAGCCAACGGCATGCCGCTCGCCCCGATCGAACAGTACAACGTCGTGACCGCGCTGCCGCTCTATCACATCTACGCGCTCGCGGCCTGCGCGCTGGCCGCGATGCGCCGCGGAAACCTGCTCACGCTCGTGCCCAATCCACGCGACATCCCCGGCTTCGTCAAACTGCTCGCGAAGAGGCCCTTTCACACCTTTCCCGGATTGAACACACTGTTCAACGCGCTCACCGCGAACGAGGAGTTCCGCAAGCTCGACTTTTCGCAGCTGCGCCTGACCGGCGCCGGCGGGATGGCCACCAGCACCGCGGTCGCGACGCGCTGGAAGCAGGTGACCGGTTGCGTCGTGCGCGAGGGCTGGGGCATGTCCGAAACCTGCGCCGCGGGGACGACGCACCCGATGAAGATGGACGAACACGACGCGACGATCGGCGTGCCGCTTCCGTCGGTCGACCTCGCAGTGCGCGACGAGGAGAACCGCGAAGTGGCGATCGGCGAAGCGGGAGAGCTCTGCATCAGCGGGCCGAACGTCACGCCCGGCTACTTCAACCGACCCGCGGACACGGCCGGCGCAATGACGCCCGACGGCTACTTTCGTACCGGCGACATCGGCACGATGGACGAACGCGGGTTCTTCCGCATCGTCGACCGCAAGAAGGACATGATCATCGTCTCCGGGTTCAACGTCTATCCGAGCGAGATCGAAGCGGTCGCGAGCGCGCACCCGGGGGTGCTCGAGTGCGCAGCGATCGGCGTGCCGGACCGGGACGGCGGCGAGGCGGTGAAGCTGTTCGTCGTCAGGCGCGAACCCGCGCTCGACGAGGACACGCTGCGCGCGCACTGCGAGGCGCAACTCACCCGATACAAGCTACCGAAACAGATCGTCTTTCGCGACGACCTGCCCAAAACGCCGGTAGGCAAGGTGCTCAAGCGGGCACTGCGCGACTAGGGCGGGAAACGCGCGACCAGAGCGGGCAACTCGCGACTGGATTTCCGGAACGGTCGACACGGCGCCGCACGCCGCGCCGATAGGGCGCGTCAGTGTTCCTCGGTGCGGGTCCACTCGTCGTCGGCGAGTTCTCCGGTCTCCGGGTCGACCCAGTCGGGCACGCCGAGGACCTCCTCGACTTCGCGCAGTGCCTCGAACTGCTCGCCCTCGTTCTCCTCGTCGAAGTCCTGCATGTCGGTCGTGACATCGACCAGCGTCGCGAATGGGCCGTACTCGCGCCCGTCCTCGAACGACTGCCAGTAGAACCCGTCCGGTCGCTCGATCACGCGCGTCGAATCGAAGTCCGGCGGGGTGGTCGGAATCGCCTGGTGCATCTTGCGCCTCCCCTTCTTGCCCTGCACTGCCGGGGCCGCCCCTTGAACGCGAAATCGAACCTTGCCCCGGGGGGCGACCACTGAGCCTGGTCTGCCGAACTTAGCAGGTGACGCAAGACTTGGCGATGACCGCGGATGACCGGGCGTTGCTGCGTCGCAACATCCGGATCGCGCCAGCCGGCGCAGCGACCCCGCTGGCGCACCTCGCGAGCGATGGCGCGTCGCGGTTCGCGGGGGGCGGGCGTGGGCCGAGGCCGCGACGTCTGCACCGTGACTGTTTCGAGATCAACTCGTCGCCGTCTCGCCATCGCGACGCGATGGCAGCGCGAACTCGAGATCACACAATGAATCCATCGACGAACACAACACGTCGACCCACCCAACCAGTTCCAAGGAGTTCCAGATGAACCTGATCACCCGAATCGTCGCCCCCGCCGCCCTCGCAATGGTCGCCTTCGGCGCCAACGCCGCCGACCTGATCACCACCGGAGGCGAAACCTACAACGGCAACTCCGTCGTGCAGTGGTCGGCACCCGGCCGTGACCCGATCTCGCCGCCGCCGCCGTGAGCACCGGGGGCGAGACCTATGTCGGCAGCGCGTCGAACGCGAGCCCTTCGTTCACCAGCACCGCGCGCAACGCCGGTCTGAGCGACGCCGAACTCGAGCGCCTGTACATCGGCTGATCTCGACTCTCCCCGCCAGCGCGGCGCCCCGGTGCAAACCGTGGCGCCGCGTTTCATTCGGGCCGCGCGACACGCCCGGACGGCACGCGCGGCCCGACCAGCCCCACCGACATCGCCGTTCCGGCAAGGACGATCCCCGCCCCGACCAGCATCGTCGCGCTGATCGACTCACCGAGGAACACCGAACCGAAGATCATTCCGAACACCGGCACGAGGAAGGTCACCGTGACGGCCTTCGACGGCCCGACCCTGTGAATCAGGCCGAAGTACAGGATCAGCGCGATGCCGGTGCAGAAGAAGCCGAGCACGAACACCGCGCCCCACGCGGGCCCTGAAACCGGCGCCGACGGCAGGTCGATCGCCGCGAGCGGCGCGAGCGAGATCGCGGCGAAGGCCTGCATTCCGGCGGCGACGACCAACGGGTCGGCATTTCGCAGGCGGCTTCGGGTGTAGTTCGCGCCGACGCCGTAGAGCATCGAGGCCAGCAGGCAGGCCACGATCGCCGGCAGCGAACCGAGCGAATCGAGCGAGATCCGGTCCGAGACGAGCACCGCCACGCCCCCCAGCCCGACGACCATTCCGGCCCATGCCCAGCGCGTCGGTCTCTCGTTCATCCAGATGCTTGCGATCAGCGCGGTGAACATCGGCGTGGTGGCGTTGAGCACCGCGGAGAAACCCGCCGGAACGCTGAGCGCCGCGAACGCGAACAGTGCGAACGGGAGCGCCGCGCCTGCCACACCGACGAACGCGAGCGCGCGCGCGTCGCGCACCAGCGCGCGAAGGCCGCCGCGCAGCATCACCAGCGGAACCAGCACCAGCGCGCCGATCGACACGCGAGCGAAAGCCACGCTCGACGCTCCGAACTCCGGCGCGGCGACGCGCATCAGCGGAAACGCGGCACCCCAGATCGCCCCGAGCACGATCAGTTCGACCACATCACGCGGTTTCAACGCGACACTCCCGACGCCGGCGCCGAGGGCGTCTCACGCGCGCCCGCGCGCAGCGGCGCCGGGCGCGACCCGGCGCGCAGGTGCATCACCGCGTAAGATCGCCAGGGACGCCACTGGCGCGAGATCTCCTCGGCACGCGCGGCGCTGCGAACCCCGAGCGCGCGAAGCACGCCGAGGTCGGCCGCGGGAAAGGCGTCAGGCCAACCGAGCGCGCGCATCGCGATCATCTGCACGGTCCACGGCCCGACCCCCGGCAACTGCGCCAGTCGCGCGAGCGTTTGCTCGACCGAGGCGTCGTTGCGCAGCGACAGCGCGCCCTCGCGCACCGCTCGCGCCAGCGCGACGATTGCCCGCGCGCGCTGGCCGGTCAGGCCCGCGCCTACAAGCGCCGCGACGTCGAGCGCCGCCAGCGCGTCGGCATCGGGAAAAACGTGCGACAGCGCCGCGAACGGGGTCGCGACCGCCGCCCCGAATCGAGTCGCGAGCCTCGAGGCGACCGTGTTGGCCGCCGCGACGCTTACCTGTTGCCCGATGATCGTGCGCACCGCGATCTCGAAACCGTCGAAGGCCCCGGCGACACGCAGTCCTGGGTGCGCGACAGCCAGCGCATCGAGCACGCGCGCGACTTCGTCGGGTCGGCAATCGAGGTCGAACAGGCGCCGGATCCCGGCGAGCGTTCGCGGAACCGCGCCGGCGAGCGACGCAGACAGCGTCGCGATCACCGTGGGTCGCTTGCGCGATCGCCGCACCTCGATCCAGCCGTCGCAGCGGCGCTCGCCGATTGTCGAGGCGACGACGCGGCGATACGAGCTTGCGTCGACGCTTTCGACGCCCTCGATCGCGCGCTGCGCGAGAAAGGCGAGCAGCGCCGACCAGTCGAGCGGCGGGCGGTACGCCAGTTCGAAGCGCAGCACGGCCGGCTCGCTGCGCGCGCCGTGCGCGGGTTGCGTCCCGGCGGGCCCGGCGAGCGCCGCGCGACGCAACCCCGAAGGCGCCAGCCGGTAGCGTTCGCGAAACGCCGCGTTGAACCTGCGCAGGCTCGCGAATCCGCTCGCGTGCGCGATCTCGATCACAGGCAGCGCGGTGTCGGTGAGGAGCCGCTTCGCGAGCAGCAGGCGCAACGTCTGCGCGTACTGCGCGGGAGACACGCCGAGTTGCGAGGTGAACACGCGACGCAGGTGACGATCCGAAACGCCGAGCTTGCGCGCGAGCGCGGTCACGCTCGCGCCGTCGAGCCCGCCTTCCTCGATCAGGCTCACCGCGCGCCGCGCCAGCGCCCCGGGCGCGTCGATCGTCGCGTACCCCGGCGCGAGTTCCGGGCGGCAGCGCAGGCACGGGCGAAATCCCTGCGACTCGGCCGCCGCCGGGCTCGGAAAGAACCTGCAGTTGCGTCGCTGCGGCAGGCGCACCGCGCAGACCGGGCGGCAATAGATTCCGGTGCTCGAGACGCCGACGAAGAAGCGCCCGTCGAAGCGCGCATCGCGCGCGCGAAGCGCCTGGTAGCAACTGTGGTCGTCGAGCAGCATGGCCGCCATTATCGCCGCGGCGCGCCGGCCGCACTCGCCGTTTCCGGACCTTTGCACGTGCCGGCCATCCACGCGGTGGCCGCACTCTCGCACGCGCCGCTCGCGCCCGGCGTTTGCGGCCCGTGAGGCACCGCGCGCGGGCCGCGTCACGCCTCGGATACACTCGCTTTCGCTCGGTCCTCGCGCATCGCGGCAGCGCTTTGCGCGCGCCTTGCACCCCCCAACCTCGCGCCCAGGGCACAACCATGAGTCGCCGACGACTTCAACCCGACCAATTGCGCAGCCACAAGTGGTTCGGCGTGGACACGCTGCGCGCCTTCGGCCATCGCTCGCGCGCGCTGCAGATGGGGTTCGCCCGCGAGGAGTTCGCCGGCAAGCCGGTGATCGCGATCGTCAATACCTGGAGCGACATCAATCCGTGCCACGCGCACCTGCGCGTGCGCGCCGAGGAGGTCAAGCGCGGCGTCTGGCAGGCAGGCGGGTTCCCGGTGGAGATTCCGGCGCTCACGCTGTCCGAGCCGTTCCAGAAGCCCACCACGATGATGTATCGCAACCTGCTCGCGATGGAGACCGAAGAAATCCTGCGCTCGTATCCCGCCGACGGCTGCGTGCTGCTCGGTGGATGCGACAAGACCGTGCCCGCCCTGCTGATGGGCGCGATCAGCATGAACCTGCCGGCGATCTTCATGCCGGCGGGCCCGATGCTGCGCGGCAACTGGCGCGGGCAGGTGCTCGGTTCGGGGAGCGACGTCTGGAAGTACGACGCCGAGCGACGCGCGGGCAAGCTGAGCGACGGCGACTGGCAGGAGATCGAGCAGGGCATCGCACGCTCGCACGGCACCTGCATGACGTTCGGAACCGCGTCGACGATGGCGCTGGTGGCCGAGGTGCTCGGATTCATCCTTCCGGGAGGCGCGACCGTTCCTTCGGCCGACTCCAATCACCCGCGGCTGGCGGCGAATTCGGGCAAGCGCATCGTCGAGATGGTGTGGGACGATCTCAGGCCGAGCGCGATCCTCACGCGTGCGAGCTTCGAGAACGCGATCACGGTGATGATGGCAGGGGGCGGATCGACCAACGCGGTCGTGCACATCGTGGCGATGGCGAGACGCGCGGGAATCGACATCACGCTCGACGACTTCGACCGCCTCTCGCGAACGACGCCGATGACGCTCAACCTGCGCCCCTCAGGCAAGTACCTGATGGAGGATCTCTACTATGCGGGAGGCAGCCGCGCCTTCCTCGAGTCGCTCGGCGAACTGCTGCAACGCGACTGCAATACCTGCACCGGCGCGACGCTCGGCGAGAACATCGCCGGCGCGGCGATCCACCTCCCGGACGTGATCCTGCCGCGCGAGCGGGCGCTCGAATCGGCGGGCGGGGTCGCGATCGTGCGCGGCAACCTCGCTCCGGACGGCGCGGTGATCAAGACCTCGGCCGCGACTGCATCGCTGCTCAGGCACAGCGGACCGGCGATCGTGTTCGAGGACTACAACGACCTCGAGCGCAGGATCGACGACCCCGCGCTCGAGGTCGACGAGAACTCGGTGCTGGTGCTCAGGAACTCGGGTCCGATCGGCGGACCGGGCATGCCCGAGTGGGGGATGATGCCGTTGCCGAAGAAGCTGCTCGAGCGCGGCGTTCGCGACATGGTGCGGATCTCGGACGCGCGGATGAGCGGGACGAGCTACGGCACCGTCGTGCTGCACGTCGCGCCTGAGTCGTGGGTGGGCGGGCCGCTCGCGCTGGTGCGCAGCGGCGACACGATCACGCTCGACGTCGAGCGCCGCCTGCTGCAGCTCGAAGTCGGCGACGCCGAACTCGCGCGCAGACGCGAGCAGTGGCGCGCGCCCGCGCCGCGGTACATGCGAGGCTACGGCGCGATGTTCACCGCGCACGTCACGCAAGCCGACCAGGGCTGCGACTTCGACTTCCTGGCGCAACCCGGCGCTACCGCGGAGCCCGAGATCCACTGACGCGCGACGCGCGCGCTGGACGCACTATCGCGCGCTTTTCGCGCCTATTGCACCGCAACAACCCGACATGTGTACCGTTGGTCGAGTTGTACGAAACGCCGCGGGCCCCGGCGACATCGGTAGAGATCGTGCCGACGTGCCCATCTGGCACAGTGCTTGCTTCATCTCGTTCGAAGCGCGCGACTCGCGCGGCGGGCGCGCACCGACCGGTCCACATCTCGATCGCCTCCAGGAGACTGCAATGAAGACCCTCGTCGCATTGGCGCTTGGCGCCGCACTCGTCGCAGCAGGCGCTGCGCCATCGAAGGCCGCGGAGATCCGCGTCGGCTTCACGCTCGACGCGCTCACGCTCGATCCGGCCAACCACCGCAAGCGCGAGACCGAAACGATCCTGCGCAATCTCTACGACGGCCTGCTCACGCGCGACGCGAAGATGGCGGTCGTGCCCGAACTGGCCGAGTCGTACCGCCAGATCGACGCGACCACCTACGAGTTCAAGCTGCGCAGGGGCGTGAAGTTCCACAGCGGCGACCCGATGACCGCCGACGACATCAAGTTCACCTTCGACCGGCTGATCAAGGACAACGCAATGGGCGGGCAGACCAGTCCGCGCAAGAGCCTGCTCGGCCCGCTCAAGGACATCGTCGTCGTCGACTCGCACACGGTGCGCTTCGTGCTCTCGGCGAGCTGGCCGATCCTGCCGGCGATGCTGCCGTTCCAGGAAGTGGTGAGCAAGAAGTTCGTCGAGGCCAACGGCAGCGATGCGCTGGCGACGAGAGTCAACGGCACCGGGCCGTTCAAGCTCGTCGAGTGGCGCAAGGGCGACGCGATCATCATGGAGCGTTTCGACGACTACTACGGCGGCGCGGCGGCGATCGCGCCGGTGGGCAAGGCCTGCGTAGAACGCGTGATCTTCAAGGTAATCCCGGAGAACGCGTCGCGCGTCGCGGCGCTGCTCTCGGGTGACGTCGACATCGTCAACGAGTTGCCCGCGCACACGGTCAAACAGGTCGAGGCGAATTCGAACACCCGCGTGATGAGCGTGCGCGGCACGCGCAGCTTCTTCCTCGCGCTGAACACCAAGGCCGCGCCGCTCAACGACCTGCGCGTTCGCCAGGCGCTCGCCCACGCGATCGACCGCAAGCTGATCATCGACCGCATCCTCGGCGGTCACGCAACCGCGATCAACGGCATCCTCAGTCCGGACGCATTCGGCTTCGACCCGACGCTGCCCGCGTACGCCTACGACGCCGAGCGCGCGAAGAAGCTGCTCGCCGACGCCGGTTTCAAGGATGGCATCGACCTGGTGCTCGACACCGAAGGCGCGATGAAGGAGATCGCCGAGGCGATCGCCGCAGTCGCGCGCAAGGGCGGGTTCAGGATTCGCGTGGTCGTGAGCGAAGGCTCCCAGTTGCAGACCAAGTGGCGCACCAAGAAGGAAGCCGGCCCGGGCGAGATGTTCTTCTCCTCGTGGGGCAACGGATCGCTCGATCCGTTCGACATCTTCGACCCGACGCACATGACCGACGCGCGCGGCAACTCGTCGTTCTACTCGAACGCCGCGCTCGACAAGCTGCTCGCCGACGCGGCCGCCGAACTCGAGCAGGGTAAACGCGTGACGCTGTACAAGCAGGCGCAGGCGATCATCGCCAGGGAGCTGCCCTACGTCTACCTGTGGGTTCCGGCCGACCTGTACGGCGTGTCCAAACGCCTGAGCGGATGGCAGCCGAGCGCCGACAGCAAGATCAACCTGCACGACGCCTGCGTCAAGTAGGCGTTCGCGCCGCGGACCGGGCCGCGCCATGACGCTGGGAAGGCTGATCGAGCGAATCGCCCAGCTCCTGCTGGTGCTGCTTGGCGTCAGCGTCATCGTATTCTTCATGATGGCGCTCACGCCTGGCGATCCGGTCGAGATCATGCTCGGCGACCAGCACGCCAGCAAGGAGCAGGCCGACTCGTTGCGCCGCGACATGGGGCTGGACCTGCCGATTCACCGGCGCTTCGCAACGTTCCTCTCGAACGCCGCGTCGGGCAACTTCGGCCTCAGTTTCTTTCACCGGCGCCCGGTGTCGGAGGTGATCTCCGAGCGGCTTCCGGCGACGATCGAACTGAGCCTGGTGGCACTGGTGCTCGCGCTCGCGATCGCGATCCCGCTCGGCGTGCTTGCCGCCGTCCGGAAGAACAGCTTTCTCGACCGGCTCGCGACCGTCGGTTCGCTGTTCGGGGTTTCGCTTCCCGGTTTCTGGTTCGGCATCCTTCTGCTGCTGCTGTTCGCGGTCAACCTGCGCATGCTCCCGGTTTCGGGACGCATCGACTACAACATCCAGATCGCGACCGTGACGCACCTGCTGCTGGTCGACTCGCTGCTCGCCGGGCGCCTGGACGCCTTCGCGAACGCGCTCAGCCACCTGATCCTGCCGGCGATTACGCTGGGCCTGCCGATGGCAGCGATCCTGATGCGTGTGACGCGCACCTCGATGCTCGAGGTGCTCTCGCAGGACTACGTCACCTTCGCGCAGGCCAAGGGCCTGAGCCGGCAGCGCGTGCTGCTGCGCCACGCGCTGAAGAACGCGCTGATTCCGACCGTGACGGTCGCCGCGATCGAGACCGGGTCGCTGCTCGGCGGCAACATGGTGGTCGAAACGGTGTTCGGATGGCCCGGACTGGGCCGCCTCGTGGTCGAGAGCATCTTCGTGCGCAACTATCCGCTGGTCCAGGCGGCCGTGCTGTTCTACGCGGTCACCTACGTGATGCTCAACTTCGTCGCCGACATCCTCTACACGGTGCTCAACCCCAGGGTACGGCTGTGAGCGCGGTCGCGGGGATCGTCGCTGGGGCCAGCGCGCGGCACGTGTCGCCCACCGTACGCAACCTGCACGTCTTTCTCTCCAGCCGGCTCGCGGTCGCCGCGACCGTCGTCACGCTGGCGTTCGTGCTGATGGCGGTCCTGGCGCCGCTGGTCGCGCCGCACGACCCCACCGAGGCCGACCTGCTGCGCCGATTGTTGCCGCCGTTCTGGATGGAAGGCGGCGAACTGGCCTATCCGCTCGGGTGCGACGCACTCGGGCGCGACATCCTCTCGCGCATCATCTTCGGCGCGCGCATCTCGATCCTGATCGGGGTGGCGGTGATCCTGGTCGCGACCGCGATCGGAATCGTCGCCGGGCTCGCCGCCGGGTACCTGCGCGGTTGGGTCGACGTCGCGATCTCGCGCGTGGTCGACATCCTGCTCGGCTTTCCGTACCTGATCTTCGCGATCGCGCTGATCGCGATGACCGGCCCCGGACTGCAGAACATCGTGCTCGCGCTGGCCTACAAGGAGTGGGTGATTCCGTGTCGCGTCGTGCGCGGCGAGACGCTCGCCGCGCGCGAGCTCGAGTACGTCGAGGCGGCGCGCGCGCTCGGCGCGTCGGCCCGGTACATCATGCTGCGCGAGGTGCTGCCGAACATCCTCTCTCCGGTGATCGTCGTCTCGACGGTACGCATCGCGCACGTGATCATCCTCGAAGCGAGCCTGTCGTTCCTCGGGCTCGGCGTGCAGCCGCCCACCGCCTCCTGGGGTTCGATGGTCGCGGACGGGCGTTCGTTCATGCTCGAGGCCTGGTGGGTCAGCACCTTTCCCGGGGTCGCGATCCTGCTGCTCGTGCTAGCGATCAACGTGATGAGCCAGGGACTCAGGGATGCATTCGACCCGCGCTTCCAGCGCTGAGGCGGCGCGCACCGCGCGCCCCGGCCTGCCGCTGTTGGCGGTGCGCGACCTGCGCACCTGCTTCAGGACGCGATCTGGCGTGGTCGCCGCGGTAGACGGCGTGACGCTCGAGGTCGCCAAGGGCGAATGCCTGGGCGTGGTCGGCGAATCGGGTTCCGGCAAGAGTGTCACGTTCGCCAGTGTGATGGGCCTGGTTCGCCGCCCGGGGTGGATTGATCGCGGCTCGATCGAGTTCAACGGCCGCGAGCTCACCGGCCTGAGTGAAGGCGACTACCGGCGCCTGCGCGGGCGCGAGATGGCGATGACGATGCAGGACGCGCTGACCGCTTTGAACCCGGCACTGACGGTCGGCGAGCAGATCATCGAAGTGCTGCTCGCGCACGACGAATCGCTTCCGGCGCGCGGGCGGGCGCGCGCCGCGGCCGCGCGCGACAAGGCGATCTCGATGGTGCAGCTCGTCGGGATCCCGGCCGCGGCGTCGCGGCTGTCCGACTACCCGCACCAGTTCTCGGGCGGCATGCGCCAGCGAATCATGATCGCAATCGCGCTGGCCTGCGGCCCGCGCCTGCTGATCGCCGACGAACCGACGACGGCGCTCGACGTGACGATCCAGGCCCAGGTGCTCGAACTGATCGCCGACATCCGCGCCCGCCTGGGCATGAGCGTCGTGCTGATCACCCACGACCTGGGCGTGGTGGCCGAGTACTGCGAGCGCGTCGCCGTGATGTACGCCGGGCAGGTGGTCGAGTCGGGCCCCACGCGCGAGGTGATCGACGACCCGCGCCATCCATACACGCGCGGCCTGCTCGCGTCTATCCCGCGACTGTCGAACCTCGCGCAGCGCATCCACCCGATCGAAGGGCAGGTGCCGAGCCTGATCGACATGCCGGCGCAGTGTCGCTTCTACTCGCGTTGCGAGCAGCGCGGCGACGCTTGCCGACGACCGATCGAGATGCACGGCCTTTCGCACGCTCGCGAGGTGCGCTGCGTACTGGCGCAGGCGAATCGATGAACGCGAACGAATCGATCCGGTCGAATCGGCGCGAGCCGCTGGTGCGCGTGACCGACCTCGTCAAGCACTACGACTCGCGCCGCGGGGTCTGGGGTCGAATGACCGGCAACCCGGGCTCGCTGGTGCGCGCGGTCAGCGGCGTCACGCTGGAGATCGGCCACGGCGAAACGCTCGGCCTGATCGGCGAGAGCGGTTGCGGCAAGAGCACGCTGGGTCGAGCGATCCTATGCCTGAACGAACCCACCTCGGGGCGGGTCGAATTCGACGGCGTCGAACTCACGACGCTCGACGCGGCCGAGCTCAAGGCGATGCGCAGGCGGATGCAGATCATCTTCCAGGACCCCTACGCTTCGCTCAATCCGCGCAAGACGGTCGCCGAGATCGTCGGGCTGCCGCTCAGCCTGCACGGTGTGGCGCGCGGCGGCGACGCGCGCGACCGCGTCGCAGCGATGATCGAGAACGTCGGACTGCGCACCGAGCACCTCGGTCGCTACCCGCACGAGTTCTCCGGAGGGCAGCGGCAGCGCATCGGCATCGCGCGCGCGCTGATCCTCAGCCCGAAGTTCCTCGTCTGCGACGAGCCGGTCTCGGCGCTCGACGTGTCGATCCAGGCGCAGATCCTGCACCTGCTCGAAACGCTGCGACGCGAGCTCGGCCTGACCTACCTGTTCGTGTCGCACGACATCGCGGTGATCGGCTACGTCAGCGACCGGATCGCGGTCATGTACCTGGGCGAGATCGTCGAATCGGGACCGACGCGACTGATCCTCGAGTCGCCGCGACACCCTTACACGCAGGCGCTGCTGTCGGCGATTCCACGCGTCGACCAGGTCGACCGGCACGCGCGCGTGCGCCTGCAGGGCGACCTCCCCTCCCCGCTCGCGCCGCCGCCCGGATGCAAGTTCCACACCCGCTGCCCGCAGGCCACCGAGCGCTGCCGCGTCGAGCCTCCAAGGACGATCGACCTGGGCGATGGTCGCACCGCCGCGTGTCACCTGCTTCAGGCGCAACGACAGTCGCAATGACAGGCGAAGCAAACGCTGCGATGTTGCTCGAGCTCGAAGGCGGCGCCTGGGAGCGCGGCGCCGCGCAGGCGCTCGCTGCGCCGACGTCGGCCGGCGAGGTACGCGACGCGGTCGCGCTGCGCTGGGCGATGGCGCACGCACAGCTCGCCCTTCCCGCGACGCAGTCCTACCTCGACGCGCAATGGGCGTTTCATTCGCGCGAGGCCGCCGACTGCCTCGACGAGATGCGCGGCGTCGCGCACGGCTTTTCGATCGACGAGCGCACGCTGTTCGCCTACCTGCACCTGGGTGTAATCGCCGACCTGGCCGACGGCTGCACGGCGTGGGCGCGAAGCGATCGACGCCACGGCGCGGTACTGGCGAAGAACCGGGATTTCCGCGGCGAGCACACCAGCCTGCAGCGAATCTTCCGCCATCGCGACCCGGCGTGGCGCGGGCGCAGCGTGCTCGCGGTGGGCAGCCTGGGGAGTCCGGGCGTGTACTCGAGCGGGATCAACTCGTCCGGGCTGGCGCTGGCCGACACGCAGGTCGGCACGCGCGATCACGGCGTGGGCCTGCTGCGTTATTTCCTGATGACCCGGATCCTCGCGCACGCGGCGAGCGTCGACCAGGCGCTCGCGATCGTGCGCGCGACCGCGCACGCCGGCGGCGGAACGCTGGTTCTCGCCGACGCGGGCGGCGCGCTCGCCGCGGTCGAACTGGGCCATGCCCGATCCGCGATCGAACGCGTCGGGCACGGTCACGTCGTGCGCACCAACCACTTCGTCGATCCCGTTACCGCCCCCGCGTGGCACATGCACGCCGGCGATCCGCTCGCGGCGAATTCGCGGCAGCGCCATGCTCTGGTGTCGAGCGCACAGCAGGCTACGCCCGCGGACTTCAGCGCCGACGCGGCCTTCGAACTGATGAGCCGGCACGACGGCGCCGAGCAGCTCACCGGGCTGTGCCGCCACGGAGGCGACGGCGACGCGCTCACGATCTCATGCGCAGTCTTCTCGCTTTCGCCCCCGACGCTATACTTTTCCGACGGCGCTCCGTGTCGCGGCTCGCGCGTTCGGGCCGCGCCCTGACGATGCTCGGACACGCTTTGCGCGAGCCGCTCGCGGCATCCCGATCACGGGCGCGCCGTTTCGAAACGCGAAAGGGTGGCAATGAGCTTTCACGGCGAGCTGATCGGCGAGCACGCGTCGATCGTCGAAACGCGTCGGCTGATCGCGAAGGTCGCGCGCAGTTCGACCCGCACCGTATTGCTGTACGGGGAAACCGGTACCGGCAAGGGGCTGGTCGCGCGAATGCTGCACGAGCAGTCGGCGCGTGCGTCGAGCGAATTCATCGACGTCAATTGCGCCGCGATTCCGGTGAGCCTGATGGAGTCCGAGTTGTTCGGCTACGACAAGGGCGCCTTCACCGGAGCGATGGTGAAGAAGACCGGACTGATCGAAGCTGCGGACGGCGGGACGATGTTCCTCGACGAGGTGCGCGAGCTCGACCCGGTCCTGCAGGCCAAGCTTCTGAGCCTGCTCGACACGCAACGGTTCCGCCGCGTCGGTTCGGTTCGATCGATCGAGGTCGACGTGCGATTCATCGCAGCGACGAACAAGATCCTGCTCGGCGAGGTCAGGAAGGGGCTGTTTCGCGACGACCTGTACTACCGGCTACAGGTCGTGTCGATCAACATTCCGCCGCTGCGCGAGCGCGGCGGCGACGTGATGGTGCTGACCGAGCATTTCATGCGCACCTTCAGTGCGCGCTACGGGCGCACCGTCTCGCGGCTCGAGCCGGCGGTGGTCGAACTGTTCGGACGCTACGCCTGGCCCGGCAACGTGCGCGAGCTCTCGAACCTGCTCGAGCGCATCTTCATCCTCGAAGAGGGCGAAACGATCCGCATCGCGCACATTCCGCCGCGAATCCTGCGCGACGCGCGCGATCCGGGAGCATCGCCGCGCGAGGCCGATGCGGTGGACTCCGATCGGGACCGGGACGTCGAGCAGACCTTCGCGCAGGCGACCGACGCATTCCAGCGCGACCTGATCCGCGAGGCGCTCGAGCGCTCGGGCGGCAGCCGCGTTCGTGCCGGGCAGTTGCTCGGACTGACGCGCCACGCGCTGCGCCACCAGATGGTCAGACTCGGGCTGGTCGACTAGCGGCGACCGTTCGACCGGTCGCGGCGCTTTCGGCGCGTTCGGTAAGTTCGACGCGCTGCGCTGCGATGTCCTTGGCACGCTGCGCCCCGCCGCCGAACGCCGATTCGAGTCGCTCCCCGATACTCGCTTGGTCGAATCGGCGTTCGACGTCGGGGCGAACCGAGGTGCGCGTGATGGCTCGCGCGGGCGGGTGCGCCATGCGCCTCGGTGAGCGAGGCGACGCGCGCGTCACGCGCGCGCGGTGCGCGTGCGGCGCGCATGCGCCTGCGTTTCCGGTTGCCGGGATTTTCTGGAATCAAACGCGCAACTCATTGATTCTCCGACGCAATTCCTCCTCTTGCGGTCGCTGGCACGATCGATGCAACCAAGCCATCTGTTCGACGCGGCATACGCCGGTACCACTTCGGCAACATCGGCAACACCCGCAACACCGGCAAGACCCGCCGCACCTGCCACAAGGACGAGAGCAACGATGCGATCACTGAAGATCATCTGCCCGAACGGACACCTCGGATTCGCGCCGCTCAAGCCGGCGAGCTTCAAGCTCGGCGTAGCGCAGCGCCCGGACTATGTCGCAGCCGACTCCGGCAGCGACGACATCGGACCGGTGCCGCTGGGAAGCGACACGTCGACCAGCCCGCTCGCCTGGCAGACCTACGACCTCGAGCAGATGCTGCTCGCCGCGCGCGGACTCGGCGTGCCGATGATCATCGGTTCGTCCGGAGACACCGGCACCAACAGTCGCGTGGACCTGTACGTGCGGATCATCCAGGAACTCGCCGCCAAGCATCGGCTGGCGCGCTTCAAGATCGGCTATTTCTACTCGGAAGTCAGCCGCGAGCGCGTGCTCCGCAGCATGCGTTCGGGAAGCGCAATCCGCGGCCTGGACGGGCGGCCCGACCTGAGCGAATCGGAGCTCGACGCCACCGAGCGTATCGTCGCGATGGCCGGTGCGCACCCGTTCGTCGATCTGCTCGAGAAGGGTGCCGACGTGATCATCGGAGGCCGTTCGAGCGACAGTGTCGTGTTCGCCGCTCCGGCGCTGCATCACGGGTTCCCCGAGGCCGAGTCCTACTATCTGGGCAAGGTGCTCGAGTGCGCGTCGTTCTGCGCCGAGCCCTACGCGGCGAAGGAAACGGTGCTGGGCGAGATCACGCACGACGACGTCAAGGTCACAGCGATGCATCCCGACCAGCGATGCACGGTCGCCTCGGTCGCGGGCCACGCGATGTACGAGCGCTCCAATCCCTACCACGAGTACGTCGCCGGCGGACTGCTGGACATGACCCACTGCCGCTACGAGCAGCACGACGAGCGCACGGCGCGCGTCACCGGCATGCGCTTCGTTCCCGCCGAGGAGTTTCGCGTCAAGCTCGAAGGATCGGGCAAGGTCGGCGAGCGCTTCGTCGGAATCGTCGGCATCCGCGACCCGTACACGATCGCCAACGTCGACAAGGTGATCGGATGGGCACGACAGCAGGCCAGCGAGCGCTTCGGCGACAGCGGATACGAGCTGCACTACTCGGTGTACGGACGCGACGGCGTGATGGGCGAACTCGAACCGGTCAAGACGCCGGCACACGAACTGTGCATCGTCGTGCAGGGCGTCGCGCCGACCCGCGAGATGGCCGAGGAAGTCGCGATGATCGGCACACGGCAGATGTTCTACGCCCGCCTTCCCGAGGTGAAGGGCACCGCCGGCGGCGTCGCTTTTCCCTTCGACGAGGTGTTGCCGGCGAGCGCCGCGTACCGCTGGACACTGAACCACACGATCGCGGTGAACGATCCGCTCGAGCTGTTCCCGCGCGGCATGGCCGATGCCGGCGTCTAGTCGCGCCGATCGAACACATCAACCCCGGGGCCGAACATGACCAGGTTGTCCGAACTCGCCAAGGCGATACGAAGCAAGAATGCGGGAGTCGACAAGATCACCTTCGACGTGATCTTTCGCGACCGCGAGAACTACGAGCGCGTCAAGCGCAGCGGCGCGCTGTCGCGCGAGTCGATGAGCAACCTGTACCGGATCGCGCCGGAGCGGATCTCGGACTTCGTCGAATATGATCCCGGATATGCGATCAAGTTCACGATCTACCGTCTGCGCCCGAGTGGCAGCGCCGGCGACCCGGACATCTTCGGCTCGCAACAATACGCGCCGTTGCTCGACCTCGAGATTCCGCCCGGATAACACGGCGCGCGCAAGCGAAGTCCGCGTCCAGCCTCAGCGCGCGCAGCCCTCGTGGCGCAACAGCGCGCGTTTGCGGTCGAGCCCGCCGGCGTAGCCGGCGAGCGTGCCGTCAGAGGCGATGACGCGGTGGCACGGAATCACGACCGACAGCGGGTTGCGCCCGACGGCACTGCCGACGGCCCTGATCGCGCTCGGGTAGCCGGCGCGCTGCGCGAGCTCACGGTAGCTGATCGTCTCGCCGCAGGCGATCGTGCCAAGTGCCTGCCACACCCGGGTCTGGAATGGCGTGCCGCGCGGCGCCAGCGCGAGATCGAACTGCCTGCGCCGGCCGGCCTCGTACTGGCTCCACTGCGCGCGCAACTCGGGGAACGGGCTGGCGTCGTCGTCGGCCCGCCAGTGCGCGGCGATCGCCGGGTGGTCCTTCTGCCCTTCGAAGTACAGGCCGGTCAGCGCGTGCCCGTCGCTGGTGAGCAGGACCTCGCCGAGCCAGCTCCTGAAGGTGCAGTAGAAAGTTTGTTCGAGTTCGTGCGCAGCGCTCATGTCCGGTCTCCGTTCCGGCAACGATTATCGCGCCGCTCCGGCGCCGCCGCTCGCCGTTTCCGGACGTCGGGATCCGGGTCGACGGGCGCGCCGCCCGCGACGACCGGCACGAAGGGCACAAACGGCACGAAGGGCACCAAGGGCACGAACGGCGCGCTCGTCTGCCTGCTGTTCGCGTTGTCGCTGGCGAACGCCCAGGCTGCGACGCCCAACGGCACCTGGTTCGATCGCTGGTCGCGCGAACTGGTCGTGCAAGCGGATGGAAGCTTCGTCGAGACGATCGACGACGCGCTGGTGGTCGAAGGCGAGGCGGCCGCGGGCGGAGCGGTGCAGCGTGCGCTGCACTGGAACGCGTCGACCGGCACGATCGAGATCGTCGAAGCGGCGACGCTCAAGACCGACGGCAGGCGGATCCCGGCGCCGACCGAGATGGTGATCGAGGCGACCGAATCGGTTCGCGACGGGGTGTTCCAGGACCGCCGCTACCGGATCGTGACCTACCTCGACGTCGACCCCGGCGACCAGGTTCTGCTCAAGGCGGTGCATCGGCGCACGATCCCGTACTTCGCGCATCACTTCTTCGACGATCGCGGCCCGCCCGAGCGACCCGCGCGCGAAGCGCGCATCGTCTACGACGTCCCCGATTCGATGGAACTGCGCTTCGACGCGGTCGGCTACCGGAGCGAATCGGTCGAGCACGCGAACGGCCGCCGGCGCCACACGTGGCGTCACGCCGGTGGTCATCCGGTCGTCGCCGAGCACCGCGTGGTCGCGGCGAGCGACTACGCCGACCGCCTGACCGTGTCGACGATGCGCGACTACCGCGCGCTGGCACGCGCCTACACCGCAGGCGCCTACGAACGCGCCGACCCGACCGCCGCAATCGGCGCGCTCGCGCTGGAACTGACCCGGGGCGCGACCACCGACCGCGCTCGCGCGCGCGCGCTCTACGACTGGACGCGCGGCAACGTGCGCTACGGCGGAACCCAAATCGGCGCGGCGGCGGTTGTGCCGAAGTACGCGCAGGCGACGCTCGACGACCGCGAAGGCGACTGCAAGGATCAGGCGACGCTGTTCGAGGCGCTGCTCGCCTCGGTCGGGATCTCGAGCTCGGCGGTGATGGTCAACGCGACCGAGGCGTACCGGCTGCCCGCAGTGCCCACGCTCGGCGTGTTCGACCACGTGCTGACCTGGATCCCGGCGCTGGGAATCTTCGCCGACGCAACCGCGTCGAGCACCCGGTTCGGCGAACTGCCCGCCGCAGTGGCGGACAAGCCGGCGCTGATCGTCAAGACCGGGGAGTTGATGCGCACCCCGGTGCAACGCCCTCTTGCGCATTCGGTCCGACTCGAAGGAGAGATCGACGCGCTCGGCAGGGCGCGTTTCACCCTGGAGGACACCCCGCGCGGCTGGTTCGCCGCCAACCGCCGCAGCTTCTTCGAGTTCGCCGATCGCGACGAACTGCACGCCGCCGCCGAAGGCATGCTGTACCTGTCGCGGCTGGTCGGGAACGCGTCGGTTCGGGGCCGCGTCGGGCGCACGCCCGACGACCCGGTACGGCTGCTGATGACGGCCGACGTCGCGGGCCTCGTGACCGACGACGACCCGCCGCGGATTCGCGCGCTCTCGGGCATCGGAGTGGGCATCGGCCAGGCACTCGACGACTTCCATCCGCTGCGCGCGCACGTCGCGCCTTCGGTCTGCGTCTCGAAGCACGTCGACGAACACGCGAGCTGGCTGCTCGCGCCGGGCCTGCTGCCGATCGAGCTTCCGGGCGCGTTGTCGATCCGGGGCCACGGATTCAGCTACGCGTCGCGCTACCGGCTCGAAGGTCGTCGCCTCGAGATCCGCCGCAGCCTGCGGGTCGACTTCGACGGTAACGTCTGCACTCCTGAGCGCTTCAGGATCGTCAGGCGGCTCGCGGGCGACGTGCTGGCCGATCTGGAGGGCGCCGCGATCGTTCGCCGCGCCGCCTCACGGTGAAGACCGTGCGCCGCGCCACCTCACGCTGAATACGGACGGCTGCTGCACCTCAGGTCGAACCTTCCGGCGGCACCGTGTCGGCGACCCGGTAGCTGCCGTGGTGGAACACCAGCCCGTTGCCGGGCGCGCGCGCGCAGCGCCTGACTTCGCCGATGAACAGGACGTGATCGCCGTGGCGCGAATGCGTTCGCGTCTCGCATTCGAACCACCCGATCGCCCCGTCGATCAGCGGTGCGCCGCCCAGCCCCTCGTGCAGCGCCACTCCGGCGAAGCGGTTCGCGCCCTGGCGCGAAAAACGCCGCGCGAGCTCGACCTGCGCCGCGGAAAGCACGTTGACCGAGAAGTGGCTCGCACGCTGGAACGCCTCGAGGTTGCCCGATCGCGTGCCCAGGCTCCACAGGACGAGCGGCGGCGTCAGCGACAGCGAATTGAAGCTGTTGGCGGTGAGTCCGATGAATTCGCCACCCGGCGCCCGCGCCGTGATGATCGCGACACCGGTGGCGAAGGTGCCGAGGCATTCGCGCATGTGGCGCGAATCGCTCGCGTCGAGCGCGCGGTCGGTCGGATGGGCCGAGCCCGCTCTGGCGTATCGGTCGGCGTCCACGGCGCGCGCTGCGATCAGGCGGCGAACTCGATCAGCAGGTCGTGCGCGGCGACGGTCTCGCCGCTTCGCACGTGCACCGACTTCACCGTCGCGTCGCATTCGGCGCGGATCTGGCTCTCCATCTTCATCGCCTCGATCGACACCAGCGGATCGCCGGCGCGGATCACCTGGCCGGGCTTGACCGACACGGTCACGATCATCCCCGGCATCGGCGCCGGAATGTGGGCGGCGTTTTCCGGATCGGCCTGCGCGCGCCTGGGGGCGGTCTTCACACCGGCTTTGTCCACGCGCATCGTGCGCGGCTGCCCGTTGAGCTCGAAGAACACGCGCACGACGCCGTCCTCGTCGACCGGCGCGGCGCCCTGCAGGCGCACCACCAGCGTCTTTCCGGGATCAATCTCCACGGCGATCTCCTCGCGCTCGACCATTCCGTAGAAGAAGGTCTGCGTCGGCACCACGCTCACGTCGCCGTAGTGGCGCTGGTGCTCGGCGAATTCGCGGAAGACCTTCGGGTACATCAGCGCCGACGCGAGATCGGTGTCCGACACCTGCCGCCCGATCGCCTTCTCCACCTCCTCGCGCTTCGCCGCGAGGTCGACGGCCGGCATCCGGTCGCCCGGCCGATAGGGCTTGGGCGGATCGCCGCGCAGGACCTTGCGCGAGAGCTCGGGCGGAAAGCCGTCGGGAGGAAAACCGAGCTCGCCGCGAAACAGCGACACCACCGACTCGGGAAACGCCACCTCACGCGCCGGATCGACGACGTCCTTCGAATCGAGACCATTGGCGACCATGAACAATGCCATGTCGCCCACGACCTTCGAGGTGGGCGTGACCTTGACGACGTCGCCGAACAGCCGGTTCACGTCGGCGTAGGCGCGCGACACCTCGGGCCAGCGATGCTCGAGCCCCATCGCGCGGGCCTGCTCGCGCAGGTTCGTGTACTGCCCGCCAGGCATCTCGTGGTTGTAGACGTCCGACGTGCCGGCGCGAATCTCGGACTCGAAGGGCGCGTAGGTGCTGCGCACGCCCTCGAAGTAGTGCGAGATCGCCCGCATCATGTCGGGATCGATGCCCGAATCGGTGTCGGGGCGACCGGCGATCCGGCAGGGATCGCGATCGTCGCCCGCGAGCGCCGCGACGATCGCGCCAAGGCTGGGCTGCGAGGTCAGCCCGCTCATCGAATCGAGCGCGCCGTCGACCGCGTCGGCGCCGGCCTCGATCGCGGCGAGCACCGAGGCCGCCGATGCGCCGCTGGTGTCGTGCGTGTGGAAGTGGATCGGCAGGCCGGTTTCCTCCTTGAGCGTGCGAACCAGCAGCCGCGCCGCGCGCGGGCGGCACAACCCCGCCATGTCCTTGATCCCGAGCACGTGCACTCCGGCCTTCTGCAACTGGCGCGCGACGTCGACGTAGTAGCGCAGGTCATACTTGCGCGAGTGGTCGAACAGGTCCGCGGTATAACAGATCGCGCCCTCGCACAGCGCGCCCGACTCGCGCACCGCGTCGATCGCGACGCGCATGTTCTCGACCCAGTTCAGCGAGTCGAACACGCGGAACAGGTCGATTCCGGTCGCGGCCGCCTGCTCGACGAAGTAGCGCACGACGTTGTCGGGGTAACTCGTGTAGCCGACCGCGTTCGACGCGCGCAGCAGCATCTGCAGCATGATGTTGGGCATCGCCTCGCGCAGCGCCGCGAGCCGTTGCCACGGATCCTCTTTCAGGAAACGCATCGCGACGTCGAAGGTCGCCCCTCCCCAGCACTCGACCGAGAACAGACCCGGGAGCAGGCGGGCGTAGTGAGGCGCGACGCGCAGCATGTCGATCGTGCGCATCCGCGTCGCGAGCAGCGACTGGTGCGCGTCGCGCATCGTCGTGTCGGTGAGGAGCACGCGGCTCTCGGCCAGCATCCAGCGTGCGAACTTCTCCGGCCCGAGCTGGCGCAGCAGCGTGCGCGTCCCCGGCGGCGGCGCGACGGTGAGGTCGGCCTGCGGCAACACCAGGTGAAGGTGCGACAGGTCGGGCACGCCACGCCCTTTCATCTCCGGGTGCCCGTTGACCACGACGTTGCCGATGAAGCGCAGCGCACGCGTGGCGCGGTCGCGCCGCTTCGGGAAGCGGAACAGCTCCGGGGTCGAGTCGATGAACCGGGTCGTGACCGTGCCGGCGAGGAAGTCCGCGTGATTGATCACGTTCTCGACGAACTGCAGGTTGGTCGCGAGCCCGCGGATGCGGAACTCGCGCAACGCGCGGTCCATCCGGCGGATCGCCTCGTGCGCGCTCGGCGCCCACGCGGTGACCTTGACCAGCAGCGAGTCGTAGTACGGCGTGATCACGGCCCCCGAATAGGCGGTGCCGCCGTCCAGGCGCACGCCGAACCCGGCCGCGCTGCGATACGCGCTGATTCGCCCGTAATCGGGGGTGAAACCATTCTCCGGGTCTTCGGTGGTGACCCGGCACTGCAGCGCGTGACCGTTGAGCCGGATGTCCGACTGTCCGGGCGCCGGGCCATCGGCCTCGCCGATGCGCGCGCCCTCGGTGACCCTGATCTGCGCCTTGACAATGTCGATCCCGGTGACCTGCTCGGTGACCGTGTGCTCGACCTGGATGCGCGGGTTGACTTCGATGAAGTAGAACTCCCCGGTGTCGACGTCCATCAGGAATTCGACGGTGCCTGCGTGGGTGTATCGCACGGCGCGCGCGAGCCGCAGCGCCGCCTCGCACAGTTCGGCGCGGCGCGCGTCGTCCAGATAGGGCGCAGGTGCGCGCTCGACCACCTTCTGGTTGCGCCGCTGCACCGAGCAGTCGCGCTCGAACAGGTGAACGAGGTTGCCGTGCCGATCGCCGAGCACCTGCACCTCGACGTGGCGCGCGCGCAGCACCAGCTTCTCGAGGTAGACCTCGTCGTTGCCGAATGCCGCGCCCGCCTCGCGACGCGCGAGCTCGAGGTTCGCGGACAGGTCGTCGTCGTTCTCGATCACGCGCATCCCGCGCCCGCCGCCGCCCCAGCTCGCCTTGAGCATCAGCGGATAACCGATCGTTCGCGCCGCGCGTTTCGCGGCGTCGAGGTCGGCGGCGATCGCTGCGGCGCGTTCGGACTCGCCCGCGTTCGCGGCAAGCGCAGTTCGCGGCAGCGGATCGGTGGCCGGCATCACCGCGACGCCGGCGGCCACGGCCGCGTTCCTCGCCGATACCTTGTTGCCCAGCGTCGTCATCACTTCCGGGGTCGGCCCGATGAACGCGATGCCGGCTTCGCCGCAGGCGCGCGCGAAGTCCGGGTTCTCCGACAGGAAACCGTAGCCGGGGTGGATCGCGTCGACCTTCGCGAGTTTGGCGATGCGCAGGATGTCGTCGATGTCGAGGTAGGCCTGCAGCGGCTTCTTCCCCTCGCCCACCAGGTAACTCTGGTCGGCCTTGAACCGGTGCAGCGCGAAGCGATCCTCGTTCGAGTAGATCGCCACGGTTCGAACGCCGAGTTCGGCGGCCGCGCGCATGACGCGAATGGCGATCTCCGAGCGGTTGGCCACGAGCAGCGTGTGAATCCTGCGCATTGCGTTCGATCTCCGGGCGGGGTTCGCCCCTGCGTGGCGCCCGGCGCCGACCGGTGGCGCCCGGTACGCCAGCGCAGCGGGGTAGACTGCGATGCAGGATCAACATGCATCGCAGCGCATACGTTACCAGAGGCCCGGGCTGGCTCGCGGCTACCGCGGTCAGGGTCGCGACCGCCGCGCTTCTCGCCGCGCTTCTCGCCGCGTTTCTCGCCGGCTGCGGCGGCGGCGGGGACGGCGCCGGCGACCCCGACGCGCTTCCCGACCAGAGCGGCTGCGCGCTGCGCTACACGCTGGTCGCCTCGACTCTGCTCACCGGCGCCGATCCGCTGTTGCCGCAGCAGTGGCACCTCGACAACCTCGGTCAATCCGGCGGCGTAGCGGGCGAAGACGTTCGCGCCTTCGCGGCGTGGGCGATCACGCGCGGCGAAGGCGCCAGGGTCGCGATCGTCGACGACGCGGTTGAACTGCTGCACGACGAACTCGCCCCCAACGCGGTCGCCGGGGCCAGCTACAACTACCGCAGCGGTGCCGTCGGCAACGTGTGGCCGCTGCCCTGCGCATTCGACGACGACCACGGCACCTCGGTGGCCGGGATCGTCCTCGCGCGCGACGCGAACGCGTTCGGCGGGGCCGGGGTCGCGCCGCGCGCTTCGCTGGTCGCGTACAACGCGCTCGCGACCTCGTTCGACGCCGACATCGCCGACGCGCTCACGCGCGCGCCGCTCGAGAACGGCGTCTATCACAACAGCTGGGGTTCGCCCGACGACGGCCGGCTCGGCACCTCGGGCGCGACCTTCGACGAGGCGATCGAAGCCGGGATCAGGAACGGGCGTGCCGGACTGGGCGCGGTCTACGTGTTTCCCGGCGGCAACGGGCGCTGCTATGCGACCGACCTGCAGGACCGGTGCTACGCGGAGACCACCGGCCTGGACGCCTACCTGAACCAGCGCGGGGTGATCGCGGTGTGCGCGGTCGATCACCGCGGACGCGCGACGCCATACGGCGAGCGCGGCGCCAACCTTCTGGTTTGCGCGCCCAGCGACGGCGGCGCGGGCACGCCCGCGATCACCACCACCGCGGTGCGAAACGGCATGCGCACCGACTTCAGCGGCACCTCGGCCAGCGCACCGATCGTCTCCGGTGTCGCGGCGCTGCTCCTCGCGCGCTACCCGGGACTGAGCTGGCGCGACGTGCGCCTGATCCTCGCGCGCTCGGCGCGGCGCAACGACCCCGCGCACCCGGGATGGATCACAAGCGCGTTCGGACCCGCGTTCAACCACGACTACGGATTCGGCGTCGTCGACGCCGACGCCGCGCTCAGGCTCGCGGCGAACTGGGGTTCGGTGGGCGGCACCGAGCAGATGCGATCGTGCGGCCCGTACCGCCGCGGCCCGAACCTCGCGCTGCCCGATGCGAGCACGTCGGCGAGCACGTCGGCGAGCACGTCGGCGAGCACGTCGGCGAGCACGCCGCGCAGCGACGCGATCACGGTCGGCGCCGAGTGCGCGATCACACGTGTCGAGTACGTCGAAGTGAGCTTTACCGCGGCGCACATGTATTCCGGCGACCTGCGCATTCGGCTCTCGAGCCCGAACGCGCTGGAGAGCGAACTCGCGAACGAGCGAGTCTGCGCCGGTAGCGGCGACGCCTGCGGCGCGTACTCAGGGTGGCGCTTCGGTTCGGCGCGCCACCTGGACGAACCGCCCGCCGGCGTCTGGCGCCTCGAAGTGACCGATGTCCAGCCGGGCGACACCGGCGTGTGGCAGAGTTGGAGCCTGCGTCTGTGGGGTCGTTGAGGATGGATGTCGCGCGTTGGTTCCTGTCGTCGATTGCGTCGATTGCGTCGATCGCGTCGATCGCGTCGATCGCGTCGATTGCGTCGATTGCGTCGATCGCGTCGATCGCGTCGATCACGTTGGTCGCTCTGGTTGCGCTCGCGCCCGCGTCGCTGGGCGCGCAGCAGCGCTACTGGTACGACGCCGGCGTGCGCCGCGACCTTTGGGCCGAGCCGGCGCTGGCGGCCGACCTTGCCGCACGACGACCATTGGCCAGGGCAAAGGCGCCGGAACCAGGCGGACTCGAGAAGTCGGATCCGGACGCGCGCCCAGCGGTCTTTCGCGACGGTCCCTCGTCGGGCGCGCCGCTGCGTGCGCTGGCCGGAGGAGTGATCGTGCGCCTGAAGCCCGGCACCGGCGCGAGCGAGCGCGAAGCGCTGTTCCTGCGGCATCGGCTCGAGGGCGCGCACCCGGTCGGCGCGCAGGATCACGTCTGGCTGGTCGCGGCGCCGGCGGGCATCGCCTCGCTCGATCTGGCCAATCGATTGCACGAGAGCGGTGATTTCGAGTGGGCGTCGCCGAACTGGTGGAAAGCGCGGGTGCAGAAATGACCAGCCCCGACGTGAACAGCCCGGGCGTGAACCGCCCTGATGCGACCAGCGCTGACGTGAACGACCCGGTCGAGCCGGCGCAAGATCGCGCGGTGCGCACCGTGCGCCGCGGCGACTATCAACCGCCGCCATACCTGGTCGACGAAATCGAACTGAGCATCGAGCTCGATCCTGCGCACACCGTCGTCACCGCCTGCTCGCGAATGCGCCGCAATGAAGGCTGCGCTCCGGGCGCGCCGCTCGTGCTCGACGGCGAAGCGATCGAGCTGATCGGCGTCGAGATCGACGGGCGCGCGCTCGACGAAGGCGCGTGGCGTCGCGACGCGCATTCGCTCACGATCGACGCGCCGCCCGAGCGCTTCGTCCTGCGCGTCGTCACCAGCGTCGCGCCCGCGTCGAACACCTCGTTGATGGGGCTGTACCTGTCCAACGGCAACTTCTTCACGCAGTGCGAGGCGCAGGGCTTTCGCAGGATCACCTACTTCCCCGACCGCCCCGACGTGATGGCCCGTTTCACCGTGACACTGCACGCCGAGCGCGAGCGCTATCCGGTGCTGTTGTCCAACGGCAACCTGAGCGAGACCGGTCTCGAGGCGCCGGCCGCGGGCGGCGCACCGCGCCACTGGGCGCGCTGGATCGACCCGTTCCCGAAACCCAGCTACCTGTTCGCGCTGGTCGCCGGGACGCTGGTCGCGCGCGAGCGCGGGATCGTCACGCGTTCCGGCCGCGATGCGCTGCTGCAGGTCTGGGTCGAGCCGGGCGAGGAGGAGAAGACCGAACACGCGATGCGCGCGCTGGTCGACGCGATCCGCTGGGACGAGCAACGCTTCGGCCTGGAACTCGATCTCGAGCGATTCATGGTCGTCGCGGTGAGCGACTTCAACATGGGGGCGATGGAGAACAAGGGCCTGAACATCTTCAACACCCGCTATGTCTTCGCGACGCCGCGCCTCGCGACCGACTCCGATTTCTTCGCGATCGAATCGGTGGTGGCGCACGAGTACTTCCACAACTGGACCGGCAACCGCGTCACCTGCCGCGACTGGTTCCAGCTCACGCTCAAGGAGGGTCTCACCGTTTTTCGCGACCAGGAGTTCTCGGCCGACATGCTCGCGCGCCAGTACAGCGCGCAGGCCGCGGCGCGCAGCGCGCGCGCGGTCAAGCGCATCGAGGACGTGCGCGTGTTGCGCGCCGCGCAATTTCCCGAGGACGCCGGGCCGATGGCGCACCCGATCCGACCCGACGCCTACCAGGAGATCAACAACTTCTACACGGTCACCGTCTACGAAAAGGGCGCGGAGGTGATCAGGATGCTGCACACGCTGGTCGGCGAACAGGGTTTTCGCAGCGGGATCGACCTGTACTTCGCGCGCCACGACGGACAGGCGGTGACCTGCGACGATTTCGTCGCCGCGATCGCCGACGCCAACGGCGTCGACCTCGCGCTGTTCGGGCGCTGGTACTCGCAGGCGGGAACGCCGCGCCTGTCGGTGTCGGCGCGTCACGATCCGCAGATGTGCACCTACACGCTCGACATCGAGCAGCGTGTCGCCTCCGGCGCCGGACAACCCGACAAGGCGCCGATGCACGTACCGATCTCGGTCGGACTGGTCGGCGACGACGGCGCGGACATCGAGCTTCGGTTGCGCGGAGTCGCGCACGACGCGGCGAGCCCGCGAACCACGACCGTGCTCGAACTGACCCGGTCGCGCCAGCGTTTCGTGTTCGAGGGCGTGGCGCGAGCGCCCGTGCCGTCGCTGCTGCGCAACTTCTCCGCGCCGGTGATCGTCGAGTACCCGTACACGGCAAGCGAACTGGCTTTCCTGGCGCGCCACGACAGCGACCCGTTCAACCGCTGGGAGGCGATGCAACGACTGGCGATCGAGGCGATGCTCGCGCTCGTCGCGGGCGCCACGCCCGAAGCGGCCGGCAAGGTGCTGGTCGACGCCGCGGCCGCCTTGCTGGCGAACGAGCAGCTCGATTGCGCGTTTCGCCAACTCGCGCTTGCGCTGCCGCCCGAGGGAGTGCTCGCCGAGCACCTGCCGGTGGTCGATCCGCTTCGGGTTCGCGCGGCCCGCGACGGCCTGCTCGCGCACCTCGGCGTCGCGTTGCGCGAGCGCTGGCGCGACACCTGGCACGCGTTGGCCAGCGACGAGCCCTACGCGCCGACGCCGGCCGACGCCGGGCGCAGGTCGCTCAGGAATGCCGCGCTCACATACTGGGTGCGCACCGGCGAGAGCGCCGCCTTCGAAGCCGCCGCCGCGCAGTTCGACGGCGCCGACAACATGACCGATCGCCACGCGGCGCTGAACGCGCTGGTCAACAGCCCGGCGAGATCGCGCGATCGCGTGCTCGCCGACTACGAACGGATGTTCGCCGACGAGCCGCTCGCGATGGACAAGTGGCTCACGGCGCAGGCGACGATGCATCGCCAGCCCGGCGAGCGCGCGGTGCTCGAGCGCGTGCGCTCCCTGCTCTCGCACCCGGCGTACTCGATTCGCAACCCCAACCGCGTGCGCGCGCTGGTCGGCGGCTTCGTCAACGGCAACCTCGCCGAATTCCACGCCAGCGACGGGTTGGGCTACGCGTTCTGGGCCGAGCAGGTGCTCGCGCTGGACCGACTCAATCCGCAGACCGCGGCACGCATCGCGCGCGCACTCGACCGTTGGCGCAAGTTCACACCCGATCGCGCCGACGCGATGCGCGCCGCGCTCGAGCGGGTGAAGGCCGAGAGCGCAATCTCGCCCGACGTGCGCGAGATCGTCGTCAAGGCCCTCGCCGCCTGATCGCGCCGCCCCTACCGACTTCCCGGAGAAGACGATGAGACACCTGGTGAGCCTGACGCAATACCTGGTCGAGAAGCAGCGCGGCGAAGGAAAGATCTCGGGCGAACTGCGGCTTCTTCTCGAGGTGGTGGCGCGCGCGTGCAAGCGCATCGGCCTCGCGGTGAGCAAGGGCGCGCTCGCCGACGTTCTGGGCGAAGCGGGCACGAACAACGTCCAGGGCGAGGCGCAGAAGAAGCTCGACGTGATCGCCAACGAAACGCTGCTCGAAGCCAACGAGTGGGGCGGCCACCTCGCGGCGATGGCCTCCGAGGAGATGGAGGAGGTCTACTCGATCCCGAACCGTTATCCGCGCGGCGAGCACCTGTTGCTGTTCGACCCGCTCGACGGTTCGTCGAACATCGACGTGAACGTCTCGATCGGAACGATCTTCTCGGTGCTCAAGATGCCCGACGGCGTGAGCGAGCCGACCGAAGCCCATTTCCTGCAGCCCGGGAGCCGCCAGGTCGCCGCCGGCTACGCCGTGTACGGGCCGTCCACGCTGCTGGTGCTCACGGTGGGCGACGGGGTCGCGAAGTTCACGCTCGATCGCGAGACGGGATCGTGGACCAAGACCGCCGAGCACATGCGCATCCCGGAAAAGACCAGCGAGTACGCGATCAATGCCTCGAACGCACGCCACTGGGAGCCGCCGGTGCGACGCTACATCGACGAACTGGTCGCAGGCAAGGAAGGCCCGCTGGGCAAGAACTACAACATGCGCTGGGTCGCCTCGATGGTCGCCGACGTGCACCGCATCCTCACCCGCGGGGGCATCTTCATGTATCCGCGCGACGACCGGGATCCGGGCAAGGCCGGGCGGCTGCGTCTGATGTACGAGGCCAATCCGATGGCGTTCCTGATCGAGCAGGCCGGCGGAGCGGCCACCAACGGCGTGCAGCGCATGCTCGACGTGCAACCGACCATGCTGCACGAACGCGTGGCCGTGTTCCTCGGTTCGAAGGAAGAGGTCGAGCGGGTGACCTCGTACCACACGGGCTGAAACACGGGCTGAAACGCGGGCGGCGCCGATATCGCCGTCGGAGGGCCTCGCTTCAGTCGATTCCGGCCAGCGCGCGCACGTGCAGTTCGGCGCAGCGCGCCAGCGCGTCCAGGTCGTATCCCCCCTCGAGCATCGACACGACCCGCCCCTGGCACAACTCGTCGGCGATCGCGACGATCTGCGCGCTCACCCAACGGTAGTCGTCGTCGGACCACGCGAGCTGGCCCATGTCGTCGTCGCGGTGCGCGTCGAAACCGGCAGACACGAACAGCATCTGCGGAGCGAACGCGCGCAGCGCGGGAATCCAGCGTTCGCTCACCGCGCGGCGCATCTCGGCGCCGCCGGAGTAGGGTCGCAGCCCGACGTTGAGCATGTTCGGCGCGCGCGGCGTCTCGCCCAGGAACGGGTAGAGGCGCAACTGGAAACTCGAGACCATCAGCACGCGCTCGTCGCCGGCCAAGATGTCCTCGCTTCCGTTGCCGTGGTGCACGTCGAAATCGACCAGCGCGACCCGTTCGAGCCCGAGCACGTCGAGCGCGTGTCGCATGCCGACGGCGACGTTGTTGAAAAAGCAGAATCCCATTGAACTCGCGTGCTCGGCGTGGTGCCCCGGCGGGCGCACGTTGCAGAACGCGCGGCCCGCCTCGCCGCGAACCACCAGTTCGGTCGCGTGCACCGCGGCACCGGCGGCGTGCAACGCCGCCTCGAAAGTGTAGCGATTCATCGCCGTGTCCGGGTCGATTTGCCGGTACCCCTCGGCGGGCGACGCGGCACGCAGTTCGGCGAAGTACCGCGCGCTGTGCGCGCGCTCGACCTGCTCCTCGGTCGCCGCCGGCGCGTCGTACGTGTCGAGGAAGTCGATCACGCCACGCGCGATCAGGCGATCGGTGATCGCGCTGACCCGGTCGGGGCACTCGGGATGCCCGGGACCCATCTCGTGGCGCAGGCTGCTGGGGTGGGTCAGGTAGGCGGTCTTCATCGGCTCGATTGCTCGCCCGCGCCGCATCGGCGGCACGGCGCATCGCGAGGGGCGGGAACACTGGTGGTGGAGCGGGTGAAGGGAATCGAACCCTCGTATGCAGCTTGGGAAGCTGCCGTTCTGCCATTGAACTACACCCGCGACACACGTGAGTTTACGCGATCGGATCGCCTACTCGCGGGGCGCGGCCGGGTCCAGCAAGTCATCCGCAGTGGATCGACGCGGCTCCTCGTCGATCTGTTCCTGCAGATCCTCGATGGCGCGGGTGTCGACGGGCTCACCGGGAACCGCCGCACGGCGCGGCGCGGCAGGCGGCGCGGCAGGCGGCGCGGCCGACACGACCGCCCGCTCGGTGATCTGCACGCGATAGATCGGCTCCGGCATGTCCATTCCCTGCGCTTCCAGCGCGAGCTTGACCCTGCGGATCGCCTCACTCTTGACCATCAGGAAGTCGTGTGTGCGCTGGTCGACCCAACCGTGGAACCGCAACCGTACGTTGGAGTCGCCCAGCGCCGCGATATAGGCGCGCGGCGGCGGCTTGTGGATCACGCCTTCGAGCCGTCCCAACTCGTCGACGCCGATGCGCTGGGCCAGCACGAGGTCCTCATTGACGCCGACACCGACGTCGAATTCGAAGCGACGGCTCGGGTTGCGCGTGTAGTTCAGCGTGACGCTGCGGAACACGAGCGCGTTGGGCAGGCGCAGGTGGTTGCCGTCGAGGGTCATCAGGATGGTGGCACGCGAGGTCATCGAGATGACCAGGCCTTCGTTGCCGTCGATCACGACGTGGTCGCGCGGCGCGAACGGCTGGCGCAGACTCATCAGGATGCCGGCGAGGTAGTTCTCCAGCGTGTCCTTGAAGGCAAAACCGAGCGCCACCCCGAGCACGCCAGCCGTGCCGAGCACGGCACCGACAAGGGCTGTCGCATCGAGGATCTGCAAGGCCACCAGGGCCGCCGCGCCGAACACCGCCCAGCGCACCGTGGTGCGCGCCAGGTCGCTCAGGAAGGGGTTGCGGCCGGCGATGCCATCGAACACCGCGCGCCGCGACAGCCAGCTGCCCAATGCCCAACCAAGCCAAACCAGAACGAGAGCGACCGCCAGCAACGGCAGCGCGGCGAGCAGGCGATAGGCCTCGTCGATCAGGCGCTGCAGCACGACGTCGATGTCGAATCCAGCGTTGTTCATGGGTCTGCGTGCAAGCGACGTCCCGACGGTCAGGCTTGACGCGGAGTATATGGGATCGTCGCGGCGCGGCGCCGGCCAACGGGCTCGGCGTGCACGGCATGCTGGTCCATGGCCTGCTCGCTGCCGCGCCGTGGATTGCCGTGCTAGATTCAGCGTTTCATGCCACCGGCCGGCACCCTGCTCGAACTTTCGATACCCGCTCGCGCGCGTTTCGACGCGCGTATCGATTCAGACCGCTGCGGACGGAGGAACTCGCCTTGAGTTCGGGTGCGCATGGCACCGCGCCGGTCGACGGCGAACAGCCGCTGTGGCGGTTCATTCGCCTCGACGACTACAAGCCGCCGAGCGCCGCCGCCCGCAGTGTCGCCGCCGGCGCATGGGCGTCGGCGCGCGAACTGTTCGGCGGGAGAAAGAAAGACTTCGAAAAGCCGCTAAAGGAAGAAGCCGATCTGCGCGCATTGCAGGAGGTGCGCCTGGCGCACATCGTGCGACCGATCGACTGGCGCAACGCCGTCGATGCGCTCGACTCCGCGCTCGATGGCTGGCACGAGAAGGCACCGCCGCGCCCGACGCTTCGTGTCGTCGTGGGCCCGCCACATGGTGGAATTGCCGAGATCGTCGCGCAATGGGGCGAGCGCCACGCGGCGCATCGTATCGAGGCGCCAGGCGTGGCGCAGATCCTGTCGAGGTCGGCCGACGGGTCTGGCCGCGACCTGCCAGCCGGGCTGTGGGTGCTGCCCCGGCTGGAGCACAGCTACCTGCGCCATACCGACGGCCTCGCGCTCGTGCGCCGGCTGCTGCAGCAAGCAACGGACGGCGATGCCGGGCCCGGGCTGATCGGTTGCGACAGCTGGGCCTGGGCCTACCTGCGCCACGTGTGGTCAGGACCGATGCCCGAGGCGTTGACGCTGCAACCATTCGACGGACTGCGGCTGGCCCGGCTGCTCGCCGGGCTGGCCGCACCGGTCGAGCCGGCGGGCGTGTACTTTCGCAATGCAAGAACCGGCAATGACGTGCTTGCCGTGCCTCGGCAGCCGACAGCCGACGACGAAATCAGCGAAGACATCGCGCGCATCGCGGTGCACTGTCGAGGCAACCCCGGCACCGCGCGAATCTACTGGCGCCAGAGCCTGCGCGATGTGCCCGAACTCACCGAACAAGCCGCCCCCGCCGCGGACGGGCCGGATGCGGGATCGTCGGACGATCGGACGGCCACCTCGCATCGAGACGTCGTCTGGGTGTCGGCCAAAGGTGAGGTGCCGACCACGCCGAGCGAGGTTGGCGAAGACACCGCACTCGTGCTGCACGCGCTGCTGATCCACGGCGGACTGCCGGCGACCACCCTGCCCACCTTGCTGCCGATGGCGTCGCATCACACGAGCGCCGTGTTGCTGCGCCTGAAGGCGCTCGAACTCGTCGCGTGCGGCGCCGACGATCGGTGGCATGTTGCCCCATTGGGTTACGCGGCCGTGCGCGAGCTCCTGCACGCGCGCGGCTACCTCACGGACTCGCTCTGAAGGCGCCGGCGATGGACAGCGCAAACCTGGCACGGATCTTCAAGACGCCTGACGCCGGCGCGCTGCTGGAATTGGCGCTGATCGTGGCCGTCGCGGCGCTGCTGACTTACGCCAGCCAGCGCGCATGCGCCTGGATTGGCAACCGGTTGCGGCCCCAACGCCGGCTGTTCCTGCTGGCCATGGTGCCGGTGCTGCGGCTGCTGATCATCCTGGGGGCCATCGTTCTGATCGTGCCCCTGGTGATCGAACCGTCCCTGCAGAACATGGTGGCGCTGCTGGGCGCGGCGGGGCTGGCGATCGGCTTCGCGTTGAAGGACTACGTCAGCAGCCTGATCGCAGGCGTCGTGGCCGTTGGCGAACGACCGTATCGCAACGGTGACTGGATCAGGATCCAGGGCATCTATGGCGAGGTGCGCCACGTCGGCATTCGGGCGGTCCAGGTCGTCACGCCGGACGATACCTTGGTCACGATCCCGCATATGCGACTGTGGACCGATCCGATCCACAACGCCAACGACGGGGCCGCGCGCCTGCAATGTGTAGCGGATTTCTACCTGCATCCGCAGCACGATGCGAAGCGCGTGCTGGAACTGCTGCACGACGTGGCACTGACCAGCCCTTACCTGCATCTCGGGTCTGCCGTGGCGGTGATCGCCCAGGAAGAGCCCTGGGGCAGCCACTACCGGCTCAAGGCCTACCCGGTCGACGCGCGACAGCAGTTCCGCTTCACGACCGACCTGACGGTGCGCGGCAAGGCGGCGTTGATCGCGCTGGGCGTGACATTTGCAGTCGCACCGAGCTCAACCGCGATGCCGCTTTCGGCTGCTCGATAAGCCGAGCGACAGGCAGTGTGTCAGGAGAACAGTGACCGGCCAGGCAGAAGACCTGGAGCGGCTCACGCCCGGCCGAACGGCTAGAATGGTCCGGCCCCAAGATCCGGAGCCCCCGCCGCCATGAACCTCGACAAGGTCGTCTTCGGTTTCTTCATCGTGTTCGCCGCCACGCTGAACTTCGGTTTCGTGCTCGGCGAAATCGACAATCCTGGGCACCACCACGTCTACGAACTGTTCGCCGCGATCGTCGTGAACCTGATCGCCACGGTGCTCAAATTCGGCGATCGCACGCAGATCGGCGCGATCCACCTCGCGACCAGTCTGGTGGCCGACCTGCAACTGGTCGTCGCCGCGCTGGTCTGGACATGGGCGGTTCACGTGAGCGGCACCGGGATGACCGCGGATCTGACCAGTTCGATGGTGTCGCTGTCGGCCGGCGCGCTCTTTGCCAACGTGATCTCGGTCACGATCCTGATCGGCGAGACGCTGATGCTTCGGCGCTGAGCGCGAGGCGACGCCGCGCGCTTCGCGGCGTCGCCCGCCGCACCAGGCTTCGAACGCGAATCCGGCTACGTCAGGCACGAGCAGATGGCACCACGACACAGCATCCTGTTCCTGGTCATGCGGCGCTTGCGCGCGCCGCTGATCGTACTGATCGTCGTCTACGCGATCGCGGTTCTCGGCCTGTCGCTGGTGCCCGGCGTCGATGCCGCCGGACAACCGACGCCCGCGCTGAGCCTGTTCCACGCCTTCTATTTCGTCAGCTACACCGCGACGACGATCGGCTTCGGCGAGATTCCGACAGCATTCGGAAACGCGCAGCGGATGTGGGTGACGGTGACGATCTACCTTTCGGTGATCGGCTGGAGCTACCTGGTCGTGACCCTTCTGACGCTGGCGCAGGACCGGTCGTTTCGCCTCGCGCTCGCCGCGGGTCGTTTCTCGTGGCAGGTGCGACACATCTCCGAACCCTTCTATCTGATCCTCGGATGCGGCGAGACCGGAAAGCTCGTGTTGCACACGCTCGACCGGATCGACGTTCGCTGCGTGATCATCGACATCGACGAGCAGCGCGTGAACGAACTCGAGCTGGAGGACTTGCGCACCGACGCCCCGACCCTGCTCGGCGACGTTCGGATTCCGCGCACGCTCGCGCTCGCCGGACTCACCAGCCACTGGTGTCGCGGCGCGCTCGCGCTCACCAATGACGACGACGCCAACCTCGCTGTTGCCGCGACCGCGCGACTGCTCAATCCGAACCTGCAGGTGATCGCGCGCGCGCAGATGATCGAGACCGCGGCCAACATGGAGTCGTTCGGCGCGCGCCGGGTGATCAATCCGTTCGAGACCTTCGCCGATTACCTGCGCCTGGCGATGCGCGAGCCGAACTGCTACCGGCTTCTGGACTGGCTCACCGCGCTTCCCGGGTCGCGCCTGCGCAAGGAGCGACCGCCGCCGCGCGGCGAGTGGGTGATCTGCGGTCACGGCCGCTTCGGCTCGGCCGTCTCCAGGCGCCTGAGCGCCGAGCGCATCGAGCTCAAGATCATCGATCCCGACCCGGCGGTCGGCGCGGCCGACAACGTGATCCAGGGCGTCGGCACCGAAGCCGAGATTCTGCGCGCGGCCGGCATCGCCGAGGCCGAGGGCCTGGTGGCCGCGACCGACAACGACGTCGCGAACCTCGCGATCGCGGTCACCGCGCGCGAGATCAACCCCGACATCTTCCTCGCGATACGCCAGAACCTGGAAGGCAATGTGCGCCTGTTCGAGGCGATCGAGCCGGATCTGGTGATGGACTCGAGCGAGATCGTCGCGCACGAGTGCATCGCGGTGATCATGACGCCGCTGCTCGAGCGTTTCCTCGACGTCGTTCGCGGCGAGCGCGACGCCTGGGCGCGCGCTCTGATCGCGAGACTCAAGGAAGCGGTCGGCGACGAGGCGCCGGTGCCATGGGGCATGCGCATCGACCGCGCCACCGCACCGGCACTGTTCGCGGCGGCCAGCGAGAAGGGCAGCACGGTGACGATCGGCGACGTCCTGCGCGACCCGCTCGATCGCGAGCACCGGCTGCCGTGCGTGGCGCTGATGTTGCGCCGAGCCGATGGAACCACCGTCGTGCTTCCCGAACTCGACGAACCGCTCAAACCGATGCACGCGGTGCTGTTCGCCGGATCGGCGAAGACGCGCGCGCGGATCGAGATGACCGTCAACAACGCCAACGAGCTCGAGTACGTCTGCTCCGGAATCGACCGCCGCACCGGCTGGATCTGGCAGGCGATCTCTGCACGACGACGCAAACCGCCCGAATTGCACCAACCCGAGGAGTCGGCATGAACCCGCCACCACCGTTCGAAGGCACGCTCAGCTGGGAAGGCCAGCTCGACAACCAGCCCTTCGACTACGACCACTACAACCGCTCGACCTCGCTCGCCTTCGCCGGAGGCGCACAGATCCGCGCCTCGGCTCCGGCTCACTTCAAGGGCGACGATACGCGCGCGAACCCCGAGACGCTGATGCTCGCGTCGCTGATGCAGTGCCACTTCCTCACCTTCTTGGCGGTGGCATCGCGCGCCGGCCTGGCGGTGAGCGCGTACACCGACCACGCGAGCGGCACGCTGGGCATGCGCGAGGGAAAGATGCGCTACGTCGAGGTCAGGCTGCGACCGAGGGTGCGCTTCGTCGATGCCGCGAGCGCGGCGCGACTGGGCGAGCTGCACGACAAGGCGCACGCGAACTGCTTCATGGCCAACTCGGTGAACTTCCCGGTCCTGGTCGAGCCCGATCTTGGCTGACGCGGCTCCGGCGAACGGCGAGCACCCGCACATTCGCAGCTTCTCCGGCCGGCGCGGGCATTTCACGGCCGGGCAACGCTCGGCCTACGAGAGGCTGCTGCCGCGCTTCGGTCTCGCGTTTCGCGAAACGCCGATCGATCCGGTAGAGGTCTTCGGCCGGCGCGCGCCGCTGGTCCTGGAGATCGGCTTCGGAATGGGGGAAAGCACCGCGCACATCGCCGCGGCCCGACCGGACACCGATTTCATCGGCGTGGAGGTGTATCCGCCGGGTGTGGGCAGCCTGCTTCGACTGGTCGAACTCGCGGAACTGCCCAACCTGCGCGTCGTCCAGCACGACGCGATCGACGTCGTGCGCACGATGATCGCGCCGGCAACGCTCGCCGGCGCGCACCTGTTCTTCCCCGATCCGTGGCCGAAGGCGCGTCACCACAAGCGCCGCCTGGTACGGCCCGATTTCGTCGCGCTGCTCGCGAGCCGGATTCGCGCCGGAGGCTACCTGCACTGCGCGACCGACTGGGAGGACTATGCGCATCGGATGCTCGCCGTGCTGTCGGCCGAGCCGCTGCTCGCGAACAGCGCCGCGGACTTCGCCCCCAGGCCCGCGTACCGTCCGCTCACCAAGTTCGAGGCCCGAGGTCTGCGCCGCGGCTACGGAGTGTGGGATCTCGTGTTCACGAGGCGCGATTGATCAGCCCCAGCGCAGCGCCCCGCTCCAGGCGCTGGCGAGCACCAGCGCACCGAATCCGATCCGGTACCACGCGAAGGGCACGAAGTCGTGGCTCGCGACGTAGCGGATCAGCCAGTGCACGACCGCCAGCGCACTGAAGAACGACACGACCAGCCCGATGCCGAACATCGGGATGTCGTCGGCCGAGAGCAGGGCGCGGTGTTTCCAGCTGTCCCACACGCCCGCGCCGACCAGCGTCGGAATCGCGAGGAAGAACGAGAACTCGGTGGCGCACTTGCGCGAGAGGCCGAACAGCATCCCGCCGATGATCGTCGTCCCGGAACGGCTCATGCCCGGTATCAGCGCGACCGATTGCGCGAGGCCGACCCTGATCGCGTCGCCGGTTCGCATGTCGTCGACCGCGTCGATCCTGGGTGCGCGCCGCGCGCCCGACCAGCTGCGCTCGACCCAGAGGATCGCGACGCCCCCGACCACCAGCGCCAGCGCCACCGGCACCGGCTTGAACAGCACCGCCTTGATCGCACTTCCGAACAGCACGCCGAGCACCGCCGCCGGAATGAACGCGAGCACCACGTTGAGCGCGAATCGCCGCGCCTGCGGGTCGCTCGCAAGCGAGCCGGCCACCGTCGCGATGCGCACGCGGTAGTACCAGAGCACCGAGAACATCGCGCCGGTCTGTATCGCGACGTCGAACAGCTTCTCCTTCTCGCCCGTGAACCCAAGTAGGCTGCCGGCGAGGATCAGGTGCCCGGTGCTGGAGATCGGAAGAAATTCGGTGATCCCCTCGACGACGCCGAGGATCGCCGCCTTGACCAGCACGGGCAGGCCGTAGAGCAGTTCGAACACGATCGCCTTTCCAGTCGCTCGCGCCACGCGGCGCGTTGCGAACGATACCGCACGCGCCGCCCGCCCGGCCTAGAACAGCTCGACCGAATCGTTGAGCCGTTTTTCGTCGATCTGCCCCGAAGCGAGCAGCGCCTCGTGCGCACGGATCCGGTTTCGTCCGTCCTGCTTGGCCTGGTAGAGCGCCGAATCGGCGCGCTCGAACGCTTCCGAGGGCGTGTCGCCGTCGCGGATCATCGTGTAGCCGATGCTGATCGTGACCTCGCCCACCTGCGCGAAGCGGTGCGCCTGGACCGCGGCGCGAAAGCGCTCGAAGACCTCGCCCGCATGGCGCTGCGGCGTGCGCTCGAGCAACACTGCGAACTCCTCGCCGCCGAAACGGTAGAGCAGGTCGTTGACGCGAAACGACTGGTGCATCAGGCGGGCGATCATCACCAGCACCTCGTCGCCGAACAGGTGGCCGAAACGGTCGTTGACCCGCTTGAAGCGGTCGATGTCGGCCAGTGCGAGCCAGCGCGGCGAGGACTCGGGCGGCCGAGCCCGGTGATCGTCGCGGCCGCGCGCCGAATCGCGATGGGTGCGCGACAACAGCTTGAGGAAGCTGTCGTCGAAGGTCTTGCGATTGCGCAATCCGGTCAGCGCGTCGCGTTCGCTGTAATCGAGCACCGCGATGTGATTCGCGTAAACACGCACCAGCCCGGCGAGCATCCGCATGCCCGCGTCCTCGAGCGGCGCATCGGTCTCGAGCTCGATCCACGCGACCCGCGCCGTGCCGCTGCGAACCGGCGCGACGTAGACGTGCCGCCCGCCGGCCGAACAATCGACCACAGCCTGGCCCAGGGTCGCGCCGGTGCCCGCGGCACCAGCGCGGCCGTAGCGCTCGACCAGGGCGAGCGTGCGCAGGTTCTCGGGAAGCGGAGCGATCGCCATCGCCCCGCCGCGTTCGACCCTCAGGCGTTCGTGGACCCTGACGCTGTCGGGCAGCACCACCACGCGGCGGAATGTTGCACGCACCGGGTCGAGCACGTCGACCAGCACCGATAGCACGGTCGCCTCCAGCGCCTCGCGATCGCGGCTGGCGTTGAGTTCGGCGACGGTGTCGATCAGTTCCGGCATGGTTCTTCCCCGATACGACGATAGCTGCCGCGACAGCGGCCGAAAACGCCGATTACCGGCGCAAACGCCCGCCGTCTCGGGAATTTCGCCCCCGGCAAGCGGAAAGCGCGGCAGCAAAATCGCCCCGATTGCTAGAATCCGGCTGGATAGCCGAACTTTGCGGATACTGACGATGGATTTCGAACTCGCCCGCTTCAACATGGTCGAACAGCAGATTCGGCCGTGGAACGTGCTCGACCAGGAGGTGCTCGACCTGCTGTTCGTGCTCAGGCGCGAGGAATTCGTGCCGCCGGCGTTTCGCGCGATGGCGTTCGTCGACACCGAGATCCCGCTGCGCATCGACGGCAAAGACACCGGCGAGTCGATGTTCTCGCCCAAGCTCGAGGCCCGACTGTTGCAGTCGCTAGGGGTCCAGCGCCACGAGCACGTGCTCGAGATCGGCGCGGGGTCGGGCTACATGGCGGCGCTGCTGGGGCACAGGGCGCGACGCGTGATCACCCGCGAGATCCAGCCCGCGCTCGCCGCGTTCGCGCGCGCCAACCTCGAACGCGCCGGCGCGAGCAACGTCACCGTCGAGCAGTGCGACGGATCGCGGATCGACGGCGCCGCGCGCTACGAGGTGATCGTGCTCTCGGGCGCGGTGCAGTCCGTTCCGGACGCGTTCCTGCGGCAATTGGCGATCGGCGGGCGCCTGATCGCGATCGTCGGCGAGTCGCCACTGATGAACGCGCGGCTGTTCACCCGCAGCGCCGAGGACGCGTTCGGCTCGGAGGATCTGTTCGAGACCTCGGCCAAGCCGCTGACCGGCTTCCCGACCCGGGACCGGTTCACCTTCTGAACACGGCCCGCCGCGCATGCACCGTCGCACCAACCATCGAGGATTCGCAATGGGTTCAACACCACGCAGGCTCGCGGCAGCGGTTGCGCTCGTCGTTGCCTTCGCGCAGCACGGGCACGCGACCGACCTGACGCAGGCGTTTCGCGATGCCTTCGCGAACGACGCCGCGCTGCAGAGCGTGCGTGCCCAACTCGCCGCGACGCGCGAGCGCGTCACCCAGGCGCGCGCCGGGTTGCTCCCCGGGGCATCGGCGAGCGGGTCGCTCAGTCACCAACTGGTCGACACCAGCGTCTCGGCAAGCCGCGAGTTCAACGCGCAGAACTACGCCGTCAGCCTCTCGTACCCGATCTACAGACTGCAGAACATCGAGGCCTACGAGCAGAGCAAGCTGTCGGTCGTGCTGGTCGAGGTCCAGGAAGCGCAGGCGCAGCAGGACCTGATCCTGCGCGTCGCGCAGGCGTACTTCGACGTGCTGGCGGCGCAGGACAACGTCGCGACGATCCGCTCGCAAAAGCGCGCGATCACCGAGCAACTCGCGAGCGCCAAGCGCAACTTCGAGGTCGGCACCGCGACGATCACCGACCAGCAGGAGGCGCAGGCGCGCTTCGACCTGTCGGTCGCGCAGGAGTTCGTTGCGCTGAACGACCTGGAAGTCAGGCGCGCCGCGCTCGCCCAGCTCACCGGCAAGCCGGTGTCGGATCCGAACACGCTGCGCCCGGGCCTGACGCTGCAGGCGCCGCAGCCGCCGCGCGAGTCGGACTGGACCGCTGGCGCGCGCGATTCGAACTTCGGCGTGCGGCAAGCGAAGATCGGAGCCGAGATCGCCGCCCGCGAGATCGACCGGCAACGCTACGCGCATCGTCCGACGCTCGACGTGACCGGGTCGATCGGGCATTCGCGCAATGCGAGTTCCTCGTCGGTCGGGGTGCATTCGACCGCGGCGGTGATCGGACTGCAATTCAACATGCCGCTTTACACGGGAGGCGCGATCGACGCGAGGGTGCGCGAGGCGCTGGCGCTGCGCGACAAGGCGTCGTCCGACCTCGAGACCGCGCGCCGAACTGCCGAACAGGGCGCGCGCCAGGCGTTCCTGGGCGTGAACAGCGGGTTGGCGCAGATCACCGCGCTGGAAGCGGCCGAGAAGTCGAGCCAGCTCGCGCTCGACTCGAACCTGCTCGGGTATCAGGTCGGTGTGCGGATCAACATCGACGTGCTCAACGCGCAGCAGCAACTGTTCACCACCCAGCGCGATCTTGCCAAGGCGCGCTACGACGTGCTCGTGAGCGGGCTGCGGCTCAAGGGGCTCGCCGGAGCATTGGGCGAGGACGACCTGCGGGTGGTCAACGCGCTGCTGGAGCCGCCGAAGTCCGGGACCCGTTAGCCGTCGCAGACCGAGTCCGCGAAACCGTCGGCCGGGACGCGCCAGACGCCGGAATCCGTCAGCTGGCGGCGCCGGGGAGCCAGCGTGACAGCCTCGCCAGCGTGCGCTGGGTTGCGCCGCGATGGCGCGCCGCGAACTGCTCGCCGGCCGCTCCCATCGCCGCGCGCCGCGCATCGTCGGCAAGCAGCTCGAGAGCGAGCGCGACCGCCGCGTCGGCGTCGGGCACCGCCGTGGCGGCGCCCGCGGCGAGCGCCTGCTCGGCGGCTTCGGCAAAGTTGTGAGTGGACGGGCCGAGCACCACCGGAACGCCGCACGCGCAGGCCTCGATCAGGTTCTGCCCGCCGAAACGAAGCAGCGTCCCGCCGACGACCGCCACGTCGGCCATCCCGTACCAGGCGAACATCTCGCCCATCGAATCGCCGAGCAGCACCTGCGCGTCGGCCCATTGCGGATCGCCGCCCTCGAGTTCCGAGCGGCGCGAAAAGCGCAACCGGCGTTCCTCGATCGACGCCGCCACCTCGTCGAAGCGCTGCGGGTGGCGCGGCACGATCACCAGCAGCGGCACCGGCTCGGGGTCGAGCGGATGCCGCGCGGCCGACTCGAAGGGCTTGATCCGCTGCTGCCACGCGTCGAGCAACTGCGCCTCTTCGCCGGCGCGGGTGCTGGCCGCCAGGACGACCGGGCGATTGCCGGCGAACACGCGCCACCCACGACCGCGCTCGATCAGCTCTGGTGCGGGCGTGGCGTCGAACTTCATGTTGCCCACCGCCGCGACCGCCTCGCGCCCGAGGATCTCGATCCGGCGCGCGTCGTCGGCGGTCTGCGCGACCACGCACGCGAGCGAGCGCAGCGCCGGGCGCATCAGCGCGCGCCAGCGCATCGCCTTGCGCAGCGATCGCTCGGAAAGCCGGGCGTTGACCAGCGCGAGCGGCAGCCCGCGCTCGCTCGCCACCGCGCAGAGGTTGGGCCAGAGTTCGGTCTCGATCACGATGCCGAGCGTCGGCTCCCAGGCATCGAGGAAGCGGCGCACCGCGCCGTTCGTGTCGTAGGGCAGATAGCACTGGACGACCCGTTCGCCGAAGCGCCCGGCGAACAGGTTGGCCCCGGTCTCGCGTCCGGTCGGCGTCATGTGGGTGAGCAGCAGGTGCAGCGACGGATCGCGCGCCAGCAGCGCCGTGACGAGCGGTTGCGCGGCGCGCGTCTCGCCGACCGAAACCGCGTGCACCCAGACGAGTGGCCCGTCGGGCGCGTCGACCGGCGCGAGCGCCCAGCGCTCGAGCCAGTGGCTGCGATAGGCCGGCTGGCGAATTCCGCGCCACAGCAGGTAGGCGACGACGACCGGCATCGCGATCCACCACGCGAGCGAATAGAGCGCGCGCGCGATCACGGTCGGCTTGCCGGCGCCGCGCCGGCGCGATCGATTGCGCCAGAGGTTCGCACGTCAGCGCGGACGCTCGACCTCATCGGCTACCTGTTCGCCGAGCACGCGCGAGGTCGTCCACTTGCCGCCGAACACGCTCACGATGCACCCGTGGCGTTCGATCGCGTGCTCGCGCGTGTTCGCGTTCGGATCGCCCGGCTCGGCGATCAGCGGACGGGCGCCGGCGAAAGTGTCGCGCACGTCGGCAGGCCCGAGGCGGCGATCGAAGGTCGCGTTCCAGGTCTCGAGCAGATAGTCGCGTTCTGCGTCGCTGCACACGATCGGCGCGTCGATCGCCTGCTCGACTTCGGTCGTTCCGATCAGGATTCGCCCCCGGTAGGGAAGGATGAACACGACGCGCTGGTCCGAGGGCGCCTGTACCAGCATCCCGCAGGGCAACTCGCCGTCGACCAGCAGGTGGCTGCCGCGCACCAGGCGCAGCGTGTGGCGCGATCGCATCCCGCTCGACTCCAGCAGCCGCTGTGCCCAGGGCCCGGCGACGTTGCAGATCATGTCGTAGCGGCGGACATCCGGCGCTGCGCCCGTCTCTACGGCTGTCGCCGCGATCGCGGTTGCGGCCGCGCCCTGTGCCGGGGCAGTCACGGCTTGGGCGAGTTGCAGCGTGCCGTCCTCCGCGACGCGCACGACCTCGGCACCGCAATGCAGCGCGACTCCTGCCGCGCGCGCCTGCGCGAGCGCCCATCGCCCGAGCGCGGCGTCGTCCATCTGCCCGTCCCAGAACGAGTACGCGCCGCGAAGATCGCTCGCGCGCAAGTCCGGCATCCGCGCGAGCACCTGATCGCGCCCGATCCACCGGTGGCGGTGCAATCCGCGCCGACCGGCGAGCAGCTCGTACAGCAGCAGTCCGGCCTTGACGATCCAGCTCGGGCGACCGCGCCCGCGAACGATCGGCAGCAGCAACTCGATCGGGTGCGCGATCTTTGGCGCCTGCGCGATCCACCAGGCACGTTCGGCCAGGCCCTCGCGCACGAACGAGACCTGCCCGGTCTCGAGATAGCGCAGCCCGCCGTGCAGCAGCTTGGTCGATGCGGACGAGGTCTCGCCGATCGGTTCACCGCGCTCGAACAACTCCACGTCGTGGCCACGGCGCGCGAGCGCCCACGCGCTCATCACGCCGTTGATCCCCGCGCCGACGACGGCGACTCTCACGCGCTTCGCTCCATCACGGTCGGCAGCATAGCGCATGCCCGCTCCCGGATCCCGTAGCGCGGTGGCTGGCCGAAGCGGCGCCCGCCAGCGAACTGGCCCGTGAGACAATCGATGCGACGACTGCGTTGGTGCCGGGAATGAAACGAACAATCGAAACGATCGTCGTGCACTCGGGTGCGAGCCTCGTCTGCGAGCGGGCGGTGATCGAGATGCGGGTCACGCTCGCGCCTGAAGACCGGCCGCAACCGCGGCGCTGGCGCGCGTTGCGCGAAGCGGTCGCGGCGCACGCGCGCGTCGCGCCGCTGTGCGACGCGCTCGATTCGCTCCCCGAGCAAGCTCCCGGGAATCGCGATGGCGCCGCGGGCGATGGCGCCACCGAGGCAGGCGTCGCGATGCTGGCGGTGTGCCTGCAACGGGTGTTCGACGGCAAGTTCGACGGCTGCTTCGGGGGTGTCGCTGCCGAGGGCGCCGATCTCGGCTTTTCGGCGACCGGCATTGCCGCGCCGGGGAGCGTCGCCTTCGACTACCTCGACCCGAAACTCGCCGCGGTCGCGGGCCGAATCGCGTTCGCGCTGGTCGCGACCACGCTCGAAGGTCACGACGACCCGTTGGAACGGATCGCGCGAACGGCAAGCGAGCAGATGGACCGTCTCTCCGAATGGAGCGAGGCATTCGGGCTGCGCGACACGCAGCGCGGCGTCATCCTCGAGGCGCGGCGCCGCTCTCTGCCGGTCGGTCGCGTCGCGGCTTCGTTGCCGGTGGTCGTCCTGGGTCAGGGCGCACGACAGCGCTGGCTCTGGCGGACCAATACGTCTGCCACGCCGCACGTCGCGGTCGTGGCGGCGAGCCACAAGCACGTCGCCAACGAACTGTTGCGCGACGCCGGTTTGCCGGTGCCGGCGCAGCGCCTCGTCAAGGACATCGGCGCCGCGCTGCGCGCCGCCGCGCAGATCGGGTATCCGGTGGTCGTCAAGCCGACCGGCACCGACCATGGCACGGCGGTCACGACCTCGATCGGCGACGATCGCGCGCTCACGACGGCGTTCGAACGCGCCCGGGCGCACGGCGCCGTGGTGGTCGAGAAACACATCGAGGGCGACCAGCATCGACTGAGCGTGCTCGGCGGTCGGCTGGCGACGGTGGCGAGGTTGCGACCGGCCTTCGTGGTCGGAAACGGACGCGACTCGATCGCCGAGCTGGTGCGCGCCGCGCGGATCGAGCGACTGAAGAACACGCAGCTGCGCTACTTCCCCTTTCCGATCGACGACGAGACCGTTCGCGTGCTTGGCGCGGCCGGCCTGACGCTGGAGTCGGTTCCGCCCGACGGGCAGACGGTGACGATGCGCACGAACGCGAACCTCTCGGGCGGGGGGCGGATCGAGCTGATCGACACGGTGCACCCCGACAACGTCCTGCTCGCGGAGCGCGCCGCGGCGACGATCGGACTGGACCTCGCCGGCATCGACCTGATCGCGACCGACGTCGCGACGTCGTGGGTCGAGAACGGAGCCGCGATCTGCGAAGTGAACCCGAATCCCGGCCTCGTGCGCGGACAGGGTTCGCCGGCGACGGTCCTCGACTTCCTGATCGCCGAGGGCGGCGGGCGGATACCGATCGCTCTGGTGGTCGGCGACGGCGCGGTCGCGCGCGAGATTGTCTCGATCCTCGCGCGGCGCCTGGGCGAACTCGGCCACCGCGTGGCGGTCGCCTGCGACGGCCGCGTCACGATCGACGCGGAAGGGCGACGGCGAGGCGGGGCGACGGCGAAGCGGCGACGTTGGCGACGGCGGGCACGGCGGCCGCCGCACAGGGCGCGGCGGGAGCCCAGCCAGCGGACTCGCGCGCCGCGCACATCGCGATCAGCGACCGCATCGCCGGCGCGGCGGTGGTCGCGATCGGCGCGCGCGAGTTCGTCGAGCACGGATTGCCCTTCGATCGCTGCGCGCTCGCGGTGATCGACGATCGGGCGACGCGCGGCGATCGCTTCGCCGACGACGAAGCCGTTCGCAAATTGCTGCGCGCGCGTTCGCGAGCCGTTCTGCTCAATCCGACCCGCGACGCGCTCGAGGCGTGGGTGCCCGGCGAGGAGACCGATACCACCCGCCCGAGCGCCAGTCTGCGATAATGCGCGCGTGAAGATTCTGGTCGCCGACGATCACGCCCTGATCCGGGAGGGCATGCGCATGGTGCTGCGCCAGTTCGACACGCCGGTCGAGTGCGTCGACGCGACCGATGGCGCGAGCGTGCAGCGCAAGCTCGAGACCCACCCCGACGTCGAGCTGGTGCTGCTCGATCGCCGCCTTCCCGACTGCGACGGGATGGTCCTTCTGCGCCAGCTGGTCGAAACTCACCCGGCGTTGCCGATCGTGATGGTGTCGGCAGAGTACGACTCCGACACGGTCGCGAACGCGATCAGCATCGGCGCGGCAGGATTCATTCCGAAGACCTCGGTCACGACCGTGCTGATCCAGGCGCTGCGGCTGATCATCGCCGGCGGGGTCTACGTTCCGCCGGAGGTCCTCGGTCGCGACTCGCGCGCACAGCGCCTCGGCACCCAGCTCGCAGATGGCGTGCAACCGGCGGCGTCCGATCGCCAGCGATCGGGCGACTTCGCCGCGGGCGCGCCGAATACCGCAACGCCCGGCGAGCGCGCGCCCAGGCCGATCGGCGCGGCGCGAATCGCGCTCACCGATCGCCAGGTCGAAGTGCTCGGGCAGTTGATGGAAGGCAAGTCCAACAAGCAGATCAGCCGCGAGCTCGACCTCGCGGAGGCCACGGTCAAGGTGCATGTGCGATCGATCCTGCGCGCGCTCGACGCGAGTTCGCGCACCGAGGCGGTCGTGACCGCATCGCGGCTCGGATTGAAGCCCGATCGCATGTAGCGCGGTGAGCCGCCCGGCCACTGAAGCGCCCGCGCACAGCGTCGGGATCGACGCGCTGCGCGGGCTCGCGATCCTGCTGGTGTGGTGCCACCACCTGTACATATACCTCGGCGTCGAGATCGCGCTCATCGGGCGAATCGGCGGGCTGATCGGCGTGCAGCTGTTCTTCGTGATCAGCGGCTACCTGATCGTGCGCAGCGCGACGCGCGAGCCGCTTCGCGTCTATGCGCTGCGTCGCGCGATGCGGATCTTCCCGGCGTACTGGGTCGCGGTCGCGTTGATCACGCTCGTTTCGCCGCGAGTGAGCCTCGAGGCGGTGCGCGCCGATCCCGCCTCGTTCGCGCTGAACGCGCTCGCGCTCTCGCACTGGTGGCCGCCCGCGATGCAGAAGTTCGACGTCACCTCGGTGAACTGGACGCTGGCGGTGGAGATCGCGTGGTACGTCCTCGCTCCCTGTCTGGTCTGGTTCGCGTCGCGCGAGCGCTCGCGCGCGACACGCGCGGCGTTGCTGCTCGTCGCGGTCGCCGTCTCCACAGGATGGGTCCTCGCCGCGCAGTTCGGCCACCTGGACGCGAGCTTCGCGGGCGCGATCTCTCGCGCCTCGGGCGCGCCGGTGGACCAGTTCATGCGCTTCGCCTACATCGTCAACCTCGCTCCGGCACACCTGGTGTTCTTCGCGTTCGGCGCCGCGGTGCTTGCCTTCGAACCCGAGTCGAGGCGCCTCCCGCGCCTGGTGCTGCTCGCGCTCATCGTCGCCTTCGTTCCGCTGGCCGATCGCTGGAACGCCTGGCTCGGTATGAGCCCGTCGCTGGCATCGGGCATCGGGTTGACCGCGTTGTTCGTACTCTGGGGTCCGGGCGCGCGCTCGCCCGCGCGCTGGTGGTTATACTGGCTCGCGCGTTTGGGAACGATCTCCTATTCCGTCTATCTGATACATGTGCCGGTCATGCTCGGTTTGCTCGCCATCGTCGGCGATCGACATCGGGGCGACGTCCGGTTCGCGGTTGCCGTCGCGGCCGCGACCGCGACGATCGCGCTGTCGATCCTGCTCTACCGCTTCGTCGAGCGGCCCGGCATCGCGCTGGGTCGATCGTTGACTCGATCGTCGACTCGATCGCCGACGCGACCGCCGACGCGACCGCCGACGCGACCGCACGCACGATGACCGCGCGCCCGACTCCCTTCACCGAGCCGGTCTACGTCGCGCGACCGCTTCTGCCGCCGCTCGAGCAGTACTCGCGGCGCCTGGCGCAGGTGTGGGACTCAGGCTGGCTCACCAACGGAGGCGCGCAACACCGCGCGCTCGAGAGCGAGTTGTCGCGGTATCTGGCCTGTCCGCAGCTCTCGCTGTTCAACAACGGCACGATCGCGCTGATCGTTGCCTGCCAGGCGTTGCGCCTTGGCGGCGAGGTGATCACGACGCCGTTCACGTTTCCGGCGACGCCGCACGTGCTGCAGTGGAACGGCATCACGCCGGTGTTCGCCGACGTCGACCCGATCACGATGAACATCGATCCGGCGGCGATCGAGCCGCTGGTCAACGAGCGCACCAGCGCGATCCTCGGCGTGCACGTCTACGGAACGCCGTGCGCGGTCGACGCGATCGACGCGATCGCACGGCGCTTCGGACTGAAGGTCGTCTACGACGGCGCGCATGCCTTCGGCGCGACGATCGACGACAAGCCGATCGGCGCCTTCGGCGACGCGACGATGTTCAGCTTCCACGCCACCAAACTCTTTCACACCGCCGAAGGCGGCGCGCTGGCGGTCGGCGACCCCGAACTGAAGAAGCGCATCGACTTGCTGAAGAATTTCGGGATCCTCGACGAGAACCGGGTCGCGTTTCCCGGAATCAACGGCAAGATGAGCGAGCTCTCGGCGGCGATGGGTATCGAGGTGCTGCGCATCGTCGAGCACGAACGCGGCGAGCGAGCCCGCGTCGCGGCGATCTACGCGAAGCGGCTGGCCGCGCACGAGGGAATCGTCGCGCTGCGGCCCCCGGCGAACGTGCGCGACAGCCTGCAGTACTTCGTCGTGAGGGTCGAAGCGAAGTCGCTGGGAATCACGCGCGACGTGCTGCACGAGCAGTTGCGCGAGTTCAACATCGTCACGCGCAAGTATTTCCAGCCGCTGTGCAGCGAGTACGACTGTTACCGGCACCTGCCGTCGGCGCACCGTTCGCGCCTGCCAGTGGCGACGCGCGTCGCGCAGGAAGTCCTGTGCCTGCCGTTTTACGGCGCGCTCGGCGACGACGACGTGCACCGGATCTGCGACGCGATCGACTTTTGCGTATCGCACCCCGCACGCGCAGTTTCGGGGGCATCGGCATGACCCGCGCCCGCGTCGTGTCCGGGGCAACGGCATGACCCGCGTCGGAGTCGTGTCGGGAGCAATGGCATGACACGCGTCAGCGTGGTGATCGCCAGCTACGAGCACGCGGCCTACGTCGAGCAGTGCATCGAAAGCGTGCTTTCGCAGGATTTCGGCGATTTCGAGATCGTCGTCGTCGACGACGGCTCGAGCGACGGCACCGCGCAGCGCGTTCGCGACATCGCCGATCCCCGAATCAGTCTCGAGGCCTTCGAACACAACCGAGGCGCGTGCATCGCACTCAACCACGGCATCGCGCGCGCGCGCGGTGAGTACGTCGCGATCCTGAACTCGGACGACCTGTTCGAACCCGGAAAGCTCGCGATGCAGGTGGCATTCCTCGACGAGCATCCCCGGGTGGGGGCGGTGTTCGCGTGGGCCAGCGCGATCGACGAACGCGGCGCGCCGTTCGCCGATCGCGCGCACAAGGATTTCTCCGTGTTCCGGGTCGAGAACCGCTCGCGCGCGCAATGGTTGCGGCAGTTCTTCGACCACGGCAACTGCCTGTGCCACCCGACGATGATGATCCGGCGCGCCTGCTACGATTCGGTCGGGGGCTACGACGCGCGGCTCGCGCAGGTGCCCGATCTGGACATGTGGATCAGGCTGGTCTCGAAATTCGAGATCCACGTGATGCCGATGGCGCTCACGCGATTTCGCATCCGCGACGGACAACGCAACGCGAGCGCGGCGCGCCCCGAGGTCGTGCGCCGCGACGCCTGGGAGCGACAACACGTGCTCGAACACTATCTGCGCATGCCCGAGGAGGATCTGCGCGCGGCGTTCCCCGAGTACGCCGACGATTCGCGGGCGCCCGCGCACTGGCTTGCCGAGCGCGCGCTGGGCATCGGGCTACCCTTTCACGTCGCGTTCGCGCTGGAAGCGCTGTTTCGCCACCTGCCACCCGACGGCGACGATCCGCGCTACGCGCGTTTCATCGCGTTGACCGGCGCGCACGATGTCTACGGCATCCACCGAGCCTGAGAACTTGAGCTCCCGGCCAGACACATCGTCGACCTCCGTGAAAGAGCGATCACGCGCGTGCGTTGTTCGTTCGGCCGCGGCGTTGTTCGCGCTGCTCGCCGCGGTCCAGGCCAGCGCGGTGTTCGCGGCCGAAAGCCCCGCGCCTGCGAGCGCGCCTGCGAGCGCGCCTGCGAGCGCGCCCGCGATCGCGGCGGCAAGCGTGGCAGCTCCGGGCAGCCCCGGTTCCGCGCTTCTTTCGGAGCGCGACTTCCTGCTCGAGATACCACGCGTGTTCTCGGCGTCGCGGCTGCCGCAATCGAGCGCCGACTCCCCGGGCGCGGTCACGGTCATCGATCGCGAAATGATCCGCGCGCTCGGCGCACGCGACGTGGCCGACCTGTTCCGGCTCGTCCCGGGATTCGTCGTCGGCTCGGCCGGCGGAGGGCGGGCGGTGGTGGCCTATCACGGACTCTCTGGCCAGATCTCGCAGCGCATGCAGGTGCTGCTCGACGGTCGCTCCCTTTACGCGCCCTACCTGTTCGGCGGCATCGACTGGAACGCCCTGCCGATCGGCATCGACGACATCGAGCGCATCGAGGTGCTGCGCGGATCGAATTCGGCCGCCTACGGCGCCAACGCGTTCCTCGGCGTAGCGAACATCATCACGCGCACCGCGGCGCAGTCCCACGGTGCACACGTTTCGTTCGCTGCCGGAACCGCGGGCGTGCGCGACGTATCGACGCGCTACGGCGGTGGGACTGCCGACCTCGCCTGGCGACTGAGCGCCGGCGAACGCGGCGACGACGGACTCACCGGCGCCTTCGACTCAAGGCGCAGCCGCTACCTCGGCGCCCGGGCCGAGTGGCAGATCAGCGCCACCGACGAACTCTCGCTCGCGGCGGGCGTGAACGAGAACCGGCTGGGCCTGGGCCGGCGCAACTCCGCCGGCGACCCCGAGCGCTTCGAGGCGACCAACACCTCGTTCGGGCAACTTCGCTGGCGCAGGTCCTTTGCCGACGACCACGAGATGTCGCTGGCGGCGTCGTACACCGCCGATCGCGGCGACGACCGCTACCTGATCCCGCTCACGCCGAGCGAGGGGCTGGTGATCGACTACGGGCGCAGGGCCGAGCGCGCCCACCTCGAGTACCAGCACTGGCTGGGGCTGAGCGAATCGCTGCGCGCGTCCTGGGGCGCCGAATATCGCCGCGACGCCGTCGTCGCGCGGCAACTGTTCAACACCGCCGCGTCGCAGCGTTCGGACGCGACGCGCGCATTCGTCAACTTCGAGTGGACGCCCTCGCCTTACTGGACCTTCAACGCCGGCGGGCTCGTCGAACACGATTCGCTGTCCGGCACGCACCTCGCGCCGCGACTGGTCGCGAACTGGAAGCTCAGCCCCAGCCAGACGCTGAGACTGGGCGTGTCCGAGGCCTTCCGCACGCCGTCGCTGTTCGAGCAGCGCTCCGATTGGCGCTTCGTCTTCCGGGGCGAGACGATCGACATCCGCTACCTGTCGCGCGGCGGGCTGCGTCCGGAGCGCGTGCGCGCCGCGGAGATCTCCTGGCAGGGCGAATTCCGCGACCTCGGGCTGTCGGTCGACATGCGCGCCTTCGACGAACGGATCACCGACCTGATCACGCAGCAGCTCTACGCGTTGCCGCCGGGCTCGGCCTTCGATCCGAACTCGGACGCGTACGACCTGCGCAACGCCGGGTCGGCGCGTGTTCGCGGGCTTGAGTACCAGCTGAAGTGGCGGCCGTCCTCGTGGCAGTCGTGGACGCTCGGCCACTACTTCGCGCGGCGCAGCGGGTCGGAGCCCTTCATCACCGCGTCGGTTCCGTCCTACGGCGTGCACCTGCTCGGCGTGTTCAAGCTGCCGGAGCGGCGCAGTATTTCGGTGTTCGTCGAGGCCTCGTCGCCGATTCGCTGGATCGGCGAACCCGCCGCGGTCGCGTCGTCGCGGCGAATCGACCTGCGCTTCGAGCAGGGTTTCGACCTGGCGGGGCTGCGCGGTTCGCTCGCGATGGTCGTGCAGGCCCTGAACGGTTCGGTCACGGATTTCCGCAGCGGTCAGTCGTTCGAGCGCAGGGGATTTCTCGTGCTGTCGCTGGAGTACTGACGCGATGCGGTTCGCCGCGCTCGTGTGCCTGGGCATCGTCCTGTTCGCTTCTCCGTTGCGCGCATCGGCGAACACCGTCGCACTGTTGTTGTCGGGCGCGGGCGCGACCTACTCCGAAGTTGCCGAGGCGATCCAGAACGAATTGCGCCGCGTTCCCGACATCCGCGTCGCGAGCGGGGTGGTCGGAACCACCTCGGCCGACGCTCTCGCGCGCGAGAGCCGCAAACTGACGATCGCGGTCGGAACGCTGGCGACGCAGGAGGCGTTGCGCAACCCCGATCCGAACATCGCGTTGCTTTGCGTGCTGGTCCCGCGCGCCAGTTTCGAGGCGATGCTCGCCGCGTCTCGCGGCGGCGAGCGCCGCCCGGCCGACACGCGGCGCATATCGGCCCTGTTCCTGGATCAGCCGCCGGGCCGGCAGATCGAACTGATACGACAGGCGCTGCCGGGCCTGACACGGGTGGGCATGATCCTCGGCCCGAACTCGGCGAGCGAACTCGACCGTTTCTCGGCTGCCGCCGAGACGCGCGGCCTGAAACTGGCGGTCGAACAGATCACGCGCGAGACCGCGCTGTTCCCGGCACTGCAGCGCGTGCTGGCCGACTCCGATGTGCTCCTCGCTCTCCCCGATCCACAGCTGATCAATGCAGAAACCGCGCGAAACCTGCTTTTGACATCTTTTAGAACCCGTACACCGGTGATAGGATATTCTGCGGCCTATGTGCGCGCCGGTGCACTGGCCGCCGTCTACAGCACCCCGGCGCAAATCGGGGCGCAGACCGGCGAGATCGCCAGGTCGTTCCTCGGCGCGGGCGTGTTGCCCGCGCCGCAGTTCCCGAGGCAGTACTCGGTCACCGTCAACGCCAAGGTCGCCCGCTCGCTCGGCGTCGCACTCGACGACGAAGCTGCGATCCGCGAGCGGATCGCGCGAAGGGAGCGCGAATGAACTCCGGCGATCCCGCAGGCGATCGGGCCGAACCTGGCGATCGGCACGCACTTCGCGATCGGATCTGGCGCCGGGCGTCGAGCCTGCAGGCGCGGATCACCGCGATCGCGATGTTGCCGGCGATCGCGCTCGCGATCCTCGTCGGCGGATTGTCGATCCTGTTGCGGCTCGACGACCTCGGCACCGGGCTCGAGCAACGCGGCCTGCTGCTCGCGCGACAACTCGCGTCGGCCGCCGACTACGGCGTGTTCTCGGGCAACCGCGCGGCGCTGCAGGCGCTGACCGAGTCGGTCGCGGGCGAGCCTGCGACGCTCGCGGTGTGGATCCTCGACGCCGACGGCAGCACGCTCGCTTCGATCGGCCTGCTGCCCGAAGGTGTGCAGCCGGACGCCGCTCCGGGTCGACGGCGCCTCGTCGAGGACAGCGACTGGCGGCTGTTCCAGGAACCGATCCTCAGCCCGCCGATTCCGATCGACGACGTCGACCCGACGAGCGCGGCCTTGGGAACGCGCACGCAGGGCGCGGCGGGCGACGATCCGACGGGGCGCGGGGTCGGGGTCGCGATCGTCGTCCTGTCCACCGCGAGCATTCGCCTCGAGGCGCAACGCTTCGCGGCGGGGGTGATCGCCATCCTGCTGTTCGTGATGCTGGTCACCGGGCTGCTCGCGCGCCGGATGAGTCGCCGATTGTCGCAACCGGTGGTGGAGATCGCGCACGCGGTCGAACGAATCGGGCGCGGCGATGCAGGCGTGCGCGTCGCGCCGCACCGGATCAGCGTTCTCGACCTGCTGGGGCGCGGCGTCAACGAGATGGCGGGGCGGCTCGAGCACTCGATGCAGGAGCTGGAGGATCGAGTGAACGATGCCACCGGGCAACTGGTCGCGCGCAAGGAGGAAGCCGAGCGCGCGAACCTCGCGAAGTCGAAATTCCTCGCGGCCGCGAGCCACGACCTGCGCCAACCGATGCACGCACTCGGCATGTTCGTCGCGACACTTTCGCAGCAACCTTCGACGCTGCTGCAAAAGCAGCTGATCACGCAGATCGATCGCGCGGTCGGCGCGATGGGCGACCTGCTCGACTCGCTGCTCGACATCTCGAGGCTGGACGCGGGCGCGGTCGAGACCCGGATCGCGATGCTCCCACTGCGCCCGCTGTTCGATCGGATCGGCAACGAGTTCGCGGCGGTCGCGCAGGGCAAGGGAATCGAGCTGGTGGTTCGCAGAACCTCTTTCTGGGTGCGCAGCGATCGCATCCTGCTCGAGAGGATCGTGGTCAACCTGCTGTCGAACGCCGTGCGCTACACCGAGCGCGGACGGATCGTTCTCGCCGCGCGACCCTGCGGAGCGAATCTCGACCAGGTCAGGATCGAGGTGCGCGACAGCGGCCCCGGGATACCGGAAGACGCGCAGGAAGCGATCTTCGACGAGTTCGTCCAGCTGGGAAATCCCGAACGCGACCGCAGCAAGGGGATCGGCTTGGGACTGGCGATCGTCACCCGGCTCGCCAGCCTGCTCGATCACCGACTGCACTTGCGCTCGGCGCTCGGCGCCGGATCGACTTTCGGGGTGGTCGTGCCACGCGTGGGCGGCGACGAAGTGGCCGCGATGCAGGCGGCCGCGGCGCGATTCGCCGCCGCGGCTCAGCGCGACGTCGCCAACGCGCCGACGGGCCCGCGCGCCGCGCGGCGACAGCCTCAGGCAAGGCCCAGAATCGACACCGGAAACGGCCAGCGGCGCGACGGAACCCGGCGACAGCATGGCTTGGCCGCGACCCACGGTCCGTCGGTGGACCGGCGCGCGCCCGAGCGCGAAGACCTGGAGAACGCCGCGACGCCGTTTCTCGGTCGGCGAATTCTGGTGATCGACGACGATACGATGGTGCGCGACAGCCTCTCGCTGGTGCTCAAGAGCTGGGGCGCGCTGGTGGCGACCGCCTCCGGCGATCCGTCGCTGCCTACGAAACTGCGCGACGCCGAGCGACCCGACCTGATCCTTTGCGACCTGCGGCTGGAGAACGAACTCGACGGAGTGCAGATGCTGTCCGCGATCCGCGAGTGCCTCGACGCCGACATCCCGGCCGTGCTGATCACCGGCGACACCGACCCCGAGCGCACCGCCTTCGCGATGAGTTCGGGCAACCCGGTCCTGCACAAGCCCGTGAGGCCCGCGCAGCTTCGCGCGCTGATTCGCAACCTGCTGCGCAGAACCGACTCGAATCGATCAGCTGAAGGCTGAAGGCTCCGGATCGACGACCCCTACGAACAGCACGTCGGCGCCCGCCTGCGCGGCGTCGGCGTCGGTGTCGGCGGCTACCGGTTGCTCCGGAGGTGCGGCCAGTACGTTGAACGCGGCGCCCTGATCGGCCCAGTTGCCCTGCAAGAGCAGGTAGAGGCGCTCGTTGATGTTGCTCGTGAGGAACAGCGCGCCGGTGTCCAGGTTGGCGAGCTCGTGCAGCGGAATCGTGTCGGACCCCGGTTCGTCCGGAACGTAGATCACCGCGCCCTGGTCGACACGGCTGGGCGAGGTCTCGATCAGCCCGTCGCGCTCGGCGCGGTCGGCAGTGTAGAAGCGCACCCCGGTGTGATAGTCGAGCACTTCGAAGACCGGGATCAGCCCGTCGCCCGGCTTGTCGCTGCCATAGAACACCGCGCCGTCATAGCGGATATCGGGGCGTTCGGCCAACAGCTGGTCGCGGACCTCGATGCTCGCGGTGAGCCGCTGCACCCCAGTCTGCGTATCGAAGAACCGGTACACGGCGTTGCCGCTGAACGCGGGCGCGTCGGCACTCGCTTCGATCCGGAAGCTCTCGGTGAGCGGTTGCTGCCCCGGTTGCGCCGGCAACGACCACAGGATCAGCGTGTAGCTGCCGGGCGCGTCGACCTGCAGAGCCTCGCTCGCGAGTTCGGCCGCGCGTTGCGGCTCGAAGCCGAAGCCGCGCAGGGCGGTGGAACTGCCCCAGACGATGTCGCCGTTGGAACGGTCGACCAGGATCACGTGCTCTGCCGAAGGACCTTCGACCGCGGCGGTGCCGAATCGATACTCGAGACCGGTGTGCATCTCGAGCGCGTAGACATAGGCTCCACCCTGCGCCAACTCGCCTTCGAGCGCGAGATCCGAACTGGCGCGATCACCGTCCGACAGGAGGGTGACCTGCAACGACTCGAGCCCAGCCAATTGGCTGAGGTCAAGCGTACCGAACGGGACGGAGGCCATGCTCCGAAATTACCATCGTCGGCCGCCGGAACCAAGACTTCATTCGGAGTAAGCCGAAGGGTGAGTCTAGCCAAACAGGGGTCACAGTTGATAGTGTGCGCTCACATCCTGATGCTCGATTACCCTATCATGGGCCGCCGGTCACTGCACACCCCCGGTCACTGCACACCCCCGGTCACTGCACACCCCCGGTCACCGCACACCCCCCGGTCACTGCACACACCCCCAGTCACCGCACACACCCCCGCTCACTGCGCGCGCCGGGAGTCGGAGGTCGCCACCTGCCGCCTCCGTTCCATCGGGATCCGCAGCGCCCGGTCGATCTCGTCGATCGTGTCGTCGAGCGGTTCGCCGGCGACCGCCTTCAGTTGCAGCCGCGCGATCCAGTAGTTGTAGGCGGCTTCGGACAGGTCGCGACGAGCCTCGAACACCTGGCGCTGGGCGTTGAGCACGTCGAGGTTCGTCCTGAGTCCCGCGCGCAGGCCGAAACGAGTGCCCTCAAGCGCCAGTTCGGCCGAGGCAACGGCCTTTTCGAAGGCCTCGATCCTCGCGCCGCCGTTGGCGACCGCGAGGAACTGCGTGCGCACCTCGACCCGTTGCGTGTTGCGCTCGGCCTCGAGATCCTGCTCGCTCTTGCTCACCAGCAGCAGCGCCTGCCGGGTGCTCGCGTCGACCAGCCCCCCGCTGTAGATCGGGATGTTCAGCTGCAGACCGAGCGAACTCTGGCTGGTGGTGGTGTTCAGCGTGCTCACCGTGTCGTTCGCGGAGCGCGACAGCGCCGCGATCACGTCGACCCGCGGATAGTGGCCGGCGCGCGCGCGGCCGACCTCGCGACGCGCGACCTCGGCCTGCAGTCGCCGCGCGAGGATCTCCGGATTGCTGCTGTCGACGCGGGCGAGCCACTCGTCCAGGCCTTTCGGCTCGATTGCCAGGACCCGGGTCGGCGACGGCGGGCGCACCACCGATGAGGTGTCGATGCCGACGATCACCTGCAGCGAGCGCCTGGCCACGTCGACACGGTCCCTCGCGTCGATCACCTCGGCCCTGGCGCGGTCGAGCCGAGCCTCGGCTTCGCTGACCTCGGTGCGCGTCCCCTCGCCGCCGCGCAGCCGGCTGGCAGCCGAAGTCACCGACTCCTCGAAAGTCTCGACCGCGGACTGCGCGAGCGAGACGCCGTCGAGCGCGAACAGCAGCCTGAAATACGCGCGCCCCAGGCGCGTCGCGAGATCCTTCTTGCGCACCTGGTAGATCGCTTCGGCGGCGTCGACCTGTGCCTCTCCGACGCTGATCCTCGCCGAGCCCTCCTTGTTGTAGAGCGCCAAACGCAGGCTGAGCGAACGCGAGCGCGAGAAGTAATCGAGCGACGACGCGCTTGCCCCGCCGGCCGCGTCGGTGATGTCGCGCGAGCCGTTGATCTTCGTGTCGCCGGTGGTGATCGCGATCTGCGGAAGCATCTGGGCGCGGGCGATCGGGATCGCCAGTTCGGTCGCTTCGAGTTCGTATCGGGCCGCGCGAATCTGCGCATCGGCCTGCTGTGCGGCCCGCCACAGATCGGCGACTCCTTGCCCCGACGCCACCGGGGCGCAGAGGCTCAGCGACGCGGCAACGGCGGCGGCCACTGCCGCGTGCCTGCCAGACGGTGAAAGTCCGTTCATCGTCACTCCTCGGTCATCGCGGCGCGGATCCGGTCGCGGATCGGCTTGATGAAATAGTTGAACGCCGTGCGCTCGCCCGTGCGGATGAACACCTCGGCCTGCATCCCGGCGCGGATCTGGTGCTCCTTGAGCATTTCCATGCCCTCCGGCGTCACGATCACCTGCGCCCGGTAGTAGGGCTGTCCGGTGCGCGGGTCGGTCAGCACGTCGGCCGAGATGTTGTGGATCTTCGCCGCGACGTGCGGGGTGAACTTCTGGCTGAACGCGGGAAAGAGCACGTCGACTTCGAGACCGGGATGCATCTTGTCGATGAACTGGGTCGGAATGTTCGCGTCGATGCGCAACGGCTCTCCGGCCGGGACGATGTCGAGCAGCGGCGCTCCGCCCTGGATCACGCCGCCGGCGGTGTGCACCTGCAGGCCGACCACGACGCCATCCACCGGCGCGCGCACCTCGGTGTTGGCGAGGTCGAACTGCAGGGCCTGGATTCTGCTCACCAGCGCGTTGACCTCGCGCTGGATGTCGGTCAGCTGGGTTTCTGCCTGCTGGCGGTACTCGTTCTGGCGTCCGAATCCGCGCATCTTGTACTCGCTGATCGCGGAGTTCGCGCGCGCGATCGCCGCGATGTCTTCGGACATCTGCCCGCTGAGCTGCGCGAACAGGCGCTCCTGCTCGGACACCCGGTTGCGCGGCAGGTAGCCGTCGGCGGCGAGCTGGCGCTGGTTGCGAAGCTCCTCGGTCAACAGCCGGATCTGCTCCTCCTTGGCCGCCCTGGACGCCTCGACGCCGCGAATCTGCGCGCGCAGCCCGGTGATCGACTCTTCGAAGGTCGCGAGTTCGTTGCGCAGTGCGCTGCGCCGAGACTCGAACAGACGCGACTGCAGCGACATCACCTGCGCGACCGTCACGCTGCGCGATTCGCGCGTCAGGTCGGCCGGGAACGAAACCGACTGCAAGCCCTCGCGCTCTGCGGCCAGCCGCGCCTCGACGGCGCGCGCGACCGCCCATTGCGTGCGCGCGATATCGAGTTGCGTGCGCGCCTGCGTGGTGTCCATGATGATCACCGGCTGCCCCGCCTTGACCGTGTCGCCATCCTTGACCAGGATCTTGGCGATGATCCCGGCGCTCAGGTGCTGGACGGTCTTGCGGTTTCCGGTCACGACGACCTGGCCCGGAGCGGTGACGCCCTGGTCGAGCGGCGCGACCCACGCCCAGTACGAAAAACCGCCGACGCCGATCACGAGCAGGATCCACCCCCAGAGCATCGTTCGCCCAAGGCGCAGTCCGGTGCCTGGCGAGTCGTCGGCAGCCGGTTTGTCCTTGCCCGGTTTGCCCTTGGCCTGCTTCGGCTGGTCGGGCCCTGGCCCCGCCGGCCCGAAATCGCCTCGCATGTAACGCAGCAGCTTCCTCACGATGTTCCTACCTTTGGCCGCGAAGGCCGGTCGCTATCCAGTTCCCGCGCCCGGCAGTTCGAGCCGGGCAATCGTTATTCGTCGTTTCCTGCCTGTCGCGCGGCGCGCGGACTGCGGCGCGCGGACAGCGGCCCTCAGGCCTTCGGCGGCGTTTCGCCGCTTGCCGCAGGCGGTGCGCCCGCGCCGCCACCGCCCTTGCCTGGCGCGTTCGGCGCGTTCGCCGCGCCCGGTCCGCCGCTCCCCGCGGGCCTTGCCGCCGGCTGGGCGCCGCGCGCGCGCGCAGCCTGCGCCGCGAAGATCGGCGCGAGCACCTCGTCGCGCAGGCCGAATGCGGTCACCGCTCCATCCTGCAGCACCAATACCTTGTCGACCGCGCTGAGCGTGCCCATCCTGTGGGTGATCAGGATCACCGTCTTGCCCCGCGCCTTGAGGTCCTTGATCGCCTCGATCAGTGCGAACTCGCCCTGATCGTCGAGGTTCGAGTTCGGTTCGTCGAGCACGATCAGCGCCGGATCGTCATAGATCGCCCGTGCCAACCCGATACGCTGGCGTTGCCCGCCCGAGAGCGAGCCCCCGGCCTCGCCGAGCGGCGTGTCGTACCCCTGCGAAAGCCGCAGGATGTGCTCGTGCATCCCGGTGCGCGTCGCCGCCTCGACCACCTTGACCGGATCGATCTCGCCGAACCGCGCGATGTTCTCAGCGATCGTGCCGGAGAACAGCTCGATGTCCTGCGGCAGGTACCCGATGTGCGGGCCCAGCTCGTCCTTGTTCCACGTAAAGACGTCGGCCCCGTCGAGCCGCACGGTGCCCATCACCGGCTGCCACACGCCGACCAGAAGGCGCGCGAGTGAGGATTTCCCCGAAGCGCTGGGGCCGATCATCGCGACCACCTGCCCGGCGTCGATCGTGAAACTCACCTGGTTGAGCACCATCCTGCGCACGCCGGGAGGCGCCGCCGACACGCCCTCGACCGCCACCTTGCCGGTCGGGGGCGGCAACGACATCCCGACTTCGCGCTCGGGAAACTGCTCGAACACCTCCTTCAGGCTTTCGTAGGACTCGCGCCCGGATACCAGCTGGCGCCAGTTCGTGATCAGCATCTCCATCGGCGCGAGCGCACGACCGGCGAGGATCGACGCGGCGATGATCATACCGGGCGACATCCTGCCCTGGAGCACCTCGTAGGCGCCGTAGCCGAGCACGGTCGACTGCATCGCGATGCGTACGAACTTTGTCAGTCCGGTGAGCACGCCGCTGCGATCGCTCGCCTTGGCCTGCTTCTGAAGGAACTCGAGGTGCTTGGCGTGCCAGCGCTTGCGGATGTTGCCGAGCATCCCCATCGCCGAGATCACCTCGGCGTTGCGCAGGTTGTTCGCCGCAAGGTTGGTGGCCTGCGCCGAGACCTTGCTCGACTCGTCGAGCAACGGTCGCGAGACCTTCTCGTTGATCAGCGCGAGCACTGCGAGAATCAGCGCGCCGACGACCACCAGCACCCCGACCGGCGTCGAGAACGCGAAGATCACGAACAGGTAGAGCGGCAACCAGGGGATGTCGAACAGCGCGATCAGCCCGGCGCCGGTGAGCGTCTGGCGGACCGTGGTCAGGTCGTTGAGCAACTGGGTCACGTTGCTGCCCGGGCGCACCAGGTTGCGCTCAAAGGCGACGTTGAACACACGGGTCTTCAGCCGTTCGTCGAGCTTCGCGCCGATGCGCACCATCACGAAGGTGCGCACCGATTCGAGCGCGATCATCAGCACGTACAGGCCGAGCGCGACGATGGTCAGCATCGCCAGCGTCGTTACGTTGCGGCTCATCAGCACCCGGTCGTAGATCTGCATCATGTAGATCGACGGCACGAGCATCAGCGCGTTGAGGAAGAAGCTGAAGATCGCGACGGTGAAAAATGCCGACTTGAACGACATGATCACTGAGCGCAGTTCGTTCTTCGGGATCGGGATTTTGGTATTCATCGGATGGTCTGGTTCGCGTTGTCGTTTTTCGTTCTGACAGGGTCAGGGCTTTGGTGCGTCACGGCCTCGCAACGAGGCGACGCCGTGGACCTTGTTGTCGCGCAGGCGGATCGCGACCACCGATTCCACACCGCGCTGGTTGGCCAGGTGGCGCATCCTCAGCCACTGCGCCATCGCGACCGAATCGACGCGCCCGTCGGCGAGGCCCGCGAACATCATGTACTTCTCCAGGGGAGGCGCTGGCAACTCGACGCCGTTGACGCGCAGGAAGAGCATCGACAGCAGGCAGGCCATCGCAGCGTTTCCCTCACGAAACGGCCGCAGGCGGATCACGGCGCTGGCGTGCGCGGCGGCGAGCACCGACATGCGCGGCGGCCGGTCGCTGAAAGCGGCGACCGTGCGCGGCCACGCGAGCGCCGCCGAAAGCCTGATCCGGTCGCACCGCCCCGCGTGCCCGAGATGCTCGGCGAGCATCCGCTGGTGCGCGGCTCGGGCGATCCGGTCGATGATCCAGACAACCCGGCGCCCGTGGGCCGCGACGGTGCCGTGATCCCCGGCGCGCGCGGACGCGACGCGCGGTGCCCCGGCGCGCGGAGCGGCGGCGAGTTCAGTCATCGGACTTCCCGTCCTTGCGCTCGCCGATCCGCGCGGGAGCGACGAAACCGACGCTCGCCGGCGCACCGCGCTTTGCAAGTCCGCGCAGGACGTCGCGATCACTGCGTGCCGTCGACTCCAGCGCCTCGATCTGCGCCGCCACTTCGACGTCGTACGGCACGATCGCAACCCCGTCGGGCAACTCGACCAGGTACAACATGCTCCCCTTGCCGACGCGCAGACGCTGCAGTACCTCGCGCGGCAAGACGATGCCCAGCGAGTTTCCTATCGTGGTGACCTTGACTGCTGGGACCATGGTGCCTGTTCGAGAGGGCTGGCCCGGAGACCGGGGAGTGCCGGCCGGACCGAGAAACGGGTACGAGGACCGGGAAACGGGTACGGCGAAGCGCCGACATTGCGCCGGGCGGATTATAACGGATGTTATAACGAAGGCAAGCGCCTGTGGCTTTTCAAGCCACTCCAGCACGCCACGGTCTCGCCGAAGTCCCTCAGCGGCTCCCTAGTGCACCACCAGTCGATGCCTGGCGCCGTCAGCGGGCGCGGCGAGCAGGTCGATCCCCCACTGCGTCCCCGGCAGGCGGCGGCGCAGCAGTTCGATGAACCCGTGGAGCATCCGCGCCGACAGGTTGAGCTTGATCGTCTGCTTGTCGACGCAGGAGAACTCGAGCAACCAGCGCACTGGTGCGGTTCGGGTGCGACCCGCTCGCACCCCGGTGACCAGGAGCGGGCGATCGGCAGGATCGGCATCCTTTCGGTCGACACGTTCCGAATGGATCGACGTCTGTTCGGCAAGCGCCTCGTGGTGCAAGACGGCGAGATCGCCGCGCTGGCGCTCGTCGCTGTCGGGCGGCGGCTCGGCGGTCTCTTTCGCCATCTTCTCCAGCGTGCCGGCGAGCGAGCGCGTGACGCGCCGCGTCAGATGGACGATTCGCTCCTCGCCGCTCGCGGCGACGATGGTCAGCGCGAGGCGGTCTTCGACCGGGTCGAAACTCAGTGCGATCGATCGGGGCATTGCTGTCCGACGTCGTTCGCGCGTCGCTGAGGCCGCAAGACCCGCCGAATGCCCGCGCGCCCGGCCCCCCGATTCAGGTGCCCGCCGAAGCCTTCTCGTCGCCGCTCGCGGTCACCTTCGTTTCGTCGCCCTCGCCCGCGCCTTGCGCATTCTTGGCGCGCTCGTTCATCTGGTCGAGCATGCGCTGCTGCATCGCGAACGAACGTACGAAGCCGTCGAGCGGCATGACGACGCGCTGAGTGACCTCGGCGCGCTGCTTGCGCTCTTCGCCTTCGAGGTAGGTGTCGACTGTGCCGAGATCGATGCGCACGAGGCCATTCTGGACGCTCAGATTGATGATCCGATCGGCATAGGTAGTTTCGGTCGCCATGTTCGTTCTTTGTCCGCGGTTAGATTGACCGTCGATTATAACGCAGCGCCTCGCGCGTCCGCTCCGGAACGAGGCAGACCGAAGCGAAGCGCACCGCTGCATACCGCACCGCACCGGGCCGCAGTGGCGGTCGATGACGTCATCCGATCCGCATCCGCCGGAACACCGGTGCGTGGCGTTCCACGTGCTCGCGCGCGCGGACCTTGAGTTCCTCGAGGTTCTCGGCCGGCGTCTGCAGCACCTTGCCCTCGACACTCACGCGCTGTCCCTGTGCCTGGAGGGCGCGCCAGGCGATCGCGGCAAGCTCCTCCGGGCCCTTCGCGCCGAGTCGGGCGGCGTGCAGGAACAGTTGCGCCATGTGCGAGAGCCTGACGCCGCCGCCGATCAGCGGGCTCGCGAGCACGCCAGAAAATCCGTCCATCGTGCCCGGGTCGAGCAGATGCATGTTCAGTCGCTCGCAGGATCGCGCGCTCGCCTCGGCCTGGGCGTCGTCCTGTACCGGATGCACGAGGCCCAGGCCGATCACCAGATTCAGCGCCTGCGCGACCTGTGCCCCGCCCAAGCGGTGCTTCGCCTGCATCGTGGCGAGGATCTCGCCCCACATGAGCGGGCCGTCGGCATCGTGCAGCAAGCTCAGCAGCGGCTGGTAGACACTCGCCTGAAGGGTCGATTCGCCGCGCGCGCCGATGATCGTCGTGGGCGCCTGCGAGGCGAGCGCCGAGAGCACCAGGCGCTGCGCCGATAGCTGCTCGCGCTGCGCCGTGGCGAAAAGGCGCGATTCGCCCTTGACCCAGTACTCGCGGCGAAACTGCTGGTGCGTGAGCACGTCGCGCGTGGACTCGCGCAGCAACGTGTCCGGGATCGCGGCGAGGAACTCGCGCTGCGCGTCGTCCAGGTGCAGCACGTCGACGCGCTCGGTCATCACCGCCGGGCTGACGTAGGACATCCCGGCCGGCGCGAGCATCCGCGCCAGATCCGAGAACGTGGGCAGGTTCCAGTCGGCGTTCAGGTATTCGTGCGGCAGGTACTCGGGCGCGTTCGCGTGCAGTTGCTCCATCCGTTTGGTCAGGATCGGATTCAGGCGCAGGAACGGCGGTTGCGTTGCGAGCAGCTTCTCGACGAACGCGACCGCGTCCTTCATCCGCGCGACAGACCCCTGCGCCGGGCTGCAGGCGCTGCGCGCGTACTCGGCGAACAGTTGCCGCACCGGAAGCATCGCCGCCCAACCGGGCAAGGTGTTGTAGCTGATGTACAGCACGCCGCCCACCTTGAGCTTTCGCTTCAGCAGATCGACGATCAGGTCCTGGTCGGCGCGCGAGATCCAGCTCCACACGCCGTGCAGCGCGACGAAGCTGAAAGCCGGAAGGTCGTCGCGCGCGCAGAACTGCTCGAAGCTCTGGTCCGAGAGCGTCGCGTCCACGCCGGCGGCACTCGCGAGCGAGCGCGCGAAACGCACGTGCGCCGGATTGAAATCGTTGCCCCACCACTGCCGCGACCGATCGGCCGCCGCGTGGACGCAGATGCTCATGCCCTGGCCGAACCCCAGCTCGCAGCAGGGGCCGGGCGGCATCGCGGCCTGACCCGCAGCGAGCAGCATGAAATCGGCGCGCACCGGCCCCATCTCCGGGTAGTAACCGTAGGTGTAGGGCGCGTCGACGACGTAGCCCTGGTCCCAGGTCATCGGTTCGACTCCCCCGGCGGGCCCAGCCGCTGGCTCAATGGATCAGCAGACGCCGGTAGATCGGGGCGTGGACCTCGACGTGCTCGCGCGCGCGATTCTGCAGGACCTCGAGGCCCTCCTCGCGGGTCGCCACCGCCTTTCCGTCTACGCTCACGCGCGAACCCTGGCGCTCGAGCGCCTGCATCGCCGACTCCGCCATCTTCTGCGGCGTGTCGGCCCCCTGCAGTCGCGCGCGCATCAACAGCATCCCGGTGTGCGAGACGCGAAGTCCCGCGCCGATCAGCGGGCTCGCGAGCACCAGCGCGCGCGCGTCGCCCACAGCTTCTTCGAGCAGGTGCTTGTTGAGCATCTGCGCGTGCGGCGCCGATGCCTGCGCTTGCGCGTCGTCCTGCACCGGATGCACGACGCCCAGCCCGACCAGGATCGACAGTGCCTGCGAGACCTGGTTGTCGCTCGCCTTGTGGCGCGATGCCATCGTCGCGGCGATTTCGCCGCAGGCGATCGGCGCGTCGGCCTGGTGCAGGACCTCGAGCAGCGGATCGTAGATCTCGGGCTGCAGCGCGAGCTCGCCGCGTGCGCCGCGCACCTTCTTCGGTGCGCGCGAGCGGTGGGTCGAGAGCACGAGCTTCTGTTCTTCGAGCGTCGCGCGGCGAGTCGCCGGCAACAGCCGAGACTCGCCCTTGACCCAGTACTCGCGACGAAACTGCTGGTGGATCAGGAAGTCGCGCGTGGTCTCGCGAAGAACCGGATCGGGAATCTCCGAGAGCAGCTTGCGCTGCGCGTCGTCCAGGTGCAGGACATCGATCCGGTCGGTCAGCGATGCGGCGCCGACGTAGCTGAGCTTGGCCGATTGCAGCGTGCGCGACATCTCGGAGAAGGTCGGCAGGTGCCATTCTGAATTCAGGTACTCGTGCGGCAGGTACTCGAGGTTGTCCTCGCGCACCAGCTCGACCCTGCGGGTCACGGCCGGGTTGAGCCGTGCGTATGGCGGCTTCGTCGCGAGCAGTTTCTCGACGAAATCGATCGCGCCGCCCATCTTCGCGGCGGACGTGGCCGACGCGGCGCTCGCGGTGCGGGCGTGTTCGATGAAGAGCTGGCGAACCGGCGTCATCACCGCCCACCCCGGCAAGGTGTTGTAGCTGATGTAGAGCACGCCGCCGATCATGAGCCTGCGACGCAGGAACTCGACGATTACCCGATGGTCGGCTGGCGAAATCCAGCTCCAGATGCCGTGCAGCGCGATGAAGCTGAATTGCGGCAGGTCGTTGCGGGCACAGAACTCGGCGAAGCTCTGGTCGGACAGGGTCGCGCCCGTCTCGCCCGCGTCGACCAGGCGCTGCGCGTAGCGCACCTGCGCCGGGTTGAAGTCGTTGCCCCACCACCGGCGCGCAGCCTGTGCCGCCGAGTGCAGCGAAATGCTCACGCCCTGGCCGAAGCCGAGTTCGCAGCAGGGCCCGGGGGGAATCGGCGCGTGGCCGGCAGTGAGCAGCGCGAAATCCGCGTGCACCGGCGACATGTCCGGGTAATAGCCGTAGGTGTAACCGGCGTCGACGACGTATCCCTGGTCCCAGTCCATCGGCGCCGATTGTACGGGATCGGATGCCTGGGCGAGCGGCAATGATGGTGTCGCCGGCAACAAGAGGGGGCGATGCCGATAAAAAAACCGCCCCCGGGTTGCGGGGGCGGTTCGCCGTTGAACGCCCGCCGAGGCGGGCTGCAAGCGGTTTAGAAGTTGCTGATATCCCAGGCAAAGTCCCCACCGCCGGTGACGATGCCGACGAGCGTGACTTCGCCCGTTTCCATCGTGCCGTCGGCGTCCGCGTCGTGCGCATACCAGACCTTCGCGTCCTCATCGGCAACGGTACCGTTGTACTCCAACACGACCGACTTCTGCGAAGCGGTGATGCCGGTAAACCGCGCCGCCAGCGTCGCAGCGGTAAACGCAGAGCCGCTGTTGTTGACAAGCGCGACATCGCCGGCTTCGCCCGAGTCGGGCGTGTCGTCGGAGACCAGGGCACCAGGAGCAGCACCCAGGAACGCGTCGAACTCGAGGATGTCCCCACCAACACCGGCGATGAAGCCGTTGATGGTGTCGACACCGTTCGCAGCAGCAGTCTTGCCGAAAACGAAGGTATCGTCGCCGCCATCGCCGCCGTCGGTAACCACGGTCTCGACCGACGAAGCAAACGTACCGCCATCTGTATCGGCCACTACGATCGTGTCCCCAATCACAACATCCGCACCCTTGGCGAAGGTGAACGTCAGCAGGTCACCGGCGAAGATCGCGCTGACCAGGCTGGTTCCACCGAAACGGACCCCGTCGTTGATCTCGTCCAGGTTCGCCGTAACCAATGCTGCAAGGGCGGCTCCAACTGCGCTGGACCCGGCACCGGCGAGGATGTCGAGGTTGTCCCCAAGATCGGGATCGGTATCAGCGATTAGAGCGACTTCGTTGAGCGTGAGCACGAAACCGTCGAGCGTCAAGGTGACTGCCTCATTGGTGCCGTCGAGGATCCCCTCGAGCTGAATCTGCCGAACCTCACCAACGAGCCCGCCGTCGAGCGTGTCGTTGCCGGCACCACCGATGATCCGGTCGTTGCCGCCGCCGCCAGTGATGGAATCCGCTCCGGCGCCGCCGACCAGCTCGACACTCGTTGCCGAACGCGCCGTCAGCGTCAGATCGCTACCCGTCACACTACTCGCGTTGATGCCGCGGCCATCGAAGGTGAAGAACGCGTCGCCGTCACCATCCTGCAACTGGCCCGCAATCGTGTCCAGACGGAACTCGGTACCGGAGGACGTGACCGAAGCATTGGTCAGCCAGACATCCTGGAAGCCCGTGATGCTGTCGATCAGCGACAGGTTGCCTACTACCACGTCGTCCGCCTGGCCGTCGACCGGGGTGGTCGTCGTGTCACGGCCACCGCCGCCGTCTCCCACGATCAGTAGATCGTCCTTCGTCACGGCCGTGATGTCGAGCACGTCCCAGTCAAAAACGAACTCGTCGTTCAGGTTCTCGAGGCTGATCGTGTCGGCCGGCGAGGCATTGCGGTCGATCGCGTCGTTGCCGACCTTGAGCGTGTCGCGGTCGTCCGAAACGTTGTCGAACAGGGTCAGGTTGTTGAACACGCGATCGAGCGCACCGGCGGCCGACATGTCGTAGATGTCATCGGAGTCGGCGTCGTTGAGGTACTCGAAGCCCGTGAGCGTGATCGTGAGCGCGGTGTTGTCGATGCGCGTGATCACGATCTCGTTGGAGTTCGACACCGTCTTCAACAGCGTGTAGTACTTGTCGAAGTCGTCTTCGAACGTCACCGAGTCCTCGGCGTCCTGCGACGCCTCGATTCTCAGCGATCCGGCGCTGACGCAGTTCGTCGAGTTGTACGAGCTGATCTCGTCCCAGTTGCTCAACTCCGCACCGTCGCCGTCGGTCGCATACACGTCCGCCAGAATCAGCCCGCTACCCAGCGGATCATCCTCGTCGACCGGGCTGATCTCGTTGATGTACAGGTTGATGCTCTTGGTGAGCTCGTTGTAGTTGACCTCGTTGTTACCGCCACGCAGGTTGAAGACGTGGTTGACCTGCGACTCGTAGTCGGTCAGCTCGATCTTCTCGGCGTTGTCCGAACCCTCGATCCGCGTCCAGAACGCACTGACCTGGCTCACTCCCGGGGTGACGATCAAATCATCCGCGTGATACTCGAGGAAGTTCATCTCGTCGATCGGCGTGTCGCTGGTCAGGTCCTGCAGGTGGACGTTGCGCACGATACGGTCCAGCGCCGGCACCGAAGTCTCGGTCCCGTAGCTGTACTCGATGCTGATCGCCCGGTCCGACTGGGTCAGATCGATCACGCCACCAATGCCCTCGGCGCCGTCGTACTGGCTCGCCACGATCTGCTCGACGTTGCGCAGCAGGTCGATCCGGTCACCCTCGTCGTCGAGGATGTCGTACTGGTGACCGAGGTCGTTCCAGTCGTCCCACAGATCGCCATTGCGCTGGTTGACCAGCACGTGCGTCGGGTTGCCCGCGGCGTCGTCGGCGTCGTTGAAGTTCACCACCGCCACCACGAAGCCCGTCTCGTGGCTGTAGTCGACGCGGTCGGTCCCGTCGCCCATGTTGAACTCGTAGAGCTCGATGTCGCGCGACTCGGGGATCATCGCCTCGTCTTCATCGTTGGCGCGCATGTCGCCCACGGTGATGCGCTCGCAATCCTCGTCGGTGATCTCGTCGAAGTTCAGGATCGAGTCGAACTCGACCTCTTCCAGGTCGCCCTCTCCGGCGCAGCTCTCGTTCTCCATCTCGTCGGCCACGATCACGGTGTCGGCACTACTGCTGCCCATCACCTTCTCGAACTCCGACATGCCCCTGACAGTGACCAGCACCGAGTCGCTCGCCTCATCGGTGCGCACGTTCGGCGCCGAGAAGCTCGCCTTGCCACCCACCGGGATGATCGGATCCACACCGTGGAAGTCCACGATCGCGCCGTTGACGTTGCTCACGTCGAGTACGTCGGCTTGCTGCGGACCGATCGCCAGGTCCCACGCGTCGATCGTCTCGATGCTCACCAGCGTGTCCACCGGCTCGTCCAGACCCAGCGCACCGTCGGTCATCGTGATCGTGTCGGTGTTGCTCGAGGACTCCACCGCCAGCGTCACCATCGGCAGCAGCTCGCAGCACAGCTCGTCATGCTCGTAGTTGACCCTGTCGTTGCCCAGCCCGCCGTCGATGCGGTTGTCCTTGCCGGCCTCGGTCTCGTCGATGTAGGTCTCATCGTCGCCGTTGCCGTAGATGACGTTCTCCACACCGTCGACCTTCGCGTACACGTCACCGGTGTAGTTGACGACGATATCGCCCGCGTCGCTGTCGTTGGTCAGGTAATAGGTCAGCCCGCCATTGGTCGTGACCAGCGGCACGACCGTGTCGTAGGCCTCGGTCGCCGTCGAGAGCGCCGCCACGTTCAGCGTGTCGTTGCCCTGGCCCGCCCAGGTGCCGTCACCGGCCACCGTGCGGATGTTCTCCATCTCCACGAACGAGGTCGTTCCCGTCTTCACGCCGGCTTCGAACACTTCCACCGTGCCCGCGCCGCCCAGCTTCTTGTCCAGATCGGACGACATCGTCACCGTGAAGGTCGATCCACCAACGCCCACGTTGCCGAAGTCGCGCTGCTGCGCGATCAGCGTGTCGCGGAAGTAACCTTCGCTCGGGCTGCTGTCGCTCACCAGGCTGGAGCCGTCCTCGGTTTGCAGGATCAGCGTCACCGACTTGTTCGCGGCGTCCTTGTTCGCCATCGCCGCGTCGTAGTCGTTGTACTGCTCGACCGTCGCTTCGCTCGCTCCGGCCTTGAGCACCTTGTACAGGTCCTTGCCGCCGTCGACCGAGTCGGTGCCACGCGACATGTACGTGCGATCGTCGCCCGTCAGGCCCTTGATCGTGTCGTTGCCGGCGGCCCCGAAGAACTGGTCGTCACCGTGCACCGCGAAGTCCGTCGCGAACGACGTCGTGCGGTTGTACGCGATCCCGGCCAGGTCGTCCTTGCCCGAATCGATCACCAGCGCGTCCGTTCCGGTGAGCGCGCCGCCCACCGTCTTGGCCGTCTCCAGGTTGGCACGCTGCACCGCTTCCTCGCCCCAGAACAGCACGTTCGTGTCGTTCAGCGCGTTGTCGCGTCCGTCGAACTGATACAGCTGCAGCTCGTGCTGCGCATTGTTCGACACCTTCGCCGAGGCCGGCTCGCCACCCGAGAGGTTCGTCAGCGTCACCACCGGCTTGCGGATGAACACCACCTCTTCGGCGTCGTAGTCGCGCGGCACGATCGTCATCGACGTACCGTTGCCGTCGTCGCGAACGTCCAGACCGCCCGCGGCCGTGTCATCGTCGAGCATGCCCGTGATGAACGCCGCCAGCCGCGTGATGAACGCCGCCTGGATGCCGGACTGCGAGTTCGTCACCGTGTCTTCGGCGCTGATCAGGTTGCCCGACAGGTCCGTGCCCACCTGCAGCGAGAACGACACGCCGTTGACCGACACCGTGACCTTGTCCTGCGTGGTCAGATTCGCGAACGTGACCTTCCACGCCTGGTCTTCGGCCAGGTAGGTCGTCGTTCCGGTCGTGCCCGACGCGTCGGCCTGGAAGTCCACCACCAGGTCTTCGGCGTAGTTGTCCATGCCCAGCGAGATCGTCGAACCGAACACCGAGTCGTCATCGACGCCCTCGTTGTCGGTGCGGTCCTCGTACGCCTTGTAGATGATCCGGTCCTGCGAGACCGTCACCGCCGGCGGTCCGTACACGAACACGTTCTCGGTCTGCGTGTTCGCCTTTTGCGACACGTCCACCCCGGCGCCCACTTCGCTCGGCGCGTCGGCCAGCTCGCGGCCCTTCGCGTCGATGATGTGGATCGTGATCCCGTCGGACTGCAGATCGGCACTCAGATCGGCGCCGAACGCGGTCGCATCGAGCGCCGCGTTGATCGCCGCTTCGAGGCCCGCGTACGTCGTCGCCGCCTTGATCGCGTCGGTGTTCAGCACGATCGCCTGGAACACCCCGTCGACCTTCACGCCGGTGCGGATCTCCGACACCCGGTTGACCACGTCGATCAGTTCATCGCCCGGGTTGTTCCCGCCGGCCTTGAACACCGCGATCGCCAGCACCGAGGTGCCGGTCTGCGAGGACTCGTCCAGGCCGAAGTCCTGCATGTACAGGCCATCGCCCTTGCTGTCACGGTCCCACAGGTTGTCGCCGTTCAGATCCTGCTGGCGATGGATCACGTCGATCCCCTCGCCCGAATCCGGCACGTAGTTCCAGAAGGAACGCCCCTTGTCGTCCGCGCAGAAGTCTGCGTCGGCTTCGAACTGCGAACCCTCGCCGCCGGAAAGTTCGAAGTAGAAGTCGTCGTTGCCCGAACCGCCCGAGAGCTTGTCGTCGCCCTCGCGGCCCTCGATCACGTCGTCTCCGGTGTTCGCGTACAGGATGTTCGCGCCTTCGCTACCGCGCAGGTCCATGTCGCCTTCATAGGCGAAGAAGTTCTGCTGGTTGTCGAACGCGAGCTCCGGGCTGTTCTTGCCCGCGGCCTTGTAGTCGATGTTGCCAAGGCCCGTCGCGATGACGCTTTCGAAGTCCTGCACCTGCGCGCGCGCCGTGCCCTCGACATAGTTGGTCTGGTCGGACGTGGTGTTCTTCGTCGCCGCGAGTTGGTCGGCGCCGCCGTAGCCCTTGAAGTTCAGCGCCACGCTGTTCGCGTTGTCCGGGTCTTCGTTCACATAGCCGTTGCCCAGATCGAGGCGCACCACGCCGTCGGTGGTCATCGACGAGGCATCGCGCGTTCCGAACAGGAAATCGGTGACCCACAGCGTGTCGGCCTCGGACGTGCTGTTGTCCTCGCCGTAGTACCAGTAGTCGTCCCAGGACTCGTTCGGATAGGGCCCCTCGATCAATTCGCGGTAGGTCCAGTCGTCGTTGTAGGCCGTGCCACCTTCGTAGATGCCGCCGTCGGTCTCGAACAGGATGTCGTCGTCGCCTTGGTCGCCAACCAGTTCGTCGCGACCGTCGTTCCAGATCGTGGTCAGGTTCGGATTCGTCACCCCGCCCGGAACGGTCTGGGTGAAGAACTGCATGTTCCCACCCATCAGCAGGTCATTGCCTTCCGCGCCGTGGATGAAATCGTTGTCGTAGCCGCCGATCAGCTTATTCGCTTCTTCGGAGCCGTGGATGCGCAACTGCCCCGAGGAGCCGATGCCGTAGTTGTCGGTGCCCGCACCGTCGCGGTCGTCGAGCCGGCGTCCGCCGAGCTCGATGTCGAACCCGGTCAGGAAGCCATAGAGGTTGCCCGAGGCGTCGATGTTCTCGACGTCGTCGAGGATGGCGCGCAGGCGCTTGCCGTCACCCACCGCAACGTAGCCGTCACCGCCGTAGTATTCGACGATATCGACATACCCGTCGTTCTCAGCCGGACCGTCGGAGGGCTCTTCACCGGAATTCCCGGCGTTGATGCTGAGGACGATGTCGCCGTACTCTTCGTCGTCAGAGATTTCGACCAGCAGCCAGTCGCTGTCCTGGCCCGAGTACTCGCCGGTGCCCGAGTTCTGCCCCGCCGAGAGGTCGTCGGCCGTCGCACCGCCGTCGAAGAAGTTCACCGCACCGTCGACGTTGTCGAGCGACGCGAACTCGCCGTACATGAAGTCGGCGTTGCGCCCGCCCGAGAGGAAGTCGGCGATGAAGTGCTGCGAGTCCTGGAAGAAAGTCCAGTCGTACCACTCGGCCCAGTTGCTCGGCAGGCCCGAGACTTCGCGCCCTGCGATCCCGCCACCGACCAGGAAGTCGTTGCCGATACCGGCGAGCACCTCGTCGTGGCCCAGGCCACCGAGGTAGATGTTGCCGTTGGTCGACACGCCGTCGCCACCGACGCCGGTGCCGTCGTACTTGATGTCGCCCAGGAAGTTCTTCGACGCGTCACCCTCGTTCAACGGGTTGCGCGCGTAGGCGTCGACCACCTCGAAGTTCTTGAACGTCGCGACGCCCGCACCCGAGATGTTGTTCTCCACCCCGTTGGCAGCGATCGTCCCGTCGCCGTTGAGGTCGATCCCGCGAACCTGGTTCGCGGCATTGGTCATGTCGATGCGCATGTCCGCATCGCCCACCAGGCGCAGCACCGAGGTGCCCGCTCCGCCGTCGATCATCGCCTTCGAACCGGTCAGCAGCGTGTCACCACCGTTGGTGTTAAGGCTCACCGTCGTGACGTTGCCATCGTGCGTACCGGCAATCGCCGACTGCGCCGGCAGGAACGTGAAGGGCAGCTGCGAGCCCGACAGGTCGTAGGCCTTGCGACCCTCGTTCGCGCCGAACTTCAGGAAGTGCGCCAGCGCTCCGTTGGTCGTGCTGCCCCCGAACATGCTGTCCAGGTTCGTCGTGACGTAGGGCACCACGTCGGGGTTGTCGGCGAGGTACTTGTCGCCGTTGAAGTTCTCCAGCGTCGCTGTCGGCGCGCGGCCTTCGTTCACGCCATACACCGCGTAGTGAACGATCAGATCCGCAGCCGAGAGGCTGCCGGTGTCGCTGTACTCGGCACGATAGAACGCCGGGTCGAACCAGGCGTTGGGCATGTAGCCTTTCCCGGCTCCCTGCTCGACGTAGTGTTGCAGCGGGTCGCCCGAGAAACCGCTCAGGCTGTCGTCGATCACCACCCCTCTTGCGTCGCGCACCACCGAATAGTTGGCCACGTAATAGGCCGTATCGAAGGCGACGAACTTGCCGCCCGTCTGGGCGGAGGACGTGTCGAGTGCGCTCTTAACGACTTCGTAGGAAAGTGCCATTTGGTTTCGATTCCTCTTCGTGTGTCAAACCGGTTGCCGTCTGTACAGGTGGTCGCTTCCGTGTGCCACCTGTGGGTGAGCCCGCTGCCTCCAGCGGTCCGCCCGCACGCCCCGTCATGAGACTTCCTGCCCATGCGAAACGCGCACTAATCCCTTTATGCAGCCGTAAATGTACGCGATTCGTCACCCCGGTGCTAGGCGCATTGGGTGTACACCCTCCGCGTGCGTGGCGTTCACGCATCAGTTGCGCAGCAGCTCGCCCGCAAGAGGGGGCGATGCCGATAAAAAAACCGCCCCCGGGTTGCGGGGGCGGTTCGCCGTTGAACGCCCGCCGAGGCGGGCTGCAAGCGGTTTAGAAGTTGCTGATATCCCAGGCAAAGTCCCCACCGCCGGTGACGATGCCGACGAGCGTGACTTCGCCCGTTTCCATCGTGCCGTCGGCGTCCGCGTCGTGCGCATACCAGACCTTCGCGTCCTCATCGGCAACGGTACCGTTGTACTCCAACACGACCGACTTCTGCGAAGCGGTGATGCCGGTAAACCGCGCCGCCAGCGTCGCAGCGGTAAACGCAGAGCCGCTGTTGTTGACAAGCGCGACATCGCCGGCTTCGCCCGAGTCGGGCGTGTCGTCGGAGACCAGGGCACCAGGAGCAGCACCCAGGAACGCGTCGAACTCGAGGATGTCCCCACCAACACCGGCGATGAAGCCGTTGATGGTGTCGACACCGTTCGCAGCAGCAGTCTTGCCGAAAACGAAGGTATCGTCGCCGCCATCGCCGCCGTCGGTAACCACGGTCTCGACCGACGAAGCAAACGTACCGCCATCTGTATCGGCCACTACGATCGTGTCCCCAATCACAACATCCGCACCCTTGGCGAAGGTGAACGTCAGCAGGTCACCGGCGAAGATCGCGCTGACCAGGCTGGTTCCACCGAAACGGACCCCGTCGTTGATCTCGTCCAGGTTCGCCGTAACCAATGCTGCAAGGGCGGCTCCAACTGCGCTGGACCCGGCACCGGCGAGGATGTCGAGGTTGTCCCCAAGATCGGGATCGGTATCAGCGATTAGAGCGACTTCGTTGAGCGTGAGCACGAAACCGTCGAGCGTCAAGGTGACTGCCTCATTGGTGCCGTCGAGGATCCCCTCGAGCTGAATCTGCCGAACCTCACCAACGAGCCCGCCGTCGAGCGTGTCGTTGCCGGCACCACCGATGATCCGGTCGTTGCCGCCGCCGCCAGTGATGGAATCCGCTCCGGCGCCGCCGACCAGCTCGACACTCGTTGCCGAACGCGCCGTCAGCGTCAGATCGCTACCCGTCACACTACTCGCGTTGATGCCGCGGCCATCGAAGGTGAAGAACGCGTCGCCGTCACCATCCTGCAACTGGCCCGCAATCGTGTCCAGACGGAACTCGGTACCGGAGGACGTGACCGAAGCATTGGTCAGCCAGACATCCTGGAAGCCCGTGATGCTGTCGATCAGCGACAGGTTGCCTACTACCACGTCGTCCGCCTGGCCGTCGACCGGGGTGGTCGTCGTGTCACGGCCACCGCCGCCGTCTCCCACGATCAGTAGATCGTCCTTCGTCACGGCCGTGATGTCGAGCACGTCCCAGTCAAAAACGAACTCGTCGTTCAGGTTCTCGAGGCTGATCGTGTCGGCCGGCGAGGCATTGCGGTCGATCGCGTCGTTGCCGACCTTGAGCGTGTCGCGGTCGTCCGAAACGTTGTCGAACAGGGTCAGGTTGTTGAACACGCGATCGAGCGCACCGGCGGCCGACATGTCGTAGATGTCATCGGAGTCGGCGTCGTTGAGGTACTCGAAGCCCGTGAGCGTGATCGTGAGCGCGGTGTTGTCGATGCGCGTGATCACGATCTCGTTGGAGTTCGACACCGTCTTCAACAGCGTGTAGTACTTGTCGAAGTCGTCTTCGAACGTCACCGAGTCCTCGGCGTCCTGCGACGCCTCGATTCTCAGCGATCCGGCGCTGACGCAGTTCGTCGAGTTGTACGAGCTGATCTCGTCCCAGTTGCTCAACTCCGCACCGTCGCCGTCGGTCGCATACACGTCCGCCAGAATCAGCCCGCTACCCAGCGGATCATCCTCGTCGACCGGGCTGATCTCGTTGATGTACAGGTTGATGCTCTTGGTGAGCTCGTTGTAGTTGACCTCGTTGTTACCGCCACGCAGGTTGAAGACGTGGTTGACCTGCGACTCGTAGTCGGTCAGCTCGATCTTCTCGGCGTTGTCCGAACCCTCGATCCGCGTCCAGAACGCACTGACCTGGCTCACTCCCGGGGTGACGATCAAATCATCCGCGTGATACTCGAGGAAGTTCATCTCGTCGATCGGCGTGTCGCTGGTCAGGTCCTGCAGGTGGACGTTGCGCACGATACGGTCCAGCGCCGGCACCGAAGTCTCGGTCCCGTAGCTGTACTCGATGCTGATCGCCCGGTCCGACTGGGTCAGATCGATCACGCCACCAATGCCCTCGGCGCCGTCGTACTGGCTCGCCACGATCTGCTCGACGTTGCGCAGCAGGTCGATCCGGTCACCCTCGTCGTCGAGGATGTCGTACTGGTGACCGAGGTCGTTCCAGTCGTCCCACAGATCGCCATTGCGCTGGTTGACCAGCACGTGCGTCGGGTTGCCCGCGGCGTCGTCGGCGTCGTTGAAGTTCACCACCGCCACCACGAAGCCCGTCTCGTGGCTGTAGTCGACGCGGTCGGTCCCGTCGCCCATGTTGAACTCGTAGAGCTCGATGTCGCGCGACTCGGGGATCATCGCCTCGTCTTCATCGTTGGCGCGCATGTCGCCCACGGTGATGCGCTCGCAATCCTCGTCGGTGATCTCGTCGAAGTTCAGGATCGAGTCGAACTCGACCTCTTCCAGGTCGCCCTCTCCGGCGCAGCTCTCGTTCTCCATCTCGTCGGCCACGATCACGGTGTCGGCACTACTGCTGCCCATCACCTTCTCGAACTCCGACATGCCCCTGACAGTGACCAGCACCGAGTCGCTCGCCTCATCGGTGCGCACGTTCGGCGCCGAGAAGCTCGCCTTGCCACCCACCGGGATGATCGGATCCACACCGTGGAAGTCCACGATCGCGCCGTTGACGTTGCTCACGTCGAGTACGTCGGCTTGCTGCGGACCGATCGCCAGGTCCCACGCGTCGATCGTCTCGATGCTCACCAGCGTGTCCACCGGCTCGTCCAGACCCAGCGCACCGTCGGTCATCGTGATCGTGTCGGTGTTGCTCGAGGACTCCACCGCCAGCGTCACCATCGGCAGCAGCTCGCAGCACAGCTCGTCATGCTCGTAGTTGACCCTGTCGTTGCCCAGCCCGCCGTCGATGCGGTTGTCCTTGCCGGCCTCGGTCTCGTCGATGTAGGTCTCATCGTCGCCGTTGCCGTAGATGACGTTCTCCACACCGTCGACCTTCGCGTACACGTCACCGGTGTAGTTGACGACGATATCGCCCGCGTCGCTGTCGTTGGTCAGGTAATAGGTCAGCCCGCCATTGGTCGTGACCAGCGGCACGACCGTGTCGTAGGCCTCGGTCGCCGTCGAGAGCGCCGCCACGTTCAGCGTGTCGTTGCCCTGGCCCGCCCAGGTGCCGTCACCGGCCACCGTGCGGATGTTCTCCATCTCCACGAACGAGGTCGTTCCCGTCTTCACGCCGGCTTCGAACACTTCCACCGTGCCCGCGCCGCCCAGCTTCTTGTCCAGATCGGACGACATCGTCACCGTGAAGGTCGATCCACCAACGCCCACGTTGCCGAAGTCGCGCTGCTGCGCGATCAGCGTGTCGCGGAAGTAACCTTCGCTCGGGCTGCTGTCGCTCACCAGGCTGGAGCCGTCCTCGGTTTGCAGGATCAGCGTCACCGACTTGTTCGCGGCGTCCTTGTTCGCCATCGCCGCGTCGTAGTCGTTGTACTGCTCGACCGTCGCTTCGCTCGCTCCGGCCTTGAGCACCTTGTACAGGTCCTTGCCGCCGTCGACCGAGTCGGTGCCACGCGACATGTACGTGCGATCGTCGCCCGTCAGGCCCTTGATCGTGTCGTTGCCGGCGGCCCCGAAGAACTGGTCGTCACCGTGCACCGCGAAGTCCGTCGCGAACGACGTCGTGCGGTTGTACGCGATCCCGGCCAGGTCGTCCTTGCCCGAATCGATCACCAGCGCGTCCGTTCCGGTGAGCGCGCCGCCCACCGTCTTGGCCGTCTCCAGGTTGGCACGCTGCACCGCTTCCTCGCCCCAGAACAGCACGTTCGTGTCGTTCAGCGCGTTGTCGCGTCCGTCGAACTGATACAGCTGCAGCTCGTGCTGCGCATTGTTCGACACCTTCGCCGAGGCCGGCTCGCCACCCGAGAGGTTCGTCAGCGTCACCACCGGCTTGCGGATGAACACCACCTCTTCGGCGTCGTAGTCGCGCGGCACGATCGTCATCGACTCGACGTAATAGGGGTCGTCGCTCGGATCCAGAGGAGTACCAGCATCGCCGGTAATGATCTTGTTGGCCAGCACGTCCAGGCCACCCGCGGCCGTGTCATCGTCGAGCATGCCGGTGATGTACGCCGCCAGCCGCTCGATAAACGCCGTCTGGATTGCCGCCTGCGAGTTGGTCACCGTGTCTTCGGCACCGATCAGGTTGCCCGACAGATCCTTGCCCACCTGCAGCGAGAACGACACGCCGTTGACCGACACCGTGACCTTGTCCTGCGTGGTCAGGTTCGAGAACTTGACCGTCCACGCCTGGTCTTCGGCCAGGTAGGTCGTCGTTCCGGTCGTGCCCGACGCGTCGGCCTGGAAGTCCACCACCAGGTCTTCGGCGTAGTTGTCCATGCCCAGCGAGATCGTCGAACCGAACACCGAGTCGTCATCGACGCCCTCGTTGTCGGTGCGGTCCTCGTACGCCTTGTAGATGATCCGGTCCTGCGAGACCGTCACCGCCGGCGGTCCGTACACGAACACGTTCTCGGTCTGCGTGTTCGCCTTTTGCGACACGTCCACCCCGGCGCCCACTTCGCTCGGCGCGTCGGCCAGCTCGCGGCCCTTCGCGTCGATGATGTGGATCGTGATCCCGTCGGACTGCAGATCGGCACTCAGATCGGCGCCGAACGCGGTCGCATCGAGCGCCGCGTTGATCGCCGCTTCGAGGCCCGCGTACGTCGTCGCCGCCTTGATCGCGTCGGTGTTCAGCACGATCGCCTGGAACACCCCGTCGACCTTCACGCCGGTGCGGATCTCCGACACCCGGTTGACCACGTCGATCAGTTCATCGCCCGGGTTGTTCCCGCCGGCCTTGAACACCGCGATCGCCAGCACCGAGGTGCCGGTCTGCGAGGACTCGTCCAGGCCGAAGTCCTGCATGTACAGGCCATCGCCCTTGCTGTCACGGTCCCACAGGTTGTCGCCGTTCAGATCCTGCTGGCGATGGATCACGTCGATCCCCTCGCCCGAATCCGGCACGTAGTTCCAGAAGGAACGCCCCTTGTCGTCCGCGCAGAAGTCTGCGTCGGCTTCGAACTGCGAACCCTCGCCGCCGGAAAGTTCGAAGTAGAAGTCGTCGTTGCCCGAACCGCCCGAGAGCTTGTCGTCGCCCTCGCGGCCCTCGATCACGTCGTCTCCGGTGTTCGCGTACAGGATGTTCGCGCCTTCGCTACCGCGCAGGTCCATGTCGCCTTCGTAGGCGTAGAAGTTCTGCTGGTTGTCGAAGGCCAGTTCGGGGCTGTTCGAGCCCGCGGCCTTGTAGTCGATGTTGCCCAGGCCGGTCGCGATGACGTTCTGGAAATCCTGCACCTGCGCGCGCGCCGTGTCCTCGACATAGTTGGTCTGGTCGGCGGTGTAGTTGCCGGTGTCGGCCAGTTGGTCGGCGCCGCCGTAGCCCTTGTAGTTGAGCGCCAGGTCCTCGAAGTTGTCCGGATCGGTGGCGTACTGGCCGTTGCCGAGGTCGAGCCGAACGACGCCGTCGGTGGTCATCGAACCGGCGTTACGCGTGCCGAACACGAAGTCGGTGACCCACAGCGTGTCCGAGTACGAAGTATCGGAGTTGTAGTCGTCGCCGCCCTCGTAGATGCCGCCGTCGGTTTCGAACAGGATGTCGTCGTCGCCCGAACCGCCCAGCAGTTCGTCGCGACCGTCGTTCCAGATCGCCGCGAGGTTGGGATTGGTGACGCCGCCCGGAACGGTCTGCGAGAAGAACTGCATGTTCCCGCCCATCAGCAGGTCATTGCCCTCGCCGCCCCAGATGTGGTCGTTGTCGTAACCGCCGATCAGCTTGTTGGACTCGTCCGAACCGAAGATGCGCAACTGGCCCGAGGAGCCGATTCCGTAGTTGTCGGTGCCCTCGCCGTCGCGGTCGTCGTCACGACGTCCGCCCAGCTCGATGTCGAACCCGGTCAGGAAGCCGTACAGGTTGCCCGACGCGTCGACGTTTTCGATGTCGTCGAGGATGCCGCGCAGCCGCTTGCCATCGCCTACCGCGACCCAGCCGTCGCCGCCGTAGTACTCGGCGACTTCGGTGTGGTCACTCCAGTTCTCGCTGGGGTGATAATCCCAATGGGGACCGTCGCCATCCCAGTTGGCGTCCTCGTCGAGGACGACTTCACCGTACTCCTCGTCGTCGGCGATCTCGAGCAGCAGCCAGTCGCTGTCCTGGCTCGAGAACTCCTCGGTGCCGGAGTTCTGCCCGGCCGAGGTGTCGTCGGCGGTGGTGCCGCCGTCGAAGAAGTTGACCGCGCCGTCGACGTTGTCGAGCGAGGCGAATTCACCGTAGAAGAAGTCGGCGTTGCGGCCGCCCGAGAGAAAGTCGGCGACCAAGTGCTGGCCGTCCTGGAACTGGTACCAGTCGTACCACTCGACCCAGCCGCTGGGCAGGCCCGAGGCCGCGCGGCCGGCGAGCCCGCCGCCGACCAGGAAGTCGTTGCCGATGCCAGCCAGGACCTCGTCGTGCCCGAGGCCGCCGAGGTAGATGTTGCCGTTGGTGGACACGCCGTCGCCGCCGACGCCGGTGCCGCTGTACTTGATGTCGCCCAGGTAGTTCTTGGAGGCGTCGCCCTCATTCAGCGGGTTGCGCGCGTAGGCGTCGATGACCTCGAAGTTCTTGAACGTGGCGATTCCGGCGCCCGAGACGTTGTTCTCGACGCCGTTGGCCGCGATCGTTCCGTCGCCATTCAGGTCGATGCCGCGGACCTGGTTGGCCGCGTTGGTCATGTCGATGCGCAGATCGGCGTCGCCGATCAGGCGCAGCACCGAGGTGCCGTCGCCGCCGTCGATCATGGCCTTCGAGCCGGTGAGCAGCGTGTCGCCACCGTTGGTGTTCAGGCTCACCGTGGTGACGTTGTCATCGTGCGTGCCGGCGATCGTGGACTTCGCGGGAACCGTGGTGAACGGAATCAATCCGCCACCTTGATCGTAGGCCTTGCGACCTTCGCCCGCACCGAATTTCAGGTAGTGCGCAATCGCGCCGTTCGTCGTGCTGCCGCCGAACATGCTGTCGAGGTTGGCCGTGACGTAGGGCAGAACATCGGGATTGTCGGCGAGGTACTTGTCGCCGTTGAAATTCTCGAGCAGAGCCGTGGGCGCGCGGCCTTCGTTCACGCCGTACACGGCGTAGTGAACGATCAGGTCGGCTGCGGCAAGACTACCGGTGTCGCTGTACTGCGAACGATAGTAGACCGGGTCGAACCAGGCGTTGGGCATGTAGCCCTTCGCGGCGCCCTGTTCCACGTAGTGTTGGAGCGGGTCGCCCGCGAAACTGCTCAGGCTGCTGTCGACGACCGCGCCATTCGCGTCGCGCACGATCGAGTAGTTGGCCACGTAATAGGCCGCATCGAAGGCGACGAACTTGCCGCCGGTCTGGGCCGCGGAAGTGTCGAGTGCGCTCTTAACGACTTCGTAGGAAAGTGCCATTTGGTTTCGATTCCTCTTTGAGTGTCAAACCGGTTGCCGTCTGTACAGGTGGTCGCTTCCGTGTGCCACCTGTGGGTGAGCCCGCTGCCTCCAGCGGTCCGCCCGCACGCCCCGTCATGAGACTTCCTGCCCATGCGAAACGCGCACTAATCCCTTTATGCAGCCGTAAATGTACGCGATTCGTCACCCCGGTGCTAGGCGCATTGGGTGTACACCCTATCCCCCGCAACCCGTTCCAGGGCCTTCCGGCGGCTCAGTTCGCGCCACGACGCAGCTGGGGAAAAGCTCGTAAATACATGGATTTACAGGGGTTTTTGCGTGCTAATTCGAAAGTAGTATCCGAATCGGGCCGAGAAACGGCTCGATTCCGCTCCCACATGCCCCGCCGGATCCGGGTCGGGGATGTGCGATAAGCGCAACAAAGGTGGCCGCATCCCGCTGTTTCGAGGACCGGAAACCCGGCGATCTCAACGAATGTATCGTCCGCGCAACAGCAGGAACGGGCGTTCGATCAGCACGTAGGTGGGCCAGGCGGCCAGCACGACCAGCGGGAACACGACCAGGACGGCGTTCAGCGCCGCCGCGCGCACCGGGTCGGTCGAGAACGGGACGACTCCGATCAGGCGGTCAATCACCGCGAGTGCGAAATTGTGCATCACGTAGATCGAGAAGCTCATCGCGCCGAGCCTGGCCAGGCCCGACTCGAGCGGCGCCGGAGCGCGCCAGCGACAGCCGAGCCACGCGAGCAGCACCCAGGCCCAGGCAAGTGCCTCGAGCGTGGTCCAGACCACCCACCACGAGGCGTCCATCCGGACGTGCCCACCCTGCAGGTTGAAGCCGTGCACCAGCGCGACCGTCGCCGCGGCGGCAACGAACAGGTGAAGCGGGTGCGACAGCCGCGCGGGCCGCGCCAGCCACACGCCGGCGGCCAGCATGCCGATCAGGAACTGGTCCATGCGCCCGAAAATCGACTCGTAGGCGACGAAGCGCACGCTGCCGTCGATGACGAAAATCGCGGACCGGATCATGATCAGCAGCGCGATCAGGCCCCAGAGGTATCGGCTGCCGTAGCGCTCGCCGAAGGCCTTGATGAACGGAAAGACCAGGTAGAACTGGAATTCGACCCAGATCGTCCACAACTGCACGAAGTGGGTCGACGCCGACACCGAACTGGCGCGAAACGGGATCGCCCACTCGAGGAAGGTCGCCAGGCCGTAGTTGCGGTGCTCGTTGTAGGTCGACACCGTGAGCGTGAGGAAGATCGCGAACAGGAACAGCGGATAGATCCGGATCAGGCGGTTGCGCATGAAACGCCAGTAGTCGACCTGCGCGCCGTGGGTGATGACCGCGAAGATGAACCCGCTGATCACCATGAACAGCCCGATCCCGGTGTGGCCTTCGTCGATCAGCGACAGCAGCGGATTGTCCGGGCGAAGCGTGCCGACGTGGCGGTGAAAGGCGTGGAAGAACACGACCAGCGCGGCCGCGAGCAGGCGCAGCTGGTCGAGCCGTTCGAGGTAAGGGGTCTGTTCGCTGCGCATGGTCCGGGGCGCGGTCGTCGTTCGTGGTCGTCGTTCGTGTCAGCGTCGGGGCTTGCGTGCGCGCAGTCGCGCCGGCATGCCGATCGCGAGCGCGCCTTCGGGTACGTCGGCCGTCACCACCGCACCGGCGGCGACCAGCGCGCCCGCGCCAACGCGCAGTCTCGGCAGCACCTGCGCACCCATGCCGATCTCGGCGCCCTCGCCGATCTCGACGCCGCCCGCGAGCCGGGCGCCCGGTCCGAGCGTGACGCCATCGGCCAGGCGACAGTCATGGCTGACCGACGCGCCGAGGTTCAGCACGACAAGCTCGCCCAGAAGCGCGTCGGCGTTTACCAACGCTCCGGCAAGGAGCTGGCATCCGACGCCGAGCCGGGCATTCGCGGCCACCCACGCGCGCGGGTGGACGAGGGTCGCGAGCCGCTGCGCGGCGCCGTCCGGCAGGCGGGCGCGCATCTGCAGGCGCAGCGCGGGGTCGCCGAGGGCGATCGCGATGGCAGCGTCGGGGTGATCTGCGATCGTCGCGAGCCCGGAGAAGACCGCCTGGCCAGCGACCCGATCCTCACGCCGATGGGTCGGGTCGACGACGAGTCCGAGCACGCGCCACGCCGGGTGCTCGCGATTCAGGTCGCCGAGCAGCGCGAGTAGTTCGCGCGCGTGCCCCCCGGCGCCGACGACGAGCAGGTCACGCGGTTGCGCGGTCACGCCGCTCTTGTGCACGTCGCCCTTGCCCACGTCGCCCTTGCTCACGCTGGCCGCTCCCCGGCAGCTTCGGCAAGTAGCTGCCCGAGGAAGTCGACGCGCCCGCCGATCTGGATCGACGGATCGAAAAGGCGGCGAGTGGTCTCGGTTCCCGCGGCGCCGATCCGGCGCAGGCGTTGCGGCTCGGAGATTGCGAACGACAGGGCCGAGGCGACGCCGGCAGCGTCCGGATCGATCATGATGAAGTCGGTTCCGGGGCGGTAGTGGCCGGCGCCCAGGCCGAGTACGTCGCAGGCGGCGAAGGCGGCCCCGCACAGCGAAGTCTCGACGCAGCAACCGGTGGGGAAGCCGTCGAAGTTGCCCTCGTGCAGGACGAAGGGACGGTTCGGCGACACGACCAGGTCGACCCGCGAGAGGAGTTCGCGCAACATGTGCGTCTCGAGGCGGCCGTGGAAACTGGGTGCGGGGGGCGTTCCGCCGACCGTGGCGCGGTCCGACGCAGCGGGTTGCGTCGGCAGGCATTCGCGCCAGTCGCCCGCGTCGAATCCCCCGACGATATGGATATTCGCCACCGCGGCGAGTCGCGGCGGCAGCGCGTGCAACCACTGCGTCACCCCGTCGACAAAAGCCGGAAACCCCTTGTTCGCGCCGCGCTCCATGTACTTCTCCGCCACGAACGCGACGTCGAATTCCGCCTTGCCGAAGCCGAACCATGATCGCGCGGGCTGCGGTGCGAAGTACAGCGGGTTGGCGACGACGCCGAAGATCTCGCGCAGCGGCACGCCGGCGCGCAAACGCGGCCGAACGTAGTCGCGGGTCGCCGACTGGGTCACGACCAGCCCGCGCAGCAGCGGCGAGGCGAGTACCGGGTCGAGCTTGCGATCGCTCGCCGCCTCGCGCAGCCCGAAGCCGCCCCCCGGATAGAGCGTGATCGCGAACGCCACGCGGTGCCGCTCGAGCTCGGGCAGGAACTGCGCGGCGTTGTTGAGAAAGTTGAGGTAGGCGAAGGGGCACCCCGCGAGCACCGCGGGGTCGAAGCGCAGGACGCGGGCCGCGAAACGCGGGTACAGCGCCGAATACTCGGCGTGGGCGCGCTCGAAGTCGCCGTACGACGACGCGATCCGCAGGCCCGGGAAGCGATCGAGCAGCGCGTTGTACTCGGCGACCCTGAATCCGGTGAGCAGGTTCGGAAAGAAGTCATCGAGCACCAGCCAGTTCGGCGCCGCCGCTTTGAACCATCTCGACCACCATCTCATGTTCGAGTTCCACCAGATCGCTCAACGGAAAGGGCCGCCGGGCCGCGACGCGCATCAGGCTCAGGTCCTCGACCCAGTCGAGGAACACAGCGTCGGAATAACTGGCCAGGTCGGCGATCGACGCGACCAGCAGCGACAGCGTATACGCACCTTCGTGCAGCGGCAGCGCGAAGGAGAACCGGACCCGAACACGCTCGCCGGCCTGCCAGACGCGCTCGTAGAACTGCGCCGAGGCGCCGGTATGGCCACCGATCAGGTGCTGCTGGTGGCGGTCCTTGACATGGTACGACAGGACCAGCCGCTCGCAGGGCGACACGATCCGCAATTCGGCCTCGATCGTGAGTCGATCGCCCCATTCGACGACCGCGTGCTCGGCCGGGCCTGAAGGCGTGCTCCAGCCCGCGGCGACGAAACGCGCGCGGCCGTCGCCGCCGCGTTCGTGGCCGGTCGGCGGGATCGGCTGCAGCGACGGGGGGCAATCGACCGGGCCGACGGGCCCGGTGCCGCCAGCGCCGTCGCCCACGTCGTTGTTCACGTCGCCACCACTGCCACCACCTGCCCCACCGCCCGCACCGCGGTCCGGCGACGTGGCCGACGCGGCGGCGACGCGATTGGCCTGCTCGACCCAGTCCCGGGTATAGAGCGCGGCGACGCGATCGGTCGCGCCGTGCGCACGCACGCGGCCGCGGTCGAGCCACAGCACTTCGCTGCACAACGCCTTGACCGCGGCGATGTCGTGGCTGATGAACAGCAACGTGACGCCTTCGTCGAGCATGCGGCGGATGCGCGCCATGCAGCGCGCCTGGAAGTACGCGTCGCCGACCGACAGCGCCTCGTCCACCACCAGGATGTCGGGCGACACGTGGATCGCCACCGAGAAGGCGAGGCGCACGTACATCCCGCTCGAGTAGGTCTTGACCGGCTGGTCGACGTACTCGCCGATGTCGGCGAACTCGAAGATCCGGTCGAGCCGCGCGGCGATCTCGGCCGGTCCGAGGCCCAGGATCGCGGCGTTGATCATCACGTTCTCGCGCCCGGTGAACTCGGGGTTGAAGCCCGCGCCGAGTTCGAGCAGCGCAGCGACCCGCCCGGCGACGCGGACCGTCCCGGCGCTCGGGGCGAGCGTGCCGCAGATCAGCTGCAACAGGGTGGACTTGCCCGCACCGTTGCGCCCGATGATCCCCAGCGTACCCCCACGCCTGAGCGCGAAGCTGACGTCGTCCAGGGCGTGGAACTCGCGGTAGAAGCGCTTGCGTCCGCGCCACAGCATCTGCAGCAACCGGTCGACCGGACGCTCGTAGACCGGGTAGAGCTTGCCCAGTCCGCTGACCTCGATCACAACGTCGTCGGGTGCCGGGTCGCCGATTGTCATGTCGTTGGGAGCCGGGTTGCCGATTGCCATGTCGTTGGGAGCCGGCTCGCCGGGCATCGATCGGTCGCGCACGGCGCGTTGCTCAGAGGACATCGGCGAATCCCTTTCGCGTCCTCGCGAACCAGGCCCATCCGAGCCAGCACACCGCGAGCGCGACCGCCCAGTACGCGGCGAGCGCGGCAGGGTTGGGCATCCTCTGGTGCAGCAGCAGGTCGCGCAGCCCCTCGATCGGGACGGTGAGCGGACTGGCCAGCGCGAGCCAGCGCCAGTCGGCGGGCAGCGCCTGCACCGGGTAGAACACCGGGGACAGGAACATCAGAACGGTCGCAAGCAGGCCGGTGAGCTGGCCGATGTCGCGCAGGAACACGCCGAGCGACGCGATGAGCCAGGCAACGCCAGCGCTCATCAATACGAGCGGCGCGAGCACCAGCGGCAGCGCCAGCGCGTGCACCCCCGGCACGCGAAACAGCAGCACGACGCCGACCAGCAGCACCGCGAGGGCGACCAGCAGGTGAAACAGCGCCGAGCACACGGTGACCAGCGGCAGCAACTCGAGCGGAAAGACGATCTTCTTCACGTACGAAGGCTGGCTGGTGATCACGACCGGCGCGCGCACCAGGCATTCGGCGAACATCGAGTGGACCAGCACGCCGCAAAACAGCGAGAGCCCGAACTCGACGATGCCGCCCGGGGTGGCGCCGGGCGCGTGGCGCGGGTTGAACACGTAGCCGAAGACGAACAGGTAGATCGCCAGCAGCATGATCGGCGTGATCAGCGACCAGGCCAGCCCGCCGAACGAGCCGCGGTATCGACCCGCGACGTCGCGCCTCGCCAGCTGCCACAACAGGTGCCTCTGGGCCAGCAGGCGCAGCATCGGGGAGCCGGTCAGAACGGCAGCGCGACGCCGGGGCGCAGCGCCTGGATCGCGGCGCGGAACTGGCCCTGGATGCGCGCCAACGCCTGCGCCGAATCGGCCTCGAAGCGCAGCACGACGACCGGGGTCGTGTTCGACGCGCGCGCAAGCCCGAAACCGTCCGGGTACTCGACGCGGATCCCGTCGATCAGGATCGTGCGCGACGCACCGTCGAAGCGCGCGCCCGCGCGCAACTGCTCGACCAGTTCGAAGTTCTCGCCCTCGGCGGTGTGCAGGTGCAACTCGGGCGTGCTGGGCGAGTCCGGCAAGGCTTCGAGGACCGCGCCCGGATCGGCGTGACGGCTCAGGATCTCGAGCAGGCGCGCGCCCGCGTAGAGGCCGTCGTCGAACCCGTACCAGCGGTCGCGAAAGAAGAAGTGCCCGCTCATCTCACCGGCGAGCGGGGCGCCGGTTTCCTTCAGCTTCGCCTTGATCAGCGAGTGCCCGGTGCGCGACATCAGTGGCTCGCCGCCACGCGCGCGGATCCAGGGATCGAGGTTTCTGGTGCACTTGACGTCGTAGATGATCTGCGCGCCCGGGTTGCGCGAGAGCACTTCCTCGGCGAGCAGCATCAGCTGGCGATCGGGGTAGACGATCGCGCCGCTCTTCGTGACGACCCCGAGGCGGTCGCCGTCGCCGTCGAAGGCCAGTCCGATCTCGCAGTCGGTACTTGCGAGACAGCGCACCAGGTCCTGCAGGTTCTCCGGGTGCGCCGGATCGGGGTGGTGGTTCGGGAAGGTTCCGTCGACTTCGCAGAACAGCTCGTGCACCTCGCAGCCGAGCCGTCGGTAGAGCTCCGGGGCGACCGCGCCGGCGACGCCGTTGCCGCAGTCGATCGCGATACGCATCGGACGCGCGAGACGCACGTCGCCGGCGATCCGATCGAGGTAGCGTTCGAGCACCGATTCGCTGCGCAGGCTGCCGCGCTGGCGCTTCGCAGTGGCACTGGCAGTGGTAGAGGCAGAGGAGGAGGAGGACGAGGAGGACGAAGACGAGGAGGACGAAGACGCGGGCGAGGACATCGCTGCCTCGACCGCGTCGCCGAGCGCCTGTATCGCGTCGCCGTGCAGCGCGTCACCGGCGATCACCATCTTCAGGCCGTTGTAGTCGGGCGGATTGTGGCTGCCGGTGACGGCGACCCCGGTTCCCGAGCCGAGCAGCTCGGCCGCGTAGTAGACGATCGGCGTCGTGACCATGCCCACATCGACCACCGACACGCCCGCGTCGCGCAATCCTTCGGCGAGCGCCGCCGACAGCTCCGGGCCCGAGAGGCGTCCGTCGCGACCGACGACGGCCTCGTCCACTCCCGCCGCAAGTGCGCGCGCCCCGAGTTCGCGGCCGATCGCACGAACGACCGCGACCGAGAGCGCCGATCCGACGACGCCCCGGATGTCGTACGCCTTGAAGATGCTTCGATCGACCATGCCCGACCCTGCGTCGCCCCCGCGTCTTGAACGCGCCCGAGACTATCACGAAGCCCAGAGGCCACGGCCGCTGCGCACAGGTAAGATCGGGGGTTGCGCGGCGCGATTCCCCCGACCTCGGCCCGACCGCCGCGCGCCGCATCGATGATCGCAGACCCACCACTATCCCGCACCGCATCGATGACCGCAGAACCCACCATCACCGTCGTCGTTCCGGCGTACAACCACGAGGCCTACGTCGCGCAAGCCCTCGCGAGCCTGCAGGCGCAAACGATGGCCGATTTCGACGTCGTCGTGATCGACGACGGATCGAGTGACGCAACGGCCGATGTCGCCGACTCGTTCGCACGCGAGGACCGGCGCTTCACCGTCGTGCGCCAGGCCAACTCCGGATCGCACGGCGCGATCAACCGCGGCGTCGCCGAGGCTCGCGGAGACTGGATCGCGATCCTGAACTCGGACGATCGCTTCGCTCCCGAGCGGCTCGCGCGGTTGCGCGACGAGGCGCGCACCGGCGCGCAGTTCATCGTGACCGCAACACGGCTGATCGACGGCGACGGCGCCGAGATCAGCGATCCCGGGCACTGGTGGTGGAAGTCGGTCGGACAGTTCCACCGCAAGGCGATGGAACTCGGCCCGGTGGACGGGCTGCTCTACGGCAACTACACGGTGTCGACGTCGAACTTCTTCTTCTCGCGCGCGCTGTTCGACGCGGTCGGTCCAATGCGGCCGCTGCGCTTCGTCGTCGACTGGGAGTGGGCGCTGCGCGCCGCGCTGCATGCCCCCGCGGGGCTGCGCTACCTGGCCGACGAACGCCTGCTCGATTATCGCCTGCACGGCAGCAACACGATCCTGCGCGGCGCGCTGCGCGGCGCCTGCGAAGTGAACCGGATGCACCGCGAGTTGCTGGCGCACTACGGCGCGCCGCCGGCGCTGGTCGCGGCGCTGTTTCGCAACCAGCGCCTGTTGCGCAACAACTGGCGCGCCGCGGGCGAGGCGAGCGCCGAGCGCTACGTGCGAGCGCGCGAGGCCGACGTCGCCAGCCTGCGCGAGCAGGCCGTGATACTCGAAGGATTCGTTCGCGCGCGAGAAGCCGACGTGGTCGAACTCAGCGCGCGCCTCGATGCGGCGATGCCGATCCGCAGATGGCTCAGGCGCCTGCTGCCGCCAGGCGCGAGGCGCGCACTCGGCAAGCTCGTCGCGCGCCGGAAGACCTGATGGACTACTACACCAGCATCACCTCGAACTACCTCCCGAAGGCGCGGGTGCTCGCGTCGTCGATCAGACGACACGACGCGCAGGCCCGGTTCCACCTTCTGCTCGCGGACCATCCTCCGGCGGGCTTCGACCTCGAAGCCGAGCCATTCGACACGGTGATCGCGCTCGAAGAGCTGCCGATCGAGAACGCGCGCGCCTGGGCGTTCAAGCACTCGCTTGTGGAGATGTGCACGGCGGTCAAGGGGATCGGCGCGCTGGAGATCATCCGACGGCACCGCCCCGCGAAGCTGTTCTATTTCGACCCGGACATCGTCGTGTTCGGCGCTCTGGACGAACTGGGCCGGTTGCTCGACTCGCATTCGGTGCTGCTCACGCCACATCTGACCGACCCGGAACGAGACCGCGGCGCGATTCTCGACAATGAGATCTCGGCGCTCAAGCACGGCATCTACAACCTGGGATTCCTCGGCGTGGCGTGCGAGGGCGAGGGCTCGAGGATGCTGCAATGGTGGTCGCAACGGCTGCTGGAATTCTGCCGCGACGACATCCCGGGCGGGCTGTTCACCGACCAGCGCTGGGCCGATCTCGTGCCGGCGATGTTCGACCGCGTTCACGTGCTGCGCGAGCCGCAGTACAACGTAGCCACCTGGAACCTTTCGAACCGGCGCGCCACCGGCAGCGCACCGAAGGCTGTCGTGGTGAACGGGGCACCGCTGTCGTTCTATCATTTCTCCGGATTCGACAGCGGCGCGCAGGCGACGATGCTTGGCGTCTACGGCGGCGAAAGCCCGGTGCTGTTCGACCTGCGGCGCTGGTACATCGAGCAGTGCGAGGCGCATGGGCAGTCGCAGCTTGGAACTCTTGAGTGCATCTACTCACGATTCGACAACGGCGAAGCCGTGACGCGGATGCAGCGTGTGCTGTACCGCGAACGCGAGGACCTGCAGCGCGCGTTTCCCAACCCCTACGAGACGCACGACGTCGAGCGCTCGTACTTGCACTGGTTCGAGCGCAACGCGCAGGCGGAGATCGACTCGGGGCGCCTGCCGAGCGCGGCATCGAACGACCGGCTCGCCGCCGCCGAGCGCGAACTCGCGCTGATCCGGCGCTCACGCAGCTGGAAGCTGGCGCGGTTCATCGCGCGGATCGCCAATGTCGTTCGTTGAAGCGGCGCGCGTCGCCCAGGCGCCGCGCTGCGCCACCTTCGCGATCGCCGGAGACTGCGACGACGGGGAACTCGAGCGTCTTCTTGCGCTGTGCCTGTCGGACCCGGACATCCGCGGCCCGATCGACGTGTTCGCACTGCGCCGCTCGCGCGAGGGCGCGCGCCTCGACTCCCGGGCGCACGACTCCGGGGCGCACGACTCCGGGCGGCTGCGCTGGCACCCTGCGGCAACCGGGCTTCGCGAAGCGCTGAACCTGTTGCCCGCCGGATTCGACTCCGGCGAGGAACCCGACATCGCATGGATCTGCGCCGGCGTGCTCGCGCCGCCGGGCTGGCAGAACCGGCTGCGCCGCACGCTCGCGGCCGACGATCGCGTCGGGGTCGCGTGCCCGCTCGATCGGCGCGACCCCGACTACTCGCCGTTCGAGCCGGGCCGCAGGGTCGAGGTCGCGCAACACTGGCTCGACGAGTGGCTGACCGATCACGGCTCCGATCTGCCGGTCGAGCTGCCCTGGCCGCTGCCGGGTTGCGGGTTGATCCGCGCCGGCGCGTGGCGCGCGATCCTCGCCGATCACGATGCCTCGCGCTCGGCGAGCGCGGACTGGGGGCTCGCGGTCTCCAGGGCCGGCTACGCGCACGCCGCGTGCACGCGGCTGGCCGTGTTCGATTCGCCCCGCGCGGCCGGTGCCGGTGCCGGTGCCGGTGCCGGTGCCGGTGCCGGTGCCGGTGCCGGTGCCAGTGCCAGTGCCAGTGCAGGTGCAGGTGCAGGTGCCGCCAGCGAAGCCGCGCACCCCCAATCGACGCTGCTCGCATCGCGATCGATCAGGGGCGATTCGCATCCGCTCGCGCAGTTGCGCTGGCAGCTGCAGCAGGCGCTCGCGCGCTCCGGGTCCGCCGGGCGCGCCCTGCCCGATGGCTCGGGCGACGCGCCGATCGTGCCTCGTGCTGCGGTGCGGCTGCACGTCGCGCACAGCTGGGGTGGAGGACTGGGCAGCTGGGTGCGCGACTTCTGCGAAGCGGACACTTCGAACCAGCATCTGGTGCTGCGATCGATCGGCGTGACCGGCGCGTACGGGCAGCGCCTGGCGCTGTATCTGGGCAAGGAGAGCGCCGAACCGGTGCGGCTCTGGGAACTCGCGTTGCCGATCCACGCGAGCGCGCTGACACACCTGCAGTATCGGGCGATCCTGCGCGAGATCGTCGACGAGTTCGGCGTCGACGGGGTGCTCGTTTCGTCGCTGATCGGGCACAGCCTGGACGTGCTTCGCACCGGCCTGCCAACCGTGGTGGTCACGCACGACCACCACCCGTTCTGCGTCGCGTTGTTCGCGTACTTCGACGGCGAGTGCCGGCAGTGCGACCGCGGCAGGCTGCAATCGTGCATCGAGGGCAATCCCGGCCATCGCTTCTTCCGCGGCGCCAGCGCCGACGACTGGATGGCGCTGCGCGGCGCTTTCTGCGAGGCGGTGCTCGAACACGACCTGAGCCTCGTCGCGCCGAGCATGTCGGCGATGCAACGCTGGCACTCGTTGATGCCCTCGCTCGCCGGCGCGCGCTGGAAGGTCATCGCGCACGGCACTTCGCTGCCGCCGGCGGTCGCCTTCACGCCTCCTGCCGAGGGCAAGCTCAGGTTGATCAAACTCGGCAGGCTTTCTCCCGAGAAAGGAAGCGACCTGCTCGAGGAACTGCTGCCGGAGATCGCCGAGTTCGCCGAGCTGACCGTGCTCGGCTGCGGCGACGAAGCGGCGCGAATCGGCCGGCGAACCGGGGTCACGGCGATCGCGAGTTTCTCGCGCGACGAACTGCCGCGACTGATCGCCGAGGCCCGCCCGCACCTCGGGCTGCAGCTATCGATCGTGCCCGAAACCTTCGGCTACACGCTGAGCGAACTGTGGCACTGCGCAGTACCGGTGCTTGCCTGCCGGGTCGGAAGCCTCGCCGACAGGGTGCGCGAAGGCGAGAACGGCTTTCTGGTCGAACCCGAGGCGAAGGCGATCGGACGCAGGCTGCGCGAGATCGCGACGCAGCGCGACCTGCTCGCGAGGATGAGCACCGGATTGCGCTCCGAGGCGCAGCCGAGCTGCGAGGCGATGGTCGCGCACTACGCACCGCTGTTGCCCGCGCTCGGCGGGCGCGCCGGGAGCCAGTCACCACGACGCGCCTGGTCGTCGGACCGGGGGCGGCTCGGGGCACACGCGCCGCGGGTCATGGCGTCGGGGCGGGTAGCGCTCGGCCCGCTGAGCATCGACCCGCAGGTGACCTACCTGCAGGCGGCGCGGGCGTTCCTGAGATTCACGCTGTACAAGGCGATGCACAGCCCGCGCGTACCGGCGCTCGTGCGCCGGTTGATCGCAGGAGGGCGCGGCTAGGCGCCGCGCGCACCGGCCCCTGGACGATGGACCGCACCGCTGACGGCACCGCTGACGGCACCGCTGACCGCACCGCTGACGGCACCGCGGTCGGCACCGCTGACCGCACCGCGGTCGGCACCGCGGGCACGGACCCAGCAGCGCACGCGCCTGCACGAGTCGCCGCGGTGATCGTCGCGTACCGCTCCGATCCGACGCGCCTGAAGGCGCTGATCGACGGACTCGCACCGCAGGTGGACACGCTGATCGTGGTCGACAACTCGGACACGCCCGCCGAGCAGGCCGCGGTCGCCGAGGCGACCCGCGGGTGCGCGCTGCTCTCGATAGGGATCAACGAAGGCGTCGCCCGCGCCCAGAATCGCGGCATCCGCGCCGCGCTCCAGAGCGGCGCGCGCTTCGTGCTGCTGTCGGACGACGACAGCGTGCCCGCGCACGACCTGGTCACGCGCCTGCTCGCGGGCATGCGCGAGGCGCGCAGCTGCGGACCCCGACCGGCGGCGATCGGGCCACTCGCGTTCGACGAGCGCGATCCGGTCAACCTGCTGGTGTACCGCGACACGGCCTTCGGCCCGCGCCGGTTCGACCGGGCCACGCTCGAGGGCCCGCTGCAACGCGTCCCGTTCCTGCTGGCGTCGGGGTGCCTGATCGATTCGGACGCCTTCGAGAGCGTCGGCCCGATGCGCGAAGACCTGTTCATCGACCACGTCGACCTCGAATGGGGGCTGCGCGCACGCCGCGCCGGATGGGAGATCTACGCACTGACCGACGTCGCGATGGCGCATCGGCTGGGCGACCGGATGGTGCGCCCGCGATGGCTGGGCGGGCGCGCGGTGCACCTGCATTCGCCGTTGCGCAACTACTACCTGGTGCGCAACACGCTGTTGCTGGTTAGGAGTCGCCTGATGCCCCCGCTGTGGCGGATCGGATACCTGTGGTGGCTGGTGAAGCTGACGTCGTTCGTCGTGCTGTTCGTGCCGCCGCGCGGCGAGCGCATGCAAATGATCGCGCGCGCGCTGTGGGCCGGCGCGCTGGGGCGCGGCGGCCCGGCGCCGTTCGCCCCGCAGCGCCAAGGGTCAGGCGATCGGGCCCCACTATAATCGCGAGACGATGGAACTCCGTCAGCCGCCGCCGCAACCCACCACGCCCGCGTTTACCCTATCGCTGATCAGCCACCGGCAGGGTGCGCTGGTCTCGAAGTGCCTGTCCGACCTCACCCGGCTCGCGCCCCCCGGTCTGACGCGCGTGATCGTCACGCGCAACCTGCGCGACGATCCGGTTGCGCTGCCCGAGCGCCCCCCGTTCGAGGTCCTGATGCTGGACAACGACGCCGAGCGCGGATTCGGCGCCAACCACAACGCCGCGTTCGCGCGCTGCTCCGACCCGTGGTTCGTCGTCGCGAATCCGGACATCCGTTTGGGCTCGGACCCGTTTCCCGCGCTGTTTGCGCAGGTACGCCCGCGAACCGGACTGGTCGCGCCGCGCGTGCTCGATCCCGACGGTCGCGAAGCCGATTCCGCTCGCGCGCAGATCGACCCGCTGCAACTGGTCAACCGCGTCGCGCGCCAGCGGTCGCGCCGCCCGCACCGGCGACCGGACTGGTTTGCCGGCATGTTCCTGCTGATCCGCTCGCAGGCCTTCACCGAGATCGGCGGGTTCGACGAGCGCTTTCGCATGTACTGCGAGGACGCCGACCTGTGCGCGCGACTGCGGCTCGCTGGCTGGGATCTCGCGTGGGCGCGCGAAGCGCGGGTCGTGCACGACGCGCGCCGCGCCAGCCGGCGCTCGGTCCGGCACGCCGCCTGGCACATCGCAAGTCTGGCGCGGATGTGGTCGGGCCGCGTCTGGTGGCGCTATCGGGCGTTGCTCGCCGCGGAGCGCCAACCGCGCGTCGATCAGGCGCTGGGCCGGTAGACGACGATGCTCTCGTTCGGAGTCGCCCTTCTCGTTTCGCTGCTGGTCTCGCTCGCGATCCTGCGACTGGCTTACCTCGGTCGCGGCTACGGCATGGACGCCGATTTCAGCCATCTGCGACGGCTGCACCAGCGCCCGGTGCCCAGGATCGGCGGCGTGGCGATATTCGCCGCGGCGATCATCGGCGGCGCGCTGATCTGGTTCAAGAACCCGTACACCGGAGGCGCGATCCTGGCGCTGCTGGCGTGTTCGATACCCTGCTTCGCCGGCGGCTTCCTGGAAGACCTCACCTCGGGCGTGCGACCGCGCTTGCGCTTGCTGCTGATGTTCGTGTCGGTGGTGCTGACGATGGTGGTGCTCGACCTGCGAATTCCGCGGGTCGACATCGGAGTGCTCGACGACTGGTTGCACATCGGCTGGTTCACGCTCGCGCTCACCACGCTGGCCATGCTGACGATCATCAACGGGATCAATCTGATCGACGGGCTCAACGGCCTGGCCGGAATGGTGTGCCTGTCGATGTTCGGCGGGCTCGCGCTGGTCGGATACGAGGTGGGCGACCCGTTCATCGTCTCGGCGAGCCTGCTGATGGCGGGTTCGATCACCGGCTTCCAGTTCTGGAACTACCCGCGCGCGCACCTGTTCCTGGGCGACGGCGGCGCGTACGTGCTGGGGTTCGTCCTCGGGGCGTTGTCGATCCTGCTGGTCGCGCGCAATCCGGAGGTCTCGGCGTGGTTCCCGCCGCTGCTGCTCGCCTATCCGCTGCTCGAGGTGGCGTTCTCGGTCTGGCGGCGCAAGGTGTTGCGCGGTCACGCGACCGGAATGCCCGACGCCGCGCACCTGCACCATCTGGTTTACCGGCGCGTCGTGCGCTGGGCGGTCGGATCGGTGCAGACCGAATCGAGCGAGCAGCGCAACGCCTACGCGTCGTTCTACCTGTGGGTGCTGTCCTCGCTCGCGATCGTGCCCGCGGTCATCTTCCACGCACAGGGCTGGATCCTCGGCGCCTTCCTCGTGCTGTTCGTCGTGTCCTACGTCTGGCTCTACGCGCGGATCGCGCGCCTGAACGTGCCGAGCTGGCTGATCCTGCGCGCGCACCGGCACTGAGGCGCGCGGCAATGCCGACCGCTGCCGCGCAAGCCGCGGCATGAACGAGCGCTCCGGGGAGACGGTCGCGTCCCGGGAAGCGGTCGCGTCCCGGCAAGAGGTCGCGTCCCGGCAGACGGTCGCGATCGGCGACGTGCAGGGCTGCTTCGACAGCCTGCAGAACCTGCTCGGCGCGATCGGCGACGGCGCGACAAGACTGTGGTTCACCGGCGACCTGGTCAACCGCGGCCCCGAATCGTTGCGCACGCTGCGCTGGGCGATCGCCAACGAGGCGCGCCTGGTCACGGTCCTGGGCAACCACGACCTGCACCTGCTCGCGCTCGCAGCGGGCATCCGCGCCCCCTCGCGCAGCGACACCCTCGACGAGATCCTCGCCGCGCCCGACGCGCCCGACCTGATCGACTGGTTGCGTCGTCGCCCGCTCGCGCACCTCGAAGACGGCCACCTGCTGGTGCACGCGGGCGTGCTGGCGCAGTGGAGCGCGACGCGTACGGCAGAGCTCGCGGGCGAGGTCGAGCGCGCGCTCGCCGGCCCGGACTGGGCGGCGTTCCTGCGCGAGATGTACGGCAACACGCCGAGCAGATGGCACGAGTCGCTGCGCGGCGCCGATCGGCTGCGCGTGATCGTCAACGCGCTGACGCGGCTGCGCTTCTTCACTGCCGACGGCCAGATCGACCTCGCCTGCAAGCAGGGCCCGCTCGATGCCCCGGCGGGGCTCGTTCCCTGGTTCGATGCGCCGGGGCGCGCGACCGAGGACACGACCGTCGTCTTCGGCCACTGGTCGACGCTGGGACTGACGCTGCGCCCGAACCTGATCGGGCTGGACACGGGCTGCATCTGGGGCGGCGAACTCAGCGCGGTGCGGCTGTCCGATCGTGCCCTCTACCGGGCGCGCTGCGGCCAGGCAGCGGTCCCGACGCCGGTCGCCGCCCCGCGCTGAGCGTCGCCGCGAACAGGATCGTGCATTCCGGCGGCGATCGATCGCGGCGCGATGCCGATCGCCCAGGCAGCGGCCGCGGCGAACGCGATATCGCGCGGGTGCGGGCGATCGCGCGCTTCCGGGCGCGGACGCGCTTCGGCAGCGACGGCGCGCGCTGCCGGCGTCGATTCGGCCGAAACTTCGCTCGACGCGTCGAGCGGCACTTCGAGCGGCACTTCGAGCGGCACTTCGGCGAGGACTTCGGCGCCGCGAAGCAATCGAACGACGCCGGCATCGCCGCGCTCGACGTGCACGACCGCGTCGCCCCCACCGGCGAGGTGAGCGGCCAGGACCGGGGATTTCTCGTCGCCGCCGACCCAGACCAGTTTGCGCTCGCCGGCCTCGCCGGCAAGCCGCGCGGCGAGCTGCACGCACCCGGGATCGTCGGCGTCGAGCACGACGGCGCCACCCGCCATCCTCGCGACGATCGCGGCGGCCTGCGGATGCCAGGGGGCGGGCTGCGTCGCGTCGCCGGTGGGCTGCGTCGCGTCGCCGCGCGCTTCGTGCTGTGCGCGCACCCGCGCGATCAACGCCACGTCGCAGCGCTCGATGAACATGCCCGACTTGACCAGGGCCCGTTCTTCGATCTCGAACACGGCTGAATCGATCCTGCGATCGCACAGCAGGCGCTGCGCCGATCGGCCGTCGGCGCAGTCGCCGCGCACGATCGCTTCGCCTTCGACGAAGGTTCCGAGTGAACAGCTCAGGCCGGGCGAACGCCCGGCCGCGGACACGATCCGCGCCAGAATCAGGCAACGCGCCGCGCCGGCGTCCGACGCGGTCACGACGATCGTCGGCACGCTCGCTACCGCGCCGGGCGCGAACAGGCGCTCGAACAGCGGTGCGACGACGTTTCGATCCGGGTTCGCGATCCAGTGAGGGCGCAGCCCCGGATTCGAATTGATCTCGATCAGCGCCGCGCCGTTCTCGCGCCACGATCGCGTGATGTCGACCGACTGCAGGTCGATCGCGGCGACGTCGAGCCCGATCACGTCGGCCGCACGCTCGGCGAGCTCACGGTTTTCCGGGTGAATCGTGTCGGTGACTTCCTCGGCATGGCCGCCTCGCGCCACGTTCGCCGTGCCGCGCAACACCACGCGCTGTCCGGAGGGCGCGACCGAATCGGCGCCGATGCCCTGCGCGGCGAGCATCCGCTCGGCCTCGTGATCGAGGTCGACCACCTCCATCAGTCGCTCGAAACCGCGGCCGCGGCGCGGGTCTCGATTGAGCTCGGCGACAAGGTCGCGAATCGTGGCGTTGCCGTCGCCGACAACCGCGGCGGGCAGCCTGCGCGCGGCCGCGACCAGGCGCCCCGCGACCACGAGCAGGCGGTGATCGTCTCCCTCGATGAAACGCTCGACGAGCGCCTGCGACACGCCCGAGGCATTCAGGCGGCGCCACGCGTCGCGCACCTGTTCGACGTCGGCCAGACGAACGAAGACGTTGCGCCCCTTCGACCCGTCGCGTTGCTTGACCACGACCGGGTAACCGATCTGCAGCGCCGCGTCGACCAGCTCCTGCTCGCTGGCGCAGAGACGGCTGTCCGCCGTCGGCAGTCCGACGCGCGCGAGCAGCGCGTTCGCCACCGCCTTGTCTCGCGCGACGTGCGCCGCGAGCGCGCCGGTGGTGTCGGTGACCGTTTCGTGCGCGTAACGCGCGTTGCAGCCGTGGCCGAACTGGACGAACTCCGAACCGCTTGCCAGCCGGATCCACGGAATCGTCCGGCGCTGCGCTTCGCGGACCATCGAAGCGGTGAGTTGGTTCAGCGCCAGCCGTCCCGCCGCCTGTCGCAGGCCGGCGTGCTGTCGGGCGAGGTCGTGCATCGGCGCGTCGCGCGGGGCGTGCGCCAGGTGCGCGATGCAGGCGCACGCGTGTTCGAACACGAGAAGCGCGATCTCGTGCTCGTCGCACAGCACGACCAGCCGAAGCCGGTCGGCTTCGACCGCCAGGTGCTCGATCCGTGGCGCGCGCGTCTCGTACTTGCCGAGCAGGTCGATCACGATCCGCAAGAACAGCTCGACCCGCAGTTCGACCCGCAGTTCGACCCGCGATTCGCCGCGCGCGGTCGCGGGCGGCGCCGGCAGATGCTCGTCGAACGAGGCGACGCTGCCGCATGCCCGACGCAACAGCTTCCAGGCCCGGTCGAGCTCGATCTGATCGCCCGCCCGGCCTTGCAGTAGACCCCCCGCCCCCAGTTCGGCGACCACCATCAGCGCGGAGCGGGGTCCGTAGACTCCGGCCCCGCGCTGCGTGCGCGCCGACACGATCCTCGCGGGTGCGGCAGCCATCATCGTTCACCCATCGGCGGCGGCCCGTCGCTTGATCGCGGGTCGTTCGATCGCGGGTCGTTCGATCGCGGGTCGTTCGATCGCGGGTCGTTCGATCGCCCGTCGGGGCTCGCCTGCGCCTGGTCACGCCCCGGCACCGCTCGCCGCGCGACGATCGCGCGCACCGCGTCGCCGAGCGCGGCCGGCGCAACGCCAAGCCCGAATGCCGCGCACGCGGCGAAGAGCAGCGCCTCGTCGCTCGACGCCTCGGGCGCGGGCTGCTCCGTTTCGCGCGCCGGATCGTCGGAACGCGGTTCCTCGCCTGGCAGCGAATCGCCGACGAACTGCTCTGCGGCAGGCGAGAGGACGATCGCAGCGACATCCCGCGCACCATCGCGCACGACGAGCACCGCGCCGTGCCCGGTTCGTTCGATCCACGCCGCCGCGCTCCCTTCGCGCAGGTGGCGCCGGATCGCGTCGGAGGGCCCGTGCCGCGACGCGAGGCACAGTCTCGACGCGCGCACGAACGACCGGAATTCCGGCCAATGCGGGTCGTCGCCGTCGAGCACTGCCATCGACCGCGCTGCGCCCAGCACGACCCGATCGAGCGCGTCGGCTCCGACGCACTCGCCCGGAAACGAAGCGAGCGCCTGCGGCCGCGCCGAAGGGCGCCACACCGCGACATCGCAGCAATCGACTCCTATCCCGTGCTCGCGCGCGGCGTTCGCGCCCACCTGCAGTACCAGCGCGGTCGACCGAGGGTCGACCAGCGCCGCAGGCCAGCCGCGAAGCCGCCCGGACGAGATCGACGCGACGTCTCGACCCGCGATGCGCTCGACGCCCGGCAGCTGCGCGCCGACCACGTGGCCCGCGCGTCGCAGGATCGACTCGAGGCACTCGGCCCAGTCCGTGCCTTCGCAGCCTGCGCTGAACCAGGCGCTCGCGATCCTGCCTTGCCCGGGCAGGTCCTGCGTCAGTCGGTCGGCGAGCGCGGCGAGCACTCGCCGCCGGGCGAGCGGCGCCGCCTCGCCGGGCAGTCGCGCCGGAGCAAGGATCCCCGCGACCGCGGATGCGGCGTCCGCGACCCCGATCCGCACCGGCGCGGGGTCGAGTTGCAGCAGCTTCGCGCATCGTCGCGCGAGCTCCAGCGCCTCGGGCGGCGCCGAATCGGTCGCGTCGCTCTCCCCGGCCGCGCCGATTCGGGTGACCGCACAGGCCTCACCTCCGACGACCCAGACGGCCAGTTCCCCGGCTGGCTCGCCATCGGCGCACTCGGCAGTCGTCGCGAGCGCCGCGCGCTCCAGCGTCAGCCGAAGCGCGCGCTCGGCCGAGGCGAGCCGCAACGCGTGCGATCCGGTGGTCTCGAGCCTCAGGCCCCTGAATCGCCGCCGGTACCTGCCCTGGCCCAGTTGGACGATGCCGAAGCCTTCGACCATCCGCTCGCAGGGCAGGCCCCTGCGCCGCAGTTCGCGCAGGATCGCCAGCGTGTCGGGTTCGAGCGCGCTGTGCGCGGCGTCGAGCGCATAGCGCGCGTGGCGCGCGATCAGCCGGTCGACCTGCGCCGCCTGCAAGCTCCAGTTCGACTCCACCAGGCACCCGATCGCCTGCGCGGCGATCTCCCAGGCCTGGGCGGCGAGTTCCGGCTCGTCGCAAAACACGACGAGAAGGTCGAGCGCGTCGTCGCATCGGACGATTCTTGCCGCCGGCGGCTGCGCCTCGAAGCGCGAAAGCAGCGCGAGGCACAGTTGTGTCGCGATCCGCAGCAGAGGCTGGACCGCTTCGGGCCGGGCCGGTTCAGGCTGGGACTCGTCGCGCTGGACCGCTTCGACCTGCACCGCGTCGTCGGGCGGTGCGCCGGGAAGCGGATTGTCGTCCACCGCGATTCGCACGAGTTCGCGCCAGAGCGTCGATCGGTCGGGCGCGCCGGGTCCGGACCCGACCCGCGCGGCGATCGACGAGCGCGCGAGCGCCAGCACCAGCGCCGAGCGCTCGCCGTAGAGGTTCGCGCCGCGCAGTTCGAGCCTTTGGACCGGTCCGGTCGTCATCGACTTCGCTGCGCTCCCGCCCTGAAGATCCGACGCTGTTCGAAGTCGCAATTGTAGGCGACGCCTGCAGGGCCGCGCGCCCGCGCACCGGGTCCGCGAGCGCGCCGAGGGCACGACCGCGACGCTCCGCTAGAATCGGTGCGCTCCCGGCGCGGCACCCGTCACGTCGGCCCCCAAAATGCCCGGCGCGAGCGATGCCAAGTCCATTCGAATCCCGATGAGTTCCACCCGCCTCGCGCCGTGTCGCGTGCAACGATGAGTTCGCAGCCTTCGGGCAGCCACGCTGCCGCCGCGGATTTCCGGTTCAACCCTGGAATCCAGGGCAACGCGTGGCCGGCGATCCCCGATCCGCAGGCCGCCTGCATCGCCGCGCTGCTGCTGCAGTTCGAGCGCTCGCAGTGGCTCGACCGCGAGCGGCTCGAAGCGATGCAGCTGCGTCAGCTCGCGCTGGTCGCCAGCCATGCGCTGCGCCACGTGCCCGCGTACCGCACGAGGCTGGCGCCGATCGCCGATCGACTCGAAGCGGTGCCCGGTGCGAAGCAATGGGCGGACGTGCCGCTGATCACGCGCGCCGAGGTGCAGGCGGCCGGATCGGCGCTGCGCGCCACGAGCCTGCCGAAGACGCACCTTCCGACCGGCCTGGTCAAGACATCGGGCTCGACCGGCATTCCGCTGCAGATCGCGACCACCACGGTGACCAGGCTATTCTGGTCCGCGTTCGCGATGCGCGACCACTTCTGGCACGCGCGCGACTTCGGCGCGACCTTCGGCGTGATCCGCTACATGCGCGATCCGGAGCGCGGCGCCGAAGGCGTGCGCAGCAAGGACTGGGGTCCGCCGGCGGCGCAGCTTCGCGCGACCGGCAGGCTGTGCGCGCTGCACATCGAGCACGACGTCGCGGTGCAGCTCGACTGGCTCGAGCGCGAACGCCCGGACATCGTGCTCACCTACCCCAGCAACGCGGTCGAACTGGCACGCCACGCCGAGCGCAGCGCTCGCCCGCTGCCGCGACTGCGCGAACTCAGACTGTTCAGCGAGGTGGTCGACGCGCCGACCCGAAACTTTCTCGCGCAGGCGTTCTCGGCCCAAGTCACCGACGTCTACTCGGCCAACGAGGTCGGCTACATCGCGCTCCAGTGCCCGGAACACGGCAACTACCACGTGCAATCCGAGAACGTGCGCGTCGAAGTGCTCGACGAGCAGGGACACGACTGCCGGCCCGGGCAGACCGGTCGCGTGATCCTGAGCACGCTGCACAACTTCGCGATGCCGCTGCTGCGTTACGAGAGCGGCGACTATGCCGAAGTGGGCGAACCCTGCCCTTGCGGACGCACGCTGCCGGTGCTCGCGCGGATCATGGGAAGGACGCGCAACATGCTGGTGCTGCCCGACGGAAGACGCCACTGGCCGATCGTCGGGTTCTCCGGATTTCGCGCGATCGCGCCGGTCGTGCAGCACCAGGTCGTGCAGCACCGGCTCGACGACGTCGAGGTGCGGCTGGTGGTCGAACGCGCGATCAGCCCCGAGGAAGAGGCGGGCCTGATGCGCAAGGTGCACGACGCGTTGCACCATCCGTTTCCGCTCAGGTTCTCGTACGTCGATGCGATCGAACGCAGTCCGACCGGGAAGTACGAGGAATTCAAGTCGATGATCGCCTGACCGACATGCTCTGGGCAGTCACTTCCTACTTCAATCCGACCGGATCGACGCGGCGTATCGTTAACTACCATGCGTTTCGCCGCGCGCTCGGAGTCCCGCTGCTCGCGGTCGAGTGGTCGCGCGACGGGCGCTTCGAACTCGACGAACGCGACGCCGACATCCTCGTGCGGATCGACGGCGGCGACCTGATGTGGCAGAAGGAGCGGCTGCTCAACATCGGCATCGAGCGGCTGCCCGCGTCTTGCCGCGAAGTCGCCTGGCTGGACTGCGACATCGTCTTCGGGCGCGCGGACTGGGCCGCGCAGACCTCGCGCTGCCTCGAACAGGCGATGATCGTGCAGCCCTATGGCCGCGCGATCTATCTCGCGCGAACGCCGATCGGGCGCGTCGCCGATCCGGGCGCGTTGCGATCGGTGGCACGCGAACTCGAGCGCGTCGGATTCGTACGTGCGCTGCTCGAAGGAACGATCGGCGAGTTGTCGCTCGCGCCGGACGACGCCGAAGTCTATCGACGCGTACCCAGTCCGGGCTTCGCGTGGGCGGCGCGGCGCGAATTGCTCGAGCGCCATCCACTGATCGACTTCTGGGTCGTCGGCGGCGGCGACGTGGCGTACCTGCACGCCGCGCTGGGAACGGCCGAGCACATCGTGCGCCGGCACGGGCTGACAGCGGGGCACCGCAGTGCCTACCTCGAGCGCGCCGGGGCGCTGGCCGCGGAAGTCGCCGGGCGCGTGCAGTTCGTCGCCGGCGACATATTCCACTTCTGGCACGGCGAAGGAGCGAACCGCAAGTACCAGTCGCGATTCGGATTGCTGCCGTTGCACGGCTTCGAACCGGCACGATCGCTGCGCGCGGCCGAGTCGGGCGCGTGGAGCTGGGGCGAGGTCGACCCGGCGCTGCCGCGCGCGGTGAGCGACTACTTCGACGGGCGCCTGGAAGATGGCTAGTTCGGCGAACGCATGAACGACGTGCTCTGGGCGGTCACCACCTACTTCAATCCGACCGGATCGAAGCGGCGCATCGCGAACTACCACGCGTTTCGCCGCGCGCTCGGAGTCCCGCTGCTCGCGGTCGAGTGGTCGCGCGACGGCCGCTTCGAACTCGACGAGCGCGACGCCGACATCCTCGTGCAGATCGACGGCGGCGACCTGATGTGGCAGAAGGAGCGACTGCTCAACATCGGCATCGAGCGGCTGCCCGCGTCGTGCCGCGAAGTCGCCTGGCTGGACTGCGACATCGTCTTCGAACGCTCCGACTGGGCTGCCGAGGCGACTCGCCGACTCGCCGAGCACGCGCTCGTGCAACTGTTCGACCGCGCGATCTACCTCGCCGCAACACCTCTGGAGCGTGTCGAGCGCCTCGGCGACCTTCGCTCGCTGCCGCGTGGGATCGAGAGGATCGGCCTGGTCAGCGCTCTGCCTCGCGACGTGATCGACGCGACGGCGGTGGCCACCGACGACCTCGACGTCTATCGCAAGCTGCCGAGCAAGGGTTTCGCCTGGGCCGCGAGAAGGGAACTCCTCGAAAGGCATCCGATGTTCGACGCCTGGGTCGTCGGCGGTGGCAACACGGCCTACGTCTACGCCGCGCTCGGCGCGGCCGACCGGGTGGTGAGCGGACACGGGCTGGGCGCGTCGCACCGGGCGCACTACCTCCCGCGAGCCGAGGCGCTCGCCGGCGCGGTCGACGGGCGCGTCGATTTCGTCCCGGGCACCGTGTACCACCTGTGGCACGGAGAACTCGCCGATCGTCACTACCGCTCGCGCCTCGAGTTGCTCGTGCGCCACGATTTCGATCCGGGCCGATCGCTGCGCAGGGCACGATCGGGCGCCTGGTGCTGGGGCGACGTGCCCACCGAGCTGCCGCAGTCGGTACGGGATTACTTCGAAGCCCGCAGGGAAGACGGCTGAGCCGACCGACGACCGACATGCTCTGGGCGCTCACCTCCTACTTCAACCCGACCGCTTCGAAACGGCGCTTCGCGAACTTCCACGCGTTTCGCCGCGAGCTCGAGATACCGCTGCTCGCGGTGGAGTGGTCGCGCGACGGGCGCTTCGAGCTCGACGAGCGCGACGCCGACCTGCTGGTGCGCGTCGACGGCGGCGACCGGATGTGGCAGAAGGAGCGCCTGCTGAACATCGGCATCGAACGGCTGCCCGCGACGTGCGGCAAAGTCGCCTGGGTGGACTGCGACATCGTGTTCGACAGGCCGGACTGGGCCGCAGAGGCGACGCGCCGACTCGACGACACGCCGCTGGTGCAGTTGTACGACAGCGCCGTCTATCTGGCGCGCAGCCCGATCGAGCAGCTCCGCGCCGAGGTCGATCCGCGCCTTCTGCCCGCGGAGTTCGAGCGCTCGGGCTTCGCCAGCCGGCTCGCGAGCGACTCGATCGGCGAGTTCACAGTCGCCACAGAGGCCTTCGAGGCCTACCGTCGGATGCCGAGCACCGGGTTCGCCTGGGCGGCGCGCCGGGAACTGGTCGAGCGCCACCCCTTTCTCGACTTCTGGATCGTCGGCGGCGGCGACACCGCGTACACACACGCCGCCGCCGGCAAGTGCGAGCACGTCGTCCGGGCGCACGGGCTGTCGGCCAGCCACCGCGACGCGTATCTACCGCGCGCGCACGCGCTCGCCGGCGAGGTCGCCGGTCGCATCGGAGACGTCCCGGGACGGCTGTTCCACCTTTGGCATGGAGAGATCGCCGATCGACGCTACCGCAGCAGGCACGCGGTGCTCGCCGGGCACGACTACGATCCCGCGCGTTGCATTCGCCACGCGCCATCGGGTGCGTGGCGCTGGGCGGACCCGCCGCCGGGCCTCGCGGCCGCGGTCCGCGCCTACCTGGACTCGCGCAAGGACGACGACCGCACCGACTGAACGCGGCGCGCCAGCGTCACGACCGCGCCGACTGAACGCGGCGCACCAGCGTCACGACCGCGCCGACTGAACGCGGCGCACCAGCGTCACGCCCGAGTCGGTCGCGAAGTCCATCAACTGCAGGTCCGGGCGTTTCCTCAGTTCGTCCATGTACAGGTGCACCGAGTGCGTGTACCGGCCCTGCTCGCCGTAGATCCCGCTGCTCTTCGGGCGGATGCTGTCGTGAAACAGCACGAAGGCATCGTCGGTTAGCAGATCGGCGAAGGCCTCGTGGTCGAAGCGGGCCTGCTCCTGCGAGTGGTAGCCGTCGACGAACAGCATGCCGACCGGCGCGAGCGAGCGGTAGGCCTGCGACTCGACGAACTGCTGGGTCGTGAGCCGATGATGCTCGATGTTGTCGAGCCCGAACGAAGCGAACCACTTCCGGGTCCTGTGCGGATCGGTCCAGAAATCGTCCGCCAGCGACGGGTCGATGAAGGTCAGCGTCGCGCCCTCGGCGTTGTCGCGCAACGCCCGGCCGAGCACGATCGGAACGAAGCCTCGCCACGACCCGATGCACACGACGTGCTTGGGCCGGGCAATTCGCGCGATCGCGTGGTAGAGCCAGCCCAGGCCGAGGTTCTGGTCCTCGGTGCGCTGGCCGTGGCCCATCCGGCAGAGGTCCTTCTCGGCGAGGATGGCGGCGATCCAGTCAAGGCTCATCGTGCGGCGTCGCGTCAGTGGCGCTGGCCGAAGGGCAGAACCCTGAGCGGTTCGTCGCCCCGGGGCAATGCGCACCAGATCAGCCCGGCGGCCCAGCCGCGCCCGGCGCCAGCCGGAAAGCGCTCGACGGCGGCGCTCAGTTCGATGCGTCCGTCGACTTCGTGCGCACCCAGGATCCGGACCGACGACAGCGAGGGCACGCGCACCCCGAGCACCGCCACGCGGTGGGTCGAAAAATCGACCGTCGTTTGCCGGATCAGGCGCTCGCGAGAGCCGGGCGGAACGAGTTGTTCGACCTCGCGCAGGAACGCCTCGTGCGATTCGATCACCGCCCCGAGTGCGATCCCGGGCGAGCGACGGTCCAACCCGCGAAGAAGGCCGCTCGAACGCGTGTACGAGTCGGGACGACCGTCGAGAGCGTGGTGCGGCACCGGCACGACGCGACGCGGCGCGACGCGCGTGCGCGCGGTCGCACGCTTGTCGCGAACCATCAGTCGATCCAGCCATGCCGTTGATACGTAGTCGGCCAACACGACGCCCTCACTCTCGATGGCATCAGTGTAGGGACTTCGCGCGCCCCTGGATATTGACCAATCGGAGCACGCACAAAGGCGTACGGACGCGCGTGCCGGCGGTGTGCGTCCCGCCGGTGCACGCGCCGGCACTGCTCATTCCGCTAGCTCGCGGGCCGCAGTTCGCGAAGCTTGATCGGCAGCGCGTCGTCGAGCGGAAGCTCGAGTCGCAGCGCGAGCGCGATGCGCGCACCCTGCGCGATGTCGTGACGCGAGCACGGCTCGTCGGCGCCGATCTCGTCGAGCACGTCGATCGTGCAGCTGAGCGCGCGCGCGCCGGTGATCCGCCAGACCGACGCGAGAAGCGTCGTCGTTCCGACGTACTCGATCGCCGACGCGCGTTCGCCCCGTGCGTCGAAGTACCTCAGCCCGACCGGTACTACTGCGGCGCGCGCGCGAACCGCTGCCTCGATCAGGTTGGCGTGAAACGGCAGCAGCCTGCGCCCGTCGCTGGTCGTTCCCTCGGGAAACACAGCGACGCGCCCACCGGCCTCGAGCCTGAGGCCGATGTGCTCGATCGCCTGGTGCACCGCGCGGCGGCGGCCGCGCTCGATGAACAGCGTGCCGGTGCGCGCGACCAGCGTGCCGATCAGCGGCCACCGCGCGATCTCGGCCTTGGCGACGAATCCGCATGGCGAGTGCGCGTTGATCACGAAGATGTCCAGCCACGACACGTGGTTTGCGACCAGCATTCGCCCCGGCGCGAGCGCACGCAGCGCGTGCGCCCGATCGCCGGCACGTTCGATCAGCTTCACCCCGCAGGCCGCCACCAGCATCGCCGACCAGCGCCGGATCGCCTCGCGCCGCGAGCGCTCGGCGCCGAAGGGGAACAGAACGACGACGGTGAACAACCCCGCGCCGAGCAGCGCGAGCAGTTGCGGGATTCGCCACAGGCGGCGGACCGACCGCGCAAGCATGTCTGGCGTGGCCGGCGGCGCTTCAGCCGGCGAGCGAGTAGGCCACGCGCCCCGCCACGACCGTCGCGTGCACCCTGCCCCGCAATTCGCGCCCCAGATAGGGCGTGTGTTTGCCCTGGCTGTGGATGCGCTCGCGATCGACCACCCAGTGTTCGTCGGCGTCGAACAGGCACAGGTCCGCCGGCGCGCCGACGCGTAGCGTGCCGGCCTCGATCCCCAGGATCGGCGCGGCGGCGCAGGTGATTTTCGCGAGCGCCGCGGGCAGCGACACCCCGGCCTCGTGCGCCCACTTCAGCGTGAGCGGCAGCAGCAGTTCGAGTGCGGTGACGCCGGCCTCGGCTTCGGCGAAGGGCAGCAGCTTGGCGTCGTCGTCCACCGGCGAGTGGTCCGAACAGATCGCGTCGATCGTTCCGTCGGCGACGCCCGCTCGAATCGCGTCGCGGTCGCGCTGGGTGCGAAACGGCGGGTCGACGCGATAGTGGCTGTCGAACCAGCCGATGTCGACGTCGACCAGGTGCAGGTGGTGGACCGCCACGTCGCAGCTCACCGGCAATTGCTCGGCCTTCGCGCGGCGCACCAGCTCGATGCCCTCGGCCGACGACAGCCGGCACAGGTGCACCCTGCAACCGGTCGCGCGCACCAGCTCGAACACCGTGTGCAGCGCCACCGTCTCGGCCACGACCGGCACGCCGGTCAGGCCAAGGCGACCGGCGACCGGCCCGCCGTGCGCGACGCCGCCGCGCGCGAGTTGCGGGTCCTGCGGGCGAAGCCAGACGGTGAAGCCGAAGGTGCGCGCGTACTGCATCGCGCGCATCAGCGTCTGGGTGTCGACCGCGAGCTCGCCGCCCTGCGAGAAACCGACGCAACCGGCCTCGGCGAGTTCGGCCATCTCGGTGATCACCTCGCCGCGCAGGCCTGCGGTGAGCGCGCCCAGCGGATAGAGCTGCGCGCCGTGCAAGCCCCGGGCGCGGTGCTTGAGCATCTCGACCAGACCCGGCTCGTCGAGCGCCGGATCGGTGTCGGGCGGGCACGAAAGGCTGGTGACGCCGCCGGCGAGCGCGGCCTGCATCTCGGATTCGAGCGTCGCGCGATACTCGAAACCGGGCTCGCGCAGCCGCGCGGCGAGGTCGACGATTCCGGGTATGACCACCAGTCCGCTGGCGTCGAGCGTTCGCTGCGCGACGAACCCCGCCGGGGCCTGCCCGATGGCCGCGATGACGCCGTCGGCGACGTGCACCGCCGCGGCGGCGTCGTATCGGCTCGCCGGGTCGATCACCCTCGCGTTGACGATGGACAGTCTCATCTCAGTGCGCCGCCAGGATCGTCATCACCGCCATGCGCACGGCGATGCCGAAGGTGACCTGTTCGAGGATCACCGATTGCGCGCCGTCGGCCACCGAGGACTCGATCTCGATGCCGCGGTTCATCGGACCGGGGTGCATGACGATCGCGTCGGGCTTGGCCAGCGTGAGCTTGTCCGCGGTGAGCCCGTAGTGCTTGAAGTACTCCTGGGCAGAGGGCAGGAGCGCACCTTTCATCCGCTCGCTCTGCAGCCTGAGCATGATGATCACGTCGACGTCGCGCAGTCCCTCGCGCAGATCGTTGAACACCCGCACGCCCATCTGCTCGAGACCCGCGGGTAGCAGCGTGCGCGGACCGATCGCGCGCACCTCGGGAACCCCGAGGGTGGTGAGCGCGTGGATGTCCGAGCGCGCGACGCGCGAGTGCAGGATGTCGCCGACCAGCGCCACGCGAAGCGCGGTGAAGTCCTTCTTGTGGTGGCGGATCGTGTACATGTCGAGCAAGCCCTGCGTCGGATGCGCGTGGCGCCCGTCGCCGGCGTTGATCACGTGCGCGTCGCGCCCGCGCGTGCGGTTCAGGTGCTCGGCGATCAGGTACGGGGCGCCGCTCGAGGCGTGGCGCACGACGAACATGTCGGCGTGCATCGCGCACAGGTTGTCGATCGTGTCGAGCAGCGACTCGCCCTTGCTCGCCGACGAGGTGTTGATGTTCAGGTTGAGCACGTCGGCCGACAGGCGCTTGGCGGCGATCTCGAAGGTGGTGCGCGTGCGCGTCGAGTTCTCGAAGAACAGGTTGAACACCGACTTGCCGCGCAACAGCGGCACCTTCTTCACCTCGCGATCGGCCACGCCGACGAAGCTCGCCGCGGTGTCGAGGATGCGGTGGATCATCTCGCGCGACATGCCCTCGATCGAGAGCAGGTGCTGCAGTTGGCCGTCGGGCCTGAGCTGCGGGTGCTGCATCGGCCTTACTCGATCCTCAGTGCGAAAGTGCGCTCGGGACTGCGCGAGAGAACGAAGCTACGCTCGCTCGGCAGCGGATAGGCCTGCCCGCAGTAGCGCGCGCCGATCGGCAACTCGCGCCCGCCGCGGTCGAGCAGCACCGCGAGTTCGACGCGCCGTGGCCTGCCGTAGTCGAACAGCTCGTTCAGCGCCGCGCGCACCGTGCGTCCGGTGTACAGGATGTCGTCGACCAGCACGATGTCGGCACCGGCGATCTCGAACGGCAACGAGGTGGACTTCATCTCGGCGGGAAGCCCGCGCCGTCCGTAGTCGTCGCGGTGAAACGCAGACGACAGCGATCCGATCGGCGTCGCGAGCCCCAGGTCGTGGTGCAGCCGCTCTGCGATCCAGGCACCGCCGCTGTGGATGCCGATGATGTGCGCGACGCGCCCCGGCTCGCCCGCGAGCCCCTCGCGCAGCGAATCGCGCAGCCGCGCGTAGGCGGCCTCGGCGTCAAGCGCTGGTGCGTTCATCGAGATATTGTCGCAGGATTGTCGCCGCCGCCCGCGCATCGAGCGTCTCGGCCCGCGCCGGGCCTTCGGGCGGCGCCGCCGCGACCGTGCTGTAGCGCTCGTCGACCAGTTCCACCGGAAGCGCGAATCGGCCCGCGAGCTGGCGCGCGAAACGCTCGCAGCGTGCCGTGGTTTCGTGCGCGGCGCCGTCGGGGTGCAGCGGGCGACCGACCACGAGGCGCTGCGGCTGCCACTCGCGGATCAGCGCGGCGACGCGCTCCATCCGGCGTTCGTTCGACGGCTCGCTGATCTGCGCCAGCGCCCGGGCGGTGCCGGTGAGCGTGTTGCCGATCGCCACGCCGGTGCGGCGCGCGCCGAAATCGAAGGCGAGCAGCGTTTCGTCCGCACGCTGCCGCGCACTCACGCGTGCCCGACCGAGGTCGAGAGAAACGCCGGATCGATTCCGAGCAGCCCGAAGGCGCGCAACAGCCGGTCTTCCGCGGGAGTGTCGAAGATCAGCCCGGCGTCGGCAGGAATCGTGAGCCACGCGTTCCTGGCGATCTCGTCTTCGAGTTGCCCCGGCCCCCAGCCGGCGCAACCGAGCGTGACGAGGATCTGCTGCGGTCCGTGACCCTCGGCCACCGCTTCGAGCACGTCCTTCGACGAGGTGAGCCCGACGCTCTCGCCGACCGCAACCGTGGAGCCCCACGCGCCGACCGGGCGATGCAGGACGAAGCCGCGGTCGGTCTGCACCGGGCCGCCGAAGAACACCGAGGCGGCCGACATCTCACCCTGCGCGAGCTTGAGGTCGATCCGGTCGAACAGCGTGGCGAGGTCGAGCTCGATCGGGCGATTGATGACCAGCCCCAACGCGCCATTGTCGTTGTGCTCGGCGATCAGCACCACGCTGCCGTCGAAGTTCGGGTCGAGCATCCCGGGCATCGCGACGAGAAAGTGATTGCTCAGGTCGTAGGTCCTGGGCCGATCGCTGTCGCCGTCGCGCACCGGCGCCTGCTTTGCGCGCTGCCTGGCCGGTTTCGGTGTCATCTGGTGCGCTGCGGGTGGGAAGGAGTGTGCCGCATTGCCTCACATTGTAAAGAGCACGGGCGGCCGGCACAATCGATTGCGAGAATCTTATGGACGAGACTCCTGCGACAGGCAGCGACGCGGCACTGGTCTGGTTTCGCCGCGACCTGCGCACCGATGACAACGCCGCGCTGGCCGCGGCGCTCGAGACCGCGACCAAGGTCTGGTGCATGTTCGTCTTCGACCGCGAGATACTCGACGCATTGGTCGACCGCGACGACCGGCGCGTCGCGTTCATCCACGACAGCATGGTACAACTGGATCGCACGCTGCGCCGCGCCGGCGGCGGACTGATCGTCGTCCACGACTTCGCGCGCCGCGCGGTTCCCGCCCTGGCGTCGCGACTGGGCGCCGGCGCCGTGTACGTCAATCGCGACTACGAACCGGCGGCGCTCGCGCGCGACGCCGAAGTCGAGCGCGCGCTGGGCGAGGCCGGACGAAGCCTGCACCGGTTCAAGGATCAGGTGGTGTTCGAGCGCGACGAGATCCTCTCCGCGCAGCGCACACCGTATTCGGTGTTCACGCCCTATCGCAAGGCATGGCTCGCGCGCCTGTCGCCCGATGCGATCGCCGAGCGACGGGTGCGCCACCGCGGGCGCCTCGCGCCGCCCCCGTCGTCGGCGACGATCCCGTCGCTGGCGGCGATTGGTTTCGTCGCGTCCGGGCGCGGCGTGCGACGCGACGCCGGCATGGCCGGCGCGGCACGCGCCTTCGACGCTTTTCGCGACCGGATCGGCGGCTATGCCCGGGAGCGCGACTTCCCGGCGCTCGACGCCACCTCGCGGCTGTCGGTGCACCTTCGTTTCGGAACGATCTCGGTGCGCCGGCTGGTGCGTTTCGCGGGCGAAGTCGAACGCGCCGATCCACGCGATGCCGAGGGCGCGCGAGTGTTCCTGTCCGAGCTGATCTGGCGCGAGTTCTACTTCCAGGTACTGCACCACCACCCCCACGTGGTCGGGGCCTCGTTCCGTCCAGCCTACGACCGGATCCGCTGGGAGACTGGGGCCGGCGCCGATGCATCCTTCGACGCGTGGTGCGAAGGCCGAACCGGCTACCCGCTGGTGGACGCGGCGATGGCGCAGATCAACCGCACCGGATACATGCACAACCGCCTGCGGATGGTCGCCGCGTCGTTCCTGGTCAAGGATCTCGGCGTTGACTGGCGCCGCGGCGAGGCGTACTTCGCGCGCATGCTGCTCGACTTCGATCTCGCGGCGAACAACGGCGGCTGGCAGTGGTGCGCGTCGAGCGGTTGCGACGCCCAGCCGTGGTTCCGCATCTTCAACCCGGTCACCCAGTCCAAACGCTTCGACCCGGGCGGGCGCTTCATCCGGCACTGGCTGCCCGAACTCGAGGGGCTTCCCGATCGCGCGATCCACGCCCCGTGGCTCGCGTCGCCCGCGCAACTCGCCGCTGCCGGAGTCGTGCTCGGAAAAGACTACCCGGCGCCGATCGTCGAGCACGCGAAGGCGCGCGAGGCGACGCTCGCGCGGTACGCGGTCGTCAGGGGATGACCGCGGCGGGTGGCGGGGCGCGGGTGGCTGCGCGGGTGGCTGCGCGAGTGGCTGCGCGAGTGGCTGCGCGCACGTCGCGCGCGCCCGGCTCGCCGCATCGGCTCAATAGAGGATCGCCGACGGACACGGCGGGAACGTGGTCGTCCCGTTGAACAGGAACTCGTAGCCCGGGGCGGACTCGACCAGCGGCGGAGTGCTCTCGCTGAACCACGGCATCGACGACAACCTCGACTCGTGAACGTCGACGGCGAGCCAGAAGGTCGGGTAGAGATAGAAGATCGGAACGCTCTGGGTGCAGCCGACGTTCGCCGGGGCAGGACTGCCCTGGCTCAGCTCCTCGAGCAGAGCCATCGTCCGGTTGCGGATCCAGTTTTGCGGCGCGGTCAACTCGGGGTACGAGTACTTGTAGAAGACGCGACGGTAGTCGCCGCGCCCGTTGAGCGGACAGCCCGACGGCCACTGGGTGCCAGGCGTGACCCACGCGACCGGGCAACACAGCGGCCCGTAGCCGTTGACGTAGGTGCGAACGGCGTTCGGGCCGGTGCACGAGTTCGGCGGCAACACGCTCTGCGACAGCGAAGGACTCGCATAGGTGCTTGCCGCCGTGTACAGCCCGGTCGTCAGCGTGTCCGCGAGCAACAGGTTCGACGGCATGCCGAACGAAGTCAACTCGTCGCTGCGCGTGGTGTAGGTGCGCGATTCCTTCGGGCCGATCGACTTCCCGTCGGCACGCGAGTCGAGCCTTCCGTCGGCGAGGTCGGCGGCGTATTGCCTGGCGAACTCGATTCCCGGACCCGCAAGCGACCCGCCCAGCGAACCCGACTGCCGCAACTTGTCGTTGAAGGCGCGTGCGCCGTAGACGGTGGAGTTCATCTGCATCGCGTAGCGCCCGGACTTGTTGTTGGGCAGCGCACCCGACGGCGTGCTCGCGGTAACCGGGTACGGCAACTGCGTGATGCTCGTCGTCACCGCCGCCGATCCGGGAATGCTCGAATTGAAGGTCGTGCGGACGAACTCGTTGGCAACCGTGTGGAACCCGTTGGACAGGATGAACTCGACCTTCTGCGGCTCGGTCGATCCGGGCGAGCGGTAGAAGGTTCGCGCGTACTGGAACGCGGCTTCCGTGAGGACCGTCACACCCACTCCGCGATCGAGCTTGTCGACCAGCGCGTTCAGTTCGGCGCCTTCGGGGAACGGCACCTCGGCGAACAACGACTCGTCGAAGTAGGTCGCGCCTGCACGTCCGAGGAAGCGAACCCAGGCAGGTCCGTCGTAGGAGCCGCGCTTGAAATGCACCAGCCCGTTGACCGGGTCGCTGAGCGCGCGCCCGAGGAAGACGAGCCGACCGCCGCGCGACGCGTCGATGCCCCAGAACTCGACCATCGCATTCCTGACCGCGCCCAGGCCGACGCCCGCGTCGCCGCCGCCATCTGCACCCGGACCGCCGTCGGCACCGCCGACGAACTCCTCGGAGGTCTTCGAGTTGAAACCGACGTTGAACTCGCACCAGTGCTCGAGTTCGTTGAGGATCTCGTTCTCGGCGCAGGTGCAGACGTTGTTCGCGCTCAAGGTTCCGTTGAAGCACGGCTGCTTCCACTCGCAGCCGCGCCCCGGGACGAAGATCTGACCGTTCTCGCAAGCCGTCGGCGCGCAGCGATCGTTGACCGGATCGTCGACGGTGCCGGCCGGGCACTGGCAGGTATTGCTCGCGGCGATCAGCGTGCCCCCGGTGCAGACACGCTTCTTCTGGCAGCCGGCTCCCGGGACGAAGACGTCGCTCGCCAGCGGGCAGAGCGAGGTGCAGGCATTGAGCGCGACGTTCCAGTACTGCCCGGCCGGGCAGGTCGGCTGGCCGACCTGCGGCGGGTAGGCGTGGAAAGCCGTCCCCTCGTTGTTCCAGCCTTCGATGAAGTCGAGCCGGTCGCGCTCCTGCACCGACACCGTGTAGAAGTACTGGCCGATGCGCGAAAGCCGGTAGACCGGGACCGTACCGGGCAGACGGCCGATCGCGACGTGAAACGCTACGCCGTCGTAGCGCAATTCGGGGCGCCCTGTGCGGGTGCGGTCGCGTTCGATCCGGTCGGCAGTGTAGAACTCGGCCTGCGTCTGCCGGTTGGTGAAGCGATAGAGCGGGATCGCCGCGTGTCCGCAGACGATCTGGCGGAAGATCTCGCCGTCGAGCGTCGCACCCGAACCGCCGGCCAGCATCGCGGCCTTGGTCGCCTCGTCGGCCACCATCAGCGGTCCGCCCGCGGCGCGTGTGAAACGGTAGACCGGCGCGGTCGGACTGAGACACTGCGCCGGGTCGCCGATCACGAACGCGTCCTTGTCGATCGCGGACGATTCGGCTACGCCGGTAGCCGGCGCCCGGCCGTCTCCGCAGGATGCGAGCATCCCGAGCAACCACAGTAGGAGAAGTTTCCTCAGCATCAGTTCGATTCTCGGCGCACGCGGGTGTTTCGCGCAACCTCGACTGGCAGCAATACCCGAGTTTCGGCGGCGGATCAATCCCCCGACACTCGTACACGGGCGCGCACCGCGGGCGCTGGTGCGGCGCCGACGCGATTCTCCGGTTGCTCTGCTGGCGGATCAGCCGGTATCGTGTAACTCGGATCACAAGGCTCGGGCACTCGCTCGGAACAACCGACAATGGCGATCTTCACCCCCTTCGACGCTTCGACGCAGTCCGGCGCCGCCCTGGCGGCGGCGCTGCTCGGCAACAGTTCGGTGACGATCCTGCCCGGAACGGCCCGCGTTTCTTCTGGCAGGGGATTCGACCCCGATCCGCAGGGTGGCGCGGCGCAGTCGTTCGTGGCGCCGATCGCCTACTACGACGGCAGCGTCGCCGCGCTCGGGATCGGCGCCGGTGTGCACCTCAGTTCAGGCAACGCGAGCGCCTACGCACACGCGACTGGCGCGAGCGCGCTGCACGCTTCGGTGGTTCTGGATAACACCGCGGCGACGCAGGACGTCGTCTCGTCGGCCGCCTTGCACCTCGGTTTTCCGGTCACGCTGCGCGACGCGACCGTGCTCGAGTTCCAGTTCAACGTCGGTAACCCGACGCTCGGCGCGATCAGCTTCGATCTGGTGTTCGCGACCCACGAGTCGGCCTCCTGGGACAGGCGCGAGTTCTCCGACTTCGCCGCCGTGTACGTCAACGGAACGAACTACGGCGTGTCCGGCGCCCGCAACGACCGGCCGATGAGCGCGCTCGCGTTCGCGGCTGAGAACGGCGGCAACGACGTCGCCGATCCGCCCGGGCCGGCGGTGCCCGGGCTGAGCTACGCCCTCGTCACCGGAAGGTTCACCGTGACGGCGCCGGTGACGCCGGGCGCGAACACGATGAAGATCGTGATCGCCGACACCGGCGACGCGCTCGGCGACTCGGGCCTGTTCGTAGCGAACCTTCGCGCGCTCGCGACCGCCGGCCCCGCGCCGGCCGGGGCCGGGATCGCCGCGCTCGGACCGAGCGCCGGCGCGATCGCCAACGCACCGACCATCGGCGGCACCGCAGGCGACGACCTGCTGACCGGTTCGGACAAGGTCGTGTCCGAATCGCTGGTTGGGCTGGGCGGCGACGACACGATCACGGGCGGGCCGGGCGACGACACGCTGTTCGGCGGCGACGGCGCCGACTCGCTGGACTACCCGACGACGCTCGCGCCGCTGCCGGCCGTCTACGAGAACCTGCCGGGCAGCGCGCATGCCGGACTCGACCTGCTGATCGGAGGACCCGGCGACGACGTCTACTTCGTCCAGCCCGGCGATCGGATCGTCGAGCAACCCGGCGAGGGCGAGGACTGGGTCGTGTCGCTCGGTCGCTTCTCGCTGATCGACCAGCCGAGCCTGGAAGACGTCTACCTGGTCAACACCCACTCGGGCGGCTTGCCGCTGGTGTCGCCGCTGGGCGCCACCGGCAACGGCGCGTCGAACTACCTGGTCGGCAGCGAAGGCGCCAACTACCTCGTCGGCGAAGCCGGCGACGACGCGCTGCTCGGCGCAGGCGGCGGCGACGTGCTCGTCGGCGGCGCCGGCGACGACGCGCTCGACGGCGGCGCGGGCGACGATTTCCTGTTCGGCGGAGCGGGCAACGACACGCTCGACGGCGGCGACGGCGTCGACACCGCGGTCTTTTCCGAGCCGATCGAGCGCTACCGGCTCGAGCGTATCGGCGTGAACTGGGAGATCACCTCGAAGAGCGCGGCCGGCGACAGCGACCTGATCTTCCCTTCGGTCGAACGCGCGATCTTCGGCGACGCCTCGTACGCGCTCACCAATCCGCCGCAAGTCGGCCTGCCCGGACTGGGCGCGAGCCGCGATTTTCTGTTCGATTCGGTCTTCTACATGTTCACCAACCCGGACCTGGTGCCGACGCTGGACGTCGCGCAGGCCTCGCAGCACTACCTGAGCACCGGGGCCTTCCAGGGGCGCGACCCGAACAGCTGGTTCGATCCGGCCTACTACGCGAACAAGTGGGCCGACCTGGGGAGCGGGCAGTTCGACAACGCGGTGCTGTTCATGCACTACAACCTCTACGGCGTGTGGGAAGGCCGATCGGCCGGACCGGCCTTCGACCGCTTTGCCGGCGACCGATACCTGAGCGAGAACCCCGACGTGGGCGTGTTCGTCGACGCCAACCTGCCGACCTTCCTCGGCAGCAGGACCAACGGTGCGATCGCGCACTTCATGATCTACGGCGCGGCCGAACAGCGCGTCGCGTACGACCTGATCGGCCAGCAGATCGACCTGGGCTACCTGATCGACTTCGCCTGAAACGCCTTCGCCTGAAGCGCCTTCGCCTGCTGCGCCTTCGCCTGCTGCGCCTTCGCCTGCTGCGCCTTCGCCTGAATCCTCAGCGCAGTGCGACCAGCGCGAAATCGGTGTTGCCGAGCGGGCTGACGTAGACCGGAGTCTGCGCGCCGGCGGTGCGCTGGCGCACCGTCTGGGCGAGGAAGTAGCCCAGTCCCTGGTGGGTCACCTGCCCCTGCCGGAGCAGGTCGGCGCCCCCCGACAATCCTTCGAGCAGGACTTTGGTGAATAGCCCGTTGCGGTCCTGGTCGCGTTCCAGCGACTCCTGTCGCCGCGTGCTGGCGGCGAACACGACGACCCCCGACTCCGGCGAGGAGAGCGAACTGGCCATCCGCGCGAACTCGCTCGCCGCCGCCGCACCGGTGCCGACGATTCCTCCCGCATAGCAGGTGTCAGCGAACAGCAGGACGCGCCCGCGCAGCTGGGTCAGCGTGGCGCGGAACTCCGATTCGCCGACCGCCGTGGTCGACGGTTGCGCGGCGTCGGCATCGTGTCCCAGGAAGTGGTAACGCCCGGACGGATCGTTGATGCCGTGCCCGGCGAGGAACACGATCGCGGTGTCCTGCGGCTGCACGGTTCGCTGCAGCCAGGCGAGCGACTCGAGAATCGCCGCGCGTGTCGCCTTCGCGTCGGTCAGAACGCGCGACTCGACCGACGAGTACAGACGCCCCTGCTGGACGGCGAGCGCCGCCGCGAAGTCGTCGGCGTCCTTGGCGGCGAATCGCAGCGTGCTGTAGGCGCTCTTCTGGTACTTGCTGACGCCGATCGCCAGCACGACCAGGCGTCGCTGGATCGGCGCCGGTGCGGCCGACGGCGGCGCTCTTGCGGGGGCGGCCGAGGCCGGCGCTGCGGCCTGCGCTGCGGGGCGCGCCCACTCGATGTCGACCTCGACCGGTTCGGACAACTGCTTCCCGGTCGCCGCCATCACCGTGATGCGCTCGGCGCGTTCAGGCAGGCGCAGCACCAGGCGGCCGACGCTGCTGCCGTCCTGCATCGACGGCAGGTGCGAGCGCACCACCTCGGCCGGCCGGCCGTCGACCCTGACCACGACGCCGGTCGCGGGCTCGCCGAGCGCGCGCAGGAAGAAATCGAGCCCGACTTCCCTGCCCTGCGTTCGCACGATGCGACCGCCAGCCATCACGACGACCGGAGGCGGCACCGGCATCGCAACCTGCGCGTTGACGCCGACCGGCGGCGCGGCGGTCACGGGCGGCGGGGCGGCCTCGGGGACCGGCCGCGATACCGCGACCCGGTCGGGAATCTGGCGCACTTCGACCGGCGCCGGCACGATCGACGCCAGCACCTGCTCCCTGACCTTGCGATCCTCCAGGCGCTCGGCGAGGCGCCTGCGTTCGAGGTCGGCCAGCTCGAGCGCGCGCGCCGGATCGAGCGTCTCGAGGACCCGATCGATCACGTCGGGACGGTGACGCGCGTCGCGGAAGCGACCGAGCGCGAAGAAATCGGCGCCTGGCAGGTCGCGACGGTCGCGCACGAATCCGATCAGCGACTCGGCGCCGGGCGCCGCGTCGTAGTAACCCCCGTCGGTCCAGACGATCCAGCGCCCGTCGAGCTGCAGATAGAGCGTGAGCAGCGGGCGGCCGTCCCGAGCGCGCCACCAGCGCACGGTGCCGTCGACCATCGCGGTCACCACGATCCGCCCGTCGCCGGAAGCGTGCACGGCGCGCGTCTCCACCCCCGGACCGACCGCCCACTCGGCGCTGCCGTCGGGACGCAGGCGGCGCAGGCTGTGGTTCGTCCCGAGAAAGACCGCCGAGCGGTCATCGGAGATCGCCACCGCGCGCGACACGTCGATCGGGTCGAGCTCGATCACTTTTCCACCAACCGACGGGCCGCGCCGGTTCTCCCATCGACTGACCGGAAGCTGCCAGCTCGAATGGGTCGCGCTCGGGTGCGCACTCCGACCGGGTCGCAACGACCTGTCCGCCAGCGAGAACTCCACCGGCTCGCGGCCATCGCGCAGCGCGACGCCGACCGTCTTCGCGTCGGGCGACAGGCGCAGATTGTCGGCGCCGCGCAGGTCGGCCGACTGGCGCTCGACCTGCCGCTCGACGACCGGCGCGCCGCTTCGTGCTTCCGGACGAACGACCGACCAGGTCGAATCGGCGTGCGCGAGCAGGAATCCATCGGTGCCGTGCGCCACCGCGTCGAGAATCGAGTCGCCGGCGATCACCGACTCCGCCACCTCCCCGGAGGGCCAGGCGAGATGCAGCGCGAGGAAGCGCCCGCGATCGCGCTGCGGACTGCCGGTCGCGATGATTCGCGAGCCGTCGGCCGACCAGGCAACGGTGCGCAGGTTGCCGACGCCGATCTGCGCGAAACGCCAGGTCTTCGCCGACTGTCCGGTCGCGGCGTCGAGAACCTCTACGGTCGGCACCCGCGTCGACTGCGGGCTGTCCGAATCGTCGAGGAATCCGATCGCGATGTGTCGACCATCCGGTGAAACGGCGAGCGAGGTGACGATCGTCGCAGCGGCCTTCCAGCGCGGCAGTTCCGACCAGCGGCCGTCGCGCGCTGCGAAGCGCCGGATCGCTCCTGCGGTTTCACCGGCGAGCAGCGTTCCGTCGGGCAGTTCGGCGAGCGCGTAGCAGGGGGCGTCGAGCGGCTGGTCGAAGCGCACCGCGCCGTGTCTGCCGACGACCACGAAACGCTGCGGTTCGATCGAACAGGTCGCGATGTGCGACCCGTCGCGCGTCCAGAGGACCCGACGCACCTTGCCCGGTGGCGTTTGCAGCGTACGCGCGAGCGCGCCGCTGTCGGAGCGGTAGACGTAGAGCCGGTTCCCCGCCGCGGCATCGCCCGGATCGCCGCCGACGACGACCTCGTCGCCGCCCGGGGAATACGCCGCACCGTAGAGGCGACCGCCCTCGGTCGCCGCCGCGCTCGGGAAGATCGTCTGCAGCAGGCGTCGCTCGGCGACGTTCCACAGCCGCACGCTGCGATCGTCACCGACGCTCACCAGCGTGCGCTGGTCGGGACTGGTCGCAATGCGCCGGATCGGCGCGGTGTGGCCGGTTCCGACGACGCGCACCGCGAGTCCGGTGTCGCGTGCGGTGCCCGCCGCAGGTCGTGCACCGCCGCCAGGTTGCGCGAAGCTATCGGACACGAGGATCGATGCGGCGACGACGAGGAGCAAGAGCCCCGCCTTCGCGACGCCGAACGCGACCGGAGTAGCGCCGGAAGTGGCGCCGGAAGCCGCACCGGAAGCTGCGACGGCGCGCGCGCGCTTCGCGCTGCGATGTCGCTGCGCTGCGTCCGCTGCGTCGGCTGCTTCGTGTTGCCGCACCTGAGGCGCTCCTTGTCCCGTGTCCGCGCTCGACGGCGAGACGGCCACCGAGCGGGCGGAGCCCCGAAGCCGAACAGCGCACCGGTCGATGTTCGGGAACCCCGGAGCGGGTGTCAAGTGTGCCCGATCGGCGGGGCTCGCGCGCAGTCCGCGCGTCGCGCCCCGGCGCGCGCCGCCGCGCTAGGCCAACGCGTGCTGCCTGGCGGCGGTGAACTGCTCGATGTGCGCGAGCAATTCGACTTCGACGTAGGGTTTGCCCAGGTACACGTTCACGCCGAGCGACGCCGCGTACTTGCGGTGTTTGTCGGCGGTGCGCGAGGTGATCATCACGATCGGTATGTCCGAGAAGCGCGGGTCGGCGCGCAGGTTGCGCGTCAGGTCGAATCCGTCCATGCGCGGCATCTCGATGTCGACCAGCATCACGTCGGGCACGGTTTCCTGCAACTGGCGCAGCGCGTCGACGCCGTCCTTCGCGAGCAGCACCTGGTAGCCCTCGCGCACCAGAAGTCGCTGGGTCACCTTGCGCACCGTCAGCGAGTCGTCGACCACCATGACCACCGCGGGCAAAGCGGCGACCTCGACCGCCGCCAGCGGTTGTCCCATCGCGCTGCGGTCGAGCACCTCGCCGGCGACCACCTGCGCGAGCGCGACCGGGTTGACGATCAGCACGATTTCGCCGCTTCCGAGCACGGTCGCGCCGGTCACTCCGCGCACGCGCGCCACCTGCGGTCCCACGTTCTTGACGACGATCTCCTGGTTGCGCGTGACGTCGTCGCAGTGCAACGCGATGCGCTGCCCGCCGGCGCGCACGATCAGCACCGGAGAGTAGTGCTGAGCAACCGGGCTCAGACCCTCGAACTCGACCAGCGTGCCCAGGTAGAACAGCGGTACGCGCGCGCCCTGCCAATCGACCGCACCGTCGTTGTAGGCAGTGGCAAGCGACTGGGGTTTGAGCTGCAGCACCTGCTCCACACTCGATGAAGGCACCGCGTAGCGGCGCTTTCCGGCGCTCACGAGCACGACCTGCGCGATCGCCAGCGTGAGCGGCAGGCTGATCGTGAAACGCGTGCCCTCGCCGCGCCGCGAGTCGATGTCGACCCGACCGCCGAGAGAGGCGACCTCGGCGCGCACGACATCCAGACCCACGCCGCGGCCCGCGATCTCGGTAACCTCGGAAACGGTCGTGAATCCCGGCACGAAGATCAGGTCGCCGAGTTCGCGCTCCGACAACCGGGCCTGCGGCGCGATCAGTTCGGCGGCGAGCGCGCGCGAGCGGATACGCTCGAAGTCCAGGCCGCCGCCGTCATCCGAAAACTCCAGGACGATCTCGCGGCCCTCCTGGCGCACCTCGATCACCAGTTCCCCGGTTTCGGATTTCCCGCACGCGACGCGCGCAGCGCGCGCCTCTACACCGTGCGCCACCGCGTTTCTCAGAAGATGTTCGATCGGGCCCGCCATCGTTTCGAGCACACCGCGATCGAGTTCCACGGCCGAGCCGCGGATGTCCAGGTGAACCCTCTTGTCCAGCTCCTTGGCCGCCTGACGAACGACGCGGTACAGGCGGTCCGAGATCGACCCGAACTGCACCATCCGCACGCGCATCAGGTTTTGCTGCAGATCGCGCAACACCTGACCCTGCCGGTGCAGGTCCTGCGATGCCTCGTCGAGCCCGCGGGTGGCGTTGTTCTGGACCGTGGCGACGTCGTCGACCGATTCGGCGAGCATCCGAGTCAGCTCCTGGAATCGCGTGTAGCGGTCGAACTCCAGCGGGTCGAAGGCGCGATCGTGCTCGCGACTCTGGGCGATCTTCGCCTGGATCTGCAACTCGGCCTGGATTTCGATCTCGCGCAACTGCGCACGCAGCCGCGAGACGTTCTCGGTGAGATCGGCAAGCGACTGGCGCAGGCCGCCGAGCTGATTGTCGACCCTCGACCGCGCGATCGAGACCTCTCCCGCCTCGTTGACCAGCTTGTCCAGCAGGTCGGCACGAACGCGCACCATCGTCTGGGCGCGTGCCGCCGGAGCTGGCTGCTGCTGCACCGGCTCGGCCGGCGACTGCGGCGCGGGCGCGACCTTCGCCCGCGCGACCTTGCGCGGCGACGCCGGAGTCGGCGAATGAGCCGACCCGGTCGTCGGATCGGCCGGTGCCGCATCGGTCTGTGCCGCACCGGCCTTCACCGCGCCGGCCTGTTCCGTACCAGCCTGCGCCGATACCGGATCGACCACCGGCGCGATCGCGTCGGCCGGCATCCGGCGGATCGCGTCGAACATCGCCGCGACGCGGTCGTGGTCGGCGACGAGTTCCTCGATCAGCGACACCGGCACGTTGGGGAGTCCTGCCAGGGTTTCGACCCGGGTCTCTATCTCGTGGACGAGCTGCCCCAGCGCCATCGCGCCGGCCATCCGCGCGCTGCCCTTGATCGTGTGCAGCTGACGCATCAGCGTCGCCGGCAGCGACGCGCCGTTCGGGTCGGCGAGCCAGCCCGAGAGGTTCGCGCCGACCTGCGGCATCGAGTCGGTGGCTTCCTCGATGAATATGGGGAGGAGGTCCGCGTCGAACTCGTCCGCCGGCAACACGATCGCCGACTCGGGGTCGACGGCGTGCGCCGGGTGCGCTCCCGCCTCGGGCGCGACCCAAGGGGCGCGAACGCTCCAGCGCGCCGCGAGTGCGGCCAGCGCCGCGTGCGCTTCGCGTTCGGCCTGTGGCATCGTCCCGGCGGCGAACTGGTGCAGCATCGCCTGCACGCGCTCGAGGCCGTAGACCAGCACCTCGAGCTCCGAGGGTTCGGGCACCTGTCCGCTCGCGCGTTGCGCGGTCATGAAGGTCTCGACGCAGCGCGCCGGCTCGTATACGCAGGCCAACTGGAGCAGCGAGGCGCTGCCGGCGAGCGAATGCGCGGCACGCAATCCCTTTTCGGTCGCACCGCGCGAAGGCTGCAGCCGCCACGCGCGCGCGTCCGCGTCGAGCGTGCGGATCAGATCGTCGGCCTCGCCGAGGAAGACCATGTACAGGGGACGCGACAGCTGTAGCTCGCCGATCTCGATCGTGGCGGGATCGGGCGCGCCCGCGAGCGCTTCTTGCTGCGCGGCTTCAACCGGGGCTTCGTGCGCCACCTCTGGCGCATCTTCGTGCGCCGCGTCGACCGCGTCTTCGTGCGCCGCGTCAACCGCATCTTCGTGTGCGGCCTCGACCGCTTCTTCCTGCGTCGCCTCCACCGCCACTTCGGGCGCGGCCTCGAGCGCCACTTCGGGCGCCGCAGCGAACGAGTCTTCACGCGCCTCGTCGGGAAGTTCTTGCTCCGGTGCGTCGAGCGGCGCTTCGGCATCGACCTGCTTCGATGCATCTCGCGCCGGATCGATTGCCTCTCCGGTCACGAACGCGATCGCCGCTGCGACCGGCGCGACCCCGCGCAACGAGTTCGCCGCGTCGACGATCGGCGTCGGGTCGATTCGCACTCCCGCGCCCGGGTCGGAGCTCAGTTGCGCGACCCACACGGTCATTCGCTGCTGTGCGGACTCGATCAGGCCGAACAGCACCTCGTCTCCCGCAAGTTCGTCGGACAACCAGAGGTTGAGCACCTGTTCCATCGCCCATCCGGCTTCGCCGAACCGCTCCAGACCGACCATCCGGCTCGAGCCCTTGAGGGTGTGGAAACCGCGCCGGATCGTCGTCAGGTGCTGCTGGTCGCGCGGATGCGCGCGCGACCCCTGCACGTGGTCGGCGATCGCCGCGAGCACCTCGCCCGCTTCCTCAAGGAAGACCTCGAGCAACTCGCCGTCGACCGCGGTTTCGTCGGCCGGAAGTGCCGCCGCCGGCTCGGACGAATCCAGGGCGACGCCTGCCGCTCTCAGTGCGTCGCCGAGCAGCGCGACGTCGATCTCCTGCGACTCGAGCGCGGCGATCGTGTCCTGCGCGCCCTGGCGTCGCCGCACATCGTCGGCAAGGGTCGCCGCGTCGCGCAGTCCGAGCGCGAGCGCGCGCAATTGCGCGCGCAGCGCCGGGTCTCCGGGCGCGCCGGAAAGCGCGTCGTAGAGCGCGGCGGCGCGTGCGACGCGCTCGTCGTCACCGAGTTCGAACGACGAACCCGGTTCGGAAGAGGCGCCCACCGCGCGCTTGGCTGCGCCGGGCGCCGCTGCGCCGAAGCTCGCGCCGCCCCGGGCGGCGCCGAGATCGGCGGTGAAATCGCCGCTGAGTTCGTCGAAAGCGAAGCGCCCGCTGGCACGTTCCGGGTGTTCGAGGCCTTCGACGAAGAAGCCGATCGCGCCGATGCTCGCGGCGATGCGGTCGCACAGTTGTGCGTCGTCGAGCGACGCGTCGGACGCGAGCGATTCGACGTGAACGGCGACCGCGTCGGCGCCGCGCGAGGCGTCGTCGTGCCCGAGCAGTCTCAGCACGCCGGCGACCTGCTTGAGCGAGACCGCGCACCCGGGCAACCCGGCACGTTCGGACGGGTCGCGGAAGAACGCGTCGAGCTGCTTTTCCACCGCACGCAGGTTGGTGACCGTCTCGACCACGAACGCGCCCATCGTCAGCCGTTCCTGCGCCTGCTGGCTGAGCGAGCGCAGCCAGGCTGGAACCTCTCCACCGGAGGGCGCGTCGTCTGCGAGCGAAGCGCGCAGCCGGTCGGCCATCGCGGTGCCGTGGCGGTCGTAGTCGGATCCGGGACGCGCACCGTGCTCGAGCGCCTGTTCGGCGAACAGGATGGCCGTGGCCATTTCCAGCGCGGCGTGCTCGCGCAACGCGTTCTCGTGCAGGTCGGTCGCGCGCGGCACGTGCGCCATCACTTCGCCGAGCGCCCTCAGGCCCTCGACCGGCATGCGCGCGGTCGCGTCGCGAAACGCGTCGAGCGCCGGAGAGAGATCTCCCGGGTCGGCGCCGAAACGCGTCATCCGGTCGAAAGCGGTGCCGGCGCGCGCGAGCGCCTCCTGCGCCTCGCGCAACACTCGCGCGTCGAGCCGCCCGTAGCGCGGCGTCTCGAAGTCTTCCGGCAACGCGTCGTCGAGCGCGAACGCGCTGCGTACCTCGGACGCGGCGCCGGTCAGCGCGACGGCGCACGCGAGCGCGTAGAGCATGTCGCGCACGAGGCGCTCGGCGACCGGCGCGCGCTCCTGCACGACCTTGCGCAACTGGAGGTTGAAGCGTGCGAGCAGGCGCTTGACCTCCACGTCGATCGGAATCTCGCCGCGCTCGACCGCGCCGAAATAGGCTTGCGTCACCCACCAGAACCTGCGGTGCGACGCCGCGAGCGGCGAAGACGCCACCGTCGCGACCGCCTCGTGCATCGCCTGCGGGCCGTGGGTCGCGGCTGCGTCGCGCATCGTGAGCAGCAGTCCGCGCTCGAAGCCCGCGCGCGCGGCGGCGAGCGCCGCGTCTGTCACGCCGGCGACCGCGCCGGGCGCCGGCGGGGTCGCGATCTCGAGATCCGGAAAGAACAGGTCGGCCGGGTGCGCCCGATCCGCGCCGCGTGCCTGGCGCAGGTCGCGATAGTAGGGATAGAGGAACAGCGGCTGGTTGCGCTCACCGCGCAACAGCGACTCGAGATGCTCGATCAGCGCCGTCGACGCGCGCGACACCCGCGAAGCCGGTTCGGCGCCGAACGCAAGCTCGCCGCGCTCGACCTGATCGAGCAGCGCCTCGGCTTCGCGCACGATCAGCGGCGCACCGTCGATCGCGACGACCTGCAACGCTCCGTTGGCCTGGTGCAGCGCGGCGCGCGCCGCGCGCACCGACGAGAAGTCGTCGGCGTCGGACTGCAGTTGCCTCTCGAGCAGGCGGTCGGCCTGCGCGAGCGCTTCGCGGATCTCCCCGAGGCACCAGGAGAGTGTGACCAGATCTGGAGTCATTCTCGAGTTCCCGCAAAGTGCGCGTGGACGCGCTCAGGCGACCTTGAACCGCGCGACCGAGCTCTTGAGTTCCTGCGCGTGCTCGGAGAGTTGCCGGATCGATCCGGCGGTCTGCAGCGTGCCCTCGCTGGTCTGCTCGGTGACGAGGAGAATGCGCTGGATCGACTGCGCGACGGTGCCCGCCGAAGCGGCTTGCCGCGACGTCGTCGCGGAGAAATCTTCGATCAGTTCGGTGAGCTGGCGCGACACGCGACCGATCTCGCCGAGCGTGCGTCCGGCTTCGTCGGACAGGCGAGTGCCCTCGACCACGCCCTGCGTGCTTCGCTCCATCGCGACGACCGCGTCGTGCGTGTCCGCCTGGATCGCCCGGATCAGCGCGGCGATCTGTTTGGTGGCTTCGGCGCTGCGCTCGGCGAGGCGTTGGACCTCCTCGGCAACCACGGTGAAACCGCGCCCGGCCTCGCCCGCCGAGGCCGCCTGGATCGCGGCGTTCAACGCGAGCACGTTGGTCTGTTCGGTGATGTCCGAGATCAGCTCGACGATCTCGCCGATCTCCTGCGACGATTCGCCCAGTCGCTTGATGCGTTTCGCGGTCTCCTGGATGTGATCGCGAATCCCGTTCATGCCGGCGATCGCGTTCTCGACCGCCGCCGCGCCTTCCTTGGAAGCCGCGAGCGACTGCCTGGCCACGTCGGCCGATTCGCTTCCGCGCGCCGACACGTCGTTGATCTGCTGAGCCATTCGCAGCACCGCCTCGCCGGTCTCGCGGATCTCGCGCGACTGCTGTTCCGACGCACCCTGCAGCGAAGAGACGATGCGCTGCGCCTTGGTCGAGGCGTCGTTGACCAGTTCGGCCGTGACGTTGATTCGCGAAACCAGGTTGCGCAATTCCTCGACCGTGTAGTTCACCGAATCTGCGATCGCGCCGGTGATGTCCTCGGACACGGTCGCCTGGATCGTGAGGTCGCCGTCGGCCACCTCCTGCAACTCGTTCATCAGGCGCAGGATCGCCGACTGGTTCTGGTCGTTGGTGCGCTTGGCTTGCTGTTCGAGGCGTTCGGCCTCGCGGCGCTGGCGGTCGGCCTGCTCGGCGCGCGAGCGGCTCTCGCCGAGATAGGCCTGCACGAGGCCGAGCGCGGCGAGCAGCGCCAGGAAGGCGAAGGCGGCGACCGCCCAGAGATTGACCGTGCGGCTGAGGTCGGCGTCGCGCACACGTCCGCGGATCGACTCGAGCTGCACGCGAAGTCCGTCGCCGTCCGCCGCGAGGGTGAGTTGCGCGCGCTTGGCTTCGCCCAGTTTCGCCATGTCGCGCGCCAGTGCCGCGGGCTGCGGGTCGAAGGCGCCGAACTGCTTGCGGATCTCGCCCAGCGCGCGGCGCGATTCCGCGTCGCCGCTCGCCTGCAGTCGAAGCCGTTCCGACCCGGCGATCAGTCCGTCGGCGAGTTCGCGAAACGTCGCAGCGTCGAGTCCGAGCGCCGTGCCGGCGTCCGGTGCGAGCACGTCACCGAAGACGATCTGGTTGAGATCCTTCGCGATTTTCTGCGTGAGCACGACCAGGTCTCCCGCCGCCGCGACTTCACGCGCGGGCGCGTTCGACTGCAGCTTGTGCGCCACCACCGTGCGCGCGTTGTCGAGCATCGCCGGGTTCGATTCGTTGACCGCCTTGCGTGTCGCGCCGAACGCCAGCAGCAGGCGCTCGTGCTCGAGCATTTTCGCGATCGACGCGTCGGAGCTCTTCCATACCTGCGCGAGCTTGCGCGCGTCGGCGATGAAGCGCTCGCCGTCGTCCGATCCGGGCGCCGCAGCGACTGCCTGCAGCGAACCGATCGCGGCGCCGATCGCCTCGCGCCCGTCGCGCAACTGAACGAACGCGCGGCGGTCCCCGGCCATCGCGTCGCCCGCCGCTTTCGCGACGCGTTGCGTGTGGGCGAGCGCGTCGCCGACGTGGCGTCGCGTCTGCGTGCCGTCGCCCGCCTCGCGCGTTTCGAGCCAGAAGAACATGAAGGCCACCAGCAGACACACCGCGAGCGCGGGCAACAACACCTGCAGTTGCTTGCGAAACGGCAGCGCGCCGACCCACGGGAGGCGAATTCCGCGGCGCACTGGGTCGTGCGGTTGCGCGGCCGCAGCCGCAGCCGCGGCACGGGCCGGCGCGACCTGGCGCGGCGCGCGCTGCGCCGGAGCGGTCGGCTCGCCCGGCGCCTCCATCACCGTGTCGGCCATCAGCGTGTCGATCGCACGCGTGGGCAGTACGTCGTCGGCGAAGATCGTGTCCGGGTCGGAGCGCGACGCTCCACCCTGACCGGGGGAGAGGAAGTCAGCGAGCTTCATCGATCGTGGCCTCTGTCCTTCCGGTTCGGTCAGCGGTTCGCAGCGAGAAAACGCGGGTCGCACGCGAGTCGCGCGAGGCTGAGTTCGACCCACTCGTATCCGTTCGCGTCGCGCAGGCGGCGACCGATCCAGGCAGGTCGGCGTGCGCCAGGGTCTTCGTCCGAAGGCACCACGAGCCAGTCGCGGGTGTCGTGCAACCCGAGCATCCGCGTGACCAGTATCGCCGCACCGATTCCGCTCGCCGCCGAGAGCGCGAGCAGGCGCGACTCCTTCGTGAGCGGCGTCGCCTCTGCACCGGCGAAGCGCTGCAGGTCCGACAGAGCGTGCAGGACCCCGCGAAGATTCACCAGACCGACGAACCAGTCTTGCGTGAGCGGCACCGCGGCGATCGTCGAGGGCACCGGGCAGATCTCGCCCGCTTCGGATAGCTCGACCAGCCAGCGCTGCTCGCCGATCGACAGGCCCAGCCGCGCCGTGCGCGGCGCGGATTCGGCCTGTCGCAGCCGCTCGGTCAGTCGTTCCTGAAACTTGCGCAGATGCGGTTTCTGCTCGCTCGCCGGGAGGTCGGTCACGAACGTGCTCATGACACGAGGCCCGCGATCTTCGAGAGCAGCTCGTCGGGCCGAATCGGTTTGGTCAGATATTCGCGCGCGCCCTGGCGCAGGCCCCAGATCCGGTCGGTCTCGTTGGCCTTGCTCGTGCAGATCACGACCGGTATCGACTGCGTCTGCGGGTCGCGCGACAGCGCGCGCGTGACCTGATAGCCGCTCTGCCCGGGCATGACCACGTCCATCAGCACGAGGTTCGGTTGTTCGTCGCGTGTCTTGGTGACCGCCTCGTCGCCGTTCTCGGCGGTGATCACCGTGTAGCCGCGCTTGGCGAGCAGGTCGGCGAGAAAGAAGCGCTCGGTCGGAGAGTCGTCGACCACGAGGATCTTGTGCGACATCGTTTGTGCCCCGCGCCGCCTCAACCCGCGGCCCGGACCGCCACGCCGCGGCGCGCGTACTGCGCGACCGCCGCGAGCAACGTGTCCTTGGCGAAGGGCTTGGTCAGGTACTGGTCGGAACCGACCATCCGCCCGCGTGCGCGGTCGAACAGCCCGTCCTTGGACGACAGCATGATGACCGGGATATCGTGGAATCGCGGACTCTTCTTTATCAGCGCGCAGGTCTGGTAGCCGTCGAGCCGCGGCATCAGGATGTCGCAGAAGATCAGGTCGGGATCGTTGTCGGCCACCTTCGCGAGCGCGTCGAACCCGTCTTCGGCGACGACCACGCGGTATCCGGCCTGGCCGAGAAAGATCTCGGCACTGCGGCGGATCGTGTTGCTGTCGTCGATCACCATCACTTTCAGCCCGGCGAGTTCATTGCCCTGGGTCATCGGATCTCCCTGCTCGGGTGTCCTCACCCGCTACGCCTATATCGACACAATCGGCCGGAACATCAGATCTCGACCATCTCGAAATCTTCCTTGCGCGCTCCGCATTCGGGGCAGGTCCAGTTCATCGGCACGTCGGCCCATCGCGTTCCCGCTTCGATCGCCTCTTCGGGCGCGCCCTTCTCTTCGTCGTAAATCCATCCACAAATCAGGCACATCCACGTCCTGTATGGCTCGCTCATGACACTCCCTGGCAGTCGCTCGTCGAGTCCCGCCGTCGTGCGGCGGTGTTTGCGGCGATCTTACCTTGCGACCCTGCGCGCTTTCCCGGCGCACCGACCAGTGGCGAGACCCCAGCGACGGACGCTGCCCCCTCGCCGCACACTGCGCGCCGCGCGCGCGGCGTGGCGGAGTTCCGACACGACCCGGTGCGGCGCCGTGGCGGCTTCCCGGAAAAGAAAAAGGGCGCGGCCCGAGCCGCGCCCCGTTCAACTGCGGACTGTGATCAACGGCACTCGGCGGGGCGGTACTTCGCCGCGAGCGTGCCACCGGTGCAGGCCCAGGTGATCCGGTCGGTCGCCGGGGTGCTCGCCACGAACGCGGGCGACGGAACGAAGGTCACCGTGCCGCCGCCGGCCTTGGCCGTGGTCGTCACCGTGATCGTGCCGTTGGTGTTGTCGACCACGACTGAAGTGATGTTCGTGGTCGCAGTGGGTGTCGTCCAGCCGGCACCGGCGGTCGCGGCCCCGCTCATCGAGTTCTCGGCCACCGTGATCTTCGCCGCCGCTGCCATGCCCAGACCCTCGGCCACGCGTGCGCGCACCGTGTAGTCCTGGTAGGCCGGAATCGCCACCGCGGCAAGGATGCCGACGATCGCGACCACGATCATCAGTTCGATCAGCGTGAAACCCTGTTGGGCGGACTTCCTGAGCATCTTGATCCGTTGTTTCATCTGCGTCTCCATCGGTTTGGTGGGGCAGGGCGGAACTCCGCCCTCGATGTCTACCGAAGCAACCGCCGTGCCATGGTCGACCCATGGCGGTCGGGACCCGATCGACGGGGGCAGCCGCCTCCCGCACCGGGGCCGCGACCGCCGGTCTGTTGCGCAGCTGCCCGCTTCGGTCGCCGTGCGCGGCGCAGCTGAACATATGCGTCACCACCGGTGACGCGAATGCGCAGCGCGAATCGCGCCGAGTGCCGGTTCGGCTCGAAAGAACGAGGTTCAGCCGGCATGAACGACGTTCGGTTCGCGCGAAGGAGTTCTCGCGCGAAAAAGTTCGTTCTCGCACGAAAGAAAAAAGCGCGGCCGAAGCCGCGCTTTTTCGCGTGTGGGACTCTCGAGATCAACGGCACTCGGCGGGACGGTACTTCGCCGCGAGCGTGCCACCGGTGCAGGCCCAGGTGATCCGGTCGGTCGCCGGAGTGCTCGCCACGAACGCGGGCGCCGGAACGAAGGTCACCGTGCCGCCGCCGGCCTTGGCCGTGGTCGTCACCGTGATCGTGCCGTTGGTATCATCGACCGCGACCGAAGTGATGTTCGCGGTCGCCGCGGGTGCCGTCCAGCCGGCGCCGGCGGTCGCCGACCCGCTCATCGAGTTCTCGGCCACCGTGATCTTCGCTGCAGCGGCCATGCCCAGACCCTCGGCCACGCGTGCGCGCACCGTGTAGTCCTGATAGGCCGGAATCGCTACCGCGGCAAGGATGCCGACGATCGCGACCACGATCATCAGTTCGATCAGCGTGAAACCCTGTTGGGCGGACTTCCTGAACATCTTGAGTTGTTTCATCTGTGTCTCCGTCGGTTGAACGGGGCGGCGCGGAACTCCGCCCTCGATGTCCAATGGAGCAACCCCCGTGCCTCCGCGCGCCGACGGCGGCACCGCGCCGACAGGCGGCGCCGCTCGCCGCCGGTGCCCCGGCATCGACCGCCCGCGGGCAGAGCGCGATCGCGGCGGACGATCGTCCGGCGCAACGGGTGTCGCGATGCGTCAGGTCGAATGACGAAAATGCGCAGCATGTGCCCCGCATTTCAAGCGACCGATCGCGCGCGCCGCACGGCGCGCGCTTCGAAGCTCACAACTCGAGCACCTCACCTCGCTCGAGCACGCGCGGAGCGAAACGCCCAGCCCAGGCCTCGAGCTCGCGACCGATCACCTCGCGGTCGGAGGGCTTCAGATGGGTGACCAGAACCTGGGGGTCGCGTTGCAGCTTGGCGAGCTCCTGTCCGAGCTGGATCGGGTAGAGGTGTTTCGCGGTCACCGCGAGATCCTCGTCGCGATTGGGGAACGCGGTTTCGATGATCAGGTAGCGCAGGTTCTGCACCGCGTTGACCAGCGGCCAGAACTCGTCGTTGGGCGCGGTGTCGCCCGAGAACACCAGGCTCGCGTCGTCGTTGTAGAGGTGAAACCCGAGCGCGGGCACCGTGTGGTTGGCCGGAAGGCTGCGCACGTACCTGCCCCCGAGTTCGACCACGCTGCCGATCGCGAGCGGCTCGAACACCATCCACGGGCGCTCGTAGTGCGGGATCTCGGTGAAGTCCGGCCAGATCACCCAGTTGAAGATGTGGGTACGAAGCGCCTCGATCGTCTCGGGCAGCGCGTGCACCACCAGCGGCTTGCTGCGGATCCCTCCCACCGAGTCGACCAGCAGCGGCAGCGCCGCGATGTGATCGAGATGCGAGTGCGTGAGGAATACGTGGTCGATCGCCGCGAGTTCGTCGACCGACAGATCCTCGACCCCGGTGCCGGCGTCGAGCAGGATGTCGCCGTCGACCAGGAACGAGGTCGTTCGTGCCCGCGCCCCGATTCCCCCGCTACATCCTAATACGCGCACCCTCGTCAAGCCGTTCCCCGCTGGACTCTTGTTCGATCTTGCTCTTCTGGAATGGAAGCGTGCGGCTCGTCGCAAGAGAAGTGGGGGTATACACGCGCACCGGCTCTTGCCGGCCGCTGACCCGCGCCCTGCCGAGCTCGCTGAAACTGTGGTTGCGCGCCTGCGTCATCGTCGTCTCTCCGACGATGATCGGAGCATCGAATTCCTTGGTCAACCCTTCGAGGCGCGACGCGAGGTTGACCGCGTCGCCGATCACCGTGTACGCGCGACGCAGTTTCGAGCCCATGTCGCCGACCCGCACGACCCCTGTGTTGACACCCACGCCGATACGGATCAGCGGCAAGCCGCGCGCCTCGAAATCGACGTTGAGTCGCTGGACCTCTTCGAGCATCGCGAGCGCAGCCGAGACCGCATGGTCGGCGTGCTGCGGATCGTCGACCGGCGCGCCCCAGAAGCTCATCACCGCATCGCCGATGTACTTGTCGACCGTGCCGCCGTAGCGATGCACGACTTCCGAGATCGCGGTCAGGAAGGTGTTGATGTACTCGCGCAGCGCTTCGGGTTGCATCGTCTCGGCGATCCGGGTGAATCCCCGGATGTCGACGAACATGATCGTCAGCTCGCGATTCTCGCTCGCCTGCGACGCGTAGCGGCCCGGGTCGCGCATCATCCGCTCGACCAGCGCCGGCGAGACGTACTCGCCGAACAGCCCGGCCACCGCGCGTCGCGCGCGCCCTTCGATGAAGTAGCCCGCCCCCATGTTCAGCACGACGAGCGTCGCCACCAGGATCATCGTCGCGGCGAGCGGGATCACCAGGCCGAAGTTCGCCCAGGCGATCGACGCGCCGACCCACAGACCCGCGAGCGAGACGCCGCTGAGCAGCACGACCCCCATTGCGCCGAGCAGCGGAAGCGCGAACGCGAGCGTCGCCCCGAACAGCGCCGCGGCCGCCAGGCCGATCGCGGTGCCCAGATCGGAGCGTTGCCCGAACAACGCGAAGGCCGGGTCGAGCGCCGCCGCGACCAGCGTCGCGTGGATTTCGACGCCCGGAAACACGGCCGCGACCGGCGTCGCGCGCAGGTCGGTGAGGCCCGGCGCGGAGGTGCCCACCAGCACGACACGCCCGCGAAACCGATCGGCGTTCACGCGCCCGGCGAGCACCTCGGACGCCGACACGTACTCGAACCGCCCCGACCCTACACGTTCGCCCGCGGCGACGCCGGCGAACGGCACCAGCGCGCTCAGGCCGTACGAGAGCGGGATCTCGACCGTCCCGCGTTCGCCCGCCAGGCGCAGCCTGTCGTCGAGCAGCTCCAGGCTCGCCTGGCCGAGGTGGCGCCGCAACACCGACACAGCGAGCGACTCGTAGACGCGTCCGTCGTACTCGGCGAGCAGCGGCAGCGCCCTGACGACCCCGTCGCCATCGACCAGCGGGTTGAAGAACCCGGCGCCCGCGGCCGCGGCCTGGATCGCCGCGAGGTTTGCGCCATAGCCGGACCAGGTCGTGAACACGTGTCCCTGTTCGCGCAGCGCCTGCGATACGGTCACCGCCGGTGGAAGCGTTCCGCTCGCGCCGCCGTCGCGATCCGAACTGAAGTAGTAGCCGAGCACGATCGGCCGGCCGGCGATGCGCCGCGCGAGCGCCTCGTCTTCGCCGGCCTGCGCCTGAGCTTCCGCGAACACGACGTCGACGCCGACCGCCGTCGCGCCCGCGTCCGCGATCGCGCCCAGCAGTTCGCCCATCGTGCTGCGCGACCAGGGCCAACGACCCTGCGCGGCGAGGCTGCGCTCGTCGATGTCGACGATGACCACTCTGCGATCGGGGGTGGCCGAGCGCGCGCGAAGCCGGGCATCGTACAGCGCGCGATCGAGCGCGCCGGTGAGCGGAACGGTCGTTTCGTCGAGCACCGCGACGCAGGCGAGCGTGGCCAGCGCGAGCCCGATCAGCGGTCGGCGCAACCAGTCGAGCAGTGCGCGGATCATCGCGATTCCTCGCGGGTCGTGACCATGCGCAGCCGGAACCGCAGCATCGTCCCGGACAGTTCGATCAGGTCGCCGTCGGCGAGCGGGCGCGACACGAGGCCGATCGATTCGCCGTTGACCAGCGGGAAGCTCAGTCCTTCGAGGTGGGTGATGAAGTAACCGGCCTTGCGGCGCGAGACCACCGCGACCTGGTTGCCTCCGCTGACCGAGACGATCGGGCGGTCGATCGATTGCTCGCGCCCGGGGTCTTCCCCGGTGAGCCACTGCAGGTAGGCGGAACTGGCCGGCGCACGCGCGGCGACCACCCCGCGTCGCTCGATCAGGTAGCGCAGTCGGTAGATGCCGATCTCGATCAGATCGGCGTGCTCGAGGCGACGCGACTGGATCGCGAGCCCGTTGACGATCGTGCCGTTGCGACTGTCGAGGTCGCTGATCGTCCGCTCGCCGTCGACGACCGCGATCAGCGCGTGCTCGCCGCTAACGGTCAGGTCGTCGAGAGCGATGTCGTTGTGCGGCCGACGTCCGATGCTGATCGAGGGCTTGCCGATCGGGACGCTGCGAAGCACCAGCTCGCCGAAGCTGAGCACCAGTTTCGCGTGCGGCGCCTGATCGGGACCCTGCTCCACGTCCGCGGCCCCGGTCAGGCTCATGCGCGATCGCCCGCCGGCCGGTCGCCGGTGGCGACCGCAACCAGCGCGGTGATGTTGTCGAGCGAACCCGCCGCCAGTGCGGCGTCGACCAGCGCGGCGGCCTGCCGGCTCGCGTCGAGCGGTGCCGCGAGCAGCGCGCACAGAGCGGCGTCGTCGAGCAGATCGCTCAGGCCGTCGCTGCACAGCATCACGCGGTCGCCGGGGCGAAGCTCGACCTCGCCGAGGTCGGGCGTCACCGCCGCTTCCACCCCCAGCGCGCGGGTCAGCACGCCACGAAACGCGACCACCCGGCTGGAACCCGGTTCGATACTGCCCGAGTCGATCATCGCCTGGCCGACCGTGTGGTCGCGCGTCAGGCGCAGCAGCTTGCGATCGCGCAGCAGGTAGATCCGGGAATCGCCCACGTGGGCGTGAAACAGCCGTGTCCCGACGATCCAGGCCAGTGCGATCGTCGTTCCCATTCCGAGACACTCGGGCCTGCGCGCGGCGGCGGCGAGAATCGACGCGTTGGCGGCGCACACCGCCTGCGCGAGCTGATCGAGGGGATCGGGCGCTCCGGGGTCGGCGGGGTCGTCGAACGGATGCGCGAGCGCGACGTCGACCGCGATCGCGCTCGCCACCTCGCCGGCGTTGTAGCCGCCCATTCCGTCGGCGAGCGCGAACGCGCCGACCTCAGGCGCGATCCGCCATGCGTCCTCGTTGTGCCCGCGACCGAGACCCGGATCCGATGCGACCGCCCAATCGTCGATCGACGACGACGAAAGCGATCGCCGCGGGGTCGCGTCGGGACCCGCGCGAAGGGTACCGCCGAAAACATGTTCGCCCATCCTGCGCAATGTAGGACGCGAGCAGCGAAGCCCTAAGGAACAATTTCATGAACGGCGAACCGCTGCCGCCGGGCGGCGGCAGCGACGTTGTGCGACTCGGCACCCCGCCGAGGCCGGGCCCCTGGCGGCGCCGTGCCGTGCCGTGCCGCACCAACTGAGTTCAGCGCAGCGCCGGGTCCTTGGTGCGCCGGGTGGACGCAGACTGTCGCCGGGCGATCAGCCCGCCGATCGCGACAACCAGAACCGCCCCCCCCACCGCGCAGCCGTAGTAGACCGCGGGTCGCCGGCGCGCCGATCCGGCCGATGATCGCCGGATCGGTGACGATCATTCCTCCCGCGATCCAGCCAAGCAACGCGCCGCCCGCCGTGACCACGATCGGGAACCGGTCGATCAGCTTGAGCACCATCTGGCTTCCCCAGACGATGATCGGAATGCTCACCAGAAGGCCGAAGACGACGAGCCCGACCTGGTGGTCGGGGTCGGCCTGGTGCGCGGCACCGGCGATCGCGATCACGTTGTCCACGCTCATGACGAGGTCGGCGACGATGATCGTTCGAATCGCCGAGAGCAACCCGGAGCCGCCGTCGATCCCGTCGTGTCCGCCGTCGTCGCCGGGTGCGACGAGCTTGACGCCGATCCACAGCAACAGCGCTCCGCCGACGATCTTCAGGTACGGGATCTGCAGCAGCGCGACGGCGAACACGACGAGGATCACGCGCAGCACGATCGCGCCGGCGGTACCCCAGAGGATGCCCTTCGTGCGCTGCTTCAACGGGAGGTTGCGACAGGCGAGCGCGATCACCACCGCGTTGTCGCCGCCGAGCAGGATGTCGATCGCGATGATCTGCAGCACCGCGGCCCAGCTCATCGTCGTGAGGAACTCGATCATCGCGGCTCAGTGCGTACCGGTCGTCGGATCAGAGCACCTTCTTGAGCAGCGAACCCATCTCGGAGGGGTCGCGCGTGACCTTGATTCCGCAGGCCTGCATGACTTCGAGCTTTTCCTGCGCGGTGCCCTTTCCGCCCGAGATGATCGCTCCGGCGTGGCCCATCCGCTTGCCCGGGGGCGCGGTCACCCCGGCGATGAAACCGACGACCGGCTTTCGCATGTGCTCTTTGACCCACTGCGCGGCGGTTTCCTCGTCGGTGCCGCCGATCTCGCCGATCATGACGACCGCGTCGGTCCCGGGATCGTCGTTGAACAGGCGCAGCACGTCGATGTGCTTGAGCCCGTTGACCGGATCGCCGCCGATCCCTACCGCGGTGGACTGTCCCAGGCCGAGCGCGCTGAGTTGCCCGACCGCCTCGTAGGTGAGCGTTCCCGAACGCGACACGACGCCGATGCGCCCCTTGCGATGGATGTGTCCGGGCATGATTCCGATCTTCAGTTCGTCGGGTGTGATCACCCCGGGGCAGTTCGGCCCGAGCAACAGTGTCTTCATCGCGGCCTTGCGCATGCGGTCGCGCACGACGACCATGTCGCGCACCGGGATGCCCTCGGTGATGCAGATCACCAGATCGAGTCCGGCCTCGGCGGCCTCCCAGATCGCGTCGGCGGCGCCCGCAGGCGGGACGTAGATCACCGAAACCGTCGCGCCGGTCTCCTTCTTCGCCTCGGCGACGGTGGCGTAGATCGGGATGCCGTCGAAATCCTCCCCGGCACGCTTCGGGTTCACCCCTGCAACGAAGCCCGCCTTGCCGTTGGCATAGTCGCGGCAGATACGCGTGTGGAACTGCCCGGTCTTGCCGGTGATCCCCTGCGTGATGACCTTGGTGTCCTTGTTGATCAGGATCGACATGTTCGCTCATTTCTCCTGTGCCGCCGGCCCGCGCACCGCGGGTCCGATCCGCGATTTCAGACCTTGCCCGCGGCCTCGACGACCTTGCGCGCCGCCTCGCCCATCGTGTCGGCCGATATGATCGGCAAGCCCGAATCGGCGAGGATCTTCTTGCCCTGTTCCTCGTTGGTGCCTTTCATTCGCACGACCAGCGGAACCTTCAGACCCACCGCGCGCGATGCACCGACCACGCCTTCGGCGATCACGTCGCAGCGCATGATCCCGCCGAAGATGTTGACCAGGATCGCCTTCAGGTTGGGGTTGCGCAGCATGATCTTGAAGGCCTCGGTGACCTTCTCGGTGGTCGCGCCGCCGCCGACGTCGAGGAAGTTGGCCGGTTCGCCGCCGAACAGCTTGATCGTGTCCATCGTGGCCATCGCGAGCCCCGCACCGTTGACCAGGCAGCCGATGTTGCCGTCGAGCTGGATGTACGACAGGTCGTGCTTCGAAGCCTCGGTCTCGGCCGGGTCTTCCTCGTCCAGATCGCGCATCGCGACGATCTCGGGGTGACGAAAGAGCGCGTTGCTGTCGAAGTTGAGCTTGGCGTCGAGTGCGACCACGTCGCCCGACCCGGTCAGGATCAGCGGATTGATCTCGGCCAGGCTCGCGTCGGTTTCCCAGAATGCCTTGTAGAGCCCCTGCAGAACGGCTCGAGCTTTCGCGACCGACGCTTGCGGCACGCCGATCGCGGTCGCGAGCGCGTCGGCGTCGGCGTCGACCAGGCCGAGTTCGGGGTCGACGCTCACCTTGTGGATCTTCTCCGGTGTGCGCGCCGCCACTTCCTCGATGTCCATTCCGCCCTCGCTCGAGGCCATCAGCGTGACGCGCTGGGTCACGCGGTCGACCACTATTCCGACGTAGAGCTCCTTGCTGATGTCGGCGCCCTCCTCGATCAGCAGGCGTCGAACTTTCTGTCCCTGCGACGCGGTCTGGTGCGTGACCAGCTGCATTCCCAGGATCTTCGTCGCCCAGTCTTTGACCTCGGCGAGGGACTTCGCGACCTTGACGCCGCCTCCCTTGCCGCGCCCGCCGGCGTGGATCTGCGCCTTGACGACCCAGACCGGCCCGCCTAGCGACTCGGCCGCCGCGATTGCCTCGTCGACCGAAAAACACGGGATCGCGCGCGGCACGGGCACCCCGTAACGCTTGAGGATTTCCTTTCCCTGGTACTCGTGGATCTTCATCGGGTGTCCTTGCCTGGAGCTTTCGGGTTCGAAACGCTGCCACGGTGCTCAGGCTGCGATGAATCCGGGGTGAAGCGCGAGGGCGTTGCGCTGGCGTTTGTGCGCCGCAGAAAAAACGAAAATGTTAGCACAGCGCAAAGCCCGCGCAGCGCGTGCCGCGCGGCGCATTCAATCGGTCGGATCGCCGTGCTGATCGTGGTCTGGCGCGTGGACCGAAGTGTGCTCGGGATCGTGTCCCGCCCCGATCGCCGCTGCCCCGTGGCGCAAGACCCAGTGCACCGTGTCGCCGGAGAACCCGCGCCTCGTCAGGAAGCGATACTGTCGCGCCTTCTCGGCCAGAGTGTCGGCCTTTGCTCCGAAGCGCCTGGACCAGACTTCAAGTGCCCGCTCGCGCTCGCTCTCGCGCAGCCCGCCCAGCAGCGGTTCGGCGATCGACGGGTCGATCCGGTGCTGCTGCAGTTCGTGCGCGACACGCGCCGCTCCGTAGCGTTCGGACCGCCTGCGCGAGAGACTTGCCGCGAACCGCGCTTCGCTGAGCAAGCCCTGCGCCTCGAGCTTGTCGAGCACCGCATCGACCTGCGCCGCCGACTCGGCCAGCGGCGCCAGACGCCTGAGGATCTCGGTCCGGCTGTGTTCGCGCCGCGCGAGCATGCGCAGGGCGCGGGCGTTCAGTTGCGCCGCGCTGAGCGGCTGCGCACCAGGCGCCGCGGCGCCGCGCGCCTGCGCTCCCGATGCCGCGGGCGCGCGCCGGGGGTGCGCTTCGCCCCGACTCAGGCCGCCTCCTCCGCCTGCGCGCCGGGCCTGCCGTTGACCCCGTAGTGCTCGCGGACCTTGTTCTCGATCTCGAGCGCCATTTCTTCGTGCTCGCGCAGATACTCGCGCGCGTTGTCCTTGCCCTGCCCGATCCGTTCGCCGCTGTAGCTGTACCAGGCGCCGCTCTTGTCGACGATCCCGGACTCGGAGCCCAACTCGAGCAGCTCGCCCAGTCGGGAAATGCCTTCGCCGTAGAGGATGTCGAACGATGCCTGCTTGAACGGCGGAGCGACCTTGTTCTTGACGACCTTGACGCGGGTTTCCGAACCGATCACCTCTTCGCCTTTCTTGATCGAACCGGTGCGACGGATGTCGAGACGAACCGATGCGTAGAACTTCAGCGCGTTCCCGCCGGTGGTGGTTTCCGGATTGCCGAACATCACGCCGATCTTCATCCTGATCTGGTTGATGAAGATGATCATGGAGTTCGTGCGTTTGATCGTGCCGGTGAGCTTGCGCAACGCCTGCGACATCAGTCTGGCCTGGAGCCCGGGCAGCGAATCGCCCATCTCGCCTTCGATCTCGGCCCTGGGCGTGAGCGCGGCGACCGAGTCGATCACGATCAGGTCGACCGACCCCGAGCGCACCAGCGCGTCGGCGATCTCGAGCGCCTGCTCGCCGGTATCGGGTTGCGAGATCAGGAGATCCTCCAGACGCACGCCGAGCTTGGCCGCGTACTGGGCGTCGAGCGCGTGCTCGGCGTCGATGAACGCGCAAGTGCCGCCGATCTTCTGCATTTCCGCGACGACCTGCAGCGTGAGCGTGGTCTTGCCGGAGGACTCGGGCCCGTACACCTCGACGACGCGGCCGCGCGGAAGTCCGCCGACACCGAGCGCGATGTCGAGGCCGAGCGATCCGGTGGACACGACCTGGATGTCCGGAACGATCTCGCCATCGGCGAGGCGCATGATCGACCCCTTGCCGAACTGTTTCTCGATCTGCGCGAGAGCGGCCGAAAGCGCCTTGCTGCGCTCGGTTTTAGATTTTGCGTCGTCCATCTTGATGACCTTGTCCATGGCTTTGGCGTCCTCATTGCGTGAATCAATGAAGGACAGTGTCTCACACAACTACTGTACAAACAATCAGTCTTTCGGCTCAGCCGGGGGGTCGAGCGCGTTGCGCCGGCACCACGAAACGCGACGCTTCGCGCAAGGCGTGGAGCACAGCCTGAGATCGTACCGCGACCCGGTCGCCGGCGAATCGCAGCGTCGCACTGTGGCGCGACCCGCCGGCGTCGGCCCAGGCGAAACAGACCGTTCCGACCGGCTTGTGCTCGGAGCCGCCGCCCGGACCGGCGACCCCGGTGACGGCGATCGCCAGACCCACCGCACCGCTCGCCAGCGCGCCGGCCGCCATTTCCTGGGCGACCGTTTCGCTGACCGCACCGTCGCGCTCGAGCGTCGCGCGCCGCACGCCCACCGACTCCACCTTCGCGTCGTTCGAGTAGGTGACGAAGCCGCGGTCGAACCACTGGCTGGACCCGGCGGCCTCGGTCAGCGCCGCCGCGATCAGGCCGCCGGTGCACGACTCGACCGTGGCCACCATCATGCCGGCAGCGCGCAGGCGCCTTCCGAGCTCCGCGGCGGCGGCGGCGACCTCGGCCGCCGGGTCGACCGGTCGATGCTCGTTCATCGCAAGGCGCTCCAGAGAGCGAACGGCAGCAGCGTGTAGGCCGCCGCGAGCAGGTCGTCGAACATCACCCCGAACCCTCCCCCGAGCCTGGCGTCGGCCTGGCGGATCGGCGGCGGCTTGACGATGTCGAAGAAACGAAACAGCGCGAACGCGGCGACCTCGTTGGCGGCGCCCGCCGGCACGAGCGCCAGCACGACCCAAAACGCGAGCGCTTCGTCCCAGACAATCGCTCCGTGATCGGCCGCGCCGAGGTCGCGACCGGTGCGCTCGCAGGCGACGACGCCGAGCGCGAACGCGGCGGCGAGCAGCGCGAACATCGTCACCGGCGCCAGCTCGAGCGCGAAGATCGATCCGAGCAGGTGCCACACTGCCCAGGCCCAGAGGGTGCCGACGGTGCCCGGGGCCCACGGCGACAGGCCGCTGCCGAAGCCGAGCGCGATCCAGCGCGAAGCGCGCACGCGCATGAATCGCCAGCTCGGGCGGATTGCGCTCGTCGGCGCGAGCGGCGTGTCAGCCGAAATGATCGAACCCCTTCACTTCGATCCGCACCGGCGCACCGCGCGCGTCGCGCAGCACGACGCCGTCGCCGGCGACGATCGCGCCGATGCGGGTGAGCGGCAGCGACAGCGACATCCCCAGCGCCGAGATCGCTGCGCGATTCTCCGGCGCGGCGCAAAACAGCAGTTCGTAGTCGTCGCCGCCCGAGAGCGCTTCGCGCAGCGGTTCCGCGCCGCGCGCCCGCGCGAGCGCTGCCGCGAGCGGCAACTGCGCCAGCGCGATCTCGGCGCCGACACGCGAGCGTTCGCAGATGTGGCCGAGATCGCCGATCAGCCCGTCGGACAGATCGATCGCCGCACGCGCGAGGTGGCGAAGCCCGACTCCGAGCGCGACGCGCGGTTCGGGACGATCGAGGCGCAGCGCCGACGGGTCGTCGGGCGCAAGCGGGTCGCCCGCCAGCCGGCGTCGCAGTGCGTGCGCGGCGCCGCCGATCTCGCCCGACACCCACAGGTCGTCGCCCGGTTCGGCGCGATCGCGGCGCAGAGCCACCGCTCCGGGCAACTCGCCAAGGACCGTGATCGAGATCGTGAGCGGGCCGGCGGTGGTGTCGCCGCCGATCAGTTCGCATCCGAATCGGTCGGCGATCGCGAACAGCCCCGATGCGAACGCCTCGAGCCACGCCGCGTCGACTTCGGCGAGCGCGATCGCGAGCGTGAACGCGTACGGATCGGCGCCCATCGCCGCGAGATCGGACAGGTTCACCGCCAGCGCCTTGTGACCGAGCGAACGCGGGTCGACATCGGGCAGGAAATGCCTGCCGCTCACGAGCATGTCGGTCGAGATCGCCGTCGTGCGACCCGCGCGCGGCGCGATCAGCGCGCAGTCGTCGCCGATTCCGAGTTCGATCCGTCGCGGCGGACCGCGATCGAAGAAGCGCCGGATCAGCTCGAACTCGCCGATCGCCGGTCGCGTCGGCTTCGAGCCGCAATGGCGGGCCGGTTTCGCGCCGCCCACCTCAGCCTCCGCGCGACCCCGTCGCCTCGAGCGGCCTGAGGCGCCCGGCAACCCGGTCGAGGACGCCGTTGACGAATTTGTAGCCGTCGGTGCCGCCGAAGGTCTTGGCGATCTCGACGGCCTCGTTGATCACGACCCGATAAGGGATCTCGGGGTGGTTCGCCAGCTCGTAGGTCGCGGTGAGCAGCAACGCGTGCTCGACCGGGCTGAGTTCGTCGATTGCGCGGTCGATGTGCGGCAAGATCGCCGCCTGCAGCGTCTCGACCTGCCGGATCGATCCCTGGAGCAGCGCGCCGAAATGCTCCTTGTCGGCCTTCGCGTACGCCGGCGATTCCGCCAGGTGGGCCTCGATCAGCGCGCCGTCCTCCTTCGAGACGATCCACTGATAGACGCCCTGCAGCGCGAGTTCGCGCGCGCGCCTGCGCGCCGAGCGCGCCCCCACGCCCGAACGGGTCGACGCGCCGCGCTGCCCGCGCGCGTCGCCGGCGCCCGCCTCGGCCATCGTCAGGCCCCGTCGGCGTCGGCAGCGCCGTGCGAGGACAGCGAATCGATCGAGGCGAGCAGGTTGGCCATCTCGACCGCGACGCGCGCCGCGTCGGTGCCCTTGATCACCGCGCGCGCCTGCGCCTGTTCGTCGCTGTCGGTGGTGAGCACAGCGTTTGCGATCGGAATCGACGTGTCCAGCGCGACGCGCGAGATTGCCGCGGCGCTCTCGTTGGATACGACCTCGAAGTGGTAGGTGTCGCCTCTGATCACGGCCCCGATCGCAACCAGCGCGTCGAACTCGCCGGTGAGCGCGAGGTGCTGCAGCGCCAGCGGGATCTCGAGCGCCCCCGGCACGGTGCACACGAAGATGTCCTCGTCGGCGACGCCGAGCACCCCGAGTTCGTCGACGCAGGCTTCGCACAGCGCTTCGCATACCGGCTCGTTGAATCGCGCCTGCACCACGCCGATGCGCAGTCCCTCGCCTTCGAGGTCCGCGTCGAATATCTCAACAGTCACGTCAGCTTCCTCACGGGCCGGGTTCGAACCCGGCCACTTCAAGATCGAAACCGGTCATGCTCGGCATCTTGCGCGGTTGCGCCAGCAGGCGCATCCGCCCGACGCCGAGGTCCTTGAGGATCTGCGCGCCGATTCCGTAGGTGCGCAGGTCGATCTTGCCGCCGCGGTCCGCTTCGCGCGATGCGCCATCGCCGCCATCGCCACCATCGCCACCATCGCCACCATCGCCACCATCGCCACCATCGCCACCATCGCCACCATCGCCACCATCGCCGCCGTCGCCACCATCGCCGCCGTCGCCGCCGTCGATCCGCGCCAGCGCGTCGAGTTGCGCGAACTGCGCTTCGGCGCCTTGCGCGCAGTTCAGCAGCACCAGGACCCCCGACCCGCGCGTGGCGAGCACCTCGAGCGCGCGGTTCACGCTCCAGGTGTGCGTGCTGCGGTCGACCTCGATCATGTCCAGGATCGTGAGCGGCTCGTGCACCCTGACCAGCGTCTCGGCCTGCGCGTCGATCCGCCCGCGCACCAGCGCCAGGTGCGGCGAGCCGCTCGGCGTGTCGCGGTAGGCGTGCAGCGTGAACGCGCCGTGAACGGTGGCGACCTTGCGGCTGCCGACCCGCTCGATCAGGCTCTCGTTCGAGCTGCGGTGGTGGATCAGGTCGGCGATCGTGCCGATCTTCAGTCCGTGTTCGCGCGCGAACAGTTCGAGATCGGGCAGGCGCGCCATCGTGCCGTCGTCCTTCATGATCTCGCAGATCACCGCGGCCGGGGTCAGCCCCGCCATCGCGCCGAGGTCGCACCCCGCCTCGGTGTGTCCGGCGCGCATCAGCACGCCGCCGTCCTGCGCCATGATCGGAAAGATGTGCCCGGGCTGGACGATGTCTCGCGCGCTCGCGTCGCTGGCCACCGCGACCTGGACCGTTCGCGCCCGGTCGGCCGCAGAGATCCCGGTGGTGACGCCCTCGGCGGCCTCGATCGAGACGGTGAAGTTCGTGCCGGTGCGTGTTCCGTTGCGCGTGGTCATCATCGGCAGGCTCAGGCGCTGGCAGCGCTCGCGCGTGAGCGTCAGGCAGATCAGGCCGCGGGCGTGGCGCGCCATGAAGTTGATCGCCTCGGGTGTGACGAAGTCGGCCGCGAGCACGAGGTCGCCCTCGTTCTCACGGTCTTCCTCGTCGACGAGGATGACCATCCGCCCGGCCTTGAATTCGGCGACGATCTCGGGAATGCTGGCAATCGACATTCGCGCATTTTACGATGCGCGCAGGAAACCGCCCGGAATGCCCCCGATGAACGACCCCAGACGAGACGCCGGACACCAGGCCGGCAGCCGAGTCCAGGCGACGGCGATCGACCCGCGGACAGCAGCGACGGCGCCGACGCAGGCGACGCCGATCAGGTGCTGCGCCAGTTCCGGATCATCTTCCGGTCGGTGAAAAAGCACTTCCAGGTGATCGAGAAGCAGTGCGGAATCGGCGGTTCGCAGCTCTGGGCGCTGGCGGCGATCGGCGCGAGCCCGGGAATCCGCGTGACCGAACTCGCGCGAACGCTGTCGATCCACCAATCGACGGCGAGCAACCTGATCGAGCAGATGAGCCGGCTCGACCTCTTGCGGCGCGAACGCGACACGGTCGACCATCGGGTGGTGCGGCTTCACGCCACCGAGCGCGGCGCTGCGCTTCTCGCGCGCGCGCCGCACCCGCTCACCGGCGTGCTGCCGGACGCGCTCGGGCAACTCGACGCGACCGAAGTCGCCGCGCTGCACATGAGCCTCGCACGCCTGCTCCAGGTCATGCGCGTTCGCGACGAGAGCGCCGGGCACACCCCGCTGGCCGATCTCTGAGCCGCGCGCCTCGCGCGGTCAGAGGCTCACGACGCCCAGCCTGCGCAGCACCGCCTTCTCGGCCTCCACCGCAAGGTACTTCGTCGCCGACAGCGCCAGCACGAGACCCCAGGAAGTCGGGTCCATCGCGCGCGTGCCGAACAACTGCTGCATCGGCGCCAGGTAGGTGAAGGCGAGCTGCAGCGCGATCAGGGCGATCGCAGCCCAGAACGCGACCGGATTGCCGTACACGGTATCGCGGCCCAGAGAATGCGCGGTGAAGCGGCGGCAGTTGAACAGGTACACCAGCTCGCCGATCACCAGCATGTTCACCGCGCTCGTGCGAGCCGCCTCGAGCGACAGCCCGCGCGCGAGCTCGTGGTGAAACAGCCAGAACGTCATCGCGGTGAGCAAAATGGTCACGTACAGCACCCGCGCGAGCAGCAATCGCGTGATGATCGGCTCGGCGGGCGGGCGCGGCGGGCGCGACATCACCCCCGGTTCGGCCGGCTCGAACGCTAGCGCGACGGCGAGCGTGACCGTGGTGACCATGTTCACCCACAGGATCTGCACGGCGGTCACCGGCAGCGCCAACCCGAGGAAGACCGCGAGCAGGATCACGCCGGCCTCGCCGCCGTTGGTCGGAAGGATGAACAGGAGCGACTTCTTGATGTTGTCGTAGATCGTGCGGCCTTCGCGCACGGCGGTGCCGATCGTCGCGAAATTGTCGTCGGCCAGGACCACGTCGGCGGCTTGCTTCGCGGCGTCGGTTCCTTTGCCGCCCATCGCCACGCCGATGTCGGCCGCCTTGAGCGCGGGCGCGTCGTTCACGCCGTCGCCGGTCATCGACACGATGTCGCCGCGCGCCTGCAGCGCGGCGACCAGGCGCATCTTGTGCTCGGGGCTGGCGCGGGCGATGACGTCGGTCGCGGCGAGGCGCCGCGCCAGGTCCTCGTCGGAACAGCGATCGATCTCGGGGCCGCTGAGCGGCTCGCTCGCGACCAGGCCGAGCCGCGCCCCGATCGCCGCCGCGGTCACCGCGTGGTCGCCGGTGATCATCTTCACCGCGATCCCGGCCGCGCGACAGCGCTCGATCGCAGCGATCGCCTCGCTGCGCGGAGGGTCGATCATTCCCGCCATACCGAGCAGCGTGAAGCGCCTGTCGATGTCCTGCAGGTGCAGCCCGCTCGTGGCATCGGGCAGCGTCGCGCGCGCGAGTCCGAGCACCCTGAGTCCGTCGCGCGCCATCGCCTCGATGCGCTCGTGCCAGTGCTCGGGGTCGACCGGTTCTGCGTCGCCCTGGTTCGAGCACAACTCGAGAATCCGCTCCGGCGCCCCCTTCAGGTAGACGACCGCGTTTCCGTCGCGATCGCGGTGCAGCGTCGCCATGAAGCGGTGCTCGGACTCGAACGGGATCTCGTCGACGCGCGCGAAATCCGCGCACGATGGCGCCGCGTCGACCCCGGCCTTGGTCGCGAGGCTGAGCAGCGCGCCCTCGGTCGGGTCGCCGGCAAGGCGCCAGACGCCGTTCTCGAGCCAGAGCCGGGCGTCGTTGCAGTACCGCGCGCAGCGCGCGAACTCGAGCAGATCGTCGTCCTCGCCCGGCACGATCGCGACGCCGTCGACGCTGAATCCGCCTTCGGGCACGTAGCCCGATCCGGCGACCTCGATCGTGCGCCGGGCAAGCGCGACGCGAACGACCGTCATCTCGTTGCGCGTCAGCGTCCCGGTCTTGTCGGTGCAGATCACCGTCACCGAACCGAGCGTTTCCACTGCGGGCAGGCGGCGAACGATCGCGCTGCGATGCGCCATGCGCTGGGTGCCGATGGCGAGCGTGATCGTGACCACCGCCGGCAGTCCCTCGGGGATCGCCGACACCGCGAGGCCGACCACCGCGAGGAAGATCTCGGCAACGGCGAAGCCGTGGACGTAGCGCCCGAACAGGAAGGTGACGACCGCCCCGACCAGGATGAACAGCGTGAGCCTGCGCGCGAGCTGATCGAGCTTGCGCGTGAGCGGTGTCGAGAGCGAGTGCACCGACGCGACCAGTCCGCCGATGCGCCCGAGTTCGGTCGACACGCCGGTCGCGACCACGACGCCGTTCGCCTGTCCGAAGGTCACCGTCGTTCCCGAATACGCGATCGACGTGCGCTCGGCGAGTACGCAATCGGCGGCCACCGCCGATTCGCCCTTGTCCACCGGCACCGACTCGCCGGTGAGCGCCGCCTCGTCGATGCGCAGGTTGCGCGCGCGCACCAGCCTCAGGTCGGCCGGCACCCTGTCGCCCGAAGCGAGCACGACGACGTCGCCTGGCACCAGCTCGGCCGCGGGGATCGTCGCGCGCTCGCCGTCGCGCAGCACGCTAGCTTCGTCGGCGAGCATCGCGCGCACCGCCTCGAGCGCGCGCTCGGCCTTGCCCTCCTGGATGAACCCGATCGCGGCGTTGATCACGACCACGCCGAAGATCACCGCCGCGTCGGTCGCGTGACCCATCGCCACCGTGACGACGCCTGCGACGAGCAGCACCTGCACGAGCAGGTTGTCGAACTGCGCCCACAGCCGCGACAGCAACGAGCGGCCGGGCGGCGCTGGGAGCTCGTTGCGCCCGTCGCGCGCGAGTCGCGCCAGCGCCTCGTCGCGCGTCAGTCCGGTGTGCCGGCTCTCGAGCAGCGCGAGCGCCTCGGATGCGTCGAGCGCGTGCCAGTCCCGATCGCGCTCGCCCTCAGTCATCGACGCCGTGCGACAGCAACACCATCGCGTTGGCCAGGTACAGCGCGATCAGCAGCAGGCTCACCCAACCTGCGAGCCGCAACACGCGTCCCGGCGGGCGCACGACCCATCCGGCGATCGCGACCGCCGCCATCGCCGCCGCCGAGAACGTCGAGAAAACGTGCAGCGGCGAGACGTGCGAGAGCAGCGGTCCGCGCAGGAACAGCAGATCGTCCAGCGCGAGGATCAGGATGTTGAACAGGCTGCTCCCGAGCAGGTTGCCGATCGCGAGATCGACCGCTCCCATGCGCAGCGCCGAGAGCGTGGTCACGGTCTCGGGCAGCGTGGTCACCATCGCAACGAGCAGCGTGCCGACGAAGGTGCGCGTCCAGCCCATGCCGTCGGCGAGCCGCTCGGCGACGAAGGGCAACCAGATCGCACCGGCGAACACCAGCGCAGCCCAGCCGGCATAGCGCGCGATCACCTGCCCGCGGGTCAACTCCGGCTGGGTGTCCTCGGGGATCGACGGATCGGGCGCGGCGCGCTCGAAGCGGTAGAGCGCGCGGATCGCCCCGGCATAGAGCGCGACGATCAGCACGCTGTAGAGTCCGACGTGACCGATCGCCAACCCGATCCCGCGGTCGCCCAGCACCAGGTTGAACCCGACCAGCGCGAACATCAGGATCGCGAACGCCGCGGTGAGCACGTGGCCGCGATTCGGACTGTGAAACACCGAACCGGAACGGAACGCGAGATCGACCGCGCCGAGCACGAACAGGTTGAACACGCACGCACCGAGCACGTTGCCCACCGCGATGTCGGGGGCATCGGCGAGGACGACGCTGCTCGCGCCGGTGACCAGCTCGGGCAGCGACGTGACCGTGGCCATCAGCACGAGGCCGATCCAGTTTCGCGACAGCCTCCACTTCGCGGCGATCAGGTCGGCGTAGCGCGCGAGCTGGTAGCCGCCAAAGCCGATCGCGGCGACGCAGCCGAAGAATTCCAGCCAGACGCGGATCATCCGCGCGAACGCAGCTCGCCCACCATGCGCTCGAGGTAGCGCGCGATCAGGTCGACCTCGAGGTTCACGCTCGCACCCGGCTCGAGCCGGCCGAGCGTCGTGACCTGCATCGTGTGCGGAATCAGGTTGATGCCGATCACGGTGCCCTCGGGCTCGTCGCGCACCGAATTCACGGTGAGGCTCACTCCGTCGATCGTTGCCGATCCCTTGTAGGCGAAGTAACGACCGAGCTGCGCCGGCACGCGCAGCTCGAGTCGCCACGACTCGCCAACCTGCTCGAAGCTCACGACCTGCGCCAGGCCGTCGACGTGCCCGGTGACCAGGTGCCCGCCGAGGCGGTCCGACAGTCGCAGCGCCTTCTCCAGGTTCACGTCGGCCTCGCCCGACAGGCCGACCGTGCGATCGAGGCTCTCGCGCGAGACCTCGACGGTGAAACCGCGCCCGTCGCGCGCGACCACCGTCATGCACGCGCCCTGGATCGCGATCGAGTCCCCGATCGCGACGTCGCTCAGGTCGAGCCCACCCGCGGCTACACTCAGGCGCAGGCCGTCGCCCAGCGCCTCGGCGCGCACGATCCGCCCGACCGCGGCGACGATTCCGGTGAACATCAGGTTTCCTCCACCGCCGCGACCGAGGTCTGCGTGTCGCGCGCGGCGTCGCCGCGTACGACGCGCGCGAGCAGGCGCAGATCGTCTCCGACGCGTTGCGCGGAACCGAAAACGAGCCGCGTGCGGCGCTCGAGATCGTCGATCGCCTCGAGGTCGAACATCCCGATCGCGTCGCCCAGCAGCGACGGCGCCAGGTAGATCAGCAACTCGTCGACGCAACCCTCGCGAAGCAGCGAACCGTTCAGCCGGAACCCCGCCTCGACGTGGATCTCGTTGAGGTTGCGCGCGGCGAGTTCGCGCAGCAGCGCCGCCAGGTCGACCTTGCCCGCGTCGTTGGCGATGCGGACGACCTCCACGCCGCGGTCACGCAGTTCCGCGACTTTCTGCGGGTTCTCGATCGCGCACGCAACGAGCACGTTGCCCCCGCGCACGATCGCCGCCTGGAGGTCGACTTCGAGCCGCGAATCGACCAGCACCTTCAGCGGCTGGCGTTCGGTCTCGACGTGGCGCACGTCCATTCGCGGGTCGTCGTCGCGCACCGTGCCGATCCCGGTGAGCAACGCGCAGGCACGCGCGCGCCACGCGTGCCCGTCGACGCGCGCCGGTTCGGCGGTTATCCACTGGCTCGTGCCGTTTCGCAGCGCCGTGCGCCCGTCGAGGCTCGCGGCCACTTTCAGCCTGACCCAGGGCAGCCCCCGCGTCATCCGCGACACGAAACCCACGTTGAGGTCTTCGGCCTCCTGGCGCAGGAGCCCGCAACGCACGTCGACCCCCGACTCGCGCAGCCGCTCGAGGCCGCGTCCGTCGATGCGCGGATTCGGGTCCTCCATCGCGGTGACGACGCGCGCCACGTGCGCCTCGATCAGCGAGTCGACGCACGGCGGCGTGCGCCCGAAGTGGCTGCACGGCTCGAGCGTGACGTACATCGTCGCACCGCGCGCGCGCCTTCCGGCCTGCGCGAGCGCGACGATCTCGGCGTGCGGCTCGCCCGCGCGCCTGTGCCAGCCTTCGCCGGCGATCTCGCCGTCCTTGACGATGACGGCGCCGACGCGCGGATTCGGAGTGGCGGTATAGAGTCCGCGCGCCGCGAGTTCGAGCGCGCGGGTCATGAACTGGTGGTCGGCGGGAGTGAACATCGCGGGATCGATTGTAACGACTGCGACCGGTTACCATTGGACCGTTCCCGACCACGCCCGACGAACATGTCGGCACCGCGCGCACCCGGCACCGGCGCCGCTCGAGTCGCCCCTTCGATCTGATGGCGATCGCGCCCCCGAACCCCGACGGAGAAAACCGAGCATGACCGCATCGTCGCCATCCGGCGCATCCCCCCGCAGCGGCGGGCAGATCCTCGCCGACGCACTCGCCGTTCACGAGGTCGACACGATCTTCGGCGTTCCCGGCGAGAGCTACCTCGGCGTGCTCGACGGGCTCTACCGCCACCGCGAGTCGATCCGCTTCGTGATCTGCCGCCAGGAAGGAGGCGCGTCGTTCATGGCCGACGCCTACGCCAAACTCACCGGCAAGCCGGGCGTGCTCGCGGTCACGCGTGGTCCCGGCGCGAGCAACGCGGCGATCGGCATCCACACTGCGCGCCAGGATTCGTCGCCGATGATCGTCCTGGTCGGCCAGGTCGGCAACAACTTCGTCGAACGCGAAGCCTTCCAGGAGATCGACTACCGCCGGATGTTCGGCGAGATGGCCAAGTGGGTCGCGCAGATCGACCGCGCCGATCGGATACCGGAGTACCTCGCGCATGCCTTCCAGACGGCGACCAGCGGCCGCCAGGGACCGGTGGTCCTCGCTCTTCCCGAGGACATGCTCGCCGCGAGCGCGACGGTGAACGACACCGGGCGCTACCATCCGGTGCGCGCCGGCGCGACGCGCGAACAGGTCGAACGATTGCGCGAAATGCTCGCGCGAGCGCAGCGTCCGATCGTGCTGCTCGGGGGCAGCGGCTGGAACCCGCGCGCCTGCGACGACCTGCGCAATTTCGTCGAGTCGAACCAGCTCCCGGTCAGCTGCGCGTTTCGGTTCCAGGACCTGTTCGACAACCACCACCCCAACTACGTCGGCGACGTCGGCATCGGCATCAACCCCGCACTCGCGGCGCGCGTGCGCGCGTCCGACCTCGTGCTCGCGATCGGGCCGCGGCTCGGAGAGATGACCACCTCCGGTTACACGCTGCTCGACGCCCCGGTTCCGGCGCAGACGCTGGTTCACGTGCACGCCGGCGCCGAGGAACTCGGTCGGGTCTACCAGGCCGCGTTGATGATCAATGCCGGAATGCCCGAGTTCGCGGCGCAGCTGCGCGAGCTGCGGGTCGAGTCGAGGGGCTGGGCGCAAGGCGTCGCCGGTGCGCGCGCCGAGTACGACGCGTGGCAGGAACGCCCGCCCGCGATGCGCACGCTCGCGCCCGCGCTCGATCTGTGGGAGGTGATGCGCACGCTGCGCGAGCGGATGCCGACCGACACGATCGTCACCAACGGAGCGGGCAACTTCGCCACCTGGGCGCACAGGTTCTGGCGCTACGCTCCGCTTGCGGCGCGCGGCGCGGGCATGACCCGCTCGCAGCTCGCCCCGACCTCGGGTGCGATGGGCGCGGGCCTGCCCAGCGCGGTCGCTGCGGCGATCGCCCAGCCCGAGCGCTGCGTCGTGTGCCTGGCCGGCGACGGCGAGTTCCTGATGACCGCGCAGGAACTCGCCACCGCCGTGCAGTACGACGCCGGCTTCATCGTGATCGTGTTCGACAACGGGATGTACGGGACGATCCGCATGCACCAGGAACGCGAATTCCCCGACCGCGTGCTCGGCACCGAACTGCACAATCCCGACTTCGCCGACTTCGCGCGCGCGTTCGGCGCGTTCGGCGCGAGCGTCGCGACCACCGCCGGCTTCGCCCCCGCGCTGGACGCCGCGCGCGAGTTCGTCGCCTCGCGGCGCAAGCCCGCGGTGATCCACCTGAAAGTCGATCCCGAGGCGCTCACCCCGAACCTGACGCTGTCGCAGATCCGCGAAGCAGGCCGACGGCGGGGCTGAGCAGGCGTGCCCCGCAGAGCAGCGTGCCCCGGGCGCCCGGGCGCCGCCTCCAGACACGCCCGCGTGTTCAGCGCCGCGCGCGCTTGGGCTTGACTTCCCTGGCCGCCTCGGCGAATTCGTCGACGTCTTCGAAACTGCGATAGACCGACGCGAAGCGCACGTAGCCGATCTTGTCCAGTCGCTTGAGTTCGCGCATCACCATCTCGCCGATGCGCTCGCTCGGGATCTCGCGCACCGCCAGCGCGATCACGCGTCTCCTCGATGCGCTGGATCGCCGACTCCACCTGCTCGGCGCTCACCGGGCGCTTGCGCAACGCGAGCTGCAGCGAAGCGCGCAACTTTCCGGCGTCGAACTCGGCACGCGAACCGTTCTTCTTGACCACCGCGGGCATCGTCAACTCGACGCGCTCGTAGGTGGTGAAGCGCTTGTCGCAGGCCGCGCAGCGCCGGCGACGACGCACGCTGTCGCCGTCGTCGGTCACCCGGCTGTCGATCACCTGGGTGTCGTCGTGCTCGCAGTAGGGGCAACGCATCGTCGAGTTCCAGGTTGCTGCGCCGCGCGCGGTGTCCCGAGCGCGGCCGCGGTCAACGATAGACCGGAAACTTCGCGGTCAGTTCGGCCACCGCCGCGCGCACGCGCACGATCGTCGCCTCGTCGTTCGGCGCGTCGAGCACGTCGGCGATCAGGTGGCCCACCTTCGCCGCCTCGGCTTCGGCGAACCCGCGCGTCGTCATCGCCGGCGAACCGAGACGCACGCCGCTGGTGACGAACGGCTTTTCGGGGTCGTTCGGGATCGTGTTCTTGTTGCAGGTGATGTGCGCGCTGCCCAGGACCGCTTCGGCCGCCTTGCCGGTGATTCCCTTGGGCCGCAGGTCGACCAGCATCATGTGCGATTCGGTGCGCCCGGAGACGATCCGCAGGCCGCGCTCGACCAGCGTCTCGGCCAGCACGCGGGCGTTCACGACCACCTGCCGCTGGTAGCGTTTGAACGCGGGGTCGAGCGCCTCCTTGAACGCGACCGCCTTGGCGGCGATCACGTGCATCAGCGGCCCGCCCTGCAGCCCCGGAAACACGGCCGAGTTGATCGCTTTCTCGTGCTGCGACTTCATCAGGATGATTCCGCCACGCGGTCCGCGCAGGCTCTTGTGCGTGGTCGAGGTCACGACGTCGGCGTGCGGCACCGGGTTCGGATACTCGCCGGCGGCGATCAGCCCGGCGTAGTGCGCCATGTCGACCATCAGGATCGCTCCGACTTCGCGCGCCACCTGTGCGAAGCGCTCGAAGTCGATGCGCAGCGCATAGGCCGACGCGCCGGCGATGATCAGCTTCGGACGCGTCTCGCGCGCGGTTCGCTCCATCGCGTCGTAGTCGAGCGCCTCGTCGCGGTCCAGGCCGTAGGACACCACCTTGAACCACTTGCCGGACATGTTGAGCGCCATCCCGTGCGTCAGGTGCCCGCCCTCGGCCAGGCTCATTCCCATGACCGTGTCGCCCGGGTTCGAGGAAAGCCAGCAACACCGCCTGGTTGGCCTGCGAGCCCGAGTTCGGCTGCACGTTCGCCGCCTCGGCGCCGAAGATCTGCCGGACGCGGTCGATCGCGAGCTGCTCGGCGATGTCGACGTACTCGCAACCGCCGTAGTAGCGCTTGCCCGGATAACCCTCGGCGTACTTGTTGGTCATCTGGCAGCCCTGCGCCGCCATCACCGCCGGACTCGCGTAGTTTTCCGACGCGATCAGCTCGATGTGTTCTTCCTGCCGGCGGTTCTCGAGCTGCACGGCGTGCCACAGCTCAGGGTCTACCTGGGCGATTCCGAGGTTTCGATCGAACATGGAGATTCCTTCGATTGCGTGGTCCGTTGCGTGATGGACCGCGGCCGCGATTCTAACGCCGATCAGGCGCGCGCCTCGATGTCGTCCAGCGCATCCGACAGGTGCGAGACGTCGGCCCAGCCCAGCACCGCGTAGCGGCCGTCGCTCCAGCCGATCCGGTTGATGCTGGCGTTGAGCAGGGCGTGCTTTCGGGGCGCCTCGAGCGCCATCCCGGTCGCGAGCCGGTAGACGCAGTCGAGCACGCCGCCGTGGGTGACCGTCACGACACGCTCGCCACGATGCCGCGCCAGCAATTCGCGCACGAAATCCAGCACCCTGGCGTTGAACTCGCGCAGCGATTCGCCGCCGCCGGGCAGGGCGAAATCGGGGTCGCGACGCTCCCAGCGTTCGAACGCGCGGGGTTCGTCGCGCATCAGTTCGTCGTGGCTGCGCCCCTCGAAGGCGCCATAGTGCCGCTCTCGTAGGGCGCCCGCCGGTTGCGGCGGCTGGCCCAGCGCCCGCGCGATCGGTGCCGCGGTCTGCCAGGCGCGCCCCAGGTCGCTGGAATAGATCGCGTGCACCGCTTCGCGAGCGAGGCGCGCCGCGGTCCGGCGCGCCTGCTCCCGGCCCTCGTCGTCGAGGCCCGGATCGGTGTGGCCCTGGAAGCGTCGCTCGCGGTTCCAGGCGGTGACGCCGTGGCGCACCAGGATCAGTTCGGTGCTCCCGGCGCGCTGCGCGGTGGTCTCGCCGGCGGCCTCGGGCCGCGTCATCCGGCGAGCTTCGGATTGAGCGTATAGGTTCCGGTGATCGACGCGCTCGCAAGCGAGTGCCCGGCGATCTCGCGACGCGCGGCTTCGCCGGCGAAGCGCCCGGCGAGCGGCAACTCGGCCACGTCGAGCGCGTAGACGGTGAACACGTAGTGGTGGACGATCGAGTCGTTCCACGGCGGGCACGGCCCGTCGTATCCGAAGTAGTCGCCCTCCATGTCGTGGTCGCCGGCGAACCAGGCGGTGTAGTCGTTCACGCCTTGACGCGCACCGTGGCGCGCGCCGGGGCCGCTCTTGCCCTTGGGCGTGACGGTGTCCGAGAATTCTCCGGCGGCGACCGAACGCGTCTCGCCCGGAAGGTCGACCAGCACCCAGTGGAAGAAGTCGACCCGGCGCAGCGTCGCGGGCACCTCTCGATCTTCCTTGTTGACGTCCTCGGGACTCGAGGGCACGTCGTAGTCGTGGCAGATGATCGCGAACGACTTCGTGCCCTCGGGCACCTGGTCCCACGCCAGATGCGGGTTTCGGTTGTTCGACAGCGCGACCCGGTTCTTCGGGTCGATGCGCGCGAACGCGAACTCGGCGGGAATGCTGCCGCCGTCGGCGAACGACTCGCTATGAACCTTCATCATGTCTCCTTCACGGTCGCGGGCGGGAACTGCAGCCAGAACGTGACCGGTCCGTCGTTGACCAGGTGCACCTCCATCCGAGCCCCGAAGATACCGGTTTCGACCGGCGAGTGCTCGCGCCGCGCTGCCGCGACGAAATGCGCGAACAGCGCCGACCCGAGCTGCGGCGGTGCGGCCGGGGTGAAACTCGGCCGGGTGCCGGTGCGCGTGTCGGCCGCGAGAGTGAACTGCGGCACCAGCAGCAGGCCGCCCGCGTCGCCCAGATCGCGCAGCAACCTGTCTCCTAGCGGATCGTGACGCGCGCGAAGCGGCGTTTTCCGACCTGCACGACGTAGCTGCCGGCGGCGAGTGCGAGCCCCTTGTCGCTCACCCGCTCGCCGTCGACGCGCACGCCCCCCTGCTCGACGTTGCGCATCGCTTCCGAGGTGGACGACGCGAGTCCGGCCTGCTTGAGGACCTGCCCGATCGCCATCGGCGCGCCCGCGAGCGCAATCTCGGCGATGTCGCTCGGGATCGCTCCCTGGCGAAAGCGCGCCTCGAACTCGGCGAGCGCGTCGTCGGCCGCGCGACTGGAGTGAAACCGCTCGACGATCTCCTTGCCGAGCATCACCTTCGCGTCGCGCGGATTTCGCCCCTGTGCGCACTGCTCGCGCAGCGCATCGATCTCGGCCATCGGGCGCAACGACAGCAACTCGAAGTAACGCCACATCAGATCGTCCGAGATCGACATCAGCTTGCCGAACATCTCGCCCGGCGCTTCGGTGATGCCGACGTAGTTCCCCTTGGACTTGGACATCTTCTCGACGCCGTCGAGCCCCTCGAGCAGCGGCATCGTCAGGATGCACTGCGGCTCCTGTCCATACTCGCGCTGCAGTTCGCGTCCGACGAGCAGGTTGAACTTCTGGTCGGTGCCGCCGAGTTCGATGTCGCTCCTGAGCGCGACCGAGTCGTAGCCCTGCATCAGCGGATAGAGCAGCTCGTGGATCGAGATCGGCAGGCCGCCGCGATAGCGCTTGGTGAAGTCGTCGCGCTCGAGCATCCGCGCCAGCGTGTAGCGCGCCGCGAGCTCGATCATCCCGCGAGCGCCCAGCGGATCGCTCCACTCGGAGTTGTAGCGGATCTCGGTGCGATCGGGGTCGAGCACCAGACTGGCCTGGCCGAAGTAGGTCTTCGCGTTGTCCTCGATCTGTTCGCGCGTGAGCGGCGGACGCGTCGCGTTGCGCCCAGACGGATCGCCGATCATCGCGGTGAAGTCTCCGATCAGGAAGATCACCGTGTGGCCGAGCTGCTGGAGCTGGCGCATCTTGTTCAGCACCACCGTATGCCCGAGGTGCAGGTCCGGAGCGGTCGGGTCCAGCCCGAGCTTGATTCGCAGCGGCCGGCGCTCGAGTTCGCTGCGCGCGAGCTTCGAGAGCCAGTCCGACTCGATCAACAACTCGTCGCACCCTCGCAGCGACACCGCGAGCGCCTCGCGGGCCGACTCGCTCACCTCGGCGGCGGAGATCGGGGGACCTGCGGTCTGGGGGATGTCGGCTTTCATCTCGGAAGGGGGTAGCGCTGCTCGGGTTTTGCTTTAGAATCGCCTTTTCGTCGGCGGGGGGATTGTCTCACCGGGCCGGCGGGGGATTCTATCCGACGCGCAGACGCCATCCCGAGATCACCGGAACAATGCACCATTCACGTCGATTCAAACAGGTCGCGATCGCCACCGCAGTCATCAGCGCCCTGGGTGCGGTCACGGCATTCGGCGTCGCACCGCTCGCCCAGTCCGAAATCCCCGAAATCGAACGCGTCGTCGAGCAGCTCGCGGTCACGATCGCCGCGCCCGACCCGATCGAGAGCTTCGCCCAGACCGAGACCATCCGCCGCGGCGACACGCTAGCGCAGCTGGTCAGCCGCCTCGGCGCCGCCGATCCCGGTTTCCTGCGTTTCGCCTCGAGCGACCCGATCGCGCGCAAGGTCCTGCAACTTCGCGCCGGACGCAGCGTGCAGGCAGAAATCGACGCCGCCGGGCGCGTGCTCAGGTACATGTACCGACTGGGTTCGCTCGACGAAGGCACGGACTCGGCGCCGACGCGCATCGAGATCCGCCGCGACGCAGAAACGTTCACCGCCTCCGAATCGCCGATTCCGCTCGAGCGTTCGGTGGAAGTGCGCAGCGTCGAGATCCGATCGTCGCTGTTCGCCGCCACCGACGAGGCCGGCATCCCGGAACTGGTGGCGATCAGGATCGCCGACATCTTCGGCGGCGACATCGACTTCCACCGCGACCTGCGCAAGGGCGACCGCCTGCGTGTCGTCTACGAGACGATCCGCGAGGCCGACACGCTCGACTCCGCGGTCGGGAGCCGGATTCTGGCGGTGGAGTTCGTGAACAACGGCAAGGCCTACGAGGCTTTCTGGTTCGGCAACGAAGGGCGCGGCGAGTACTACAGTTTCGACGGGCGAAGCCTGAAGAAGGCCTTCCTTCGCAACCCGCTCGAGTTCAGCCGCGTCACCTCGGGCTTCAGCAATTCGCGGCTGCACCCGATCCACCGGGACTGGCGCGCGCATCGCGGGGTCGACTTCGGCGCGCCCACCGGCACCAAGGTACGCGCCACGGCCGATGGCGTCGTCGAGTTCGCCGGCAGGCAACGAGGTTACGGAAACGTCGTCATCCTGCAGCACCGCAACCATCACAGCACGCTGTACGCCCACCTGAACGGGTTCGCGGCGGGGCTGCGCAAAGGCGCGCGTGTCAGCCAGGGCGACACGATCGCCTATGTCGGGCGCACCGGCTGGGCGACCGGCCCGCACCTGCACTACGAGATCGCGATTCGCGGCGCGCAGGTCGATCCGCTGAAGGTCGCACTGCCGGAAGGACGCTCCCTCGACGGCGCGGAACGCGAACGGCTCGTGCAGGCGGTGGCCGAAGTCCGCGAGCAGATGCAGCGCTTCGACACCTTGCTCGTCGCGCGGTTCCAGTAACCCGCAGACCCGGCGTCGAGCACGGGCGCTGGCGAGCGGGTCCCGGCCGGCACACACTGCGCAGGCAATGCCCGAGCTCTATCTCGGACTGATGTCCGGCACCAGCGTCGACGCGGTCGACTGCGCGCTGGTCGATTTCGCGAATCGGCAGCCGCGCGTTCTGGGCTTCGCGAGCCGCCCGATCGGCGACGAGCTGCGCGGCGAACTGCTCGCCCTGCAACGAAGCGGCGCCGACGAGCTCGAACGCGCCGCGCGCGCACGCCGGGCGCTGACGCTGCTCTACGCGCAAGTCGCGCGCGAACTGCACCGCCCCGAGGTCGCGGCGATCGGCGCGCACGGGCAGACGGTGCGCCATCGGCCCGAAGAGGGCTACACGATCCAGTTGCTCGACGGCGCTCTGCTCGCCGAACTCGCCGGCGCGACGGTGGTCTGCGACTTCCGCAGCGCCGACGTCGCCGCCGGAGGCCAGGGCGCGCCGCTGGTTCCCGCGTTTCACGCAACGGCGTTCGCCCACCCGGCGCTGCGCCGCGTGATCCTGAACGTCGGCGGGATCGCGAACGTTTCGCTGCTCGCGCCGGGCGAACCGGTTCGCGGCCACGACTGCGGGCCGGGCAACGTGCTGCTCGACGAATGGTGCCTGCGCCACACCGGCCAGGCCTACGACGCAGACGGACGTTGGGCCGGCGGCGCCCCGGTCGATCGGCCGCTGCTCGAGGCGTTGCTCGCCGAGCCCTATTTCGCCCTGCCGGCGCCAAAGAGCACCGGTCGCGATCTGTTCAACCTGCGCTGGCTCGATCGGAAACTGGCGCGCCTCGCGGATCGGATCGCGCCGCGCGGCGTGCAGTCGACGCTGCTGCAACTGACGGTCGACTCGATCGCGGCCTCGTGCAAGGCCTTCGGCGCCGAGCAGGTGTTCGGATGCGGCGGCGGGGTGCGCAACGCCGAACTGATGCGGCGCTTGAGCCTGGCGCTGGGCCGGAGCCCGACATGGAGCCCGGGCACCGAGCCGGGCGAGCCGCGGTTCGACGTGCCGGGCGATTCACGAGGCGACGGGTCGGCAGACGGGTCGATCGACATCCTGGCGAGCACCGCCGCGCTGGGCGTGGACCCGCAGGCGGTCGAGGCGGTGGCGTTCGCGTGGCTCGCGGCGCGGCGCCTCGCGGGCCTGCCTGGAAACCTGCCGACAGTGACGGGGGCGCGCGGCGAACGCCAACTGGGCGCGGTCTACCCCGCGCCTACGGTCTCGCGAAGCGGCTGAAAATCTTCAGACCGTGAACGAGGAACCGCAGCCGCAGGTCGTCTGGGCGTTCGGGTTCTTGATCACGAACTGGGCGCCTTCGAGGTCTTCCTTGTAATCGATCTCGGCACCGATCAGGTACTGGTAGCTCATCGCGTCGATCAGCAGCGTGACGCCGTTCTTCTGCATCACGGTGTCGTCCTCGCCCGACTCCTCGTCGAAGGTGAACCCGTACTGGAAGCCCGAACAACCGCCGCCCTGCACGAACACGCGCAACTTGAGCTCGGGATTTCCCTCCTCGTCGATCAACTGACGGACCTTCTCCGCGGCGCTGTCGGTGAACAGCAGCGGTGCCGGCATTTCGGCGACAGCATTCATGCGAAATCCTCCAAAGTTGCCTGATTGTAGCCGTCGCCGATAAACCCTGCCAACACGGGTGTCAAGCCGTACGTCGGATACCGCACGCGGAGGGCGGGTAAATCCTGCCCGGCGGGCGCACCCTGCCCGGCGGGCGCACCCTGCCCGGAGGGCGCACCCTGCCCGGAGGGCACGCCCTGCCCGGAGGGCACGCCCGGCCTCACTCCTTGCTGGCCGCGAGCTTCAGCCCGGGGCGTTCGGCCTCGATCTGCGACAGCGTGCCTTCGATCACCGCACCCTGGTGGATCTCGAGCGCCCGATAGCGGATGCCGCCGCGAATCCTCGCCTCGGGCTGCACCTCGATCAACTCGTCGGCTTGCACCGGTCCCTCGATCGTCCCGTTGACCACGACGCTCGCTGCGTGCACCGATCCGACCACGCGCGCGCGCGCCGAGAGCACCAGCATGCTCGGCGCACCGTCGTTGGCGATCACGTTGCCGCGCACCTCGCCGTCGATCCGCAACCCGCCCTTGAAGCGCAGGTCGCCCTCGACCACCGTGGACGCGCCGATCAGCGTCTCGATCGGCCCCTGAACCGTCTTGCGTCGTCCGAACATCTCCCCCTCCCTACATCGTCACCGTTTGTTGCGCGCGCACCGCGCCCGCCTCGAGCACCCTTATCTGCACCGAAGTCACCACCGACCCGACCGGAACCTCGAACATGCCCTCGACCCGCTGGTAGCGCCTGAAAGCAACCCGCAGACCCTCGCCCTTTCGCACCGCCGAGTCGGCGGGAACCGTGAGCACGCCGCGCTTGCCTGCCTGCTGCGTGTTGACGACCAATTGCAGCGCGCCCTCGAAGTCGCGCTCCGATCGACCGCCCTGCATCAGTAGTGCCTTGTACCGCATCTGCCTGGGCGCGGCGTCGGGCTCGACCTCGAAGCGCCGGATCGTGATCAGCCCGTCGCCGCCGGCCGCGGGAAGCAGCGACTCGAGGTAGGCGAGATCGGATTTGAGCCGCGCATTCTGGGCTTCCAGAGTGCGAAGTTGCGCCGCGAGCCGCTCGAAGGTGGTCTGCTCGACCAGCGACTGGCTCGCGGCGGAGTTCGCCAGCGCCTGCAGGCGCTGGCGCTCAGCCGACTCGGTCGCGAGTTGCGCGCCCAGCCTGTGCACCTGCTCGGCGAGTACCTGTCGCTCCAGCGCCGGATCGCCCACCAGCACGCGCCAGGCCCACACCGCGGTCGCTGCGGCGACCACGACGATCGCCGTGGTGGTCGCCACGCGCAACGGCCACGGCACGTGGCGGCGGACGGTCATGCGGGGCGCGCTCACCGAGAATCGGCGCGCCAGCAACTTGAGCCTCAATGTTCGCTCCGTCGCGACCGCCCCGCTGGCGGGTCGGTCGGATACGCGGGGCGATCATGGTAGCACCGGGATCTGTGTGAGTCCGCTTGTTTCGGGCAATCCGAACATCAGGTTCATCACCTGCACCGCCTGTCCGGAGGCGCCTTTGACGAGGTTGTCCTCGACCACCAGCACGACGAGCGTGTCGCCGTCCTGCGGCCGGTGTACCGCGATGCGCACGATGTTCGAGGCGCGCACCGATCGCGTCTCCGGTGTCGACCCCGCAGGCATCACGTCGACGAAGGGTTCGTCCGCGAAGCGTTTCTCGTACAGCGCCTGGAAGTCGACCCCGCGCGCCTGCGGCCGAATCCTCGCGTACAGCGTCGAGTGGATGCCGCGGATCATCGGCACCAGATGCGGCGTGAACACCAGCCCGACCTCGCGCCCGGCGATCGCGCGCAGTCCCTGCACGATCTCGGGCAGGTGGCGGTGCCCGCTCACTCCATAGGCCTTGAAGTTGTCCGAGGCCTCGGCGAGCAAGGTGTGGACCTCGGCCTTTCGACCGGCGCCGGAGACCCCGGACTTGCTGTCCGAGATCAGCGTCGCGGTATCGACCAGGTCCCCGGCCGAAGGCTCGAGCAGCGGAAGCAGGCCGATCTGAACCGAGGTCGGGTAGCAACCGGGCAGGCCGATCACGCGCGCCTTGCGGATCGCGTCGCGGTTGACCTCGGGCAGGCCGTAGACCGCCTCTTCGAGGATATCCGGGCAGGCGTGCGGCATCTTGTACCAGCGCTCGAACTCGGCGGGATCGCGCAACCGGAAGTCGGCGGCGAGGTCGATCACCTTCACGCCCGCGGCGAGCAGTTCGCGTGCCTGCGCCATCGCCACGCCGTGGGGCGTGGCAAAGAACACCACGTCGCAGCGTGCGAGCGACGCGTCGGCCGGATCGCAGAACGCGAGACCGACGCTGCCGCGCAGCGACTGGAACATGTCGGCCACCGGCACTCCCTGTTCCTTGCGCGAGGTGATCGCGACGATCTGCGCCTCGGAGTGCTGCGCGAGCAGCCTGAGCAGTTCGACCCCGGTGTAACCTGTGCCGCCCACGATTCCGACCTTGACCATTTGCGTTGCCCTCCTCCCAGACAGATGACCGAAACGAAAAAGCCGCCTTGCGGCGGCCTTCCGAGCAGTCCGATCGACGGATCGATCAGCGCTTCGAGAACTGCTTGCGGCGGCGCGCCTTGTGGAAGCCGACCTTCTTTCGCTCGACCTCGCGCGCGTCGCGCGTGACCAGACCCGCGCTCGAGAGCGTGGGCTTGAGCGTCTCGTCGTAGTCGAGCAGCGCGCGCGTGATGCCGTGGCGCACCGCGCCCGCCTGACCCGACTCGCCGCCGCCGGCGACGTTGACCATGATATCGAAGGAATCGAGATGGCTGGTGAGCACGAGCGGCTGGCGCACGATCATGCGCCCGGTCTCGCGCGCGAAATAGGTGTCGAGCGCCTTGCCGTTGACGACCATCTTCCCCTTGCCCTTCTTCAGGAAGACGCGCGCCACTGAGGACTTGCGCCGGCCGGTGCCGTAGTAGTAATCGCCGATCATCGATTCAACGCCTTGAAGTTCGTGGTTTGTCTGGCAGCGCTCAGAGTTCGAGCGGCTGCGGCTGTTGCGCGGTGTGCGGGTGCGTGGGCTCCGCGTACACCTTGAGTTTCTTGATCATTGCGTAGCCGAGCGGCCCCTTGGGGAGCATTCCGCGCACCGCCTTTTCCAGCGCGCGGCCGGGAAACCTGGCCTGCATCTTCGCGAAGTTCGTCTCGCGGATGCCGCCCGGATAGCCGCTGTGGCGAAAGTACTTCTTGTCCTCGGCCTTGTTGCCTGTGACGCGGATCTGGCCGGCGTTGACGACGACGATGTAGTCGCCGGTGTCCACGTGCGGAGTGAATTCGGGCTTGTGCTTGCCGCGAAGGCGATGCGCGATGCTCGAAGCGAGGCGGCCGAGCACCTTGTCGGAACCGTCGACGACGTACCAGTCGCGCTTGACTTCGAGCGGCTTGGCGGAAAACGTTTTCATGGTGAACCCTGAACCTGGATGACCCGGCTGTTGTCTCGGTGCCCGCTCGCCTGCGCGCGGCAAAGGCTGCTGGCGGAAAGCCTGATATTCTAGCGCGCCTCACGGTACGCCGTCAAAAGCTATGCGGAACGGCAGAAGAAAAAAGGCCCGAACCAGAGGTTCGGGCCGAATCCACCAAAGGAGGAGGGTGGAGGAGACACCGGTGGGATGTCAGGGACATCCGATGGATCAACTATAGCGAGCGCACTTGTGCGGCGCAAGAACCCGAGTGGCGTGAGCGCCACATCCGGAATCGAGCCGATTCCAGAGCGGATGATGCAACTCATTGTTTTTGTTGTATTTGTTCTATGATTCTTGAAATAACTCACCCGATCGGGTAGCCGGGATTAGGTCTTCGGTTCTAATTGTTGCCACGCAACAATTCGGCGTCCGCGGATCATCGCGACAGGCACCGGACCGCGCCCGGGTACTGTTCAACGGGACGGGGATCGACGATGGAATGCACGGTGAAATGGACCGGACCCGAAGGGATGAGCTTCATCGCCGAAACGGGCAGCGGTCACGCGGTCGTGATGGACGGTGCTCCGGAGGGTGGCGGGCGCAACCTGGGGCCGCGTCCGATGGAGATGGTGCTGCTCGGCACCGGCGGCTGCACCGCCTACGACGTGGTCGTGATCCTCAGAAAGAGCGGCCAGGACGTGCGCGGCTGCGACGTGCGCCTGGTGGCCGAGCGCGCCGACGCCGACCCGAAGGTGTTCACGCGCATCGGCTTCGACTTCACGATCCGCGGGCGCGGGCTCAAGCCGAACATCGTCGAGCGCGCGATCCGGTTGTCGCACGACAAGTACTGCTCGGCCTCGGCGATGCTCGCGCACACCGCCGAACTGACGCTCGACTGGACGATCGTCGAAGACTGAGCCTGGTCACACCACGCGAATGCCCTGGACACTTCGCGAATGCCCTAGAGCCAATGCCATTGGCACTAGAGATAGTGCGCCGACCCGGTCATCAGCTTCGCGGCGGCGCGCATCGCGCCTCGAACCGGTGGCGGGAGTTCGGCCGCGCCGAGGCGCTGCGCCGTCTGCGCGTGCCCGGCCTCCTCTTCCTTCATCCGGCAAACGATCGCCCGCGAGCGCCGATCGGCCTCCGGAAGGCGCTCGAGGTGGCGATCGAGGTGCGCCTCGACCTGGCGCTCGGTCTCGGCCATGAATCCGAGGCTCGCCCGGTCGCCCAGCCGTCCGGCCAGCGCGCCGAGAGCGAAGGCCCCGGCGTACCAGAGCGGATTGAGCAGCGACGGGCGCGCGCCCAGTTCGTCGATCCGCTCGCGCGTCCAGGCGAGGTGGTCGGCCTCCTCGCCGGCGGCACGGCGGAACTGCTCGGCGAGCGCCGGGTCGCGGGCGGTCAGCGCCTGCCCCTCGTAGAGCGCCTGCGCGCAGATCTCGCCGACGTGGTTCACCCGCATCAGCGCTCCCGACAGGCCGCGCTCGCCCGCCTCGAGCGCGCGAACGTCCTCGACCCCTCTGGCGGGGGTCGCCCGGGTCGCGCCCGGCGCACCGGCCAGGGTCGCAAGCGCCCGGCCGGCAGCGGAGAGTAGCGTTTCGATCGGCGTGGCGGGGTCGCGTGTCGGCATGTGAAATACGGGCTTCTTTTGTTGCAGGAGTGCCACATGATAAGCAAAAACACCGGGTGAAACCCCCGTTATTCTTTGCCGGCCCGGGGAATTTCGCGACAATACGTCGGACTTCAATCCGGTCCGGCATTCAACGGATGTCGCCGGGGAGTTGCGGTGGTTCGAGGGCCGCCGATTGATTCCAGAAACCTAGGAGATTCGCTCAATGAAGAAATCGCTAATCGCCGTCGCGGTCGCAGCTGCCCTGCCCGCCGCCGCGTTTGCCCAGACCAGCGTCACGCTCTACGGCGTTGCTGACCTGAGCCTGTCGAAGGCCAACCAGGGTGGCAAGACCCAGATGTCGGGCAACGGCCTGCTGAACAACGGCAGCGGCCGTATCGGCGTGCGTGGCACCGAAGATCTGGGTGGCGGCCTGAAGGCTTCGTTCAACTACGAGCAGGGCATCAACGCCGAGACCGGTGCGACCGACTCGAGCACGTTCCAGCGCCAGGCCAACATGTCGCTGTCGGGCCGTGCGGGCACGCTGATGATGGGCCGTGCACTGACCCCGTCGTTCTTCGGCGTGGCGGCATGGGAACTGACCGGGGCGGCGAACTACACTGCCGTCGGCAACATGTTCAGCTGGGCCGGTGCCGGTTCGCGTAACAACAGCCAGTGGTCCTACAAGACCCCGAACATGGGCGGCTTCGAAGCCACCCTGGGCTACATCACCGAAGCCGACAACGGCGGCAACGACAAGGTCGACTTCAACGCGATCTATCGCGGCGGTCCGGTGGTCGTCGGCCTGTCGTACAACAAGGTGCAGGGTGCTGCCGACGCCGGCTGGTCGCTGGGCGGACGCTACAACTTCGGCATGTTCGCGGTCGCCGCCAGCTACCAGGACCCGTCGGATACCCGCAAGGGCTTCTCGGTGGGCGGCCTGGCCAAGCTCGGCCCGGTCCAACTCGTGATCGACGTCGCCCGCGACACCGGCGATCCGTCGAACTACGCCAAGAGCACCGACTACATCGTCGAACTGCTCTACCCGCTGTCCAAGCGCACGACGGTCTACGCCGCCGCGCACCGCGACGGCTCGAGCAAGACCAACACCACCGGTCTGGGCGTTCGTCACAACTTCTGATCGTCCCGCTGGCCCTGGCCAGCTGCTGATCCGAAGCCAAACCCCGCTGCTCGCAGCGGGGTTTTTTTTCGCCTGTTTTCGGCGCATTGCCTGTCGCAGAGCAAGCGAGGCGGTCGAAAAACCCGCGTCCAGCGTTTAGACTCTTTTGCACCAGACCGATCGAGGCACGTGCATGTTCCGCTCCGCGCACACCGACACCTTCACCCGCGAGAGTCTTCCGCCACCGTCGCAGCTTCCGCAGTTGCTGTTCGACGCGCCGGTCCCGCGATACCCGAAACGACTGAACGCGACGGTCGAACTGCTCGATCGGCACGTGCACGCAGGCCGCGGCGACATGATCGCGCTGCGCAGCGACGACGCCGTGTGCACCTACCATCAGCTCTACGTGCGCGTGAACCAGATCGCGCACGTGCTGCGCAACGAACTGAAACTGGTGCCGGGCAACCGCGTGCTGCTGCGCGGCCCGAACAACCCGATGATGGCCGCTTGCTGGCTGGGAATCGTCAAGGCCGGTCTGGTCGCGGTCGCGACGATGCCGCTGCTTCGCGCGCGCGAACTGGTGCCGGTGATGGAAAAGGCGCGGATCAACGCCGCGCTGTGCGACGTGCGCCTGCGCGACGAGTTCGAGATCGCGCGCACGCAGGCGCACTGCCCTGAACTCGGCCCGGCACTGTGGTTCAACGACGGCGACGGCGTCGCGCCCACCCCCGGCTCGCTCGACGCGCTGTGCCTGCGCCAGCCGGCGCGCTACGATGCCTGCGACACGGCGATCGACGACGTCGCGATGATCGCGTTCACCTCGGGCACCACCGGCAAGCCGAAGGGAACGATGCACTTTCATCGCGACGTGATCGCTTCGTCGGACCTGTTCCCGCGCCACGTGATGCGCGTCGCGCCCGACGACATATTCTGCGGCACGCCGCCGCTCGCCTTTACCTTCGGCCTCGGCGGGCTGCTGTGTTTTCCGCTTCGGGTCGGGGCGTCGACGCTGCTGATCGAGCGCCTCACGCCCGAATCGCTGCTCGCGGCGATCGATCGCCACCGCGTCACCGCGTGTTTCACCGCGCCGACCTTCTATCGCCAGATGGCGGCGCTGGCGCCCAACTACGACCTCTCCTCGTTGCGCCAGTGCGTGTCGGCCGGAGAGGGGCTGCCCGACGCGACCCGCCGGCTTTGGCGCGACGCCACCGGCATCGAGATCACCGACGGCATCGGATCGACCGAGATGTTCCACATGTTCATCGCCTCGTCGGGGGCCGAAGTACGGCCCGAGGCGATCGGCAAGGTGGTGCCCGGATACGTCGCGAGGGTGGTCGACGAGAGCATGAATCCGGTGCCGGCCGGAACGCTGGGGCGGCTCGCGGTCAAGGGACCCACCGGCTGCAAGTATCTGGCCGACGACCGCCAGCGAAGCTACGTCGAAGACGGCTGGAACCTCACCGGCGACCTGTTCAAGATGGACGCGGACGGCTACTTCTTCTACCAGGCGCGCTCCGACGACATGATCATCTCGGCCGGCTACAACATCGCCGGACCAGAGGTGGAGTCGGTGCTGCTGCTGCACGAGGCGGTGGCCGAGTGCGGCGTGATCGGTGAACCGGACGAAGCCCGCGGGCAGATCGTCAAGGCCTACGTGGTCGCGCGCCCCGGGATGCTCGCGAAGTACGGCGGCGAGGCTGCGCTCGCGAAGGTGCTGCAGGACTACGTCAAGACGGAGTCGGCACCGTACAAGTACCCGCGCAGGATCGAGTTCCGCGACACGCTGCCGCGCACCGAAACCGGCAAGCTGCAGCGCTTCAGGCTGCGCCAGCAGGCCGGAACCTGATCCTCGCCGCCTCGGCGGCCCGCAAGCCAGGCCAAATCCAGAACCGCACAGGCCGCACCGGCAGACCGCAACCCGAGCCGCGCCGCTTGGCAGGCGGCTACGCTAAAGCGCTCAGCGCCTGATCGAGATCCTCGCTCAGGTCGGCGGCGTCTTCCAGCCCGATCGCGAGGCGCACGAGGTTGGGCTGAATCCCGGCGCGGCGCATCGCCTCGTCGGACAGGGTGCCGGCCCATACCACCGCCGCGTGCGCGGCGAGCGACTCGACCCCGCCCAGGCTCACGGCCTGCGTGAAGACCTTCAACCTGGACATCAGACGCTCGGTCTCGGCGTAGCCGCCGCGCACCTGGAACGCGAGCACGCCGCCGAACCCGCTCATCTGGGCGCGCGCGAGTTCGTGCTGCGGATGCGAGGCGAGCCCGGGATAGTGCACGCGCTCGACGCCCGGATGGCTCTCGAGGAAGCGCGCGACGCGCAGCGCGCTCTCGTTGGCGCGTGCGACCCGCACCGAAAGCGTTCGCATTCCGCGCAGCAGCAGCCACGCGTCGTGCGGCGAGAGCACGCCGCCGAGAACGATCGCCGTGTCCCACATCCGTGCGACCAGCGACTCGCTCGACACCACCACGCCCGCGGTGAGATCGTGGTGGCCGCCGAGGTACTTGGTCGCACTGTGCACGACGACGTCCACGCCCAGTTCGAACGGGCGCTGGTTGATCGGCGACGCGAAGGTGTTGTCCGCGATCGTGAGCGCGCCGCGCGCGCGCGCGAGCTTCGCCACCGCCGCGATGTCGGTCAGCGCGAGCGTGGGGTTCGCCGGCGACTCGACGACCACCAACCGGGTGGCCGGCTCGATCGCGGCCTCGAACGAGCCGGTATCGGTCTGGTCGACGAAGCTCGCGCGCACGCCGAAGCGCGCGAGCACCTCGGCGAGCAGCCGCGACGTTCCCATGTAGTGATTGGTCTGCGCGACGACGTGATCGCCGCTGCCCACGAGCGAGAGCACCGCGAGCGACATCGCGCCCATGCCGCTCGAGGTCATCAGCGCCGCCTCGCCGCCCTCGAGCTTCGCGATCAGTTGCGCGGTGCGCTCGAGCGTCGGGTTGCCGTATCGCGTGTAGTAGCGCGGATGGCGCGCCCGGCTCGCCATGTCGGCGAACTCGCCGGCGTCGCCGGCGCGAAAGGTCGCGCTCGGGTGGATCGGCGGCGCGACGCTGTTGTCGTCGCCGGCGAGCGCGTCGCCGTGCTGCAACAACGTGTCGCGCCTCGTCACGCTCAGGACGCCCTCTTCTTCAGTTCCTCGTCGCGCAACTCACGCCGCAGGATCTTGCCGACGTTGGTCTTGGGCAGCTCGGTGCGGAACTCGACGTACTTCGGCTTCTTGTAGCCGGTCAGTTGCTCCGAGCAGTACTGCAGCAGCTCGCGCTCCGAGAGCGCCTCGTCCTTCTTGACGACGAACACCTTGACCGCCTCGCCGGATTTGTCGTCCGGCACGCCGATCACCGCGCACTCGAGCACCCCGGGGTGGCTCGACACGACCGCTTCGATCTCGTTGGGAAACACGTTGAAGCCCGACACCAGGATCATGTCCTTCTTGCGATCGACGATCGTCGTGTAGCCGCGCTCGTCCATGATGCCGATGTCGCCGGTCTTGAAGAAGCCGTCGGGCGTCATGACCTTTGCGGTCTCCTCCGGATGCTGCCAGTACCCGACCATGACCTGCGGACCGCGAATCGCGATCTCGCCGCGCTCGCCGAGCGGCACCGGCTTCGCGTCGTCGTCCAGGATCACGATCTCGGTGTTCGGGAACGGCAGACCGATCGTCCCGCTGTAGGCATCGGTGTCGGTCGGGTTCGAGCTCGCGCCCGGCGAGGTTTCCGACAGTCCGTACGCCTCGCAGATCGGGCATCCGGTCACGGCCAGCCACTGCTCGGCGACCGACCTCTGCACCGCCGTACCGCCGCCGAGCGACACGCGCAGGTCGGAGAAGTCGAGCTTGCGGAACTCGTCGTTGTTCGCGAGCGCGTTGAACAGCGTGTTGACCGCCGGGAACATCGTGACCTTGAACGGCTTGATCTCCTTGATCAGCGCCGGGAGGTCGCGCGGATTGGGGATCAGAACGTTGGTCGCGCCCAGGCGCATGCCCAGAAGGCAGTTCGCGGTGAGCGCGAAGATGTGATAGAGCGGCAGCGCGCAAACCAGCACGATCTGTTCGGGCGGCGGCGGCTTTTTCGGGTTGTGCAGCGCCGGGCTGCACCCAGGCCTCGGACTGCAGCATGTTGGCGATCACGTTGCGGTGGACCAGCGTCGCGCCTTTCGAGAGTCCGGTCGTGCCACCGGTGTACTGCAGGAAAGCGACGTCCTCCGGCGCTCGACCTGCGGATGCGTGTAGCTCATCCGCGAGCCTTCGGCGAGCACCGAGTTGAACCGCGTCGCGTTGGGCACGATGAACTCCGGGACCATCTTCTTGACGTGGCGCACGACGAAGTTCACCAGCGTGCCCTTGGCGAACCCGAGCATGTCGCCCATCGACGCGAGCACCACGTGCTCGATCGGCACCTTCGCGAGCACCTTCTGCAGCGTGGTCGCGAAGTTCTCGAGGATGAAGATCGCCTTCGCGCCCGAGTCCTTCAACTGGTGCTCGAGCTCGCGCGGCGTGTACAGCGGGTTGACGTTGACCACGACCAGCCCGGCGCGCAGCACGCCGGCCACCACCACCGGGTACTGCAGCACGTTGGGCATCATGATCGCGACGCGGTCGCCCTTCTTCAGCCCCTTCGACTGCAGCCACGCGGCGACGCACTTGGACAGCTCCTCGAGCTCGCCGAAGCTCATCGGCTTGCCGAAGCCAACGTAGGCGGTGCGCTTGCGGAATTTCGCGAACGCCTCCTCGAACAGCTGGACGATAGAGCTGTACTGCGTGAAGTCGATGTCGGCGGGCACGCCCTTCGGGTAGTTCTTCAGCCAGAAACGATCCATTTCCCCTCCCATTCCTTGCGACCCGTCACGGTCGATTCGATCGATCCGGCGATGATATCCGCAATCGCATGTCGACTTTCTCTTCCGGCGACGCGTCGTCGGCGTTCGCGCCGTCGGGGCTGTTCGCGCTGTTCGCGCTGTTCGCGCCGCCAGGATTTCCCCCTTCCTTCGCCCCGCCCTCGCGCAGGACGCGATCGCGTTCGGCGCGATCGGCCGTCGCCAGCGCGCGCACCGCCAAGTAGAAGCGCGGCAGGTCGCCGCCGTGCGCCGCGAGCAGGCGCTCGAAACCGGGCACCAGTTCAGTGTAGGTGGCGACTGCCCCGAGGTGCGCGTTCGTGACGCCATCGGCGAACCACCGATCGTAGCCGGCGTAGCCGCCCCAGCCTGCCTTGAGCTGCAGGTACTGCTCGCGCAGCGCGGCGAACTCGCGCGCCTTGGCCGCGCGCTTGTCGGCGTCGGCGAGCTGCGATTCGTACGCCGTCTCGAGCCGCGCACGCGTTGCGCGCAGCAGCGCGACGAACTGCGCGCGGCGCGCGTCGAACTCGCGGTAGCCGGCGGCGAGCGCCGGGTCGGCGCGCGCGGCGAGCCAGCGACGCAGTCCTTCGCGCTCGAGAGCGGTCGCGAACGACTCGTTGAAGGTCGAGTCCCCGCGCGCGTAGGCCACCTGGTGCGCGAGTTCGTGAAATATCAGCCGCGCCAGCTCGCCCTCCGGGTAGCGGATGAAGCTGCTCAGGATCGGATCGTCGAACCAGCCCAGCGTCGAGTACGCGGGCACGCCGGCGACCTGCACCTCCCAACCCTGCGCGCGCAGTTCGGCCGCGTAGCGTTGGGCCTCGGCCTGCGAGAAGTAACCGCGATAGCTGACGCACCCGGCGACCGGGAAGCACCACTGCCGCAACCGCAGCGAGAGCTCGGGCGCAGCGACCACGTTCCACACCGCGTACGCCCGCCCGAGGTCGGCGTAGCGCGTGTAGCTGCCGTTTTCCGGAAGGGCGAGCTCTTCGCTCGCGAAGCTTCGAATCCGGCTCGCCTGGCGCAGGCGCTGCGCAAGCGCGGGCTCGACCGCTCCGTCCTCGAGCAATTCCGATATCGGACGCGCGCCGTGCACCAGCGCGAGGTGACCCCGCGCCGATTGCCAGTAATACGAGAGGTCCACGACCGCCGCGCTGCACCCGGCGAACAACATGACCGGCAACAGCACGACCGCCATGGCCGCAAAACCGCGCAGGGTCACGCGCCACTCCGGCAATGGAACCGGTGCTAAGCTAACACTCCCGTCGGTTGCCGTCGCACCCGACCCCGAGGCCGCCGCACCCGACTCCGAGCGCACCTGCCAGCACGCATGAATCTGATCGATCACATCGTTGAATTCCAGCACGAGATCCGCGACATCCGGCGCGACATCCACGCCCACCCCGAACTGCGCTACGAAGAAACGCGCACCGCTGATCTGATCGCGGCCAAGCTCGAGCAGTGGGGCATTCCGATGATTCGCGGGCTGGGCCGCACCGGCGTGGTCGGCGTGCTCGAGAACGGACAGTCGGGCCGTTCGATCGGCCTGCGCGCCGACATCGATGCCCTGCCGATCCAGGAGGGCAACGAGTTCGCGCATCGCTCGCGCAACCACGGCAGGATGCACGCCTGCGGCCACGACGGGCACACCGCGATGCTGCTGGCGGCGGCGCGCTATCTGTCGCGCCATCGCGACTTCGACGGCACGGTCAACCTGATCTTTCAACCGGCCGAGGAAGGCGGCGCGGGCGCGCAACGGATGATCGACGACGGCCTGTTCGACCAGGCGCCCTGCGACGCGGTGTTCGGGATGCACAACTGGCCGGGAATGAAGGTCGGGCAGTTCGGGCTGCGCGCCGGGCCGATGCTCGCGAGCAGCAACGAATTCACGATCACGATCTCGGGCAGGGGCGCGCACGCGGCGATGCCGCACAACGGCATCGATCCGGTGCTCGTCGCCACCCACGTGGTTCAGGCCCTGCAATCGGTGATCACGCGCAACAAGAAACCGATCGATTCCGCGGTGCTCTCGGTCACGCAGATCCACGCCGGCGACGCCTACAACGTGATCCCCGAGACGGCGACCATCAACGGAACGGTGCGCACCTTCACGATCGAGGTTCTCGACCTGATCGAGCAGCGCATGCGCAAGATCGTCGAACAGCTGCCCACGGCGTTCGACGCTGCCGGCACGATGCGCTTCCTGCGCAACTACCCCCCGACGATCAACCACGCGCGCGAGACCGATTTCGCGCGCTCGGTCCTTGTCGACATGGTCGGCACTGCCAACGTGTTCGAGTTCGAACCGACGATGGGTTCGGAAGATTTCTCCTACATGCTGCTCGCGCGACCCGGGTGCTACATCGCCGCCGGCAACGGCGACGGAAAACACCGCGAGAACGGCCATGGCGCCGGGCCATGCGATCTGCACAACCCGTCGTACGATTTCAACGACGACCTGATCCCGGTCGGCGCCACCTACTGGGTGCGCCTGGCCGAGAAGTTCCTGGCGAAGGCCTGAGTCGGGCGGCCCGGGTTCTCCCGCACCGGGCAAAGCACCCCGACCCACGCTGACCGACGCACGCTGACCGACGCACGCCGACGCACGCCGACGCACCAGACCGATGCTCGCCTTCGTCATCCGCCGCCTGCTGCAAGCTTCGATGGTCATGCTGGTCGTGGCCTTCGTCGCGTTCTCGCTGTTCCAGTACGTCGGCGACCCGGTGCTCGCGATGCTCGGCCAGGACGCCACGCCCGAGCAGCGCACCGAGCTGCGGCGCGACCTCGGGCTCGACGAGCCGTTCTACGTCCAATTCGCAAGCTTCGTCTCCAACGCCGTGCAGGGCGAGTTCGGCCTGTCGTACCGCCAGGGCCGCAAGGTGTCGACGCTGATCAAGGAGCGCATGCCGGCCACGCTCGAGCTCTCGATGGCCGCGGCGGTGCTCGCGCTGTTCGTTGGCATTCCGATGGGTGTGTACACGGCGCTGCGAAGGCGGGGATTTCTCTCGAACCTGTTCCTGGCGGTGTCGCTGATCGGCGTGTCGCTGCCCACCTTCCTGATCGGGATCCTGCTGATCCTGCTGTTCGCGGTCGTGCTCGGCTGGCTTCCGTCCTTCGGTCGCGGCACGACCGTGATGATCGGCGGCTGGAGCACCGGATTCCTCACCGTCGACGGGTGGCAGCACCTGATCCTGCCGTCGATCACGCTGTGCCTGTTCCAGATGACGCTGATCATGCGGCTGGTGCGCTCGGAGATGCTCGAAGTGCTTCGCACCGACTACATCAAGTTCGCACGCGCGCGCGGCTTGTCCGATCGCGCGGTGCACTTCGGCCACGCGCTCAAGAACACGCTGGTTCCGGTGATCACGATCGCCGGACTGCAGCTGGGCGCGATCATCGCGTTCGCGATCATCACCGAGACCGTGTTCCAGTGGCCCGGGATGGGGCTGCTGTTCATCCAGGCGGTGCAGGTCGCGGACATCCCGATCATGGCGGCATACCTGTGCCTGATCGCGCTGGTATTCGTCGTCATCAACCTGATCGTCGACCTGCTCTACTTCGCGGTCGATCCGCGGCTGCGCATGGATCGCTCGATCGGCGCCCACTGAGACCCCAGATGAACGCACCGGAAACCTACCTCGGCAAGCACCCCGCGATCGCCTCGATCAGGGCATTTCACTCCGACCTGATCGCGTTGCGCCACCAGTTCCACCAGAACCCGGAGATCGGCTTCGAGGAGCACTTCACCGCGGAACTGGTCGCGCGCGAACTCGAGCGCTACGGCGTCGACGAGATCCACCGCGGTCTCGGCAAGACCGGGCTGGTCGCGGTGGTTCGCGGCAGGCTCGACTCCTCGGGCAAGCGCGTCGGGCTGCGCGCCGACATGGACGCGCTGCCGATGATCGAAGAGAACGGATTCGCACACCGTTCGCGCCGCCCCGGAATGATGCACGCCTGCGGCCACGACGGACACACGACGATGCTGCTGGGCGCCGCGCGCCACCTCGTCGCGACTCGCGCCTTCGACGGCGTCGCGCACCTGATCTTCCAGCCCGGCGAAGAGGGTTTCGGCGGCGCCAGGGCAATGATCGAAGACGGCCTGTTCGAGCGCTTCACCTGCGACACGATCTACGCGATGCACAACTGGCCGGGCTTGCCGCCGGGCACCCTTGCGGTCCGGCCAGGGCCGATCATGGCCGCGGCCGACCGAGTCACGATCACGGTCGAGGGTCGCGGCGGACACGGCGCGCACCCGTACCTGTCGGTCGACCCGGTCGTGGTCGCCGCGCACATCATCACGGCGGCGCAGTCGATCGTCTCGCGCAACGTCAACCCGATCGACGCTGCAGTCGTGAGCCTGTGCTCGATCCAGGCCGGAAACCCGGGAGCGATGAGCGTGATCCCGCGCGAGGCGCAGATCGTCGGCACGGTGCGCACCTTCCGCGCCCAGACGCAGGACCTGGTCGAGCGCCGGCTCGCCGAGCTTTGCGAGTCGGTCGCCGCCGGGTTCGGCGCGCGCGCGCGCGTGCACTACGAGCGGATCTATCCGGCCACGATCAACTCCCGCGACGAGGCGCTGTTCGGCCAGCGCGTCGCCGAGGAAGTTGCCGGGCCCGAGAACGTGATCGCCGACCTGGACCCGAGCATGGGCTCGGAGGACTTCTCGTTCATGCTCCAGCAGCGCCCGGGAGCGTATTTCCGCATCGGCCAGGGCAACCCCGACGGCTCGTGCCTGCTGCACAATACCCGGTACGACTTCAACGACGCGATCCTTCCGCTCGGCGCCGCGCTGTTCGTGCGCCTGGCGGAGCGTTCGCTTCCGCTCACGCCAACCGAATGACCTCGAACAAAAGGGAGAGACTGCAAATGAGACCCCGACTGCGACACCTCGCCATCGTCATTGCCACCACGATCGCCCTCGCTTCCACCGCCGGCGCCAAGACTTTCCGCATCTCCGACCAGGGCGACGCGTTGTCGATGGATCCGCATTCGCTGAACGAGTCGCTGCAGCTCTCGTTCACCGGCAACGTCTACGAGCCGCTGGTCGCGCGCGACAAGAAACTCGGGCTCACCCCCGGACTCGCGACCAAGTGGACGCAGACCAACCCGACCACCTGGCGTTTCGAGTTGCGCAAGGGCGTGCAGTTCCACGACGCAACGCCGTTCACCGCCGACGACGTGCTGTTCTCGTTCGAGCGCGCCAAGGGCGAAGGTTCGGACATGAAGAGTTACGTCGGGTCGATCAAGGAGCTCCGAAAGGTCAACGACCATCTCGTCGAGATGATCACCAACGCCCCGTTCCCGATCCTCCCGGACGTGCTCACCAATCTGTACATCATGAGCAAGAAGTGGTGCGAGACGAACAGCGCCACGCAGCCGGTCGACAAGCGCAAGGGCGTCGAGAACGCGGCATCGTTCCGCGCCAACGGCACCGGGCCGTTCAAGCTGAAGTCGCGCGACCCGGGCGTGCGCACCGTGCTGCAGCGCAATTTCAGCTACTGGGGCACGATCGAGAGCAATATCGACGAGGTGGTGTTCACGCCGATCGGCAACGACGCGACCCGGGTCGCGGCACTGATCTCGGGCGAGATCGACATGATGCAGCCGGTGCCGGTGCAGGATGCCGCGCGCCTGTCGCAGAATCCGAACCTGAAGATCATGCAGGGGCCGGAACTGCGCACGATCTTTCTGGGCATGGACCAGAAGCGCGACGAGTTGCTGTTCTCGAGCGTCAAGGGCAAGAACCCGTTCAAGGACAAGCGCGTGCGCCAGGCGTTCTTCCAGGCGATCGACATCGAGGCGATCAAGACCCGAATCATGCGCGGCGCGGCGACACCCACCGCGCTGATGGTGGCGCCCGGCATCAAGGGTTTCGTGGCCGAGCTCAACAAGCGCCTGCCGTACGACCCCGAGGCGTCGAAGAAACTCCTCGCCGAAGCCGGCTATCCGAACGGCTTCGAGGTCAGGATGAACTGCCCGAACGACCGCTACGTCAACGACGGCGAAATCTGCCAGGCGGTGGCGGCGATGCTCGCGCGCGCTGGCGTGAAGGTGGGTCTGGACGCCGAGAGCAAGGCGACCTACTTCCCGAAGATCCTCTCGCGCAACACCTCTTTCTTCCTGCTCGGCTGGACACCGGGAACCTACGACTCGCACAACCCGCTGTTCTCGCTGATGGCGACCCCGGGTGCCGGCGGACAGGGCCAATTCAACCTGGGCAGCTACAGCAACGCGAAGATCGACGAACTCACCGCGAAGATCTCGGCCGAAACCGACCAGGCCAAGCGCAACGCGATGATCGCCGAGGCGTTCAAGATCCACCAGGACGAGGTCGGTCACCTGCCGCTGCACCAGCAGGCGCTGGCCTGGGGCATGCGCAAGAACGTCGACCTGGTCCAGCTCCCGGACAACTTCAACCCGTTCAAGTGGGTCGTGTTGAAGTGATCGATCGCCGCCCGGCACGCGCCGGGCGTGCGGCGGCGCGAGCGCGATGAGCGCGTCCGGGGCGCCGTCGGATCCGCCGCTCGCGCCGCCGACGGCGCTGCGCCGTTTCCTCGACGGCGACCTGTTCTTCAGTTTTCGCAACACTCCGGTGGCGATCGGCGCGTTTGCCGTCGCGATGGTGATGATCCTGGGGGCGGTGTTCGCCCCCTGGGTCGCGCCGCACAACCCCTACGATCTCGCGTCGCTCTCGCTGAACGACTCGCTTCTTCCCCCGGTCTGGCAGGCCGACGGGCGCACCCAGTACCTGCTGGGCACCGACGACCAGGGCCGCGACGTGTTGTCCACGATCCTGTACGGTTCGCGGGTCTCGCTTCTCGTCGGGGTGGCGTCGGTCGTGCTCGCGATGGCGCTCGGCGTCGGGCTGGGGTTGCTCTCGGGCTACCTCGGCGGGCGGCTCGACGCGTTCATCATGCGCGTGGCCGACGTGCAGCTTTCGTTCCCGGCGATCCTGATCGCGCTGCTGATCGACGGTGTCGCGCGCGCGCTGCTGCCGCGCGACGCACACACCGACTGGATGGCGATCGCGGTGCTGGTCGGCGCGATCGGCCTGGCCAACTGGGTCCAGTACGCGCGCACCGTGCGCGGCTCCACGCTGGTGGAAAAGAGCAAGGAGTACGTCCAGGCCGCGCGCGTGATCGGCGTGCCGCCATGGAAGATCATGTTGCGGCACGTGCTGCCCAACGTACTCGGTCCGGTGCTGGTCATCGCGACGATCAACGTCGCGACCGCGATCATCACCGAAGCGACACTGTCGTTTCTCGGGGTCGGCGTTCCGCCCACTTCGCCTTCTCTCGGAACGATGATCAACACCGGCAACAACTTCCTCTACTCGGGCGAGTGGTGGCTGGTGGTGCTGCCCGGCCTGGCGCTGGTGCTGCTGTGCATGTCGGTCAACCTGCTCGGTGACTGGCTGCGCGACGCGCTCAATCCGAAGCTGCAATGAGCTCCACCCCGCTGCTCGAAGTGCGCGACCTGCGCGTCGAGTTCCCCACTCGCCGCGGCGTGCTCACCGCGATCGACGGCGTCTCGTTCGAGATCGCGCCGGGCGAGGTGCTCGGCGTGGTCGGTGAATCCGGCGCCGGGAAGTCGATCACCGGAGCGGCGATCATCGGCCTGCTCGAGCCACCGGGACGCATCGCCGGCGGCGAGGTCAAGTTGAACGGATTGCGCATCGACACGCTCCCGCCGGAGGAGATGCGCAAGGTCCGCGGTCGCGAGATCGGCGCGATCTTCCAGGACCCTCTCACGTCGCTCAATCCGCTTTACACGATCGGGCGGCAACTGGTCGAGACGATCCAGGCGCACCTGAACATGAGCGCCGCGCAGGCGCGTACGCGCGCGATCGACTTGCTCGAGTCCACCGGAATCCCGGCCGCGGCCGCGCGCATCGGGCACTATCCGCACCAGTTCTCGGGCGGAATGCGCCAGCGCGTCGTGATCGCGCTCGCGCTCGCGGCCGAACCGAAGCTGATCATCGCCGACGAGCCGACCACCGCGCTCGACGTGTCGATACAGGCGCAGATCATCGCGCTGCTCAAGGCGCTTTGCCGCGAAAAGGGCACCGCGGTGATGCTCGTCACGCACGACATGGGCGTGATCGCCGAGACGGCCGATCGCGTCGCGGTCATGTACGCAGGGCGCATCGCCGAGATCGGCCCGGTGTCCGACGTGATCCATCGACCGCAACACCCGTATACGGTGGGTCTGATGGGTTCGATTCCGACGATCGGGCAGGATCGCGAGCAACTCGAGCAGATCGACGGCGCGATGCCGCGACTGAACGCGATCCCCCGCGGCTGCGCGTTCAACCCGCGCTGCCGGCGCGTGATGCCGGTGTGCCACGAACGCCGCCCCGAACTGCTGCCGGCCGGAACCTCGCTCGCGGCGTGCTGGCTGCACGATGCTTCGGCTGCCGCCCCGGGTCCGCGACAGGTGCTCGCGTGACCGCGACCCGCACCGCACATGCGCCGACCGCGACCGCTGCCGCTTCTGCGATGGTCGACGCCGGCGCGGCGCCGCTGGTGAGCGCGCAGGACATCACCAAGGTCTTCGACGTCTCGGCTCCCTGGCTCAACCGGGTGCTCGAGGGCAAGCCGAGACAACTGCTGCACGCGGTCGACGGAATCTCTTTCGAGATCGAAGCGGGAGAGACGCTCGCGCTGGTGGGCGAATCGGGCTGCGGCAAGTCCACCGTCGCACGGATGCTGGTCGGGCTCTATCGCCCCAGCCGGGGGCGGATCCTGTTCGACGGTCAGGACCTCTCCTTGTTGCCGCAGGCGCAGGCGCAGGCGCAGCGCCGTCGCATGCAGATGATCTTCCAGGATCCGTACGCGAGCCTGAACCCGCGCTGGAAGGTTTCCGATATCGTCGCCGAACCGATCAAGGTGCATCGGCTGATCAGCGGCGCCGACGCGGTACGCGAGCGCGTCGCGCAGTTGCTGCGCCACGTCGGGCTGGCCCCGGCCGACGCCGACAAGTTCCCGCACCAGTTCTCGGGCGGCCAGCGCCAGCGCATCTCGATCGCGCGCGCACTCGCATCGGAACCCGAGTTCCTGGTGTGCGACGAACCGACGTCGGCGCTCGACGTGTCGGTTCAGGCGCAGGTGCTCAACCTGATGCGCGAATTGCAGCGCCAGGACAAGCTGACCTACCTGTTCATCTCGCACAACCTCGCGGTGGTGCACCACGTGAGCGATCGCGTCGGCGTGATGTACCTCGGGCGCGTTGTCGAACTCGCCGCCAAGCGCACGATCTTCTCGGCGCCGCGCCATCCCTACACGCGGATGCTGCTCGACGCGATCCCGGACATCGCGATGACCGGCAAGGCACGCACGCCAGTGGGCGGCGAGGTCCCCAATCCGCTGAATCCACCGACCGGTTGCGCGTTCCACCCGAGGTGTCCACACGCGAACGAGCGCTGCAAGCGCGAGCGCCCGGAACTCACGAGGGTCTCCGGCGGCGCACGCAGCGCGGTCGCGGCCTGCCACGCGGTCGAGGAAGGCCGAATCGGTTCGACTGATCGCCGGCGACGGCGTCGTCGGAGCGGGGCGCGGGTCTAGGCGCGCGCGCAGACCTAGGCGCGCGCGCGGGCCAAGGCGCGGGCGCGGGCCTAGGCGCGGGCGCGCGCCGCGGGTCGATCCTCGGGCGGCACGACCAGTTCGAGGCGCTCGACGATCTCCTCCATCACGATGTAGCTGCGCGACTCGCGTGCACCGGGCAGCGTGAGCAGCATGTCACCCAGCAGTTTGCGGTAGGCGTTCATCTCCGGGATCCGCGCCTTGATCAGGTAGTCGAAGTCGCCCGACACGAGGTGGCATTCGAGTATCCCCGGAAGCTTGCGCACCGCGCGTTTGAACTCGTCGAAGATCACGCCCGACTTGGCCGAGAGCTTGAGTTCGACGAACACGAGCAGCGACTGCCCCAGCAGGTGCGGATCGAGCCGTGCGTGGTAGCCGGTGATGTAGCGCTCGCGCTCCAGTCGGCGCACGCGCTCGGTGCACGGCGTGACCGACAGGCCCACCTTCTCGGCCAGTTCGGTCATCGCGATCCGGGCATTGGCCTGCAAGGCGCGCAGGATGTCGCGGTCGATTCTGTCGAGAGCTCTGCCGGGTTTCACCATCACCTCATGTTCTCTCTTTATTCGTCATCTTATCGAGTGATATTACCTTCTTTTTAGAGTTCTGATGGTGAATGTATTCCGTAGCTTCGGTGGAGAATCTGTCCTCGTTGGAACGCAACGACAACGGAGACGGCGATGCGGGTGACGATTCTCGGAAGCGGCGTGATCGGAGTGACCACCGCCTGGTATCTGGCGCGCCACGGGGTCGAGGTGAAGGTGATCGACCGCCAGCGCGCGCCCGGCATGGAAACCAGCTACGGCAACGCCGGTCAGATCTCGCCCGGATACTCGACGCCGTGGGCCGCGCCGGGAATCCCGTTCAAGGCGATGAAATGGTTGTTCCAGCGCCACTCGCCGCTGTCGATCAGGCCCGACGGCACCGTGTTCCAGCTGCGCTGGATGGCGCAGATGCTGGCCAACTGCACCTCGTCGCGATACGCGGTGAACAAGGAGCGCATGCTGCGACTCGCCCAGTACAGCCGCGACTGCATGCGCGAACTGCGCGCCGACACGGGGATCGCCTACGAAGCCCGCCAGCAGGGGACATTGCAGGTGTTTCGCACGCGCAAGCAACTCGACGCGATCGCCAACGACACCGCCGTTCTCGACGAGGCCGGCGTCGCGTATCGGGTCCTCGCGCCCGAACAGTTCGGCGAAATCGAACCCGGCCTCGCGCGTTCGGCGAGCAAGCTCGTCGGCGGCCTCTACCTGCCCGGCGACGAAACCGGAGACTGCCGCCTGTTCACCGACCGGCTGGCGGCGCTTGCCGCGCAGGCGGGCGTGCGCTTCATGCACGACGCGACGATCGATCGCATCGAGCGCGAAGGCGAACGCGTGACCGGCGTCGTGGTCGACGGAAGGCGCGAAACGGCCGACGCCTACGTGCTCGCGTTGGGCAGCTACTCGCGCAAGCTCGCGCTCGATCTCGGACTCGACCTTCCGGTGTATCCGCTCAAGGGCTATTCACTGACCATTCCGGTGCTCGACCCCGATGCCGCGCCGCAGTCGACCATCATGGACGAGACCTACAAGGTCGCGGTCACGCGCTTCGAGAACCGGATTCGCGTCGGCGGCATGGCCGAGATCGGGGGCTTCGACCTGGGCCTGAACCCGCGCAGGCGCGAGACGCTCGAGATGGTCGTCGAAAGCCTTTTCCCCGGCGCCGGCGATCTCGCCGATGCCGAGTTCTGGACCGGCCTGCGTCCGATGACGCCCGACGGCACGCCGATCGTCGGCGCGACCCGCTACTCGAACCTGTGGCTGAACACCGGGCACGGGACGCTGGGCTGGACGATGGCCGCCGGATCGGGACAGATGCTGGCGGACCAGATCACCCGCCGTCGTCCGGCGATCTCGCCCGAGGGCCTGAGCGTGTCGCGCTACGGCGCGCGCGCCGCCGGTGCGCCGCGCTGGCTCGGCGCGCCCGGCACCGCGCACTGATCAGGGCTTGCGCAACAGGAGCTTGCGCACCCAGCCGTCGCCCTGCGACGCGGTGACCTTCACGTAGCCGTTCTCCTCGACGCCTAGCAGCAGCACCTCGTCGGCCTTCGAAAGGCTCTGCAGTTCGGGCGCGCCGTCCTGCGGTTCCCTGAGGACTTTCGCGCCGGCGATCTTCGGCACCATCACGTCGCCCGCGACCGCCGCGTTGGCCTGGACGCTGTTCGCGGCGTTGGCCTGCGTCGCCTCGCCACCGCGCGGCTGGACCAGCGACGGGGTGTTGTGGATCGCGCGCACGATGCTGTTCCAGTTGTCGACGAACGACGCGACGATGACCTTGCCTTCGTTGGTGTTGCTGTAACCGCCGAAGGCACCACCGGCGCGGCCGAAGAACAGCCCGCCGAGTGCGAAATCGGCCTGCTCGGCGCTGCCCTCGGCTGCGGCGACCTGTATGCCGGAACGCGAATCGACCAGCAGCATCGAGGTCTGGGCCTGCTTGAACTTCAGGCCTCCAGCGAGCGCGCCGAGCGCGCCGAAGCGGCCGCCGAGCGCGCCGAACAGGCTCCCGCCGACGCCGCCCGCATTGCTCTCGCTGAATACCACGCTGGGGTTGACGATGAAGTCGGCGGCGACCATCTGCCCCTTGCCGACGTTCGAACCCTGCTGCAGTTCGCCGCCCCTGGCGAGCGCCCTCTCCTGCATCAGGTTCTGCATTCCGGCCCCGCGTTCGACGACCTGGAAACAATTCGACTGCTGGACCAGCATGCGGATCACGCTCGTCGGCGAGCCCAGTCCATAACGTTGCAGGCTGTAGAGCACCTGGCTCTGCGGTTCGACGACCGCAATCGTGCCCTTGGGCGCTTCGCACTTCTCGAGTTGCGGATTCGCGCCTTTCGCCCCGTCCGGGCCGGCGCTGCCCTGTGCCATCGATCCGCCAGCGCCGAGTTGCTGTGCGCCGACCGAGAGCGAACCGAGCAGCAGGCAGGCAGCGATCGACAGGCGAAGCGGGTTGCGTCGGTTCATGGTTCTTCCTTCGTCGAGACCGGGAAAGTCGGCGTTCAAGTATCGGCGCGCTTGCCCGCCTGCGTCAAACGGGCAGGCCCCGGCGGCGGGGCTCGGGCGCAGATCCGGCACGGCGCGCGGTGGTGGCGAGCCGGCCCCCGCGCCTGCCGCTAGCGTTCGAGCAGCTCGATGTCGCCGTAGGCACCCGAGACGTCGACGCCGGTGTTGTCGGTGTCGGTGAGCACCGCCACACCGATCAGGCGGCCCGGTTCGGCGCCGAAGGCGCGACGATAGTCCTCGACGATGTTGCGCCGGTGCATGCGCCAGCGCCTCAGCTCGCCAGGCCCCGAGTCGACGATCAGCTTGCGGATCCGGGCGCTGTGGGGGTTCTCGAGCACCGTCCCCACCGGCCGCCGGTTTCCCCAGATGTACATCAGCGTCGCGTAGGGCAGGTCGTTTCCCGAGAGGAGTTTGACCCGCTCGAAGAACATCTGGTCGCGGATCGGCAACCGGGTCTTGTCGCCGTCGAAGGCGAGCACGACCCGAAGCGGGGCGTCCTCGCGCGATCCGTCGCCGTTGTCGGCGTCGGCGACGAGTGCGTCGGCGCGCCAGCGCCAGCGCAGCACCGGGCGCTGTCGCGGGTCGACCGCGACGCGCGCCATCAAGCCCGACGCCGAACCGGAGGCGCTCGCGGCGAGCACCGCGATTCCCCCGTCGCGCACGATCCGGTAGCTGGTCTTGCGCTTGCGCGGATGGATGATCCAGGGCTGCCAGCCGACCGGAGGTTCACCTTCGCTCGCGGACTCGGAAAAGCGCTCGAGCGCTCCGGCGCGCGCGGCGCTGACGCGCGAGGCCTGTTGGTCGCGGGCTGCCGGCTGGTCGCGTGCCGCCGACTGGTCGCGTGCCGCCGGTTGGTCGCGCACCTCGGTCGGGCCGGCGCAACCGCCGAGCAGGGCGATCGCCGCGACCACGAGCGCGCCGGCGCATCGACTGTGCAGAAGTTCCATTCGCGGACTATAGCCGTCCGATTCGGCGCGTGGTGTGGTTGTGTTCACGCTGCGACGATGTTGAAATCGCGTCGCACCCGCCCGAAAGACCGATGGAACACTACGTCCTCGACTGGCTGAACCTGTTGTTGCGCTGGCTGCACCTGATTTCGGGCGTCGCCTGGATCGGCGCGTCGCTCTACTTCGTGATGCTCGATACGTCGCTGCGACGCCCCGCGCGCGAACAGGACGTGGCGCGCGGCGTGCACGGCGAGCTTTGGGCGGTGCACGGGGGCGGTTTCTACAGCAGCCAGAAGTTCCTCACCGGCCCGAAAGGCGAAGCGCTCACCGAGCACCTGCACTGGTCCAAGTGGGAGGCGTACACGACCTGGCTCTCCGGAATGGGCTTGCTGGCGCTGCTCTACTGGTGGGGCGCGAACACCTACCTGGTCGACCGGTCGGTGATGGACCTGCCGGTGCCGGCAGCGATCGCGCTGTCGGCGGGATCGCTGGTCGCAGGGTGGCTGGTCTACGACCAGCTCTGCCGGCGCGTGGCGCACGAGCTCGCGCTCGCGCTGATCCTCTATGCCGCGCTCACCGCCGCGGCCTGGGCCTATGCGCAGGTGTTCGGTGCGCGCGCGGCGTACGTGCACGTCGGCGCGCTGATCGGGACGATCATGGTGTGGAACGTGTTCTTTCACATCATCCCCGGACAAAAGAAGATGGTCGCCGCGCTGCGTGCGGGGCAACCGGTCGACCCCGGGCCCGGCGTGGTCGGCAAGCAGCGCAGCGTGCACAACACCTACTTCACGTTGCCTGTGCTGTTCATCATGATCAGCAACCACTATCCGATGACCTACGGCCACCGCCACGGGTGGGCGGTGCTGGCGGTGGTGATGCTCGCGGGAGCGCTGATCCGGCAGTTCTTCGTGCTGCGCCACAGCGGACGCGTGGTCTGGGCGCTGCCTGCCGCGGGCGTCGCGCTGTTGGCGCTGCTCGCGGTCTTGCTCGCCCCGGCCGGTCCGCGTCCCGAGGCCGGATCGGTCGCGGTGCGCTTTGCGCAGGTGCAGCCCGTGATCGCCGAGCGTTGCACGGTCTGTCACGCCGCCAGCCCAACCTATCCCGGATTCGAGCAGGCGCCGGCGGGCGTGATGCTCGACACACCCGATCGGATCAGGGCCGCAGCGCCGCGCATCGCGCAACAGACGATTGCGACACAGACGATGCCGATCGGCAACCTGACCAAGATGACCGCCAACGAGCGCGACCTGATCGCGCGCTGGCTCGCCGCCGGAGCGCCGATCGACTAGCGCCCGGGCGCGCGTGGCCGCGCCGGCGCGTGCGCCACGGCTGGCGCCCCCGCCGGCGCGCCATCTGCAGCCGCGACCGGCACGCGGGCGTGCGCCAGCCGGCCCTTCACCCAGGTCTGCGCGATCGCGCGGTCGTCGCCCAGCGTCATCAGAAGGAACAGTCTCTCGTCGATGTTGCGTGCCTGCGCCCAGCGTCGCGCGAGCAGCGGCGTCGCATCGGGATCGATCACGATGAAATCGGCGAAGCAGCCCGGGTCGAAGCTGCCGATCTCGTCGTCCAGGCGCAGTGCGCGCGCGCCGCCGCGCGTCGCGAGGTAGAAAGCGTCGAGCGGCGACATCGCCGCTCTCGCCAGTTGCGCCACCTTGTACGCCTCGTCCAGCGTGCGCAGGACGCTGAAACTGGTGCCGGCGCCGACGTCGGTGCCCAGGCCGACTCGCGTGCCCGCGCCGGTCGCGCGCTCGAGGTCGAACAGGCCGCTGCCGAGAAAGAGGTTCGAGGTCGGGCAGAACGACACCGAGGCACCGCTCGCCGCCATGCGCCCGAGATCGTCGTCGCCGAGGTGGATGCAGTGCGCGTAGACGGCCCGCTCGCGCAGCAGCCCGAAGCGCTCGTACACGTCGAGGTAGCTGCGGCTCCATGGAAACAGCTCGGCGACCCACCGCACCTCGTCGGCGTTCTCGGCCAGATGCGACTGCAGGTAGACGCCCGGGTGCTCGTCGAGCAGGCGCCCCGCCGCGGCAAGCTGCTCGTCGCTCGACGTCGGTGCGAAGCGCGGCGTGACCGCGTAGCGCAACCTGCCGCGACCGTGCCAGCGCCCGATCAGCGCGGCGCTGTCGTCGTAGCTCGAACGCGCCGTGTCGCGCAGGTCGTCCGGGCAGTTGCGATCCATCATCACCTTGCCGGCGATCAGGCACATCGAACGCGCCTCGGCCGCGGCGAAGATCGCGTCGACCGAAGCCGGGTGCACGGTCGCGAAGGCCATCGCGCTCGTCGTGCCGTTGCGCAGCAGTTCGTCGACGAAGAACCCGGCGACCTCTCGCGCGTGCGCCGGGTCGCGGAACGCGCGTTCGGTCGGGAAGGTGTAGCGCTGCAGCCACTCGAGCAGCCGCTCGCCGTGGCTCGCGATCATGTCGGTCTGCGCGTAGTGCAGGTGGGTGTCGACGAATCCGGGCATCAGAAGCGCGGCGCCGTGATCGAACAATCGCGTGTCGGGGCCGAGGCGCTCGAGCAGTTCGGCCGCCGGCCCGACCTGCTCGACCCTGCCCTCGCGCACGACCAGCACACCGTCCTCGAAATGGCGACGTGCTCCGGCGCCCGCGCGGCGCGGGTCGGCAGTGAAGTCGACCAGCGTCGCGCGGTGCGCCTGACGGGGCGCTGCGTCGTCGGGCACTCAGCTCTTCGGCAGCTGGCTCGCGACGCCTTCGACGTAGAAGTTCATCTTGCCCATGTCGGCGTCGCTCATGTTCGCGCCGGCGGCGACCACCGTCTTGCCCGACTGGTCCTTCACCGGACCCGCGAACGGATGGAAGCTGCCCGCCTTGAGCCCCATTTCGAGCTTCGCGACTTCGGCGCGAACCGATTCCGGCACCGCCGCGTTGATCGGCGCGAGGCCGACGAACCCGTCGCGCATCCCGCCCCAGATGGTCGCGCTCTTCCAGGTGCCGGCGAGAACCGCATTGGCGGATTTCGTGTAGTGGCTGCCCCAGCTGTGGGTCGCCGCACTGAGGTGCGCCTTCGGACCGAACTTGCTCATGTCGGAGTGGTAGCCGAAGGCGTATGCGCCGCGCGCCTCGGCCGCCTGGACCACCGCCGTCGAATCGGTGTGGTGCGTGACGATGTCGGCCTGCTGCGAGAGCAGCGTATTGGCCGCCTCGCGCTCCTTGCCCGGGTCGTACCAGGAATTGACCCACACGACGCGGACTTCGGCCTTCGGATTCACGCTGCGCGCGCCGCGGATGAACGCGTTGATGCCCTGCAAGACTTCCGGAATCGGAAAGGCTGCGACGTAGCCGAGCACGTTGCTCTTGGTCATGCGCCCCGCGATCACCCCGCACAGATAGCGCGCTTCATAGAAACGCGCGTTGTACACGCCCAGGTTCTTCGCCGTCTTGTAACCGGTGGCGTGTTCGAACGACACCTTCGCAAACTGCCTGGCCACCTTCTCCATGTAGTTCATGTAGCCGAAGCTGGTCCCGAAGATCAGCTGGTGCCCGCTGGTGGCGAGTTCGCGAAACACGCGCTCGGCGTCGGGGCCTTCCTGCACGCTCTCGACGAACTTGGTCTGCACCTTGCCCGCGAGCGCCGCCTCCATCTCCTTGCGGCCGAGGTCGTGCTGGTAGGTCCAGCCGGCGTCGCCGATCGGACTGACGTAGACGAAGCCGATCTTGAGCGGCGCGGCGCCCTTGGCCTGCGCCAGCGCCGCGAGCGGATTGGCGCCGAGCGCGCCGGCGGTGCCTGCTCCGGCAGCGAGGATCAGTTTTCTGCGTGTCAGCATTGTTCGAATCTCCTGGTGGCGGATTGCGTTCCGGCCCTGGGGCCGGGTTGGTGAGAAAACGTCGACTGCAGCGCCGCTGATCCCCTCTGATCGCCGCTGACGAGGCCCCGACGCGATCAGGCGTCGGGCCGGTACGGCTGGCCCAGCGACACCGGGGAATGCAGGCGGATCGTGGCCGGGTTGCGCGAGATGACCACGAGCACGACGATCGTCGCCCAGTATGGCAGCGAGGAGAGGAACTGTGCCGGAATGTCGATCTGCGCGCCCGAACCCTGGAGGAAGAGCTGCATGATCATCACCCCGCCGAACAGGTAGGCGCCGACCAGCACACGCGCCGGCCTCCAGGTCGCGAACACGACCAGCGCGAGCGCGATCCACCCGCGCCCGGCGACCATGCCCTCGACCCACAGTGGCGTGTAGAACACCGACAGGTAGGCGCCGGCGATTCCGGTGATCGCGCCGCCGTAGAGCGTCGCGAAGTAGCGGATCCGGATCACCGGGTGTCCGATCGAGTGCGCCGAAGACGGCGATTCGCCGACGGCGCGAAGCACCAGACCCCACCGGCTTCGATAGAGGAACCACGCGGTCGCGGCGAACAGGAGCCATGAGAAATAGACCAGCGACTTCTGGCCGAACAGCAGCGGGCCGACGAACGGGAGGTCGGACAGCCACGGCAAGTGCAACGGCACGATCTCGGGCAGCGTCTGCGACTCGTAGGGCTTGCCCACGAACGCCGACAGGCCGACGCCGAAGATCGTCAGCGCAAGACCCGACGCGACCTGGTTGGCCTGGAGCGTGAGCGTGAGCACCGCGAAGATCAGCGACATCGTCGCTCCGGCGGCCATGCCGGCGAGCACGCCGACCAGCGCGCTGCCGCTGTGCAGCGCCGCGGCGAAGGCCGCGATCGCGCCGATCGCCATCGTGCCTTCGGCGCCGAGGTTGAGAACGCCGGAGCGCTCGACCACCAGTTCGCCCAGCGCGGCGATCACCAGCGGCGTCCCGGCGATGACCGTGGCCATCATGATCGCGGTGAGGATCCCCTGGTCCATCGTCGCCCCTATCCCCGGGCGCCGGCCGGCTGGCCGGTGGCGCGCACCGCCCGCGCGCGCCGTCGCACCCGGTAGTTGATGAACACGTCCGCCCCGAGCAGGAAGAACAGCAGCATCCCCTGGAAGACGTTCGAGATCGACGACGGAAGGTTCAGGTACTGCTGCGCCTGTTCGCCGCCCAGGTAGAGCAGCGACATCAGCGAGGCTGGCGAACAGGATGCCGACCGGGTTCAGGCGCCCGACGAAAGCGACGATGATCGCCGCGAAACCGTAATTGGCAGAGACGTTGGGCGTGAGCTGGCCCATCGGCCCGGCCACCTCGGCCATTCCGGCGACGCCGGCGGCGGCGCCGCCGGCGAGCATCCCGACCCAGATCGCGCGCTTCGCGGAGAACCCCGCGTAACGCGCGGCGTCGGGCGCCTCCCCGGCGACGGTGAGCTGGAAACCGTAGAAGCTCTTGTGCAGGAACACGTAACCGGCAGCGAGCGCGCCGAGCGCGATCGGGAACGCGAGGTTGACGCGCGTTCCCTCGATCAGCATCGGCAGCAGCGCGCCGTCGGAGAACATCTTGGTCTGCGGGAAATTGAATCCGTCGGGGTCCTTCCACGGCCCGAACACCAGCCAGGACACGAACAGCTTCGCGATGTAGACGAGCATCAGCGACACGAGGATCTCGTTCGCGTTGAAACGCGTTCTCAGAAAGGCCGGGATCGCGGCCCACAGCGCGCCGCCGATCGCGCCGGCGACGAGCATCGCCGGCAGCATCAGCCAGCTGTTCTCCACGCCGTGGAAATACAGCGCCACACCGCTCGCGCCGACCGCACCGAGCATGAACTGGCCCTCGGCGCCGATGTTCCAGACGTTGGCGCGAAATCCGACCGCGAGGCCGATCGCGATCAGCGCGAGCGGCGTCGCCTTGAGCAGCAACTCGGCAACGCCGTAGAGATCGTCCAGCGGCTTGACGAAGAACACCGCGAATCCCTCGATCGGGTCGCGACCGAGAAGCGCGAACACCGCCAGTCCGCCGAGCAGGGTCAGCGCCACCGCGATCAGCGGCGACGCGTAGCGCATCGCCACCGACGCTTCGGGCCGCGCCTCGAGTTCAAGCCACATCGTCCGCCTCCCCCGAACCGGTCACCGACGCGTCCGCCGCTCCCGGCCACATCCCGCTCATCCACACGCCGATCTCCTCGCGATCGGTCCCGGCGATCGGTCGCACCGGCGAGAGCCTGCCCTTGGCGATCACGGCGATCCGGTCGCAGATCTCGAACAGCTCGTCGATTTCCTCCGATATCACGAGCACCGCCGAGCCGGAGTTTCGCAGGTCGATCAGCGCCTGCCGGATGAACGCGGCAGCGCCGACGTCCACGCCCCAGGTCGGTTGCGCGACGACCAGCAGCCGCGGGTTCTGCAGGATCTCGCGGCCCATGATGAACTTCTGCAGGTTCCCGCCCGAGAGCGAGCGCGCCGGCGCGTCGGCTCCGCCACAGCGCACGTCGAAGCGCTCGATCGTCTCGAGCGCGTAGCGACGCATCGCGCCGAAATCGATCAGCCCGCGTTTGAGCATCCCGCGCGGATGTGCGGTGAGCAGCGCGTTGAATCCCAGCGAGAGCTTCGGGACCGCGCCGCGACCGAGGCGTTCTTCCGGAACGAAGGCCATCCCGAGTCGCCTGCGCAGCCCGGACGACATCCGCCCCGCTTCGCTGCCGCAGATCTGCACCGGGTGGCGCTCGGCGAGCGGCTCTTCGCCGGAGATCGCGCGCAGCAGTTCCTGTTGTCCATTGCCCGACACACCCGCGATGCCGACGATCTCGCCGGCGTGCACGTCGAGGTGCAGGTCGCGCAGGTCGGTTCCGAACGGGTCGTCGCTCGCGTGCGACAGGCCGGCCAGGCGAAGCAGCAGTTCGCCGCCTGGTTTCGGGGCGCCGTGTTCGCACACCGGCAGGTCCTTGCCGATCATCAGCCGGGCCATCGACTGCGGCGTCTCGTTCGCCGGAACGCAGCGCCCGGTCACCTTGCCGGCGCGCAACACCGTCGCACCGTGGCACAGCTCCTGGATCTCGTCGAGCTTGTGGCTGATGTACAGGATCGAGCAGCCCTCGGCGGCGAGCTGGCGCAAGGTCTTGAACAACGTTCGCACCGCTTGCGGCGTGAGCACCGAAGTCGGTTCGTCCATGATCAGCAGTCGCGGCGACTGCAGCAGGCAGCGCACGATCTCGACCCGTTGGCGCTCGCCCACCGATAGTGTGTGCACCAGTCGGCGCGGATCGACCGGCAAGCCGTACTTGCCCGATACCGTCTCGATCCGTCGCGCCAGTTCCGCCATCGCGGGCGCATCGTCCAGGCCGAGCGCGACATTTTCGACCACGGTCAGGGTCTCGAACAGCGAAAAGTGCTGGAACACCATGCCGATGCCGAGCGCGCGCGCCTGCGCCGGACTCGAGACCTCGACACGTTCGCCTTCCCAGACGATCTCTCCGTCGGTGGGCCGGGTCACGCCGTAGATGACCTTCATCAGCGTCGACTTGCCCGCTCCGTTCTCGCCGAGCACCGCGTGGATCTCCCCGGGCATCACCGACAGGTCGATTCCGTCGTTGGCGACGACCGCCGGATAGACCTTGCGTATGCCGCGCAACTGCAATCGGGGTGTGGTCGTGCCGGCCGCTTCCATCCGCTTCTCCCGCGCGCTGTCGGTCTCTGGCTAGGCGCCGCGAGGCGTCTCGTGTGCCTGCAACCGAGGCGTCTCGCGTGCCCGCAACCGAAGCGGCTCGCGTGCCTGCAGCAGTTGCGCGGCGACCGCCAGCGCGATCACTGCCGGCTCCTTGCCCTCGATGCCGCGCACGCCGATCGGGCAGGTCATCTGCGCGAGCCGTTCGCCGGGCACGCCTCTTGCGGCAAGGCGCTGCTCGAACAGTCGACGCTTGGTCATCGAACCGATCAGTCCGAAGTAGGAGAAGTCGCCACGCCGCAGGATACGCTCGGCGATCTCCTGATCGAGCGCGTGGCTGTGGGTCATCACCACGAAGTGCGCGCCGGCGGGCGCCGAATCGACCTCGGCCAGCGCGCAATCGGTGGCCGACACCGTCGCGTTGCCGGGGATCTGCTTCGGGAAGACCGCCTCGCGCGTGTCGACCCAGCGGATCGCGCACGGCAGATCGGCCAACGCGCGCACCAGAGCCTGACCGACGTGCCCGGCGCCGAACACGACGATCGACCATTCGGGCGGCACGATCGGGTCGAACAGGCAGTCGCACGCGCGCTCGTCGCCGGCGACATGCACCAGCCGGGCGCCGCCGCCTTCGGCGAGCATCGCGCGCGCGATCCGCGTCGCCGCGGCGTCGAGCGCCGGCGCACCGAGCGTGCCCAGGACCTGTTCCTCGCGAACCACCGCCTTGGTCGCGGCGCTGCCTTCGTGCACCGCGGTCACGATCACGCAGGGACGCGCGTCGCGCGCGGCGTCGCTCACCGCGGCGAGCCAGGCCGCGCCCGGCACCACCGGCTCGAACAGCAACTGCACCGCCCCGCCGCAGCACTGCCCGAGCGTCGCCCCGAGCGCGAATCGCCTCAGCTGCGCCGGACCACCCGAGACCAGCAGGCCGCGCGCGATCGCGATCGCTTCGAACTCCAGGTGGCCGCCACCGATCGTCCCGATCGTGGCCTCGCGTGTCACCACCATCTTCGCGCCCGCCTCGCGCGGCCCGGAACCGCTGAGCGCGGCGACGCAGACGACGACGCAGGGCTGTCCGCAGCGGGCGAGCGCATCCAGCGCCGCATCCGGCGCCCCGCTCGTCGCCCCGTTCATCGCCGTGTTCATCGCCGTGTTCATCGCCCCGTTCATCGCCGTGTTCATCGCCCTGGCGCGGCCGCGCTCGCCGCGCGCACCGCTTCGATCGCGTCGAGGATCGCTTCCGGCGTTGCCGGCGCGCGCAGCGGCGGATTCACCGCGTCGTCGCCAAGCGACGCGATCGCGTCGCGAATCGCGAAGAACGCCGAGAACGCGAGCAGCAGCGGCGGCTCGCCGGTCGCTTTCGAACGCAGGATCGTCTCCTCGACGTTGGCATTCGCGAACAACGCGGTGCGCATGTCGGGTGGGCAGTCGTTGACCGCCGGGATCTTGTAGGTCGAAGGTGCGTGCGTCATCAGCTTGCCTTCGGCATTCCACCACAGTTCCTCGCAGGTGAGCCAGCCCACTCCCTGGATGTAGGCGCCCTCGACCTGTCCGAGATCGATCGCCGGATTGATCGAGTTGCCGGCGTCGTGCAACAGATCGGCACGCGAGAGCCTGAACTCGCCGGTGAGCGTGTCGATGATCACCTCCGACACGGCCGCGCCATAGGCGAAGTAGTAGAACGGCCTGCCGGTGAGGGTCGAACGATCCCAGTGGATCTTCGGAGTGGTGTAGAAGCCGTCCGACCACAGCTGCACGCGTGCGTCGTAGGCTTGTTGCACCAGGTCGACGAACGCGATCGACGTCGCTCCGGCGAGCGCGCGCCCCGCGCGGTACTCGATCGAACCGGGGTCGCATCCGGCGCGCTCGGCGAGCAGCGCGCTCAGCCGGGCCCGGATCGTCATCGCGGCGTCGAGCGCGGCCATCGCGTTCAGATCGGCACCGGTCGACGCCGCCGTCGCGGAGGTGTTGGGCACCTTGCTGGTGTCGGCGGCCGACGAGCGCACCTGCGCGAGGTCGATTCCGAGGGCCTGCGCGACCACCTGCGCGACCTTCGTGTTCAGCCCCTGGCCCATCTCGGTGCCGCCGTGGCTGACCAGCACCGATCCGTCGGTGTAGACGTGCACCAGTGCGCCGGCCTGGTTGAACTGCACGACGTTGAACGAAATGCCGAACTTCACCGGCGTGAGCGCGATACCCTTCCTGAGCACCGGGCTGGCGGCGTTGAAGCGGCGAATCGCCGCGCGACGCTCGCGGTATTCGCTGGTGGCCTCGAGCTCGGCGACCAGTTCGTCGATCACGTTGTCCTCGACCCGCTGGCCGTACGGCGTGAGGTCGCGCTCCCCGATTCCATAGAAGTTGATCCTGCGCACGTCGAGCGGATCGAGCGACAGTTCGCGCGCGATCGAGTCGATCATGTGCTCGATCGCGATCGCACCCTGGGGACCGCCGAAGCCGCGAAACGCGGTGTTCGACTGCGTGTTGGTCCTGGCCGACAGCACGCTGATCCTCACGGCCGGCAGATAGTAGGCGTTGTCCACGTGGCACAAGGCGCGCGTCGCGACCGGACCCGAGAGATCGGCCGAGAATCCGGCGCGCGAGACCATGGCCACCTGCGCCGCCAGGATCCTCCCCCGATCGTCGAAACCGGCCTCGTAGCGGTAGTGGAAATCGTGCCGCTTTCCGGTGATCGACATGTCGTCGTCGCGATCGAGGCGCAACTTGACCGGTCGTCGCAACCTGTGCGCCGCAAGCGACGCCACGCACGCGAACAGTGCCGACTGCGACTCCTTCCCGCCGAAGCCGCCGCCCATCCGGCGCATCTCGCACACCACCTGGTGCGAACGAAGTCCGAGCGCGTGGCACACGAGCCGCTGCATCTCGGTCGGGTGCTGGGTCGAGCAGTACAGGTGGATGCCGTCGCCCTCGCGCGGCACCGCGTACGAGACCTGCCCCTCGAGATAGAACTGCTCCTGGCCACCCACTCGGAACTCGCCGCTGATGCGCCGCGGTGCGGCGGCGAGCGCGGTGGCCGGGTCGCCGCGCGTCAGGTGCAGCGGGTCGACGGCGAAGGAGTTCTCGCGCAAAGCCTCTTCGGGCGAGAGGACCGCCGGCAGGTTCTCGTAGCGGATCGCCGCACGGCGCGCGGCGCGACGCGCATTGTCGTAGCTGTCGGCGATCACCGCGAACACCGGTTGCCCCACGTACCGGACCACCTGGTCGGCGAGGATCGGATCGTCGTGCGCGATCGGCCCGCAGTTGTTCTCGCCCACGATGTCGCTGGCGGTGAACACCGCGACCACCCCGGGTGCGGCGCGAACCCCGGCGAAGTCGATCGACACCACGCGCGCATGCGCGCGCTCGCTCAGCCCGAGCGCCGCGTGCAGCGTTCCGGCGAGTTCGGCGATGTCGTCGACGTAGGTTGCCTCGCCGCTGACGTGAAGCCGTGCCGATTCGTGCGCCGGCGAGGCTGCGGCCGCGTCACGCCCCTCCCCGGCACCGGCCGCGCCGCGCGCCTCGCCGGCGATCGTGATCGGCTTGCCCATTGCGACCTCGCTCCTCAACGCGCGGTGAAGACGCTGAGCGCGGCGGCGTCGAGCGGCGCTTCGGGGCGCGTTTCCAGGAAGAACCGGTAGAGCAGGTTCCGCGCCGCCTTGGCACGATACGCGGCGCTCGCGCGCATGTCGCCGATCGGCGTGTAGTCGAGCGCGATCGCCGACATGGCCTCGCGCGCCGTCTGCTCGCACCACGCCCGATCGCGAAGCGCGCGCTCGGTATGCGTCGCTCGCCGCGGCGTCGCCGCCATGCCGCCGAACGCGACGCGAGCGGCGACGATGCGCCCGTCTTCGATTTCGATCGCGAACGCTGCGCACACCGCGGAGATGTCCGAGTCGTAGCGCTTGGCGAGCTTGTAGCTGCGAAACCTGCCGCGCGGCGAGGGCAGCGGGACTTCGAGCGACGCGACGATCTCGTCAGCGCGCATCGCCTTCTTCATGTAGTCGATGTACAACTCCTCGAGCGGCATCGTGCGCCGACCCTCGCGCGCGGCGAGAACGACCCGGGCGCCGAGCGCGATCAACGCCGGCATCGAGTCGCCGATCGGGCTGCCGTTGGCCACGTTCCCGCCCAGCGTCCCCGCGTTGCGCACGGGAACCGACGCGAAACGCTCGTGGATCTCGTCGAGTTCGGGATAGTGCCTGCACAGCGCGGCGAATCCGTCGGCGAGCGACACCGCGGAGCCGATCGAGAGCGATGCCTCACGGGTCTCGATTCGCAGCAGCTCCGCGACCTCGCCCAGGTAGATGACCTCGGGCAGCTCGCGCAACTGCTTGCTCGCCCACAGGCCGACGTCGGTGCCCCCGGCTAGCACCACCGCCCGCGGATGCGCGGCGCGAAGACCGAGCAGTTCGTCGAGCGTGCGCGGCGCCCAGAAGCGCTGGCCATGCGCCGCGTACGCCAGCGATTCGCCGCGCGCGAGCGTGTCGAGCCGATCGCGCAACGCGGCCCGATCGAGGCGGCGTTCGCCCAGCTCGAACATGCGCACGCCTGCTTCGAGGATCGGCCGGTATCCGGTGCAGCGGCACAGGTTTCCCGACAACGCGGTGCGCAGTTGCGCGTCTCCCGGACGGGTACCGCGTTCGGCGTGCTCGACGAACAACGCCCACAGCGACATCACGAAGCCGGGCGTGCAGAACCCGCACTGCGAGCCGTGGCAGTCGACCATCGCCTGCTGCACCGGATGCAGCGCCCGGTCCGCGTCGCGCAAGTCCTCCACCGTGAACAGCGCCTTGCCGTCGAGCGTCGCGACGAACTGGATGCAGGAGTTGACCGCGCGCAGTCGCACCCCCTCGCCCTCGGACTGCGCGAGCACGACGGTGCACGCGCCGCAGTCGCCCTCCGCGCAACCCTCCTTCGTGCCGACGCGACGAAGGTCCTCGCGCAGGTACATGAGCACCGACTTCGTCGGCGACACGCCCCTCACCTCGACCACGTCGCCGCCGAGCAGGAAGCGGATCACGCCGGATTGCGTCGCGGTCGCGACTTCGCCTGCGGTCATCTCGCCACCCCCTTCACCTGAGTCCGCCGGATTCGCGCCGGCCGCTGCGACGACATGTGTCGCCGCGCGAGCCGTTTCGCTCCGATCGCCATTGGTTGGCGGAATGCTGGCACGGCGCCACGCGGAGTGTCAACAATGACTCGGAGAAATTGGCGACAATCGATCTTGTTCGTGTCGCGCATCTTGTGTACATTTCCGCGGAACGACCAAAGCGACGAAGCAACGGGACGAACCAAAGGGACGAAGCGCCGCGCGATGGCCCGCAACAGCAGCCGAGACACCGTCGCCGATCGCCGTGCGCCCGGCGAGACGCGCGCCGGCGCGAGCGCGGCGCCGCGGCGTTCGAGCGGCGACGACGACGTCTATCATGCGATCCACGGGGCGATCCTCGATCACCGGCTGCCGCCCGGCACGCGACTGGCCGAGATCGCGCTGGCGGGACTGTTCGGCACGACCCGGACCGTCGTGCGAAAGGCGCTCGCGCGGCTTGAGCACGAGCAGCTGGTCGAGTTGCGCGCCAACCGCGGCGCGGTGGTCGCGAGTCCGTCGATCGACGAGAGCCGGCACCTGTTCGCCGCGCGCCGCGCGATCGAGTGCGCGATCGTGCAGTCGCTGTCGCGCTCGATCACGAGGGCGCAGGCGCGCGAACTCAGGGCGCTGGTGCGCCAGGAAGTCTCGGCCTACCGGCGCGGCGAGATGCGCCAGGGCCTGAAGCTGTCGATCGCGTTTCACCGGACGATCGCCGCGATGGCCGGCAACACGGTGCTCGCGCAGTTTCTCGACCAGCTCGTCGCGCGCACGCCGCTGGTCGTGCTCGCTTATCGCGGCCCGGACGGACACGCGGCGTGCACCGACGACGAGCATTCGGCGATCGCCGAGGCGATCGCGTCCGGGGCGGGCGATCGCGCGTCACGGCTGATGAGCACGCACCTGGACGCGATCGCGAGCCAGCTTCGGCTGGTCGACGAGGATCCGGCGACCGACCTCGCCACGATCTTCGCCGACAGGCGCAATCGATGACTGCCCGGTCGCAGTCGGTCGGCAACGGGTGAAACGGAGGAACCGATCATGGGCAGGCTCTCCACGCATGTGCTCGACACGGCCAACGGCGTTCCGGCCGCCGGCGTGCGCATAGAGCTCAGCGTGCTCGAGAACGGTCGCTGGAGCGTCGTCAAGGAGCTGCGCACGAACGCCGACGGGCGCACCGACGAACCGCTGCTCTCGGGCGAGGAGTTTCGCACCGGGAGATTCCGCCTCGAGTTCGAGATGGGCGATTACTTTCGCGCGCGCATCGCCGGCCTTCCGGAGCCCGCGTTCGTCGACCGCGTGACACTGCAGTTCGGCGTCGCCGACCCGGACGGGCACTATCATGTTCCGCTGCTCGCATCCCCCTGGAGTTACTCGACCTATCGCGGCAGCTGAACGCCCGTCGCGACTTCGATTGCACCGCCGATGAAACCCTATCCGCGCGACCTCTGCGGCTATGGCCGCGATCCGCCGCACCCGCGCTGGCCGGGAGAGGCTCGCGTCGCGCTGCAGTTCGTGCTCAACTTCGAGGAAGGCGGCGAGAACAGCGTGCTGCACGGCGACCGCGCGAGCGAGCAGTTCCTCTCGGAGCTGTTCGATCCTCCGGGCTACGCGGCGCGCCACCTGAGCATCGAGTCGGTCTACGAGTACGGTTCCCGGGTCGGCGTCTGGCGAATCCTTCGCGAGTTCGAGCGTCGCGCGCTGCCGCTCACGGTGTTCGCCGTGTCCGACGCACTCGAGCGCTGCCCCGAGGTCACCTCGGCCTTCGTCGAACTCGGGCACGAGATCGCCTGCCACGGCCAGCGCTGGATCAGCTATCAGGAGGTCGACGAGGACACCGAGCGCACCCACATGCAGGCCGGCCTGCGGGCGATCGAGCGGATCACCGGCAAGCCGGCGCTGGGCTGGTACACCGGTCGCGACAGCCCGAACACGCGCCGGCTGGTCGCCGACCAGGGCAGCCTGGAGTACGACAGCGACTACTACGGAGACGACCTCCCGTTCTGGCTGCAGGTGAGAAAGAGCGATCGCACGCTCGCCCCGCACCTGGTCGTACCGTACACGCTCGACGCCAACGACATGCGCTTCGCGCTGCCGCAGGGTTTCTCGCACGCGGAGCCGTTCTTTCACTACCTGCGCGACGCCTTCGACCTGCACTGGGCCGAAGGCGAGACGCGCGCGTCGATGATGAGCGTGGGCATGCATTGCCGACTGCTCGGTCGCCCGGGGCGGTTTCGCGCGCTTCAGAGATTCCTCGATCACGTCGAGAAGCACGAGCGCGTGTGGGTGGCCAAGCGCATCGACATCGCGCGGCACTGGAAGTCACAGCACCCGTTCGACGCCGGGCGCGCCTTCGTCTGGGAGTGATTCGATGGGCCTGACGCTCGAACGACTGAATGGCGCTCCCCGATCCGAGTTCGTTCGCCTGCTCGAGGGCACCTACGAGCACTCGCCGTGGATCGCCGAGCGCACCTGGCAGGCGCGCCCGTTCGCGACGCTCGCCGCGCTCAAGCGCGCGCTCGTCGAGGTGGTCCGCGCCGCCGGACCCGAGGCACAGCTCGCGCTGATCCGCGCGCACCCGGAACTCGCGGGCAAGGCGATGGTCGCGAACACGCTGACCGCCGAATCGTCGAACGAACAGGGCAAGGCCGGGCTCGCGGGCTGCTCACCCGAGGAGTTCGACGCGCTGCAGCGACTGAACGCCCGATACAACGCGAAGTTCGGGTTCCCGTTCATCCTCGCAGTGCGCGGACCGAGACGCGAAGGCCTGTCCCGCGGCCAGATCATCGCCACCTTCGAGCGCAGGCTCGCCAACCACCCCCGGTTCGAACGCGAGGAGTGCCTGCGCGCGATCCACCGTATCGCCGAGATCCGCCTCGAGGACAGTTTCGCGGTGCAGCCGCAAGCCGGAGACCTGGTCTGGGACTGGGCCGAGGAACTCGCCAGGCACAGCGATCCCGGTTTCCTGGAAAAAGGGCAACTGACGGTCACCTACCTCACCGCGGCACACCAGGCGTGCGCCGCGCAGATCGCGAGCTGGATGCGCGAGGACTGCGGCTTCGACAGCGTGCGCATCGACGCGCTCGGCAACGTGGTCGGCCGCTATCTGGCCGCCGACAGCGACGCGAGGTTCCTGCTGACCGGATCGCACTACGACACGGTGCGCAACGCCGGCAAGTACGACGGGCGCCTGGGCATCCTCGTGCCGATGGTCTGCGTGCATATGTTGCATCGCGCCGGACGGCGGCTGCCCTTCGGCATCGAGGTGGTCGCCTTTGCCGAGGAGGAAGGTCAACGCTACAAGGCCGCGTTCCTCGGATCCGGGGCGCTCACCGGATCGTTCGACCGGCGCTGGCTCGATCAGTGCGACAAGGACGGAGTCACGATGCGCGAGGCGATGCGCAGCGCCGGGTTGAACGTCGACGAAATCGCGTCGCTCGCGCGCGAGCGGGCGCTCTACCTCGGGTTCGTCGAAGTCCACATCGAGCAGGGCCCGGTCCTCAACGCGCTCGACCTCCCGCTCGGAGTCGTCACCTCGATCAACGGCGGGGTGCGCTACAGCGCGGAGATCGTCGGCGAGGCGAGCCACGCCGGGACCACCCCGATGGATCGGCGGCGCGACGCCGCCGCCGCCGCCGCGGAGTTGATCCTCTTCGTCGAGCGACGCGCCGCCGCGACGCCCGACCTGGTCGCGACGGTCGGCATGCTCGAGGTGCCCGGCGGCTCGGTCAACGTCGTCCCGGGCCGATGCGCCTTCAGCCTCGACGTGCGCAGCACCAGCGACGCGGTGCGCGACGCCGCCGTCGCCGACGTGCTCGCCGAACTCGCCGCGATCTGCGAACGCCGTGGCGTCGCGTTCGGGGTCGAGGAGACGATGCGCCAACCCGCCGCGCCGAGCGCGACGCAATGGCAGCAACGCTGGGAAGGCGCGGTCGCTTCGCTCGGCCTGCCGGTGTTTCGCATGCCGAGCGGCGCCGGACACGACGCGATGAAACTGCACGAGATCCTGCCGCAGGCGATGCTGTTCGTTCGCGGCGAGAACGCCGGGATCAGCCACAACCCTCTCGAGAGCAGCACGAGCAACGACTTCGACCTCGCGGTCCAGGCGACGATGCGCCTGCTCGACGACCTCGCCGGGGAGATCGACGCCGAATGAACAGCTACGACGCACTCGACGCCTGGGTCGACGCGCACTTCGACGAGGAGGTGGCGTTCCTGCGCGAACTCGTGCGCGTGCCAACCGACACGCCGCCGGGCGACAACGCGCCGCACGCCGAACACACCGCCCGACTGCTCGCCGGTTTCGGCCTGCAAGCGGAGAAACACCCGGTCCCTCGTGCCGAAGTCCTGGCATGCGGCCTGGAGTCGATCACGAACCTGATCGTGCGACGCCGCTTCGGCGCGGGGCCCACCGTCGCACTCAACGCACACGGCGACGTCGTCCCGCCGGGCGAGGGCTGGACGCACGACCCCTACGGCGGCGAAATCGTCGACGGCGCACTCTACGGGCGCGCCGCCGCGGTCAGCAAGTCCGATTTCGCCACCTACACCTTCGCGCTACGTGCGCTCGAATCGCTCGGTGCGACGCTCGCCGGCACGGTCGAGCTGCACTTCACCTACGACGAAGAGTTCGGCGGCGAACTCGGCCCGGGCTGGTTGCTCGCGAGGCGTCTCACCCGGCCGGACTTCCTGATCGCCGCCGGCTTCAGCTACCAGGTCGTGACCGCGCACAACGGATGCCTGCAGATGGAGGTCAGCGTCCTTGGCGTGATGGCGCACGCGGCGATTCCGTCGTCCGGAGTCGACGCGCTCCAGGGGGCGGTCCGGATCCTGAACGCGCTGTACATGCGCAACGACGCCTATCGTTCGATCGTTTCGAAGGTCGCCGGGATCACCCACCCCTACCTGAACGTCGGGCGCATCGAAGGCGGCACGAACACGAACGTCGTGCCGGGAAAGGTCAGTTTCAGGCTCGACCGCAGGATGATCCCCGAGGAGGACCCGGTGCAGGTCGAGGCCGAGATCAGGCGCGTGATCGACGAGGCGGCGGCGACCTGTGACGGGATCACCGTGCAGGTCAGCAGACTGCTGCTCGCGCACGCGCTGCGCCCCGATCCGGCAAGCGCGCCGCTCGTGCGCGCGCTTCGCAGGCACGCCGAGGCCGTGTTCGGTGAACCGATCCCGGAATCGGGCACGCCGCTGTACACCGACGTGAGGTTGTACGGTGCGCACGGCGTACCGGCGGCGATCTATGGCGCGGGGCCGCGCACGGTGCTCGAGAGCAACGCCAAGCGCGCCGACGAGCATCTCGTGCTCGAGGACCTGCGCCGCGCGACCAAGGTGGTGGCGCGCACTCTGCTCGATCTGCTCGGCTGAGCGCTGTTCGGCTCAACGCAGTCCGGCGCAACGCAGTCCGGCTGAACGCCGCCCGGCCGAGCGCCCTGCGGCTGAGCGCTTCGACCCGCGAGCGCCGCACTTGATCGCCGTCAATCGATGCGGCTTGCTTCGCGGTTTCGATACGCTCAGGACTTTACAGCGCCGGGTCTTGTGTACACAGTATCCACAAGCGCCCGATCAGCGTGCGCCATGGAGACATTTTGTCGTCGCAGCCGCTCGAACCCGTCGATCGGCCTGTCGGCCTCGCCGAGCAGGTCTACCTGAGCCTTCGCGCGCATCTGCGCGACGGCGCGATCCTTCCCGGGCAGGCGCTGCAGGAGACCCCGCTCGCGACACGGCTGGGCGTGTCGCGCACCCCGGTTCGCGCGGCGCTCACGCGTCTGGCCAGCGAGGGGTTGCTCGTTTCCGGCGGGCGCAGCTTCACCGTTCCCTCGCTCACGCGCGCCGACGTCGACGACATCTACGAAGTGCGCTTCCTGGTCGAACCGGCCGCGATCGCTCGCGTCGCAACGCGTGCGGGCGACCCGAAGGAACGCGAGGCGATCGAATCGGCGCTCGCCGCGGCGCGCGCCGCGCACGATCGCGCGGACGCTCAGGCGTTCAGCGAGTGCAACGTACGGTTTCGCGACGCCTGGGTCGCGCTGGTGTCGAACCCGCACATGGTCAGGGTGATCGACCGCTACGCCGACCACATGCAGCAGATCCGCGCGCTCACGCTCGGCGATCCCTCGATCCGGCAGATCGTCCTCGAGGGGCTCGAGGCGATCGCCGCCGGGTTGCGCGACGGCGACCGCGAGGCGGCGGCCACGGCGATGCGCGGCCACCTCGAACACGCCAAGCGCGCCTTCATCGCGGCGATCGGCCTCGATCTCGACGACGCGGCGCGAAGCGGGCGATGAAGCGGCGCACCGTCCTGTCGATGGAGCAGGCGCTGTCGCTGCCGCACGCGACCTTGCGCTTCGCGCAACTCGGCTGGCGGGTGATCCGCCTCGAGGCCACGCCGAGCGGGCGCGGCCTGCCCGGCGACCCGAACCGCTACATCGGGTCGCGGGTCGCCGACGACGATCGCCGCAGCTACTTCATCGCACAGAACGTCGGCAAGGAGGCGATCGCGCTCAACCTCAAGGACGCGCGCGGACGCGAGGCGCTCTTGCGCCTGATCGTCGAGCTCGACGTCGACGTTTTCTGCTGCAACACGGTGCCCTCGCGCTACCGCTCGCTGGGGATCGACCCGGAGACGCTCTGCGCGGTGAAGCCGGACCTGATCTGGGCCGCGATATCGGCGATGGGCCCGGACTATCCGGACGCGCCGGGCTACGACCCCGTCACCCAGGCGATGGCCGGCTACATGGAAGTCACCGGCGACCCGAAGGGCCCGCCGACGCTCGCCGGCATCCCGGTGATCGACCTCAAGGCGGGCGACGAGGTCTACGCGAACGTGCTCGCGGCGCTGCTCGATCGCCACGAAACCGGGCGCGGAAGGCAGATCCACGTCTCGATGCTCCAGGCCGCGGCTTCCTGGCTGACGACCGTTCTGCCGCTGGTCGACCTCGGCTGCAAGGACAGCGAGATCACGCGCGTGGGCAACGAGCATCGCAAGTTCATCCCGACCAACGTCTATCCGACCAGCGACGGATACGTGTTCCTCGCGATCGGCAGCGACGCGCAGTGGCGACGCCTGGTGTCGATCCCGAAGTTCGCGACCGTGGCCAACGAGGTCCGCGGCACCAACGAAGGACGGCACGAACAGCGCGAGGCGATTCACCGCGACATGGCCCGGGTCACCGAGCGCTACCGTTGCGACGAGATCCTCGCCGACCTCGGCGCGGCGACGATCCCGGCGACGCGCATCCTGGGCATTCGCGAGGTGCGCGAACTTGCGCAGCTGCGCGACAAACTCACCCGTACGACCCTGCCCGACGGGCGCGTCGTGCACATGCAGCCGATGGCGGTCGACCTGCAGGACGCGCGCGTCGAGCTTTCGTTCGCGCCGCGCTACGGAGCCGACACTGCGCGGGTGCTGGCCGAAGCGGGTTACTCGGGCGACCAGGTGCGGGACTTGATCAGTGCTGGCGTCGCCGCCTGACCGGCAGCCGTCGATCGATAGAATGAACGAAACGCCGGCGACGACCGGCGCTTGGGGGGAGTGCTGATGCGAATTGCGGTGCTCGGCGGCGGCCACGGAAGCCATGCAGCTGCGGCGGACCTGTCCGAGCAAGGACACGAGGTGCGGATGTGGCGACGCGACGCCGGCGCGTTCGCGCAGGTGCTCGCCGCGCGCGGCATCACGCTCGTCGACTACCGCGGACGTCGCGAGGTCGCGCTCGCGCTCGCGACGACCGATATCGGCGAGGCGGTGCGCGGCGCGCAATTGATCGTCGTGCCGACTCCGGCGTTCTCGCAGGTCGACATCGCGCGCGCGCTCGCTCCGCACCTGGTCGACGACCAGGTTGTGCTGATGCCACCCGGCTGGTTCGGTGGCTTCGTGATGGCGCGGGTCGCGTGCGACGCGGGCAATCGCGCCCGTGTCGCGTGCGCCGAGACCGGCACCTTGCCGTATCTGGCGCGCAAGCACGGTGCGGCCGAAGTGGCGATCACGACGCGCGCGCCGCGCCTGCCCACCGGGGTCTTTCCTGCCTTCGATGCGGCCGCGCGCTGGCGGTCGTCGCGCAGGCCTATCCGGCGGTCCATCCGGTCGGCGATGCGCTGTCGGGCGCGCTGATGAACGCCGGCCCGGTCATCCACCCGCCGCTGATCGTGATGAACGCCGGTCCGCTGGAGCACTTCGAACGAGCGCTTCGACATCCACCGCCTTCGAGGCCTGGGACATCCACGACGAGGGCACGCAGCCGTCGGTGCGGCGCGTCACCGACGCGCTGGACGCCGAGCGGATCGCGGTGCGCGAGGCGCTGGGCTACGCGGCCCGCACTTCCCGCTGGCCGACCACTACGACAGCGACCGCTGGATGTACGGCGACGCGCACGACCAGCTCGTGACCGAGTCGGGCGACTGGCGCGAGCACATCGACCTGCGCGTCGCACCGCTACATGCGCGAGGACGTCGGCTTCGGACTGGCCTTCCTGGTCTCGGTCGCCGCCGGGCCGGCGTGCCGCCGCCCGGTGGCGCGCGGCCTGCTGGCCGTCGGGCTCGGCAGTCTTGGGGCGAGGACCTGTCGCGCGGCCCGCGCGCCACGCTGGGACGCCCTGGGGCTCTCCCGCTCGACGTCGCGCAATTGCGCGAGATGCGGATGCACGGGCTTCGAGCAGTGATCACCGGGCGCGCGTCGCGCGACAATGTCGTCGCGCTCGGCCTCGGCCGGATGGGGCGTGGCATGCCGCGCGACCGCCTTCGCCTATGCCGGGCCGGGTCCGCTGTCGACGCCAAGGACGCGCGGCGCCGCGAGGCCGAGCAGCGCCTCGGCTGATCGACAGCGCTGGCCGAGATCGACGCGAACCTGCAGACGATGGTGGAACTGGGGCGCCTTCGACGACCGGCCGCGTGCGGCGCCATTCTCGCGCGGGTGCACTTCGTACCGCGCGCGCGGCGCCGCCGCGCCCGGGCGCTGGCGCGGCCGATGTCGTGTTCGAAGGCGTGCCCGAAACGCTGCGACGCCAAGCGCGAGGCGCTCGCGTTCGCGCGCACGGCCCTGCTCCGCGACGCGATCGCTCGCCTCGACCACGTCGACCTTCCTGGTCACCGACCTGGCGGCGTTCGTCACCGCAGCGCCGGAGCGCTTCCTCAACGCGCACTGGCTCAACCCGGCTTACCTCATCCCGCTGGTCGAACTTCGCGCGCACGCCGGCACCTCGCCGCAGGCGATCTCCGGCGACTGCAGGCACTGCTGGAGGGCATCGGCAAGGTGCCGGTGCTGTGCGCGGCCCACGCCCGGCTACATCGTGCCGCGCCTGCAGGCGCTGGTCATGAACGAGGCCGCGCGCATGGTCGAGCAGGGCGTCGCCAGCGCCCGAGGACATCGACAAGGCCACCCGCTACGGCCTGGGCCTGCGCTTCGCGACCATGGGCGTGGTCGAGTTCATCGACTTCGGCGGCAACGACATCCTCTACCACGCGAGCCGCTATCTGGCGCGAGGCTCACGCCGATCCGCGCTCCGCGTCGGCCGATCGTCGATACGGCAGATGCCCGAAGGGCGCAACGGGCTGAGCGCGGCCAGGGCTTCTACGACTACCCCGGCATCGACGTTGCCACGTATCGTAACGAAGCGCTGGGACAGATGCTGGGCATGCTGAAGTACCTCGGAATGATGCGTCCGCCCGACACCGGCTGAACTCGCCGGACCGACCGCCCTGTCTTCAGGATTTACCGTCGCGATTCTCAAGCGACCCACCAAGGAGAAACCATGAAACGCAAGCTGGCAGTTCTCGCCACCACCACCGCACTCACCGCCACGCCAGCCCTCGCCGAGATCACCGTCGGCATGCTGGCTGCGCGCCGACCGGCCCGGGCGCGTCGCTCGGTGTCCCGTACAAGAACGCATTCCAGCTGCTGCCCAAGACCCTGGGCGGCGAACCGGTCAAGTACATCATCCTCGACGACGAGTCCAAACCGGACGACACCACCAAGAACGCCCGCAAGTTCGTCACCGAGGACAAGGTCGATGCGATCATGGGTTCGAACGGCGTGCCCTCGGCCGTCGCGATGACCGCGGTCGCGGCCGAGTCGCAGACCCCGATGATCGCGCTCACGCCGGTGCCTCCGCTCCCGCCCGACCGGCTCAAGTGGACCTTCGTCGTGCCGCAGCCCACCGAACTGATGATGAGCGCGGTGGCCGAGCAGTTGAAGGCGGGCGGCGCCAAGACGGTCGGATTCATCGGGTTCTCCGACACCTGGGGCGATCTGGTCTACAACGCGATCACCTCGCTCGAGAAGGCCGGCGGCTTCAAGATCGTGACCAACGAGCCTTGCCCGCGCCGATACCAGCGTCACCGGCCAGGTGCTCAAGGTCATGGCCGCGAAACCCGACGCGGTGGTGGTCGGCGGCTCCGGACCCCGGCGGCGACGCCGCACATCGCGCTCGTGGAGCGCGGTTTCAAGGGCCCGATCTACCACAACCACGGCACGGTGAACCAGGCGTTCATTCTTACCGGCAAGAAGAGCGTCGAGGGTGCGGTCGCGCCCACCGGCGCGTTGATCGTGGCCGAGGAGCTCCCGGACTCGTTCGCGACCAAGGCGGTGTCGCTGGACTTCGTCAAGCGCTACGAGGCGACCTTCGGCGCCGGTAGCCGCAACGCCTTCGCCGGCTACAGCTACGACAGCATGGCGCTGCTTGCCAACGCAGCGGTTCCTGCCGCGCTGAAGAAGGCCAAGCCCGGAACGCCCGAGTTTCGCGCCGCGCTGCGCGACGCGCTGGAAACCGTGCAGAACGTGATCGGCACGCACGGCGTCTACAACATGAGCGCCGCGAACCACAACGGCCTCGACGAGCGCGGCCGGGTGCTGGTGCGCGTGCAGGACGGCGCCTGGCGACTGATGAAGTGAGGCTGCTGAAGCAAGGCTGCTGACGGTATTACTGCGATGACCGCGGACATCTTCGTCTGGCTGGTGCAGGACGGCGTCACCGACGGCGCCATCTACGCGCTGCTCGCACTCGCGCTGCTGCTGGTGTTCGCGGTCACTCGCGTGATCTTCGTGCCGCAAGGCGAATTCATCGCCTACTCGGCGCTGTCGATGGGTTTTCTGCAGAACGGGCAGCTTCCCGCGACGGTCTACGTTCTCGTGTGCGGCGGGCTGCTCGCGGCCAGTTTCGAACTCGCTGTGGCATGGCGCGACAAGGCGTTGCGCCGGGTTCCGCGAATCGTCCTGCTCTACGTGATCGTACCGATCGCGATCGCGGCGTTCGCCTGGTGGGCCGCGCCACGCAAGCTCGACATGTGGGTTCAGGTGCTGATCGTGCTCGGACTGGTCGTGCCGCTGGGCCCGATCCTCTATCGGGTGGCATACCAGCCGCTCGCCAACGCATCGGTGCTGGTGCTGTTCATCGTCTCGATGGCCGCGCACTACATGCTGATGGGGCTCGGACTGGTGATGTTCGGCGGCGAGGGTCTCAGGTCGGCCGCTTTCTCCGATTCGCAGTTCAAGCTGGGAGTGCTCAATATTTCCGCGCAGAGCATCTGGGTGGTCTCGGCCAGCGTGCTAGGCATGATCGCGCTGTGGTTGTTCTTCGAGCGCACGCTCTACGGCAAGGCCCTGCGCGCGACCGCGATCAATCGCGTCGGCGCGAGCCTGGTCGGGATTCCGGCCGAGCTCTCTCGGAAGCCTCAGTTTCCTGGTCGCGGCGTTCATCGGCGCGGGCTCCGGCATCCTGGTCGCGCCTATCGCGACGATCTATTACGACACCGGCCTGATGATCGGCCTGAAGGGTTTCGTCGGTGCGATCCTCGGCGGAATGGCCGGGTATCCGTTGGCGGCCGCAGGCGCGGTCGCCGTCGGCTTGCTCGAAGCCTTCGCTTCGTTCTGGGCGAGCGCCTACAAGGAGACGATCGTGTTCACGATCATCATTCCGGTGCTGCTGTGGCGATCGCTCACGTCGCACCACCAACGTCGAGGACGAGGAGGAGTGATGCGCGTGATGCGCAGACACGGGGCGCTGCTCGCCTTCCTGGTCGTGGTGGCGATCGCGCCGCTGGCGATCCCGCCGTTCTACGTCACGCTGCTCAACTACGTCGGCCTCGCGACGCTGGTCACGCTCGGGCTGGTCGTGCTGACCGGCGTCGCAGGAATCGTTTCGTTCGGACAGCAGGCCTTCGTCGGCATGGCCGCGTACACGACCGCGGCGCTCACCGTGATACTGGGGCTCTCGCCCTGGCTGTCGCTGGTCGCCGCGCTTGCGATCACCGCCGCGGCCGGACTGCTGCTCGGCGCGATCACGCTGCGGCTCTCGGGGCACTATCTTACGATCAGCACGATCACGTGGGGAATCGCGATCTACTACCTGTTCGGCAACCTTCCGATGCTGGGCCAGTACAGCGGCATCGACAACGTCCCGCCGGTGTCGCTGTTCGGCTGGGATCTCGACACCAGCAACGCGTCCTACTACCTGATCTGGGTCTTCGTCGTCGCCGCGCTGGTCGCGGCGAAGAACCTGCTCGACTCGCGTTGCGGCAGGGCGATCCGTGCGCTGCGCTTCAGGAGCGTGATGGCC